>JARLJH010000051.1 GCA_031291305.1 Rhodoferax sp. | reverse complement strand
TACGCCAAGTTGGGTGTGTCGAACAAGGTCTCGCTGGGGGAAATGTTGCGCTGGTGAACCCCTTGAGTGGACAATCCGCGCCGCCGGACCCCGGAGGGTAATGGCAAATTGCCAGCATGAGGCTGAATTTGCACTTCAAATCTCAACGTCTAGCCTCATACCGTCATCATCTTGGCACAAGTCACCTCGACCCAGGCAGCAAAAGCCTGGGTACATAGTTCTCGTTTTTGTTTTAACGGGGTCGAATTCAAAAAGACTGGTTGCGCTGTGCGCCGTGAAAGAGGCATCGTTTTCCTGTGGGTGTAAGTCCCAACTGGTCACGGTAGTCTAAAGTGTGTGTAGTTTGACCCCTGGCCAACCGATTTGAAGACGTTACCCATGAAATTGCTGATCAGTCAAAATCTTGGCAACAATGGATCAAGGACGAGAAGGGGCGTGACGAGAAGGGCGTTTTGTAGTTGTCCATCACCCTGCACCAGAAAAAATATCCTTGTCATGGCCTAGAGATTTGTGGCGCAAATTCGACCTGATCCTGGCAACTTGACAACACCCTCAGAATTAGCTGGCACATCTTGTCCGCTTTCTGTGATTGCATTAAGTCATGGGCCAACGCCACTCTGCACGTTGCGCAGAATGACTTGATCACCCACCACGACATACACGCCGGAACTGGGCGAGGCTACTCCATAAAGAGGCTTGGTTGTACCGCTATTCACCCATTGCCAGGTTGCGCCTGCGTCGGCAGTCCGCGCGATCTCACCGGTTTCGTCCACGGCAACCCCGGTGCCATCGGAGTTCATGTGAACACTATCGAAAAAGGTTCCCACAGTGGTACCAACTTGCAACACGCTCCAGGTTTGCCCTCCATCGGTCGTACGCCCCAGCATTGGCGGCGTGCTACCGCCTGCTCCGATCACGCCGACACCAACGTTCGCGTTGACGAAGCTCAGCCTCCAAAGATATTGAGAATATCCGGCCAGGGAACCGATTGGTGACCAAGTCAGCCCACCATCGGTTGAGCGCAGCATCTCGGCTGTGCCGCTGTAGTTGTTAATACTTGTTGAAGCCAGTATGGTGCCGGAGTTCGGAAAAGCAATTGACCTGACGCTGTACGTGTAAGTTGCGACTCCGTTAGTAAAAGTCTGTCCGTGATTGACAGTCGTCCACGTTGCCCCTCCGTCCGCTGTGCGCAGGAACGATTGGCCCGCGGCCACCAGCCCAATATTCGCATCGCCAAATCGGACTTCCGATAGATAGTACGAGCCGCTCGGAGAGGAATACACCTCACTCCAGGTAATGCCGCCGTCGATCGAGCGCCAGATTTTGTCGGTAGAAGAAATAGCTTCACCGCCGACAATAATGGCCGTATTCGCGTCAGCAAAGGCAATGTCATAAAACTCGGGAATCGCGCCCACACCGGTAAACGCAGTCGATACCGGACTCCAGGTCACACCTGCATCTGTGGTACGCATCAATGCGCCGCTGTAGCTAGTCGCAAGACCCAAGGTGTTTGAACCGAATGCAACATTCCGCAAGTAAGATGCCGCGACACCAGTGTTGCACCATCCCGTGCCGTTTGCACCGGTGCACGTTGTGTTCACATGCAAAATCGCTGCAGCACTGGTGACAGTGCCTGCACCATTGCTGACCACGGCGCGATATTGCGTACCGTCATCGACTGCGGCAACGGCTGGCGTTGTGTAGCTGCTGGCGATTGCACCCGCGATGGGCGTCCAGGTCTGGCCGTTGTCCGTGCTGATCTGCCAAGCGTAACTGATAGGCGAAGTTCCGCTGACGCTGACGCTGAAAGTGGCGCTGCCACCGACAGTTGTGGTCTGCGCGCTGGGTGCCTGCGTGATACTGGGTGCCGTCGATGCGGCGGCGATATTCAGTGTTGCGAAATTGCTGGCCACACCCGAGGCCGCTACAGCATTGCCCGCCACCGCGCGATAGCGCTGGCCGCTGTTGGCCACCGGTGTCTGCGCGATGGTGCAGGTGCTGCTGGTCTGCGTGCCGGCGCCGGGCGCTGCGGTCGGCGCGCAGGCCGCTTCGCCCGTGACAGCAGCGAAAGCAGTGGTTCCCGCTGCGGCAACTTCCCATGAAATTGCCGGTGCTGGCGTGCCCGTCGCAGAGACCGTGAAGCTGGCCGTTTGCCCAGTAACGATGCTCAGATCGCCCGGCTGCAGCGTGAAGGACGGTGCAACGGTTGCCGCAGTGACGGTAAGTGTTGCGTTGGCGCTATCCACGCAGGTCTGCTGGGTGCCGACATCGCAGAGGTGGGCCCGGAACAATGCGCCGTTGTCGGCAAGACTGGCCGATGACAGCGTGTAGGCTGGCGTGGTGACGCCGAGCGAATTGAAGGTGATGCCATTGTTGTCACTGCGCTGCCAGTCCACGCTCAACGTATGGAGAGCGGTAGCCTGCACGGTGAAGGTCGCCGACGAACCGACAGCCACGGCCACGTTGGCCGGCTGCTGCGTGATCACCGGTGCCGATGACGTTGCCGGAATCTCCACCGAGAAAGCCGCCATCGCAGTTGCTACCCTGTCGAGCACTTTGTTATGGCAGGCAAATTCGAAGTCGAAATGGTTGCCGCCATCATTTGTCGCATCGAAGTTGAAACTGAACGGATAGGTTCCGCCTACTTCTTCTTGTGAAACAACATTGGGCAGCGATACCGCTGCACCGGTGAGCACCGGACGCCGGAAGTAGACGGGAGCGTTGGTGCTCATATTTTGGCCTGGCGCGTATTGCGTCTGGTAGACATTCAAGACTGCTCCCGTGGCGCACGGGCTGGGTGCCACGATATTGAGCGTGATGGTCATCGTCGCGGGCTTGACCACCGCCGTCACCCCGTAGTTGCGCGGTGCCGTGGCACCCGCAGGGGCATCCAGGGTCGCGGACTTGATGATGGCGTATGAGCATGAATAGGGAATGCTCGGGTAGCAGCCAAAAATTCCCTGTGGGTCGAGGACAGCGAACCACGACAACGAGTCGCGGCTGATGCTTGCCGTGCCGTTGGTTACGGTCGCCGGCACAGTGCTCCAACTGCCGCCTGCTTCGGCAGCGTAGGCGAGGTAGTCGCCGGTTCCGGTGACCGGGAAGTTGAGCTGAACCGGCACCGCAAACGCCTGTCCGTGCGGGGTGACTTCATACACTGCAGGAGCGCCTTTCGGCGCGATGTCGGAAAGACTGGGCGCGCCCGCAGAACTGCGTGCGATGCGGATGGTGACGTTGTCGGCCAGCGCACCCGGTGGCACGACGAGCTGTACACCGTCTGGCCCCTGAACCGTACCACCCGCCGCGCCTATGGTTGCGCTGCCTTCGCTGGCTGGTGGCGCGCTGCCGTCGTCTCCCAAGCAACTCGCGAGTACGATGCCAGTAACGATGATGAGCGCCATACGCCAGATTTGTGCAATCAAATTATTCATTTCCTTGCTCCCTCTATCTCGATAATGAATGCCACAGCTTCACCGACCGACCATCGCGATGGACGTAGCTAATAAATCTGCCAATGCCGTAGAGACCGGCGTAAGAGCGCCGGTTGTTTGATTGATGGTGTAACCAGAACGCTGTCGGGATTGAGGGTTGCCCCGGCGGTTGTCACGTATACAAAAATTCCCGCTGGGGTCTACGGCAACCGCACTTGGTGTGGGGCTAGCCGCGACCGATCTCGTGTGGGTGAATGTCCCGGTAGTCTGGTTGATCGTGAAAACCGTGACATCATTTGGATTCTGATTTGTCTCATAAACGAAGCGCGGTGTTGCCGCAGGTACAGCCGCGGCCAGACTACCACCACCCACTCCACGGCTTCCGCCGCATACGGAAAACAATAGTGCAAGCAACATCACAGTAAC
The DNA here is from genome assembly GCA_031291305.1 of Rhodoferax sp. GTDB lineage: Bacteria > Pseudomonadota > Gammaproteobacteria > Burkholderiales > Burkholderiaceae_C > Rhodoferax. The sequence goes on along the minus strand of JARLJH010000051.1, from coordinate 15,895 downwards.
TTGAATAATTTCATATTGGACAGTTTCATCTTTCTTCTCCCACTAAAGTAATTCCGCATTTGCGTTGATTTGTCGGTGCGATTCAGCTGCGCTAGACACAATGTCAGACTGAGTGCAATGTATGTCATGCAAAATAATTAGCCCATAGTGCATATGGGCTAATTCGAGTCCATTTGGACTAGACAAGAGCACAACGCAGGAGACCTTTTACTCCGCCACTCTGATATCCTATTTGCTGCCATTCACATAGGGGGACGTTGATGGTGGCGATTACCCCCTCGTTTTCAGTGCAATATGTGACGGTTCGCAAACTCAGCACTGACGCGGGGGTGGTTTTGGGAGATCGTCGATTTCATTGGGTTTCCTGTTCACTCTCAAAACCTGGATTTGTGGCGTCAAACCGTGATGGCTGTGTCGCGCTAAACGCTAATGCCTGAAAATGACGGGATGCAAGAAATAACCGCGAATGCGATGCTCCCAGAGCTGCACAAGGTACTCAAGACACTGCACTATCCGCTGGAAGTGATGCTGGTGCGCCCGTTGTCATGCAACCTTCCCCTTGAGCATTCCCCATTTGGAGGATGGACGCCTCGGGAACTGACAACACGCCTCACGCGCCGTCTGATCCATTGTTTACCCACGGCGCAGACGGTCCACTGTTCTATGACGCGAGCGGCCGACTTGTCGATACCCATCGCGGTGCCTTGTCCTCGGCATCGCTTACCAGCACGCTGATAAGTCAACAAGTTCCAAGCTTATCTGGAACTGAAGTGGCGGCACAGTGACAACGAGTGGCTATGGATCGCCGATGTTTCGAAAATCGTCAAATTGGACTTCCAGGAACCTGTCTCTGAAGCCTGGGAATTGGTTCACCATCTTGGCTCCAAATCTGTTCCCGCCGCCCGCCTAGTGTTACGCATATATACCCCATCAAAACACTCCACAATTGATAGCTGCTTGCGCTTGATTCACCTTGGCTAGAGGCCAATATCAATCAAGGCTCAATGGAGTCAGGTCCCTTGCTGCCCTCTCCACCCATCAGGCACCCTCGCAGCGCCACAGACCGCCCAGCCCGGTGACTGGCCGCAATCGTCACGTCAGTACCAGAACCCCCGCCTCAATACCCCGTACCGTCTTTGTGCGTGAACAGGTATTTGCCGTCCGGTCCCAAGCTGGCTTTCAGGTCGTCGTCCGAGTAAGTGACGGCATCACCGGCGTTGCGGTCGCCGACTTCGAGGTAAACCACATCGGCACCGGACCGGTTGACCAGCTGGTGGCCGTTGCCCGTGCCGGCCTTGAAGCCAGCGCACATGCCGGGTGACAGGGCGGTCTCGCCCTCGTCGGTGACCAACACCGCGTGCCCTTCCAGCAGGTAAATGAATTCGTCCTGCACGGTGTGGGCGTGGCGCAGGGCGGACACCGCGCCAGGTGCCAGGCGCGTCAGATTCACCCCGAAGTTAGCCAAACCAAACAGATCACCCAGAGCGCGCTTTTCCCGTCCCGCCATGCGCGAGGCAAACGGCTGCGGGTAGTTGGAGGGTTTGGTTCTGGGGGGCGCATCCAGGGCGGTGATCGCCACGGGGAATTGGGGAGTGGTCATGGTGCCTGTCCTTACCGGTTGTTGGCGGCCAGTTTGAGCCCAAACCCGATCAGTGCCAATCCGGCCAGTCGGGTGGCGATCTTGCGGGCTGACGGCAGACTTTTCAGGCGAGCCGCCACCACGTTGCCGACCAGAACCAGCCCCGTCTGGTACAGCAGACTGAGCACGGTGACATGGGCCATCATGACCGCCAGTGTCAGCGTTTGAGCCTGTGGCCGGATGAACAGTGGGAAGAAGGCAACAAAAAACAGGATGACTTTCGGGTTGGTCACACTGACCATCAACGCCTGTCGAAAGTAGACCCGGGGTGAGTGCAAAACCTGTGCCGACGTGGCAACGGTGGAGATGGGCGCACGCAGCAGTTGCAGCCCCATCCAGCACAGGTAGCCCGCGCCAAACCACTGCAGCGCTGAGAACAGCATCGGGTTGGCCTGCATGGTGGCGGCCAGTCCGGCCACGGCGGCGAACATCATGACAAAGTCCCCCAGCAGCGTCCCCAGCACCGCTGCCATGCCAACCGCCACACCTTGGCGGGCTGTGGCGTTCAGGATGGCAATGGTGCCAGCACCGGGAATCAGTTGGAAGACCAGGATGGCGAGAACAAAGCTGGTGTAGTTTTGAATGTCGAGCATGGTGAATGGGCTTTGGATGAGGTTGATGAGGTGGTCTCCATGCGTATTAAACCGCAACGACGGGATCGTGTGAATTTGCTATATGGTTAATAGCTACTTGTGCAGGTAATACCTGGGCTAGAGGCATAAAATACATAAATTTCTGAGCGACTTGTGCTTGCGGGGCAGCTTCCGGCTTTCGCCACATTCGTCGTGGCCGGGTGTGCCCATCTACGCAGGTGACATCTGCGCAGAACGCCAGCGCAAGGGCAAGGCCGCCGACACCCGCAGCATCTCATGGATGTGCAGGCGCAGCAAGCGCTGCGCACCACGTAAAGCCGCCAGCGCCGGGCGATCCCAAATCTGTGGAATTCAGCGCAAGGACCGCGCAAAGACCTCGTGTTTGCCACGGGATTGACGTCAACTTCAGCCTGATTGACGGTGCTTTGGTGAAAATTTACAGTACCTTGGGTATCAACAGACCAATTTCAATTGGCGTAGATTTTGTGTGCGCACCAGGAGACAAGCATTATGAATGCGCATCAGCGCGATCACATTGACACGGTCATGCAAGCGGTGGCGGGCGACAACCGCACTCTGACCGCTGCAGACGACAGCCTCATTCACGATTCATGGCGCCGCTGCGCGCGCGACTATCGGCTGGACCCGACGCGCATGCAAGATGCCATCATCCTGCCCAGCCACCGGCTGCGCGAGCACCAGGAACGGATGGACGAGATTTTGCAGATTGCGCGCAGTGGCATGCAGGCGCTCTATCAGCATGTGGCCGGGCTGGACTACGTGGTGCTGTTGACCGACGCGCGTGGCGTTACCGTCGATTTTCTCGGCGACCTGCACTCCGGCCAGTCGCTGCGCCGTGCTGGCCTGTACCTGGGGTCGGACTGGAGTGAGTCGGTGGCCGGTACCTGCGGCGTGGGCACCTGCATCAGCACCGGCCAAGCCCTCACCGTGCACCAGGGCGACCATTTCGATGCCACCCACATTCCGCTGACTTGCACCACCGCGCCGGTGTTCGACGGACGCGGCCAGCTCAACGCGGTGCTCGACATCTCGGCACTGCGATCACCGCAGAGCAAGGACAGTCAACATCTGGCGCTGCAGATGGTGAAGATTTACGCCCAATACGTTGAAAACGCCAGCTTCATGCGCCAGTTCCGCCAGGACTGGGTGCTGCGCCTGTCGCCCTCGCCGCAGTTCCTGGAGGTCAACCCCGACTACCTGCTGGCGCTGGACGCGGCGGGCCGGGTCATCGGCTACAACCGGCGCGCGCAACTGTTGCTGCAGGATCGGGTGGCCGGGCCGCTGATGGGTGCCGCGTTCGAGCGCCTGTTCAACGTCCAGCTCGGCGACCTGGGCCGTTTCCTGCAGAACTGCCCGGCAGACCGTCGCGCCATCACCGTCGCTGGCTCCAGCCAGCTGCTGTTCCTGCTGGCAACGCCACCGCCCGCCGTCAAGCGCCCGGTGGCTGCAGCGGCCACTCAGGCGGAGCCGGTGCCCGCGCCGCTGGCCGCGCTGTGCGGCGGTGACGCGGCACTTTCGCGGCAGATTGCACGCGCAGCGCGCTTTGTCAATTCGCCCGTCGGGCTGCTGCTGACCGGCGAGACAGGCAGCGGCAAGGAGTTCTTCGCCAAGGCCTTGCACGCCAGCAGCGAGCGGCGCAATCGGCCCTTCGTGGCGGTGAACTGCGCCGCCATTCCCGAGGCATTGGCCGAAAGCGAGCTGTTCGGTTACCTGCCCGGCAGCTTCTCGGGTGCGGGTGCACGCACCAAGCGCGGCCTGGTGCAAGAGGCCGACGGCGGCACGCTGTTCCTTGACGAAATTGGCGACATGACGCTGCTGCTGCAGGCGCGGCTGCTGCGCGTGCTGGCTGAGCGCGAAGTGCTGCCCGTGGGGGCCACACGGCCGGTGCCGGTGAACATCCGCGTGATTGCCGCCACCCACTGTGACCTGGAGGCGCTGGTGCGTGCGGGGCGCTTTCGTGCCGACTTGTATTACCGCCTGAATGGCGCGCATCTGGTGCTGCCGCCGCTGCGCCAGCGCACCGACCTGAACTGGCTGATCGACCGCATGTTGGCGAACCAGCAGGATGGTGATGAAGCGGCCACACCGGTGCTTTCTACCGACGCCAGCGCCCGCCTGCTGGCGCACCACTGGCCGGGCAACCTGCGCGAGCTGCACAACGTGATCGCCTATGCGCGCAGCTTGTGCCACCAGGGTGTGATCGAGCTGTACGACCTGCCCGACGACCTGGGTGGCGCGCCTGCCCTTGATCCCCTTGTTGCGCCGTCCCCAAGCTTGGCTGCCGCACCCGGCGGGTCGACCAGCGAGGCGGCGCAACTGCTGCAGCAGCTCGCTGCCACCCGCTGGAATGTGGCCGAGGCGGCACGCCGCATGGGCCTGTCACGCATGACGCTGTACCGGCGCATGCAGCGCTGGGGCATTGCCTCGCCAAACCAGCGCGACGGCGACGCGGCCAGCTGAAACACGTCGGCCTCAGGCGTGACAGGTGTCACGTCTGAGCAGTGACAGCCGTCACGCTGTGACAGTTTGCACAGCGCGTTGGATGTGCGACGGATTTATATAAAAAGTGGCTCTAGCCCCCTAAACGTAAGCGCAAGTAGCTATAAACAATATAGCATTAAAAATAACTCCGACTTGGGCATGTCACTTGCAATAAGTGATGCGTCGGCACCGCTGCCGACGATTTGCAATACAACAAGGAGACAAGACATGACCGACACCGCAACCGGCGCGCCCCCGGCGGCCCACCACAGCGCCCTGAGCCCCACCGACGAAATCGCCCGTTGGCTCGAACTGTTCGACGCCGCCCTGACACGCGGCGACGTGCAGGCCACCACGCAACTCTTCACCACCGACTGCCATTGGCGCGACCTGATCGGCTTCACCTGGAACCTCAAGACCGTCGAAGGCCGCGATGGCGTGCAGGACTTGCTGGCCGCCACGCTGGCTACCACCCAGCCCGCCAACTGGCGTACCGAAGGCGAAGCCAGCCGCGCCAACGGCGTGACCGAAGGTTGGTTCACCTTTGAGACTGCCGTGGCACGCGGTCGCGGCTACGCCCGGCTCAGGGACGGCCTGTGCTGGACGCTGCTGACCACGCTCTACGAACTCAAGGGCTTCGAGGAGAAGAAGGGCCGCGACCGCATCAAGGGCGCCGAGCACGGCGTGCAACAAGGCCGGAAGAACTGGACCGAGCGCCGCCAACAGGAAGAAGCCGAGCTGGGCATCAGCGTTCAGCCCTATGTGCTGGTGATCGGCGGCGGCCAAGGCGGCATCGGCCTCGGTGCGCGCCTCAAGCGCCTGGGTGTGCCTGCGCTGATCATCGACAAGCTCCCGCGTCCCGGCGACCAGTGGCGCAGCCGCTACAAGTCGCTGTGCCTGCACGACCCGGTCTGGTATGACCACATGCCTTACCTGCCGTTTCCCGACGACTGGCCGGTGTTTTGCCCCAAGGACAAGATCGGCGACTGGCTGGAGATGTACACCAAGGTGATGGAGCTGAACTACTGGGCGTCCACCGAATGCATCAAGGCGAAGTACGACGAAGCAGCCAAGGAGTGGGAAGTCCACGTCATGCGCGACGGCCAGTCGCTGGTGTTGCGGCCGAAACAAGTGGTGTTTGCGCTGGGCATGTCGGGCGTGGCCAACGTGCCGCAGATCGAAGGCGCGGAAACCTTCAAGGGCGTGCAGCACCATTCGAGCAAGCACCCCGGCGGCGATGCCTACAAGGGCAAAAAAGCCATTGTGCTGGGTGCCAACAACTCGGCGCACGACATCTGCGCCGACTTGTGGGAAAACGGCGCCGATGTGACCATGTTGCAGCGGAGCTCGACGCACATCGTGCGCTCAGACTCGCTGATGGAGCTGGCGCTGGGCGGGCTGTATTCGGAGCAGGCGCTGGAAAAAGGCATCACCACCGACATGGCTGATCTGATCTTTGCCTCGGTGCCGTTTCGCATCATGCACACCTTCCACATCCCGGTGTATGAGGAAATCCAGAAGCGCGACGCCGACCTGTACGAGCGGCTGCGCAAGGCCGGCTTCATGCTGGACTTTGGCGACGATGGCTCGGGCCTGTTCATGAAGTACTTGCGCCGGGGATCGGGCTACTACATCGACGTGGGCGCTTGCGACCTGGTGGCCAACGGCGACGTCAAACTCAAAAGCGGCGTCGACATTGCGCGCATCACCGAAAACTCAGTGATCCTGAGCGACGGCACCGAACTGGAGGCGGACCTGATCGTCTATGCCACGGGCTACGGCTCGATGAACGGCTGGGTCGAGCGGCTGGTTTCGCCCGAGATGGCGGCCAAGGTTGGCAAATGCTGGGGCCTGGGCTCAGACACCACCAAAGACCCCGGCCCGTGGGAAGGCGAGCTGCGCAATATGTGGAAGCCGACGCAGCAGGAGGCGCTTTGGTTCCACGGCGGCAACCTGCACCAGTCGCGCCACTATTCGCGCTACCTGGCGCTGCAGCTCAAGGCGCGCATGGAAGGGCTGGACACGCCGGTCTATGGACTGCAGGAAGTGCACCACATCGCGTAAGGACTCAAGCGAGTGCTTGGATGAAAGCTGGCTGCGTTGTTTCGACAAAAGCGCTGTTCAAACAAACGCGGCCTGCTCAACCGGGCAAATGGCTTCACGGTAGTCTCTGGTGCAGGTGTCACTGGCACCAGAGTCGCAAAATTCACTGGAAGTCGGACGGCATTTCAAGCGCTCAACGCCGTCATGCGAATCGCCACCCCGCTAAGAACTGCCTTGCCCGTGAGCGGTTCGCGAGCCTGGTCAACAAGCAACGCGTTCAGGATGGCGCCGGGGGCGCTGGGTGGGTAGACGCTTTGAAGTTCATTTTTTGAGGTCGATGTTGTCCATATCGGTTCCTGATCAAAACGATGGGCTGCCTCAGTCTTCGCGGATATAACCTCGGTCCAGCGCCTGCGCCGGGTTGCTGAAAATGGCCATGGCGGTGGTCATGCGCCTGAAGCCCAGCTTGCGATAGAACGCCTCTTTGCCAGGCACCGCGTACAGGATGATTTTTTTGTGGTGGCGTGACAGTTCCACCAGCCGGGCCACCAGCGCCTTACCCAAGCCTGTTCCTTGGTGGCTTGGGTGCACGGCCACATCGCAGAGGTAGGCGGTATCAACGCCGTCGGCCAGCACCCGGCCAGCGCCGATCAGTTGACCCGCGTCGTAAACAAAACACTTGAACATGCTGGCTGTGAACACCACCTTCAATTCGGTCGCCTTTTTGTCGCCCAGCGGTGCCGCGCGGTAGAGCGCGGTGAGTTCGTCCCAGTCCACACCCTCTTGCGTGTCGCGCCATTCGAGGGGCATAGCGGATGGCGAGTCCTTTGTCACTTGGCATTCCATTCGTACACGGTGACGATGGACGAGCCACTGGTGTGCACCGGGTCGCTGAAGGCCAGGGACTTGGCCTCGTCCAGATCGGCGGCCAAGATCACATAGGCGCCGCCCGACTTGTCGGTGAACGGCCCGGCCAGTTCCAGTTGATTTTGCTGGCGCAGACGCTCCAGAAAAGCGTAATGCGCGTCGATCACCGACGGCTGAAATTGCGGGGTGCGAACGGTCATGACCAGATAGCGAAACATCAAAAATCCTTGTTATAAGAGCCGGAGCATGGATTCACGGGTGACATGCGCAGGCCCTCGGAAGTTACTCAATGCTATGCCAAACATAGCTCATTGCCCAGGTGACATAGGGGCCAGAGGCTAAAAGTGCATCAAGGTTTTTGAGTTTACACGCTGCGCTATGGGGCAAGAATCAGACCCGCAGGCCGTGGGTGAGCCTGGGGTTTTTGAATCGCAATGCCGACCCTCGTGAGGTCAAACTGCACAACAGCAGCGGGTTGCCGTGTTGTTGGGGCTGTCGGTAACAGATGGATTCAGTGTAAAACGCGGGGCAGGGCAGATGATTGCGTTATTGCTTTGAGAGTCCAATAATTTGGCATACTCTGCCTTATTGCTCATACAAATTGGCAGGACCATGAAACTAGACCGCTACGACCAGCAAATCCTTGACATTCTGCAAGTGGATGGCCGCATCAACAACCAGGACCTGGCCGACCGCATCGGCCTGTCGCCATCGCCTTGTCTGCGCCGGGTGCGGGCGTTGGAGGAGTCGGGGCTGATCACCGGCTACCGCGCCATGCTGGATGCCAAAAAGCTGGGCCTGTCCCTGATGGCGTTGGTGCACATCGCCATGGACCGGCACACGCCCGAGCGTTTTGCCAACTTCGAGACCACGGTCGGCCTGCTGCCCGAGGTGCTGGAATGTCTGCTGATCACCGGGCAGGATGCCGACTACCAGCTCAAGGTGGCGGTGCGTGACATGGATCACTACCAGGCGCTGCTGCTCAACAAACTCACCCGCATCGAAGGTGTGACCGGGGTGCACTCCAGCTTTGTGCTGCGGCAGGTGGTGACAAAGACGGCGTTGCCGGTGGTGAGTGGCGCCTAGCCGAGGGGGTCTTGCACTTGTAGTGCTATATTATTGATAGCTTCTTAGTAAGAAAACTAGGGGGCTAGAGGCCTATTTTTCTAATAGGTTTTTAGTGTTCCCGCGCATGGTTGCGGGTGTGTTTGGGAAACTCAACCGTGATGTCGGTGTCTTTGAGCTTCACACAGCAGGCCAGACGTGACTGCGCTTCCAGCCCCCAGGCGTTGTCGAGCTGATCGTCTTCGTTATCGTTGGGTCCGGCCAATGAATCGCCACCGTCACGCACATAGACATGGCAGGTCGAGCAGGCTGCCACCATCTCGCAGGCGTGCTCGATCTCAACCCCGGCTTTTAGCAAACTCTGACACAGCGATGCGCCGGGTTTGACATCGATCTCGCGCCCTTCGGGGCACAGGTCAGGGTGGGGCAGCAGGCGGATTTTGGGCATGTGGCAGCGTGGTTGGGGAAAAGATGAACCGGTGGCTGGCTGGACTCTGGCGCTGACTCAGGCCAGGCTGTCCATGGTTTGCCCGGCCAGAGCCTGGCTGATGGAGGCGTTCATGCGCCTGGCCGCAAATTCGTCGGTGGCGGCGCCCAGTGCGGTGGTGGCGCGGCGCAGATCGGCCAGCGGCGCTTCGGTTTCCAGCATGTCGCCGACGCGGAACATGGCTTGGTGGATGGCGTTGATTTCTTGTGCCGATAGCAGTGCGGCGTCAGCATGCAGAGCCGTCTCGGTGGCATCAAGCATGCGCCGGGCGTCCACCTGCGCCTCGCGCAAGGCGCGCAGTTGCATGTCTTCCTTACTGGCGCCGATGGCGTCTTGCAACATGGCTGAGATCTGCGTGTCGGCCAGACCGTAGGTGGGCTTGACTTCGATATGCGCTTCAATGCCACTGGCCTGCTCACGCGCTGTGACCGACAGCAGGCCGTCGGCATCAATCTGGAAAGTCACCCGGATGTGCACCGACCCCGCTACCGCAGGTGGAATGCCGCGCAGCTCAAAGCGTGCCAGGGAGCGGCAATGCGCCACGGACTCGCGTTCGCCCTGCACCACATGCAGCGACATGGCGGTCTGACCGTCCTTGAAGGTGGTGAACTCCTGCGCCCGTGCCACTGGCAGGGTGGAGTTGCGCGGGATGATTTTTTCAACCAGCCCGCCCATGGTCTCAATGCCCAGCGACAGCGGACACACATCCAACAGCAGCCAATCGTCACCACTGCCGTTGCCGGCCAACACGTTGGCTTGCAGGGCCGCGCCAATGGCGACCACCTGGTCGGGGTCGATGTCCACCAGCGGCTCGCGCTTGAAAAAGTCGCTGACAGCCTCGCGTGCAATCGGCATGCGGGTGGAACCACCCACCAGCACCACGCCGGTGATGTCGTCGATGCCCAGCTTGGCGTCGCGCAGCGCCCGCCGGGTGGCTGACAGTGTGCGGGCAATCAGTGGCGCGCCGAGTTCGGCAAACTGTGCGCGCGACAGGATGGCTTGCTGCGCCTTTCCGTCAGAGTCCGTGAGTGTCAAGGCTGCCGTGTCATGCTGTGACAGCGTTTCTTTGGCCTTGCGGGACGCCGCCAGCAGGCTGCGCTGGGCCGTGGGTGATAGCGCTGCCAAACCCTCAATGCCGTGCTGCGTGCAAAACCACTCGGCAACGGCGTGGTCAAAGTCGTCACCGCCCAAGGCTGAGTCGCCGCCGGTGGCCAGCACCTCAAACACGCCTTTGGTGAGGCTTAGGATGGAAATATCGAAGGTGCCGCCACCCAGGTCATAAATGGCAAACGTGCCCTCGGCGGCCTTATCCAGCCCGTAGGCAATGGCCGCCGCCGTGGGTTCGTTGAGCAGGCGTAGCACGGTCAGACCGGCGAGTCGGGCAGCGTCTTTGGTGCCTTGGCGTTGCGCGTCGTCAAAGTAGGCTGGCACGGTGATCACCACGCCTGCCAATGGGCCACCGAGTGCGACTTCGGCGCGTTCGCGCAAGGCGGTCAAAATTTCTGCCGACACCTGCACCGGCGAGCGTTCACCGCAGACGGTGTTGATACTGACCATGCCCGGTGCGTCGGTGAAGCGGTAGGGCAGGCCTGCTGCCTGTGTCACGTCCGCCAGGCTGCGACCCATGAATCGCTTGACCGAGACGATGGTGTTCTCGGGGTCTTCGGCCTGGCTGTCCTGCGCCTCGCGCCCCACCACAATGCCATTGCCTGGCAGATAGCGCACCACCGATGGCAGCAGCAGCGCGCCGTCTTCGTCGGGCAGCGCGCGGGCTACGGCGCTTTGCACGGTGGCAATCAGCGAGTTGGTGGTGCCCAGATCAATGCCCGCTGCCAGCCGGTGCTGGTGCGGTGCGGCGCTTTGACCGGGTTCAGCAATTTGCAGCAGGGCCATGGGGTCAGACCGAGAAGCTCTCGCCGCAGCCACAATTGGCCGTGGCGTTGGGGTTGTTGAATTTGAAGCCTTCGTTCAGGCCTTCGCGCACAAAGTCAAGCTGCGTGCCCGCCAGCATGCTCAGGCTGACCGGATCAACGATGACTTTTACACCGTGATTCTCAAAGCATGTGTCATCTGCGTTGGTCACATCGACAAATTCCAGGCCGTAGGCAAAACCATTGCAGCCGCTGGTTTTGACGGCAAGACGCAGACCAATGCCACTACCGCGTTTGGCCAGTGACTTGGCAACGTGACGGGCGGCTGCGGGGGTCAGTGAGACGCTCATGGCATGGACCTTTCAAACGGAAAATGAACTGCCGCAGCCGCATGTGGTCTGGGCATTGGGGTTGTGGATGACAAAGCGCGAACCTTCCAAACCTTCTTCAAAGTCCACCCGCGCACCCATGACATATTGCAGGCTCATGGCGTCGACCACCAGCGACACCCCTTCGGTGACGGTCTGGGTGTCGTCTTCGGCGATCTGGTCGTCAAAGGCAAAACCGTAACTGAAGCCGGAGCAGCCGCCACCGGTCACGTACAGACGCAACTTGAGGTCAGGGTTACCCTCTTCGAGAATCAATTCGGCCACCTTGGCCGCCGCCTGGGGTGTGAATTCCAGCATGCTGGGCATGCCACCGGTCGTTGCGGTGCTTGAACTGGCTAAGGATGCTTCCATGGTGTATTCCTTGGTGAGAGTTGGGGCGGTAACCGTGACGGGCTCAGAGGGTGCTGGAGGCGCAGGTGATCTGCTCGGACACCAAGGTGCCGCCGCCCGCCGGGTGGCGTGAGCGAAAGTCGGCCACGGCCGCCTTGATGGCGTCTTCGGCCAGGATCGAGCAGTGGATTTTGACCGGGGGCAGGGCCAGTTCTTCGGCGATGTCTGCATTTTTGATGGCCAGCGCTTCGTCCAGCGTGCGTCCACGCACCCATTCGGTGACCAGGGAGCTTGACGCAATGGCAGAACCACAACCATAGGTTTTGAACTTGGCATCTTCGATGACGCCCTGGGCGTTGACACGAATCTGCAGACGCATCACGTCGCCGCAGGCCGGTGCACCCACCATGCCGGTGCCGACGTCATCGTCGCCTGCCTCAAAGGCACCCACGTTGCGGGGGTTTTCGTAGTGGTCGACGACCTTGTCGCTGTATGCCATGTTGATTCTCCTGTTGTCAGATTGAATGGATATCGCCACAAAGTGCAGCGGCGGCGTTCATTTAATGCGCCGACCATTGGATGGTGCTGAGGTCCACCCCGGCTTGCACCATGTCCCACAGCGGGCTCATGGCGCGTAGTTTTGTCACCACCTGGGTGACCTGTTCAATGGCGTAATCAATGTCCTGCGCGGTGGTGAAGCGACCCAGTGAGAAGCGCACCGAGCTGTGGGCCAGCTCGTCACTGCGCCCCAAGGCGCGTAGAACGTAACTGGGTTCCAGCGACGCTGAGGTGCAAGCCGAGCCCGATGACACCGCCACCCCTTTGATGCCCATCAGCAGTGACTCGCCTTCGACATAGTTGAAGCTGACATTCAGATATTGCACGGCGCGATGTTCCTCATCGCCATTGAGCACCACGGCGTCGAGCTTCTTGAAGCCCGCCCACAGGCGCTCACGCAGAGCGCCGATGCGCGCGTTATCGGCCGCCATGCTCTCTCGGGCCAGCCAGAAGGCCTCACCCATGCCAACGATCTGGTGCGTGGGCAGCGTGCCTGAGCGCATGCCGCGCTCGTGGCCGCCGCCGTGCATTTGCGCGTCGATGCGCACGCGGGGCTTGCGTCGCACATACAGCGCGCCAATGCCTTTGGGACCATAGATCTTGTGCGCCGACAAAGACATCAAATCAATGGGCAACTGCGCCAGATCAATGGCGACCTTGCCCGCGGCCTGCGCCGCATCCACATGAAACAGCACCCCTTTGGTGCGGCAGATAGCCCCCAATGCGGCTACATCTTGGATGACGCCGGTTTCGTTGTTCACCATCATCACCGAGGCCAGCACCGTATCGGGGCGCAGCGCCGCTTCAAAGACCGGCAGATCCAGCAAGCCACTGGGCAAAACGGGCAGCACTGTCACTTCAAAGCCTTCGCGCTCCAGCTCACGCATGCTGTCAAGCACGGCCTTGTGCTCGGTGGCCACCGTTACCAGATGCTTTCCTTTGCTCTTGTGAAAGTGTGCAGCGCCTTTGATGGCGAGGTTGTTGGACTCTGTGGCACCTGAGGTCCAGGCGATTTCGCGTGGATCAGCATTAATCAACGCACACACCTGCTCGCGAGCCAGTTCCACCGCTTCTTCAGCGGCCCACCCAAAAGCATGCGAGCGGCTGGCCGGGTTGCCATATATCTCTGTCAGATAGGGAATCATCTTGACTGCCACGCGCGGATCAACGGGCGTGGTAGCCGCGTAATCAAGGTACACAGGCTGGGCAGAGCGCTCGCTGATCTTGTCGCGGCTGATGTCTGTCATGGCGGGCTCCTTAAAAAAGATGGACACTGCTGTTTTGCAATTTCGGTGCCATGCTGGCAAGGGCATGACCGGCGCCGTTTGGCGGGATATTTGTTGGGTTTGTCCGGGCAGACGGGATTGCGAACAAGTTGCGTGTCATGTTTGTAGGGTGCAAACACGACACATGTCTTGATCTACATCTAGATTTCAGTTTTTGGTGCGTTTCTTGCTTGAGTTGATTGGTGATGGTTGCATTTGCACTGTTTTTCGAAACCCGGAGTTCCTAATGGTGAAGGTGAACACACAAGCAATTGAATCCCGACGCGAGCTCAACGCGATTTATGAGGTCAGCAAAACTTTGGCCACGTCCTTGGATGTCGCCAAGACGTTTCGTGAGGCTCTGAACTATCTGTTGCACGCTTTTGACTGGCGACGCGCCTTTGTGGTGCTGGCCGACCCTGAAGGTCGCCTGCGCGGTCTGTGTGCCATGGGCCTCACGCGAGAAGAGCAACAGCGCCTGCAGTTCCAGTCTGGCGAGGGTATCGTCGGGCGGGTGTATGCCAATGGCATTCAGGTCAGCGTGCCTAACGTTCACGCAGAGCCCTTGTTTCTGAACCGTACCGGCGGGGCAGACCAGAGTCCGGACATGCCCATTGCCATGCTGGTAACGCCCATCAGTGCGGACCGGCGTACGGTGGGCGTGCTGGCGGTTGACTGCCTCAACCCAGATGAGCGCCGCAGTTTCTCCAACGATTTGCAGCTGCTCAAAATGGTGGCCACCCTGATGGGGCAGGCCTTGTTGCTGCATCGCAGTGTCAGTATGGCGCATGACACTCTGCAGGATGAAGTCCGGCGAATGAGCAAGGAGCTTAAGCCGCTTCACCAGATCGATCAGGTGGTTGGCCTTTCACGGCCGATGCAGCATGTCTTTGAGCAGGTGCATCAGGTCGCCCCGGCACGCACCACGGTGCTGCTGCGTGGCGAAAGCGGCACTGGCAAGGAGGTCATTGCTCGCGCGGTGCACAACCTGTCGCCACGCAAGCACGAAGCTTTCGTGCGCGTCAATTGCGCCGCGTTGACTGAATCGCTGCTCGAGAGCGAATTGTTCGGTCACGAAAAAGGCTCCTTCACCGGCGCGCAGGGCCAGCGTAAAGGACGGTTTGAGATGTCTCACGGCGGCACGCTGTTTCTCGACGAAATTGGCGACATTTCGGCATCGTTCCAGGCCAAGTTGCTGCGCGTCCTGCAAGAGCGAGAGTTTGAGCGTGTGGGTGGTACCACCAGCGTGAAGGTGGATGTGCGGCTGATTCTGGCAACCAACCGCAACTTGGAGCGCATGGTGCAGGCAGGTGAGTTTCGGGCCGACCTGTACTACCGTATCAACGTGGTCAGTATCCAGTTGCCCCCACTGCGCGAACGACGTGAAGACATTCCGGCGATGGCCAAGTTGTTCCTGGACCGCTTCAACAAGGAAAACGGACGCACCACGCAGTTCAACCCGGCAGCCATGCGTGTGCTGACCAGCTGCTACTGGCCCGGCAATGTGCGCGAGCTGGAAAACTGCGTGGAGCGCACGGCCACCATGGCGCACGACAACATCATCACCAACCTGGCTTTCCCGTGCCAGGTCAATGGTTGTCTGACGCAGGTGTTGCACCACATTGAACGGGTGGACGCCGTCAGCCCGCAGCGCATATCCGAGATACCTGTGGTGGAAGCCCCGATGCCCGCACATGCAGCGCCAACATCGGCACCCATTGCATCAGACAAGGAGCCTGCCGAGGAACGCGCAAGCCACGGCAACACCGAGCCTGCTTCCGACAACGACGGTAAACCCGAGGGCGAGCGCGAGCGTCTGGTTTGGGCCATGGAACGCTGCGGCTGGGTTCAGGCCAAAGCCGCGCGTCTGTTGAAAATCTCTCCGCGACAAATGGGATATGCCCTGCAAAAGAACGGCATTGAGGTCAGAAAGTTTTAAGGAAAATGTGGCTATGGCCCTTTTGTTTTAAGGGTTATAAGCTATTTATCTGGTAGCAATCTTTTTGCTGTGTGCGTGTGGCACCGGGCGGGTGACTGGATGAAGTGCTTTGATTTGTTAGCGGGGACGGCGTAGGTTGTCCTGGTTGCAGAGGTTTTTTTGCTCTCGCTCTGCCATCAAATTGACACAATTTGGCCAATTTCATCCAAGATAATGGCGCCAGTTTTGAAGCGTGGCAGAGGCGAGTAGAGCCAAACCTGAATTCGAACCCAATCTTCTCAGGTCACTGGCACCCATGAAAAGCACCTCCCCGAATCTCATCGTCAACGACAGCAGCAAGCCAGGAT
>JARLJH010000050.1 GCA_031291305.1 Rhodoferax sp. | reverse complement strand
TTTCGTCAAATGGGGCTGCCCGAATTGGCGAGGGCCAAGGCAGCATGAGATCAACAAAGTTTCAAGGAACCGCCGGATACGTGACCCGTATGTCCGGTGGTGTGAGAGGGAGGGGCCGTGAGGCTTCTTCCTATCTCGATTCAGCTTCGGTCCTCTCGGCAGTGCTCTTGGCAAAACCGGACAGCAAGACCACACCGTTAAGTGTTTCCGCGCTGATGGATGTGCCGCTGACCAGTTTGCTGTCAAGCATGCGTGACTTGACGAGGGTGGTGATGCCGGCATCGTCCACATAGGCACCTACCGTTTCCTGATGGCGGCCAACAGCGCACCCCGTGGCAGTGAGCAGGGTGGCAGCGGTCATGACAGCGGCGAGGGCAAGTTTCATATTCATAAGAGACTCCTGGGCAGTTTGATGGTGAAAGCCCCACCACCTCTGGGCGATAAACAAGGGTCACCCCAGTTGATGCCCAAACTTTAAAAGTTGCGCCCCAGTACGTCGGTGCGCTGGCGTACCCAGACCTCACACAGGGATCACATAGCAGGTTTGGGCTGGCAAGTCTGGCCATTTCAAGACCTGGCCAGGCAGCAGCAGCGCCGCCGCCAATGGCCGCGTGGCAAGTTGAGCTGCGTCGGGTGTCGCTCGCATCAGAATGAAGTGCATGCTGCGCGTGTCTCGCACCAGCGTCAGCTCAGCTTGGGGCCAGTGGCTGGGCAGATTGGGGTGGAAAACCAGTGTCTGCGCTTCTTGGGTCAAGCCAAAGATGGCGCTGATGGCCGCGCGATGCATCCAGGCTGCAGAGCCGGTGTACCAGCTCCAGCCACCACGACCGACGTACGGTGGCTGGCTGTAGACGTCAGCGGCCATCACATATGGCTCCAGCCCATACACCGGGCCGCGCGTCGGGTGGCTCGCCCGATGTGCCGGGCTCAGGTAGGTGAAGAAACGGTAGGCTGTATCGCCACCGCTACCAATGCCACTTTGCGTATTGGTTTGAGCTTGTGCCATCAGCGCCCAGACACCCGCGTGGTTGTATTGACCGCCGTTTTCACGTACGCCGGGTGGGTAGGCTTGGATGTAGCCGGCGCTGGGCACGGCATCGGTCAGCGGCGGGTCCAGCAGCTTGATCAGTCCGGCATCGCTGTCCACCAGATGGTTTTGCGCGGCGGTCATGGCCTGGCTCGCCAGTTCCGCTGGGGCCACGCCGGAGAGCACGGCCCAGGCCTGAGCGATCAGATCGATGCGACCCTGGCCGTTGACGTGCGACCCCAGTGGCTGGCCGTCGTCAAAGAAGGCGCGTATGAACCACTCTCCATCCCAGGCGGTGGTGGTCAGAGCAGTCCGGATAGCCTGCGCCGTTTGCTGCCAGCGTGCAGCGCGCACCGTGTCGCCGCGTGCCTGGGCCAGTGGTGCAAAGTCCGCGATCAGGCGGCACAGGAACCAGCCCAGCCAGACGGATTCGCCCCGACCTTCGATGCCAACGCGGTTCATGCCATCGTTCCAGTCACCACTGCCCATCAGCGGCAGGCTGTGGCGACCCAAGGCTAGGCTGCGGTCAATGGTGCGTGCAGCGTGCTCATAGACCGAGGCGGTTTGGGTGCTGATGGTGGGGTTGAAATAAGCGTCTTCAGCACCTGCGGGAATGGCACGGCCTTCCAGAAAAGGCACCTGTTCGTCAAGCAGGCTGGTGTCGTCCGTGGCTTGCAGATAGTGCGTGCAGGTCACCACCAGCCACAGCCTGTCGTCAGAAAAATGCGTGCGCACGCCGACACCGGTGGGCGCGTGCCACCAGTGCTGCACGTCGCCCTCAACAAATTGGCGCGACGCATGCAACACGATTTGCTGGCGCAGCATGGCGGGGGCTGCCCAGGCCAGCGCCATGGCGTCCTGCAACTGATCCCGAAAGCCGGTAGCCCCACCCGCCTGATAAAACCCTGACTTGGCCCATAGGCGACAAGACACGGCCTGGTATAGCAGCCAACGGTTGACCAATGCATCAAACAGCGGATCGGGTGTTTTTACCGTGACCGCACCCAGCAATTTGTCCCATTCAGCGCACGCCTGCGTCAACCGCAGGGCAGCGTGCACCTCGGTGATCTGCTCAAGCAAGGCCCCCACCTTTTCCGGGCTGGCGGCAAAGCCGAGCAAAAAGCTGCACGTATCGGATATTCCGGCACTCAGCACCAGATGCGTGGACAGCGCCGCGCAAGGGTCCAGACCGTCGCCCGTGTTCTGACCAAAAAAGTCGGGCAACACCAGTCGCCCTCGGGCATCAAAACACTCGCGTCGGTCACAGGTCCAGTCTTCGTCGTGTGTGCCTGCGTCAGTCACACTCAAAAATGCGGTGCCATCACCGAATCCGGCAGAGCGTTCGCGTTGTGTGGCCAGTAGGGCGATCAAACCGTCCTGGTGCATCACGGCAGTGCGCACGGTGCTGCGGTCACTGCGGTTGGCGCCCATCAACCATTCGGCGATGCCGATCAGGCGCAAGTGAAGCGTCTTGTGGCCGTGGTTGACCAGGTCGATCTGAACCTGCTTAACCGACGTGTTAGCGTCGACGCACCAAGTGGCGGTGACTTCTAGGTCGCCGTGGCGATGTGCGATGCGGGTGAAGCCTTGTCCGTGTGTAACCTGGTAAGTCAGTGCCGGGTCGATGCCTGCGCCGGGTGTCATCGACCAGACCTCACGGGTTTGGGTGTTTTGCAGCAGGAACCACTCCGATGGTGGGTCAGATACCGGATCATTCGACCAGCCGGTGAGCTGGTTGAGGCGGCTGTTGAGCGCCCACGTGTAGCCTCCACCTGCCTCGGATAAATGCGCACCAAAGTCCGGGTTGGCCAGCACATTGATCCATGGCCGGGTCGGGCGCTGCAGTGCCGAGACAGCGAAGCTGAATTCACCGCAATCCGGTGCGAACGCTCCTTCTGAAGGTTGGATGACTGGCTTGGTGGGCACGGTCAGTGGTAGCGTGGCATGGGAGGTTTCCAGGCGATGTTCCAGCGCTTGCTCCTGCAGTCGCAACCACTCAGCCACGTGGTGGGTGAGCGGTCGACCATCGGCATGTAACACGACCCGGGCCAGACTGTGCAGGGTGTTGAGTTCGGGGTGGCTCAGGTCGGTGGCCCGTAGCAGATGCAGGCGGTTCCCGGCGCTGCCCGCCTTGGCGTTGGCATCGGCGGCATGGCGGTCGCGCAGGGCGGCAATCTCATGATCCAGTGTCATCAGGTAGGACGCTGGTTCGGCGTTAACGACGACCAGATCGCAGGCAAGGTTGCCCCACAGCCACAGCCCCAGCGCTTGTGACAACGAGCGGATCATCCCCAAACCCTCGGTCACGCTGATCAGCACCAGAATGATCGGGCGGTCGCCGGAGATGTCAAAGCGCCATAACAAACGGCGGTCGCAAACCTCGGTGGCGGCGCTGTGGGGGCGAACGGCCCGCGCATGTGAGCGGCTCAGGTTCATCACCAGAGTGCTGGTCAGGGTCTGCATCGCAGAAAAGTTCTCGGCGCTGATTCGCAGTGCCCGCAGCCGAATACCGGTCAGGGTGGCGGACATGAGCGAGGCGCGAGCTGCATTGCTGGCCTGGCGGTACTTGTCAATCACCGCTCGCAAGGTGTCTGCATTGCTGGAAACGGCAGTGGCAAAGGTGGTGCGCACCTTGGCTCCCGGGGCGATGTGCAGGGTGACCGACAGTGCGCACACTGGGTCCAGGCCGGTATCCAGTGTGACGGCTTGTCCGTCAGCGTCGGCAGGGGCTGCCAACAATGCGCCCAGAGGCTGGCTGGTGGTGCGGCCGCGGCCAAGCCAGCTCAGGCGGTCGGTGGTCAGTCGCACCTGGTTGGCAGGCGTGCTGCTTTCGGTGAGGAAGTGCGCCAGTTGCAGCCCCGGCTCAGTGCTCAGGCGAGGTTTGCGCGCCAGCAGCAGGGCTTGATGCGAAGCCAGCCATTGGGCGCTGACAAACATGTTGGTGAACGCTGGATGTGCCTCGTCGGCTCGCGCGTCAGACAGTGTTACCTCAAAAGCCGACAGCAATTCGATGTCCAGTGGCTGGTCGCCTAGATTGTGCAGTTCGATCTGGCGAAACTCGATGTCGTCTTCGGGGCTGATCCAGACGGTCATGTGGGCCTGCACGTCGTCCCAGTCGGCATCAAAGCAAACCCTGTCGGCATGAAATGCACTGCTGTAATGCGCTGCTGGGTCAGGGGCAGGGTGCTGGGTGATCGAGTACAGATTCGAGGGGTGTTCGCGACGTAGGTAGAAAAAGCTGCCACGGTCATCACGTAGCGCGTCATCGCGGGTGCGGGTGATGCCAACCTGATCGAAGCTGCTGCTGCCTGCGCCATTGGCGCGAAGCAAGACGCTGTAACGACCGTTGGACAACAGATGGGTCGGCTCAACGGCTGAACTGCCCGGCAGTAGGTGGCGCAGCAACCCGATGGCGTGGCGCCGCTGCGCCTGGCGACGCAGGTTGGCGGGTGGCGCGTATAGGTCCGAGATTTCCCGCGGAATGCGTTCATGCAACAGGATGGAGACCGCCTGCAAGTGGGCGTTGGCCATGCCCCAGCGCTGCGGCGCGCCGCTCAGCAGCACGTTGGCCAGGGCGACGATTGTCATACCTTGATGGTGCGCCATGAAGGTGCACACCGGCACAAACGCCTCGGTGCCGACTCGCCGTGCCATTGTGTAGTCCAGCGCTTCGATGAAGCCATAGCGTCGGCGGGCGCCAAGGTTCTCCAACAGGGCGTAGTTTTGCCGTGCCAGGTGTGGTGCCAGCATGGCTGCCAGTGCCGTGGCGTAAGGGGCAATGACCAGTTCGTCGATCGGCGTGCGGCGCAAGGCTAGTCGCGGTACGCCTTGCGGGGCGTATTGGTAGGCCAAGGTGTAATCGCTGGCCGCGTAGGCCGATTCTGAAATGCCCCAAGGTACGCCCTGCACTTTGGCAAACGCCATTTGCTCCAGCAGCGCGGTGTGGCAGGCACCTGAAAGCACGCTGCCGCGCGGCTCCTTGAGCACCAGGCTGGGCATCAGGTACTCGAACATGGAGCCGGTCCAGGAACGTAAACCAACGTGGATACTGCGGGCAAAGAAGGTGCGCCCTAGATGTGCCCAGTGCCGCACCGGCAAGTCGCCTCGGGCGATGCCCAGTAGGCTGGTCAGGCGCGATTCGGAGGCCAGAAGGTCATAAAAACTGGTGTCCAGTTGACCTTCCGCGACCCGATAGCCAATGTGCAACAGATGGCGCTTGTGGGAATACAGAAATTGAAAATCCGCCTGCCAGGCTAGCATTTTGAAGGCTTGCGCCAGGGCCTGCAGGCGTTGGCGGGTGGCCTCTGTCCCATCAGTAGTTGCGCGTGCAAGCTCATCCCGATGCGCCGAGCGCCGCGTGGCACGGTGGTCGGCCAGCAGCCATTTGAGTTCGTCACGCAAGGCAGGCACCAAACGGATGCGATTCTTTAGCAGCGGCAGCAGCCTGTCCCTTGAGGCCTGGATGGCGCGTTGGCTGGCTGCGTCGTCAGCCGCCTGCTCTGCAAATTCAAGGCATGCCTGGGCCACCGCCAGCAGGTGTGCGCTGAGGTTGCCGCTGTCCACGGTGGAGACATACATCGGTAGCATCGGCTGGCCGGTCTGCGTGTCATACCAGTTCAAGAAGTGGCCTTGATAGCGCTCCAAACCCTGTAGCGTTGTCAGGGTGGCTTCCAGTCGTGACAGCAGGTCTTGCGTTGCGATCCAGCCAAACTGGCGGGCGCAGACGGCGCTCAGCAGATACATGCCGATGTTGGTGGGTGAGGTGCGGTGTGCCAGCATGTCGTGCGGCATCACCTGCAGGTTGTCGGGGGGCAGGTGTCGCTCATCCGGGCCGACGCAGCGCTCAAACAGTCGCCAGGTGTCGCGCGCCACGCCCTCCAGGTAGGCTCGGTCGTCCAGGGGCAGTTGATCTTGTCGGTGGGGTGGGCAGACTCGGCTGACCCACCACGTCCAGACCGGTGCGGCACCCCACAAAAGGCATAGCAGAGTTGTCAATGTGGGTGCGGGCGTAGGTAGTAAAAGTAGTGCACCTAGCAGCATCAGTGCCAGCACGGGCTCGCGCCAATGCTGGCGTGCCACATCCACCAGGGTCGACTTGGCCTTGGCCTGGGCTGCGGCGGCGGTGGTCCACTGCAGCAAATGGTGCCGACTGACCGATGTGCGGTACAGCGCGCGCGTGATGGCATCCAGACTGCCCAGTGAGTGCTGTAACAACTCGGCCATTAGCCAAAGACCGCTGAGCAGGGCGCGCGCCAGATCGACCAGTGCCTCGCTGTAGAAATGTCGCTTGGCAACGTCGTCTCGGCTGGGAGACATGCCCGCCAGCGCGCCCATCACCGGCCCGGCAGAAAACGCTGCCATCACCAGCGCCAGTGCGACCCAGGGTGACATGGCGTTGCCCACCAAAGTCAGCAGCAACAGCCCAAACGACATCGGTGCCACCAGCGAGCGGCGCAAGTTGTCGGTCATCTTCCAGAGATGGATGGCGCGCAGCCCGTAGCGTTTGGGTTGCAGCATGAAGGGCAGCAACTGCCAGTCACCGCGCATCCAGCGGTGCACGCGCGAGGCGGCCACATCCGCATGAAATGGTGCGTCTTCGATCACCGAAATGTCAGAAACCGCAGCGCAGCGGGCGATCGAGCCCTCAATCAGATCGTGGCTGAGCACCTGTCCATCGGGCAAGCGCCCGGCCAGCACCGCATGCACGGCTTGCACGTGCAGCAGGCCCTTGCCGGTGAAAGTACCTTCTGAAAACACGTCCTGATACACCTCGGAGCTGGCAGCGCTGTAGGGGTCGATGCCGCACTGGCCGGCAAACAGCCAGTGGTACAGCGTGAATTCGCTCAGGTTGGGTAATGGCGTGGCGACGCGGGGTTGCAGGATGCCGTAGCCCGACACCACGTGCTGACCTGTGGCATCCAACTGTGGCTGGTTGTGCGGATGCGCCGCCACGCCGACCAGTTCGCGCAAGCGACCCGGTGGCAATTGGGTGTCGCTGTCGAGCGTCAGCACATAAGCCACGCCCGTCGCCAAATGTGAGCTGCCGCCCAGGTCCAGAAACGCGCTGGGTTCACCGGTAGCCAGTGCGGTGATCAGCATCTCCAGTTTGCCGCGCTTGCGCTCCCAGCCTATCCAGCGTTGCTCGGTGTCGCTGTACAGTCGCGCACGGTGCAGCAGGACGAATCGCGGCGACTCTCCTGTGCCATTCGCACCGGTAGGGTGGCGTGCGTTGAGTGCCTGAATGGCTGCCACGGCACTGGCCAGTTTGGCAGCGTCGTCGGGGGTTTGCACGGAATCGGCATCTGCCCAGTCCGTCAGCAAGGCAAATTGCGCCTGTGGCTCCGGGTTGGCGAGGTAGTGCAGATGCAGTCGATGTGCCAGTTCGCTGGCTGACAAAGTGCCAGTCAACATGCCCGGAATCACCACCAGAACGCGATGTTCGGCGGGTATGCCATTCAGCAGTGCCAATCGCGGCAGATGTTGCGGGTGGGCAGACTCGCTGATCAGGCGGTTGACCACCGCCACGACGGCCTCGGACGCCGGAAACAGCACCAGTATTGCCAGGCCAAACAGGCTCCAGTTCAGAGGTTGCGAACTGTGGCGCAATAAAATCCATAGCAGAAAGCTCAGCACTGCCAACAGCGTGCCCAGGTACAGCGGCAGCGCCATGCGCCGGGATACCCATAACCACAGCCGCGCCCGGGTTGGGTTCAGGCCCAATGCCTGCATCAGCTCTGGCTGGCCCGAGCCCATCAACCAATGGGTCGTGACTGTGCGAGGGCGTGGGAGGGTGTCTGGGCGAGCCATCAGCGCCAGCAGGCGCTGCGCCACCACCACTTCGCTGAGACCACTTTGACGCGCCAGGCGTTCGATGGCATGCAGGCTCTGGTCGCGCGTGGTGGTGTCTTCCGCAGCAAATACTGGCTGGGTCAGCATCAGGCGCATCAACGCGCTGGTGCGGGCGATGATGTCAGGCCAATCGGCGTCGCCGATGGCGCGCAGCGATGTGATGGCGTTGCTCACGCTCAGGTTATCAGCCGCCTGTTCGGCCCCTTGGCGGGCCTGCGGCGCCGCCAAGTCGGGCAGGGCTGCCTGCAGCCAAGCTTGAATGGCGGCCAACTCGCCTTCTATCGGGGCGATGCGATGGTCCTGCAGGCGCAGAGCCATTTGCAGCAGAAACACCTGCCCGACACCGCGTTGGTTAAGCAGTTCCAGCAAACTGTTGAGAACTTCGACGGTCAAGGTGCTGATCTGATCGAAGCACAGATTGGCGACCTCCCGGGCAGCTTTGTGGGTGGCAATGCTTTCGGCCAGACGGCGCAGGTTTTCCACCAGCACCACGCGCAAAGTAGTGGGAAGTGCCCACATCTCGCTCAGGTTGAGTTGACGCACTTCCTCGTAGGCCAACACGAACTGGATCAGCAGGTTCTCGTCAAACGCACCATCGGTGTGTGCCACAAAGGCCCAGGCCACGCCGTAGACGCGCGGCAGACCGGCCAGCGGTTCATCCTGCAGAACAGGCAGCTTGCGGTAGTAACTGCGCGGCAGGCCTTCCTTGATCTCTTTGAGCTGCGCTTCAACCAGATGAAAGTTGTCCAGCAGCCATTCGGCGGCCGGGCTGACGTCATAACCCGTACCTGCCAGGGTGCCTATGTAGGCGTGCGCCTGGCGCAGGGCCGCGATGTTGCCCTCGATGCGCGGGAAAAACTGTGGCACTCTGGCTGTGCCAGGTGCTGCACGGTGGGTTTCGGCCAGACTGCGGCCATGTTGTGCAAAACGTTGTGGACCAAAAATTTCCGAGCGGATGGGACCCTGAACCGGCCCTTGCTCGCTGTCCAGAATGCTACGCAGTTCCGCAGGTGCATCGGGTAGCAGGCTCTGTAGTGTGGAACGCACCATGGTGCGCTCCTAAAAAAGCCAGATGTTCACGCCCAGAAAGACGACAACAAAAACCACAGTCGTGACAAAGCGCGCTGCCATGAAGCCGCGCATGCTCTGCGCCGCGCAATGAAAGGCCAGAAGATGGCGGTGCGTGCTCTGGCAACTGTCCAGATGCTCACCCAGTGCAGACAGGTCGCCGGGCAGAGTGTCTGCCGAGTTCCCGTCGGAAGCGGTGCTCCAGCAATGCGGTGGATTCGCGAGGATGTTCATGGCAGGGCCCTGGTTGAAGGTTGACGCAGGCTGGCACGCGGTTTGGTGCGGCTTCAGGGACTGGGTGGATTGTTGCGTTGAGTATGGCCAGGGTGGCCACTTGGGTCTGTACGGTGCCGAACACAAGGTCACTACAGACTGGCAGGAAATATTTTTCCTGAGAAAACGCGCATATCAAAAAAGCTCTAAGTCATTATAACATAAAGATATAGTGCTATGTAACTAATAGCATTCAGGGTGCCTCGATCGCGTTGGGTTCGCAAGCGCACAGACCACCAAAGTTGCGCTGCCTATCTTCGGGGTTTAGTTGCCTTCGAAAGACTCACCATGCATAAAGCCGAGGTATTCCATGCCGTGACGCAGCAGCGCGACTGGAGCGGTCTAGGTCCAACAAGCGGACAGTGCGAGGCAGGTTGTGATGAAGAAGAGCAGCAACGCAACATCCGATTTGTGAATCTTCTCAACGCTTTTCGTGAAAGCGGTGGCCTGGCACGGGCGAGTGAAGTTGCGTCGCAGTTTCAGCGACGCAGCGAGCGAGACATCTCGGTATTGGGCGGCTGGCTTATCAAGCGGCAAGTGATTGGTCTTGAATGGCATTCAAAGTTGTGGATGCCACTTTTCCAGTTCAACCCGTCAGACATGTCGTTGCGCGCGGGGTTGGCGGGCATTCTGGCGGAGCTGGTGGTTGTCTACAACGATTGGGACTTGGCTGGCTGGTTCGCCAAACCCAACGCGTGGCTGTCAGACGGTCTGCCCGCTGATGCCCTGGCTGTGGCCGCACCGCAAGTGCTCTGGGCAGCCCGTGCCGAGCACTCCGCTGCAGCACTAAATAACCGATAATTGCTATAGAAATAGAAGCTATGTGTGGAGTATTTACGGGGGCTAGAGGCTTAAAATGTTTATACGCTTGGTGTTTTTAGGTGTGTGTTCAGCAGCGTTATGCGCCTGTGGTTCTGTTGCCCCTGCGGGTCATGCATCGTTGGACTTTGAGGTTCCAGCCAGTTGGTCGCAGACGCAGCCAACCGAAGGGCAGGTCAATCTGGTCAACTGGTGGCAGCGCTTTGACGACCCTCTGCTCAGCCGTCTGATCACGCAGGCACGGGTGTCCAACACCAGCGTACGGGGTGCCGAGGCGGCGCTGAAACAGGCGCGCGCATTGCGCGATGTGGCGGACGCATCGTTGTGGCCGTCGGTCAGCAGTTCTGCATCGGCAGGGCGCAATCGCAATGGTGACTACACCAGCAACAGTTTTCAGGTAGGGCTTGATGCCAGTTGGGAGATGGATATTTTTGGTGGCAACCGCGCTTCGGTTCGTGCTGCCGATGCCAGCGCCCAGGCCAGCGCCGCCACACTGGCTGACGTGCAGGTGTCTCTGGCTGCCGAGGTGGCGCTGGACTACATCTCGCTGCGCAGCGCCCAAGAGCGCCTGAGCATTGCCCAAGCCAATTTGATCAGCCAGCAAGAGACCTTGCAGATCACCGATTGGCGGCTGCAAGCCGGGCTGGTGACCTCGCTGGAGCTTGAGCAGGCCAGAGCTTTGACTGAGCAGACGGCGGCGCAAGTGCCCACCCTGCAAACCACCATAGCGCAAGTCAGCCATGCACTGAGCGTGTTGACCGGTCAGCCACCTGTAGCCTTGGCAACCACCTTGGCGGCTGTGGTAGCGGTACCGCAAGTCTCTGGCGACTGGGCTTTGACCTTTCCTGCAGAAACCTTGCGCCAGCGCAGCGACGTGCGCGCCGCTGAATTTCAGGTGTCCGCCGCCGCTGCGCGCGTCACGCAGGCCGATGCAGCACGCTTGCCGAACTTCAAATTAGGAGGCTCGCTGGGCTTGAACGCGCTGACGCTGGGGGCTTTGACCGACGGTGCATCGGTGGCCGCTTCCGTGCTGGCCAGCTTGTCGGTGCCGGTGTTTGACGCCGGGGCGGCGCAGGCCCAGCTTCGCGCCCAGCAGGCGGCCATGGACCAAGCCAACACCGAGTACCAGGCCGCGGTGCTGACCGCTTTGACCGAGGTTGAGGACGCACTGGTGGCCCTGCAAGGCGACCGTAACCGCCTGCTGCGCCTGCAAAACGCGTACCAATCGGCAGACATTGCCGCCACGCTGGCTCGGCAGCGCTACGGCAGCGGTTTGGTGGACTTTCAGACCGTGCTGGAAACCCAGCGCACCCGCCTGAGTACGCAAGACAGCGTGGCCGTGGCCCGCGCCGCCGTGAGTGCCGACCACGTGCGCCTGGTCAAGGCGCTGGGCGGTGGCTGGATGCCAGCGGCTGGCACCGCCACCTCTTTGGTCAACCCGGATTCACCCAGGACACCCGCTCCATGACAAACCAAACTCCCCAAACGCCTGCGCCAAATAGCGCACCGCCCCCTTCACCGTCTGGTGCGCCTGCTGCGGCAAGTGGCGCAGAAGTGGACTCTGCCACCTTGCTCGACGAGCCGATCCAGCGTGTCTGGTATCGGCGGCCGGTGTTTTTGGCTGGCGTCCTGGCGCTGGTGCTGGCTGGCGGTGGTTTGTGGTGGTGGCAAGTGCGCAAGGCTGCCAACGCAGCGCCGATCTACAACACCCAAGCGGTGGCACGGGGCGACCTGACGCTGACGGTCACCGCCAACGGCACACTGCAGCCCACCCGCACCATCAACATTGGCAGTGAGCTCTCAGGCACGGTGCTCAAGGTCAATGTCGATGTCAACGACCAGATCAAGAAGGGGCAGGTACTGGTGGTGCTGGACACTGCCAAACTGGACGACCAGATACTGCGCTCCAAAGCCACCTTGTCTGCCGCCAACTCCAAGGTCGAGCAGACGCAAGCCACGGTGGACGAAGCAGCAGCCAGCCTGGCGCGTTATGAGGAAGTGGCGCAGCTCTCAGGTGGAAAGGTGCCTTCCAAAGCCGAGCTCGACACCGCCCGAGCCACGCTCAAGCGTGCCCGCGCCGACGATGCCAGTGCGCAGGCGGGTGTGCGTGACGCCCAGGCAGCGTTGTCCACCGACCAGACCAACCTGTCCAAGGCCTCTATTCGTGCACCTGCCGACGGTGTGGTGTTGACCCGCACCGTGGACCCAGGCAACGCCGTGGCTGCGTCGCTGCAGGCTGTCACGCTGTTCACGGTGGCCGAGGACCTGACCAAATTGCGCCTGTGGGTGTATGTGGATGAGGCTGACGTGAGCGCGGTGAAGGTCGGCCAGAGCGCCAAGTTCACCGTGAGTGCCTACCTCAGCCGCCAGTTTCCGGCGCGCATCACGCGCGTGGGTTTTGGCTCCACCATCACCGACAACGTGGTCACCTACCTGACCTATCTGGATGTGGACAATGCCGACCTGAACCTGCGCCCAGGCATGACGGCCACCGCCACCATCACCGCCACGAAACGCACCGATGTGCTGCTGGTGCCCAACACGTCGCTGCGCTTCACGCCCGCTGCAGCGGCCAGCACGAGCGCGGCCAAAGGCGGCGTGATGGCTAGCCTGACCCCGCGTATGCCGGGTAGAAACCGTCAATCTGCGGCCTCGGGTGCCAGCACCGCTTTGGCCAAGCAGGTGTGGGTGCTGCCCAAAGACGGCGTTCCTGTGGCGGTGGCGGTCACGCCCGGTATCAGCGATGGCCGCATGACCGAAATCACCGGCGGCGACCTGACCGTGGGCATGCTGGTGATCACCGACCAGAAAACGGCGGGTGCCAAATGAGTGCCCCGCTGATTCAGTTGCGTGGCGTGACCAAGCGCTACGGCAGTGGTGCCTCGGAACTGATGGCCCTGAAAGGCATTGACCTGGACATCACGGCCGGCGAGTTTGTCGCCATCATGAGCCCCAGTGGTTCGGGCAAGTCCACCGCCATGAATATTCTGGGCTGCCTGGACACGCCTACAGCAGGGCAATACCTGTTCAAAGGCGCGCACGTGGAAGCGTTATCGCGCGACCAGCGGGCACGCTTGCGCCGCCGTTACCTGGGCTTTGTGTTTCAGGGCTTCAACCTGCTGGCGCGCACCTCAGCGCAGGAAAACGTGGAGTTGCCCTTGCTTTACCGTGGCGACAGTGCCAGTACCCGCCGCGTGGCGGCAGCCAAGGCCTTGGAGTCGGTCGGCCTGGGCGGCTGGGAGCGCCATACACCGGCCGAACTCTCAGGCGGCCAGCAGCAGCGCGTGGCCATTGCGCGCGCCATCGTCACAGAGCCCGCTGTGGTGCTGGCCGATGAACCGACCGGCAATCTTGACACCCTTCGCAGCCACGAGATCATGGGTCTGCTGGTGGCGCTGAACAAGGACAAAGGCATCACCGTGTTGATGGTCACACACGAGCCCGACATGGCCGCCTACGCGCGGCGCATGGTGCATTTTCTGGATGGCCGCCTGGCCAAGGACGAAATCAACCCCCACCCGGCGACAGCCGCGCCGGCAGAGCTGACCAGCACCGAGACCACCTGATGTTGTACAGCGTTTTCATGCTCGCCTTGCGCTCCGTGCAGCGCAACATGCTGCGCTCGTTTCTGACGATTCTGGGCATCGTCATTGGCGTCAGCGCGGTGATCACCATGGTCACATTGGGCAACGGTGCCACGGCGTCGATTCAGACGCAGATCTCTGGCCTGGGCACCAATTTGCTGCTGGTCATGCCAGGCCAGCGTGGCCCGGGCGGTGGTGGAGGTGGCGGTGGTGGCGTCCCCCATTTCATTGAGGCCGATGCCACGGCCATTCAGTCACAAATCGGCGGCGTGGCGGCGGTGTCGCCCCAGGGCCGCGCCAGCGTCACAGTGGTGGCCAATGGCCGCAACTGGGCGACCACGGTGACCGGAAGCACCAACGCATGGTTCACCACTGGCAACTGGAAGCTGGCCAACGGGCGCATCTTTACGAATGACGAGCAACTTGGCGGCGCAGCCGTGTGCGTCATCGGCGAAACGGTACGCCGCGAGATCTATGGGGGAACGGTCGGCGTGACCGGTCTGGGCGAGCAGTTGCGCGTGAAGCAGTTTTCCTGTGTGGTGATCGGCATCCTGGCCGCCAAGGGCCAAAGCGGCATGGGTGATCAGGATGACACGGTGGTGGTGCCGCTGCACACCCTGCAGCGCCGGGTGACCGGCAGTCGCAAGGTCGACGTGCTGTCGGTGTCGATGCAAGATGGCGCTGACAGCGCGCCGCTGAAAGCCAGCCTGACCCAGTTGCTGCGCGAGCGACGCAAGCTGGCTGCGGGCGACGACGACAACTTCAACATTTTTGACACCCAGCAACTGGCCGAAACCCTGTCCAGCACCATGGGCGTGTTGACCAACCTGCTGGGCGCTGTGGCCGCTGTGAGCCTGCTGGTGGGCGGCATTGGCATCATGAACATCATGCTAGTGAGCGTCACCGAGCGCACCCGTGAAATTGGCCTGCGCCTGGCCGTGGGCGCGCTCGAAGGCGAGGTGTTGCTGCAGTTTTTGATAGAAGCGGTGGTGCTGTCCGCGCTGGGCGGCGTGATTGGCGTGCTGATTGCTACGGGCGCCTCCTACGGGCTGTCCCTCTACATGGCGGTGCCCTATGCGTTTGACGTGTCCATCAATGTGCTGGCGCTGGTGTTTTCAGCGGGCATTGGCGTGCTGTTTGGCTACTTTCCGGCCCGCCGCGCGGCGCGCATGGACCCGATTGAGGCGCTGCGGCACGAATAGCCCAGACACTTGCAAGCTGGGTGATCAAATCGATGCATGTCAATATCGATTGACTGCACGCCTTGCTGCGGGGCTGGACCGTTATCGTTTGCTTTGTCCAATGCGACGGTGTCATCGGTGAATAATTGGCAGCTTCCAAGTACTCTGCCCACATTTCGACCCGAAAGCACCTCCATGAAAAATTACTCTGACATTGGCATCCAGATACCACAGGTGGTTTTGCCCAAAGCTGGCACAGACTTGCAAAAGTGGGCGGTTGTTGCCTGCGATCAATACACCTCGGAGCCGTCCTATTGGCAAGACGTGCAGCGCCTTGTGGGTGAGGCACCTTCGACCTTGAATCTGATCTTTCCCGAGGTTTATCTGGAGCAAGCTGGTGCGCCGGAGCGCATCGCGGCAATCAGCCGCACCATGAATACCTATCTGCAGGCAGACCTGTTTGAGCAGCACGAAGGCCTGGTGTATATCGAGCGCACTGTGGCGGGCAAAACTCGTCACGGCATCATGCTGTGCTTGGACTTGGAGTGCTACGACATCCGCGCTGGCTCATCAAGCCTCATCCGCCCCACCGAGGGCACGATTGTTGACCGTCTGCCTCCGCGCATCAAAATTCGCGAAGCGGCCGCACTGGAGCTGCCCCACATTCTGGTGCTGGTGGACGACCCAGAGCACAGCGTCATCGCACCACTCACCGCTGCCAAGGCCGGGTTTGAGCCGCTCTACGATGTTGAACTGATGCAAGGCGGCGGCCACCTAGCAGGTTTCGCGGTGACGTTAGAGGCGCAAGACCAGGTTGTGCAAGCCTTGCGTGCGCTGGCCCAGCCAGACACTTTTGCCGCCAAATACGGGGTCGATCAGGACCAACCGGTGTTGTTGTTCGCCATGGGGGACGGCAACCACTCGCTGGCCACCGCCAAAGCGATCTGGGACAAGAAGAAACCGCTAGTCGGCATGGACCATCCGAGCCGTTATGCGCTGGTTGAAATCGAAAACGTCCACGATCACGCGCTGGAGTTTGAGCCAATCCATCGGGTGCTGTTTGGCCTGAAGAAAGACCTGCTGGCTGAACTCAGCCGTGCGTGGGCTGGCCGCTTCACCTACACCGAAGTTGCCACGGCGGCGGCCATGATACAGCGCGTGGATGGCGCTCAAGGCGCAAAGCAAGTCGTCGGGCTGGTGGGTGGCGGGCAAACATTTGGGGTCATCGAGATTGATCAGCCATCCTCCAACCTGGCTGTGGGCACGCTGCAGACGTTTCTGGACCAATTTGTGCAAGACGCTGGCGCGGACGCGATCGATTACGTGCATGGTGCCGACGTGCTGGAACGCCTGGCCTTGCAGCCGGGCAACGCAGGCTTTTACCTGGCTGGCATGCCCAAGACCGACCTGTTCAAGACCGTCATTTTGGAGGGGGCCTTGCCCCGCAAAACCTTTTCACTCGGTCAAGCGCACGAGAAAAGGTTTTATATGGAAGCCAGAAAGATTGGTTGAGCCTCGGCACGAACGTGGCTCAAACCAGTAGGCTTGTTCGATTTGGGGGTAGTAGTTTGAGCATGTTTTATGCTTCTAGCCTTTTTAGATAAAGGGCTAGAAGCTATTGTTTATGTAGTTTTACTGAGTGACGGGAAATGGTCGAGGCGGACGCCTCCTACTGTCAAAAGCCTTGAAGGCAAGGTTTCGGGATAGCCAAATCCGCCGCCACCCGAACCCACCCCTGTTGTCCAGCGCTATTGGATATTGAATGACATGACCCCAATTCAAGGGTGGGCGACACCAGGTCAGCAGAGAAAAAAACATTCGCGAAGGGTAGCGTTCCGGTTGCCCAATTCGGCGCCAGTAACAGACCGTTCTGGCACGCAAAAAGCAAGCACTGATCTGTGATCCGTAAAACACAGCCATGAGTCTCTATCTGTTTTGCCAACAGACTTTTCACCAACAGGTGATTTCATCGCTTCCAAAGTAGCGTGGCCGTGCAGCAATACGTAAGAGATTGCAGCAAACATTGAGCTATGCCAGCCCAATGACGTTTGAGCAACGTTGGACAGCGGCACAGCAGCAAGACAGGAAGCTCGCATGACTGGTGGCTCAAGGAGGCCGGAAAACGGGGACAAGATCACTTGCACTTGAGTCATGCGGAGTTCTCCTTGGTTGTGAGCTTGCGTGTATTCGGCTCTTAATCCGCTTAAGTTTTTAGGCAGGCTTTGAAGTCTTCCAGCACCGCGCGTGCCTTCTTTGCCTCCGCAGCGTTGCCGTGCACCATCAGCACGTATTTGTCCATTTTGATAGCTGTCTCGTACTTGATGGCCTGGTCTTTGGGAACACCCGCTTGCGTCAGCACCGCGCCCAATGCTGACAATCCGCCCACAACTGCCCACCGACCGGGGTTGCTACAAAGGGCCCAGCCATAGCCACCAAGCCCACGCCGGGCACGAAAAAGATGGCCGGTGCCAGCAACAAGCCCCAGATGCCACCCCAGAATGCACCTGTGCCACCCCAGGACTTGATGCGGTCACTCGCGGTGTAAAAGCCAAGAGGGTGCCCTTCGGGGTGATAGCCCTTTCCGACCAACGACAGGTTTTTTACATCAAAGCCAGAGCGGCTCAAGATTTCCAAACGCTAATTTGGCACGTTGACGTTGATGCAGGAAAGCTGGAGGTCGTATTCGGAAAGCGTGGAGAAATTTCAGCGCAAATGAAATAGCGGATCAAGTGTTGAGCTTGCGGTACAGCGTTTGTCGACTAATTCCAAGGCGGCGAGCCGCTTCCGAAATATTGCCGTGACAGCTTTCCATGGCCTGTTTGATGGCTGTGCGCGAAAGGTCGTCGAGGTTTTGTGGCACCGCTCGGACTGCTTCAAGTGGGACTATTTTGGGAATTTTGGTGAGTTCTTCCACCAAATCTTCAGGCAAGTGCTTCCAGTTAATCTGGCTCTCATCGACGTCAAGCATGGCGCTGGCGGCGCGCAACACGTTGGAGTATTGGTGAACATTGCCGGGCCATGTGTATCGACCCAGTTGCTCTAGCAGATCGGGTGCAAGGTAGATGTCGTGACCCGGCATGATTTCGGACAGCAGCAGTTCGGTGATTTTCTGAAAATCGCTGCGTTCGCGCAGAGCGGGAAGATTCACTGTCAGGCCATTGATGCGGTAATAGAGGTCTCTGAGGAACGATCCTTTGTCGGTTTCCTCGCGCAGGTTGCGTTGGGAGCCGCAAACCAGAGCGAAGTCAATATCGATCGGCTTGCCTCCGCCAACAGGCAGGACTTTTCTCTCTTGCAGTACATGCAGCAAACGGGCTTGCATGGATAGAGGCATATTACCGATCTCATTCAAATAGAGCGTGCCGCCGTGGACTTCGCGCAATTTGCCGATACAACCTTCACGTCGGGCACCGGAAAAGGCCCCAGGTGCACAGCCGAAAAGTTCGGTTTCGATCACGTTTTCCGAGACGGCGGCGCAGTTGACAACGACAAAGGGGCTGTTTCGGCGTGAACTGCTGTTGTGCAAGGCTCGGGCGAAAAATGATTTGCCGACACCGGATTCACCATGTATCAGCAGTGAGATCGGTTTGTCGGCAATATGGCGCGCCTTGTCGGCTGCGATATGCCAGTTCGTGTCCCCCGTATCCACACTGGTCAGCGCATCCGCAGGTACATTTGCCGAGCTAGCTGAAAACATCTTGAGAGACAATGAATTTTCGGGAACTTGTACCTGTACAAAGAACGTAGCTCCGTTGTGCGAATGCACTTGCGTAGGAGCGCCGGGGCGATGCTTGTGACGAGAGAGCAATTCGGCAAGGCTCACGTCAATGCAGCGGTTGAGAGGGGTGCCACTCAGATCGGCCGGATTCAGGTGAAGCATGGCCAGGCCAATGCGGTTGGCACCGATGATCCATTCGTCATCGGAGATGGCAACAATGCCTTCGGCTACCGAGCCAATGCCTTCGGAGTGGGCGTGCAGATGCAGGAGGATGTTGCGTTTGCAAGACGAAAGGATCAGGCGGTTTTCAACCATGCGCGCTGCCATGCTGACCAAACCGAGTGTATGCGGGTGTCTGCTGCGTTGATCGCCTGAAATGTTGATCAGACCAATCAGCTCACCATTGGCCGCCATGATGGGTGCCGCTGCGCAGGTGAGAAAACCATTGCGTTCCAGGAAATGTTCCGCTCCGTTAATCTCTACGCAACTGGCTTCCACCAGTGCCATGCCGATAGCATTGGTGCCGCGATGAAGTTCATTCCAGGAAGAGCCCGTGGAAAGTGCTACCCGGTCAGCCTTGTTCTGAAAATCGAGATCACCGATGGTGTGCATCAGCGTGGCACGCTTGTCGGCCAGAATGACCATGCTGTGACTATTTTTGACCTGCTCGTAAAGGTATTCCATGACCGGGATGGAGTGCGCAAGCAGTTCGCGGCTAAAGGCGATCGCGTGGCGAAAGTTGCTGCCACTTGCTTCCTCGGCATTGGCCAGTCGGCCCGTGGGAAGAAGACCCGCTATGACGCTACGTTGCCATGAACGGGCAATACTTTCATTGATGCTGCCAACTGGAACATTGCCGTGTTCCAGCAAAAATGATCGTGCTTGACGCAGAGCCAATTCTGTTGGTGTTGCGGGCATACTTTTTTCCTCTAAGAGGCTGCAATGAGTCAGTAAGTATAGGGAAGTGGCTGCTGTGTATCGTTTTGTGACACAAGGGAAGAATCAGGAATTCATAGCTTGATTATCGGGTGTCAGCTACGCTTAAATGACTTCTTGATTTGTCGCTGATGACACAAAAAACAGCAACCAACGGAACTCAATACCATGGGTGACTATATTCGCATCATACCCATTGCAACCGAGCAGTCTTCTTCAGAGTTGGACTATCTCGCACTGAAGGCTGATCGCGGTCCTGTGGACACGCTACTCGATCATCTGCATCGGCCATTGCACGACCTGCGGATATCCGTTACAGATCGCTGCAATTTGCGCTGCATCTATTGCATGCCGCGCGAAGTGTTTGATAAAGATCACGCCTATTTGCCGCGCACTGAATTACTGACCTTTGAGGAAATTGAACGTCTCGCCCGCATCTTCATCCGTTGGGGCGTGAAGAAAATTCGTCTCACCGGGGGCGAGCCGCTGTTGCGCCATGGTGTTGAGCAGCTCATTGAAAAGCTGGCTCGGCTGCAAACGCCCACCGGCAAGCCTGTGGAAGTTGCCCTGACCACCAATGGAGCCCTCCTGGCTCGCAAGGCACAGTCATTGAAGGATGCGGGGTTGAGCCGTGTGACTGTCAGTCTTGACGGTTTGAGCGATGCCACCTTTCAGCGCATGAGTGGATCACAGCTTGCCGTTGCAACAATCTTGAAAGGAATTGCTGCTGCGCAGGCCGCAGGGCTAGGGCCGATCAAGGTCAATATGGTGATCAAGCGCGGCGTGAATGAGCATGAAATCGTTCCCATGGCCGAGCACTTTCGCCACAGCGGTGTTGTGCTGCGCTTCATTGAGTTCATGGATGTCGGGACCAGCAATGGCTGGCGCATGGACGATGTGGTGTCTGCCCGCGAAATTCTTGAACGCATTTCTGGGCAATACCCGATAGAACCACTTGATCCTAATTACAGCGGTGAAGTAGCGCAACGCTGGCGTTACGCCGATGGAGCTGGCGAAATGGGTGTGATTGCCGCTGTCACGCAGGCGTTTTGTCACGAATGCAGCCGCGCCAGGCTTTCTACCGACGGAAAACTCTACACCTGCTTGTTTGCAGGTGCAGGAATGGACTTGCGCACGCCGCTGCGCCAGCAAGACAGCGGGCTTGTACTGAGCCATCTGATTGCGCACGCCTGGAGCCATCGTACGGATCAATACTCGCAACAACGGCACATGGTCACCAGCGCCGCGATCCACAGCAAAAAAATCGAGATGTCCTACATCGGAGGGTGAGAACACCATGAACGACCAGCAACTGCTGCGCTATAGCCGCCACATTCTGCTAAATCAGGTGGGCATTGAAGGGCAGCAACGCCTGTTGGCCAGTCACGCTCTCATCATTGGCTTGGGCGGCTTGGGTTCCCCTGCGGCGATGTATCTGGCTTCCAGCGGTGTGGGTCGCATCACTTTGTGTGACGACGACACCGTCGATCTCAGCAACCTGCAACGCCAGATCATCCATCGCACGGCAACCGTTGGCCAGCCCAAAGTCTTGTCTGCGAAGGCTACGCTGCACGACATCAACCCCGAAGTTGAATGCATCCCGATGCAGCTACGTGCCGACGAGGCCACATTGATAAAGCTGATTGCACAAGCTGATGTGGTACTGGACTGCTGCGACAACTTTGCCACACGCTACGCGGTCAACCGTGTCTGTCTGGCTCAGAAAAAGCCGCTGGTGTCTGGCGCAGCCATCCTAACCCATGGACAGATATCGGTGTTTGACTTCCGTCGCGAAGACTCCCCTTGTTATAACTGTCTGTTCTCTGAAGACAGCGAAGCCGAGGAGTTGCGCTGCGCAACCACCGGGGTATTCGCACCTCTGGTTGGCATCATTGGTGCCATGCAAGCGGCGGAGGCCCTCAAATTGCTTATCGGAATGGAAGAGGGGCTGCTTGGCAAACTGCTCTTTGTCAATGCCGTGGACATGAGCTTTATCCGCAGTGACCTGTGCAAAGACCCGACTTGCAAAGTTTGTGGGCCAACTCCGACTCGATGAGATCAAAATGGGCGCATCGGCATCTTTGCCGTCACCCTCTGGGAGATCGTCATGACA
Source organism: Rhodoferax sp. (assembly GCA_031291305.1). Lineage (GTDB taxonomy): Bacteria > Pseudomonadota > Gammaproteobacteria > Burkholderiales > Burkholderiaceae_C > Rhodoferax. Next base: position 36,306 of record JARLJH010000050.1, on the reverse strand, counting down.
GGAACCATCGAACTGCGTGCCTTCATGGGGCTTTCGGATGTTTTCAAGGAACGCCAGTGGACGAATCCAATGCCATTTCCACTTGACGAGGAAGTCACAGGAGCCGAATTGATGGCCAAACTGAACATTCCCATGGAGCGCGTTGAAGTGATCTTTGTCAATCGTTTTGCGATCACCGCCGATGACGCGGTGATCCATCCGGGTGACCGGGTCGCCCTGGTGCCACCTGGCGTGCCTGGGCCACACCGGTTCTTGCTTGGTTTCAAGAACCGAAAAGTTTAGTTCGCAAGCAAACCGTTTGCCGCGCAGATATCGGCCACCAAGCGATCAAGAGCGACAAAGTCTTCTGCCTTAGCCGTGCCTCCCACATTGATTTGCTCGAACCACTTCACGTTCAGGTTGGTCAGCATCGCGGCGAGGCTTTCTGGCATGCCGGTTCCCCAACCGTACGAGCCAATGATGGCTGCGTATTTCGTTTTCGGGCGCAGTACGTTGGCCAGGTAAGCGGCGTACGCCATCGCCGGGTGCGGGCCGTTGAGCACGGTGGGTGAGGCAAAGACAACGGTAGAGGCTTCCACCAACGCCGAAGAGAATCGCCCGGAGTCCAGATTGGCCACATTAAACGGCTGCACCGACATGCCTTTTTCCATGAGCCGGTCAACCAGATAGGCCACCATCTTGGCCGTGCTTTCATACATGGAAAGGTAAGGAATGATGACTTCCGGGCGCGTTTCGTCGCCAGTCCATTGGCGGTAAAGAGATAGGATGAAATCAGGTCTAGCGTAGACAGGACCATGGCTTGGAGCTATCATTTTTATAGATAAATCTTCCAAACGCTTGAGGTGTTTATTCACGTTGGGCCGGTAGGGCATCATGATTTCGGCGTAGTACACGCGCGCCGCTCGCTCCACGCGGGCTTCGTCGCTGGCATACAGATCAGAGGTGGCCAGATGCGCGCCAAGAAAGTCGCAGGAGAACATGATGTGATCTTCCACGATATAGGTGATGGTGCTGTCCGGCCAATGCACCCACGGTACCCACAGGAAACGCAGTGATTTGTCGCCCAGAGACAGGACTTGTTCGTCCTGAAGGAGTTGTATGGCATCTGCGGGCAGGTTAAGGCTGGACGTCAGCAGACTGCGGCATTTGACATTGGCCAGCACCTTGGCTTGCGGGTAAGCGGCCAACACGGCCGGGATGGAGCCTGCGTGATCAGGTTCGGCGTGGTTGGAGACGATGTAATCCAGGCGTTCTAGGCCCATGCTCTTGAGGGCTTTGAGCAGGTCTTCGGTCATCGAAGGATGCACAGTGTCAATCAGTGCCGTTTTCTCGCTGCCTTTAACGAGGTAGGCGTTGTAGCTGGTGCCCTCGGGCAAAGGAACCAGTTCATCGAACAGTTTTCTGTCCCAGTCGATGGCTGACAAGGAATATACGTTGGGTTTAAGTTCTCTGACGATCATGTTGATTGCCCTTTCTTTGTTGGTGAGGTGGGTCACCCGCCGCCAATGGCCGGGAAAACACCGAGGATGTCGCCGTCCTGAAGCTGGTGCGTCGAAAGGTCGGGTCGCAACACATGGCACCCGTTGACAAAGATGATGTGCGGCAGGCTCATGGGCACAGCCAATACGCCGAGCGCCTCACTGACCGTGGCCGCTTCAGGCAACTCAAGCTTTGTTTCGTTATTGCTGCTTTCTGGCGGCAAATACACATTTAGCGTGGCGTAGAGTCTTAGCGTGATCTTCATGCCGTGCCTTCCTGACTGACTGCAGTGAATTCAAAAAGAAGCCCCGACGCGGGGCTGCACACGCCAGCGTCGGGGAAAAGGTCCTTTGCGGCACCTGAGGTGAAAGCATCAGAAATTCCAGAACGTATCGAGTTCTTCGGGGGTGAAGTCCCAGATGGCGTTGTGCGGTGGGAGCGCTTCTTTACTGAAGAACTCCGGCAGTCGGTCATGCTCCTTGGACAGGCCTGCATCCAGGTTGAACTGGTGTTCTATCTTCAATACCGATTTGCCCAGTGCCGTCACGTCATCGCCGGTCAGGTTGATCGCGTAATGGGCGTTGATCATGTCGATCAGCGACGAAAGGCATTCCGGGATGTCCAGCGCCGGGAAGGCAATGAACAAGCACATTCCGGTCGAATCAATCGCCGCCGTGGCGATCTGCAGGTTACGAGCGAGGTCAATCTGCCCTTCCTTTGACAGGGGGTTGACATGGCCACCGACATTCAGAATGTTGGTAGCGATGGCATATCCCGAGGTGTGATCGGCACCCATGGTTGTCATGGCATAAGTGACACCGATACCTTTGACGGAGCGTGGGTCGTAAGCAGGGATGCCCTGGTTTTTTACCACTGGCACGCGGGTCATGCCGTAAATGCGACCCAGTTGACCGGCACCGCCACCGAGGATGCGCCCAAGAGGCGTGCCCTTGCCAATATCGTCGCGCAACATGCGTACCACGCCCTTGCCGTCGCCGAAAGGCAGTATGCCGGCTTCCATGGCAACGCCAAACATTACCGGTGTTTCGATGCTGTCTACGCCGATGTCGTCCATGATGTGATCGGCTTGCGCAATGTCATCGAGATCCTCAATGCAGCAGTTGGCGCCAAAACCCCAAATGGTTTCGTATTCAAAACCAGAGGTGAGGTACTTGCCTTCCTTGTCGTTGTAAATCTGAGAGCACTGAATCTGACAGCCGGGATGGCAGCCGTGAGAGGGCTGACCGCCGCGAGCAACGATGGTGGCGTGCATGGTTTCACCAGAAATCTTGTCGTGAGCAGCGTACTGCCCGCTGCTGAAGTTGCGCGTTGGCAAGCCGCCTGCTTCGTTGAGAATGTTCACCAGTACGTTGGTGCCGTAGGTGGGCAGAGCCTGACCGCTCACAGGGTGATCAAGTAGCGTCTTGGCAAAAATGCGCGCTGCGGCTTTGAACTTGACCGGATCCTTGGGCATCACTGGCGGTGTGCCAGCATCGTCAATGGAAATGAACTTGATCTTCTTTGAGCCCATGACCGCGCCAAGGCCGCCACGGCCCAGACTACGGATATGCACATCAGGATCAACCACAGAAATGTTGGCAGAAAGCATCTTCATTTCGCCAGCAGGGCCAACAGACATGATGCCAACAGGTTTGCCAAAGCGGGCCTGAACGTGGTTCACCAGACAGTAGTTGCCCTTGCCGATCAGTTCAGTTTCTTCGCTGATGGTGATGGCATCTTTGGCGATATGAATGCTGTACCACTTGTCTTCCTTGGGCAGGCCTTCAACAATCAACGCAAGAATGCCGAGTTTGGCGAGCATGCGAGCCGCAGTGCCTCCAGCATTGCATTCCTTGATGCCACCGGTGAGCGGGCTTTTTGCACCGGCAGACAGGCGGCCAGAATTGGCTGCAGATGTGCCGGTCAGCAAGCCGGGGGAGAACACCAGCTTGTTGCTTGCGCCGAGCGCATGACAGGTTGGGGGAACCTCTTTGGCGACGATTGTGGAAGTTAAAGCTCTTCCTGCCAAACCAATCCATTCAGCGGGTACCGGTTCGGTACTGCTGGTGAGATCAGCCATATTGATGCGTACGATCTTGTTCATGACTTTTTCCTGCTAAGTTGAGGTGAGTGCCTCTGTGCAAATGTGCTGCTTCAGGCCGGTACACAAGCGTCGGTGTTGCACAGTTGTGCACACATAGGGCTGTCATAAGTGCCTTGACACTCCTGGCATTTGTCCGGGTCGATGGTGTACACCTTGTCAATGTGACTGATGGCACGATTGGGGCATTCAGATTCGCAGGCAGCGCAAGCTTGGCAGAGTTCGGGAATGATTTTGTAAGCCATGATGATCTCCAGAAAGTAAGGGGTGATGTATGACGTGATTTGCACGCCTGGTGATCAGTATTTCTCTGTAGAAAAGTTGGCACAAGAGATATGCAAATGGTTTCCTAGGTGTTGTCACTATTTGTGACAGTTTTTAAAAACATTGTTCATAAAGACGCATCCTCGACAAGAATTCTTTTGCCTGAACGACGTGGAATGTTTCTGCTGGGTGACACCGTGACCTGCAAACTGAGGCTTTGGGTTGATCTAGCGGAAGCAACAGGTGTCATGTTTTCGAGTGCAGCACGCGCGGCGGCTTGCAGCCGTGCGGCATCTATTGCATGACCGCTGACGGCGGTAATTTCAAGCTCGAGAACATCAGGCGTTCCGTGCCGATAAGTCGCATTGAAATCAGCAATGCCGTCCATATTCAAAAGACACTCATCAAGCATCGCCATGCTTAGTTCGCCCGCTCCATCGAGTCGAATACCACCGCGCACACGGCGATGTAATCGTTCCAGACTTGCCAGCGGCGAACCGCAAGCACAGGTTCCAGGCAGGAGTCGTGACAAGTCGCCAGTACGATAGCGAATCAGCGGCATGCCGCGTCGGGTCAGCGTGGTGAACACGACCTCACCGATTTCGCCATCTGCAACCGTTGTTCCAGTCGATGGATTCACAACCTCGATCAGAAGGTCGCTCTCACGCATGTGGTAGCCCGCATGGGCCGTGCAATCGACACCACCGCCCAATCCCATTTCAGTCATGCCGTAGTGCTCGAATATTTCGCAGCCCCACAGTGCCGTCAGGCCCCGTCTGACGCTCGCCGCTGCATGGTCAGCACTGAGCAGCACGCGCTGGATACGAATGGGCGGCAAGCCTGTGGCAACACTGTGACGAGCTACTGCCAGCATGGAAACGGGCGTACCCGCCACCACATCGGGTTGCTCGCGACGCAGCAAAGCAGCTGTTGCCGCGGGGTCTTGCGGCCAGCCCGCCATGATTGGCGTGGCCCCCAAACGCCGCAATGCCTTGGCCAGCAGATCACCGACGCTGCCAGGGCGCTCATTGGGAAACAGAATCAGTACACGATCACCGGGATGCGCCAGCAAACACATGCCATGGTGGAAGAAGTCCGTCGTTGCCTCCAACTCATTCGCTGTGAAGAACAGACGCTTGGGTTGGCCACTGGTGCCGGATGTATTCAATGTCACCACATGACTGATTTCACTTTGTGAAAGGCACAGCAGCGGTGGCGCGTTCAGGCGAATGTCTTCGTCAGTCGTGAAAGGCAATTGCTGCAGGTCATCCAGTGAGATCAGTGCAGACTCATCGAAGTCTTCCAGCAGGCGCTGGTAGAAGGGGCTGCGCTGCTTCGCCCATGTGATGGTCTCACGCAGTCTCATGGTTTGGTAGTCGCGCAACTCTGTGCGGGAAAAGGACGCTGCGCGACAGCCAAGTTTGGCAGCCGTCCACGCATCGAGCGGATTGGGGGCAGGCATGGTTTCAGGCTTCGGCACAGGCAGGACGCCGGTATAGGGATTCGCCGGACACCGATGTCAGGTTGTAAGCGCAGAAGGGGATGACGCGCCGGTCGGGCGAGACAACGTGGATGAAACATTCACGCAGTCGTTCGAGGTCGAGGTTCCATGCATCTTGAAAGGCCATACCGGAGATGCTGAAGCTATGGCCGCGTGCGGCGAGGAAGGCATCGAAACTGGCGAGGCCTGCGTCGGCCGGTGTGCTGACCAGCGGCTGCCGCGCATTCGCGGCCCATTGCCGGGCGACGATGCGCCGCGAGCGTGGGCCATCTTCATCACCGACCGGCTTGCCACAACCGCAACCGCCTTGCGATGGGCTGGAGCTACAGCAGCCCGCAGCCGCCTGCCGTGCGGAGCGCAAGCTGCCGTCGTCGGCGACTTCGAACTTGCCAGCAAAGGAACAGAAGACGTTTTCGGAGGTGCCCGGCCCAAAGTCGGCGACGCGAACCCGGCCTGCTGTCTGGCGCTCGATCTCGACCATCACCTCCGGCAGCGTGAAGCGATCTGCGTCGGCGGGCGGCACCGGGTAGCGGCCAAAGTAGCTGATCGGCTGGAAATGTACCGTGCGTACCGCCGGGACCCGGGCCAGCGCGAAATCGACGATGGCACCGATTTCGTCGATATTCACGCCCGGCACCAGCGTCGGTACCAGCACCACGGCGAGACCGGCTTCTGCGCAGCGCCGGATGGCCTGCCGCTTGATCTCCAGCAGGCGTGCGCCACGGATGCGCTGGTAAGTTTCGTCGCTGACACCGTCGAATTGCAGGAAGGCGCAATCGAGACCGGCGTCGGCGAGCGAGTGCGCGTAGCTCGCCTCCTTGGCTAGGCGGATGCCGTTGGTGTTCACCTGAACGAAGTCGAAGCCACGCGCGCGGATTCGCCGCACGATGGCTGGCAGGTCGTCACGCACGGTGGGTTCGCCGCCGGAGAGCTGGATGTTGACGGTGCTGCCGTGCGCCCGCAGGCGGTCGAGCCAGCCGTCGATTTCCGTGAGCGACGGATCGTCGTTTTCGCCGCCAGCACTAGCGAAGCAGACCGGGCAACGCAGGTTGCAGCGTTGCGTCACTTCTAGCAGCACGCAGCAACTGTGCTGGCGATGGTCAGGACAGATGCCGCAGTCGTGCGGACAGCCGTGCTTGATGGCGGTTTCCGTGACCGGCGGTGTCGCTGCGCGGCTGCCGCGCGCCTCCCAACGCTGGTAGGTCTCGAAGCCGCGCCAGACGATGGTCTTGAATTCGCCATGCTCAGGACAACGCTTGCACAGGTAAATGTCGTCGCCTTCCAGCACCCGCTGTGCCGCCAGAGTTTGCAGGCAGACGGGGCAAACGCTTTCGGTTTCGGCCAGAAGTTGCGAAATGAAGGTCATGCCGGTGCTCCGCAATGTTTGAAGATTTCAGTTGCAGTTGCCTTGGTCTGGCGCTCGACAGCGGCAAGAATTGCGCGTGCAGTGGCGTATTTCCGGGTTGCTCCGCGCAGCGCTTGCGGCTGGTTGACAAAGCGCTCGAAAGCCGGACGGAAACGTTCTTCCAGAGACACGCAGTGGTCTTCCTTCACCAGTTTGTCGGCGAGAAAAACAATGGACGCTTCCCTTGGCGCGCCTCCGTCAAAGTTCATATCCATGTGTTGCCTGATGATGTTGGCCACCTCCGGGAAACCGAGCTCGGTCACGATGGCAGCACCCACCATGGCGTGTGCGGGCTGCCCCTTGGCAATGTCGTGTAACAGGCTTGCGGCGCGCACCAAGTCCGGGTCGATGGTGAGGCCGTGTGTATTGAGCCGGTTTGTCAGGGCCTCTGCGATCTCAGCGACGGCACGCCCGTGGCGGCAGATCGGCTCGGGCACCGCCAGCGCTGAGAGAATGGCTTCGCATTCAGCCGTCGTCGGAACGTGGTGGCGCGGTGCCAGTTTTGTCAGCCGCGCATAGTCCTGCGGGGTGTCCATGTCGAGCAGGATACCCTCATCAAAGACTTCGACTTTGCTGGCATCTGTTTCATGGCGTTGAAGTAAGGCACACAGTCCGCCTTCGCCGTTCCCCGCAAGAATTTCAGCAAATAGGCTGTTGGCGATCAGGGGCGGATGCCCGCGTTGTCCCTGGAACGCAGGATAGACAACGGACGGTTGGCCCGATGCGTAACGTTCGGTGATCATTTTTACGGTTACTGGGCGCACCAGCGGGATATCGGCGGGCAACAAAAAACAGGCGTCCACATCGCCCGGCAATGCCTGGATGCCCGCTTGTACGCTGGAATACATGCCACTTGCGGAGTACGGGTTGTGCACGGCTGAAATGCCCATGTCTTTTAGCAAGGGCTGCAGTTGTTCGGCTTCATGACCGGTGACAACCATGATCCTGCTGATGCCGGCACCGTGAAATGTGCCGATGGAAGATTCGATCACGGTTTTACCGTCAAGCGGCAACAGTGGCTTGAAATGCCCCATGCGCGAGGAGTAACCGGCAGCCAGGATCAAGGCCGCAAAGACGGGAGGGCGGCGAGTTTCTGACATTGGCATTCCCTCGTCAAACCTGTTCGATGCCACTGCGGCCGTCGAGTTCGAAGCCGTTCACCTCAAGGATTTCTTTAGCCTTGAGAACGGCATCGCGGATCAGTCCTGGGCAGCGTTCATTGCGCAGGCGCGGGTCGTTGTGCATGATTGTTTCGCAGTCGATGCCGCCGTAGCGTTGTGCGGCTTCTTCGCGAAACCACTCGACGTATTCTTCCAGCATCAGGGGTAGACGGGGGTGTTCTTCGTGCTCCGCGTAGTCAGTACCCGCATACATTCCGATCATGCAACAGCCGCCGGTGAGTACGCCGCAGGTCAGCCCGGCATCCATGCCGCTGGCCAGGCCCGACATGGCGCGCAACAGTTCGGGATTGCTCTTGCCCAGTGCATCGAGACCGATCTGTACCAGGATGTGGCTGCACTTGTAACCCTTGAGCGCCAGTTCGGCGACGCGGAAGTCTTCGTCGGACATGTCAGTTGCTCCTTGCAGGTTTCTTGGCTGTCAGAAGGAAATAGCCGGGGCGGCTGGCACGCAGTGCCGCCGCGTAGGCCGGGCTGTCGCCCGCCCACAGCGCTTCGGCACCTATGCCGGCGAAGATCAGCTGCGCCACGAAGGACTTGAGCCGATCCGAGTGGTCTTCCCAGCGCTGCACCACCAACCCGGCATCGGCCAGTGCCGTGAGGATGTTGCTGCGCGATGTCATGCCGCCCAGGCAGCCGGGCAGTGGTGGGCGTTGTGTGTCCTCAGTGCGCGTGTACAGGTCGGTTATCGCAAGTCGGCCGCCAGGTCTTAGTACGCGATGACACTCAGCCAGGTTGGCTGCCGTGTAGCCGATCAGCGAGAGCGAGCATTCGGCCAGCACGCCGTCAAGGCAGCCATCGGCGAAAGGCAGGTGGCGCGCATCGCCCGCGACCATGGCCAATGCTGGCTCGTTGCGGCGTGCCAGTGCGAGGCGCTTGGCGACAAGGTCAAGGCCGATCACCGTGCAGCCATGGCAGTGCAACAGATGTGTAGCCATGCCGATGCCGCAGCCGAGGTCAAGCACACGTTCACCAGGGGCGAAACCGGCGTAGTTCATGGCGCGCAGCGTCAGTTCGTTACCGCCCGGACGCAGCGGCGCACCGTCGTCGTGGCGGCCTGCCTGGTAGGGATGTTCGAGCACGCAAGAGTCCATCACTTGTCTTCCAGTGCCTGCTCCACTTGGAGCATCTTGCCCAGCGCCAGATCTTCTGCAATGTAGACAAAACCGCAGTCGGGGCAGTTCAGCAACTCGACCTCGAAGGAACTTCCCAGGTAGGAAGCCTTGACCTTGCCCGGCACCAGCGGCTTACAGCATTTGGCGCACATCAGTTCATGCTCTGTTGTTGCGGGGGGCTTGGTGTTCATGATGTCCGGCTCACTTCCATGCGATGGCTGTAGGCGCGGTGGACGGCGTAGCGGCCATCTGCCACGGTGTACTCGACCCAGTAGGTCATGCTCACCAGCCGGAAACTGGCGATGAAACGTCCGGTCTTGTTGTTGAGTAGCTTCTCGCCGCTGCTTTCGGCATGGCGTAGGGTTTGCCGCACGTCATCGAGCAGGATCAGTTTTTTTTCCAGGTCGGCCTGCACTTCGGGCGAGACGGCTAATTCAATATCGTTGTCAGGTTCGTTCACGGTTTCTCCCCAAACTTCGCGCAACAAGCGGCGTTTCAAGTGAGCACGGTTCTCCTGGCGACGCGAAAAACCAGGATCGGGCCGGGCAGCGGCATCGTCGGCGGGATAAAGCAGATCGAGGATGTGCACCGCATGCTTGCCGCGGCGAGCAAAGTTGTCCCTGCACATGGCGCAATAGGTCAGGTAATCGGACTCGCTTTGACCGATACGGCGGTCGACAATCTTGTCGGCGACCTCAGGATTGGCAAAGGAGGCCAGGCCGCCAAAACCACAACAAGTGGTGTGCTCGGCGCCATCCAGCTCGGTAACTGTGATGCCACACTGCGCCGCCAATCGGCGCACGCTGGCATGAATGGCTGACTCGTGCCGCGTTGTGCAGGGATCATGAATGGCCAGCGTTTGCACGCTAGCGTTTGCGCCCGCTGGCAGACCAATACGCTCCAGAAGCGACCACAGCGATTCTCTTGGGACATCCGGCTGGTGATCGCCAAACATCCGGTAGCAACTTGAACAAGCAGTGACCACCGGTGGTTTGCCCAGGCGTTCCCATTCAGCACGAAACTCAGAGCGTGTCTCATTGAAGATGTCGGTGCGCGCCGCCCAATGGGCCGGTGCGCCGCAGCAACCAAGCATCAAAGCCACGCCGCCTGCAACGTTCTCGCAAAGATGTGCGTAGAGGCGGGCCACATGGTCCGGCGAAGAAGCGGCCAATTGGCAACCGGGGTAGAACAGCAGAGCACTCTGCGTGTGACCAGGCTGGTGGCGAGCCAATGTGAAGGCATCGCTGCGGCTGAAGGCGAGATCGCGCAAAGCGAAGTCGTGGTGCGACGGCGGCATGTGTTGGTTGGCCACCATACCTTGGCGCGCCGACAAACAAACCTCACCCATGGCCAACTGTTCCGGGCAGACTTCAGCGCACAGGCCGCAGAGCGTGCAGGAGTCGATCATGCGGTTCGACGTCCTGACTCCCATGATGATGGTTTCGTTGTTGTATATCTCGCGGATGTAGCGCTTTGGGTTGGTGCCATAGTGCTCTAAATAGGAGCAGACGCGCACGCACTCAAGACAATGGCAGGGAATGCAGCGCGCGGCCTCAGCTTGGGCTTCTGACAAGCTATAGCCGCTGGTCAGATCGGCGGGGATGACGGCTGGTCGTGGGGCGTGGCGGGCGACATTGACGTACAAGCGTGTTGGCTGGCCGCCTTGGCTGTCGCGATTAGCGCTCAGCGACGCGCCTTGCAGCAAACGATCAATGGACAGCGCCGCGCAACGACCGTCATAAAGCGATGTGATGGCCGAATATCTCGTCGGGTTGGTTGCCGCATAGCGCTGGCTGCCACCGGAAAAAATCTTTGGGTGACTGGTGGCGTAGGTCAGTGAATCAACGGTGATGTGAGCGTCGTCGGTCAAATTGAGCAGACTGGAAAGTGCTGGTACCGGTTCAGGGCCAAGTCCCAGGTAAACAGCATCAAACTCTTCTGCCAGTGCTGTGATGTCAGGCCGATTGCCGCAGCGAAATTCGATTTCGGTGTTCTCAAAGCGTGCCAAGTCGGCCTCAATGCTTGCTGCGGGCAGATTTGCCATTTCGCGCAAGCGAGCGAAGAGTATGGATGCGGCTTCGAAAACGATAACCGTGTGCCCTTTGACAATCAGATCGGCGGCAGCAGTGAGGCCGGAGATTCCCGCGCCGACGATGGCAATACGTTTTTTTCCGGTAGCTCGTCCTTTGCGCAATGTGGGGGCGATGAAATCCCCACCCACCAGGGCGCGTTCAATATTGTGAAGGCGAATGGCTCCGCCGGCTTCTGCACGTCGGCAAGCGGCCTCGCAGGGGTGGTCGCAGAGGTGCCCGACGATGCCAGGAAAGGGAACAAAGCGACAAAATAAGGTACGGGCCGCTTTAAAGTCACCCTTGGCAACCAGCTCCGCAATACCACGTGCATCCACATGTAATGGGCAGGCCGCCGTACAGGCCGGGGGGGATTCCTCAATGCAATGGGATTCCCAGACTTTGACTTGCTGACCGTCCATGATGGTGCTTGCCTTTCTAAACGCCGAGCGCGGTCATTGGCCACAGACAAGCACGGTGCGTCATCCACACAGCCTGTTGGCGTAAACGTCTAATGCTTTTTATGCCTGTAGCCCTTATATAACTTGCGTAAGTAGCTATAAAACGTGTAGCTACCGGCGAGGCGTGTGGAGACAAAACTCCCACGCCCCGCCGTCTAGAGCTCAGTTGCGAGCCGGAACAACACCGGACTTGCCGTCAGCTTTCTCATCCAACGCCTTCTTGACCACCTCGGCCAGTGCGGGCACCTTGAAGACGCGCACGCCGCAAGCGTTGTAGATGGCGTTGAGAATCGCCGGATGCGGTGCCGTCAGCGGTGCCTCACCCACACCGGCCGCACCAAAGGGGCCGAGTGGCCGCGGTGTTTCCAGGTACATGATTTCCATGTCATCCGGAATGTCTCGCGGATAGGGCAGACCGCAATCGAGCAGGTTGGTGTGTTTCTTCAGGTCATCGAAGTCTTCGGTCAACGCCAGACCAATACCCTGAGCGAGGCCACCGTAGATTTGGCCGTCCACCGTTGTCCGGTTGATGATGGTGCCCACGTCTACCGCAGTGGTGAACTTGACCACAGTGACTTTGCCGGTTGCAAGGTCCACTTCGACTTCCGGAACAAACACCTCGTACATGTAGATCGGGAAGGGATTGCCTTGGCCGGTCTTTTCGTCGCAGGCGGTGCAATCCGCAGCGACCCACTTGCCGTCGTAACGCAGAGGTATCTTTTCCGCAACCATCTCCTGGTAAGTGCGATAGCTGCCGTCAGGTTTGCGCATGGCGTTGAGCAGCATTTCGCAGCTGACGCGGATAGCGTTACCAACAAAGACGTTGGAGCGGCTGCCGCCTGCCGGGCCGGCATTGGGCTCGTCGGTGGTATTCATGATCAGCCTGATCTGTTCTGGTTTCAGGTTGAGCGGCTGCAAGGTATGGTGGACGATGGTCTGGGTGGACAGGTCGGAGCCCTGACCGTGGTCCTGCCAGGCGTTATGGGCGGTGACGCCCTTGGCAGTCAGTTCAATGGCCGCCTCGGAAGAGTCCGGGCCGTCCAGGCCGCAACCGTAGATGCCGATGGAGATGCCGACCCCGCGCTTCTTGCCGGGGACGTTGAAGGCTTTGCAGCGGGCCTTGGCCTCTTCCCACTTGGGTCGGATCATGTCGAGCAGCGTATCGAGCACGAAGACTTCAGGTACTTGGCCCGTAGGGGTTGTTGCACCGGGGCGGTAGACGTTCTTGTAACGCAGTTCCAATGGATCGATGCCGATTTTTTCGGCGAGCATATCCATGGCGATTTCCGACGACAGAAACGCTTGCGGCGAACCGAAGGCACGGAAAGCGGAGCCCCAGGCGTGGTTGGTGCAGACTGTTTTGCCATGACCGCGAATGTTCTTGATGTCGTAGCCCGCACCTGTGAACTGGCCTTGGCGCGAGGTGACGAGATCCCCGAACTCGGAATAGGGGCCGTGGTCGAGCCACCAGTCGGTTTCCATGGCCAGCAGTTTGCCGTCCTTGTCAGCAGCAAGTTTGCACTTCACCTCGGCCGGTGAACGCTTGCCGGTGTAGGTGATGTTCTGGTACTGGGTGTAGACCAGCGAGACCGGACGTTTGGTCGCCATGGCGGCCACGCCGAGAAGGGCTTCCATGGTCGGGCTGAACTTGTAGCCGAAGGTGCCGCCTGTGCCGTTCTGAACCAGCCGGAGTTTGGCGGGTTCAATGCCGAGGCCTGGCGCAATCATGGCATGGTGCAGGTGCAGGCCGATGCTCTTCGACTGGATGGTGAGGATGCCATCGTCGTCGATATAGGCGCAGCCACAGTCTGGTTCGAGGTGCAGGTGAGGTTGGCGGCTGCAATAGGTGTCTGCTTCGACCACGTGAGCGGCACTCGCCATGATGGGGGCGGTTTCTTCGCCTTTCACCATCCCCTGCTCGTAGTAAACGTTGGGGACACCGGGGTGGATTTCGAGCGCATCGGGCTCCATGGCCGCCCAGCCATCCATGTAGGCAGGCAGCACCTCCAGGTCTACCTTCACCTTCTCTGCGGCGGCACGGGCGTGTTCCACCGTGTCGGCGGCCACCAAGGCGATGGCATCGCCGAACTGGAACACCTTGTCCTTGCAGAGGATCGGTCGATCCCAACCATCACCCTTGTTGCTGGGGAATGTGATAAGGCCGGTAATGGCGTTCTTCCCGGAAACATCCTTCCAGGTCAGGACACTGACCACGCCAGGCATTTTCCCGGCTTCATTAGTGTCGATTCCCTTGATGTTGGCGTGAGAAACCGTCGCCTGAACGAGGGCGAGGTGCAAGGTATCCGGTGGCATATGCATGACAACGTCGGCGCCGAAGTCCCAGGTGCCGGTGACTTTGGCCAGAGCCGACGGACGGTGATACCGGGAGCCGAGGATGCTGCCGTTATCGGGCACCTTGGACGCGAACTCTTCACGGGTTTTTTCGCCGCGCATGATGGCGGCTGCATCCATCACCGCATCGGTGAGGGGCTTATAGCCGGTGCAGCGACAGGCATTGCGATTGCGGTTGAACCAGCTGCGAATTTCCTCACGCGTCGGCTTGTTGTTCTTGTCGAGCAAAGACTTGGCCGACATGATGAAGCCGGGGGTGCACACGCCACACTGAGCGCCGCCGTGGTGCATCCAGGTGACTTGCAGGGGGTGCAGATTCTCGGACGTGCCGATGCCTTCAATGGTGACTATCTTCTCGCCGTTCTGGTACTTGCTGACGGGAACCATGCAGGCCTTAATCGGCTTGTCGTCGATCAAAACGGTACAAGTGCCGCACTGGCCGTTGTCGCAGCAGACCTTGCAGCCCGTCATCAAAAGCTGCTCGCGTAGAACATCGGCCAGTTTCTTGGCAGGATCGACGATCAGTGGGCGGTCGACTCCATTGACGTTGATGATGATTCTTTTCATTGCTAACTCCTTGTTGTTGAAATTAAGGAAACGAACTGAAAACTAATGAGACGAAGCTTCTTGTTGTTGTATTGCACAGGGGGAAAAGTTTGCAACTCCCCCGTCAGGAATGCTGACTAGCCAACCTTCTTTAAGCGGACATCACCTTGTGTGGATGGCAAACCGAGATGAGCGATGGCAGTGTCACAGTGACGACGGCAGGCGATCAGTTCGGCCACAATCGAGACCGCGATTTCTTCCGGTGTGTCGGCCCCGATATTGAGTCCAATCGGCGCATGCACATTGGAAAAACTCTCAGCGGGAATGCCTTCCTTTTGCAACTCCTGAAAGATGCCGGTGACCTTGCGTTTGGAGCCCATCATGCCGATGTAGCAAGCCTTGGTCCCTATGGCCCAACGCAGCACGCGCATGTCGGTTTGGTGGCCTGGGGTAAGGGAAACGATGAAGGATGCGGGCGTGGGTGCCAATTGCAACGTCGCTTGATCCAGTTCGGCCACCACGATATCTTTGGCGTCTGGATAGCGCTCACGGTTTGCGAACGCCTTGCGCTCGTCAACCATGACCACATCAAACCCGGCAGATCGGGCAATCCGGTAGGTGGCTAGGCCAGTATGTCCGGCACCAAAGATATACAGGGTCGGGTTGGGTATGATGGGCTCCACGAAAACATCCAGACTGCCGCCGCAAACCATGCCCGCGTCAATTCCTGGGCGCTTGGTCAGGTTGAAGCTGATGGTCTGTGGCTTCCCCTTCTGGATGACCTCACGGGCAATCCCGATGACTTCCAACTCACCCGCTCCACCCCCGATGGTTCCGACAATGCTGCCGTCATCGCGAACCAACATCTTTGCTGTGGTGGACGACGGTATTGATCCCGCCGTGTTGATGATGGAGGCCAGTGCGCAGGTTCGTCCTTGTTGTCGCAAGTTGACGATTTCTTCGTAGAGATCCATAGGTACCTCGCAATTACTTTCGTACGACGCCAGTAGGTTCAGGCAGGAACGCAGGCATCTGTGTTGCAAAGCTGTGCGCACATTGGGCTGTCATAGGTGCCTTGGCACTCTTTGCACTTATTGGGGTCGATTGTGTAGACCTTCTCGACGTGACTGATGGCGCGGTTGGGGCACTCAGATTCGCAGGACCCGCAGGCCTGGCAGAGCTCGGGAATGATTTTGTAAGCCATGATGATCTCCTAAAGAAACGGGTAGAAAAAATCAAATCGAGACGCGATTTGTGCGTCTGGAACGAATAGTTCCACTCCGGGAAAAGAGGATCAATAAATCCAGTTGACTTTTGTTCAATATGTATCAATTTGAGACACATTGAAGATGTTGTTGACTAAATGAGGATGCGCCATGAATGACCTACGAGGTCAGCTATGAACATATCGGGACAATGACCGTACGCAATAAGTCAAATCGATGTTTTTTCGACGTGGCTAACGGTGCGGCTTGGGCACTCGGATCCGCAGGAACTACAAGCTTGGCAGAGTTCCGGAGCGATTTGTTAAGTCATGACGCCTTGTGCACTAAAAATCATCGAATTCATGGTGCCTTGAAGCAGTTGTCCGCCGGTGAAAAACTCAGCGCTCAGTGCAGGATATGCATGGGTCAATGCTGTTCACGATGATCGCTATGTCGGCAATCTTGGCGTCTTTCAGCATGAAACGCAGTGCATCCCAGTTCATGAAGCTCGGAACGCGCCATTTGACCCGCTCCGGCTTTGGCGAGTCGGTCATGCGCACGTAGTAAATGAGTTCACCCCTTGGCGCCTCGCACTTGCCGATGGCCTCTCCAACCGGGATGGGGGGGCGCTCAGTGGTGCACGATGTTGGCCCCGCAGGCAAAGCATTTAGACACTGACGAAGAATGTCGATCGCAGTAGCGACTTCCTGCAGGCGAACCATTGCACGCGACCAGACATCGCCATCTGGAAGAATATGTACAGGCACTTCGAGACGGTCGTAGGCTGCGTAAGGAGCCTTGACGCGAACGTCGTAATTGACGCCCGACGCGCGTGCGACCGGTCCTACCGTTGAGCATTCAATGGCGTCAGCGTGGGACAGGACGCCGATGCCGCGCGTGCGCCTGAGAATCGAACTGTTGCTGCGATAGATATGGGTGATCTCGGCTACCTCCGGTGCGATGCGGTCAAGCTGCGCCTTGAGGTAGGCAATGTTCTCGTCATTGAAGTTAAAGCGCACGCCACCGATGACATGCGCCCCCAGATCCATGCGATTGCCGAACATGGACTCTTTGACATCCTGCATCGTTTCACGAACTTCCATGACGTGCATGAACAGTGACTCGAAACCGACCAAGTGGGCCAAAACACCAACATTGAACAGATGCGAAGCCACTCGCTTGATCTCATCTGCGATGACACGCATGTATTCGCCGCGCGGCGGCACAGTAAGCCCAGCAATCTGCTCAATCGCCATCGCGTAGGCCTGAGGGTGACTGTTGGAGCACAAGGAGCAGATGCGCTCGGTCAA
This sequence comes from Rhodoferax sp., assembly GCA_031291305.1. Taxonomy (GTDB): domain Bacteria; phylum Pseudomonadota; class Gammaproteobacteria; order Burkholderiales; family Burkholderiaceae_C; genus Rhodoferax. Next base: position 19,320 of record JARLJH010000050.1, on the reverse strand, counting down.
CACCAGGTTTTGAAACACGTTGCGTTTGGTCACCAGGTACTCGATACCGCGATGCACGTGACCTGCATGAATCTCCACATTAGAAACTGTTTCGCCATGCACGTCGACTTTGAAATACATCGGTTCTTCGAGCGCTACGTTGAGCGGACCGACAGGAATAGTAAAGTTACTCATGATTGACTTCCCTTATTGGCCAATATCTTTTCCCATAGGCCTTTGGTGGTGGCGCTATTGACCAGTGTCGAAAAAGGAATCAGGCGTTCCAACACGGCGTTCTCTATGCCCGGATCGATAAACAAGCGCCGTGGATCGGGATGACCACGAACGACGACGGAATAGAGTTCCATCAATTCGCGCTCGGGCCAATCGGCGCATCGAAACAGTGTCGTCAGCGACTGCACATCGCCTCCATAAGGCACATGTACGACCAGTGTCAGTGTGTCACCGTCGATATCAAAGTGGTAATCGATCTCGAACGTCTTACCGTCGGTGGCGGTGCCACCAAAGAAGGTGGGTGCAACCGGTGTTTCATCCTCCTTGGCTGGCGGCGCAGACTTGGCCTTTGGCTGCAAGATGGTAATTGTCGACAGGCGCGCACCCATGGATTTCATCAGCTTGGCGACAGATAGCAAATCATCCTTGTCTGCCAAGGTGCACCAGCTTGAGCAGACGCCTTTGGCGTTGCTGGTGCTGGTCAGCTGGATGCCAGATGGCGCTGCACAGGCCAGGCTCGATTCAATGTTGTCGGGCAGTACGCTCATTTTTGAACTCCTCGTTCTGCCAACGCCTTTTTGCGGCAGGCTGGGCAAAGGTTACGTTGAATTTCTACTTCCTCTGGAGAAAACGGTGGCTCGACACCACCGGGATTAGGGGCACTGGCGAGTGCCTTGAGTCCGCAGCCGGTACAACTGACATAGGGAATCACCTCACGTATTCCGATTTCATATTGGCGCTCGGTGGCGTGCGCCATATGCCAGTCGTTAGTTTGATGAATAGCATCGGTGGGGCAGTAAAACTCGCACAGGCCGCAAAACACGCAGGTGTTATGCCACAACATGAAGCGCAGTCCCTCCGGCGTCTTGTCGAAGCGAATGGCTCCGGGTGCGCACACTTGCTCGCAAGCGCGGCAGGCAGTGCAGGAGGAAAGCTTGAACTCGACACGGCCGCGAAAATGAGCCGGTGTCCAAGCCGGACCAAAGGGGTAGGCTTCGGTGGATGGCCCGTGAACCAAATTGCTAATCAATGTTTTGACAAAACTCATGACCATTCCTTTTTATTTTTCAAAGACGCTCGCGCCAGATTGCAATAGCCTGAGCGATACCTTCAATGATGGCTGGTGGCCGTGGTGGACAGCCGGGGACGTTCACGTCGACCTGAAGATGTTGGCCGATGGGGGCGAGCACCGCGTAACCATCACGAAAAATGCCGCCGGAGATCGGACATACGCCCACTGCGACCGTGACTTTAGGCTCAGGGATTTCGTTGTAGACGCGCATGACGGCATCCTTGACGCGTGCCGTTAGCGGCCCAGTGATTAGCACAATATCGGCATGACGCGGGCTGCCGCAATACTGACACCCGAGGCGTTCGACGTCATAACGGGGGATGAGCGCCGTGGTTGCGCATTCGACGTCGCATCCGTTGCAGGAACCGGCATTGATGCGGTAGATCCAGGGCGAACGCGCGGCCATGTTGCGTGCCTGGTTGGAGAGCGTCTGAATCAAAGTAGTCATATCATGTTCTCCGTTAGGCAAGCGCGACCATGGCGACAGAAAGAACAGAAAGTGCCAGTGGCCATTTGAGGAAAAAGCGGAAGGCCTGGTCGATGCGCATACGACCACAAGAGACCCGCACGACGGTGACACCGATCAACATCAGAATCACCAGTTTGGCAACTTGAACCAGCAGGCCTGCGACGCCTGTAGGTGCAAGCGGGAAAAACAGCGCCACGCCGAGCCCGAGCACCACCACCGATTTCAGTGCCGACATGATCTTGAACAAGCCCAGTGCAGGACCCGAATACTCAAGCAGCGGGCCTTCCAGGACTTCGGTTTCCGCTTCGGGGATGTCGAAGGGAATGATGCCGAGGTTGGCCGGATAAAAGGCCAGGAAAGCGAGCAGCGCTGGCCACATAACCGGATCAAACAAGAAAGCACCGTGGCTTTGCTGGTAAGCAATGATGTCTGCCAGTGAAAAACTGATCACCCCCCCCATGCCCATGCCGGTGCGCATGGCGACTGCCGCAACCACTAGCACCAGCGGCCCTTCGTAGGCCAGCATCATCGCCATTTCGCGTGAGAAACCGATGGCACCGAAGGGCGATCCGGATGCTGAACCGGCGATCATCAATACGACCGCAGGAACGGTCAGCAGATAGAGCAAGACCAACAGGTCACCGAGCACCGGACTGGGCGTGTAAAAACCCGGGATAGGCACGAGTGCCGCAGCCAGGGCCATGGACACAGCACCGATCAGCGGCGCACCAAGAAATACGGACTCATTGGCGCTGTCCGGCACCATGGTGCGTTTTCTGGCCAATTTAACCAGGTCATACAGGGGCTGCGCCAGAGGTGGTCCGACGCGCGCCTGAAGGCGTGCAGCCAACCGCCGGTCCAGGCCTTTCAGCGCCAAGCCAAGCGCCAAGGCAAACAATCCACCTGGAAAAAGTAGTGCAGCAAAAGGGGTGTACAGCGATTCAAGCATGATGTGTCTTTCTCAGGCCGGTTTGATTTCAATAGAGACAGCGTGTCCATGGGGGGCGGAGTCATCCTCGCTGTACCCGGTGTCGTGTGATGCGTGCAGCAATCCACGTATCGTCTCGTCTGGCGTTTCAAACAAGTTAGAGGCGTTGACTTGAGCCATGACCGGAGTGATATCGGCAACACCGCACAGGTGGATTGGTGAGCGAACGATTGCCTTGCCAGCACGACCCAGTCGCAAATAGAACATTGAGACACCAGCTAGCAAGATCACCAACACGGACAGTACGCCCGGATGCCACCCTCCCGTACCAGGCAACGGACCAGTCCAGCTAGCGGCAATCGGCACCATGCCGAGGCTTTGCTGGATGCTGGCGATGGGAACCAGCAGGAGTCCGGGCATCATGCCAATCGCGACGCAAGCCGTGGTCAGAATGGCCATCGGCACCAGCATGATGGCCGGTGCTTCTTGGGCATGTTCCGCAGCGGCACCCGGTGAGCCCATGAAAGCCGAGTGGGCGAACTTCAGAATGGCCGCCAGGGTGAACACGCTGGACACCAGCGCGAAGACACCCAGTACGTAGTGTCCCGACTGGAATGAAGCCTGATAAATCAGCCACTTTGAAGAGAAACCATTGAGCGGTGGCACACCTGCCAGGGACAGGCCTGCAAACAAGAAGATACCGAAGGTGATGGGCATCTTGCGACCCAGTCCGCCCAATTGATCAAGCGTCGTCGCGTGGCTGGACACCATGATGCATCCTGCGCACAGGAACAGCAGATCCTTGAGAAACATGTGGTTGACGAAGTGCATCAGCCCCCCGGCGACACCTAGCGTAGTTCCCAATGCCAGCGCCATGGTGACGTAACCCAGTTGGCAAACGGTGCTGTAGATCAGCAGGCGTTTAATGCCGTTTTGCAGCACCGCCATGGCACCGGCATAAAGCAAGGTGATGCCACCGATGATGGCCACCACGTACATCAGCATCGGCATGCCCGAGGCAACGCCAAGGCGGTCAAACAGCACCGCACCACCCAGTACCGTGAACACTTTGAGAATACCGTAAGGGCCACTCTTGAGCAGCACGGCTGAGATATAGCCGGAAACCGGTGTCGGCGCGGTCGCAGGGTGCATCTGGTAGTCAATACGCACCGGCAGCATCGCCGCTTTCATCAGCATGCCCAGAACAACCAGAATCAGTGCAGCGCCCAATGAGGTCACTGACATCAGTGGCGCAGCCTTGGCAATGGCGGCAAATTCAAAGCTGCCGCTGGCCGTGCCAAGCATGGCTATGCCCAGGAACATGAAGCCTGCACCAACCGTGTTGAACATGAAATACTTCATGGCCTCTCGGCGGGCATCGCCGGTTTCTTCATGCACCAGCGCAACGTACAGCGCCCAGCTGCTCATCAACTCCCAGAAGGCAAAGAAATTGAAAAAGTCGTGGCTACCAGCCATGCCGATCAAGCCAGCCATCAGGAGCGTGAAGGCTGCATAGAAGCGCGGCTGGGCATGGCCGTGTGCCATATAACCGGTGGCGTAGGCCATGTTCAATGTGCCGACACCGGCGACCAGCAAGGCAAAGGCGAAGGACAGTGTGTCATAGCGATCTGCTTGAGCCAGAATGGCAACAAAGGCAGCCAGCGGTACCGCGATGGCCAGGCGAGTTGCCGCTCTAGGCGCAAATTTGCCCAGCAGCCAGACAGCGACGGCACCCAAGGTGGCTATCACGGCGGCGGCAGGCCAAGCGATGACCAGGTCGGGCAAAACAACAGGTGGTAAACCGCCACGGCTGGCCATCAGGTCGCCAACGGCACGTACGGCATCGAGCTGGAATCCTGGGGCAACACCGCCGAAGATGATGGCAGCAGCGAGGACACCCATGGCCACCAGCATGGAGGCTGGTGCTTCCTTGACGGCAGAACCTTCGTAGGGCTGAAAAAACAAGACGCGGACGATACGCAGGTAGTAGAAGGCAGCGATGACGCTACCCACCAGAATCAGCGCCGCGACATCCATCCGGCCTGCCGCAGCCGCAGCGGTGATCATCAAAAATTTGCTGATAAAGCCAGAGAAGGGTGGCAAGCCCATGATAGAGATCGTTGCCAAGGCGTAGCAACCTGCTGTGAAAGGCATGACCTTGCCCAATCCGGCCAGCTCCTTGATCTGGCGCTTGCCGCTCTGCATGATGAACGCACCAGCTGCAAAGAACAGCAGCGTTTTCATGACGGCGTGGTTTGTAACATGCATCAGCGCAGCGGAAGTTGCCAGCGATGTCCCCAGACCGAGGATCGCACCGATCTCGCCGACCTGCGCCAGCGTTGAGTAAGCCAGCATGCGTTTGATCTCAGTTTGCAGCAGCGCCATCACTTCACCGTACACCAGGGTGACGCAACCCAGCACGACCAGCAGCAAGCCGAGGTCGAATCCGGCACCGGCGAAGCGTGTCAGCGCGGTGGTTCCGAAGATCACAAACAATACTTTGACGATGCCAAAAATACCTGCCTTGGTCAGAATGCCAGACAGAGGCGCAGAAATCGACGAGGGCGCTTCCGGGTGGGCCAGAGGCAGCCAGGAATGCAGGGGAACAAAACCTGCTTTGACCGCAAAGCCGATAAAGAAGCACAGCGCGGCGAGCATGCCTACTGCCGGATTCATCTGACCAATCTGAGCTGCCACGGTGGCAAACTCAAAGGTGTGCATCTGGGAGTGCACCAGCAGAATTCCGAAGTTCATGATGTAAGCGCCCCCGGCACACATCAGGAAATACGTCATACCGGCCTTGAGCGCTTTCGGTGTCTGCTCATGCACCACCAGTAAGTAAGAGCTCCAGGTCATCAGCTCCCAGAACACGTAGAAGTTACCAAACTCGGATGCAGAAGTCAGCCCAAGCATCGAGCCGGTCATCAGAAACGCGAAGAAGTAGTAGCGATTACTGTGCTCGCTATGCTTCATATAGCCAACCGAGTACAGAATGACCAAGCAGGAAATGCCTGCGAACAGCATGGAAAAGAGATGCGATGCCGGGTCAAGGTTGGGTTGGATCACCGCCAGTACCAGTGTTGTCAAGGCCAACAGCACGGCCAGTGCATCGCGCATCAACCGCGCCTTCAAGCCGACGGCATAGAGGACAAAGCCGCCGACATAAGGCACAAGCACCAGTGTTGACCAGGGTGACTCAAATTGCGGCACCAATGAAACATCGAGAACACCGACCAGCGCAGCTGCCTGGTGCAACATGGGCTCGGGCCAGACGCTCATGAAAATCGTCAGCGCAGTCAGCAAACCGATCGGAATCGACAACAGGGACGGAGCGGCTTTCAGTTGAATGGCATTACCCTGCGGTTCAAGGCAAACCCGCTGAATGATGTGGATGTAATACACGGCAGCAATGATGCTTGCCAGCGTGCCGAAGGCGGCCAGCAACCAGTGACCTTGTTCAATGGCGGCGTAAAGGATCAGAAATTTGCTGAACGACCCTTTGAATGGTGACAACCCCATCACCGAAAACATGCCAAAGCCAAAGAGTGTGGCCACAACCGGCATACGTTTGCCGCTGCCTGCGAGATCATCAAGCTTGGATGAGCCAGTGCGGTGGATCAGCCACCAGGCGGTCAGCACAACCAGACCGCGCATGACGATCTGGTAGCCGAGGTGCATCATCGCTCCGGTATCGCCGGATGCCCCACCGAGTCCGAGTCCCATCAAGACATAGCCAACTTCGGCGATGCTTGAGACGATGATCAATCGGGGGAGGTTTCGCAGCGAAAGCAGAGCGAATATCTCGCCGAACAGGAGGATGATTGCTCCGAACCACGCTGTCGTGGCGGGGTCAAAGCCTATAGATGCGAGCATTGTTGAGTTCCTTCTATTGGACTGCGATCAGGACGCGGTGTTAGTGGCCTTCACCGTGCTTCTTTGGGCTCAGCTTGCAGCGTCGAAGAAGATGATCGGAATACAAAGTTGTTGCGAAAAATTGGGGTTCCAGGGTTGCTGTGAGTGAATTTGACGGCAATGAAAGTCGTGAAACAACAGCTGTGCACTGCTTTCTTTTCAGTTGTCACTTTTTGTGACAGATGATTGATTTGCCAGAGTAACTGGTTGTTTTTCTGTTCTTGCATGGCTAACCTTTGATCCATTGCATTCAGGTGCTTTGTTATCGAAAGCGCGAATGCTGGATTGCTCACTTATGGATAGACAGGCTGTCGTTTGCAGTGTTTTTATTGAGTTCTGTGGTGCAGCGGAGATTGAGTCATGCATGAAACAGCCATAGTCAGCGGCTTGATGCGCATCCTTGAGCAAAAGGCGGTGTGCCATGGTGTCACGCGGATCAGCCAGGTGTCGCTGAAGGTCGGGCGCTTGTGTGCGGTCGAGCCTCAGCAGTTGGTGGCCTGCTTCGAAATGTTTGCAGAAGACACTGTGGCCGATGGTGCCAAACTGGTCATCAACACCGTTGATGTCAGAGGCCGCTGCCGACAGTGCACTACCGAATTTGATGTGCCGCGCTTTCGTTTTGAATGTCCTGCTTGTGGCGGCAATGACATTGAAGTCATTCAGGGGCAGGAACTGTATATCGAGAGCTTTGAGGCGGTATCGCGCGATGCCAAAGCGGGAAATGAATGAACGGCAATCATCCGTGGAAGATTTATTGACGCGGCCCAGTGGCTGCAAAAGGAGAAGTAAGCATGTGCGATAACTGCGGCTGCAACATCACGGATGCGAACCGACATCTGCTTGTAGATGATGAGCATCACACCATCGAGGTGCTGGAAAATCTACTGCACGAAAACGATATTCAGGCCGACCACAATCGCGCCCATTTTGAAGAACACGGCGTCTTCGTTGTCAACATCATGTCTGGCCCAGGTAGCGGCAAGACCAGCCTGCTGGAGGCCACCATTCATGCCTTGCCACCGGGTTTGCGCATGGCCGTGATCGAGGGTGATCTGGAAACCGAAAACGATGCCGATCGTATCCGTCGCCATGGTGTGCCCGCCATACAGATCACCACCGGTATGGCCTGCCACCTTGACGCCCATATGGTGCACGAGGCATTGCATGACCTTGAATTGGCCGGCATCGACATTCTGTTCATCGAGAACGTTGGCAATCTGGTATGCCCGGCCAGTTTTGACATTGGCCAGCATCGCAACGTACTGTTGTTGTCTGTCACCGAGGGCGACGACAAGCCTGCCAAATATCCCATCATGTTCCGCGCCGGCGCACAGGTGCTGATCACCAAGACCGATTTGTTGCCGTATATCGAAGAGTTCAGCGTGGACCGTGCCCGCGCCGCCATTCGGGCAGTGCGTGGTGACATGCCCATCATTGAACTGTCATCCAAAAATGGCCATGGCATGGATCAATGGGTCGACTGGCTGGTTCGGTCGGTTGCAGAGCGCAAAGCACAGGTCTAGCCACCATGAGCGACGCGTGCCTGCCGCACGACACCGGCAATAGACTGCCGGACCATGTCGCTGAGCTGCGTGCGCGCAAAGTGATTGAACGCTGTGCCAGTTGTGGTCACTGTCGGGATTTGATGGACGACTCGTCGTGCCTGTTCATGCCGCAGTTGTATCGGCTGGTGGATCGTGAGGAGTCTGGAGGTGGTGCCATCACCTCCACCGAGATGAAACAGTTGCTTGATCTATGCAACACCTGCGGCATCTGCCCCTGCACACCGGTGCATACCTGGATACGTGAAGCCAAGGACGCTTTTGTTGCGCGCGACGGACTGCCCGCAAATATTCGCCTCATTGAGAACGTGCAATTCATGGGCAAGCTGGGCGGAGCCTTGCCGCAATTCGCCAACCTGGCGCTCAACAACGGTCTGGTGTCAAAAGGGTTAAAGCGTGTGATCGGCATCCACCCCGAACGCAAGCTGCCCCTTTTTCCGACCGATGGATTCACCGCCTGGGCACAAGCGCGCGGACTCGGGAATATGCCGAAAACGAGTGGACGCAAAGTAGCCTACTTTGCCGGCTGCACCGCACGCTACTACTTTCCGCAAGTCGCCAAAGCCACGGTAGATGTGTTGGAGCGCAACGGTGTGGCGGTGTATTTGCCCGAGCAAAAATGTTGCGGCATGCCCGCCATGCTGGAAGGCGATCGCGCCTTTACCTTCGATCTTGCCCGTTTCAACGTCGCGGAACTTGCGCGTTGTGTCACTGCAGGTTTCGACATCGTGTGTTCGTGCCCGACCTGCGGCTATCTGCTGAAATCTGTATTGCGTGAGGGGGCCCAGTATTCCAAAGAATACCGAGCGCTGGTCCAGCAGATGGCCTGCCAGTCCCAGGGCGACTTTGCTCAGGTGAGCAAACGTCTGACGGCTGAAGATGCCGTTTTCACGGGCCGGGCGAACAGTGCTTCGGCAAATGCCAATAAGCCATCCATGCTCGGCTTGACGCAGTGGAAGATGTTGAGTGACCAGGGCTACTTTGCCGAACTGGGGGGCGCCAATCGACTGCGGGTCGCCAACCACACCTACGATCTGGGCGAGTATTTGTGGGAAATGCATACGGCAGGGCAACTCAAGCTCGAATTGGGAGCTGTACCCGCGCATGTGGCCTACTTCGCGCCCTGTCACCAGCGGCAACAGGGCATCGGACAACCTTGGTTGAATCTGCTTGGCTTGGTGCCGCAGGCGCGGACGGAGCGTGTCGGTGACGCTTTCGATTGCTGCGGCCTGGGCGGCATCATGGGCTTCAAAAAAGATTTTCACGAAACGTCGCTGAGCATAGGCGCCCGGCTAACCAACAAGATCAAGGTGGTCGCCCCAGAGAAAGTGGCAACCGACTGTCTCAGCTGCCGCATGCAGTTTCAGCAAATGTTGCCCTACCAAGTGTTTCACCCGGTCGAAATCTTGCGGGAGTCCTATCGAAATGGCCTGGCTGCGAGCCCTGAAGCTCATCCAGCACCACTTGCGCAATCTTGATAGTTTTGCCCTTTACTAAACTCTTCATACGATCTGTCCAGGAGAATTCATCATGCACATGGCCGATGCACTGCTTTCCCCCGCTGTTGGTGCAAGCCTTTGGGCAGTATCTGGCCTGACGCTTGGCTGGTGTTCAAAGCAACTGCGCACCGACCCCAGGGACCATCTGGTGCCCTTGATGGGCGTGTTGGGGGCCTTCATATTTGCCGCCCAGATGATCAACTTCTCGATTCCCGGCACAGGGTCAAGCGGGCATATTGGCGGTGGCTTGCTGCTGTCCATTTTGCTGGGTGGTCCCGCAGCTTTTGTGGTGATCGCCTCGGTCTTGACGGTGCAGGCCTTGTTCTTTGCCGACGGTGGTCTGTTGGCCTTGGGGGCCAATATATTCAACTTGGGCATCTTCCCTTGCTTCATAGCCTACCCACTGATCTATCGCCCATTGCTCAAGCGCGCTGGCAGCGAGCCCTCTAAGAATCAATTGACGACCATGACCGTGCTTGCGGCGGTCGTCAGCATGCAAATGGGGGCTTTGGGGGTTGTTCTTGAAACGCAAATGTCGGGCATCAGCAGTTTGCCGCTGGTGACTTTTTTATGGCTCATGCAACCCATCCATTTGGCCATCGGCTTGGTAGAGGGACTGGCGACCGCTGCTGTTATCGCGTTCATACGGCAAGCGCGTCCTGATCTGCTCCATGCATTTACGCCCGCCCTGAGCGCCAAAGCCGTCGCTTCGAGGTTCCCCACCCGCGTGATTGTGAGTTTGGGGTGCGCCGCGCTGCTGACTGGAGGGGTGTTTTCCTGGTTCGCGTCGTCTTCCCCTGACGGGCTGGAGTGGTCCATTGCGCGCGTCACCGGACAGCCGGAACTCGCGTCTGGCGCTTCGCCCATTTACAAAGCCATTGCCCAACTGCAACAACGCATGGCGCCCTTGCCGGGATACAAGTTCGCTGCGTTGGAGAACAACACGTCAGTGGCTGCGGGAGGAAGATCGGCAGGGCAACAAGCATGGCCCGCTGTCGATACGCAAACATCAGTGGCTGGAGTGCTTGGCGGCGTGGGCACGCTGGTGATTGTTGTCGGAATAGGTTTCTTCTTGCGACCCCGTCGCGCGCGCCACCAGCCGCACACCTGATCAAAGACATCAGCCAGGCAGCCACTGTCCATGAGCGGTATTGAAGCACTGTTGCAAGAGGTCCGCGCTCACGACGCGATGTGCGGGCGACGCACCTGGCTTGCCCAACTTGATCCACGCGCCACGGTGCTCGTGACATTCGCCTTCATCGTCATAGTCGTGTCTTTTGACCGCTACGCCACCTCGGGATTGCTGCCGCTGGCGATTTTTCCGGTGGTGATGGCACGCCTTGGTGAGCTTTCATTGCGTCGGATAGGCGCCAAGGTGCTACTGGCCATGCCCTTTGCACTGATGATTGGGCTGTTCAACCCGATGTTCGATCAGGCTCCCCGTATGGCATTATGGGGATACCCCATCGCTGGCGGGTGGTTGTCGTTCCTCTCGATCCTTGAGCGCGTGGCACTGACCGTTGCAGCGGCTGCGATTCTGGTGGCCTGCCTGGGCATTCACCAATTTTGCGCTGCACTGAAACAACTGGGCGTGCCTGCCGTGCTAACCACCCAACTGCTGTTTCTGCACCGCTACACCCAGGTTCTGGCAGGCGAACTTGAGCGCATGAATCTGGCTCGCGAGTTGCGTTCTGGGTCTACAAAAACCATGTCGCTGGCAGTGTATGGCTCACTGCTCGGCCATTTGCTGCTGCGAACTTTAGAGCGTGCCCAGCGCATCCACCAGGCTATGTTGTCGCGCGGATTTGATGGGCAGCTGCCCATGCGACGCGCCCAGCCATGGCGTACCATGGATACAATGTTCATTGCCGTTTGCCTGCTGACGTTCCTGCTTCTACGCACCACTGACCTTGCTACCTTGCTTGGGCAATGGATGCTGCGTGCCACGTCATGAGCCACCATCTGGTTCAAGCCAAAGAGGTGTTTTACGCCTACCCAGACGGTCAGCCAGCGCTGCGTGGCGTCAGCTTCCTGATTCATCACGGCGAGTCCGTCGCTCTGATCGGCAGCAATGGCGCGGGCAAATCCACCTTGTTGCTGCACCTCAATGGCGTGCTCAAACCCAGCAGCGGGCAGATTCGTATTGGTGACTTTCCGATCACCCAGAAAAACCTGGCCGAGATGCGCCGCACGGTGGGCCTGATCTTTCAGGACTCGGATGACCAGCTGTTCATGCCGACCGTGTTTGATGATGTGGCCTTCGGCCTGAGTCATCAAGGCCTGACCGCGCAGGAGATTGAATCGCGTGTCGACCAAGCCTTGGCCACGGTGGGGGCCACACATCTGAAAGAGCGTCCACCGTATCGGCTTTCAGGCGGCGAAAAGCGTGCCGTGGCTATTGCGGGCGTGCTGGTGATGCACCCATCCATCCTTGTCATGGACGAACCCAGCAACGGCCTGGACCCCGCGGCACGGCGGCGCTTGATCAAGCTGCTGGCCAGTTTTGACCACACCAAAATCATCGCTACCCATGATCTGGACCTGGTGCTGGACTTGTGCACAAGGGTGCTGGTGATGAACCAGGGCGTGATCGAAGCCGATGGAACCTCCGCAGACATCTTTGCCGATGCAGACCTGCTGCAACGCTGCAATCTGGAGCCGCCCCTGAGCCTTCAGCGGCGCTGATTGGCGCCATGAACGGCGCCCATTACAACGGCCCTCATGAGCAGAATACCGTTATAAAACACACACCACAGAGTGTGTACAAGGAGTTGGCCATGCAAACAAGCATCAGCCGGGTTTTCATGAACGGTAACAGCCAAGCGGTGCGCATCCCGCAGGAGTTTCGGCTTGATACCCAGCGGGTCGAGATTTATCGCAATGCCGATGGCGACTTGGTGCTGCACCCGGTTGCGGCAGACCGAGGGGCCGCTTTGCTACAAGCACTGAACGCATTTGATGATGAGTTTGCTGATTTGCTGCAGGCCGACCAGCAAATGCAACTGCCCATGCAAGACCGGGAGTCTTTGTGAGGTACATGCTCGACACCCACATTCTGATTTATCTGATCAAGAATAAACCGCCGTCCGTCGCTACCCGTATCAATGCATTGGCCCCCAGTGACGAGTTGTGCATGTCCTTATTTACCTATGCCGAGCTGCTGAAAGGAGCCGAGCGCAGCACCCGAAAATCCGATGTCATACGGCGTTTGGGCGACTTGACCCGATCCATACCGGTACGCTACGCTGCCAGCACGGCCATGTGTGAGCACTACGCGGTGCAATTCACCCGGCTGCGCATGGCGGGAACGCCTATTGGTGCCAATGACCTGTGGATAGCCTGCCATGCGCTGGCCGACGACTGCACTCTGGTGACCAACAACACCAGCGAGTTTGAGCGCGTGCAAGCGCTCAAACTGGATAACTGGGCTGAGTAGCTCAGAAACACACCAACCGCGATGAAGCCAGGCTTTCCCGTGGTGCCCAGCTGGAATCAGCCCTGAAGAAACTTGCCGAGCTATCCCACAGCCGGCCGTGAGCATGTACAGCGGCTTGGTCGACCGCAAGCAAGCGTTGTATTCTGAGTGTGATTGGGTGGCGTTGTTTATGCTGCTATTGGTATGAGAGCTGCCTGCCCTTGATTTACCTTGGCTACAAGGGGAAAACATTCGCAAATATGGATGACCCATCCTGGCTGGTGTGGTGATGGCTGGCTTGCAGGTAACCAGTGACAAGTTCGCAGCGATTGTCGTCAGTCAACTGAAAATCGAGGGCACCCGGATTGGGCCATTATGTGAAGGTCACACTTATGAGAAGTTCAATGCAGGAGTAGCCGGGTAGACCGCGTCGCCGCTTACAGCTGGCTTAGAGACAACGCCAGCACTATGCATAAATCTTCGGTGCTGCACCAATGGAGGTCCCACTTTTGGAGACCCTCATGATCAAGATCCCTGCCTTGCATCTTCCCTTGCGCGATTGGTTGCTCGAAGGCCCTCTCTCTGCGCAAGTCCCTGCCTACGTGGCCAGACTGAAGCGTGGTGGCTATGCCCCCCACACCTGCGAGCGCAACTTGAATGCGCTGGCGCACTTCGCACATTGGCTGGTGATGTGCCATCTGCCAGTCCACATGTTGGATGAAGGCTGCATCGATCATTTCCTGAGGTACCACTTGCCATGTTGTGACTGTCTGGGTGGGGTACTTCGCTCACCCGCCGAGGCACATGCCGCGCTGATTCCATTGCTTGAGATCTTGCGAATCGAGAACATCGCTGCCCCTCCGTTCACGCCGACGGGGCCCATTGCTGATGAGCTTCGCAGCTACGAAACCTACATGTGCGAAGTGCGCGGTCTGGCGTCCGGGACACGCACCAATCGCCTTCGCATAGTTGAGCGCCTACTGCAGTCCAAGTTCGCCGGTCGACCTGTTGATTTCGGCGAGCTTCAGACGGAGGATGTAAGGCAGTTCATCGCCGAGCAGCTCGATTTCTTGGGCACCACCAGCAATGCCACCGCGATCGCGTCCTCCTTGCGGGCCTACCTGCAGTATCGCGCGACATGTGGCGACACGGTACAGCCGATGCTGGCCGTCATAGCGTCGCCTGCCCGCTGGAGCATGGCATCGCTGCCGCGAGCGCTTAAACCTGAGGAGGCTGATCGGCTGCTGAGGTCCTTTACTTCTACATTGCCTTCGCCGCGCCGGGGCTATGCTGTTGTCCGTCTGGCGCTCGACTTGGGACTGCGCGGGATCGAGATCAATCGCTTGCAGCTGAGCGACATTGATTGGCTTCGAGGCACGATTACTCTTAAAGGTACGAAGTCGAAACGACAAGATATCTTGCCCTTGCCACCGAGCACCGGACGGGCGCTGGAGGCGTATCTGCGCCACGAACGCCCCAAGACAAGTGACGCGGCAGTATTCGTGCGGCGCATGGCACCGCATGACGAGCCCATCGGTGTTGATGCAATCCGTCGGATCGTTCGTGATGCCTTCCGGCGCGCGGAAATCCCACATGGCCGCGGCCATGCACTGCGCCACACTGTGGCTTGCCGTATCGTCAACCAGGGTGGATCGATCAAGGAAGTAGCCGACGTGCTGCGCCACCGGTCGCTGAACACATCAATGATCTACGCCAAGCTGGACCATGGTGCGCTGTCTGGTGTCGCGTTGCCTTGGCCAGGGAGCCCAGAATGAGCGCCCCGGTCAGCCTGCGGGCACGGGTCGAGCAGTACCTGGCCGAGCGGCGCAAGCTTGGATTCGCCTTGAGGTCCATGGAAATGCGTCTGTTTAGCTTCACGCGTTACGTTGCTGAGACCAACCATCACGGCCCATTGAGCGTCGATCTGATGGCCTCCTGGGCTCGCCAGGCAACTGCTGGCAGCGGTGACCGCTCAACATGGGCTCGCCGCCTAAATCTGCTGCGCCCATTCACGAGTTGGTTACGGCAGTTTGAGCCTGACACCGAAGTTCCAGACGAGGCCGTTTTCGGCCAGGTACCAGGGCGAATGACACCACACGTCTATCGCGAGGAAGAGGTCCTGCAGTTGATAGCCGCAGCCAGGATGATCGGACCCGATGGCGGACTTCGCCCGTTGGTGATGGAGACTTTGTTTGGACTGATCGCTTGCACCGGACTGCGCATCTCCGAGGCACTGGGGCTGTTGGATATTGATGTGGACTTGCAGGCCGGCGCGCTGACGATCCGTCAGAGTAAATTCGGTAAATCTCGTTTGGTGCCGCTGCACCCGAGCGCTGTCGAGGCTCTGGCGCGCTACCGCACGCTACGCAAGCGGTTTCTGCCCAGCACGCCCGAATTGCCGTTCTTCGTCTCCAGCCGTGGACGTCTGCTGGGTGAACCCATCGGAGACCGGCAAGTCCACCGCATCTTCGAGGATCTGCGGCGGCAACTGGGCTGGGTTGACCGTGGCAGTCACGGCACGCCGCGTATCCACGACCTGCGCCACGCCTTCGCTGTGCGCCGGTTGGTCCTCTGGCATAAGCAGGGCGTTGACGTGGATCAGCGGATGCTGGCCTTGTCGACCTACCTCGGGCACGTCAAGGTCTCCAGCACCTATTGGTACCTGACCGGCGTGCCGGAATTGATGGGCCTGCTGGGTCAGCGTTTCGAGCGCTTTGCCAATGCGTGGGAGCCTAGCGATGAGTAGGCCAACGACACACAGAACCTCACCGAGCTTTGCCGCTCTGGTGCAGTCGTTCTTCACCGAGTACCTCACGCAGCAGCGTGCACTGAGCCCGCAGACAGTGGCCGCCTACCGGGACGCATTTGTGTTGTTCCTGAATTTCGCCGTGGTGAGCCTGCACAAGCAGCCCACAACGTTGTCGCTGCAGGACATTACGCCGGGGCTGATCCTGGACTTCCTGGCTCACTTGGAGCGTGACCGCGGCAATTGCGTCCGAACACGCAATGCTCGGCTGGCAGCGCTGCGCGCGTTCCTGAAGTTCGCCAGCCACCGTGATGTCGGTGCGTTGCATGTCGTTGAACAGGCTTTGGGCGTGCCGATGAAACGTTTCGAGCGTCCCATGCTCGGGTACCTCTCACGCGAAGAGATCCTGGCAATCATTGGGACGCCTGGCTCAAGTTGGACCAGCCAGCGCGATCACCTGCTCCTGCACGTTCTCTACAACACTGGAGCACGCGTGTCGGAGATCATCGGTGTTCGCCTGGCCGATGTCGTGCTTGACGGAGCGGCATGTGTTCACTTGCATGGCAAAGGGCGCAAGCAGCGAACCATGCCACTGTGGCGTTCCACCGTCAAGGTAATACGGGCTTGGTTAAGGCTGAATCCCGAATTGGGGCCAGCATCGGCGTTGCTTCCCAACCGGCATGGTCATGCAATGACCCGCGCCAACGTTACTCAGCGTCTCGCCCTTGCCGTGGCAGCAGCAACACCAGCCATGCCGAGCCTGCGGGAACGCCGGATTTCCCCCCACACTATTCGCCATACAACAGCAATGCACCTGCTGCAATCTGGAGAGTCCATTGAGGGGATCGCCCTCTGGTTGGGTCACGAGAGTCCGACGACCACCCATCATTACGTGGAGGCTAACCTCAACATGAAGGAACAGGCGCTGGCAAAACTGCAAGATACCAAAACAGCTCCAGGGCGCTTTCGGGCTACCGACTCGCTCTTGAAGTTCCTTCAGACCCTGTAATTATGTGAACTGCACGCGCAGGTTGATTGCCGATATACAGGCCATCGACCTGCCCAGAAGCATTGAACTTCTCATAATTGGGACCTTCACATAATGGTCGAGACACGACAACCATTTCGATGTTCGCTGCGCCATGCAGCGGACATCAAATAAGCAATCCAACGAACTGATGAGAAAGCGCGAGCCCGCCTCATCCCTGTAGCAGTTGTCCTCAGGCCATTCAGTCCCGCGGCACAATTCCCGCATGCCCCTCTCGCGCCACAACCCACTGAATCCGCCACCCGGTGCCGACGCGCGTGATCGCACCGTGGCATTGTGGGTGCAAACGTTGCGGCGACAGGCTGATGCCGCCACTTTGAAGGACCTTCCCACCCTGACCGATGCAGACGCAAGTCGGGTGATGGCCACCCTGCAAATGAACCAGCCGGCTGCTGCAGAGCCCCCGCCAGTTATTGAATCCGATGGCAACAGCGTCATCGGCCACTTCCGCCCCCGCATCACATTGCAAACTCTGGACCGTGGCCAGGGCCTACTGGGCCTCAAACCACAAGGCAAACTCGGCCCCCGTGGGGACAGTGTGACCCTGGCCCAGTTCGACTGGACCTATCTGACGGACGCTGGCGATCGCTGGCAAACGCCCGCGCCCTCCTCCATCCTCAACAACCGTGCGCCTGCTATTGCAGAACTGTTCGACACCGGCGGCCCGGTGGTGCACATGCAACGCGATCTGGCCGCCGAAGCTGATGCCATGGACCTGGTGTGGGAGATGGGCTTTGTGCCTTTGGCAGAAAGTGCCTTTCAATGGCGCAGTCGTGCGCACAGCCCGGTCCTGGGCCCAGTATGGACGCTGCCGCAAGAAGAGTTCTTTGGCGACTTCTGGGCCGACCAAATCCCTAAGTTGCAAGGCAAAGGCTGGTCGGTAGTGGTGCAGCCCGGCTTCGCCCACGAGAGCGTGCCGGTGCAACGCTGGAAGCTGGTGGTGAGCCCTGACACGGGTGAAATACTGGGCAAGGAACTTGACAGCCCGCTGATCAAACCCGAACGCGGCGTTGACAAGCTGCAACTCCCCGAACGCGAGGGGGCCTGGCTGCTGAGCCTGGGCATCGAGATCGACGGTCAGACGCTGGACCTGGCCCCCATGCTGGCCGATCTGCTGCGACGCGATGCTCGATGGCTCAACGCGGCGCAATTCGCCGCCATTGACGACCTGGCCATCGTGTCCTTGCGTGCACCCGGTGGCAAGCGCATCGATGCCCCAGCCGCGCCGCTCAAAGCCATCGTCGGCGCCATGGTCGATCTCCTGACCGACCCGACCCGCAACCGACATCAAGGCATGCTGCGTCTGGGTGCCTGGGAAGCACGCCGACTCGATGCCTTGCGAGCCAGTTTGCTCGATACCCACCGCGTGGGTCCCCACAATAGCTGGCAACTGGAGGGTGATCCAGGCCTGGCCAGTCTGGCCAAACGCTTGAAGTCCATTGGCACGCCTCAACCCGTGACCTCACCTGAAGGCCTGCAAGTACAACTGCGCCCCTACCAGCTCGAAGGCCTGGCCTGGTTGCAATACCTGCGTGCGAACCACCTGGGTGGCATCCTGGCCGACGACATGGGCCTGGGTAAAACCGCGCAGGCCTTGGCCCATGTGCTGACAGAAAAGCACGCTGGACGACTCGACCGCCCAGTGCTGGTGGTACTGCCGACCTCCTTGATCTTCAATTGGCATGCCGAGTCCATGCGTATGGAGCCAGATCTGCAGCTCCTGACCTTGCAGGGGCCGCTGCGCGAGGCGTTGTTTAGTCAAATACCTGATCACGATCTGGTGCTGACCACCTACCCGTTACTGTGGCGGGACATGGACGCGCTCGCTGCACAACACTTTCATCTGGTGATTCTGGACGAGGCGCAAATGGTGAAGAACGCCGCCGGCCGCAGCGCCCGTGCCCTGCGCCGATTGCAGACCCGGCACAGCCTGTGCCTGACCGGCACGCCGATGGAAAACCACCTGGGTGAGTTATGGGCGCAGTTTGACTGGCTGATGCCCGGCTTTCTGGGCGACTCGCGCCAATTTGCAGCCAACTGGCGCAAGCCGATCGAAGAAAACGGCGAAACCCTGCGTGCTGCCCTGCTGGCCCATCGTGTGCGCCCCTTTATCCTGCGTCGGCTCAAGCAGGACGTGGCCAGCGAACTTCCCCCGCGAACCGAGGTCATCAAACGGGTGGAACTGCAAGGCAGGCAGCGCGAACTGTACGAGAGTGTGCGTGTCGCCGCCGATGTTCAGGTACGACGCGTGCTGCAACGCCAGGACTTCAATGGTGCACAGATCAGTATCCTGGACGCCCTGCTCAAGCTGCGCCCCCGGGTTCGACACCAAATCCGAAGATTTCCTCATTTCTGTCGAGCTGTGTCAATGAAATCAAATAGTTACGCTGCCGTATAAAAACTTCAGGTAGTGGCAATAATACATATTATGAGTGTTGGCAACACCGATTGAATTT
>JARLJH010000049.1 GCA_031291305.1 Rhodoferax sp. | reverse complement strand
CATCGCCCTGCGATTTCGCCTTGAGCTTCCTCCGCACCCCGCCTCGCGACGACGCACTTGCCCTTTGGCTAGCCTTCGGCTCTACAAGCCTGGCACCGGGACTTGCACCCGGCTGGATTCGTGCCATGCACGGCACACACGTAGAAGTGAGGGGCGATGCGCGGCTTTATCGCGCAGCGTCCCCTCTACTGCCGGGTTGGGCCACAGAGGTAGACAACAAAAACAACCAGAGTCAGCTAACACGAGATGAATTGCGCAGCCTAATGTCCGACGAGTTGATCAGCGATCTTGAGCGGAATGGGCCAATAAGCATTGCTTTAGAAACGATTCTGCTGCGAGACGAGCCCGTTTCTCAAGCTCGCTACGAGAATCGGTTTCTGGAACCCAAACAGTAAGGGTCGCGTTGTGTCCAAGGCCATCGATTTGCTCGTAATACCGGACGCTGACTTCGAGTTTTCCATCTACTGCTGGTTTGAGGACGCTAATTTCCATGACGGTTCCTTCGTTTGTGAAAATTCTAGGTTGACAGATAACGGCTATCGTATGGGGCCCAATGTAGAGCTAACCGACACTGCGCGGCTTTATCGCGCAGCGTCCAGAGAGCGATGCGAACGGGGTTAAGCGGCAGGTTAGCCCTCTTTTGCATGACAGCTCATAGATTCTAGGTATTGCGTTACGTGAAATGCGAGAGTCTGGATGCAATTGCGATAGTGGAACAGCACCTCACTGAACGCCTGGAAAACGAAGTAAGTAAAGAGCCCTGCGTTGGTAAGGCTCTTGAATTGATCTCTCTTGGATGGATTGGCGTGGGCAATTCCACCATAGAACACGACCTCAAAGAGATCCCCGTTAGTGGTCACCTTCGAGTTGGTGAATTGAACGAGGCATCGCTTGCCGAGTTGATGACCTAGAACCGTGACGGCGCTCTGAATCGTCTCTCGCTGTAAGCCGTACTCATCTGGCCAAGTTGCGGCAATTGCTGCGACTTGATCAACTGAGATGCAATCTCGGGGTTGTATCAAGAAGCGGAGGTTCAAACAGAATGCCTCCAAAGAATCTTGGCTCAGGCCATCATGGGCTAGCCATTCGCCAGCGATAATTTTCTCGATATCGGACGGACCACGCCGATTACTCAGCCATTGCCAGAACGAACTGGTTTCGAGCTTGTATGCCCTTTCAACAAACAGTACGAGATTGGCATCCATGGGTAGGGGGCTAGCGATCAGCGTTTATCTTCAAAGCTTGCGCAAACCATAAACACCTCCCGCGGCAGATAAACCATGTTGGTCTGAACCGCCTGTATGGACGGTGGCAATGGGGGACTGAAAGCTTTGCGCCATTGTGGATTCAGATCATACTTGGGCAGCAGCGCAAATCTGACGGCAAACGACGCAGTTCACATGCAAATCAGCACCCAATTGAACCCAGACGGCCCAGCTTTGGCGATGTGTGCAAGGCTTTGGCGGTGTCACGAACAATCCCTGCCGCTGCCAGCCGCAAGAGCAGCGTACAAACCCCGCCTGATGTCAAGCGCCTAGCCATCGTTCAATCGCTGTTCGACTATTTAATTTATTCCAAAACAAGAATAAAATTTCGAGATGATTCGAATCCAGCAAAAGGCAATGCGATGGCTTGGTGACAGTCTTGATGCAGTCAAAGGCTTCTCCGACGAAGCGAAAAGAGAAGCGGGTCACTAGCTGGGGCAAGTCCAAGAAGGCCATGAACCCTCTGATTGGAAGCCCATGGAGACAGTGGGGGCGGGTGTCAGGGAAATTCGGATTCGTGTTGAAAAGGCGTACCGCGTGCTTTATGTCGCAAAGTTTCCGCAAGGCCATTTATGTGCTGCACGCTTTTGAAAAAAAGACCCAAAAAACCAGCAAAACTGATCTTGATTTGGCAAGCACACGCTATCGGCAACTTGTGAACCAGAGGAGTAAAAAATGAATGAACTTCAAATCACAAAAGGCAGCGACAACATCTTTGCTGATCTTGGCTTCGATGCCGAAGAAGCGCAAAACCTACTGTTGCGCTCTCAAACCATGGCCGTTATCTCCAAATGGTTCGCGGACAGCGGATTGACTCAGGCGGCTGCGGCCAAGTCACTGGGGTTGACTCAGCCGCGCATGAATCAACTGCTCAAAGGCAAGATTGGTGAATTCAGTCTTGATGCGCTGGTCAACATGGCCACCCGAGCAGGCATGCGCGTGGGCTTAACCATTCGTCCCATCGCCGGGGTCAAGGCAAAAGCCGCCAAAAAAACCGAGTTGCGTCAGCCGCGACCTAGACAAATCGCGTAGGGCTGTAGCCCTGTCACGGTTTCGTAGGCCATTCATGGGAAAATCCGGTTAACGCGCAAACCGCGACTGGCACCAAGATTGCTTGTGAGTCGCGGTATTTCAACCGTATCTGCTGCGCCAGATCACTGCCCGATTCGTCAGCCTTTTTGAGAACCACGCATGTCCATCCACGCCGCACTGAACCACGTCACCCACTACTCATACGACCGGCTGGTCGCGCTGGGTCCGCAAGTGATCCGCCTGCGACCTGCCCCGCATTGCCGCAGCAAGATCATCTCGTATTCGCTCAAGGTCGAGCCTGAAGGCCATTTCATCAACTGGCAGCAAGACCCGTTCGCCAACTACCAGGCGCGCCTGGTGTTCCCGGACAAAACAAAAGAGTTCAAGGTCACCGTCGATGTGGTCATGGACATGGCGGTGTACAACCCGTTTGACTTCTTCCTGGAGCCCGAGGCCGAAGAATTCCCGTTCAGCTACAAGCCCGATCTGAAAGAAGAGCTGGCGCCCTACCTGACCCCTGACCCGGTAACACCGCTGGTGCAGGCCTACCTGGACAAGATCGACCGCACCAAGCGCCGCAGCGTGCTCTTTCTGGTGGACCTGAACCAGTCAGTGCACCACGCCATCAACTACACCATCCGCATGGAACCCGGCGTGCAAACGCCCGAAGAAACGCTCACGCTGGGCTCGGGCTCTTGCCGCGACTCAGCCTGGCTGATGGTGCAACTGCTGCGCAACTGCGGTCTGGCAGCGCGCTTTGTGTCGGGCTACCTGATCCAGTTGAAACCCGACGTGAAAGCGCTGGACGGCCCCAGCGGCACCGAGGTCGATTTCACCGACTTGCACGCATGGTGCGAGGTGTATTTGCCCGGCGCGGGCTGGGTCGGGCTGGACGCCACCTCTGGCCTGCTGGCCGGTGAAGGCCATATCCCGCTGGCCTGCACCCCGCAGCCTTCCGGCGCTGCACCGATTGAGGGCGGCGTCGACAAGTCCGAGGTGGAGTTTGCCCACCACATGCAAGTCACCCGCGTTTACGAATCGCCTCGCGTCACCAAGCCCTATACCGAAGAGCAGTGGGCCGACATCATGGCGCTCGGCCACGCGGTGGATGAGGACCTGACTGCCAGCGACGTGCGCCTGACCATGGGTGGCGAGCCCACATTTGTGGCCGTAAGCGACCGCGACGCACCGGAATGGAACACCGACGCTCTGGGCCCGACGAAACGTGGTTTTGCCACCGAGTTGGTGCACAAACTGCGCAAAGAATATGGCGAAGGCGGCTTTTTGCACTATGGCCAGGGCAAGTGGTACCCCGGCGAGCAACTGCCACGCTGGGCACTCAACATTTACTGGCGTGCCGACGGCCAGCCCGTGTGGGCCAATCCGGCGCTGTTTGCCGACGAACGCGTCACCAGCCACTACACCAGCGAAGATGCGCAGCGGTTCACACGCACCCTGGCCAGCAAATTGGGGCTCACTGACAAATACGTGCAAACCGCGTTTGAAGACACCTGGTACTACCTGTGGCGCGAACGTCGCCTGCCGGTCAATGTCGATCCGTTCAACTCCAAGCTGGACGACGAGATGGAACGCGCGCGCCTGCGCCGCGTCTTCACGCAAAAGCTCGACACCCCGATAGGCTACGTGCTGCCGGTCAAAGTGACAGGGTATGACGACGTGTACGGTGCCGCCTGGACCACCGGCCCCTGGTTTTTGCGCGACGAGCGCATGTACCTGATGCCCGGCGACTCGCCCATGGGCCTGCGCCTGCCGCTGGATTCGTTGCCCTGGGTCAGCGAAGCCGACTTCCCTTACATGATCGAACAGGACCCGTCCACCCTGCGCGGCGATTTGCCTGCGTATGCGGACTTGGCCGGGCGTTATGCGCCAAGCCAGATGGCACCAGAGTACGCCAACGGCAGCTACGGTACCAGCGGTCACGCCCCCGGCAAGGCCGGTCTGGCGCTCGGTGCTGCCCGCCGCGTTGCTGCCGCCGCCGCAGCAGCAGGTACGGCCAACGCATCTACTGCCATGCCGTTTGTCGCTGGCGCCCTGCCGCCGACGGAAGCCACCCGTTTGATGCAGAACCCCACAGGCCCGCTCAGCAGCACCAGCACGTCATCCCATGCGCAAAGCGCTTTGCAAGCCGAACCGGCCGACTTTGCCCGCGTACCCAACCCGCAGGAATCGGCCCACTGGATCACCCGCACCGCCCTGTGCGTGGAAGTGCGCGACCCGCGCCGTGCCAACGGTCCCAAGGCCGAAGCCGTGGGCGAAAAGTCCAGCGCCATCTACGTCTTCATGCCGCCGCTGGAGCGCCTGGAGTACTACCTGGACCTGCTGGCCGCCGTGGAAGCCACGGCGAAAGAACTCGGCGTGCAGATCGTCATCGAAGGTTACCCGCCACCGCGTGACCCACGCCTGAAGCTGCTCAGCGTCACCCCCGACCCTGGCGTGATCGAGGTCAACATCCACCCGGCCAACAGCTGGAAAGAGCTGGTCTACAACACCGAGTTTTTGTACAACGCCGCTTTCGAGTCGCGCCTGTCTGCCGAAAAGTTCATGACCGATGGCCGCCACACTGGCACCGGCGGTGGCAACCACTTTGTGATGGGCGGCGCCACGCCGTCTGACAGCCCGTTCCTGCGCAAGCCCGAACTGCTGGCCAGCCTGCTGCTGTACTGGCACAACCATCCCTCACTGAGCTATTTGTTCAGCGGCATGTTTGTCGGCCCGACCAGCCAGGCCCCGCGCGTGGATGAGGCGCGCAACGACCAGCTGTACGAACTTGAGATCGCCATCGAGCAGATCTACAAAAACCGCGAGATCTACGGCCAATCCATGCCGCCGTGGCTGATCGACCGCACGCTGCGCAACATCCTGATCGATGCCACCGGCAACACGCACCGCAGCGAGATTTCCATCGACAAGATGTACTCGCCCGATTCGGCTACTGGCCGTCTGGGTCTGCTGGAACTGCGCGCGTTCGAGATGCCGCCGCACCCGCACATGAGCAGCGTGCAGCAGTTGTTGCTGCGTGCGCTGATTGCCCGCTTCTGGAAGACGCCCTACAAGGCACCGGCCAGCCGCTGGGGCACCGAGCTGCATGACCGCTTCATGCTGCCCGCCTTTATTGACATGGATTTCAAGGACGTGATGGCCGAGATGCGTGAGGCCGGTTTTGCCTTTGACGACAGCTGGTTTGCTCCGCACGTCGAGTTCCGCTTCCCGTTGATCGGCTCGATCTGCACCGCCGGCATTCAGCTCACGCTGCGCAACGCACTGGAACCCTGGCATGTGATGGGCGAAGAAGGTGCACCGGGCGGCACCGCACGTTACGTGGACTCGTCGCTGGAGCGCATCGAAGTGCGTGTCACCGGCATGAACGAGAGCCGCTATGTGGTCACCTGCAATGGCCGCGCGCTGTCCCTGCAACCCACCGGCGTGCAAGGTGAATATGTGGCCGGTGTGCGTTACAAAGCCTGGAACCCGCCGAGCAGCCTACACCCCAGCATTGGCGTGCACGCGCCGCTGACTTTTGACGTGGTTGATACCTGGATGAAACGCTCTTTGGGCGGCTGCCAATACCACGTGGCGCATCCGGGTGGTCTGAGTTACCAGAATCTGCCGGTCAACGCCAACGAGGCCGAAAGCCGCCGTCTGTCGCGCTTCACCGCCATGGGGCACACCCCGGGTGTCATGATCGTGCCCCCAGCCACCATCAACGTGCCTGGCAGCCGCGAGTTTCCGTTCACGCTGGATTTGCGCCGCGGCGTTTGAGAGTTTGCGGCACCGCAAGGTGCTGCGAAGTCGGCTGCCATCGCGGCTTGGTGCTGTTTTTTCCAACCGATGAAGTCATGGCTCTTTGGCATGGTGGGTGGCAGCGGGTGCCGTATGGGGGCCCGCCTCAGACGCGCTTCGCTTTGCGACATCGGCGTGCCCCCATACCCCACCCACTGCGGCGCACGTTCTAGTTCGCCAACCGTCGAATACCGAATAACAATCACCAATCACCGGGCCTCTGAAACATGTCGCGCACCACAACAGTCTCTGGTCATGTGGGCTTAGGCAGGGGGCCGATGTCGCAAAGCGCAGCGCGTCTGAGGCCTCCTGCCTAAGCCCACATGACCCACCATAGCGTCAAGCACGTCACTGAATACCCTCTGAATTCGGCAACCAACCCGCAGCACCCAATTAGTATCATAATGATAGCTAGTAGCCCATGATAAACAAGGGCTAGAGGCCAATTTCTCATATACCAGCCTGCCACATGATCTCCCGCCCCCTCGACCCCGGTGAAGCGTTTTTCTTCTTGTCCGACCAAGTGTCGTGCATGAATTTTGTGGTGCTGGCCGAGCGCACCGGCCCGCTGGAGACGGCACGCATCCGCCGCGCGCTTGACATCGTCCAGCAGGAAAACGCCCTGCTCCAAACCCGCATCCGCTGGACCGAAGAAGACGGTTTGCGCTTTGAGCCTGCACCTGGCCAAGCGTTTGAGCTGATCTGCCATCAGGTGGCCGCACAGAACTGGCACAGCGTTATCGAACAGGAGTTGTCCAAGCCCTTCCCGCTTGAAAGCGCGCCATTGATGCGCTGCCTATATCTGGAAGTCCAAGCCGCCCATGCATCGACCGCCACATCCTGCGTGCTGGCGCTGACGTTTCACCACAGCGTCGCCGATGGCCGCTCGGGCACAGAAATCCTGCGCCGCATGCTCAGTTTGATGGCCCAAGCTGCAACAGCACTGGTTCATGGCCAAATTACCCATCTTCCGACCATGACCGAGCTGATGCCCGCGCACTATCGCTGGGCCGAACAGCCGGAAGCGGCCAGACAGCTACGCAACACGCTGCTCACCGACTACCGCCGCCACGGCGTGTTGCCTGTCATGCCGTGGCTCGCCACAGAAGCTGCGGGCCGCGAACCCCGGCTGATCCGCCTGCAACTCGATGCCCAGACTAGCCAAGCGCTGATTGGTCAGGCGCGTGCCAACAACAGCACCCTGCATGGCGCACTGTGCGCGGCCCAGTTGCTGGCGCAGTTCAAACTGCAACAGACGAACGCACCGACGCCGTTTTTCCTCTCCTGCCCGGTGGACTTGCGCCCGCATCTGGAGGGCACGCCCCCCATCAGTCCAACCGGATTTTTCACGTCATTGATTTCTGGCACCTTCCAGACCGGTCCAGATACGGACCCCTGGGAACTCGCACGCGAAGTCATCAGCCAGACCCGGCTGCAGATCGCCCGCGGTGAAGGACACCTGCTGTATCACCTGTACGGGCTGGACGGCTCACCGGTGCCGCCGCAGGCGATGGAACCGTTTCGCAAAAAGGCTTTGGCCTCGTTCCCCAACACCATGGTCAGCAACATCGGCGCCGTCGCCTTAGTGGCTGATGACCCAGCCGTGCAGGCCATCTCGTTTGCGCTGTGCCCGATGTCCTACCAGACGTTATTCACGGCGGCCAGTTCCTACAACGGGCGATTGCTGCTCAATATCGGCTATGACGCCGAACGACTCACTGAAACCACGGCACAGGCGTTGGCGCGAGGCATACACGACATCTTGCTGGTCATGAGCAAAAATGCCCGCTAGCCCTTATATCAAAAGGGCGTCATGCTATATTTTTTGAGCTTCACCGCGACTCACGCTGTCGCCATCGTTGGGCTGCAGTGTCCAGAAAGTGGCTGACGACAGCAGCGTCAAGCCGCCCAGTGTCAGAAACGCATGGTGAATGGCACCGGTGACCGCCACGGCATCGGTTTGCGGCAATCCGGCCAGGTAAAAGCCGGTCACCAGCGAGCCACAGGCCAGGCCAAAGCTCATCGACATCTGCTGCAAGGTGCTGGCGATGGTGCTGGCCATGGCCGCGTCCTTGCCCTCCACGTCCGAATAGGCCATGGAGTTCATGCTGGAAAACTGCAGCGAGTTGAACAAGCCCATCAGCAAGCCCATACCGACGATCATCGCGATAGGCGTCGTCGGCCCCACCAACGAAAAACTGCCAATGGTGCAGCCAACCATCAGTGTGTTGACAACCAGCACCTGACGGAAGCCATAACGACGCAGCATCCAGGTGGAAATCAGCTTCATGCCCATCGCCGCTGCGGCTGATGGCATCATCAACAAGCCCGACTGCCAGGCTGGCAAGCCCAGACCCAGCTGGTACAGCAAGGGCAGCAAAAAGGGCATGCCGCCGACACCGAGCCGGGTGACAAAGCCGCCCAGCACCGACACGCGAAAGGTGCGGGTGCGAAACAGCGCCAGATTCAACAGCGGATGCGGCCAGCCCCAGGCGTGCCAGACGTAACCCAAAAGAAGCGTCACGGACACCGCCAAAACTGCCAACACCTGCCAGGTGGTCAGGCTGTGTTCACCAAAAACCTCCAGCAACCACGACAGCAGCGCCGCACCGCAGCCAAACAGCAGCAGGCCACGCACGTCGAGTGGTCGGCGTGACTCGCCGTGGTAGTCAGGCATGTAGCGGTGACCAAACCACAGCGCCACCATGCCGACGGGGATATTGACAAAGAAGATGTCGCGCCAGCTCAGCCAGTGCACGATCAGCCCGCCCACGGTAGGACCCAGCAGCGGCCCGAGCAGCGCCGGAATGATGACGAAGTTCATCGCCTTGAGCAGCTCCGGCTTGGAAAAGGTGCGCACAATGGCCATGCGGCCCACCGGCATCATCATGGCTGCAGCAATGCCCTGCGGCACGCGAGAGGCCACCAGCATGGTCGCGTTCACCGCCAAGCCACAAAGAATCGACGACAAGGTGAACAAGGCCACCGCCGACAGGAAGACCCTGCGGCTGCCAAACCGCTCGGCCAACCAGCCGCTCACCGGTATGCACACCGCCAGACTCAGGATGTAACTGGTCACCACCGCCTTCAGGCTCAAAGGCTGCACCGCCAGGCTGGCGGCAATGGCTGGAATGCCGGTGTTGACGATGGTGGAGTCGAGCTGCTCCATGAACAGCGCTGTGGCCACCACCCAGGGCAGGTAACGCTTGGTGGTACTGATATCCACCACCTGACCGGGCGCCCGCGTGCCCGGAGTCATAGTTCGGAGCCGTCGTTTTCAACATGCGGCTGGTACACCAGTAGCACATCACATTGCATGGATTCCTGGGTCAGGTACAGCAACACGTTGGCCCCCTGGTTCACCCATGCCACAGACCGCTGGGCGTTGCCGCTGGCATCGGTGTTATTGGCGTCCACCCCGCTGCCATACTTGGTCTGCAGCTCAGCCAACAAAGCGGTGTCCGGCGTCGACGCAGGGCAACCGCTCTGCTCCAGCAAGGCCTGCTGCTCGATGCGCACGACATGGTGCGCACTGACGAAAAACGTGGTTTCCAGCGACATATCTGCCAATGGCGTGTGCGCCAGGCGCCAGGTGCCTTTGATTCGATGCGGGCCCATCACCGGCTTGGCCAGCCGTTGAATGTCAGGAAAAAGGCCTTTCAGGGCAGCCTCGCCCACACCCAACAACTCGCCATCAATGGCTGGCTGGGCCTGCGCCGACACGCCGCACAGCAGCAAACAAACCGTCAAGAAGATACGTCGCATGGGGATTCGGGCAAAAGGCGCCATTGTCTGGCTTCTTGCAAAGCCCCGCAGACGGTCTGGATCACGGGCACCCAATCCGCCCCGCGCGGCTGGCGAAACAGCCGCAGCACGCCGGGGTACCAGGGCGAATCGGTGCGATCCTCCAACCAGCGCCAGTCGGTCAAGAAGGCTGGCAGCAACACCCAGCAAGGCTTGCCCAGTGCCCCGGCCAGATGTGCCACCGCCGTGTCAACGCTGATGACCAGGTCGAGCTGCTCAATGGCGGCGGCGGTATCGGCAAAGTTGTGCAAATCGGCTGCCAGGTCGATCAATGGCTGGCTGGCCTGCAGGCGCAACACATCCTGCTCACCCTGCCCTTTTTGCAGGCTGAAGAACTGCACACCGGGCACCTGCCACAGGGGCGCCAGCGTCTGCAGGCCGGGCAGCGAGCGCTGGGCATCGTTCTCAAACGCCGGGCTGCCGTGCCACACCAGGCCCACCCGAAAAACTGGTGGCTGACAAAGGCTGTCCAGCTTCTGACGCCAGTGTGCCTGCTTGACTGCCGGTGCGCGCAGGTAGGGCAACGCGGTCGGAATCGTCGTCAGATCGGTCCCCAGATGGTGCGCCACACTCAGCGCCGGTACCCAGTAGTGCCAATCATGGTCAAGCCGGTCTTCGTCAAAGCCAAACACATCGCCAACACCATCCAGCGTCTGCAACAGCTCCTTGAGCGCGGGGTGACACAGCACATCCACCCGCGCCGCGCCCGCCTGACGCAGCACCGGCACGTAGCGGCAGAACTGGATCAAATCGCCATGACCAGCTTCGTACACCAGCAACACCGACAAGCCAGTCAATGGCTGTCCGTGCCAGCGGCTACAACGCAGTCGTTGTTCAATCGGCCGGTACCAGTCCCTGAATTCCAGGTGCAGCCACCCCTCTGGATAGTGACCTTTGCGCAACAGCAGGCAAGCCAAGTTGAAATGCGCGCCAGCGTGCTCGGCGTCCAGCTGCAAGGCAGTACGCAGGTCTTTCTCGGCTTCCTCGTCGCGACCGATCTGCGCCAGCATCGCGCCCAAATTGCTCCAGATACCGGGCAGACTGGCATCAACCATCAGCGCCTGACGATAAGCGGCTTCTGCTGCCTCAAACAACTTGAGCTCCGCCAGCAAGGCACCAAAGTTAAGGTGAATGCGCGCGTTGTCGGGTTGCAGCTGCGTAGCCAGCTCGTAGTGACGCAGGGCGTCATTCACCTTACCCCTGCGCTCCAGCAACCAGGCCAGATTGGCGTGCGCCTCGGCCAGACCGGGGGCCAAGTCAAGGGCTTGCAGCAGCAGCGCCTCGGCGGTTTCAAATTGACCGGCCTGGATGTCGGCACTGCTTTGCGCAAACAGTGCTTCTGCCTGTTCTTGGGGGGTACTCATGGTGGCGCTACCTGGTGCCGGTGGAAAACGTCAAACCACCGCTGCGCAAAATCCGCGTCGCCACGGCCTGACGCAGCACGCCCGCCTGCGGCACCACCAGGGTCAGGTGTGTTTTGGCGCGAGTGATGCCGGTGTAAAGCAACTCGCGCGTCAGAACAGGTGCCGCTCGATCCGGTAGCACCAGTGCCACATGCTCGAATTCAGATCCCTGGGACTTGTGCACCGTCACGGCAAACACCGTCTCCAGCGCATCCAGCCGACTCGGCAGCACCCAGCGCACAACCATGCCGCCATCGGGTCCTGCGGCCGCAAACGCCACCCGCAAACCGCGCGCGGTGGGCAGACACAAGCCCACGTCCCCATTCATCAGACCCAGGTTGTAGTCGTTGCGGGTGACCATGACTGGGCGGCCCACGTACCAGCCGTCAGGTGGAAAGTCCAAGGCCAGGGCGATGCTGCGATTGAGCGCCAGCACACCCCATGGGCCTTCGCGCAGAGCGCACAAGACCTGAAACCGACTCAGGGATTGCAGCAGCACCAGCGCCTGCTCGTCAGGGCAAACCGCACCTTCTGCGCGCAGAGCTTGCAAAGGGGCCCAAGCGCCCTGCCAGCCCGCGCGTACCAGCGCAGCCACGCTGGCTTGCGTGGCAGACACCGGCTGCAGGCGTGTCACGCTCGTATCCTGGCCAGCGCGCCATGGCGGCGTGGACTCCCACAACTCAGCCACCGTGTCACGCTCACCCGCATTGACGGCGCGTGCCCATTGGCCAATGACACTGCCCGCCGCAAAGCGGTGGCTGTGGCGCAGCATCACCGTCTGCTGCGCCAGGCCTGAGCCCGCGCCTTGCCAGGCGCTGACGTTCTGACCGGTAGCGCCCTGAAGCCACTGCACGGTCTGCGCGCTGTAGCCGCCGTCCTGCGCACCTGCGCACAGTTGCCCCATGACCGCACCCGCTTCCACCGAAGCCAGCTGATCCTTGTCGCCAAGCAGGATCAAGCTGGCGCTCAGCGGCACCGCAGCCATCAGGCGTGCCATCAGTTCCAGGTCGATCATCGAGGCTTCGTCCACCACAACCAAGTCCAGCGCTAGATCGGGTGCGGGCGTGGTCTGCACAGCGGCGCGCACCTGCAGCAGCTTGTGCAGGGTTTGCGCCTGGGTCGGAATGTGCGCCTGCATGGACGATGGCAGTTTTTTGACCGCTTGCGCAATCGACTCACCCAGCCGCGCTGCTGCCTTGCCGGTGGGCGCCGCCAGCGCGATGCGCAAGGGCCGGGCGGACTGCGACTGGAGCAGTGCCAGCAGGCGCACCACCGTGGTCGTTTTGCCGGTGCCTGGGCCGCCGGTGATGAGCGTGATGCGGCCCCGCGCCGCCAGCGCACAGGCGACTTTTTGCCAGTCAGGGGTGACCGCTGCCACCGCTGCGGTGTCTGACGGGTCGGTGCTCACGGGCGGGCGGTCAAACAGGCTGTCGAGCGCCTGCGCCAGCGTGTCGGGCACCGCGCAAGGTTGGTTCAAGCGGGCCAGGATCGCGCTGCGAATGGCCTGCTCGGCCGGCCAGTTGCGCCGCAGGTAAAGCCGTGGGCCGTCCAGCACCAGCGGGCTGGCGTCGCCACGCGTCCACGGCAGGCTGTCAGCGGCCTGCGCCAGATCGGCAGGCAAAGCGTCCTGCAAGCGTGCCTCCCAGGCCAGCGCCTGTACGCCGTTGTGTCGCAGCAAATCCAGGTCCAGACAGGCATGGCCACGGCCAAACTGGTGGCTGACCAGTGCCGCCAGCCAGACGTGGCGAGGGTCGACGCTGGGCTGGGCCTGCTGCAGATAGCGGGCAAGAGCCAGGTCGAGAGCGGTCAAAGGCAGTGACTTGCCAAGCTCAAAAAAATCAGCGTAAGTCATGTTGTTGCCTCCCGAGTCAAGGTCGAGGCTAACGCCACATCCAGCGCCTCCACCAACCCACTCGGCAAACTCAGGTGCAGCAGGCCTCCACCCGGCTGATCCGCACCGCGCAGGAACAGGTACAACGCCCCGCCTAGATGCACGGCCGGGTCATAACCAGGCAGGCGGCTTTTGAGCAGGCGATGCAGCGCCAGCACATACAGCGCGGCCTGCACGTCGTAGCGGTGCGCCAGCATGGCCTGTTGCAACTGCGCGGGCAGGTATGCGGCCAGACGGTTGGACTTGTAATCGAGCACGTAGTAGCGCCCCTCATGCAGCAGCACCAGGTCCATGAAGCCAGTCAGCATGCCTTGCAGCTGGCGGCGCTGCAGCGGCTCACGGGGTTGGGTGGGCCAGATGTGCTGGCTGATCAGTGCATCCAGCGCCTGGCTGCCCAGGCTGTGCACCGGCAGGCTGAAGCCCATCTCGGGCCACATATCTGGCGCCTTCAATGCACCTAATTGAATAGCTGCTTGCCCTTGATTCACCTGGGCTAGAGGCAGTTTTGACGTAATGAGCTGGCGCACCCAACCATCCAACATCGCGCTGTGTGCGGCGCTCAGGTGGTGGCGCTGGCTTTGCCGCGTCAGCAGGGTTTGCCACTGCAGTTGCAGCCCGGCTTGAGCTCCGACCGGCGCGCTGTTCACACTGCGAGCGGTATCACCCGCATCCAAACCGGGAGCGGGCTGGGGTGAGGGCAACTGGTCTGCCACCCCGATTGGCGCTGTCGCCGTTGGCTCCATCGCAGCAGGCCAGCCGTGCGTGGCTTGCCATTCGAGCAGGTCGTGCAGCAGCGTGCCGTAGCGGCTGCCTGCCGGAAAGTCGTTGAACGGCGGCGCCACGGTCAGCAGATCGGCAGCGGCTTGACCGGCTCGCTGGGGAGTTGGCGACGCGTCGGTCAGGCCCAAGTCGTCGTCCGCCAACACGTTGTCGGTTTGGGCGTCTAGCAGGCGTTCGTCGCGCTCGCTGGGCAGCGTTTGGGCGCCA
Organism: Rhodoferax sp.; assembly: GCA_031291305.1. GTDB lineage: Bacteria > Pseudomonadota > Gammaproteobacteria > Burkholderiales > Burkholderiaceae_C > Rhodoferax. The sequence goes on along the minus strand of JARLJH010000049.1, from coordinate 46,262 downwards.
GTGGCAGCCGTGCCATGGGCCAGGTCGCGCGTCAGGGCGCTGAAGCTGGCGCTCCACCATCGGCTTTGGATCAGGCGCTGGGGCAGCAGCGCGGCTTGGGTGGCTTTGACCTCGGCGCTAGGCTGGTAAATGGCGTCGGTGGGTTCGGGGGCGGTTTGCACAGCGATGTCGTCGCACGCCCAGTTCTGCAACTTGCGCCACAAATCGTCCGGCGCGCTGCGACCCAGCAGGCTGGAGAGCGCACTTTTGGGTTTGGGCGTTTTGCCATCCACATCGCCCTTGACCTGCGCCACACCCAGCCACAGCGCCTGTTTGGCGCGCGTCAGCGCCACATAGAGCAGGCGAATGTCTTCGCTCAGGCGCTCCTCGTCGGGGCGGGCGCTTTCTTTGTCTTCAGCGCGAAACAGCGAGACGAAGGGCAAAAACACCAGCGGGTATTCCAGCCCCTTGGATTTGTGCAGCGTGACCACTTGCACCAGGTTGGCGTCGCTTTCCAGCCGCAGTTGTGCGGCCTCGCCGCTGGCTTGCGGGCGGCGCAATTGCTCTTCCAGATGGCGGATCAAAGCGCCCTCGCCTTGCAGTTCCAGGCTGCTGGCTTGCAGCAATTCGCCCAGGTGCAGCAGGTTGGTGAGCGCGCGCTCGCCCTGCGCCGGGTCTTGCAGCAGGCGCGCGGCCAGGCCCTGGTCGTGCAGCAGGCGGTACAGCATGGGCAGGAAACCCTGCGTACGCCAGACGCGCTGCCATTGCAAGAACTGTTCGACCAGCGCGTCCCAGGCCGCCTCATCGGCAAACAGCGCGTCCAGCGCGCGCCAGCCCAAGCCCCAGGTGGGGGTGGCCAGCGCGGCGCGCACCAGCCGGTTCGAGCCGGGGCTCGCCACCGCGCGCAGGATGCGCCACAGGTTTTGCGCCTGCTGGCTGGCGTAGACGCTGTTGCGCTCGGACAGGTAAACGCTGCGCACACCGCGCTGTGACAGCGCCTGGCGAATGGCATCGGCCTCGCGCCAGTCGCGCACCAGCACCGCCATGTCGCCGCTTTGGGCCGCGCCGCTTTGCAGCAAGGACACCATCTGCGAGGCAAACACGGCGGCCATCTGGCTCAAAAAGTCATTTTTGTTGGGTGTCTTGTCGAACGGCAGGTGCCACACGGTCATCGCCACCTGCGGCTGCCCGGCCACCTGCAGCGGTTTCACCAGGGCATTGCAGGCTGCCACGGGCACAAACGGCACGCTGCCAAACGGCGCGCTCGCACTGCTAAACACCTGGTTCACCGCCGCCACCACGCCTGGCGTGGAGCGGTAATTGCCCGGCAGGTTGTAGATGCCTTGGGCCTGTTCACGAGCGCGCAGATAGGTGGCTAGGTCGGCCCCGCGAAAGCTGTAAATGGCCTGTTTGGGATCACCGATCATGATCAGGCCACCCTCGGCCTGCGCTTCACTAGTAGCATCTTCTTGAGAATTTATAGAAGAAAACAGGCTGTAGCCCCCGTATTCATTGGGCAGGTAGCTATAAATTTTATTGAGACTACCAAACTGCCAGGGGTCGGTGTCCTGAAACTCATCGACCAGCGCCACCGGATACTGGGCGCGGATGGCACTGGCCAAGCGACCATCTGGCGCCTGCAGCGCGCGGTACAAGTTTTGCAACAAATCTGAAAAGTCAAACTGCGCGGCCTGCGCCTTGGCGCGCTGATAGGCACGGTGCACCTCGGTGGCGGCGTTCGCCAACAGGTCGGTGGCGACATCGGGCTCGTTGGCCAGATGCGCGTGCAGGCTTTGCAACTGTTCAAACACTGGCCATTGCTCCGCTGCGGCCCAACCCTTGGCGAGCAAGGTGGCGGTGGTGAAGCGCTCCAGCGTCACCGGGTCGATGTCGCCGCCCTGCGCCCAGTCGGCCATCTGCGCCAGCCAGCCTGTGAGCCAGTCGGGGCGGTAGTTTTTGAGGGTTTTGGCGGCGGCCACATCGCTGATGGCTTGAGTGACCTGCGCCGTCCAGCCAGCGCGCGCCGGGGTTTCGAGCAGCTGGCGCTGCTGTTGCCAGGTGGCCCAGCGCGCCAGCAGGATGTCGGGCGACGCGGGGGCCGGTGCATCGGCTTGCGGGGCACGCTCGGACTCGCGCCACAAGGTTTTGAGCTTATCCAGCAGTGCCTGCGGCGTGTCGCCAACCGCTTTCAAAGCGGCCAGCGCGCTCGCGTCCAGTCCGTAGAACCAGTGGCGCCAGTAGTCTTGCGTGGCGACGAGTTGCAGGCGCTCGCCGTCTTCGACGCGGTTTTGCGTGAACAGGCTGGCACTGTCAAAGGCATGCGTTTTGAGCATGCGGCTGCTCCAGCCGTGGATGGTGAAGATGGCCGCATCGTCCATCCACTGCGCAGCCATGTCCAGGCGCTGGGCGCACTGCGGCCAATCGTCCGGGGCGATGCTGGCGCGCAGATCGCGCAAAAAGTCGTCCACCTGGGGCGCATCCCCACTCTGGAAAAAGCGTGCGGACAGCGCCAGGCGCTCGCGGATGCGTTCGCGCAGCTCGGCGGTGGCTGCTTCGGTGAAGGTCATCACCAGAATCTGCGGCGGGTACAGGCCCGCGCCCAAACGATCTGAATCGGCGGCATGCCCCAGCACCAGGCGCACATACAGGGCCGCCAGCGTCCAGGTCTTGCCGGTGCCGGCCGAGGCTTCGATCAGTTGCAGGCCGCTCAAAGGCAGCGTGAGCGGGTTGAGCGTGTGCTGCGCTGGCGTCTGTGGGGGTGCCGCGTTGGCGTTGTCTTGGCTGATCATCCTAGATTCCTCAGTTGACCGCTCATTCCTTTCGGTAAGTCCGTATGAACATTGACTTTTTTAGCGCTGATCGACTTCACCTTTTGGGTGATAGTGCTACGCACCCGATTGCGCCGCCTGGAACGCGCCTGGGGGCGTTGCTCCTCCTCGAAGGCAGGAGTCTTCAGCGTCGTCTCGCCTACCCAGACACGCTCCTGACAGCCCACTCGGGCGCGTCCAACTGAGGAATCTAGGATCATGCGGCCACCCCGCTGCTCACCTCAACATGCGCCAGCAAGTCGCCATAGAGTGCCTGCGCCCAGTCTGGCAACGCATCCGCCAGCGCGTCATAGCTGGCAAAGGCGCGTTGCAGGTAGGCGGATTCGGCCCGCTCACCACCGCGCTGGCCGCCTTCAAACGCCTCGCGGGCGGCGTCGTGCGGATCTTTGGTGGGTTTGCCAGCGTCCGCCAGCGCCTGGTTTTGCCGCTCGGCCAGCAGGTAGGCCCAGGCGGTTTTGCAGGCCAGCGGCAGCGGCTGCGCCCAGGCGGATGCATAGGTTTGCGCCAGCTTGTGCAGAATGCCCCGTGCCGCGTCAGCGCTCATCGGCGCGATCACCACTTGGCCGTCCACACCCAACTGCACGCTGGTGATGTTGAGCCCGCTAGCGCAGGCCGCCAGATGCCGCAGCCACAGCCCCACCAGCACATGCAGGCGCGCTGACAAGCGGGACTTGTCACCCTGCAACACGGCGCCGGTGCGCTCGGCGAGCTGCAGACACGGCGAGCCGGTGGCGGCGTTCTGCGCCCAGAGGCCGCTGAGGGTGCCGGTCAGGGTTTGAACCTCACCCGCCTCTGACAGCGTCAGTTCCACCGGCAGCGCATCCAGCGCCACAGGAAAGCGCTGCAGCCAGGCGGCACGCGACTGCAAGACGGTTTGCGCCTTGGCCATCAGCTCGTCGGCCAGCCGCGTGCCGAAACCGGCCAGCGGCAAGCTGCCCGAGCTTTGCAGTTGGCGCAGGGCTGTGGGGCTGCCACCGGCCTGCAACAGCGCGGCACCGGCGCTGTGCTGCTGCAAGGGGTTGAGGGCGAAGGGTTCGTCTTCTTGATCCAGCTCTTCCAGGCTGTCAAATTCCACCTGCAAGCGCTGACGGAAAAACACCTCCACGGGCTGGCGCAGCAGGCGTTGCAGGTCGGCCAGCGTCAGGGCCTGCTGTGGCGATGATGCGGTCAGGGGTTCAGCATCCATCGCTGCGCCGACAGTCGGGATGATTGCTGCACTATCCATAGCTGCTTGCCCTGTATTTACCTGGGCTAGAGGCCGAATTTTCTCCCAATCTGCGCCATAGGTCTGGAACCCCGAATCAGCCTCGAAATAGGCATCCGAGAACGGCTGCAACGGCTGCGCCTGTGGCGTGCGCGCTAGCGACCAGCAGGCGTTGACATGGTCGAGCAGTTGCGCCACCAGCACCGAGGGCGGGCGTGCGCTGTTGTCAGCCGCGCTGTGGCCTTGCCAGCTGATGTAGAGCTTGTCGCGTGCGGAGAGCAACGCCTCCAGAAACAGGTAGCGGTCGTCCTCGCGGCGCGAGCGGTCGCCCGCGCGCCAGCTGCTGGCCATCAGGTCGAAGTCGCGCGCAGCCTGTACGCGCGGGTAGGCGCCGTCGTTCATGCCCAGCAGGCAGATCACCTTGAACGGAATCGAGCGCATTGGCATCAGGGTGCCAAACTGCACACCGCCGCCAAAAAAGCGCTGCTGCAAGCCCGCCTCTGAGATGTTGGCCAGCCAGTGTTCACGCACCACCTCCAGCGGCAGCGGGGTGTCCAGCGCGGCGTCTTCGCAGGACTGCAGCCACGCCTCCAGCGGCGTCAGCAGGCGTTCGATGGCGCGCTCGTCGGCATCGTCTGCCGGGGCAAAGAAGCGCTCGACCAGCGCTTGCAGTGTCCGACCCCACTGCGCGGGGGGCTGATCTGGCTGCAGCGTGGGCAGGGTTTGCTCAATGGCGTCGATCCAGTCCAGCAGGCCAGCGGCCAGGGGCGCGTCCAGACCGCTGAGCGCGGGTTGCGCCAGCGTGTCGCACCAGAGCGCGCCGTCGGTCAGCCCCTCAACGCCTGGCGCAGCAGCTTCGGGGTTGACCGCACCGCTGCCCAGCGCATAGCCCAGCAGCAGGCGGCGCAGGCCAAAGGCCCAGGTGTTTTGTTCCAACCCCTGCGCCCCATCGGGCAGGCCCCAGGCCAGGCGGTGCGCGGCGTCCAGCCCCCAGCGCACACCGGCGGCAGTCAGCCAGGCCTGCACCTGGCGCAGCGCAGCCTCGTCCAGGCCAAAGCGCTGTCGCACGGCCGCCACCTCAAACAGGCTGAGCCAGTCGGCCAGCGTGAGGCGTGCGTGGGGCAGGTTCAGCAGTTGCTCCAGCGCCTGCACCAGCGGGCTTTGGCGCGGCGTGGTGTCGGCCACCGAGAACGGGATGTAGCGCGGCTGCCCCGGCGCAAAGCGGCCAAACGCGGCGTGGATGTGCGGCGCAAAGGCGGGCATGTCGGGCACCATGACCATCACATCGCGCGGCTGCAAGGCGGGGTCGGCATCGAGCCAGGCCAGCAGGCGGTCGTGCAGCACCTCCAACTCGCGCTGGGCACTGTGGGCAGTGACAAAGATCAGCGAGCCGTCATCAGGCTGCGCAGACGCTTGTTCGGGTGGCGGCGCCAGGTTGAAGATGGCCGACTGCAGTTGCGCCAGTTGCGAGGGCTGTTCGTCATCAGCGACAGCGGGGTCGACAAACACATCCACCCGGCTCCAGTGCGCACGGTAGCGTTCGGGTTCGTCAAAACCGTCGAGCAAATGCAAATAATCGCGCCCTTGCTTGCCCCAGGAGGCCAGCAGCGGCTGGGCGCTAGCGGCAGGCAGCGCAGCGCTGGCCCCCGAGGCCACCCCAGGTTTACCCAGCTGCCGACGGCGCAGCTGCGCACGCAAGGCGGCATGGCCTTCGACCACGTCGCCCCAGAAATACTGACACGGGTTTTGCACCAGCAGCATCACCTGACACACCTGCCCAAGCGCCGCCAGCGCCTGCACGGCCTGTGTGGACAGCGACGAGATGCCAAACACAATCAGCCTGCGCGGCAGGCCTGGCAAGGGCAGACCGCTACCACATTCAGAGCCGACCGCAGCCGCCAGCGAAGCCATGAAACGTTCATGCACGCTGGCGCGCGAGGCGTCCATCAGCGCTGGGCCGACATCAGCGCGGATGTCACGCCACAGTTGTGCCTGCCAGGCGTGCTCGGGCGGCAGGGGCTGCGGCGCGCCCAAGGGTCCGCGCAACTGGTCGCGCCCATCGGCCCAGTCGGCCAGCCAGTCGGCGCGGTAGCTTTGGTAGCCGTCGAGCACGTCGGCCAGTTGCTCGGCCAACTGGTACAGCTTGCGCGCCGGGTTGTCGCCCGACAGATAGCGCTTGAGCGGCGCATACACCGGGTTGGCGTCACACATCGCGGGCAGCAGGCGCACCAGCCGCCACAGCAGTGCGGCCTTGTCAAAAGGCATGTGCTCGGGCACGGCGTCAAGTCCCAGCACGGCGCGGTACATCTGCCACAGGTAGCTGCTGGGCAGCTCCATGCGGGTGGCGGCGCAAATGCCCAAAGCGCCGTCGTCGGCCAGTGCCAGCTCCAGCCAGTGCTTCATGCCGTTGCTTTGCAGCAGGATGACTTCGGGCTCCAGGGGCCCAAGCGGATGCTCGGCCAGGTAGCTCACCAACAGGTCGCGCAGGTCTTCCAGACGGTTGCCGTGCAACACCATGAAGCCGGTAGGCAAGGTGGTTTCTTGATTTGTAAGCAAAATTAGCCTCTAGCGCTTATCCATACTGCGCAAGCAGCTATCAAAAATGAAATATTCACAGGTCTGCATTGATTTGCCTTGCACAAGCTTTTGAAATTTGTTGATGACCTTGCCAAAGGCAAGCCGTTTCAACTTTGCCATGTGTGTACCGCTGTCAAAAGAGGACCAGATTGTCGGGGCAAGGGTTCTGACTTGCACCGGACAGGGAGCCCACTGGATGCCATGACTTCACAGCACAGCCTCAATCGGCTCAGAGCGACCATCGCGCTGAACAAACAACCAATGGTCGATGGCCGATTCACTCCAGTCGAGCAACCGGCCCTCAGCATCAAAATCGGCCCAAGAGGGGGCAAACGGGGGCAGCGGGTGCGGCACGATCAGACGATAAGGGGCGGCGTGATAGTGATAGATAGCGGGTTCACCCGACTCAGCCTTGTCGCTTGGTTGGCTGGCGGTCAGTTGCCTGAACAGTTGTTCCAGATTCCACAGGCGCACTGTGCCATCGGCACCTGCGCTGGCGAGTTGTGTGCCGTTGGGTTGGAAAGCGATACTATTCACGGCGCCATCATGCCCCTTAAACACCGCAAGCAAACTTTGGTGAGCCACATTCCACAAGCGCACGGTACCATCTTCATCTGCACTGGCCAATAAACTGCCATCGGGGCTGAATGCAACCTCACTGACATATTTGTCTCCTTGGAGAGCAACATGCTCACTTCGCGCAGCCACATCCCACAAGCGCACCATCCCATCATCTCCCGCACTTGCCAACAAGGCGCCGCCGGGGTTAAAGGCGACGGTGAGAACTGTCTCACCCTGCGCCTCAAATACTGCGAGTTCTGTTTGATGTTCCACATCCCACAGGCATACGATGCCATCATCCCCCGCACTGGCAAGCAGTGTGCCGCTGGAATTGAAGGCGACACAGCTAACGTGTAAGTAGTGACCCTCAAACACCGCTAGTTCTCTTTGATTCGCCACATCCCAGAGGCGTACCACACCTTCGCTATCCGCGCTCGCCAGCAGCGTGCCATCGGGATTGAATGAGACCGTATTGACCCATCCACTGTGTCCATTGAGTTGCGCGATTTCTGTTTTGCGGCTCATGTCCCACAGACGCACCACCCCGTCATTACCGGCGCTAGCCAACAATTTCCCGCAGGGATCGAAGGCGATGCCTTTCACCACATCGGCATGTCCCTTGAGTACGGCAAGTTCTTTTGGACTCAGTACATCCCAAAAGTGCACTGTGCCACCGCCCCCAGCAATGGCCAGTTGCATTCCATCAGGGCTGAAGGCGATGCAAAGCAGTCCCTCTCCACGCTCTTTGAGGATCGCGCATTCTCTTTGGCTGGCAATGTCCCACACCTCCACCGTGCTGTCATAAGCAGCGCTGGCCAATTGCGTGCCACCGGGATGAAAGGCAATACTACTTACCCACTTCCTATGCCCTTGAAATGCCACAAGTTCTTTTTGCTTGAACACATCCCACAAAAGCACTTGTCCATCCTTGCTCACACTTGCCAGTTGCGTGCCGCTGGTGTTGAAGGTGCAGCATTTAATCGCATCGCGATGCCCCTTGAGTTTTGCGAGTTCTCGATGACTGACCACGTCCCACTGGCTCACCGAACCATCAGCAAGTGCGCCAACCAGCAACCTACCGCTGAGGTCGAATACAAGGCTGAGCACCTCCTTGCCGTTCAATGCCGCACATTCTTCATGGCTGAGCACGTCCCACAGGCGCACCAAGCCGTCGCCACCTGCGCTGGCCAACAGTGTGCTGCCAGGGTTGAAGGCCACACTATCCACACCCTTGTCATGCCCTTTGAGTGCAGCGATTTCCTGTTGACTGACAACATCCCACAAACACACCTCACCCTCAAAACCTCCACTCGCCAGCAATGTGCCGTCAGCGTTGTAGGCAAGGCTTCTTACCGCTTCGCCATGCTGCCTGAGTACCGCCAGTTCGCTTTGAGCCGCCACATCCCACAAGCACACGGTGCCATCTTCCCCAGCACTGGCTAGTTGCGCACCATTGGGATTAAAGACAACGCTGGTCACCACATCGTCTTGGCTCCTGAGCACCGCGAGTGCTCTTTGACTGACTGTGTCCCACAAGTACACCATGCCATCATTACCCGCGCTGGCCAGCAACGCACCGCTGGGATGAAAAGCTACGCTGTTGAGATAACTTGACGAGAACGGATGTATCCAAGGTCCAACCAGCGGTGTGGCCTGCTCCGCTGCCACCGGCCCCACGCCCCGCACCAACAGCCCTGCGCGTTGTGCGCCATTCCACGCCAGTTCCCGCGTGTCGCAACGGCGAAACACCGCTTGAGAGAAGTTGGTTTGCGCATCACATCTCACCGGGCCAAACTGGCAGCGCAGGGCGTACAAGCCGCGCAGGTTGGCACCGCGCAAATCCAGCGGTGGGGCCTTGGTAAGGTTCAGGTTTTCCCAGCGCTCTTCTACAAACGACAGGCCCCGCAGGTTGATCGGTAACACGTCCGCGCTGCCAGACCCAGCACGGCCCGTCGCATCTGCTTTGATAGGCCATGGGATGGCACGCAGCATTTGCCACAGCACGGCGTGCAACGCCGGGGCAGCTTCATTGACCATGTCCGCATTGGAGGCACTGCCCTCGCCTTGCAACAGGCGGCACAACAGATGGGCGCGCCGGGTCAGGGTTTGGGCGCTCTGGTGGGCTTGGTCGGCGGTCCATAACTGCGACAGGAAAACCATGGACTCGGGGTTAAGGGCGCGTTGCGGCAGGTAAGCACGCAGTTGTGCCGGGCTCCAGAAACCGTCAAGCGTCTGGGTCAGGCCGTCGATCATGAAACGAGCCAGAAAATACTCGCCATAAGAGCGGTGGGCAAAGTTAAATTGCCGCGCATCCGGGCGAACGATGAAAGTGGCGGTGCGCAAATCGTCCTGAATGCCTTGCAGCGCGGGCGCGTCATAGTGACCGGGAAAGAGGTCGTGCACGGTGCGTACCAGCCATTGATCGAGCCGATCTGCGGGCCAGGCCTCGGCACCATCGTTCCACAAGGCCGCGGCAAGTGCACCCATCAGCAGCGGTTTTTGCGCGGCGCTCAGGCGGTGTTTGCCTTGATCGCGCTCAATCCAGCTGGCCACGGTTTCACTGTAAAGGGTGGCGGCCAGAATGGGCTGACCGGCGCTTTGTTTTTGGAGCAAAGACTGGATGTTTTCACTCATCATCGACAGCAGCACCGGGCGGCTGGCGAGTTCTTCCAGGTTGTAGGTGCTGCGAATCAGCGCCATCAGTTGCGCGGCTTGCTCGGCCCCGACGCGCCGGGTGAGATAGCCCTCAATCAGCTCATGCCCCCAGGGCAACAGAGTGAGGCAGCGGTAGTAGTGCGTGGTGACCGCGCCACGGCCACGGGCGGTAAAAAAGCTGTGCTGCGCCTCAATATCGCGAAAGTAGTGGCTGCGGCAGCTGACGATGGCCTTAGGCGGGCGCGCACCCGGCGGTGTGTTGGGACGGCGGGCGACCACGCGCAGAAACTGCTCAAAGGCTTTTTGCAGCACCAGGGAGTCGTTCTTGAGCAATTCGTCCAGGCCATCGAAGACAAATATCAGGCGGCCAGCGCACGCATCGGCCACCAGCGGAGCGACATCGGCCACGGTTTGCACTTGCACGCCGTCACGCCGTTTGAGCACCAGCACCAGCATGTCTTCCAGCGAAAGTTGGGCCAGGTTGTCGACCCCCGCAAGTTCCGCAAGGTCAATGAACAAGGCCTTGGGCAGGTCTTCGGCAGCAAGCTGGGCTGGCCAGTCTGGGTGGGTTATTTCGCCATTGAGAATGCGGACAAATTGCTGGCCATGACTGGTTTTGCCGGTGCCAGAGTCGCCCAGCAACGCGTAAAGGCGGGGTGAATCGTTGGCGGTGTTTTGCGCCCAGCACAGCAGCGTGGGCAAGGCCACAACATCTTTGGGCTTGGGCGGCTCTGCCGATTTGGCTTGACTGTCGGAACCAGGCAAAGAACGGCCATCGCCGCTGCCCAGCACTGCGTCACGCGCAAACGTGCCTTCCTGAAATCCACTGCCCTCAGCCCCGTGGCGCATGGAGTGTGTGCCCCAGTTGCACGCGGCTTTGCTGGGGCCATTGGCAAACTGAGCCAGCTCGGCGCGGCGCAGTGCGGCAGATTGGGCATGCGCGTTGGCAATGACTTCACTCTGTGACAGGTCGGTGGCCAGGGTGTCGGTGAAGCGCTGCGCCACATCGGCGTTGGGTTCAGTGGCCAGAGTTGCAGGATCAAGCAGTGCGGGCACTTCAAACCAGACTTGGGCGCGGGCAAAGGCTGCTTCACGCTGGGCGGTATCTTTGAGCGCGACGCGGCTGGCGCAGAGCTTAAGCAAAGGGGGTTGTGTGTCGGCTTTTGCACCGGGCGCGGCGAAGGGGCGGTTGATGAACTGGGTTTTGAGCGCGGTGTGGGCGGCAACGTGATCCAGGTCGTCAAACAACGCGTCAAGCACTCGGCCAAGCGGCGCAGTGCCGCTGTCATCCAGCATGCCAATGATGCTGGCGAAGGTACTGCCCACCACGCTTTTGCGCTGTTTGGGAGTCAAACGCGCCCAGGCAGCACGGGCAGCTTCGGGGCTGGCTTTAACGGTGGGTACGGTGCTCATGCTTGGAGACTTTCGGAGTAAGGGTGCTAACAAATTTCATCGCCAACTGGCAATTGTTAAAAACTTAGCAAAATAAAGCAATTTATTTCCAGACAACAGAGAAAAAACATCTTTACGTTTTACAAATCCATTAAAATTAGTGCAAAAGCAACCCGTAATTTTCAACAAATCTCACATAAGTCATTGTTTTTATTTGATTATCATCTTTTATCAAATCACCCATCGATTTGTGATAAATTGCGATAAATGAGCACACACCACCACCCCCGCCCCACCTTGGCCCAGGGTATTGCGGATGAATTGATGGGCAAGACATCTTTTTCAGACGCCCAAAATGGACTTTTTCTGGCCGGAGAGCGCCGCACCGGCAAGACCGATTTTCTGCGGCTGGACTTGCAACCCCTGCTGCAAGACCTTAGCGTGCTGACGATTTATGTGGACTTGATGGCGAACAAAAACCAGTCACCCATGACCGTCGTGCAACAGGCGCTACAGCAGGTGGTGCATGACAACCTTGGGGCGATTGCCAAAGTGGCCAAGAGCATGGGGTTGGAAAAAATTGGCGTGCCAGGTGCGTTCGGGATCGATTTGCGCAGCATCGGCAAGACCGAAGGCCTGAGCCTGCATCAGGTTCTTGACCTTTTGAACAAGGCGACAAAGAAACCGCTAACGCTCATCATTGACGAGGCGCAGCACGCGCTGACCAGCGACGAAGGTGATGCCTTGATGTGGGCGCTCAAGTCTGCGCGCGACCAGATGAAAACCAGCACCGGGGCGCAGTTGATGCTGGTGATGTCTGGCTCACACACGGACAAGCTGACGATGTTATTGAATTCACCCAGTGCCCCGTTTTGGGGTTCGCAAGTGCGTGCCATGCCCAAGCTGGGAGATGATTTTGTGCAGGCCTATGTTGCACTCCTTCGCCGTGAGCGCCCCGAACTGGCCACCGTGCGCAGCAGTGAAATGGTGCAGGCGTTTGAGCACTTCGGGCACAGGCCGCAGTTGTTTGTCGAGGCCATTGGCCGCGCCGCAGCAGCCAGCAACGATGCCCAGGCGTTTGAAGCCGCCTTGCTGGTCGAGAGTTCGCGCCAAACGCAAGTGGATCGTGACCGGTTCACAACCACCTACCTAGCACTTACACCACTGGAACAGGCGGTGCTGGAGCGCCTGATTGTGGAGAGCAAAGCCTTTAGGGCCTTTGATGCAAAAGCTTTGGCGTTTTACGCACAACGCACTGCCCAAGCTAAGGTGACGGCGGTTCAGGTGCAGCGCGCCATTGACGCGCTACGCAACAACGACGAGGAGCTGGTGTGGAAGTCGTTGCGCGGCGACTACGCGGTGTATGACCAGGGTCTGATCGGATGGCATGCGCATCTGGTGACGCAGCACACTTGGCCACCCAAATCCGCCTGAACCACCCAGCGCGACAACATGCACCAACCCAGCACCTGCTCCTCGTGCTCTGGCCCGATAACGGGGTCGCAAGCGAATAGCATGCGTCTCTAGGCCATGAATAGCCAAGCCCGACATCTTGCCAAAAATCTATTTCTTGCTCAGTCTGAGCTAAGTCTGCACTCCTAATCTCCAAATCACGCAAACATCTGCGTGTAACCAAACGGAGAAATATCATGTCTACCTTCACAAAATCTGCCCTCATCGCCACCGTCCTCGCCACAGCCAGCATCGTGGCCAGCGCGGCTATTGCCCCCACGGCGCGCATCGGCGCTTTCGGTGAACAACTCGTGACGCTGCAAAACGGCGGGACACTGCATATCTACAAGAACGGCACGATGGCCGAGGAAAACGCCTATGGCCGCCCGACCGTCGTAGCGCCCGGTCAAATCCTGCATGAGAAGAACGGCACCACCATCGCCATGAAAGGTGACGAAGTGGGCCGGTTGTCCATGGAGCAATATCAACAAAACCACGGCTAAGTCAGCATGCTGACCACCCCGACAGCGCGACTCGAGGTCGCGCTGCGCAAGAGGGACGCCCCATGGATCACTCGCGCTTACGCAGAGCGTCCGGTGATCAACGGTCGCAGAGGGCACGATCCGAAACGCAAAGTGTTTAACCATTGAGAAAGTTCACAATGAAGAAATCGTTAATAACGCTGGCTGTTCTGGCCACATCGGGTGCAGCTATGGCCCAATCGTCTGTCCAATTGATTGGTCGCATTGATGCCAGCTTGGCCAGGCACACCTCCGAAGTAACGGGATATTCGCCGGTCGCATCGCTATCGCAAACGCAGCTTGATGACAGCAACATGCAAACCTCTTATTGGGGCATGACGGGTTCTGAAGACCTGGGCGGCGGTTTGAAGACCAATTTCACCCTGATGAGTGCGTTCAATGTCGACACGGGTTCTGCCCCTGCTGGCAACACCCTGTTTGAGCGAGAAGCGCACGTCGGTCTGGCTGGTGGTTTTGGTGAAGTGATGCTGGGGCGCTTCTATACCCCTTACCACGACGCGTCTACCGCTGATGAAATGACAGGCGACATGAACTACTCGGTCTGGTTCCCGGTGTCCAGCCTGAGTATTGGCCGCAACGAACTGCGTAGCTCAAACGGCATTCGTTACAACACGCCTGTTTACAACGGGTTCAGTGGCGCGGCTTCCTATGCTTTTGGTGAAAACAAAAACACGGCCGCCAACGTTGGTAACGCAACAGATCAAGTGACGATGAACGTCAAGTACGACACAGGTCCGTTGATGCTGATCTATGGCCATGATCAAGAAAAACAGATGCAAGCCTCTCTGGCCACGGCCCAAGACACGAAGAAGTTCGACACCTTTGGCGGCACCTATGACTTCGGTATTGCCAAGTTGTACGCCAGCTACCAAAAGTCCACCCTGGCCTTGCAAAAGACCACCGCAGAACAATTTGGCGTGGATGTGCCGGTGTCTGCAGCAGCCAAAATTCAATTTGGATATGCCAAGGGCAAAAACACGGGCCAAGCGTTCGATTTGAATGCCGATGGCTTTGTGCTTGCAGGCACCTATGACCTTTCCAAACGCACGCAGTTGTATGCGGTCTACAACAGCACGAAGATTGACAGCGTGGACGCGTCCAATCTCGGTGTCGACACCACGAAAGCCTCACTATTGGCCGCTGGCGTGCGCCACTTGTTCTAGTCTGGTGCCGACGCAAGTCGTCCAACGGTTTATCCTCAAAAAACCCTGCATGGTTGGCTTTGCGGGGGTTTCCTGTGTTGCGCTCTTTTGAAGTAGCTCTAGGGACAGATGGGCGACTGTGTTGGATCTATCTTGAATCCAAATATATACCCCGTCGTACGTATTCCAACGGTACTCGCCAGCTGAGGGCACCTTCCACTAAGATGTAGCCACAAATTGGCCTCTAGCCCAGATAAACAAAGGGGAAGCAGCTATAAAAATAGTTTAGCTGCCGCTGCAACCACTACCACCACCAAGGCAACGGCCAAGGTCAACACGCGCTTGCGGTTGACTTCCACACGGGCAATGAGCTGGGTGTTTTGCTCGGCCAGTGAGCCAATCAGCGCGCTTGACTCCAGCATTTGCTGATGCAGCTCGGCCACAGCCAGTTGCAACTCCAGCACTTGGGTCTGCAGCGCCGTCACCGGAGCATCAACCTCGGCCAGGGCACCTGGGATCGTCGGCGCATTCGATGCGTCAACCCGCTTCTTGCCGACGGAGTTCCACAGTTTTTTGGCGCCAACAGCCACCTTGGGCGCGGTCTCAATCACATCGCCCCAGGGCACCATCTTCAACACGGAGAGCCAACCAATTGCCATCTCAGGTCCTCAAGAAGCAGATAAACAGTGCCTATCTTCTCACAACAGCCATGATCGATGAACGGCCCACAGGCAGGCATCTGCTACGCTCAAACCATGCCCGCCAATGCCACCCACTCTTCCTCCATGCCGCCCGGCGTGATCGTCTTGCTGCTTTCACTGCTGCTGGGTTTACAGCCTGTCACTACCGATCTGTACCTGCCCGCGCTGCCGGTGCTGACGGCTGAATTGTCAGCACCCATCTCGCAGGCGCAACTGACGCTAACGGCCCTGCTGCTGGCCTTTGGTGGTTCGCAACTGGTGTGGGGGCCGCTGTCGGACCGCTTTGGCCGCCGCCCGATTCTGCTCGTCGGACTCTGCGCCTACGTGCTGGCATCCATCGCCAGCTGTCTGGCACCCAGCATGGTGTGGCTAATCGTCTGGCGCACGCTGCAGGGCGCTGCCATGGGAGCAGGTGTGATGTGCGCACGCGCCATCGTGCGTGATCTGTATTCGCCAACGCAAGGTGCCAGGGTGATGAGCAAGGGCTTGAGCGGGCTCGGCGTGATTGCCTGCCTGAGTGCGCCCACAGGCGGGCTGCTGACCGAGGTGCTGAACTGGCGCTTTGCGCTGCTGGCGCTGGGGGTGTTTGCGGCTTTCACGCTGGCGGTGGTGGTGCTGCGATTTGAGGAAACCGTGCAGCACAAGAACCCGCAGGCACTGCAGTTCAGCACCTTGGTTACCACCTGGCGGGAGATTTTGAGCAACCCCACGTTCTGGGCGTTTTCTGCGCTGACGGCCACCTCTTACAGCGGCCTGTTCACCTTTTTGGCAGCTTCATCGTTCGTGTTTACCGGTGTGCTGGGCTTGAGCAAAACGCAGTATGGGCTGGTGATGTTTGTGAATTCACTGGCCTACATCAGCGGCACCTTTGTCTGCCGCCACTGGCTGCCACGCTTTGGTGTACGCCGCGCAGTGGCCATTGCGGGCGGGCTGACGCTCACCGGCGGTACGCTGATGGCAGCACTCACGCTGGCGGGCTGGGTCAGCATCTGGAGCATCTTGCTGCCACAGCTGATCTTCATGATTGGCCACGGCATCCACCAGCCCTGCGGCCAAAGTGGTGCGGTGGGGCCTTTCCCCAAGGCAGCGGGTGCCGCATCGGCCATGAATGGCGTACTGATGATGCTCAGTGCCTTTGCCATGGGTGCTTGGCTGGGCCGTCACATGGACGGTACCGTGCTTCCACTGACCTTGGGCATGTGGTTCTGGAGCGCGCTGATTGCCTTGTCGGCCTGGACGCTGGTGCAGAAACACGGCTAACTTTCGGCCACGGTGGCTTACACCGATTTAACCGCCTGCCAATATCGACTTGCCAAGCGCAAACACCGAGTTGGGTACATTGGTGCGAACGGGCTGTTGTTCCGGTTTTTTGAATACCCCATTGTTGCGCGAAGTCTTTTGCTCAATCCTGACGCCCTTGGCCAGTTGTTCAAGGACCAGGCTCCTGAGCTTGACCGACCTCATGAAGTTGACAAGGCTAGCGTTCATGGCTTCCCACAGGTCTTGGGCCATGTCATGAACCTGTTCGGTGTCTTGCTGCTTGGCCGCAGACGGCTCATCTTCGATGGCGCTAACGATGTCGGCAACCGTGATGACGTCCATCGAACGGCTGAGCACATAACCCCCACCCGGCCCGCGGCTGCTGGTGACCAGCCCCTTATGACGCAACTGACTGAATATCTGCTCAAGATACGACAAGGAAATCTGATGGCGCAAACCTATTTCCGAAAGGGGCACAGGCCCGAGCTTGTCGCGCAGGGCCAGGTCAATCATTGCGGTGACTGCAAAACGGCCTTTGGTGCTTATACGCATAGTGATGACTCCTGTCTGTGCTTAGAAATGGGCAAAAAAATAGATCGATTGACGTGGTAACTGCTTATGCATGACACCAATGGTGCCCGGCTCTTCTTAACCGAGCCTTAATGGCACGCCTGCCTGGCATCTCGCTGGCGTTGCGACAAAAATCAAAGCTGGCCCCGCCCTCGTTGATACACCATGCAACTGTAGACAGCTGGTAATAGACCAACGTTTTCAGCCGCGTAAAGATGTGTAAAAAATGACGGCCTCATTGGGCGGGGTGGCACGACGAGGCGACCGCGTGGTTAACTTCAATGGCAAGCAACTGGTTTTCCAACCCCTTTGGATTGGAGTTGTTTCACGAGCGGACTTCTCCCGTGCCCGCAGGCCACTCAAAGACCGCCTTGGCCGGATGTCCAGACGCGACAATCACTTTTTCATGCAAAGTTTTGCCTTCAAAAGATGCATCAACCACATACTGGCCAGGCTGCAACTTGGCCAGTACGAACGGCCCGTCTGACTTCACTTTCAATGCGACATGGTGCCCTGCGTCACGCACTTCGACACTCACGCCAGAGACGAAGTCAGCGCGCTGCTTGTCCTTGACGGCAAATTCCAGGGTCAGCGGCCAGCTGTGGCTCGCACGCTCGATCGCTGAGGACTCGGTTTGACCTACGCCGCCAGTCACGTAGTCAATGTCTCCCATTCGCTGGATGGGCGGTAGACCCGTTGCTGCATGCGCCACGGATACGGCCAGCATCAACGCGCCGGCAGTTGACAGCAGGTTCAGCTTGGATGCAAGTATCTTCATAACAACTCCTATGGTTTGAACGAGCAGCAAATCAATACAGTGCGCTGCTCTGGGGCACTGCCTTTTTGTCCGTGCAAAGTCAGTCTTTGAAGCCATCTCCTGCGCGAACAACAAGATGTATCAAGTCGTAAGTAGCCTGGTGTTCATTTGTCATTCCCTTACCCTAAGAAGAACTTGACTGCAGTCTGAAAGCATCAACTTATTCAAAACTTAAACAGGCAGATAAATCACGCCTCGTTGCACTGGAAATCAAGGTGGCGAGCGTCATTTAAGTTATTTCTAAGTTCGCACACCCATACTTTGTTTGCATTCATGCAGGCGTAGGCGTTGAGCAACGTCCCTGATTGCCCAATTGGAGTAGCCCTTGAAAACCATTGCCATTGAGCACACCCGGTTGGCCTATTACGCAGACTTTGCCATCTATCTGCTGGCTGTACTGCTGCTGCCTGGCCTGCTTTGGCACTACTCACCGATGGCCGTGCGCGCATACCTTCCCCTGGCCGGGTTGGCAGGCCTGTTGATGTGGACCTTGATCGAATACGCCATGCACCGCTTCGTATTTCATGGCATGGAGCCTTTTCAAAGCCTGCATGCCGAGCATCATCGCAGGCCACTGGCTTTGATCGCCACGCCCACCCTGGTCAGCGTAACCCTGATCGCAGTGTTGGTCTGGCTGCCCGCGACCTTAACAGGCGGGTTCTGGTTGGGCAGTGGTGCCGCCCTGGGCGTGACCTTGGGCTACTTCATTTATGGCGTGATTCACCATGGCGTGCACCATTGGCGCGTAAAAAACGCCTGGATGCGGCATTGCAAACGCCAGCACGCCATTCATCACCACAACCCGCGAATCAACTACGGTGTCACCATGCTGTGGTGGGACCGCACTTTTGGCAGCATTCAAAAGCCGATTGACAACCAAAATTGAAGCAATCACCGACCGCCACTGAATCAACGCCCAGTGTGTCCGCCACCCTGGTGTAAGGCAGCACGGTCGCCATCAATGGTATGAACCGCGAAGCCAGGCTTACCAAGCCCATTCAATCACTTATTGCGTTTCCTTCAGCTTCAGCGATATATGCCCGGCTTCCAGCCCCAGACCTGCACCGGAGTGTGGCCTTTGATGGCTTGGGGGCCGAGGTGGGTGAACAGCGGGGCCTGGGCTACCTCATCCACCACAGCTTGGGAGCACAGCAGTGGGTAACCCAATTCTTTGGTCAGACCCTCAATGCGCGACGCCACGTTGACGGCGTCGCCGATTGCAGAGTAGTCGTGCCGCGCCTGCGAGCCCAGGTGGCCGACGATGGCTTCTCCCACGTGCAGCCCAATGCCAATGGCCAGCGGCGCCCTGCCTTCGGTCTGCAGCTTGACGTTTAGCCTCTGCAGCGCCTCTAGCATGGCGCGGGCTGCGGCAAATGCGGCAATGCTGGGCTTGTCCATAGTCTGCGGCGCGCCAAAAATGGCCATGATACCGTCGCCCATGAAGCAGCTGATGGTGCCGCCCTGGTCATGAATGGCCTGGTTTACCTCCTCGAAATAGCGGTTCAACAGGGTAATCACGGCGTGCGGCGCCAAAGTTTCGCTGAGTGTGGTGAAGCCGCGGATATCGGCAAACAACATGCACACATGGTGCAGCTCGCCGCCCAACTCGGCACCCAGGCGGTGGGCCAGAATTTCCTGCA
Source organism: Rhodoferax sp. (assembly GCA_031291305.1). Lineage (GTDB taxonomy): Bacteria > Pseudomonadota > Gammaproteobacteria > Burkholderiales > Burkholderiaceae_C > Rhodoferax. The sequence goes on along the minus strand of JARLJH010000049.1, from coordinate 26,942 downwards.
TCACCGGCGGACTGACATAACCGGCAAAGGCGGCACGCAAGCGACGGCGCTCGGCCATTTCGCTCAGCGCCGTTACCAACCAGCGCCCGCCAAGGGCCAGCAGGCCAACCAGCAGCGGCACCGCCACCGGCAGGTACAGGCGCTGCTGCAACAATAAGCTGGAAGCCCCCAGCAGCAAGACCGGCAAAACCACCACTAGCGCAACCACTGCTTGCACACGTAGTTGCAAAAACCATAGCAAACTGCAGGCCAAGGCGACCACCACGACCCACAGTGCATCTGCCTGCACCAGCAAACCGCCATTCAGCAGGGAACGCAGGATTTGCGCGTGCACCAGCACGCCGGGCACATTGCCGCTGTTGCCCTGCTCCCATTCGGCCAGGTTCACCGGCTGGACCTGCCGGTCTTCAAAAGGCAGCACGCTTCCCAACAGTACTGGCTTACCCGCGAAGGTCTGGGCCAGTTGAGCCACGTCGCCCACCTCCACCCACTGATTCACCTGCTGCAGAGGGATGTAGCGCGGGTAGCCGCCCAGAGCGTAATTAATTAGCCCAGGCTGAAGAACGGCACTCGGATGAATCTTGCGCAGCATCTGGCCTGTCAGCGAGGGGATCTGCTGGCCGTCCGCTCCCATGCGTTCGTTGAAGCGGCGCACCACATGGTCGGCGTCCGCCGTCAGCAGCAGCGAGCCGGTGCTACCCGCGCCCGCCAGCGTCACAAACGGTGCATGGATGGGCAGAGGCCGACCCGCAGCATCCGCCGACACGCCCAACACCACCGGCACCTGATGGCGTACCGCTACCAGGCCACCCAGCAACTGTGCATCGCTGCCCGGCAGCACGCTGTCAAACGATCGGCTGGGCAGCACCACGTCCAGCCCGACCACCGAAGCCTTGGCCAGCGCCATACCGCGCAAGAATGTGCCTATGTGGCCATGCCATAGCGCGAAAGGTTCGGCGAATTGCTGCAGGCTGGCCTCGTCGATGCCAACGATGACCACATCTTTGTGCACGGGTTGGGGCGCGTAGCGCAACTGCATCCGCTGCTGTACGTCTAGCAAGCCCAGCTCCAACGGGCTCGCCAGCGACGTGCACAGCAGCAGAGCCGCCAGTACCAGCACCAGGACGTAGCCCGCCCAGACAATGCGCGCAGGAATCACCAGCACCTACTTGTTGGCCAAGGTACGCAGCTCGGGCAGGTCCGGCCGTTCGTCGGCCAGCTGCTGCCAGAGCTTGCGAGAAGCGCTCAAAAACCGACCCTGCTCCAGCAGCGAGGCATAGATCAGCCGGTCGGAAAACGGTGACTGAGGGCCGGGCCGCAACGCCTCCATGCGTTCGCGTTCCTGCGGGCTGGCCAGCGAGAAATACGAGGAGCGGCTCAGGCTGTTGACGCCCGGCTGCTCCAGCGTAACTGTCCATACGTAGTTCACCCCAGGCTGCAGCTGCAGGCCGTCATCCAACACCAGCTGGCTGCCCTGCACGGTGGTGGACAGCAGCAGCTTGTCGTTACCCTCGTCGCGCAACGCGAACTTCACACTCGTCGCGCCGCCAGGCAGAGTCCAGAAAAAGCTAGGGCGGGCGCTGAGCACCTTGCCCGTGGGTTCCAGTAGCTTGAGCCGCTCCATGCCCAGTCCGCGCATCACCATACCGCCCAGCACCACCCGGCCATTGGTGGTCTGAAGCCGGGCCGTTTCCGCCGCCACCGCCGAGGAACGCAAGATGGCGCTGGCTCCGGAAACAGACTGCGGCTCGGTCGCGCCGAGCGTAATGTGCGCCACCCCGCGCAGCTGGAATTCAGTGCCCGACTGAAGGTAAACAAAACTGAGCGTGGCGCCCTTTTCCAGCAGGATGTCGGCGCCGTTGGCCAGCTCAGACAACAAGACCACAGGTTTACCGCCACGCTCAGGGGTGAAAACCACAACGCCTTTTACATCCGTCACCACCGCCACCGCTTGCGCGTGGGCCCCCAGCGCCAATAGGCATAGCGCCAACAACAAAAACCGGCGCATATGGCGGGTCAATACAAAATAGTATGTGGGGATCATGGCTTTCCTCATGAAGGGGATCATCGCACCGGGTCGCCAAACAGTGCATACGGCGCCCAATAAAAAGGGTGATTCCAGCGCCCACCGCCCAGCGTACCATCCAGCATGGCCAACTGGGCAAGACGCAGGCTTTCGCCGCGCGACACCGCACCCTTGGCGTGAGCGGCAAAGGTGGCGCTGGTCAGCGCCGTGGCCGATTCCGACTCCACAGCCCAATGCGTGGCCAGCACAGAGCGCGCGCCAGCAAAAAAGAAGCCCCGCACCAGGCCAGACATGGCGGCCCCACCCTGCTCGCCCGCCGCCGTATTGCAGGCCGACAGCAGCACCCACTGGGCGTTCAGCCGCAGACCCAACACATCGTCGAGCTCCAACAGCGGCGACTCGCGCTCATCACTGGTAGCAGCCATGGCCAGCGAGGGTTTGGAAATACCCGGCAGCTCGCCCGGCAGCAGCCCGTGTGTGGCGAAAGCCACCACGCGTCGGTCCAGCAAATTCGCGTCCAGCACCGCGCGCCGGGTTGCCTGAGAGTCCAGCAGCAAGTCGCTCTGCGGGTTGGCGCCAAGCGCAGCAGCCAGGGCCAGCAGCTCCGCACGGGTGTCTGGCAGAGGCGGCATATCGGCGTAACGGAAACCCCATTCCGCGTCATAGCGCGCGGCTTCGGGCCGCAGGCCGGTATTCACGCGCGAGGTAATGCCTGCCTGGGCATTGAACAGCGGGTCGCCAAAACCCATCAATGCCTTCGCGGCCGCAGCGGGCTGCGCCACCCGGCGCAGCGCCAGCAGTGCTGAGGACGCAGGGAGCTGCGTCACCGCCATCTGCCGCACCAGCCAGGCGGGTGGTTGGTTGGGCTGCGGCGGCTGGGTCACCAAGGCCGCCCAAGGCAGACTGGCCAAAGGCCCGTCTGTGGCGACTAACAGCGAATGGACGTCTCGCAAAGCCACCCCCATCGGACCCAGCAGGTCTTTGTACAGCGCATACATCTGGGCGCTGGGCAGAGTCGGCTCCTGCCCGGCGGGCGCATTGCCCAGATCCAGCAGGCCGCGCAACTGTGTGACACGCTGAGCCAGGTCGGCACGGGACAAGGCGACCGCGCTGAAGCTCTCGCGGCCGTCCGCACCCAGCAGCCAAATCAGTGTGGCGTTGTCGGTGGGGTACAACACCAGCAGAGCCTCGCCAGGATTGAGCAGTTGGCGCAGCTGGTCTGGCCGGGGGGTGCTGGGGGTCACCAGGTCGGCATAGGCTGGAAACTGCTTGGCAATGGTTTCACGTTGACTGGTTAGTACAACACGCGCGGCGCTCACACCCGCCTGCTGGGTCTTGATGCTGTCACGCACAGCTTGTCGGCGCTCGGCAAAGGCTTTACGCTCGGCTTCCGACAGGGCCTTGAATTCGGCCGACTGGGCTTGGTGGCGCAAGACATCTTCCTCACCTAGGCTGGTATTGAGCGTGGCGACCAGTGCGAAAACGGCCTGGCGCTGCGTCTGCTCCAAGTCCAAAAGGGCGCGCAAGGCCGGCGTGCTGGCCAGCACACGGGCCGTGCTGTCAGTGATGGCGCGCTGGGTCACGCTCAGGCTGCTGCGGTCGGCCAGCTGCAGGGCGCGGTCGCTCATGGCGGCGTCCACGGCTTCACCCTTCAACGCCTTGTCGGCCACGTAGTGCAAGAATTCGTCAAAAGCAATGCCCAGTACATAACCGCGCACGCCGCGTAGGTCCAGATCCAGCCAGCCACCGGGGTTGTCTAACGTGGCAGCGAACAGCGCCTCGTAGTCCCCCATGGCCGAGCGTGTGTCCCCTCGCAGCAGGCGCACAAAGCCTCGTATACCAGCGGCCTCCTGAGTTTGAGGGTGGTTGCTGCCATATAGTCGGTTGCGGTAGCGCAGCGAGCGCTCAGCCAGCTCCAGCGCTTCATCCAGCCGTCCATTTTTGGCGGCCAGCAGGGCCTCCAAACGCCAGTCGGAAGCACGGGTGCGAGCCAGTGTATCGGGCGGCATGCTGACCAGAAAACTGCGGTAGGCAACATCAGCCTCGGGCCAGCGCCGCAGGCCAATCAGTGCGCGCACGATCTCTTGTCGCGCCATCCAAGCGGTGTGACTGGCCGGGTTGACGCCAGCGCGTTGCAACATGCCATCGGACAGCTGGCCCGCTGCCAGCGCGGGCGCGAACTGCTGGGTCGCGTTCAGACTGGCGGCCAAACGGTAGTTCCAGCGCGCGCCCAGGCCATCGCTGATCTGACCGGCGTGCCATAGCGCCAGATTGGCCTGGGCCACGTGAATGGCTTCCTGGGGACGACCATCTCGCACCAGGGCGTAGGTGAGCATGCCCATGGTGCCGTCCAACCGACCATAGGCATCCAGCAACGCCGGGTCGCGCGGGCCACGGTTACGGGCCTTGACAGCCTTTATGTCGCTACGCGCCACACCGATGGATTCGCGCAGCGTGGCCAGCGAGGCCTTGGTATTGCCCTGCCAGCGTTCTATCTCGGACCGCACCTGCAACTGATTGATCTGCAAATTCGGCGAAGCCACGCCTTGGCGCAGGGCCTCCGAGGAAAGGTCTTCCGCGCGCGACCACAGTCGGGCCAGGATGGCGCGGTCATGCCCCTGGGCCGCGAAATAGGTTTGGCGCAGTGCCACCATCGCGCGCAGGCCCAGAGACAGGCTGCTATCGGTCACAAAGGCCTCGCTGGCTTCCAACGCCTTGCCCGAACTACCCCATGCGAATTCAGCCCCGAGGTAGGTGGTGATCCAGCTCTCGCCACCGGGACGGCCACGGCCCGCGTCTACCAATTGGCGGGCGGTGACAATCAAACGAGGGCGATCTTCCAGCAGTGCAGCGGCGCGGTATTGCCGTTGCAACACGGCGTAGCGGGCATCGGGAGCGTCAGGCAGGGGCTGGGCCAGCAGCCGGGTGGCTTCCTCGGGCGCCATAGGGCTACTGCCAGCGTCTGCATTGTCGAAGCTGGCCATGCCGACATCGTCCAGCTCACTTTGGGCATGCAGCGGGTGAGCCAGCAAAGCCAGCACCAACCAGACCAGCAACAAATACGCCCGCCAGTGACCGCAGGGGCTGTGCTGTACATGTAATCGGTTCACGGGCAGCTCCCTTGATGCAATGCCTGGAATCTTAGTTCTGCGCCACAAGCAGTGTCAATCTGAATACTCCAGCTTTCTGCTACATATTTCCATGCCAACCAATACAGGTATTGTCAAGTGACTTGCCAATACCGTGCCGATGTCAGATTGAGGAGCCGATTCCCAATGCATTGCACTGACCAACTGATCATCGGCACAATTGGCCCCAGAGGGGCAAAATCTGGTTGGCGGCAACAGACATGAGGCCTTGTCTGAACGTTTTTCCTGCAGTTTGTGTGGCAATGGTCTTGGGCGAATCAAAAGGGGTTTACTGTGAATACTGCTACTGTGCGCGAAAGCAATACGATCGAAAGCCTACTCAGCCGTCTGGAGCAATTGAATGAAGTGGGTGCGTCCCTTTCCAAGGAACGCGACACATCTCGCCTACTTGAACAGATATTGCTAGCTGCCAAGACCATTACCAACGCTGACGGCGGCACGCTCTACCGGATGCTTGATGACGGTAATACTTTGCGCTTTGCGATCTTGCGTACAGATTCTCTGGGTCTCTTCGAGGGCGGGGATACCGGGGTGGCCATTGATTTTCCTGACTTGAGTCTGCGTACCTCAGATGGCACTCCCAATGACTCGCTCGTGGCTGCTTATGCTGCCATTCACGGCGTGACTGTCAATATTGAAGATGCTTATACCGAAACTGATTTTGATTTCTCCGGTACTCGCGTGTTCGATCAACGGTGCGGATACCGCTCTCAATCTTTTCTAACCGTTCCCATGCGAGATCATGAGGGTGACGTGATTGGTGTGTTGCAACTCATCAATGCCCGCAAAGCGAATTCAACCGAGGTCATAGGCTTTTCCCAGAGCGACCAACACTTGGCGGAGTCCTTGGCCTCCCAGGCGGCTATTGCGCTTACAAACCACTTGTTGATGACGCAGTTGGAGGTGTTGTTCGAGAGTTTTATTGGCTTGATTAACCTAGCCATTGACGAAAAATCACCTCACACCGGAGGTCACTGTCAACGGGTGCCCGAGTTGACGATGATGCTGGCTGAGGCCGTGGCAAAAACACAGAATGGTCCGTTGGCGGGATTCACCATGACCGACAGAGATCGATACGAACTCAAGATCGCAGGGATGCTGCACGACTGCGGCAAGATCACCACCCCAGTGCATGTGGTGGATAAGGCCACCAAGCTTCAAACACTGTTTGATCGGATACATCTGATTGACACCCGGTTCGAAGTGCTCAAGCGAGATGCAGAGATCGTCGCTTTGCGCCAGCAGTTGGAGTTGCGAACACCGGTCAATATGGCTGCGGAATCCGCGCTGATGCAGCAATGCCAAGCAGCACAGGAGGTTTTGAATGCCGATCGTGAGTTCATCAGACGTGCCAATTCAGGTGGTGAAGGCATGCATGATGCCGATGTAGAGCGGGTGCATGACATTGGCAGACGCCACGTTTGGCGCAATGTCGACGGTGTATTGAGTGACTTCTTGTCCGACGATGAAATTAACAACCTGTGCATTCTCCGAGGCACGCTGACTTCAGCCGAGCGCGACACCATCAACTACCATATTGTCGCTACCATCAAGATGCTGGAAAAGCTGCCTTGGCCGCAGCACCTGAAAAACGTGCCCGAATATGCCGGTGGACACCACGAGCGCATGGACGGCAAGGGTTACCCCAAGGGTCTTACCCGTGATCAGATGTCTGTGCAGGCACGCATCATGGGCATTGCCGACATTTTTGAAGCGTTGACCGCCCGAGACCGACCCTACAAACCGGGCATGAAGTTATCACAGGCCATGCGAATCTTGCAGCAATTCAAGCAGAACGGGCACATTGACCCCGATGTGTTTGACGTATTTGTTCAACAAGAGGTTTTCCGCCGCTATGGAGAGCAATTTTTGAACCCGGAGCAACTCGACGATGTGTCGCTCACTCCCTGATCGCGTCAAGACAGTGCGGTGCATGGCATATCCAAAGAGCAATACAGGGGCAACCTCCTTGCCCAATTTTGCGCGGCTCCGGAACCAGGCCATCATGGATAACGATAAGGCGCAATGGCCGCGTCACCCATTTTCTCCAACTGCTCGACACCATGGCAATAACCTGCATCGACGATCTTGTCGAACTTCGACCACTCCAGCATGCCGAAACCATAAACGATGGGTGCGAAATGCAGGTCCACCACCGACAATGCCTCTTGCTGGCGTGCATAGCTGCACATCAGACTGGTGTTAAGCAACAGGGAGGTCAGCGAAGGCAGGTGGTACTTGCTGGCACGACCGCGCAACTTGTCGCGCATCAACTCCAGTGAACCAGGCACCTCGTCGAGCTCATAACGCAGACCCCGGTCCCGCAACAGGTCGACACCGATGATGCGCGCAGCGCCGCGGCGATTCATCACGTCCGCGGGAAAATTGTTGAAGGTGCCGCCGTCGGTATGCAGTTCACCATCCAGCATGACCGGTGGCAGCGCGCCTGGAATGGAGACGCTGGCGCGGATCGATTTGGCCAGCGGTCCGCGGGTGTGCACTGCTTCGCGCGCCGTCGAGTAGTTGCTGGTTATGCAGAAGTAGCTCTTCCACAAGTCTTCAATGTCGATGTGCTGGCCACGGGAGTTCACCACTGCGGAGTCGATGACACGCCGCAGTCGCTTGCCGCTGATCAGCGACATCAAAGGCACCACGTTGTAGTCGCCAGTTGGATTCTCCCGAAAAGCCGTACGCGCTGCGGCGATCATTTCCGGTGCCGGCATGTCCATACCCGCATAGGCAGCCATGACTGCACCAATGCTGGTTCCTGCCACCAAATCGACCTCGATGCCGGCTTCCTCCATGGCACGCATGACGCCCAGATGCGCGAATCCGCGTGCCCCTCCGCCCGATAGCACCAGGCCTACGGTGTTGCGGCAGACCACTCGCGCCAGTCGCTGCCAGTCACGGGTAACGCCCCGGCGCACATGGTTATGTCCAGACAAACGCCGCCCGTCAAACCAACGTACTGTCTGTGTAGGTGAACGACGGCTGTCCGGATGCAGCAACACCAGTGTCCGCTGCGCTTCGCCCGCTTCGTCCGATGCATGCAGGTCGACCTCGTTCGGATGCAGGGTCGGGGGCTCATCTGCGTCGGCCAGCAGTAGCAGTTCGTCGCAGTGCCGTACGCAACGCTGGGTCCATTCGGTACACAGCTCGTCGGCCACGAACACGACAAAGTCGTGCAGCGCCTCAATCTTGTCCAGCCGCACGGTGACGCGGCGCGAACGTTCGACGTCGGCACGTGAAGCCTGCGCCGCACCGGGCTCACCGAGCTGCTCATCCATGTGCCGCGAGGTCACAACAATGGTTCCTCCGTAGCTTTGCAAATGCCGCGCCAGCGACCACGCGAAATCCGCAGCATCAACGTTCCGGCTGATGCCCATCACCCCGATGATGACCGGCTTGGTTGGAACACGGCGCCCGCTGTTGACGCGTTTGAAGCGGTCAATCACCTGACGCGTCATGTTCAGTGACACCAGAGGGTACGCCAGCAACAACTCATGGAACACCGTGTTCGAGAAACGGGCGAGCACACTGTCTCGGACTGCCATTACGGTAGCTGTGCGCGGCTCGCCTGTGAAGAAGGCCATCTCTCCCACAGTTTCACCACGCGCGATCTCTCCGAGCAGTGATCGCTGCCCGGTTGCGTTGACGCAGGATGCACGCAACCGACCACTGACGACAAAAAACAGGCTCTCATCGTTGTCGCCCTCATGAAACAGTACCTCGCCACCGCCGAGTTCGATCCACTGGACCTGCGGCAATACATGGTTCAACATTTCTGGATTGAACGGACCGAAAACATTGGTCAGTCCGTCGAGCAGCATGCCGTGGTGGGCTTTGAGTAGCGCTTCTCGCGATAGTAAGGACATGGGCAGGGCTTTCGCCACTATTGATCCAAGCCAGGGTTGTAGTCTGGCGGCCTTAAATTTTACGGTGCAGCACAAGGTGTTTCAGACCTTACTGTGCTGTCTTTAACCAAATTGGCAACGAACAATTGGGCGCGGCGGCGATAGGACGCTGGCGACCCAGCCTACAAAGTCAACACCGTGCAGCCCGTGGTCTTGCGCGCCTCCAGATCGCGGTGCGCCTGCTGCACGTCTTCAAGCGTGTAACGCTGCTCGATGTGAATCTTGATCTGGCCGCTGGTCACGGCGGCAAACAGATCATCGGCCATGGCCTGCGTGCTTTCGCGCGTCGCCATGTGGGTGAAGAGGGTCTGGCGCGTCACATACAACGAGCCTTTGGGACCCAGGATGCCTGGCGCAAACGGCGCCACCGGACCGGACGCATTGCCAAAGCTGGCCATCAGACCTAAGGGTGCCAGACAGTCCAGCGATTTGTCCCAGGTATCTTTGCCCACCGAGTCGTACACCACCTTGACGCCTTTGCCACCGGTGATCTCCCTAACACGGACCAGAAAGTCATCAGTTTCATAATTAATAGCAACCTCTGCCCCATTGGCAAGGGCTAGAGCACATTTTTTATCTGAACCAGCGGTTCCGATCAGGCGCAGCCCCATGGCCTTGGCCCATTGGCAAGCGATCAGACCTACCCCGCCAGCAGCGGCGTGAAACAGCACAAAATCACCTGGCTGCAAGCCACCCTGCGGCTGGGTACGTTTGAGCAGGTATTGCGCGGTGAGGCCCTTGAGCATCATCGCCGCGCCGGTCTCAAAAGGGATGGCGTCGGGCAGCTTGCAGACGCTCTTGGCGGGCATGACTCGCAGGTCGCAGTAGCTGCCCGGCGGCTGGCTGGCATAGGCGGCGCGGTCACCCACCTGCAGGTGCGTCACGCCCTCGCCCACGGCTTCCACCACACCAGCGGCCTCCATGCCCAATTTCAGGGGCATGGGCGCCGGGTACAGCCCGCTGCGCTGATACACGTCAATGAAGTTCAGACCCACGGCGTGGTGACGGATGCGAATCTCGCCTGGGCCAGGTTCGCCCACGCTGACCTGCACCAGTTTGAGTTCTTCAGGGCCGCCATGCTGGTCAATCTGTATCGCGCGGGATGGATAGGTGCTCATCAGGGGTCTCCTTGTGGTCAGATGTGGCGGGATGTTGCCATGAAATCGAACCCCGCGTTTTACTGCGAGAATAGAAACGCCCTACCGCCAATAGCATGACACGCCCCACTTTTTCACGTTCGTTCCCACCGACTTTACAACGGCGACTTCAGGTCTTGTCGCATCAATGAGTCACCCCCGAGTCACCCCAACCGCAGCCTTCCTGCTGACGGTGCCGCCAATCATGTGGGCGTGCAATGCCGTGCTGGGTCGAGTGATCGCCAGCATGGCTTCACCCATGACGCTGAACCTGCTGCGCTGGTGCATTGCCTTTGTGCTGCTGCTACCGCTGGCAGCTCCGGTGCTGCACCGCAACAGCCCGTTGTGGCCGAATTGGCGGCGCTTTCTGGGCCTGGGGCTGCTGAGTATTGGTGGCTATAACGCGCTGCTGTATCTGTCGCTCAATACCTCCACGCCCATCAATGTGACGCTGGTCGGGTCCATCACGCCGGTGTGGATGCTGCTGATTGGTCGCGTGTTTTTCGGCATGAACATCTCCAGGCGCCAATGGCTGGGCGCGGTCATGTCGATCAGCGGTGTGATGCTGGTACTGAGCCATGGGCAGCTTGATTTGTTGTTGCATGTTCGCCTGGTGCCGGGCGACTTCTACATGCTGCTGGCTTCTGCCGCCTGGGCCTACTACAGCTGGATGCTGGCGCATCCCACCTCCGAGCCCAGCAGCATTCGCAGCAACTGGGCAGAGTTCCTGCTAGCACAGATTGCGTTGGGCCTGATCTGGTCCTTCTTGTTTGCAGGTGGCGAGTGGGCACTGGGTTTTGGCCGATTCACCCTGAGCTGGCCTTTGGCTTCAGCTCTTCTTTTTATAGGAATTGGCCCGGCACTGCTGGCTTATCGTGCCTGGGGGGCCGGAGTGGCGCGCGCGGGGCCGTCGGTGGCAGGCTTTTTTATCAACCTCACGCCGCTGTTCACGGCGGTGCTGTCAGGTCTGTTTCTGGGTGAAATTCCGCACGCCTACCACGCACTGGCGTTTGCGCTGATCGTCGGTGGCATCGTGGTGTCGTCACGGCGCTGACCGTGTTGATAGACACCACGCCACCCACGCTTCATTGCGCCTTGAACCCACTGTCCTTGATGATCCTCGCCCAGGTTTGCGAGTAAGCCAGTTCACGGCTGGCGAGTTGCTGGGATGACATGTAGCCCACGGTCAGGCCCATGGTGGTCAAACGCGCATGCACATCGGGCATGGCGACCACCTTGGCCACGGCGCCAGAGAGCTTGTCAAGCACCGCCTGCGGTGTGCCTTTGGGTGCGAAGATGCCGTAATACGGGACATCCTCAAAACCTGCCAACCCCAGTTCGGCAAAGGTCGGCACATCCGGCAAAGCAGCCTGACGCTTATCGCCCAGTACCGCCACTACACGGATCTTGCCGGCCTTCTGGTTCTCGATAAAGTCCGGCACCGAACCAATGCCTGCATTGATCTGATTGCCCAGCATGTCGGCCATCATCGGAGCGCTGCCACGGTACGGTGCGGCCTGCAGATCCAGTTTGTAATGCTGGCCAATCACCTTGACCAAAAACTCTGGCACAGATGCAGGCGCTGGCACACCCACCGTGCCTTGACCTGCCCCCTGCTTTTTCACCCAAGCCACATACTCGGTCATGCTTTTAGCAGGCGTGCCGCCGGAGACAGCCAAAGCATTGACGAACGTGGCAAAACCTGCCACCGCGACAAAGTCTTTGTGAGGATCGAACCCCGGATTTTTCACCACCAGCGGCAAGATGGAAATGGTGTGATCATGCGACAAGAACAGCGTGTTGCCATCGGGTGCGGCCGCCTTGAGTGCTTGCGCCGCGATCTGTCCACCTGCCCCTGCCTTGTTCTCCACCAGCACGGCGACGCCAAGCTGATCCTTAAGCTTATCGGCCAGGATACGCGCTATGGCGTCTGAACCACCACCAGGCGGAAAGCCAACCATCAACTTGACCGGGCCGGTCTGTGCCTGCACCAAACCAACGGTCAGCAGCGACGCCACCACCGCAGCCCGCCTGAGTTTCCGAACCCAACCACCCCAACAAGCTTGAACCATCTGCAACTCCTAAAAAACAACCAAGGACACGCATTGACCACCAACGCCTATTCTGACAGCCACTCGAGAAAGCAATTGGTTCAGCCTCTGCGCATGAACACAAAAATACCCAGGATGACCAGCACAGAACCCGCCGCCACCCAGCCAGTAAAGGGCTCGCCCAGAATCAGGATTCCCATGGCGATGGTAGACATCGGCCCCACCATGCCGATCTGTGCCGTCAGGGAAGAACCGATGCGCTCAATGGCCATCATGACCATCAGCACCGGGGCGGCCGTGCACAGGGTGGCGTTCAAAATCGACAGCCAGATGACCTCCGGTGCCACGAGCGTCGCACTCAGGGGCCGCAACACCAAAAATTGAACAATACATAGCACGCAAGCCACCAGAGTCGCCAGACCCACCAGCCGCAACGAGCCCAGGCGCTTGACCAGCTCACCACTGAAGCTCAGATAGATGGCATAACAGACAGCGCTGGAAAACACCAGCAAGGCACCCCGTGCGGCGTCAGCACCTTCGAGTTTGATTTCATGCCCAAACACCAGCAACACGCCAACATAGCTGATGCCCATGCCCAGTGCCTGAAAGCGGGTGATGTGTCGTTTGTAAAGCACCAACCCCATGATCAGCACCAAAGTCGGGTTGAGATACAGAATGAGCCGCTCAAGCGAAGCACTGATATAGGCCAGCCCGGCAAAATCCAGAAAGCTGGCCAGGTAATAGCCCGAACAACCCAACCCCAACACGCCCAACCAGTCCTGTCGGCTCAACGCCGGTTGGCCACGACTGGACCACCACGCCATGATGGCGAAGATCGGCAACGCAAACAACATGCGGTACATGATGAGCGTGACAGCGTCCACGCCATAGCGGTAAGCCAGCTTGACGATGATCGCCTTGCCGCTGAAAGCAATCGCCCCAAGCACCGCCAGGATCAAACCAAATGCTATATTTTTAGAAGCTACTTTCTCTTTATTCATAGGGGCCACAGGCGAATTTTCTACTTAACCATCGCGATTCGACCCACCGGCAAAACCGGATGATCAGTATTCAGGCGAAGGCGTGCTGGAGAGCACTTCCTCCAGCACAGTCAAGCCTTCGGCCACTCGTAGCGCACCAGCCAGACGCAACGGGCGCATTCCATCGGTAATGGCCTGGCGTTTCAGCACGTCGATGTTGGGTTCGCGTGTGACCTGGGTTTTGAAGGCTTCTGAGACCACCAATAACTCGTACAAGCCCATGCGCCCCCGGAAACCCGTCATGCGGCAGTCCACACATCCTGTGGGCTTGAAGGGCTTGTAAGCGCCACTGATCTGCCAGGGCTTGACCGCTTGCTCCAAGGTCTCACGCGAGGCTAACGCATCAGGCACCTTGCACAACGGGCACAGGGTACGCACCAAACGCTGTGCCAACACGCCCAGCAAGGTGGCGTTAATCAAATAGGCGGGCACGCCAAGCTCCATCAGCCGAGTAATCGCCGACGGAGCGTCATTGGTATGCAGGGTGGAAAACACCAGGTGACCGGTGAGCGCGGCCTGCACCGCCATCTCGGCCGTCGCCTGGTCGCGGATTTCACCGACCATGATGATGTCGGGGTCCTGACGCATCAGCGCGCGCAAGCCCTCGGGAAAGCCAAAGTCCAACTGCGTCTGCACCTGGGTCTGGTTGAAAGACGCCTCGATCATTTCGATCGGGTCTTCCACCGTGCTGACATTCACCTCCTCGGTGGCGACGCGTTTCAGCGTCGAGTAGAGCGTGGTGGTTTTGCCCGAACCTGTCGGGCCGGTCACCAGAATGATGCCGTTGGGGCGCTTCACCAGCGCTTCCCAGCGCTCCGCATCGTGCTTTGAGAAGCCCAATGCATCGAGTTCCTTGACGGTGGTTTCGGGATCAAAAATCCGCATCACCATCTTTTCGCCAAACGCAGTGGGCAAAGTCGAAATCCGCATCTCGACCTCGGCCCCACCAGGGTTGCGCGTCTTGATGCGCCCATCCTGTGGGCGCCGTTTCTCCACCACGTCCATGCGACTAAGCAGCTTGATGCGTGCCGTCATCGCGGTCAAAACCCCCATGGGCATCTGGTACACCGGGTGCAGCACGCCATCAATACGAAAGCGGATGACGCCCTGCTCCCGACGTGGCTCCAGGTGAATGTCACTGGCACGCTGGTCAAAGGCGTACTGCCACAACCAGTCCACCACCTGCACCACGCTCTGGTCGTTGGCATCCAGTTGCTTGTTGCTTTTGCCCAGCTCGACCAATTGCTCAAAGCTCGACCCAGCGTTACTGCCCGCCTTGGCAGCCGCGCGCACTGATTTGGCGAGCGCAAAAAATTCCGCCGTGTAACGGTGAATATCCTGTGGGTTAGCCACCACGCGACGCACGCTGCGCCGTGCCTGACGCTCCACCTCACCCACCCACTCGGTCAAAAAAGGCTCGGCCGTGGCCACGACGACCTCATGGGCGCTCACCTGCACCGGCAAGATCTTGTGTCGCTCTGCGTAAGCCGGGCTCATGGTGTCGGCCACCTTACCCACATCGACTTTGAGTGGATCAATGCGCAGGTAAGCCAGTTTCACATGCCCGGCCAGCCACTGCGTGAGCGACTCCAGGTCCATCGGCTTGTCGTCCAGCGCACCGCGCACCGCGACGCTGGCCAGGCGCAGCAGCGGATGCTGCGCGCTCTCGGCCTGGGCGCAGCGGGTATGAATGCGCTGGGCTTCATGCGCGGTGATGGTGCCATCGGCTTTAAGCCATTGCACCAGGCTGCGCCAGTCCAGCGGGCCGGTGTGGATATCAGAACGGTGTTTGGTGGACGTAGCAGGTGTCATGACAGCATCGGCTTAAAGACCCGTACCCATTTGGTGGCAGGCAAACCCCAGCGAGCTTCAATCACTGCAGCACGCGCCATCAGCACGTCTCGCTTGGGACGAGTCGGCGTGTGCTGCGCCAAAACCACGGTATTACCTTCACGGGTCGGCTTAAAAGCCCAGATGGCGTCCTTGCCAAACGCTGCTGACATTTTTTCGACACTGCGCTCAAAACTGGACGCCCTGCCAAACAGGTTGACCGTCATGCACCCCTCAGGAGTCAGCAGGCGGCGGCAATGGTTATAAAACGGCAGACTGTCGAGCACGGGTGCCGCAGCTTCGCGGTCATACAGATCAACCTGCAAAGCATCGACCGTGCCCCACCACTTAGGGTTGAGAATTTCCTGGGCCGCATCGGCCAGCACCACGCGCATCGTCGGGCTATCTGCTGGCAGTTTGAAATGACTTCTGCACGTCAACAGGACTTGCGGGTTCAGTTCAATGGCGGTGGTTTTCAGGCGCAACTCTTTGGCGCAGAACTTGGTCAGAGAACCAGCACCCAGGCCCAGTTGCATGGCATGGCGGTCTTTCACCGAATCAGGTTCGACAAACAGCAGCCAGGCCATCATGCGCTGCACGTATTCATGCACCAGGCCGATGGCATCTTCCAGATACATGGAGCCTTGAATCCACTCGCTACCCAGATGCAGGTGGCGAATGTTGTAGTCGTCGGAAAAATTGACTTCCGGAAGTTGGGGGTTGCGTTTTTTCAAGATGCGCGATTATCCCCAATCAAACGTCTAACATTCGTGCTCTTTACTTGAAAGGGCAACCCGATGAAGATTGAAACCTTGGCTGTTCACGCTGGCTACACGCCCGACCCGACGACCAAAGCCGTCGCCGTACCGATTTACCAGACCGTGGCCTACGCCTTTGATGACACCCAACACGGTGCCGACCTGTTTGACCTGAAAGTGGCGGGCAATATCTACAGCCGCATCATGAACCCCACGTGCGGCGTGCTCGAAGCACGCGTGGCTGCATTGGAAGGCGGCGTGGGAGCGTTGGCGGTGGCCTCAGGCATGTCCGCCATCAGCTATGCGATCCAGACCATTTGCGAGGCAGGTGACAACATCGTCTCCGCCTCCACACTGTATGGTGGCACCTACAACCTGTTTGCACACACCTTTCCGCAGATCGGCATTGAGGTGCGTTTTGCCGACTACCGCGACCCGGCTTCGTTTGCGACGCTCATCGACGACCGGACCAAGGCGATATATTGTGAATCGGTGGGCAACCCGCTGGGCAACGTGACCGACTTGGCGGCGCTGGCGCAAGTGGCGCACGCGCACGGTATTCCGCTGATCGTCGACAACACGGTCCCCAGCCCGTACCTGTGCCGCCCGTTTGAACACGGGGCCGACATCGTGGTGCATTCGCTCACCAAATACCTGGGTGGACATGGCACCACGCTGGGCGGCATCATTGTGGACTCCGGCAAGTTCCCTTGGGCCGAACACACCAAACGCTTCAAACGCCTCAATGAACCCGACGTGAGTTACCACGGCGTGGTCTACACCGAAGCTTTCGGGCCAGCCGCCTATATCGGGCGAGCGCGGGTGGTTCCGCTGCGCAACATGGGCGCCGCATTGAGCGCCATGGCGGCATTCCAGATTCTTCAGGGGATCGAGACGCTGGCCTTGCGCATGGACCGTATCTGTGACAACGCCCTGGAGGTGGCAACTTACCTGCAGGCACACGACAAGGTGAGCTGGGTGAACTATGCCGGGCTGGCCAGCCACCCCGACCATGCGCTGGTGCAAAAGTACATGAACGGTCGTGCCTCAGGCATCATCAGTTTTGGACTCAAAGCTGCCGACAGCCTGGAGGCCGGTGCGCGCTTTCAGGATGCATTGAAACTGTTTACGCGGCTGGTCAATATTGGTGATGCCAAATCACTGGCCTGTCATCCTGCCTCGACCACACACCGCCAACTCAACGCAGCGGAGTTGGCCAAAGCTGGCGTCAAACCGGACATGGTGCGTCTGTCTTTGGGTATTGAACACATCGACGATCTGCGCGATGACCTGGCACAGGCGCTGGCCGCTGTCTGACAGACTAAAGAGGAAAAGTCGCGAGCGTCATGTTCCACTCAGTTGCCTGGCCGTGCGTTCGCCGACAAAACCAAAAGCAAAGCTCAAGGCCTCCTGCAAGGCGTCTTCGATGGCACCGCGTTCGGACTCGGTCAGGTAAAACATCATGTCAACGTCGTGGCGCAGGTAACGCGCTGGCAGCCGATTGAGCGCAACACAAGCCACGTCGGCAAGCATATCTGGTGTGAAATCGGGATGGGTGCCGGCCATGTTGGCCACCGCCTCAAACACAAGCCGCTCGTAAAAGTTGTGGACCTGTTCAAAGTTGATGATCATAAGAATACTCCCGAAAGGTGTTCGACTCATGAAGACATCCAATCCGGGATGTCCCAACCGTTCTAGCAAATATGTCTAGCCACTGTACATGAATTTTGCAACGACAACTGATGCATCAAAGCTACAAAACATGTAGCAACGCGCCAAATTGCGATATAGTTCCAATTTTCTTGCCGAAGCCACGCGTAGCGCTCGTGCCAGCGTTTTTTTCACTGGCGTCGCTTTCGGCCACACTTTATTGTCACAAGGAGAAGCACCATGGGTACAAAAGAAAATGCTGCCATCGGCCAATTGTTAAGCCTGCTTGAATCGCGTTACGCCATCCGCGTGCTTTGGGCACTCAAGGACGGGCATCCACAGACCTTCCGGCTGTTGCAAGACAGCGTGGGTGGCATCACGCCCAACACGCTGAACACCCGAATCAAGGAGATGCGTGAAGCAGGCCTGCTTGATCACGGCAGCAGCGGTTATCTGGTCACTCCGCTGGGTAGCGACCTGCTCAAACGCATGGGCGATCTGTCTGCCTTCGCCACTAAATGGGTTGCAGCCCAAGCCAAGCAAAAAGTCTGATCAATCCTGTCCGTTTACAGGCCTCCCTATCTCCCCCTTAGCTCTTGTCATGATCACAACCCCCTCAGGACTCCAATTCAAAGACACCGTCGAAGGCACTGGTGATGTTGCTACCAGTGGCCAGCGTGTCACCGTCCATTACACCGGCTGGCTGTTCCAGGATGGCGAGCAAGGTACCAAGTTCGACTCCAGCAAAGACCGGGGCACACCCTTTGTCTTCAAACTGGGTGCAGGCTCTGTTATTCGCGGCTGGGACGAAGGCGTGGCTGGCATGCGCGTGGGCGGGTCCCGCACGCTGATCATTCCGCCAGACCTGGGCTACGGCGCGCGGGGCGCGGGTGGCGTGATTCCGCCGCAGGCCACTTTGAAATTTGAAGTGGAACTGCTGCAACTGTCTTGATTCCACCCACTCCCCCATCCTCGGGCACCTTAAGCAGGTGCCCGTTTCGTTTGGGTGGTCCGCCCCACGCACTGGGCAAAACCTTAACAAAAAAAAATTCTTACAAACCCTTGAAAACGTCGGCCACATCGCCACATCAAGGCATCGTTATTTCAAAATCCGCCTAGCCGCATGTCTGACTCAACACCTCAACCAACCCATGCGGACCCGTCCGCCAACCCCGCGTCTGCGGTTGATATGCAGAACATTCAAGAAACCACTGCCGCCATGGCCAACTACGAAGCAGAAGCTCTGACCAAGTGTCAGACCGACTTGGCTGAACTGCAAGCCAAAAGTGCCGAGCTGGCTGACCAGTACCTGCGTGCCAAGGCCGACGTTGAAAACGCCCGCCGTCGCGCCGAAGACGAAGTCGCCAAATCGCGCAAGTTTGCGCTTGAAAGCTTTGCCGACAGCCTGCTACCGGTCATTGACAGTCTGGAGGCTGGACTCGCCATCAAGGACGCCAAACTGGAACAGATCCAGGAAGGCGTGCAAGCCACCTTGCGTCAACTGATTTCCGCACTGGATCGCAACAAGGTCATCGCCATCAACCCCGCTGCCGGAGAAAAGTTTGACCCGCACCAGCACCAGGCCATCAGCGTCGTTCCGTCCGAGTTAGAAGCCAATTCGGTGGTCACCGTCCTGCAAAAGGGCTATCTGATTTCCGAGCGTGTATTGCGCCCGGCGCTGGTCACGGTCGCGGCACCGAAATAAACCTCTTTTCCAGCTTGAAAATAATCAGGCTGTCCACAAGTTACAAACATCTGACTATCTAGGAGTTCAACATGGGAAGAATCATCGGTATCGATCTGGGCACCACCAACAGTTGCGTGGCGATCATGGAGGGCAACACCCCCAAGGTCATTGAAAACGCAGAAGGTGCGCGCACCACGCCGTCCATCATCGCCTATCAGGAAGACGGTGAAGTGCTGGTCGGTGCCTCGGCCAAGCGCCAGGCAGTCACCAACCCCAAGAACACGTTATACGCCGTCAAACGCTTGATTGGTCGCAAGTTCACTGAAAAAGAAGTTCAAAAAGACATCGACCTGATGCCTTACAAAATTGCGGCTGCTGACAATGGCGACGCCTGGGTCGAAGTCCGTGGCAACCGCATGGCACCCCAGCAGATCAGCGCCGACGTGCTGCGCAAGATGAAGAAAACCGCCGAAGACTATCTCGGCGAAGCCGTGACCGAGGCTGTGATCACCGTGCCGGCCTACTTCAACGATGCACAGCGCCAAGCCACCAAGGATGCTGGCCGCATCGCCGGTCTGGAAGTCAAACGGATCATCAACGAACCCACTGCGGCTGCTTTGGCCTTTGGCCTGGACAAGAACGAAAAGGGTGACCGCAAGATTGCCGTGTATGACCTGGGCGGCGGTACGTTCGATATCTCCATCATCGAAATCGCCGATGTGGACGGCGAAAAGCAATTTGAAGTGCTCTCCACCAACGGTGACACCTTCCTGGGTGGTGAAGACTTTGACCAGCGCATCATTGACTACATCATTGCCGAGTTCAAAAAGGAACAAGGCGTGGACCTGGGCAAGGACGTGCTGGCCCTGCAGCGTCTGAAAGAAGCTGCTGAAAAAGCCAAGATCGAACTCTCCAGCAGCGCCCAAACCGACATCAACCTGCCCTACGTGACGGCTGATGCTTCCGGTCCGAAGCACCTCAACATCAAGCTGACCCGCGCCAAGATGGAATCGCTGGTGGATGAACTGATTGAGCGCACCATTGCACCTTGCCGCACCGCCATGAAAGACGCAGGCGTGAGCGCTGCTGACATCCATGACGTGATTCTGGTTGGCGGTATGACCCGCATGCCCAAGGTTCAAGAAAAGGTCAAGGAGCTGTTTGGCAAGGAACCACGTAAAGACGTGAATCCGGACGAAGCTGTGGCAGTGGGTGCCGCCATTCAAGGTCAGGTGTTGTCGGGTGACCGTACCGACGTGCTGCTGCTGGACGTGACGCCTTTGAGCCTGGGTATCGAAACCCTGGGCGGCGTGATGACCAAGATGATCACCAAGAACACGACCATCCCGACCAAGTTTGCGCAAACCTTCTCAACCGCTGACGACAACCAACCCGCTGTGACCATCAAGGTGTTCCAGGGCGAACGCGAAATTGCCTCGGGCAACAAACTGCTGGGCGAGTTCAACCTGGAAGGTATTCCACCGTCACCACGTGGCTTGCCACAGATTGAAGTGTCTTTTGACATTGACGCCAACGGCATTTTGCACGTCGGCGCCAAAGACAAAGGCACCGGCAAGGAAAACAAGATCACCATCAAGGCCAACTCAGGTCTGTCTGAAGCCGAGATCCAGCAAATGGTCAAGGACGCTGAGCTCAACGCAGCCGACGACAAGAAGAAGCTCGAACTGGTGCAAGCTCGCAATACTGCAGAAGCCAGCATGCACAGCGTGAAGAAGAGCCTGACCGAGTATGGCGACAAGATGGACGCTGCCGAGAAAGAGAAAATCGAAGCTGCAATGAAAGCACTGGAAGAAGCCCTCAAAGGCGACGACAAAGCCGCCATCGAGGAAAAGAGTACAGCCCTGATGACAGTCAGCCAGAAGCTGGGTGAGAGAATGTACGCCGACTCGCAAGCTAAAGAAGCTGCGGCGGCACAACCTGAAGCCTCAGCAGCTCAAGCGGGTGCACACAGCGGTGCTGCGGCGCAGGACGACAATGTGGTTGATGCCGAAGTGAAAGAAGTCAACAAGCCCTAAGCATTTGAGCTTCAACATTGTTGTTGAGACAGGCAACATACGCCGCGTTGATCACCGCAAGGGACCAACGCGGCGTTTGCATTGAAACCAGGCACGAGTAGACCATGTCAAAAAGAGATTACTACGAGGTTCTGGGCGTTCCCAAGAATGCCTCAGACGACGAAATCAAAAAGGCTTATCGCAAGCACGCGATGAAGCACCATCCTGACCGCAACCAAGGCGACGCATCCAAAGTTGCCGAGGAAAAGTTCAAGGAATCCAAGGAAGCCTACGAGATGCTGTCGGACCCGCAAAAACGTGCGGCTTACGACCAGCATGGCTTTGCTGGCGTTGATCCGAACATGCGTGGTGGCCCAGGTGGCGCAGAAGCCTATGGTGGTTTTGCTGAGGCATTTGGCGACATCTTTGGCGATATGTTCGGTCAGCAGCGCGGCCGTGCGGGCGGTGGCCGTCAGGTGTACAGGGGCAGTGATCTCAGCTATGCCATGGAAGTCACGCTGGAGGAAGCCGCCAAGGGCAAGGACGCGCAAATCCGCATTCCCAGCTGGGACAACTGTGACGCCTGTCACGGCACCGGTGCCAAACCCGGCACCCAGGTCAAGTCCTGCGGCACCTGTAGCGGCACCGGTTCGGTGCAGATGCGTCAGGGTTTTTTCAGCGTGCAGCAAACCTGCCCAACCTGTCGCGGCACCGGCAAGGTGATCCCCGAGCCCTGCCCGGCTTGCCATGGGCAAGGCAAGATCAAAAAACAGAAGACTCTGGAGGTCAAGATTCCCGCGGGTATCGATGGCGGCATGCGCATCCGCAGTGCTGGCAACGGCGAGCCAGGCACCAATGGTGGCCCACCGGGTGACCTGTACATTGAGATCCGCCTGAAAAAGCACGATATCTTCGAGCGCGATGGCGACGATTTGCACTGTTCCGTGCCCATCAGCATCGTCACCGCCACCTTAGGTGGCGAGATTGATGTGCCGACCCTGGCGGGCAAAGCAGCCATTGACATCCCGGAAGGCACGCAAACCGGCAAGCAGTTCCGACTGCGCGGCAAGGGCATCAAGGGCGTGCGGTCCAGCTATCCTGGTGATCTGTACTGCCACATCTTGATCGAGACACCGGTCAAACTGACTGAGCACCAGCGCAAACTGCTGCGTGAGCTTGATGAATCTCTGAAAAAAGGGGGTAGCAAGCACTCGCCCTCAGGGGACAGCTGGACCGCCCGCCTGAAAAGTTTTTTCAGCTAGGCCAACGCCTCACCCGGCAGACCCAAAAGCCGCCAAAATCTTGCCACGCAGACGTTCATTCGCTGCGTGGCATTTTTTTGGCTCATAAAAACATCAGGAGAACCCGCCATGAGCGTCAACATCACATTTTTGGGCGGTGCTGGCACCGTCACTGGCTCGAAATACCTGGTACGCCATGATGGCAAAAGCCTACTGGTGGATTGCGGTCTGTTTCAGGGCTACAAACAACTGCGCCTGCGTAACTGGGCACCCTTGCCTGTGGCCCCCGATCAAATTGATGCCGTGCTGCTGACGCATGCCCATCTGGACCACAGCGGGTACTTGCCACTGCTGGTCAAGGAGGGATTTGCTGGCCATGTCTATGCCACACCAGGCACGCGCGACTTGTGCAAAATCTTGCTGCCCGACAGCGGTCATATTCAGGAAGAAGACGCCGACTTCCTTAACCGGCACAAACTCTCCAAACACGAGACGGCCCTGCCCCTGTATACACGTCAGGATGCGCTCGATGCCCTGCCTTTCATCAAAACTGTGGACTTCGGCAAGACGTTCACCCCCTTGCCTGGCTGGAAAGCCACTTTTTCGTCAGCCGGGCACATTCTGGGGGCCGCCAGCATCCTGCTAGAGGTGGCCGGACGACGCATCTTGTTCTCAGGTGACCTGGGTCGCCCGGACGACCTGATCATGAGCCCGCCCGAGCCAGCGCCGCAGGCCGACACAGTGCTGATCGAATCGACCTACGGCGACCGCACCCACCCGGATGACGACATCCTGGCCGAATTGGCTCCGGCGCTACAACGCGTGGCAAAACGTGGTGGCGTCGCCGTTGTTCCGGTATTTGCAGTGGGTCGCGCCCAAGCCTTGCTGCACGCGATTCATCTGCTCAAACTCAAGGGGGATCTGCCGACCTCGCTGCCGGTGTTTCTGGACAGCCCCATGGCAGTACACACGACCCATTTGTTTGAAGCGCATCTGGGGGAGCACCGCCTGAGCCACCAGGATGCCCGCGCCCTAACCCATGGCGCCACCATGGTCAACAGCACGGACGAATCCAAGGCATTAGCCAGTCGCCATGGCCCGATGGTCATTCTGTCAGCCAGCGGCATGGCCACCGGAGGACGCGTGCTGCATCACTTGGCGCACTATGCAGGCGACCACCGCAACATGATCATCCTGACTGGATTCCAGGCCCCTGGCACGCGCGGAGCCAGCTTTGCCAGCGGTGCCAAGATCGTGCGTATCCACGGCCGGGACGTCGAAGTCAACGCCGAGGTGGTGCAACTGCAGTCGGCTTCCGCCCACGCCGACGCCAACCAACTGCTGGCCTGGCTGCGCACCATACCGCAAGCACCCGATCAGGTGTACGTGGTACACGGTGAAGCGGGTCCAGCCGACAACTTGCGCGGGCGTATCGAACGGGAACTTGGCTGGCGCGCTTTGGTGCCTGAAGCGGGCTCCACGTGGCCAACCTGAGTGGCTTTAAATACTATTACATTCATAGCTAATAGCGCCCACACATAAAGGGTAGAGCCTGATTTCTTATAACTGTTTTGTCATACTGGCCAGGCGATGGTGCTGCCGGACTGTCCAGCATTTGACTTCAATTGCCGGGCTTCCTGATCCACTGGACGATCTGCTCAACCGCTTGCGACTCCATGCCGATGAAGCCGTGAAAGTGGAACGCCTCGCAAGGGTCTCCCGTCGGGTCTGCCCCGCCATCGACCTCCACGTACTTTTTAAAGGGTGCGCGCTCCAGTCGGCCTATGAGTCTTTCGGCTGCATAGGCAGGGGTGAGTCGGCAGGCATCGCGCTTGTGCTGGAAGATCAGCACGGGCACAAGGATTTGCTCCAGGGCGATGTCTGCGACCGACCCGCCAAACTGTCTGCCGGTCACCGTTGAAGTCAGCACCAGCCCGGCAATCGATGTACCCAGCGCCACACTGTTGGCAGCCGCACTGAGCGTGCCCTGACTCGTACCCACCAACCAGACCGGTACATTGCTGCGTTTTTGGATGTCTTCCACGGTGGCACGAATATCTGCCAGGTGCTCCGGTGACTGGCGAAACGCCGGCGTCAGTTTTATGGCATCACTCGGGTTACCCACCAGCGCGACATTCAGCGCCGCTTTGGCAAACGCGTCACGCGAGCGAATCAGAAAGTTGCCTGACTGCGGCACGCCGTCCTTGAGCCCGATACCGCCGCCACCACCCGAAAACAGCAGCACCGTGGCGACTGCACCGTCACGTGGCATCCACCAGTAGCTGGTGGTGACACCGGCACGCGTCGCCAACTGCACCAGCGTGTCTTGCGCCAGGGCCGCAGGTTGCAGCCCCAAGGCCATCAGGCCAGACAAGATGACTTGGGCTACCCATTTCAACACGTGACCGCCGACAGGTCAAAACTGATCGAGTGAGAGCGCCGTCACACTGGCTGCGCCTTCGACAATCGCATCGCGCAGGCCAGGCGTTTGGGTCAGGATGTGGTCGGCATAAAAGCAGGCTGTGGTGATCTTGGCCTGCATGAAGGCCACGTCCTCACCACGCGCCAGCGCTTCTTGCGCCACCAGCATAGCGCGGCCCATTTGCCAGCCTGCCATCAGGTTACCCGCCAGCATCAGGTAAGGCACGCTACCGGCAAACACATCGTTGGGATGCGCCTTGGTGTTGCCCGCCACAAAGTCCACCACGTCGATGAACGCTAGGCGCGCTGCCGCCAGGCGTTTGGCCATGGCCAGCGCGTCGGGCGTGGCGGTCGCCGTCAAAGCGGCTTCGGTGGCTTCGATCTGCACCGCCAGCGCCTTTGCAGTCTGACCACCATCGCGCGCGGTCTTGCGGCCCACCAGGTCATTGGCCTGAATGGCGGTGGTGCCTTCGTAAATAGTCAGAATTTTGGCGTCACGGTAATACTGGGCACAACCGGTCTCTTCAATGAAGCCCATGCCACCGTGTACCTGGACGCCCAGGGAGGTGACTAGCTGGCTCATCTCGGTGCTGTAACCCTTGATCAGCGGCACCATGAATTCATAAAACACCTCGTTTTGCTTGGCTACTTCCGCGTCCTGACAGTGGTGCGCCGCGTCATATGCCGCAGCGGCCACACTGGACAAGGCCCGGCAACCTTCGGTATAGGCGCGCATGGTCATCAGCATGCGCCTCACATCAGGGTGGTGAATGATCGGCCCCGCTGCGGGCAACGAACCATCTACCGGACGGCTCTGGATGCGGTCCCTGGCAAACTCCACTGCCTTTTGGTAAGCCATCTGCGCAATGGCGATGCCTTGCACACCCACGCCATAACGCGCAGCGTTCATCATGATGAACATGTATTCCAGGCCACGGTTTTCCTGCCCCACCAGGAAACCCACCGCACCACCGTGGTCGCCAAACTGTAGTACGCAGGTCGGGCTGGCCTTGATGCCCAGCTTGTGCTCGATGCTGACGCACTGCACATCATTGCGCGCACCGAGAGAGCCGTCCCCATTGACCATGAACTTGGGCACCACAAACAGGCTGATGCCCTTGACCCCGGCGGGCGCACCGCTCACCCGGGCCAGCACCAGATGCACGATGTTCTCAGCCAGATCGTGCTCACCCCAGGTAATAAAAATTTTCGTACCAAAGATTTTGTACGTGCCGTCAGGCTGGGGCTCGGCACGGGTGCGTACCGCCGCCAGGTCGCTGCCTGCCTGTGGCTCGGTCAGATTCATGGTGCCGGTCCATTGGCCGCTAATCAGCTTCTCCAGGTAAATCGCATTGAGTTCAGCTGAGCCTGCGGTCAGCAAGGCCTCGGTCGCACCATCGGTGAGCAGTGGCAGCAAGGCAAAGCTCATATTGGCAGAGTTTTGCATTTCACCCACGGCCGAGCCAATGGTTTTGGGCAGGCCCTGACCACCAAATTCGACCGGATGCTGCAGGCCCTGCCAGCCCGCTTCGGTGTATTGCTGGAAGGCTTCCTTGAAACCGGGGGTGGCGGTGACCACACCGTCTTTCCAGCTGGTCGGGTTCTGGTCACCCGCCCAGTTCAGCGGTGCCAGCACGCCTTCATTGAACTTGGCAGCCTCTTCAAGCACCGCCTGAGCCGTCTCGAAACCAGCGTCCTCCATGCCGGGCAACTGTGATATTTGATCAATACCCGCCAGGTATTTGATGTTGAACAGCATGTCTTTGAGCGGAGCGGTGTAGGCCATGATCTATCTCCTAAATATTTCTGTTATTGACCGCATCGAAGCGGCTGTTTGAGCGAAAAAAAGGGCATCACATTGGATGCCCTCGGGGTTGACGGCCTTACAGCGCGGCAACCAGTTCCGGTACGGCCACAAACAAATCAGCTTCGAGCCCATAGTCGGCGATGCTGAAAATGGGTGCCTCAGCGTCCTTGTTGATCGCCACGATCACCTTGCTGTCTTTCATGCCCGCCAAGTGCTG
>JARLJH010000048.1 GCA_031291305.1 Rhodoferax sp. | reverse complement strand
GGTGTATGAGTTCATCAAGGATGACAGTGGTACCGACAAGCTGCAGATCAATGCACAGAACTGTGTGCATTGCAAGACCTGCGACATCAAGGACCCGACGCAGAACATCGTCTGGGTAACGCCCGAGGGCGGTGGCGGGCCGAACTACGCGCAGATGTGATGGCACCTGCCGCCCCAGTTCCCCCGCATTGGTCCACGGAGCCTCCTGGACCGTGGTATCGCTGGCGCGGCTACATGGTGCGCTGGCTGCTGTTCGGACTGGTGGTCAGTGTGTTCCAGCCCGTAGCCGACAATGCCAGCCCGATCTGGCTGGACAAGGTTTACCAGGCGCTGGTGGGCTTGATCTTCGGAGCCGCCTGCGCGGTGGTCTTCACCCTGGCTGAAAACCGCTTCAATACGCCGCGTGTCAACTGGAAGTCCTGGCTGATCGTGCTTGGCACCTGGCTGTTGGTCAAGGTCAGCTTTGTCAGCGTCATCGCGATGACGGGCTGATCAGGGACGACGAAACAACTTGCGCTGCGAGGCCCAGTAACGCGAGTTCAGATCGTCCAGACGCACCGTGCCTCCGGTGGAAGGTGCGTGCACAAAACGACCATCACCAACGTAGATACCAGCGTGCGTAGCCGTGCCGCGCTGTGCAAACAGCACCAGGTCTCCTGATCGCAACACATCATCGGGCACCGGCTCGCCCCAATTTTGCAATTTGGCGACCGTGCGCGGTGCCTTCACGCCCACTCTGGCCTGGTAAACGTGATCAATCAGACCACTGCAGTCGAAACCGCTTTCGGGGGTGTTGCCACCATAACGGTAAGGCGTGCCCACCAGTCCAAGCGCGTAAAGAGTGACATCCTCCGCTTGATCAGGCGACAGGCGCGAAGGAATATCAGCGCTTGAGTCGTTGGTCGCATCACGCGCCCCGTCAGCGTAAGGCTGCCAACCGCGTTGCACAGGTGTCGAAGTGCCGCAGCCAGAAAGGGTCAACACCAACACAAAACCAAGACATAGCAGTTTGTTCAAGCTGTTCATGCGGAATTTGTCAAGCAGTTGAAACGAGTGAGCATTATCGGTCGTGCAGGTAGAATTCGCGGCGTCAGGAGAGAGCAGCCCCGTCCACCCGATGGACAGGCAGCCGCCGAAGGCGCAGAACCGCTGATTGCAGCAGTTTGAACGCTCAGGCAAAAGGACTGACAGCCGTTTCAGACTCGCAAGAGTCCAAGACGTATCCCCACTGGAGAGAGGCGTCTGGCCCGTCAAGGCCAGCACCCACCGAAGGAGCAACCCGCAGTCAGCCCGCCACCCGGCAGGCAAGGACCCGGCGAATCTCTCAGGTAAAGCGGACAGCGGGGGCAGCCTGTGGCTCGACACGGTGTGTCGTCACAGATTTTTTTGGTCTGCCCCTGGAGTGACTGATGTCCGCATCGCCTGATCCGCTTTTGAACGTTCCCCTCAATGACCTGCACATCGCGCTCGGTGCGCGCATGGTGCCGTTTGCTGGCTATTCAATGCCGGTGCAATACCCGGCTGGCCTGATCGCCGAACACAAGCACACCCGCAGTGCCGCCGGCCTGTTCGATGTGTCGCACATGGGCCAGTTGCGACTGGTCGGCCCCGACGCCGCAGCGGCTCTGGAAACTCTGCTGCCAGTAGACGTGATTGACCTGCCGGTCGGTAAACAACGCTACGGCCTGCTGCTCAATGACGAGGGTGGCATCATCGACGACCTGATGTTTTTCCGCAAAGCCGCTGACGAGATTTTTGTCATCGTCAACGGCGCCTGCAAGGTGGGTGACATCGCCCACATCCAGGCCAAGATCGGCAATCGCTGCCAGGTCATCCCGATGCCGGAATTTGCCCTGCTGGCGCTGCAAGGCCCACAGGCTGTGACTGCCCTGTCGCGACTGGCACCGGGCGTGGAAAAGCTGGTATTCATGACCGGCGGCCACTTTACCGTCAGCACCGGTTCGCTTGACATTGACGTTTTCCTGACCCGCAGCGGCTACACGGGCGAAGATGGTTTCGAAATTTCTGTGGATGCTTCAGATGCCTTGGCGCTGGCCAAAACGCTGCTGGCACAACCTGAAGTCAAGCCGATTGGCCTGGGTGCACGTAACTCTCTGCGTCTGGAAGCCGGTCTGCCGCTCTACGGCAATGACATCGATGCCACCACAACCCCGGTCGAAGCCAGCCTGAACTGGGCCATGCAGAAGGTACGCCGATCCGGTGGCGCCCGCGCTGGCGGTTTTCCTGGAGCTACAAAAATACTAGCTCAATTAGCAGATCCTACAAGGGCTACAAGCCGAAAACGTGTTGGACTTGTGGCGCTGGAGCGGATTCCGGTGCGCGAGCACACCGAACTGCAAGACCAAACCGGCACACGCGTGGGCGAAGTCACCAGCGGCCTGCTCGGCCCAACCATCGACAAGCCCATTGCCATGGCTTACCTGCCCCCCGCCTTGGCGAGTGTGGGCACCCAAGTCAACGCCATCGTGCGCGGCAAGCCCGTCAAAATGGAAGTGGTGGCCATGCCCTTTGTGCCCACCAATTACTTCCGCGGTTAAATCCCCTTTGCCAACCCTCATCCTGCGCCATGCTTTTCCCCCGACAGCGACTAGCAGCGTGCGTTGGGTGTCTGACGCAGCAAAATCAAGGAGGAGGTTTGGGCAAAGCCCAAACCGGGGGACATTTGCGTAGTTAGATACCCAGCGCGCGCTGCGGGTAAAAAGACAAACAATTCAAGTTCAAGTTCAAGTTCAAGTTCAAGTTTCCAACGTTTCAATTCACTTTACGGAGCACCACATGAGCATCAAATTCACCCCCGACCACGAATGGGTCCTGATCGACGGCAACAACGCCACCGTGGGCATCACCCAGCACGCACAAGACGCGCTGGGCGACGTGGTGTTTGTCGATCTGCCCGAAGTTGGCAAAACCTACGCAGCCAAAGACGCTGCCGCCGTGGTGGAGTCGGTCAAGGCCGCAGCTGACGTCTACATGCCCGCCAACGGAGTCGTCACCGAAGTCAACGAAGCCCTTCGCGCTGACCCGGCACTGGCCAACTCTGACCCGCTGGGCGCGGGCTGGTTCTTCAAAATGACACTGGCCAACCCGGCTGAGTTGGACGGCCTGATGGACGAGACCAGCTACACCAGTTTCGCGGCTGACGCGCACTGAGATCACGCCCGACCCGACCGCCTGCGCGATGCCCGCGCAGCGGCTGTGTTTGCGCGCCGATGCTGTGATCCCGCCGGGTCACGCATCCGCTTCATCTTCAAGTTACTCCTGAGTCACTGTCATGTCCCACACCCCTCCCCTTTCCGAACTCGAAAACGCCAGCGAATTCATCGCCCGCCACATTGGTGTGGACGCAGCCGATGAAGCGCTCATGCTCAAAGCCGTTGGCGCCACGTCCCGCGCCGCACTGATCGACGAGATCGTCCCGCGCAGCATCGCCCGCCAGCAACCCATGGCCATCCCGGCCGCCATCACCGAAGCCGCCGCTCTGGCCGAACTCAAGGCCATTGCCACCAAGAACAAGGTGTTCAAGAGCTACATCGGCCAGGGCTATTACGACACCCTGACACCCGGCGTGATCCTGCGCAACATTCTGGAAAACCCCGCCTGGTACACCGCCTACACGCCGTATCAGGCGGAAATCAGCCAGGGCCGCATGGAAGCGCTGATCAACTTCCAGACCATGATCGCCGACCTGACCGCCATGCCGATGGCCAATGCGTCGATGCTCGACGAAGCCACCGCCGCTGCCGAAGCCATGACGCTGGCGCTGCGCATGAGCAAGTCCAAATCCACCACGTTTCTGGTGGACGACGAGGTCTTGCCACAGACCCTGGCCGTGATCCGCACCCGTGCCGAGCCGCTGGGCATTACCGTCACCGTTTGCAAACCCGACGAAGCCCTGGCCAAGGAAAGTTTTGCCCTGCTGCTGCAATACCCTGGCGTCAACGGCACGGTGCGCGATGACCGCGAGTTGATCGCCGACTACAAGGACACCGGCGGCGTAATCATCATGGCTGCTGACCTGCTGGCGCTGACCTTGCTGACGCCACCGGGCGAATTGGGTGCCGACATTGCCATCGGCAGCACCCAGCGCTTTGGCATGCCCATGGGCAATGGCGGCCCGCACGCCGCTTACATGGCCTGCCGCGACGAGTTCAAACGCAGCATGCCGGGCCGCCTGGTCGGCGTCAGCGTCGATGCGCACGGCAACCCGGCTTACCGGCTGGCGCTGCAAACGCGCGAGCAACACATCCGCCGCGAGAAAGCCACCTCCAACATCTGTACCGCGCAAGTGCTGCCCGCCGTGATTGCCAGCATGTACGCCGTCTACCACGGCCCGCAAGGCTTGAAGCGCATTGCGCAGCGTGTGGCCGCCATGACCGCTGTGCTGGCGGCCGGTCTAAAGTCGCTGGGCTACACCATGGCCAATACCAGTGCGTTTGACACGCTCACCGTGACCACCGGAGGCGCTACTTCCTTGATAGCTGACAGCGCAGTCAAGACGGGGGCTAACCTGCGATTTGTCTCTCAAACCAGTCTGGGCATCTCGCTGGATGAAACCACCACCCGCGCGGACGTGGAAGCGCTGTGGTCGTTCTTTGCTAACGCCGCTGGCGGTGCGTCGCGCACACTGACGTTTGCGCAAGTCGAGTCAAAAGCCACGACGCTGTTGCCCGCTGCGCTGCTACGCGTCAGCAGCTATCTGAGCCACCCGGTGTTCAACAGCCATCACAGTGAAACCGGCATGCTGCGCTACATCCGCCGCCTGTCAGACTTCGACCTAGCGCTGGACCGCAGCATGATCCCGCTGGGCAGTTGCACCATGAAGCTCAACGCCACCAGCGAGATGATCCCGATCACCTGGCCGGAATTTGCAGGCATCCACCCGTTTGCCCCCGCTGACCAGCGTTTGGGTTACGCGGAGTTGGACGTGCAGTTGCGGGCCTGGTTGTGCCAAGCTACGGGTTATGCCGACATCAGCCTGCAGCCCAACGCCGGCAGCCAAGGTGAATACGCGGGTATGCTGGCCATTCGTGCCTACCATGCCTCGCGCGGCCAAGCCAACCGCAACATCTGCTTGATCCCCAGCAGCGCCCACGGCACCAACCCGGCCAGCGCCACCATGGTCGGCATGAAGGTGGTGGTCACCGCCTGCGACGCGCAGGGCAACGTCGACATGGCTGACCTGAAAGCCAAGTGCGAACTGCACAGCGCGAATCTGGCGGCGATGATGATCACCTACCCGAGCACGCACGGCGTCTTCGAGACCAACGTCAAAGAGCTGTGCGCGCTGGTGCACAGCCACGGCGGTCGCGTCTATGTCGACGGTGCCAATATGAACGCGCTGGTCGGCTTGGCCGCACCGGGCGAGTTTGGCGGCGACGTGAGCCACCTGAACCTGCACAAGACCTTCTGCATCCCACACGGCGGTGGTGGCCCAGGCGTCGGGCCGGTGTGTGTGGTGCAAGACTTGGTGCCGTTCCTGCCCGGCAACGGCGGCGGCGCAGTTTCAGCCGCCCCCTTGGGCAATGCTGCGGTGCTGCCGATCAGTTGGATGTACTGCCGCATGATGGGTGCCGCTGGCCTCCAAGCCGCCACCGAAGTCGCTATCCTGAGCGCCAACTACATCAGTGCGCGCCTCAAGGATCACTTCCCGACGCTCTACACCAGCGTTCCGGTGGACGGCAAGCCTGGCCGCGTGGCTCATGAATGTATTCTGGACGTGCGCCAGCTCAAAGAAGCCACTGGCGGCGCCCATGGCATCAGCGCCGAGGACGTGACCAAGCGCCTGATGGACTACGGTTTTCACGCCCCGACGCTGAGCTTCCCGGTACCGGGCACGCTGATGGTCGAACCCACCGAGAGCGAAACGTTGGAAGAGCTGGACCGCTTCATCGACGCCATGATCGCCATCCGCGAAGAAATCGCCAAGGTGCAAAGTGGTGAATGGCCACAGGATAACAATCCGCTGAAAAATGCCCCGCACACCGCTGCGGCGCTATTGACTTCAGAGTGGTCCAAGCCGTATGCACGGGAGCTGGCGGCCTTTCCGGTGCCCAGCCTCAAGCAAAGCAAGTATTGGCCACCGGTGGGTCGTATCGACAACGTCTATGGTGACCGCAACCTGTTTTGCTGCTGCGTGCCGATAGAACAATAAGCCTTGGAAAGCGACCACGGCGCCGCATCATTCGGTGCTGCCGTGGTCCCGGCGAATGCTACGGTTTGAACGTAGACACCGCTTGCATCAGCAGGCTTGCCTGCTCTTGCAGGGTGTGCGATGCGGCTTGCGCCCGCACGGCGGTTTCTTCGTTCTGACGCGCTATCGACTCCAGCCCATGGATTGCACTGTTGACGTCGTCCATACCGCCGGATTGCTCTTGAGCCAATGCGCTGATACCCGCCACCGTGTCGCTCACCTGTTGCACTGAGTTGACAATGTCATCCATGGTGCTCAAGGCATGTTGCACCTGGCTGGAACCCGCCTCAACCTTGCTGACCGAGGTATCAATCAGCGCCTTGATCTCACGCGCAGCCACGGCGCTACGCCCGGCCAGGCTGCGCACCTCGCTGGCCACCACCGCAAAGCCCCGTCCCTGCTCGCCGGCGCGCGCTGCCTCCACCGCCGCATTGAGCGCCAGGATATTGGTCTGAAACGCAATGCCGTCAATCACACCAATGATGTCGGCTATTTTCTGCGAGCTCTGATTGATCTCCTGCATGGTGCTCACCACCTGCCCCACCGCCTGACCACCACGCTTGGCCACATCGCAGGCTTGCAACGCCATGGCAGTGACACGATGCGCAGCTTCAGACGACTGCCGGACATTCAGGGTGACTTCTTCAACATGCCGTGCGGTAGTGGTGAGCTGGCCGACGGTCTGGTCGGTGCGCTCACTTAGGTCGCGGTTGTCCCGGTCAATCTCCTGCGACACGGCTGTCACCTGCGTGGACGCTTGACCGATGGCGCCCAGCGTCGCTTCAAGCATGGTGGCCACGCGCTGCACCGAGTCCAGCAGGCTGCCCGCGGGGGCCGCAGGAATGCGGTAGTGAAGCTCGCCATCGGCCATGTGCGCCAGAATGTCACTGGCCAGGGACGGATCGCCACCGAGCACCTGCAAGGCGGTGCGACGTATCCACACCGTCACCCCGAGACAGGCCAGCACACAAACCAACGTCAGGATGCCAGCTCCCCAGCCACCAATCTCCAAATAACCAGCAATGACATCGGACTGGACTTTGAGCGCTTCTTGATGGATCCACCAAGCGCCCAGCGCCACAGCAGACCCGGCACCAGCCACCATCACGGTCGGCACCATCATTGAAAAAGTCAGCTTCTGGGTGTAGCTCATCACGCCTCCTTATTTTTGCCCGGCTGCATCAACACACGCCAAACCATTCTAGAGACAGCGGACAGCGCCCGAAACCTGCTTTAGCTTGCGCTGCGCTGTTTCAGGGCAGATTGCACTTGTCGCGGGTCCATGCCCAGTTCTGCAGCAAACTCCTGCACTGTTTTGCCGCTGGCATCAAAGGCTTTGAGCAAGGCCGCCTGACGCGCGCGTTGCTGATCGACCTCGGCCATCACCTCGTCCAGCAGCGTTGTCACGGGCTCCTGCAAGGTCGGCAGACGCGACAACATATCTTGCCGTGACAGGCCGCTGGCCTGGTAGGCCGTCAGCAACTGGTTACGCAGACGCGGCAACAGGTCCTCCGCCGTGCGTGCCTGTCGGCGATGAAACAGTTCAATGATGGACAGCAAGACATGCTCGGGCGCCACAGGCTCCACCGGCTGGGCTTGCAGGTCATGGCGCGGCAGACCCTGGGCCACGCTTTGCAGATAGCGCGTGGAGCGGGTATGCACGCCCAGAGCCAGCTTGAGCGCATCCTTGGCAAACGCCTCGGGGTGCGCCGCCAGCAGGTCCTGAAACACCCCCAACTTCAGCGGCACAAAGCGCTGGCCAAACAGCTGCGGATACAGCTCAAAAAGCTTCTCCAGAACGGGCTGTGCGCTAGCGAAGCGGTTTTTGCCTTTGGCGGATGCCGCGCTGACGCTAGCGGCTGGTGTATCCGAGGGTGTGATGGGCGGTGTTGAATCTGGCAAGGTTTCGGTCATAACGGGGATCGGTGGATCAGTTTGATTAACCTGCGATTGTCATTCAAAGCGTGAGTTCACTGGCATACTCATCCCCATGAAACCCGTCACGTCGTTGCCAATCCCTCCACAGAGCCCTGAAGAGCCAGACTTGACGGAACTGGCTGCGCGCTACCGGGCGTCCGAAGGACACTTTGACGAACTGCGGGACAGGGTCTCTGATAGTCGTAGTCCAGCGACCGAAGCAACCCCTGAAAATATAGCAAACAAAGCTTTTGGGACAAGGGGTTGGACGAGTTTTTTCAATTCATTGCGTGGTGAAACTGCGACTGACCTGAACCAACGCAGTATCCAGCTGGCACGCCAGATCCGCGATAACGGCATCACTTATAACGTGTATGCCGACGAAAACGGCCCGCAGCGCCCCTGGTCACTGGACCTGTTCCCGTTGATCGTGGACGATGCCAACTGGAAACATATCGAGGCAGGGGTATTGCAGCGCGTACGCCTGCTCGAACACGTGATGGCCGATGTCTACGGACCACAAAAGCTGCTGGAACCGGGCTTTTTGCCACCCGCGCTGGTGCACGGTCACCCGGGTTATTTGCGTGCCATGCATGGTGTCCAGCCGGTGGGCGGACGCTATTTGCACATCGCCGCTTTTGACATGGCACGCGGCCCCGACAGCAACTGGTGGGTGGTTGGGCAGCGCACTCAGGCACCCTCCGGCCTGGGCTACCTGCTGGAAAACCGGCTGGCCATCTCGGCGCAATTTGGCGGCGCTTTTGACAACTTGCGGGTCCAGCGCCTGGCGGGCACTTACCGCGCTTTGATGGACAGCCTGCGCGCCATGAACCCGATGGGAGCCGATGCGCATCTGGCCCTGCTGACACCTGGCCCGTACAACGAAACTTATTTCGAGCACGCCTACCTGGCACGTTACCTGGGTCTAACGTTGGTGGAAGGCAGCGATCTACTGGTGCGCGACGAACACCTGTACCTCAAGACCCTCAAAGGGCTGGTGCCCGTGCACGGCCTGCTTAAACGGGTGGACGATCAGTACATGGACCCACTGGAACTACGCGCCGACTCGACCCTGGGCGTGCCGGGCCTGCTGCAAGCCATTCGCGCTGGCAACGTGCTGGTGGCCAACACGCCTGGCTCTGCCTTCCTGGAATCGCCCGCACTACTGGGTTTTCTGCCCGCCTTGTCGCGCCATCTGTTCAACGAAGAGTTGTGCCTGCCCGCACTCCCCACCTGGTGGTGCGGAGAAAGCGGCGCCATGTTCGATGCGCTGGCGCGCCTGCGTGAATGTGCCATCAAGCCCACCTACCCGGGTTCCAGCAGTCATGCCAGCTTCGACGCGGTACTGGGTGCCAGGCAAACACCTCAGGCTCTCAACGAATGGGCCGGACGCATCGCGCGCCACCCGGAAGAACACACGGTGCAGGCCTACACCCCCCTGTCGCAAATGCCGACGTGGCAGGTCAGACATGACTCAGATCCTTCCATAGCGCCTGAACTGGTACCTCGATCGGTCATGCTGCGGGTGTTTGCCGTCTCTGATGGCGCGCAGGGCTGGTGTGTCTTGCCCGGTGGACTGGCCCGCGTGGCCAGCAGTTCCCACGAGATTATTTCTATGCAGCACGGAGGCAGCAGCGCCGACGTCTGGGCGCTGACCACCGGCGAGGTTGACCACGCCACCATGCTACAGCCGCACCTGACACCCGAGAGCCTGATGCAGCGCAAGCGACTGGTCACCAGTCGCGCCGCCGAAAACCTGTTCTGGCTCGGCCGCTACACCGAACGCACCGAGAACGCGCTACGACTTGCACGACTGACGCTCGACTGCCTGCATGGTGAGGACCCCACCAGCGTACCGCTGATGACCTGGCTAAGCCAGATGGCCGTGGCCAATACCCTGGTGCTGCCCGGTGTACCGACGCCGCTGCAAGCGCCTCGTGTATTTGAGCGCGCCCTGATCGACAGCCTGGGCAGCACCCAAGGCGCCACCAGTGTCGGGTTCTATTTGCGCGCACTCAAACTGGCAGCGTCGAGCGTACGCGAACGGCTGTCGCAGGAACACTGGCGCATCATCACCCGCGCCGAAGAGGTATTTTTCGCCCGCTTTGCGGCGCAGCGCCAGCGAGGTGGCTGCTCGACGCAGCAGGCGCTGCAAATCCTCAAGGACACCAGCGACCACATGGCCGCCATCACCGGCGCGCAAACCGACCGCATGACGCGCGACGATGGCTGGCGGCTGCTGAGCATCGGGCGGCACGTCGAGCGCATGGGCTTCCTGTCCACCGCCCTGAATCTGGCTCTGACCTGCAAAAGCCTGGAAACCGCCAGCGGTTTTGACGCCATGCTGGAGCTCTTTGACAACGCCATCACCTTCCATGCCGAATTTCAGCAAAGCCGCGACATGGCGGCGCTGGTGGACCTGCTGGTGATTGACCGGGACAACCCCCGCTCGGTGTCCTGGGTAGCCCACACACTGCGTGGTCGCCTGGCCAAACTGGCGGGCAGCGAACCCAATGAGCTCTGCGCCCTGTCGCTCAAGGTGCCCAATCCGAACGCATGGGGTCTGGCGCAACTCTGCGAGCGCGCACCGGATCTGGTAACCCCGGCCACTGCGAGCGATGCAACAGGCGCTGCCGCGGAAGCGCCGCAATACGAGCTGCTCAGGACTGTGTTGGACCAATGCAGCGACGCGGCCTACGAGGTCTCGGAGGAAATCAGCGCCACCTATTTCACCCATGCCGGTCAGGGCAACCACAGCGTGGGGGCGTTATGAGGCTCAGCATCACTCACGAAACGGTCTACGACTACCAGCCCGCCGTCGAAACGGCGCAGCACATGGCCTACCTGACACCGCTGAACAACCCCACACAGCGCGTACTCAGCCACTGGCTGGAGGTTGACCCTCAGCCCGCGCAGATCAGTTCTACCAAAGACGTCTTTGGCAACACACGGCACTTTTTCTCCCTGCAAGTACCTCACCGGCGCTTGCGTGTCGTCGCTCGCAGCGAGGTTCAGACACAAAGCAGCCACATACCAAGCAACCTGATCTCCTGGGAGGCCGTGCGCGAACGATTTCGCTACCACGCAGGCGCAGTATTTGATGCTGCCAACGAATTTGTCTTTGCCTCCAGCATGGCACCGCATCACAACGAATTTGCCAGCTACGCCCGTCCGAGCTTTACGCCGGGTCAAAGCCTGCTGCTGGGATCGCTTGACCTGATGCACCGCATCTACCGCGACTTCACTTATGAGAGCCTGAGCACCGAGGTCAACACCCCGGCGCTGCAAGCGCTGGCGCAGCGCAAAGGCGTGTGCCAGGACTTTGCCCACATCTTCGTCGCCTGCCTGCGCTCGATGGGGCTGGCGGCCCGTTATGTCAGCGGCTACCTGCTGACGACGCCCGCGCCGGGTACGGTCAAGCTGCGCGGCAGCGATGCGTCACACGCCTGGGCATCGGTGTATCTGCCCGGCCAGCCTGCATCCGCCAACGTTGCCGCGATACCTGCCTGCTGGGTCGATCTGGACCCGACCAATGACCGCGCGGGCTGGCCATCGCCCGGTGAGGACTATGTGACGCTGGCCATCGGTCGGGATTTTTCGGATGTCTCGCCGATGCGTGGTGTGATTCGTGGCGGAGCCAGCCATGTGTTGTCAGTCGGTGTGACGGTGGAACCTGTGGGGTCTGGATCAGGGCAGAGCCAGATACAGAGTCAAAGCAGCCAGTTTCAAAGTCAAAGCCAGGGTTTCGCCGCCCCCACCCCTTTTGCGCCAATGAACGAGGGAAAGCGTTAGCAGCGCGCTCAGTCCATCACCGCGGCGTACACCAAATCCCGAAACAGCATGCGGTAATACTCGCGCTGATTCGGTGCCTGCAGCATCAGGCAGGCATACATGTCCAGTGCAGGGTCGACAAAAAACGACGTACCCGCCAGGCCACCCCAGAAATAGGTCCCGACCGATCCCGGCACCGGTGCCACACCCAGATGCTTGCGCACCGCAAAACCCAGCCCGAAACCGTGCCCGGCAGGCAGCAACGCACGCGAGCCACCGGCTGCCAGGGGAATATCGCCCAGGTGATCGGTTGTCATGAAATCAACGGTACGCGGCCCCAGCAGGCGCACACCCTCAAGTTCACCCCGATTCAGCATGAACTGCAAAAAGCGCGCGTAGTCCTGCGCTGTGGAAATCAGACCGCCGCCACCGGAAACCAGCGCAGCGTCGGTGCGCACGTCAATCACCTTCATCTGCAAGCCGCCGTCCGGGTCGCGGGCAAAAGGCTCGGCAATGTGACCATGAAACTCCGGCGGCACGTTGAACGCGGTATCCGGCATGCGCAAGGGGTCAAACACCTGCTCCTGCATGAAATGCTGCAGCGGTTGATCTGCCACGACCTCCACGACGCGCCCCAGCACGTCGGTGGCGCGGCTGTACTCAAACACACTGCCAGGCTGGTACATCAGAGGTAGTCCAGCCAGGCTCTGGGTGAATTCGGCCAGACTGCGATCACGCGAACCCAGGCGCAACTGCGCGTACTGTCGCTGCACCGGACCGCTGCCCAAAAACTCGTAAGTCATGCCCGCAGTGTGGCGCAGCAAGTCGTGCACGGTGGCGTCCCGCTGCACAGCTTGCAGCTCCAGCGCACCGCCTTCTTGCACAGCCACTTTTTGCTGGGCAAATTCAGGCAAAAATTTTGCCACCGGATCACTCAGCAGCAGGCGGCCTTGCTCCACCAGCATCATGGCAGCCACCGACATGATTGGCTTGGTCATCGAATAGATACGAAAACGGGCGTCGCAGCGCATGGCCTCGCCGGTGGCCGGATTGAGTTGGCCGACGCTTTCCAGCAAAGCTGTCTTGCCATGCCGCGCCACCACGGCGACCGCGCCGGGCAGGCGCTTGTCATCCACCTCGCGCTGCAGCACAGCCATCAGCCGCTGCAAACGCTCAGTGCTCAGGCCCATTTTTTCAGGAATTACAGATTGCAAAGTCATACTAAATTTATAGCTGAAAGCCCATTAAAAACGGGGGCTAGATGTCTAAAAAGCAATCAATCATAGCGCTGACGCGCGTGCTGCGTTGTCGGGCCCAGGGTTCCCCTGCAGCCAGGATTGATCTGGCCGACTGCAACACGCCGGTCTGCGACGCTGGCAATTCGGGCATGGTCAAATCAGCAACCCAAGTGGCACGCTTACTGCTTAGCTTACTCACTCAATGGCTAGCATTAGCCATAGCTGGCAAGGTGAAAGGTGTCTGATGTGCAAGCGTAAACCCCGATATCACGCAGACCACGCACTGTTACAGTGCATGATGTGGTGATTTATCCATTCACCCCGTCATCCTTCATCTGTTTCTTTTTTTCTAACCTGGAGTCAAAAACTTATGCATATCAGCTCTATGAAGACACTGGCCATCGTTGCCGCCGCTATCGGCACCCTGGCAGCCATGCCTGCGCACGCTGGCAAAACGCTGGACGCCATCAAGGCGCGTGGTCAAGTCATTTGCGGTGTGAATACCGGCCTGGCAGGTTTTGGTGCCGCAGACTCGGCTGGCAAATGGACAGGTCTGGATGTCGATGTGTGCCGCGCCATTGCCGCAGCCACCTTGGGCGACGCAGAAAAAGTCAAATACGTGCCACTGAACGCACAGCAACGCTTCACCGCACTGCAGTCTGGCGAAATTGACGTGCTGTCGCGCAACACCACCTTCACGCTGACGCGTGATGCATCGCTGGGTCTGGAGCAAACCGTCGTGACCTACTATGACGGACAGGGCTTCATGGTGCCGCTCAAGAGCAAAATCAAGAGCGCCAAACAGCTCAAAGGTCAAACCGTGTGCGTGCAATCAGGCACCACCACCGAGAAAAACCTGAACGACTATTCCAAAGCCAACCATCTGGGTATCAAACCTGTGGTGTTTGAACAGCTCGACGCAACCGAAAACGCCTATTTCACGGGCCGCTGCATTGCCTACACCACGGACGCATCTGGCTTGGCCTCCACCCGCAACAAGGTTGCCAAGAACCCGGCTGACCATGTCATCCTGCCTGAGCTGATCTCCAAAGAACCTCTCGGACCCATGGTGCGTCGCGGTGATGATGAATGGTTCTCCATTGTCAAATGGACCATTTATGGCTTGATCGAATCCGAAGAGTACGGCATCACCAAAGCCAACGTCGATTCGCTCAAGACCACCAGCGATGATCCGGTCGTCAAGCGCATTCTGGGCACCTCGGAAGACTCCGGTAAATTGCTAGGTCTGAGCAAGGACTGGATGTACAACGCCATCAAGGCTACGGGCAATTACGGTGAAATTTTCGAACGCAATGTCGGACCGAAATCTTCCCTGGGTCTGCCTCGTGGTGTCAATAACCAGTGGAACAAAGGCGGCCTGATGTACGCCATGCCCATCCGCTAAACCGGATTCGCACCATTGATAGCGCCGCCTGCTGTCGCTCAAGCGATGCCAGCGGCGCCTTTTTTTAGCATTGAAGAATGCTAGCCGTGTTTCCCATCCAACCGCCTCCAGAGCGAGAAGCACAATGACTCCAGACACACCACCACCCAAGAAAAACAAATGGTCCTGGCGTAGCCAGGCGTTTCGTGGACTGATCTACCAGGTTCTGGCCATTGGCATCATCGCCGCGGCAGTCTGGTTTTTGGCGCACAACACGCTCGTGAACATGCGTGTGCGCGGGATCCAGAGCGGCTTTGACTTTTTGACACAGCCAGCCGGTTTTGCTATTGGCGAGAGCCTCTATCCCTTTGACTCGGAGTCGCCTTACTGGCAAGCGTTTCTTGTCGGTATCAGCAACACCTTGCGCGTCGCCATCTTGGGCATCATTCTGTCCACGATCCTTGGCACCACGCTGGGTATTGGCCGTTTTTCACGCAATGCGCTGGTACGCGGTCTGTGTTTGTCCTATGTAGAGGCTTTCCGCAATATTCCGGTGCTGCTGCAGTTGTTGCTGTGGTATGTGGTGTTGACCGAGGTGTTGCCTGATTCGGCAAACGCCTGGCAAGTAGGCTCTTTCTTTCTCAGCAAAGGCGGGTTGAACTTCCCGATCCCCGTGTGGGCCGCCGGGCAGTTTTGGGCCGCCATCGGCATACTGGTTGGCGTCATCGGTATCTGGGTGTACCGGCGCTGGGCCATACGGCAATTTGAAGCCACCGGCACACCCCGCAGCATGTTCTGGGTGCCGGTGGTCATCGTCGTGGCCTGCAGCCTGCTGGGCTGGGCGCTGGGTGGTGCGCCGATGGCGCTGAACCGGCCCATCAAGGGCGACTTCTCCATTGAAAACGGCGGCGCGCTGACGCCTGAATTTCTGGCAGTGCTGATTGGCTTGACGCTGTACACCTCTTCGTTCATTGCCGAGGTGGTGCGGGGTGGCATCGCTTCCGTTCCACGCGGGCAAGGCGAAGCGGCTTCAGCGCTGGGCCTGAATCGGCAGCAGGAGATGAGCCTGGTGATGCTGCCACAGGCGCTGCGGGTGATCATTCCGCCACTGACCAACCAGTATCTGAATCTGACCAAAAATTCGTCCCTGGCTGTGGCCATTGGCTATCCGGATATTGTGTCCATTGCCAACACGTCACTGAACCAGACCGGGCGAGCCGTGGAGTGTATTTCGCTGGTGATGCTGGTTTATCTGGTGACATCACTGGGAACTTCCCTGCTGATGGGCTGGTACAACAAACGTTCCGCCATCAAAGAGCGTTGAAAAGGAACACGAGCCATGACTTCAACGACCATATTTCAACCGATTGCCGCGCGTCCGGCACCCGTCAACACCGAAGGCCCGATGGCCTGGATCAAGACCAACCTGCTGTCTGACTGGAAGACCAGCCTGTCAACCGTGATTATCGGTGGCCTGCTGCTTTGGTTTATTCCACAACTATTGAATTGGGCCGTGTTCAAAGCCACCTGGATTCCCAACTACGATGCCTGCCATGCCAACCAGGCCGGAGCCTGCTGGGGCTTGATTGCTGAAAAATATCGCATCATCATTTTTGGCCGCTACCCCTATGAAGAGCAATGGCGTCCGCTGATCGCCACCATCTTACTCACCGGCCTGCTGGTGCTCAGTTGCATGCGTGCCGCCTGGAAGTCCTGGCTGCCCATTCTGTGGGTGGTGGTTTTCACGGTCTTCTTCATGCTGATGTATGGCAACGTCATGGGCTTGGAAAAGGTCGAGACCGACCGTTGGGGCGGTTTGCCACTGACCATTTTGTTGTCATCCGTTTCGCTGGTTTTGTGCTTTCCGATTGCCCTGGTCGTGGCTCTGGGGCGTCGCTCCAATCTGCCAGCCATCCGCACCTTTTGCACCATTTATGTGGAGTTGATTCGGGGCGTGCCCTTGATCTCGGTGCTGTTCATGGCCTCGTTCATGTTTCCGCTGTTCATGCCGCCAGGCACCAACATCGACGTGCTGATTCGCGTTCTTGTCGGTATCACGCTGTTTGCTGCGGCTTACATGGCCGAGGTGATCCGTGGTGGCTTGCAGGCCATTCCCAAGGGCCAGGTCGAAGCGGCGGCGACGCTGGGCCTGTCGTACTGGCAGACACAGCGCATGATCGTGCTGCCACAGGCTCTGGCCATGGTGGTGCCCGGCATCATGAACAACTTCATCTCCACGTTCAAGGACACCTCCCTGGTCACTATCGTCAGCTTGTATGAACTCACTGGGGCCCTCAAGCTGGGGGTGAATTCGGATGCCAACTGGCGGCCGTTCATCATCGAGGGCTACCTTTTTATCGCAATGATCTACTTTGTTTTTTGCTTTTCGATGTCGCGCTACAGCCACTGGATCGAGAAGCAGGTCAACAAGAGCAAGCTTCGCTAATCTCCCACACATTAAGTAAAACAACATCATGGATGAAACACCAAGCACCCCCATCATCACCTTTGACAAAGTCAACAAGTGGTACGGCAACAGCTTTCATGTGCTGCGCGACATTGACCTGAATGTGGCCAAAGGCGAACGCATTGTGATTTGCGGTCCATCGGGCTCAGGAAAATCCACCCTGATTCGCTGCATCAACCGACTTGAAGAGCACCAGCAAGGCCACCTGATCGTCGATGGGGTCGAGCTGACCGACGACGTCAAGGCCATCGATCAGGTGCGTAAAGAGGTTGGCATGGTGTTCCAGCAGTTCAACCTGTTCCCGCACCTGACCGTGTTGGAAAACCTGACGCTCTCACCCATGTGGGTTGGCAAGATGCCCAAGAAGGAAGCTGAAGAAAAAGCCATGGTGCAGCTCAAACGCGTGCGCATTGCCGAACAGGCCAACAAATACCCGTTGCAACTCTCGGGCGGTCAGCAGCAACGCGTGGCGATTGCCCGCGCCTTGTGCCTGAAACCCAAGATCATGCTTTTTGACGAGCCAACCTCTGCGCTGGACCCCGAAATGATCAAGGAAGTGCTGGATGTGATGATCGCCATGGCCAATGAAGGCATCACCATGCTCTGCGTGACGCACGAAATGGGCTTTGCCAAAGCCGTGGCCGACCGCGTGATCTTCATGGACCAGGGCCAGATCG
This sequence comes from Rhodoferax sp., assembly GCA_031291305.1. Classification (GTDB taxonomy): domain Bacteria; phylum Pseudomonadota; class Gammaproteobacteria; order Burkholderiales; family Burkholderiaceae_C; genus Rhodoferax. The sequence goes on along the minus strand of JARLJH010000048.1, from coordinate 388,821 downwards.
TCGAGCAAAACAACCCGCACGACTTCTTCAACAACCCGCAAAGTGAACGTAGTAAAGACTTTTTGTCCAAGATTCTGGGCCATTGATCTGCTGGGTGAATCAGCACTGCCATTGATTGATCACTATATTTAGTGTAGCTACTAGCCTTTGATACAAAAGGGCTAGCAGGCATTTTCTTATATAAGTAACGTGAATCGGCGTTAACTTGGGTTGATTGAGCCGTGCGCACACGCGCACCAGACCGGTGCAGACGTAAGATGGCGACATCGGGGTAAACCCTGATGCCCCTACCTTCATGACGTCTGATCCACCTATGCAAACCTCTTCTCGCCCCACCGCCGTATTCACCCTGACCGCCGCCGCCATGCTGGTGGTGAACGCATGGCCAGCCCACGCGCAAGATGCGCAAGTCGTTCGTATTGCCCATGCCGGCCCAATCTCGGGTGCCATTGCCCACATCGGCAAGGACACAGAAAACGGCGTGCGCATGGCCCTTGACGATCTGAATGCACAAGGCTTGGTGATTGGTGGCAAAAAGACCAAGTTCGAACTCGATGCCGAAGACGATGCGGGCGATCCGCGACAGGCCACCGCCGTGGCACAAAAGCTGTGCGATTCGAAAGTCGCAGGCGTGGTCGGCCACCTGCAGTCGGGCACCACCATTCCGGCATCCAACATATACAACAAGTGCGGCCTGCCGCACATCACCGCTGCAGCCACCAACCCCGACGTGACCAAGCGCGGCTACAACACCACCTACCGAGTGATTGCCAACGACAACGCTCTGGGTGCCGCCTTGGCGACCTATGCCTACGACACTCTGAAGATCAAGACCGTGGCCGTGATCGATGACCGCACGGCTTACGGGCAGGGTCTGGCCGACGTGTTCAAAGCCACCGCCGAGCAAAAAGGTGTCAAGGTCGTCGCCACCGACTACACCAACGACAAAGCCACTGACTTCACCGCCATCCTGACCAGGATCAAGAGCCAGAAGCCTGACGCGATCTTCTATGGTGGTCTGGATGCACAAGCGGGGCCCATGCTGCGCCAGATGGAACAACTCGGGTTAGGCAACTTGAAATATTTTGGCGGCGATGCACTGTGCACCGAGAAACTGGCAGAACTTTCAAGCCAGTCAGCCAACATTAAAAACGTCACCTGCGCCACGGGTGGTGCATCCGTACAGAAGATGCAGGGTGGCGCAGAGTGGAAGAAAAGGTATGACGCACGCTTCCCCGGTCAGTTTCAGGTATACAGCCCGTATGCCTACGACGCGACCTTTGTCCTGGTGGACGCCATGAAACGCGCTGACTCGGTCAATCCCAAGGTCTACGTTCCGTTCATCAGCAAGACCCATTTAAAGGGTGTCACCGCCAATATTGCCTTTACACCCAAGGGCGAGTTGACCACTCCAGCAATCACGCTTTACACCTTCAAAAACAAGGTCCGCACAGAGTTGAATTGAACCGGTCTCGACCTACCACTACCTTGAGCGGCACCGTGTGCCGCTGGCTGGTGGTTGCAGGCCGACATGATGTTTCCAATCTAGGGAACTTGATGGTAGGGGCGCCGATGCTTTCGGCGAACCAACTCGTTCTTCATCAGACTTATCAGAGCGTGCTCACGAATGAGGCCACATCGGGTCGCAAGCGCGTTGGTTTACGTTTGGCCACCGTGCCCACATTGATGCAACACACGGCTTGCTCGCCATCACTCATTTGAAACAGTTGCCGCAGCGGCAAAGAACGCAGGGCTTGGCCGCTGGTCAAACCGCTACCAAATCCAAGGCTGTGAGCGTAGAGCACAAAGTTCTGAATGGCGGCCCCCATGGACACCATACGCTCCAGCGGATCAATATCGGGCTCACATGGCCCCAGCCTGGCAATGGCCAAGGCCAGAAAGGGTGCGCGAAATGCCTTATCGCGGGCTTTGTCAATCTGTTCGGGTGTGGCCTCTGCATCGCGCTCAATCAAGGCCTGTGCGAAGACATCGGCGAGCAGCGCACGCTTGTCGGGCGGCACCAGCACAAACCTCCACGGTCTGATCTCGCCATGGTCTGGCGCAGCCGCTGCCGCGCGAAACATGAGATTGACCTGATCGTCATCCGGCCCCGGTGCCACCAGGCGCCTGGGTGAGATGTTCTGGCGCGTGGTGATGCACTCAAGTACCCAACTGACGGGGTCAGCGGGAGCTTCGTCGTCCATGGCGTTTATTGTGGATGGTCTGCATTCAAAACCCCTTCAACTGGATCAATGCCTGGTCAGGCCTATGAGGGCCTAACAGAAGTCTGATGGCTGACCTTGCGCCCTATTCGAGAGCGATGGCCTGACCAGCATCATCAAAAGCGATCATATTGGCAAACGCGCCCAGTTTGATGGCCTCCACCATGCGGTCCAAGGCGGATTGAATCTTCTCCTGCGCTGGTGGCAAAGTGTCGGCGCCCGACAGGCTGCTGGCAAACAACACGCACCAGTTCTTGACAAACTGGCTGGCTTCTCGCTTGATCGCTGAAAAGTCGCTGATGTCATCAAGCGTTTTGTCCACGCACGTGGCTGGCACCAGAGCGCCACCAACGCCTTGCTCAAACCCGGCACGCTGCTCAGGGGTGGCGTCATCCGGTAGTTCGGCGGTCGCAAAGACAAACAGCAGTTGCTGAGGCTGAGTTTGTTGGCGGGCCGCCAACACAAGGTCGTCAAAGCTGGATATGTTCATGGAATGGACTCGGTGTTAAACGCTACTGGCCCGCAGTCACTGCACCAAAGACGTTTCGGCGCGCTTCAGGTCCAGCCCTTCAAGGCAGGAATCGGCTGCAAGCAGACTCAGGTATTGCCTCAGAGCGGTGACGAACGCCTTTTGCTGCAGTGCCATCGCCACAGCACCATGAACCGATTCAAAAGCCTGAACGATGCCAGGCGCGCGGTCCATGACCTCCACCACATGCAAGCCGAAGCGGCTATGCACCAGGCGCGGCAAGACACCAATTTCCTTGTTGCCGAATAGCTCTTTGGCAAACTCCGGTGCACAGTCTGCATGGGTTAGCCAGCCGAGTTGGCCGCCCTCGGCACCGCTGGGGCAGTTGGACAGGGCGTTGGCTGCCTCGGCGAAGGCATCCTCGGTGCTCTTGCTGTCAAAGCAGCGCACATTGAGCAAGGTGGCTTCGGCCTGCTTGCGCAGGGCACTCAAATCAACGCCCGGCGTGACGGCAAACAGAATGTGTCGCACCAGAATCTTTTCGCCCGTGGTGTACATGGCTTGGTGAGCAGCATATTGCCTTCGACAGGCCTCTTCGGACGGCTCCTGAACAGTCACTTTCTGGTCCAACAGGGCCTCGATGGCGGCAGATGCAGGCTCACTGTGAATGCCATCCGGACTCGGTACATCACCTGCATCCAACAGGCCTTTTTGAATGGCGGCCTGTCGCAACAATTCGGAATAGGCGCGCTGATTCAGTTCATCAGATGTCAGGCTGGCACCTTCGGCGTGCAGGGCAACACCGTTCACACGGGCCATCTGGCCTTCAAGGACGACATGTTCCATAACCATCTCCTTAAACGCCCGCGCCGGGTTGACGCGCTTGATTGCGACCCACTGGCACATTCAGACGACGCGCCCGCACCACCTGATATGGACGCATCAGATAAGCCACGGCACCAAAGCCACTCCAGACGTGGACCAATCGGGTGAACGGAAAAATAAAGAAGATGCTCATTCCCAGCAGCATGTGCGCCTTGAAAATATGGTTCACGCCCACCAGCATCTCGGCGGCGCCGGGTTGCAAAGTGACGATGGCTTGCGCCCAACCGGCCAACATCATCATCATGCTGCCGTCCAGATGCTGGCCTGACAGTGGCACGGTGGCCAGCCCCAAGGCCAATTGCACCCACAAGAGCAGCAGCAGCACGATGTCGCTAGTTTTGGAGTTGATGCGGATGCGTGGGTCAAACAGACGGCGATGCAACAACATGCTGACGCCGACGAAGCCCAACAGACCCGCAAACCCGCCACTGATCATGGCCATCAGTTGCTTGTTACCAGCGCTGATGACATGCTCATACAAGAAATGCGGTGTCAACATGCCAATCAGGTGGCCAAAAAACAGGAACAGCACACCAATGTGAAACAGGTTGCTGCCCCAGCGCAATTGCCCGGCTCTCAGCATTTGTGACGAATCGCTTTTCCAGGTGTATTGGTCGCGATCAAACCGCAGCAGGCTGCCAACAAAGAAGACAACCAGGGCGACGTAGGGAAACACGCCAAACAACAGATGATCAAGATAGTTCATGGTGATACTCCGGCAGATGCAGCCGCGCCTGCGTGTGTTTTGGCTGCATCGGTTTTGACAAAGTGAATGGGGTGAGCCTGATCAGGTTTGCCCTGGCCCTTGACGGAACAACCGTCGAACACCTCGGGCTCTTCCCAGCTGGTGTCCAGTGCCTCATCAGCGACCACCTTGACAGGCTGCACCTTCTCGCCACTGAGCTCCAACAAAGCGCCAAGGACACTGGCGTATGCGGTTTCCCGTGACTGCAGGGCGCTAAAGAGGGCGTTCAAAATGTGCGCCATCTCGCCCAGGAAAGCACGTGCTTCCGCCATGGGTTGGGTCGATACAAATTCCAGAACCACCGGCAGGTAGTCGGGCAATTCACCTGGGGCCAGGAACAAGCCAGCCTTTTCATAGGTTTGTGTCAGGTCGATCATGGCCGGGCCGCGGTCGCGCGAGTCGCCATGCACATGTTCAAACAGATGCAGTGACGTCGCATGTCCGCGATCGAACAGCTCCACGTAGTGCTCTTCCGCATCCAAGGTGCTGCGCGATGCCAGCGTGCGCATCAACTGCTCCAACTCGGCCAGACGTGGCGATGCAAGGACGCCTTCTGCCAGCAGCGCCTCGCGCATGTCGGGCAAGTCGGCCCGCAACTGCGCATCGGGGTAAGACAAAAGCCTGGCCAAGACACGCAAGCTGCGTGAAGCACCAGATATGTTGGTTGAAAGTGCCATGATTTAAACCTCCGCCTGGATAGGGATGGTGCGGCGCTTGGTTCCGCCAAACAGGCTGGTTTCGCTGGCACCGTCCGAGCAGCCGTTGCCAAACGAGAAGCCGCAGCCACCGCGCACATCGAAGGTGTTCTCAGCGTATTCGCGGTGGGTACTGGGGATGACAAAGCGGTCTTCGTAATTGGCAATCGCCATCACGTGGTACATCTCTTCCACCTCAGCCTGGGTCATCTGCACCTGATCCAGCGCGGCCGTGTTGATACGACCGTCCACATGCTTCTCGCGCTGGTAGGCGCGCATGGCCAGCATGCGCTCCAGAGCCCGCTCCACCGGCGTGGTGTCGCCTGCGGTCAGCAGGTTGGCCAGGTATTTGACCGGGATGCGCAATTGCTTGACATCCGGAATGACACCGTTGGTGCCAATTTGACCGGCATTGGCAGCTGCGCTGATGGGCGACAGCGGCGGCACATACCAGACCATCGGCAGCGTGCGGTATTCGGGGTGCAACGGCAGGGCGACTTTCCACTCCACCGCCATTTTGTAAACCGGGCTTTTGCGCGCAGCCTCCATCCATTTGTCTGGAATGCCGTCGATGCGTGCCTGCTCAATGACCTTCGGGTCGTTGGGGTCCAGAAAGATGTCGAGTTGGGCCTGGTACAGGTCGCGATCGTGTTCCACGCTGGCGGCTTCCTGAATGCGGTCGGCGTCATACAGCAACACGCCCAGGTAACGAATGCGACCCACACAGGTTTCAGAGCACACCGTCGGCTGTCCCGCCTCGATGCGTGGGTAGCAAAAGATGCACTTTTCGGCCTTGCCAGATTTCCAGTTGTAGTAAATCTTCTTGTAGGGGCAGCCACTGATGCACATGCGCCAGCCGCGGCATTTGTCCTGATCAATCAGCACAATGCCGTCTTCTTCTCGCTTGTAAATGCTGCCGGAGGGGCACGACGCCACACACGCCGGGTTCAGGCAGTGTTCGCACAGGCGCGGCAGATACATCATGAAGGTGTTTTCAAATTGACCGTAGATGTCTTTCTGGATGTCATCAAAGTTCTTGTCCTTGCTGCGCTTGGAGAACTCGCCGCCGAGAATTTCCTCCCAGTTCGGACCCCACTCGATTTTTTCCATGCGCTGGCCGGTGATCAAGCTGCGCGGTCGCGCGGTCGGCACCACTTTCGATTCGGGTGCCGACTGCAAATGCGCGTAGTCAAAGGTAAAGGGTTCGTAGTAGTCGTCAATTTCTGGCAAGTTCGGGTTGGCGAAGATACGCATCAGCAGCTTCCACTTGGCACCCTGGCGTGGTTCGATCTTGCCGTCACTTTTGCGCAACCAGCCGCCGTTCCATTTGTCCTGGTTTTCCCACTCCTTGGGGTAGCCGATACCGGGCTTGGTCTCGACATTGTTGAACCAGGCGTATTCCATGCCTGGGCGACTGGTCCAAACGTTTTTGCAGGTCACCGAACAGGTGTGGCAACCGATGCACTTGTCCAGGTTGAGCACCATGCCAATTTGTGCACGAATTTTCATCAGAGTTCTCCTTTAGCCTGGGCCGCTGTGGATGTCGAGGCCGAGTCTTCTTCATCCAGCCAGTCCACCTTGTTCATCTTGCGCAGCACCACGAATTCATCGCGGTTGCTGCCGATGGTTCCGTAATAGTTGAAACCGTAGCTGAACTGGGCATAACCCCCAATCATGTGCGTGGGCTTGGGTACGACGCGTGTGACCGAGTTGTGGATACCACCGCGCCCGCCAGTGATCTCGGAGCCCGGTATGTTCACCAATTTTTCCTGGGCGTGGTACATCAGACACATGCCGTTCTTGACGCGCTGACTGACCACCGCACGGGCTGTGAGGGCACCGTTCAGGTTGAAAAGCTCAATCCAGTCGTTGTCCACAATGCCGGCACTCTTGGCGTCGTCTTCACTGATCCAGACAATCGGGCCTCCGCGACTCAGCGTCAGCATGTGCAGGTTGTCGCTGTAGGTGGAGTGGATACCCCACTTCTGGTGCGGCGTGATGAAGTTCAACGCAATTTCGATATTGCCGTTGGGTTTGAGGTTCTGGATGGCGCTGGTGGACTTCAAGTCGATCGGTGGGCGATAGCTGGTGAAGCCTTCACCAAACGCTGTCATCCACGGATGGTCCATATAGAACTGCTGACGCCCGGTCAGGGTGCGCCATGGGATGAACTCATGCACGTTGGTGTAGCCCGCGTTGTACGACACGGTCTCAGACTCGATGCCGCTCCAGGTGGGTGAGCTGATGATCTTGCGCGGCTGTGCCTGAATGTCGCGGAAGCGAATTTTTTCGTCTTCGCGGTGAATCGCCAGATGGGTGTGATCCAGCCCGGTCTGTTTGCCCAAGGCCTGCCACGCTTTGACGGCTACATGACCGTTGGTTTCAGGCGCCAGTTGCATGATCATTTCGCAGGCATCAATATCGGTGTCGATCTTTGGCATGCCACACGTCACACCTGGGTCAGTCACAAGACCATTGAGCTCCCCAAGCTGCTTGACTTCGGTTTGCGTGTTCCAGGCGATGCCTTTGCCGCCGTTGCCGACCTTGTTCATGAGCGGGCCCACCGCTGTAAACAGTTTGTAAACGTTGGGGTAGTCACGCTCCACCACGGTCATGCTCGGGGCGGTTTTACCGGGAATCAGGTCAATCTCGCCCAGCTTCCAGTCTTGCACACCGAAGGGTTGCGCCATCTCGGCCGGGGTGTCATGCATGATCGGGGTGAGCACCATGTCGCACTCCACCCCCAGGTGGCCGACGCACAGCTCGCTGAATTTCTTGGCAAAACCCTTGTAGATATCCCAGTCGCTACGTGACTGCCAGGCCGGATCCACCGCGACCGACAGCGGGTGAATGAACGGATGCATGTCGCTGGTGTTCAGATCGTTCTTCTCATACCAGGTGGCAGTGGGCAGCACGATGTCCGAATACAGACAGGTGGTACTCATGCGAAAGTCCAGCGCCACTACCAGGTCAAGCTTGCCTTCAGGTGCCTTGTCATGCCACACCACCTCTTTGGGTCGGGCCTCTTCGGTGCCCAAATCCTTGCCCTGCACACCGTGGGTAGTGCCCAACAGATGCTTGAGAAAGTATTCATGACCCTTGCCGCTGGAACCCAAGATATTGGAGCGCCAGACAAACAGGTTGCGGGGCCAGTTGTCGGGGTGATCAGGGTCCTCGCAGCTCATGGTCTGGCTGCCGTCTTTCAGCCCTTTGACCAGGTAGTCCTTGGGTTCCATGCCAGCCGCAACGGCATCGCGCACCAATTGCAGCGGGTTGACCTTGAGCTGTGGCGCACTGGGTAACCAGCCCATGCGCTCAGCGCGCACGTTGTAGTCGATCATCGTGCCGCCAAACTTCGACTTGTCAGCCAGCGGCGACAAGATCTCTTCCACGCCCACTTTTTCGTAACGCCATTGATCGGTGTGGGCGTAAAAAAAGCTGGTGCCATTCATCTGCCGGGGCGGACGGATCCAGTCCAGCGCAAACGCCAACGCTGTCCAGCCGGTTTGTGGACGCAGTTTTTCTTGCCCCACATAGTGCGACCAGCCGCCGCCGGACTGACCAATACAGCCACACATCATCAGCATGTTGATGACACCGCGGTAGTTCATGTCGGCATGGAACCAGTGGTTGACACCTGCGCCAATGATGACCATGGACTTGCCATGGGTCTTGTCAGCGTTTTCGGCGAACTGACGCGCCACGGTGATGACCTGCTGACGTGGCGTGCCAGTGATGCGCTCCTGCCATGCCGGTGTGTACGGTGTGTCATCGTTGAAGTCTTTGGCAGCCATTTCACCTGGCAGGCCACGCGCCACACCATAGTTGGCCACTTGCAGGTCGAACACCGTTGCAATCAGGGCATCCCGCTTTTCCCCTTCCTTACCCAATGAAATGCGCTGCACCGGCACAGTGCGTACCAGCACGTTGTTGGCGGCATCACCTGTGGCATTGTTGGGAAAGTGCTCGCTGACGATGCCACCAAAGTATGGGAAACCAACCCTCGCGGTCTCTGCACTGGCCTGGTCGCCCTCCATCACCGTGAGCTTGAGCTTGACGTCTGAGCCATGGCGGGCCTCCTTGGCTTCGAGGTTCCACTGGCCCTGGTCGGCGCGGCCATCGGCACCCCAGCGGAAACCAATGGCGCCGTTGGGCAGCACCACTTTACCGCTCATGTCCAGCGCCACCGTTTTCCACTCGGGGTTGTTGGCCGCACCGAGCTTGCCGTTGAAGTCCGACGCGCGCACATAACGATCCGGCACCATGACGACTTCACCACTGGGCAAGGTTTGCTCCTTGAGCATTACCAGCATTGGCATGTCGGTGAAACGCCGCACATAGTTGTCGAAGTATTCGCTGCGGGGCTTGCCGCCATCGGGAAAATAAAACTCTTTCAGAATCACGTGCCCCATGGCCATGGCCACGGCTGCATCGGTGCCCTGCTTAGGCTTCATCCAAATGTCGCACAGCTTGGCCACCTCCGAATAGTCGGGTGTGATAGCCACCGTCTTGGTCCCTTTGTAGCGCACCTCGGTGAAGAAGTGTGCATCAGGCGTACGCGTCTGCGGCACATTGGAGCCCCAGGCGATGATGTAGCTGGAGTTGTACCAATCCGCCGACTCGGGCACGTCGGTTTGCTCACCCCAGACTTGCGGACTGGAAGGAGGCAAGTCGCAATACCAGTCATAAAAGCTCAGCGGCACACCACCAATCAGGTTCAGGTAACGGCTGCCTGCTGCATACGACACCATCGACATGGCGGGGATGGGCGAGAAGCCAATGACACGGTCCGGGCCATGCTGCTTGATCGTGTAGATATTGGCAGCCGCCACCATTTCATTGGCTTCATCCCAGCTTGAACGCACAAAGCCACCCATGCCACGCAGGGTCTGGTAACTCTTGCGTTTCTCATCCGACTGCGCAATGGCTGCCCAAGCATCCACCGGTGCCAGGGTTTGCCGCGCTTCGCGCCAGAGTTTCAGCAGGCGGCCACGAATCATCGGGTACTTGACTCGGTTGGCGCTGTAGAGGTACCAGCTGTAGCTGGCACCTCGCGCGCAGCCACGCGGTTCGTGGTTGGGCATGTCCCAACGGGTACGCGGGTAATCGGTCTGCTGGGTTTCCCAGGTGACGATACCGCCCTTAACGTAAATCTTCCAAGAGCATGAACCGGTGCAGTTCACCCCATGGGTGGAGCGCACGATCTTGTCATGCGCCCAACGGTCACGGTAAGCGGCCTCCCAGGTGCGGTCTTCGCCCGTGGTGACGCCATGGTCGCCAGAAAAGGATTCACGGGGTTGCGAGAAATAAGTGAGTCGATCCAAAAAGTGGCTCATGGCGTACCTCGTTAGCGTTCAAGAATTACAAAGAAAATTGGCTTTTAGCCCACGTACCACAAGCACACATAGCTACAAAACTAATATCTAATGCGCTGGCGGTAATCACGCTGACCCAACGGGCTAGAGGGTGATCACGATGCCAAGTCAGGGGTTCTTAATTTCCGCGCCTGCACGCAAGTAAAACCACCAGTTCAACACCAGACACAGCGCATAAAAAATCGCGAAGCCGTACATGGCCACCTCGGGTGTGCCGAGCTTGATTTGCTGACCGATGACCACCGGCGCGATGAATGCGCCGTAGGCAGCCACGGCCGACGTCCAGCCCAGCACGGGTCCAGCCTGCTGGCGGTCAAAGATGACGCCGATGGTGCGGAAGGTGGAGCCATTGCCAATACCGCTGGCCGCAAACAGCACCACAAACAGCGCCAGGAACGTGAAGAAATAAGTCTCTGGCGTGGCCGAGTGGTAGGCCTGCATCATCACGTAACCCACGGCGACAGAGGCCACCACCATCGTGGCAGACACCCATTGGGTGACGATCGAGCCGCCAATCTTGTCGGCGATCCAGCCACCCACCGGGCGAATCAGCGCACCCACGAACGGACCGATCCAGGCGAAAGCCAACACCGCCGGTGCATTCGGGTTGTTCAAGGTGTGCTGCATCACCCCATTGGCATCAGCCACGTGGCTGACGCCAAAGATCACCTTCATCGATAGCGGCAGCGCCATCGAGAAACCAATGAACGAACCGAAGGTGACGATGTACAGAATCGTCATCGACCAGGTGTGCTTGTTGCGGAATATCTCAAACTGTTTGGCCACACCCTCTTTCATGGGGCCAAAGGCGGCCATCTTCATGACCAGCAGCGCCATCACGATATCCAGTGGAATCGCCGCCCACATGTTGAGCAGGCCCCGACCAGTCGGCGCCGGCAGGTACAGATACAGCATGAACACCGACGGCACGAAGGCGAGCGTGTACAGGTAGGTGATCTTGGCAAAGGCAACGATCGGGTTGCCGGTGGCTGGCGAAATAGTTTTGAGGTTGTTCATTCCGAACCAGCACAGCGCCGACAAGGGCACCAGGGACAACACCCACGCAAAACCAGCGTTCTGGATCCAGGTCTGCGTACCGGCAGGAATTTTGCCGAAGATCCAGCCACTGTCTTTCACCAATGTCATGGATTCACCGCCTATGTGACCGAGCAGGCCCATGGTCATGACCAGGGGAATCACCACCTGCATCGTCGTTACACCAAAGTTGCCCAAGCCGGCATTCAGACCCAGCCCCGTGCCCTGCAGGCGTTTGGGGAAAAAGGTGCTGATGTTGGACATCGATGACGCAAAGTTGCCGCCACCCACACCCGACCACAGCGCCATCAACTGAAAAGACCACAACGGCCAGTCTTTGTGTTGCAGCACGATCCCGGTGCCGATGGCCGGGGCCAGCAGCATCGCGGTAGTCAGGAAGATCGTGTTGCGTCCGCCTGCCAGGCGAATCAGGAACGACGCCGGAATACGCATCGTTGCACCGGCAATTCCTGCAATGGCCGTGAGCGTGAACAGTTCGGCCTGGGTGAAAGGAAAACCCAGGTTAATCATTTGCACCGTGATGATGCCCCACATGCCCCAGACGGCGAAACCACACAGCAGCGCCGGAATGGATATCCACAGGTTGCGATAGGCGATGCGTTTGCCGGTCGTCTCCCAGAACTGAGGGTCCTCTGGACGCCAGTCGGCAACATCTGCGCCACTTGTTTTTTGAGAATTCATGTATGTCTTTCGGTTACAGGTTCACACCACGACGGCTGGGGAGTTTTCCGCCAACAGGTTTTTGCCGCGCACATCGGTCCAGTACATCCAGATCAGTGACACCCAGACCACGGCGTACATCAGCATGAACGCGCTGGAGCGGATGCCCGTCAGATCCACCAGCGCACCGAACATGATGGGCAACAGGAAGCCACCCATGCCACCGGCCAGACCCACGATGCCGCTGACCGTGCCGATGTTGGTGGGAAAGTCGTTGCTGATGTACTTGAACACGCTGGCCTTGCCAAAGGCAAAGGCAATACCCAGAACAAACATCAGGATGGTGAACATGTAGACGTTCAGCCCGATGTGGAAGGTTTGTGGTCCGGTGATGGTGTTGATGGTCAAGTCAGTTTGTGGATAGCTCAGTAGGAACAGGCAAATCCAGGCGACCCAAAGCACCCACCATGTCACATCGTGGGCACCGTATTTGTCGGACATCCAGCCACCAACCGCACGCAACACACCACCCGGTAGCGAGAAGCAGGCAGCCAGCAGGGCCGCGATGCGAATGTCCAGCCCGTACTCACCGACGTAGTAGTGCACCATCCACAATGACAGCGCCACATAGCCGCCAAAGACAATGCTGTAGAACTGGCAGTACTTCAACACCTTGGGGTCCTTCAGGGCTTTGAGTTGGTCCCTGAACTTGACGTGACTGGGTACGAGATGGCTGGGATCGCTGTAGCTGAAGAACCAGAACAACAACACGGTGCCCAGCATGATGGCTGCATACACATGCGGCACCATGGTCCAGCCAAAGCCCACCACCAAGGCCGGTGCCAGAAACTTGTTCAGCGCAGCACCCGCATTGCCAGCACCAAAGATACCCATGGCAAAACCTTGCTTGGCTTTGGGAAACCAGCGCGCCACATACGGCGTACCCACAGAGAAAGAGCCACCTGCCAGGCCAATCACCAGACCAATGGTCAGGTAGTGCCACAGTGCGGTGGCATAGGCCATGAACCAGATCGCGGGTACGGTAGCCGCCAACAACGCGGTCATGACAATGCGGCCGCCGTATTTATCGGTCCAGATGCCCAAAGGAACTCGTATCAGTGAGCCTGAAAGCACCGGCATGGCCGTCATCAAACCAAACTCAGTTGCGTTCAGTCCCAACGTTTTCTGGATCGGTATGCCGATGACGGCGAACATCATCCACACCATGAAACACACCGTGAAAGCGAATGTGCTGGCAATCAGCACCGAGAGGGCTTGCCCTTTTTTGGTCATTGCAATCTTTCCATTTTTGAATGCAGTGACTTTAGGTTTTGTCTCTTCTGTGCGGTATCCCTCTTTGGAGCGAGTTGAGGCACTCATTGGAACTATGTGACATGGCGTGAGGTAGTTCCAAAGAACTAGCGCCTGGCGTTTCTTGCTGCCGCCTGATGCAGATCAATATCTGACTGTTCGTTGGGCAGTGCGTTCTAGCCGGTATGACACCGATGAAACGCATGTTTGCGCGCGACGACCCATCATTGACGCTGACGTGGCGTTGGTTCGCTCAGCCGTCTTTACCGTCTGATCTGGTACTCAGCAACCAGGGGCTGTACTTCCAAAGGTATAGCAGAAAGGCCGTACTCCACGCCCCTGCGGCGGCGATCAGGCCGTAGATATACAGCGACGGCAGAAACAGCGGCAACAGCACCCGCAGTACGGCAGCCATCATGACCAGCACGTAGGCGGCCAGTTCGGGCGCCTCCACAGCCAAGGCGCGGCCAGTGTGGCCCCGCGCGGTGCGGGTCATCATGCCGATGATCAGGCCACCGGTAGCGCCAACGGCCAGCGCATGCACACTGATCGACACCGTCACCAGTTCCCATTGCGCCAGAGCCAGCAGACCCAGGCCCAGCGCCAACCACGGGTGCGAGAGATGCAGAATCCACAAAATCGGGCGGCTCCGGGTGGCCCAGGGGTGCCAACGGAGTTGGCGAACCAGGTTCAGCACGCCCGCCAGACCCAGCATCGCCCCCGTCACGGCCACCGGCCCTTTGGCCACCCAGAGCGCCAAACCCAGGCCGGTGGCAGCCAAGGCGCTGCGCTCCAGCCATGGGAGGGTTGCGATCTTCACCCCGGCGAGAGCGCTGGCGGTAAAAAAAGGCACCACCCGTCCCGCCATCACACATTCGATCATCACGATGAATGCCAGACCGGCGTACAGGCTGCGCATTGGTGCGAGGTCGATTTTCCCCAGAACGGACAGATGAAACGTCAGATTCACCAGCGACAGCAGTAGCAATATGAGCGCCAGCGGCACGTTGCGCCAGTTGCGCGAACGGATCAGCAGCCGCAGGAAAATCAGACCAACTGTCGGCAGCAGCGCCAGATCCAGCACGGCAAACACCGCGTAAGGTGCCACCAGCGAGGCCAGACGAGCACTCATCCACAGCAGGATCAACCCACCCAGCGCCGGGCCGCGCGGCGTCGCCAGGCCTGTCCAACTTTTGCCCGCGGTCAGCAGGAAGCCAACGATCACGGTGATGGCGAACCCGAACAGCATCTCATGCGCGTGCCAGAGCAGCGGCGGCGGCGTTGGTTGCCAGGTGATCGCACCCAGAAAAATCGCTAACCACAGCGGCACTATCAACGTCGCCCACATTGCTGCACCGAGATAGAAAGGGCGAAAAGCCAGCCGCAAGCCTGGCCACCCCAGCGGGGGTGGTACAGGGGAAGCTTGGCGGGATGTCAGGGAGATGAGAACGTCGGTCATGGCTGGTGATGGAGAGGGTTGTTGAATGTCTGCAATAGCGCGCGGTCGTTTTTGTCCGACGGTTCAAGATGCTGGTTGCCCCAAGTCAGCCAGTCATCGCCAAACAATTCTGCCGGGTGGGGTGAGCGCTCATTGCTGCAAGCCATGGCATCGACGCTACAGTATTTATCGCACCCCCAGCAGATGCGGTGAGGGTTTGCGGGGTGTATCGGAAATATCTTTGACATCACAGCGTATCCTTCTGGCGTCAACGGGGTACCACAAAAGTTGACTTTTCTTCGATGACAGATGGCTTGCCGGTGGTCTTGGTGTGCACATCAAAAAAGATCGGGGTGGTCTTACCCCGGAAACCTTGGGCATCGACAGCCGACAGTGTCAGACGCACTGTGAGTGACCCAATGCCTGTTGCAGGCACGGTCAAGTCCGGTGGGGTCGCCAAAGTCAGCCCGGGCAAACCACGCACAGCGGCGGTATAGGTTTGTACTTTCTCGGTGCCGTTGGTGACCTGCAGACGATAGACATTCTCGATATCACCATTGCCAACCTCGCGCGCCATCACGCCGCGGTCCTTGATGACATCCACGGAAAAACTTTTGCGCATCGACAAGCCACCAACGAAGAGGCTCACACCGACAAGCAGCAACGTGCCGTAGGCCCACACCCTTGGCCGCCACACCCGCTTGAGCATTTGCCCCCGGGTCAACTTCTCAGCCATGCCTTTGCCCGATGAATAGCGGATCAGTCCCTTGGGATAATCCATCTTGCGCATCACTTCATCACAGACATCAATGCAGGCGGCGCAGGCAATGCATTCGTTTTGCAGTCCTTCACGAATATCAATACCGGTTGGGCAAACCTGAACACACAGAGTGCAATCTATGCAATCACCCAGACCCAGCACTTTAGGATCGGCCGTGCGTGGTCTTGATCCGCGTGACTCGCCACGTTCAACATCGTAGGCAATGACCAGGGAATCCATATCGGTCAAGGCACTTTGAATGCGTGAATAGGGGCACATGTGTTTGCAGAATTCCTCCCGCAAATACCCGGCGTTGCCATAGGTGGCTGACGCATAAAAAAGCACCCAGAACCATTCCCAGGGGGAAAACGACATAAGAACCAGCTCATGCGTCAACTCCCGTATCGGCGTGAAATAGCCAACAAACGTCAAGCCGGTGATCAAACTCACGCCAATCCACGCCACCTGTTTGCCACCTTTGCGGGCCATTTTTTCCAAGCTCCAGGTGGCATCGTCAAGCCGCATACGGGCCAAGCGGTCACCCTCGATCTGGCGCTCCAGCCACAGGAATATCTCGGTGTAAACGGTTTGTGGACAGGAATAGCCGCACCAGAGCCGTCCGGCGATGGCGGTGAAGAAAAACAGAGTCAGCGCGGCCAACACCAGCAAGCCAGCCAAATAGATCAGATCCTGGGGGTGCAACACCAATCCAAAAATCAAGAACTTGCTGTCGGCCAAATCAAAAAGAACGGCCTGCCTGCCATTCCACACCAACCAGGGAACACCATAAAAGACCACTTGTGTGACCCACGCCATGACCCAACGCCAACGCGCATACCAACCGGAGACCGCGCGCGGGTAGAGCTTGACCTGCTCCTGATATAACGAAACGACATCAGTCGCACGCTCACCAGAAGACACCTGCTGGATCGGAATGACCTTGGAGCCCCGAGACTGCTTCATGACTGGCGTGCCGACTGCCCATTCCAAGGCGCATCAAACTGTGCAAACAACACGTTGTTTTCCAGATGGATGTGATTCACCAAATCATCACGAAACTGAGCGACGCCAGCGTAAAGCGCACGCCAGGTGGTGCAAGCGCCGTCCGGCGGTGTGGCGTCGTTGGTCAGTGTTAACAATCTTTCCAGCATCGCGCCATGATCGACGTGCTCGGCTCGCATCATCGAAATGGGTTGATTGATAAATGGGTTGCCACCTGCCTTTAACATCGGAAAGAGAACGCTTTCTTCCTTGTCCATATGTGACAACAGCTCTTGCTCCATGACTTCCAGCAGGTCTGCCAAACCGGCAGGCACCTGCGGGTTTTCACGGTGCACGGCCTCAACCCGACTCGCCATGCGAATGAGTTCGGGCAGCTGGCCACGGTGCACGGCGTGGTAGCGGGTCAGGATATGGTCAATCAACGTTGTCGGCTCAGAGACAACCGGCAGCTGGTTATCTCGCGGTATCGCCATCAGCTCCGTCAAGACGGCTTGAGCATCCAGCCCTTTGTCGGTGGCGGCTTGCTTCAGACTGATTTGCCCGCCACAGCAAAAATCAAGTTTCAGTCTTCGAAACACCGCTGTAGCGCCGGGAAGGTTGACAGCGATTTGACCAATGGCTTGGTCCAATTGCGGCAAATCGGTGACGGTGTCATGGAGTTCTGACTGGGTGAGCATGGTGGACTTTCTTTAAAGATGAATGTAATATGGATGTTATTCTAGATGATAACATTCGCATTGAATGCATCTTTACAAATCACCTTTCTAACCTATGCGCCTGACCCAGTGGACCGACTACACCCTGCGCGTGCTGATGTACTGCGCGGCGAGCCAGCAGCGCGCGCAGCCTGTCACGATCACCGAGATTGCCGACAGCCATGGCATCTCGCGCAGCCATTTGACCAAGGTCGTGCAAGATCTGGCAGGCAGGGGCTGGCTGGAAACGACGCGGGGTCGCGGTGGCGGCATGCGGCTGCTCAAGTCGGCCCAGGACATCTGTTTGGGTGATGTTGTACGCGCCACTGAAACCGATTTCGCCATGGTCGAGTGTTTTGAGCCCGCGTTGAATCAATGCCGCCTGAGCCAGCATTGCCATCTCAGGAGCGTGCTGGCAACCGCCACGCAAAGTTACCTTGCAGTGCTGGATGGTGTCACGCTGGCTGATCTGGTGGCAGCTGACGCGACGGATTCCAAATCCGTACCCCTTCAGCGCCTTCAACTGATCCCTGGCTTGCCTGCGCGGGCAGCGTGAGCCGCTACATTGTGAACGCCCTCACAACACGCCGTGTTCGGTAGCCAGCACGGCGGCATGAACCCGTGAACTCACGCCCAGTTTGCGCAAGATATGCTGCACATGAATTTTGACGGTGGTTTCAACAATACCGTATTCCCGCGCAATTTCCTTGTTGCTGGCGCCACGCGCGATACCACGCAAAATATCAAGTTCCCTTGGGGAAAGGCTCGATAGCGCTGAATCACCGGGCATTGGCTTGGTTGGTGCTCCGTCCAGTTCGACGACTCGTGCAGATGGACTGGAAACACCTCGGTAAGCGGCCACCAGTTTGCCCATCATTTCCGGTGCCACGATGGTGTCCCCCTGAAAAGCGCGGCGCACCGCGGCGGTGAGTTCATCACCTTCCATGGTTTTGAGCAGATACCCGCAAGCACCTCCCTGCAATGCAGCCAGCAGATCGCTCTCATCCTCACTGATGGTGAGCATCAGGACGCAGGCTTCGGGGGCAACCTCACGCAATGACGGCACCGCATCGACACCATTCACACCGGGTAAATGGTTGTCCAGCAAGATCACATCAGGTTGCAGTTCCTGCGCCTTTCGCAGTGCTTGCCCGGCATCCGCGGCATCCCCGACCACGGTCAACTGCGGGTCTCGCGACAGCAGTGCCGTCAAACCACGGCGAAACAGGGTGTGGTCGTCCACCACCAATATCCGTATCAAGGTCTTTTCAGTGGAATTCATGAATTTCTCAGGTCAGGTGCGCAGCAGTCGCTGGTGACATCTGATTCAGACGAGCCGCGTTGCTGGTGCTTGGATGCGAGGGTGTCGGCAAGGTCAAGACCACAGAACTGCCGCGCGATGGTGTGGAGAGAATGTCGATGTGCGCACCAATCCGTTGTGCACGCTCGGTCATGATGCGCAATCCTACGTGGGTTTGGTCATGCTGACCTTCGTCCGGGTTAAAACCAACGCCATCATCGCGCACCTCAAAACGCCAGGTGGGTTGTTGCTGTACATCCAGCCAGGCCTGCGAGGCATGTGCGTGCTTGCGGACGTTGGACAAGGCCTCCTGAATAATATGCAGAACATGAATTTGGACATCGGGCGTTAGCGGCATGCCCTGCCCCTGCATAGATAGCGTTGACTTAATTCCGCTTTGAAGTTCGAATTTCTGCAAGGTCGTAGCCAGTGCGGGTTCGATGTCTTCAGCATTGGTGCGCGTCCTGAAGTGCAACAACAGTTCACGCACATCCCCGTAGCTTTCCTTGACACCCATATCAATTTCTTCCAGCACTTTGGCGATCTGGCCAGAGTTGCTGGTCTTGACGGCATCACGCATCAGTTGCACTTGTATTTTCAAAAAAGCGAGTGATTGGGCAATGGAGTCATGCAGTTCGCGCGCCAGCAAATGACGCTCCTGTGACACCGCAGCCTCTCGCTCAAGCGCATGAAGACGCAAGTTCTCCATGCCACCAGCGAGATGGTTGCACAGGGCTTCGAACAGTGATCGCTCAGCCGGTGTGGGGTTGCTGCGCGCATGAAAAAACAAGTCCACTTCACCCATGACCTGACCGTGTAGGCACACCGGAAGGGTCACCAGTGTTTCAAACCCGGCTTTGGCACAATGCGGCAACTGCGCGGGTGAAAGATCCTGAATCAACACCACGCTTGTAGCAACACCCGCCACGGTCGCACCACAATAGCAATCACCTGAAAAAATGCACTGTTCGGCATCCACCATGGACGGAGGCAAGCCATGTGCCGCCAGCATCAGATAGCGCTGCCCACCCTGGCTGCACCAGCGCAGTGCCACCCCATCTGCACGGGAAATCTTGGCCAGGCTTTTGACAAATTCCTGCGCCAGGGCATCCAGTGAGGTCGCCTTGTTGACCAATGCGGTCACTTCGTAAAGGCTCTCCAGCCGCTCGGTTTTTTCCTGCAACAGCCAGGTTTTTTCAGACACCTTGCTTTCCAGGTTTCGGTACATCGACTGTAATTGTTCGGCCATGGTGTTGAAACCATCGGCCAGCGTGCCAAATTCGTCGCTGGTGACCCGGTCGACGCGAGCCTCAAAATTCCCTGCCTGGACCTTTTGAATGGCCTGTTTCAGTTGCCCAACCGGTTCGAGCACAAACATGTAGCCCGTGTACAGCAAAGCGACGGCACCCACAATCACGGAGCCCAGAACGCTCATCTGTAGCAGATGAAGAATCGCCGTCCAATGCTCAATATGCACTTCGATGGCATGAACGAACTGGTCAATGTCAGACGCGAACGACACGGTGTCTGAGCGCAGCTCGGTAAACACCTTGGGGTCATCCTGAATCCAGCGTGATTGGTAATGCGCCCAGTCTGTTTCCACCAGAGCAAAGCGCTGGGTCGTCTCGTCGTCCCAGGGCACAAACAGCGGACGCTCCGGATCACCCAATTTGAGGATGGACAGGCTGTGATTGAACTCAGTGGTTTGTTGTGGTAATTGACCGAGATCGCCAATGCCGATTGACAGTGACATCCGGTAAGACTGCATGCGCATGCGGCCAGCTTCATTGACGGCAGCGGCCCCACCGTCCAGCTGCCACGACACCCAAAGCGTCGCCGCGGTGGCCAGGAAAACCAGCATCAAGAACGGCGTGCCCAGCATCAAGAGCTTGGCGCCCAAACTCCAGTGTCGTTTGTCGGTCATTGGCTTACCTCCTGCTATCCCAAGACGCCATCTGGTCAACATCGCCAGCAAACCGTCTGAACTGCCTTGCAGAGTTGATCATCCCCGCCTGATAACGTGTTCCCGAACTCCCTCGTCGCGACTGATCAACCGCTCCCGCCAAGAAGCCAGGACGTTCAAACTGCGGCGTCAGCTGCCCGCCACCTTCATCTTCTTGATCAACACCGAGCCGGTTGTCTTTGCACCCTGGTTATAGGCGTCGGCACCCACGGCGACGATGTCCTTCAACATGGTTTTCATATTGCCAGCAATGGTGATCTCTTCGACCGGGAACGCAATGCGGCCGTTTTCCACCCAAAAGCCGCTGGCGCCGCGCGAGTAATCGCCGGTCACGCTGTTCACGCCACTGCCCATCAGCTCAGTGACAAACAGGCCGGTGCCCAGGCGCTGCAACATGGCGTCCAGGTTGTCACCGGCACGGGTCAGGCGCGAGGTCAGCGTCAGGTTGTGCGAGCCACCGGCATTGCCGGTGGTCATCATGCCAAGTTTGCGCGCCGAATAGCTGCCCAGAAAATAACCCTGCACTTTGCCCGCCTCGACCACACTGCGCGCCTGCACGCGCACGCCTTCGTCATCGAACGGCGAGCTGCCTTTGCCGCGCTTGACAAACGGGTCTTCCAGAATGTCAATGTGCTTGGGAAAAACCTGCTTACCCAGCGAGTTGAGCAAAAACGAACTCTTGCGGTACAGCGCCCCGCCGCTGACCGCCTGCACAAAGCTGCCCAGCAGGCCTGAGGCCAGCGGTGCCTCGAACAGCACCGGGCATTCGGTGGTCGCGATCTTGCGCGCTTTCAGACGGCTGAGCGCCCGCTCGGCGGCGTAGCGGCCAATCACCTCCGGCGCGGCCAAGTCAGCCGCATCACGCTGCGAGCTGTACCAGTAATCGCGCTGCATGTTGGCGCCCTTGCCGGCGATCGGCGACACCGACACCGAATGGCGCGAACTGGCGTAGCCTCCGCGAAAGCCGTGCGTGTGAGCGCTGAAAAAGTGCGACTGCTGCGCCGACACGCTGGCGCCTTCGCTGTTGGTGATGCGTTTGTCCACGCTGAAGGCCGCAGCTTCGGTCTGCAAGGCCAGTTGTGCAGCCTGTTCACTGTTGATCGCCCACGGGAAAAACAGATCCAGATCGGTGCGCTGCTCTTTGCGCTGGGCAATGTCGGCCTCGTCGGGCAAAGCGGCAAACGGGTCTTCGGCGGTGAAACGGGCAATGTCGAAAGCTGCCTGCACCGTCTGCTCGATGGCTTTTTGCGAGAAATCCGAGGTGCTGGCGTTGCCCCGGCGCTGGCCGAGGTGCACGCTAATGCTGAGCGACTTGTCACGGTTACGCTCGACATTTTCCAGTTCACCCTTGCGCACCGACACGCTCAGGCCACAGCCCTCGGAGGCGTGGGCGGAAGAGTCGGTGGCACCCAATTTTTTGGCGTGACGCATGGCACTGTCGACCAGGTCTTCAAAAAACGCCCGGCTATAGGCAAAGCCTGTGTCGGCTTTCGTCGTTGCACGGGTAGCAGAGGTACCGGTTGGACGTTGACGCGAGGTGGTTTTGGAGGATTTGGATGGCATATCTGAGTCGGCGGCGTGGCGGACACGCGCAGTCCGTTGGGGTTGTTCTTAGCGGCGGCTATGATACTTGGCTATGTCAAGAAAATTGAAAAAAGGCTATTTTGTGCGCGGCGAGTTCATCGCCGAGGGCAGCGAGCGCGATATTGAACTCAAAGCCGAGCTCAAAGGCACCGACGACCAGAGCCGCACCGACCTCAAACGCGAGAGCACCGAGCTGCAAAAGCTCGGCGAAGCCTTGCTGACGCTGCGCGCTGATCTGCTGGAGCGCCTGCCACTGTCGGACAAGTTCCGCGATGCCATTACCGATGCCAAACGCATCACCAACTTTGAGGGCAAGCGCCGCCAGATGCAGTTCATCGGCAAACTGATGCGCAAACTCGAAGCGCAAGAGGTGGAGGCGGTGCGCGGCGCGCTGGACGAGCAGGCCAACGGTTCGGCCGCTGAAAACCTGGCCCTGCATCAGGCCGAGGTCTGGCGTGACCGCCTGATCGCGCAGGACGATGCTGCAGCCCAGTGGATTGAGCAATACCCGACCACCGACACCCAGCAACTACGCGCGCTGATCCGTCAGGCGCGCAAGGACGCGGTGCCCGAGAAGCCCGGTGCCGCCGTGCGCCATGGCCGTGCTTACCGCGAGATTTTTCAACTCGTGCGTGAGGCGCTCGGTGCCATCCCCGAGCCGGATGCCTCCATCCACCCCAGCACCTTCAACCCGGCTAACGAAGCCTCCTGACCATGAGCAATCCCTACCCCCTCATCAAGATCGGCATCGTCTCCATCAGCGACCGCGCCAGCGGTGGCATCTATGAGGACAAGGGGCTGCCCGCCCTGCAGAGCTGGCTGGAGCGCGCGCTGAAGAATCCGCTGCAATTTGAGCCGCGCCTGATCCCCGACGAGCAAGTCACGATTCAAACCACGCTGATCGAGCTGGTGGACGCCGGTTGCGCCCTGGTGCTGACCACTGGCGGCACCGGCCCGGCGCTGCGAGACGTGACGCCCGAAGCCACACTGGCCGTGGCGCACAAAGTGATGCCTGGCTTTGGCGAGCAGATGCGCCAGGTCAGCCTGAAATTTGTACCCACCGCGATCCTGTCGCGCCAGGTGGCAGTGATCCGCGACCAGACCCTCATCATCAACCTGCCCGGCCAACCCAAGGCCATTGCCGAAACGCTGGAAGGCCTGAAGGATGCTGACGGCAAGCAGCTCGTGGATGGCGTCTTCGCCGCCGTACCCTACTGCATCGACCTGATTGGCGGGCCGTATCTGGAAGCCGACGCGGCGGTGTGCAAGGCGTTTCGACCAAAGACGGCCATTCGCACGTTTTTATAAGAAAAATAGGCCTCTATCCCTTATTCAATGAGGGCCAGTAGCTCCTACAAGTAGAGCAAGTCAAACCGCTGTCACCACCCATCGTCAGGCTTTCTCATCATGCCGATCTACCGCTGCAACAAATGTGGATTCGTCGCTGAAACCGTCCCCCTGCTCCCGGGCAGCAAAATCCCTTGTGCACACTGCGCTCACCCCAGCACGGTCTACGAGACCACCTACTTCGTCGAGAAACTCACCGAACGCTATATCGCCGCGCTGCGCGAAATCGAGACGCTGAAAGCTGCCGACCAACCCGCGCCGCTTGCAACGGCCACCGCACCCCAGCCTGCAGCAGTCGCAGCGGCAGCACCAGCCACCGTCGCGCCGACCCTGGCGCTGGACCAGATCAACCTGCACAACACCGCCCTACTGGCCACGCCCGAGCAGCACCAGCCGCTCAAACAATGGTTTGCGGCGCGCTAGGTCGAAGCCCAGTTTGACTACGCAGCCGTCGATACCACCGGCTTTTTTGACGATACCGCCCGCGCACTGGGCAACAACTTTTCGCTGTTTGGCGAGCTGCTGGACCGCATCCGCTGGGCTTAACGCAACAGCCACAGCCACGTGAATCTGGAGCTGGCCAACCTGAGCCAGAAAGACGCACAGGCGCTCAACAATCTGTGCCGCCAGTTCCATAGCCATACGCTGTTTGCCACCTACCGCTACCAGAAGCCCGAGAAAACCGTCCGCCTCACCCTGCAAACCGCCACCACGGTACGGCAGTTTTTTGAGGGCGGCTGGCTGGAGTGGTTGGCGCTGGTGGAACTGCTGGAGCAGCTCAAAACCAAAAAACGCCCGTTTTCGTGCGCGCGGGGTGAAGGTGGTGTTTGCGAACGAAGACCTGCACGAAATCGACGTGATGGCGCTGGTGGACGGTCAGACACCGATCTACATCGAATGCAAAACCGGCGAGTTCCGCCGTGACATCGACAAGTTCCTGCGGCTCAAAAAGCGCCTGAACCTGAACCGCAGCCAGTTCATCGTCTGCGCCAGCGACCTCACCGAGGAGCTGGCCATAGGCCTGACGGCCATGCATGACTTGACCTTTGCCAACCACTCGACCCTGCCGGCCAAGCTGCAGGCTGTGATCTGAACTCTTACTCGTCCAATTACCATCTAGCCCATGCAAAACAAGGGCTGATAGCTACACAAACTGCAGCTATCGATCCACCAGCTGATTGAGCTTGTCAGCCTCAAAGTGCTCGCTCAAGGCCGCATCGCCAGGCACGCAGTCGGGTTCATGGTGATGCGCTTGCAAGGTTTCGATGGCTTTCCAAAGCATGGTGATCTGGTGTTCGTGGCCCGAGGCGTTGTCGATCAGGCCGCGCAGCGCCTGGCTCAACGGGTCGTCGCTCTGGGTCACACCGTAGGCAGAGAAGCCCATTTTGGAGGCAGCCTCTTCGCGTTTGACATCCAGGTCCGCCTGAATGATGCGCGCCGGATTGCCCACCGCCGTCGCACCAGCGGGCACGGGTTTGGTGACCACGGCGTTGGAGCCGACCTTGGCCCCATCACCCACGGTGAAGCCGCCCAGCACCTGCGCCCCCGCCCCCACCACCACGCCACGACCCAGTGTCGGGTGGCGTTTGGTGCCTTTGTACAGCGAGGTACCGCCCAGCGTGACACCCTGGTAGATGGTGCAATCGTCGCCAATTTCGGCGGTTTCCCCCACCACGACGCCCATGGCATGGTCAAAGAACACCCGATCACCAATTTTGGCGCCGGGGTGAATCTCGACACCGGTCAAAAACCGAGCGGTGTGCGAGATGTAGCGCCCCAGCCACTTGTAGCCGCGCACCCAGCAAACGTGCGCCAGTCGGTGCAGCAAAACAGCATGAAAACCGGGGTAGCAAGTGAGTACCTCCCACGTGCTGCGGGCAGCTGGGTCGCGGTCAAGAATGCACTGGATATCGGAGCGGATTCGGGAGAACATGGGACAAGTCTAATGGGGTTCGCGCAACTTCGTGCGTTCACGGGCTTGCCGCCGCTTGAGGCATCGCGGGTTGCGCAGGCGCGGCCTTGAGCATCATCTTGGCCATGCCACGCAGAATATGGATTTCTTCCTGCGTGACCCCGGCGCGGTTGAACAGCTGGTTGAGTCTGGGCATGAGTTTTTTGGGCGCCTGCGGGTCCAGAAAGCCAATCGCCACCAGGGATTGCTCCAGATGCGACAGCATGCCCGCTACTTGCGCCGCGTCGGCCAGGGTCGGCACCTCGGTGGCCGATTGCACCGGATATGCCCCCAGCGCCACGCGCCAGTCATAAGCGATCACCTGCAAGGCTGCCGCTAGGTTGAGCGAGCCAAACTGTGGATTGCTGGGAATGCTCAAGCACGCATGGCAACGGTACACGTCTTCGTTGCGCATGCCAAAGCGTTCTGAGCCAAACAGGAAGGCGACGCCAGAGTTACATGCATTTTCGACCTCTAGCCCCCGTCTTTCCTTGGATATTAGCTCTTGATTAAGTAGCATTTGAAAGTGCTCACGCGGGGTCACAGTTGGCGGGCCAAAGTCGCGCGGGGTCATGGCGGTGGCGCACAGGTGGGTCATGCCGTCCAGGGCTTCGTCAAGGGTTTCGACGATGCGACAGTTTTTTAGCACATCGGTGGCACCACTGGCACGCTGGATGGTTTCTTCACGCCGCAGCACGTTGGGCCAACGCGGTGCCACCAGCACCAGATCGTCAAAGCCCATGGTCTTCATGGCACGCGCCGCAGCGCCGACATTGCCTGCGTGGCTGGTGTTGATCAGGATAAATCGCGTCTTCATGGTGGGCCGTTAAAATAGTCCGATTGTCGCTGCCCGCACCGGCGCAGCGTGCTGATTTACAACATGCCAGTCAAGACGCGTTGAACGTTTGCCTGGCCACTCATCAAACATCATGACCTCTCCAAATCTGCATCCAATGATCAATGTGGCGGTGAAAGCCGCGCGCGCAGCGGGTGCCATCATCAACCGCGCGGCGCTTGACGTGGAATCCGTTCGGGTGTCGCAAAAGCAGGTCAACGACTTTGTCACCGAGGTCGACCAGGCTTCCGAGCAGATGATCATCGAAACCCTGTTGGGTGCTTACCCCGGCCACGCCATCTGGGCCGAAGAATCCGGCCGTGAGCACGGTGCCAAGGATTCGGAATTCACCTGGATCATCGACCCGCTGGACGGCACCACCAACTTCATCCACGGCCTGCCGATTTACTGCGTGAGCATCGCTCTGGCAGTGCGTGGCAAGGTCGAGCAAGCCGTGATTTATGACCCGAGCCGCAACGACTTGTTCACCGCCACCAAAGGCCGTGGCTCGTACATGAACAACCGCCGCATCCGCGTGGCCAAGCGTACCCGCTTGCAGGAATGCCTGATCTCCACCGGTTTTCCCTACCGTGTGGACGATAACGTCAACCACTACCTGCGCATGATGGGCGACATGATGACGCGCACTGCCGGATTGCGCCGCCCTGGTGCCGCTGCGCTAGACCTAGCCTATGTGGCAGCGGGTTTTACCGATGGTTTCTTCGAGTTGGGCCTGCAACCCTGGGACGTGGCCGCCGGGTCGCTGCTGATTACCGAAGCTGGCGGTCTGGTGGGCAACCTGTCGGGCGATGCAGATTTTCTGGAACAACGCGAATGCCTGGCCGCCAACCCGCGCATCTACGGCCAGATGGTGAACGTTCTGGGCAAGTACAGCAAGTTCGCGGGTGCTGGCGACAAGGCTGCGGTACGTGCTGCGGTTTCAGAACTGGCAGCAGCCGCATCGCCAGATACAGCGGGTGACGATGCACAGTCTGACGCTGACGCGCCTTTTTAACGTAACCAGACCGCGCGCAACTGCTGCTCGGGCTCAACCAGTGAATGCTGAATGCCATCTCACTGGCCCTCTCAAAGCCCCTCGCTTGACCAGCCTACCTTGGCAGGTCAGGCCCAGCATCTCCGCAGCCGACGTAGGATGTCTGCAGTCTGTTCAAGCGCTGTTTGAGTACTTCCATGAATCCACCCATGACCGCCGACTCCCAACCAACGCGTAGCCCGAAGTCACTCTCGGGACTGATCCCTTTTTTGCGGCCTTACCGTCTGCGCATTGGCTTGGCGTTGGTGTTTTTGATCATGGCTGCCGCGACCACACTCGCTTTTCCGATGGCGCTGCGCGGTCTGATCGATGGCGGGCCAACACAGGGTAACCCTGGCGAACGCATGATGGCGCTGCGGGAACATTTCGTGATGCTGTTTGGGGTCGCCGTGGCTCTCGGTATTTTTTCGGCAGCGCGTTTTTATATGGTGAGCTGGCTGGGCGAGCGCATCAGCGCTGACCTGCGTAATGCGGTGTACGCCCATGTCCTGACGCAAAGCCCGGAGTTTTTCGAGACCACGCAGACCGGTGAAGTGCTGTCGCGCCTGTCAGCGGACACCACGCTGGTACAAACCGTGGTCGGCTCGTCATTGAGCCAAGGTTTGCGCAATCTGGTCATGGGGCTGGGCGCATTGGGCATCCTGGTGTGGACCAACCCGAGGGTGATGGCGCAGGTTCTACTGGTGCTTGTGCTGATTGTGCTGCCAGCTGCGGCATTTGGGCGGCGCGTGCGCAAGCTGTCGCGCGCCAGCCAAGACCGGGCAGCCGACTCCAGCGCGATTGCCGCAGAAGTTCTCAACGCCATTCCGGTGGTGCAGAGCTATACGGCCGAGGACCGCGAAACCACCCGATTCACCCTGGCGACCGAGACGGCGTTTGATGTGGCCGTGCGGCGCTCACGCACACGTTCCGGCCTGGTGGCCTTCATCATCATTGCCACCTCAGCGGCACTGCTATGGGGCTTGTACCAAGGGACTCAGGCGGTTCTGGCGGGTCGCATCACCGCCGGGCACCTGGGGCAGACCGTGATTTATGTGATCATCTTGGCGGGCTCCTTTGCCGTACTCAGCGAGGTCTATGGCGACTTGCTCCGCGCGGCGGGTGCTACCGAGCGATTGATGGAACTGCTGTCCACCCAATCACCCATCAAATCCCCATCAAATTCGACTCTAGCCCCTATACCTACAGCGGGTAGTGCTATATGTTTTGATAATGTCACGTTTCACTACCCGTCACGACCCCATCAGGCGGCGCTGCGGGACTTTTCGCTCCAGATTGACGCTGGTCGCACTGTCGCTCTGGTGGGGCCCAGCGGTGCCGGAAAAAGTACAGTCTTCCAGCTGTTGCTACGGTTTTATGATGCGCAGAGTGGTCGCATCCTGTTGGATGGCGCTCCCACCCGTGATTTGATGTTGAATGACTTGCGTCATCGCATTGGCATCGTGCCGCAGGATGCGGTGGTTTTCTCCAGCAGTGCGCTGGAAAACATTCGCTACGGCAGACCGGATGCGACGGACGATGAGGTCAAAGCTGCGGCGACGGCGGCGTTTGCGGACGGATTCATCACTGCCCTGCCGCAGGGTTACGACACATTCTTGGGGGAACGCGGTGTGCGCCTGAGTGGTGGCCAACGCCAGCGCATTGCCATTGCCCGCGCCATTCTAAAAAACCCTCCCTTGCTTTTGCTGGATGAAGCCACCAGCGCACTCGATGCCGAGAGCGAGCGCATGGTGCAGGCGGCACTGGAGTCCGCCATGCGTGGACGCACCACCCTGGTGATTGCTCACCGACTGGCCACAGTTCAGCAAGCCGACCAGATTGTGGTGATTGATGAAGGTCGTTTGGTAGAACAGGGCACCCATGCCGAACTGGTAGCCATGGGCGGGGTGTACGCCGGACTGGCAGCTCTGCAATTCCATACGTGATCAGAACGGGCGTGTTGAGTTTGTAGACAAAGACTTGTAAACTGAACCTCTGACTTCGACAGGAGCTAACCATGGAAGTTTCAAGCACCCGCACGGCACCCACTCAATCCACCCAGCAGCCCACTCAGCTACAAAAAGCAAAGCAGGTTAGCGAGGAGCAACAAGGGCAAGAGCCGAAAAAGAAGCCTGTTCAGGCTGAAGCTGCCAAACCCGTCGTCAATACGCAAGGACAGACCACGGGACGCTTGCTCAACGTCACTGCCTGACACGGCGGTCCCAAATTAGCAGGTTTCACCATGGCTGCGCTTGCTGCCACCAACAGTGCTACCCCGTCTCTGCAATCTACACTGATTCGCGCGCGCCTTGAAACGGCACGACGAGAGGAGAAACAGGCCGAATCAACCGTTCAGGATTTGCGCGCCCAAGTGGATGCTGCTGAGACGGAATATGGCAAACGCCAGGATCAGGTTCGATCCCTTAGCGATCAGTCGCGCCAAAGCGACGCTACGTACAGCTCCCAGGTCCGCTCTGGAGCTGTCGTACCAGCCAAAACCCAGGAGTTGATTGTGGGACTCTATCAAGCTACCAGCTCCAGCCGACAAGCGGACGGCAACGGTCTGAAAAGCAACCCGACTGCCGCGCCTGTGGTCAATGCACAGGGACAAGCCACCGGGCGCATCGTCAACTTCAGCGCCTAAGTGGCTCGGTCGGGCCTTTGAGCTTAAGCGCTTGAATGCTCAGGCCATTTGCCTCAATTCACGCAATCCGACCGATATCGGCGCCAGGTCAGCGCTTTGCGCGCTGATGTTCTGAAGCAGGCGATTCAGCCGCGTCATCTGCACGGCATTTTGATCAGCCCAGTCTTTCACGTCCACATAGCGTGACAAAACTGTCTGAGTGATCTGGCTGGCCAGGGTATAGACGTCGTCCCGGGCGCTGCCGCGCGCTTGCGTCTGCCAGAGCGTATCGGTTGGCAGTCGATTGATTTGCGCACGCCAGCCCGACAGTTCCAATCGGCTTTCGACCTCGAAATAAGCCCGTGCGGCCTGTTCCAAGGTCACCCCGGCTTGGGTGCTCAGGTTAACCAGGTCCAACGCGGGGAAAACAAATTCAAGAGCTGTCAGGGACTGTGCCATCTCGAGTTCAACGCCGAGCTTCACCCACGCCTCGGTTGCCTTGTGCAGAGCTTCCTTGGAATGATCTGGTAGCCAGGCAGACAAGTTCGCTTGAAGTTCTCTGGCACCGGGTTGATAACGTGCGATCAGCGTGGGCAAGTCACTGGATTTTTCACGCAGACACAGCATCCAACGCGAAACACGCTGGGCAATCGAGATCAGCCGGGTCAACAAATCAAGCTGCAAATCGCTGGGTATGACGAGGTCCAGAGCGTCAATCCGGTCCCAAATCGACTCCATCCCGAAGATTTCCCGTGCCAACGTGTAGGCGCGCACCACGTCAGCCGTTCTGGCACCCGCTTCAGCACCCAAGAAATTGACAAAAGTTGCCCCCATGCGATTGACCAATTTGTTGGTCACAAAGGTGGCGATGATTTCCCGCTTGAGCGGATGCGCCGCAATGGCAGCACTGAAACGTTGCACCAGGACCTGAGGAAAGTAGGCCTGAAGCGCGCGACCAAAATAGGGGTCGTCAGGCAAGTCGCTGGCGACCAGATCGTCAAACACCGATATCTTGGCATAAGCCAACAAAACAGCATTCTCAGGTGCCGTCAGGCCCAGTTTCAAGCTGCGGCGGTGGGTGATTTCTTCATCGGTCGGCAAAAATTCGATCTTGCGGTCCAAACGGCCTGAACCTTCAAGCCACTGCATGAGTCTTTGTTGCGCGTCCAGGAAATAGTCCGGATGGTGCCCAGCCACATCTAGCGCCTGGGTCTGGTAGTAGTTGTCTGACAGTACAAGTTGACCAACCTCGTCGGTCATGGAAGCCAGCAAGTCATTGCGCTGTTTCAGCGTCATGTCGCCAGCCTCTAGCAATCGGTCCAGCAAAATCTTGATATTGACCTCATGGTCAGAACAATCCACACCCGCCGAGTTGTCAATGGCATCGGTGTAAATGCGTCCACCCGATTGGGCATATTCAATGCGTCCATGTTGGGTGCATCCCAGATTGCCCCCCTCCACCAACACTTTGCAACGCAGTTCGCGACCATTGACTCGGAACGCATCACTCGACTTGTCGCCTACCTGGGCGTTGATTTCCTGCGAAGATTTAACGTAGGTGCCAATGCCCCCGTTATAGATCAAGTCAACAGGTGCCTTGAGGATGGCATTCAGAAGATCCGCTGGTGAGAGCTCTTGCGCTGCAACTCCCAGGATGGTTTGCGCCTGTGCCGACAGCTTGATGGATTTAACGGCGCGCGAATACACGCCTCCACCTTCGGAGATCAGGCCTTTGTCATAGTCCTCCCAACTGGAGCGCGCCAGGCCGAACAATCGCTTACGCTCGGCAAAACTGCTTGAAGCATCGGGATGCGGATCAAGAAAAATGTGCCGATGATCAAATGCTGCAACCAGTTGGATGTGCTCGGACAGCAACATGCCGTTGCCAAACACGTCGCCGGACATGTCGCCAATACCCACCACTGCAAACGGGGAAGTTTGCGTGTTGAAGCCCAGTACCCTGAAATGGCGCTTGGCCGATTCCCAAGCGCCACGAGCCGTGATGCCCATTTTCTTGTGGTCGTATCCCACCGATCCACCCGAAGCGAAAGCATCACCAAGCCAAAAACCGTAGTCAGCAGACAGGCTGTTGGCGATGTCCGAAAAGGTGGCGGTACCCTTGTCAGCGGCCACCACCAGGTAGGGGTCATCGGCATCATGACGCACGACCCTCGCCGGTGCAACCACTTGCCCCTTCACCAGGTTATCCGTCAGATCAAGCATGCCAGACAGGAACATGCGATAGCAGGCAATGCCTTCTGCCTGGGTAGCATCGCGATCAGCCGGGTTGGGGGCAGCCTTGAGCACAAAGCCCCCTTTGGAGCCCACAGGAACGATCACTGTGTTTTTGACGTGCTGCGCTTTGACAAGCCCCAAAATTTCGGTGCGAAAATCCTCCCGACGATCTGACCAGCGAAGACCACCGCGTGCGACCTTGCCGTTACGCAGATGTAGTGCCTCAAAACGCGGCGAGTAGACCCAGATTTCATGCAGCGGCTTGGGCTCAGGCACACCAGGCATCTGTTTTGGGTTGAACTTGAAACTCAGGTAGGTTTTAAACCCACCGCTGCTTGTGGTCTGCCAAGCATTGGACCGGACGGTGGACAAGATGCTGTTATAGAACTGGCGTATGACACGGTCTTCTTCCAGGCTGGCCACCGCACTCAACTGTGCTTCAATCTGCCCGGACAGCTGCTGCTGCGCAGCCGCTCGATCCCCTGCAAAATCAGGATTGAAACGCGTGTTGAACAATTCAAAAAGCAGCTGCGTCAACGCTGCATTTTTACCCAGGGTGTCTTCGATGTAACTTTGGCTGAAGGCGAACCCCAATTGTTTGAAGTAGCGAATGTAAGCTCGCAAGATGGAGATGGATCGTGCATCCAGCGTCGTGACCAGTACCAATCGGTTCAGATTATCACTATCGATTTCATTGCGCCATACGCCTATAAACAAACGTTCAAACCGCTCTTTGACCATTGAAAAGGCAGTATTGACGGGAAGCTGCAAACCCAGGTCATGAATCCACAACCCCGATGCCTGTCCGGGCTCTGTCACCTTGTAGGGCTGCTCATCCAACACCCTTGCACCCATGCATTCCAGGACAGGCAAAGAGTCTGACAGCGCCACCTTGGCGGTGTTGTAAATTTTTAGACGTACACCGCCCGCCTTCGGGTTGACTGGGCGATACAGCTTCACCGCGATTCCCGACTGCTCGGACAAACCCGATAGCACCAACGCATCATCAGCCGCCACAGCGGGCGAAAAATCTTCCCGATAAGCGGCCGGAAATGCATCCGCAAAGCGCTTGGCAAGGGTCAGACCCGCGCCTTCCCCATGGGTTTGAAACAAAGCCTGCTTGCAATCGTCTTCCCATCGCCGTACCAAACTGGCAATGCGTGCCTCCAGAGCCGTGTCATCCAGATTGTCAGGCGCTTGATCACGCGCACGCACCAGAAAGTGAATGCGAGCCATGGGGTGATCTGTCAGCATCGGCGTGTATTCGACGGACTGACCATCCAGCGTGCGAACAAGCTCCTCGCCAATACGGACTCGAAGCTCGGTGTTGTAACGGTCACGCGGCACAAACACCAGAACCGAGGTAAATCGACCAAATGAGTCGCGCCGCAAAAACACGCGCGTTCGCTGACGTTCTTGCAAGCGCAAGATGCCAATCGCGTGGGATATCAAAGTATCCGTATCGACCTGAAACATTTCATCCCGCGGGTAGGCTTCCAGAATGGCCTGCAAAGACTTTGCAGCGTGACTTTCAGGCAATACGTCGGCCGCTTGCATGACCCGCGCAACGCGATGGCGGATCAATGGAATATCGGTTACTGAGGCGGCATAGGCCTTGGAGGTGTACAGACCCATAAACCGGGTTTCACCGACCACCTGACCAGCCTCATCAAATCGCTTGATCACCAGATAGTCGAGCCAAGCCGGACGGTGCACCGTAGAACGCGTCATGGCCTTGGTGGCAAAAACCAACTGCTCAGACTCCAGAATAGTCTGCGTATCCAAGGGAAGTCGGCTCACGGGCGTGATGGCGTCACCGCGCAAGATACCCAAGCCGGTACCAGCAACAACCGTCAGGTCATTGGCATCGCCCGCGCGCGACAAGGCGTAATCACGCGCGCCCAGAAACGTGAAATGCTGTGCCTCCAACCAACGCAAGAACTCGGACCCTTCGAACATCGGCTCTGTAGACAACCCGGCCCGCGACGATTCGTCGATAACGGTACGCAGTTTCGCCAGCATGGCGGGCCAATCCGTCACTGCATCACGCACGTCACCCAGCACACGAACCAGTTCGGCCTGCAACTCGCCGAGCTCAGACGCCATCAGGATACGGTCGCATTCCAGCAAAATGAAGGATTGAACTTTGGCTGTCGAATCGCCCCTTGAACTGGCCGAACAGGTGTGGCTCAGGCGTAGTTGGGCGTCGCGCTCAAGCACCAGCAGGGGATGAACAATCCAGTGAGCGGTTCGCCCGAGCCGATTGACCGCCATCGTCACGGAATCCACCAAGAATGGCATATCGTCATGCACGATCTGAACGACCGTGTGCTCGCTGACGAATCCGTCTTCAGAAATTGTAGGGTTGAAAACCCGGATACGCGTCCCATCGGTACTGCTGGGCAGGTCAAGCAATCGCAAATGAGCAACCGCCATCGCCATCAGGCAGGCCGAACCTCGCGCCTGAAGTTCCTGCGGGTCTGCGCCTTCAAAATAAGCACAAACAAAATCTGCCAAGGGCAGAGCACCGTCATCCGTGCTGTCCAGTGTGTAGCTACGCAACGCAACCAAAGTGGCAGTACTCACGTGAATCTCCTTCAGTTATATTTATGTGAACACTGATCTATCAACGCAGCCTGTCAAGTGGAGCATCCTTGATCTAATTCCCGTTCAAGCGAACTAGGGTATGTCCTTCCAGTTGAGCTGCCAAGCGCCTGAAAGAACGTTTTGCAGCCACAACGCAGCAGTCAGGGTCTTGGCATCAGTCACGAGGCCATCTCTGCACCATCGCATGAGTTCGTCCGGAGTCGCTGTAAAAACATCCAGAAATTCGCCCTGATCCAGATGCTGCTCCCCAGGATGGAGACCTCGCGCAAACCAGATGTCTATGAACTCCGTCGAATAGGCAATTACCGGATGAAGTAAGCCCGCATGTGCCCAGGATGTAGCACGGTAGCCAGTTTCTTCTTTAAGTTCGCGCTGTGCGCAGTGAAATGAGGATTCCCCCGCGTCCAGTTTTCCAGCCGGAAATTCGATCATGACACGGTTCAATGGGTAACGGAACTGTCTTTCCATGACCAGGAGCAACTCACCGCTGAGACCCTCAAGCATGGGCACCACCATGACGGCCCCCGGATGAACAACATATTCACGCGTGGTCAGCGCACCATCGGGAAGTCGCACGGTATCTCGCAAAGCGTGCAAAAAATCGCCGCTGCACAACTCCATACTGTCAACTTGAAGTTCTCGCAAATGATCCACTTCAGGCTGCTTTCCCGAAAATGATTATCCGGGTGACAGGTCCACCGGCAATCAGACGGTCAACATTTTGGAAACAGCATCCATGCATAAGGTCATCAAGCCGCTGGGCAGCAACCCAAGCAATAGCAACAAAGCGCCATTGAGCGTAAGCACAGCACGGACATCCATGGAAGCTATCAGAGGCACAGAGGTTACAGGTGCATCAAAATACATAACCTTGACAACCCGCAAATAGTAAAACGCACCAATTAGCGACATCATGACGGCATAGACCGCCAACACGATATTGGCGGACGTACCTGTCGAAACCAGAGCTTGCAGGACAGCAAGTTTGGCATAAAAGCCAACCATGGGGGGTATGCCAGCCAAAGAAAACAGACACAATGCCATGATCGCCGCGTACAAGGGACTACGCTGGTTCAATCCCGCGAAGTCTGCGATTTCCTCGCTCTCGAAAGCTTCACGCGACAACAGCAGGATCACGCCAAAGCTAGCCAAGGTTGTCAAGACATAGGAAACCACGTAAAACATGGATGAACCGTAAGCATTGGCTGTAGCGCCTGGGTGCCCGATCACCACGCCAGACATCATGCCAATCAGAACAAAACCCATGTGTGATATGGTTGAAAACGCCAACATCCGCTTGATATTGGTTTGCGCAATAGCCGCCAGATTACCCACTGCTAACGATGCGACAGCCAGGACCATCAGCATCTGCTGCCAATCCACTGCCAGAGGCGATAACCCCACTGCCAGTAAACGAATCATCACCGCAAATGCTGCCAGTTTCGGAGCACTGCCTACCATCAGTGTGATAACAGTTGGCGCACCCTGATAGACGTCCGGAATCCACATGTGAAAGGGGACAACCCCCAGTTTGAACGCCAGACCAGCCACAACAAAAACCAAACCAAAAATTAGAATCTGATGGTCAATCTGACCGGTAGTGATAGCCTTCAACACCCCGCTCAGGTCCAGCGTTCCTGTGGCACCGTAGAGCATAGACATGCCATACAGCAACAAGCCTGAAGCCAGAGACCCCAGCACAAAATACTTCATGGCCGCCTCTGTCGAGACAACGTAGTCGCGGCGCAATGCAACCAGCGCGTAGCTTGACAGCGTCAACAATTCAAGCCCCATGTAAATGCCCAGGAAGTTGTTGCCCGAGATCATTACAAACATGCCCAGCAGCGAAAAGAGGCTGAGGGTAAACAAATCGCCCCCGCGCAACATGTCACGGCCCCAGGCGTAATCACGTCCATAGACCAGTGTCACCATAACTGCTACCGCGGCGAAACACTTGAGCCAGTGCCCCATGGCGTCGTTCACCACCATATTGCCAAATGCGTAGACGGTCTGCCCCGAGGTAGCCGACACAATCTCAAGCGCCACCACAACAGCCAGTGTGAGCAAGGTCAAGCCATACGTTGCACCCCGCTTGGCACTTTTGACAGAGATGTCAAAAAGCAGGATCACGCAGGCCATAACTAACAGGATAACTTCTGGAATTACCGCCAGCAAACTGAGTTTGTCAAACATGTGTGTCTCTTGTCTAGGATGTCTATGTTGGATGGTTTAGGGCAACTTGGATTGCGCCACATGTTTCAGAAGTTCAGCTACTGAAACATCCATCACATCTGTAAACGGCTTCGGGTAGATACCCATGTACAACACAGCAACAGCCAGCAAAGCCAGGAAGAAAAATTCACGTTTGTTGATATCTAATAAATGCTTGACATGGTCGTTGGCAACCGGGCCAAGATAGACCCGCTTAAACATCCACAATGAATAAGCTGCACCAAAAATCAGCGCACTCGCCGCCGCCATGCCTACCCAGAAATTTACCTTGACGGCACCCAGGATCACCATCCATTCACCAACGAAACCGGCAGTTCCCGGCAAGCCACAGTTCGCCATGACAAACAGCATGGCAAAAGCAGTGAATCTAGGCATGGTATTGACCACACCACCGTAATCGGCAATTTCGCGCGAATGCATCCGGTCATACAAAACACCAATCGCAAGAAACATCGCTGCAGAAACAAAACCATGGGAAATCATTTGCACGATACCGCCGGAGATACCCAAGTCATTGAAAATAAAAAAACCCAACGTAACAAAACCCATGTGCGCTACTGACGAATAGGCCACCAGCTTCTTCATATCCTTCTGTACTAAAGTAACTAGACCCACGTAAACGACAGCCACCAAAGACAGCCCCACCATCAAACCTGCCCAATGGTGGGAAGCGTCGGGGGCAATAGGTAGTGAAAATCGCAAAAACCCATATGCACCCAGTTTCAGCATGATGGCGGCCAAAACAGCAGAACCGCCGGTGGGCGCTTCCACGTGCACATCAGGTAACCAAGTATGCACCGGCCACATGGGCACCTTGACCGCAAAGGCTGATAAGAACGCGAAAAACAACAGAGTCTGTGCCGTGCTGCCCAGGGGCAATTTGTACCAGACCGCCAAATCAAAGCTGTTACCGGATTGAACGTAGAGGTAAATCAACGCCACCAACATCAGCAAAGAGCCCAGCAAGGTGTACAAAAAGAACTTGAACGAAGCGTATATTTTGTTGGGTCCACCCCAGACACCAATGATCAGATACATCGGGATCAAGGTTGCCTCAAAGAACACGTAAAACAGCATGCCATCGAGCGCACAAAACACACCGATCATCAAACCGCTCAAAATCAGAAAGGCACCCATGTACTGATTGACACGGGTCTTGATGACCTCCCAACCAGCGATCACGACAATCACGTTGATAAATGCGGTCAACAGTACAAACCACAGCGAAATACCATCAACGCCCAGGTGATAGTTGACATTGAATCGCCCGATCCACGAGCTCATCTCACCAAATTGCATCGCGGCTGTGGAAGTATCAAAGCGTAAGTAAAGAGGCAAAGTCACCAACAAGCCAAGTACCGCACCAAGCAGCGCTATCCAACGAACTGCGCGTACTTGGTCTTCCCGACCCAATGCCAACAAAACCGCACCAAAGACGATTGGTGTCCAGATAGACAGGCTCAAAAAACCCATTTTTGTAATTCTCCTATTTGAGCCAGACGAAATACGTCATCAGCACGAAAATGCCCAGCACCATCGTGAGTGCGTAGTCATACAGGAATCCGGTCTGGAATTTCCTGACCACACTGGAAATCACACCAACCGCTCGCCAAGAACCGTTAACCGCTGCACCGTCAATCAAAGTCTGATCTCCGACTTTCCACAGCAGCACGCCCAAACCTCGCGTACCTCGGGCCAGAATATTCTCGTTAAACCAATCCATGTAGTACTTGTTTTCCAACAGGTTATATAAAGGCAGCACACTACGTTTAATAGCTTCAGGAAAGGCGGGATTAACCATGTACATATAGAAAGCCGAGACAACACCAGCTAGGGCAAGCCAGAACGGTGTTGCCGAAAACCCGTGTGCGGCTAGCGCAGCGGCACCGTGGAATTCCTCTGAAAGAACTTCCATTCCGTGGTGAATTTCAGGATTCACAAAGATGGCGTCTTTGAAAAAATCGCCAAACAACATAGGTCCGATAGTGAAGTAACCGATGATCAGTGAGGGTATCGCCAGCATGATCAACGGAATAGTAACAACCCAAGGTGACTCTTTGGGGTGATGCTGATCCGCATGACTATCATGAGCATGACTGTGATCATCATGCCCATGGTGCGCATCAGGATTCTGGTCATAACGCTCTGTACCATGAAATACCAAGAAGTAGAGACGGAAGGTGTAAAACGCAGTGACAAACACGCCTGCCATCACTGCAAAATAGGCAAAACCTGATGCGGGTAAATGGCTGGCGTGAACCGCCATGATGATTTCGTCTTTGGAATAGAACCCTGAAAAGAACGGTGTTCCGATCAATGCCAAGGAACCAATCAACGAAGTAACCCAGGTGATCGGCATGTATTTGCGCACACCACCCATCCATCGAATATCCTGGTTATGGTGCATGCCCATGATCACGGAGCCAGCAGCCAGGAACAGCAATGCTTTAAAGAAAGCATGTGTCATCAGATGGAAAACTGCGACCGAATAGGCCGAAGCCCCCAAGGCGACCGTCATGTACCCCAACTGCGACAGCGTCGAGTAGGCCACCACACGCTTGATATCGTTCTGGATGATCCCCAAAAAACCCATGAACAAGGCTGTAATCGCCCCGATGATCATGATGAAATTCAGCGCGGCTTCACTCAACTCGAACAAGGGTGACATCCGAGCCACCATGAAAATACCTGCCGTCACCATCGTCGCAGCATGAATCAGGGCCGAAATGGGTGTTGGACCTTCCATGGAGTCAGGCAACCAGACATGGAGCGGAAACTGTGCCGACTTACCCATAGCGCCAATGAACAAGCAAATGCAAATCACGCTAACGAGCATCCAGTCTGTGCCGGGTAAGGTCATGGCAGCCAGTTCTGGCGCTTTGGCGAATGCTTCCGCGTAACTCAAAGTTCCGGCATAGGCCGCGATCAGACTGATACCCAAGATAAAGCCAAAATCGCCGACACGGTTCACCAAAAAAGCCTTCATGTTGGCAAAAATAGCTGACGGCTTGTTGTACCAAAACCCGATCAGGAGATAGGAAACCAGGCCTACAGCTTCCCATCCAAAGAACAACTGCAGCA
Source organism: Rhodoferax sp. (assembly GCA_031291305.1). Lineage (GTDB taxonomy): Bacteria > Pseudomonadota > Gammaproteobacteria > Burkholderiales > Burkholderiaceae_C > Rhodoferax. The sequence goes on along the minus strand of JARLJH010000048.1, from coordinate 348,717 downwards.
GGTTATTGCTCATGACGAGCATCAGCATAGAAAAGGTGAACAGGGAAATATATGAGAAAAAGCGGTTGTATCCGTCGTCGTCTTCCATGTAGCCAATGGTGTAAATGTGAACCATCAAAGACACGAAGGAAACAACGCACATCATCATGGCGGTAAGACCATCAACCAGAAAGCCGACCTCCATCTTCATGCCACCAACCACCATCCAGGTATAGATAGACTCATTGAAGCGAGCACCATCCATAGCTACGCTTTTGAGCACCAAGGCAGACAGGACGAAAGACAGCAGAACGCCAAGAATGGCAACAGAATGAGACGCACGGCGTCCGATGCTATTGCCACCAAACTTGGTTCCCATGATGCCAGCGACCAAAGCACCAAAAAGCGGCGCCAGGGGAACCGCTACCAAGAGGGGTGCGGATAGGGTTTGACTCATTTCCTGTTACCCCTTTAACGAATCAAGTTCGTCCACGTTAATATTTGATTTGTTGCGGAACAACACGACAAGAATCGCCAGTCCAATGGCAGATTCTGCGGCGGCAACGGTCAAGATGAAAAACACAAATATCTGTCCGTGCAGGTCACCCAGGTAATGCGAGAACGCGATGAAGTTGGTATTGACAGCAAGCAACATCAGTTCGATCGCCATCAGCAAAACGATCAGATTTTTCCGGTTCAAAAAAATGCCAATCACAGAGAGCGCAAACAACATAGCGCCCAATGTCAGAAAATGCCCCAATGTCAAACTCATGCTTTACCCCCCACTGATGGTTCATCGGGTGCCTTTATGGGCAAGGCTGGTTGGGTAGCAGCTAGTTTCACCACGGTCATCCGATCTTTCGCCTTTACACGAACTTGTGCTCCCGCATCAATCACTTTGCTGTCTTTGCGCTGCCTCAGCGTCAAGGCAATGGCTGCGATCATGCCTACCAACAAGATGGCGGTCGCGACTTCGAGCGGGTACAGATACTGGGTATAAAGCAACTTGCCCAGTTCCTTGCTGTTGGAAAGTTGCACGCCTGTGTTGGCTAAGGCCGTGGCAGCCTTCGGCTCGTCACTGACTCGAAAACCGCCCAACAACACTCCAGACATCTCAACAATAAGCAAAATGCCTAGCCCGGCAGCCAGTGGTAAATGCTTCCAAAAACCCTGCCGCATTTCTTCAAGATTCACGTCCAGCATCATCACCACAAAAAGGAACAAGACCATTACCGCACCGACATACACCAACACCAAGGTCAATGACAAGAACTCCGCTTTCAACAACATCCAGATCATGGATGCTTGAAAAAACGTAAGAACAAGGTACAACACAGCATGCACTGGATTGGGTGTCGTGATGACACGAAACGCAGACACCAGCAAGATGGCAGAAAACAGGTAAAACAGACCAGTCGTGACACTCATGATTCGGACTCTTTCTTACGACGGATCAACGATATTTGGCATCGGCCAATTTACTGGCAGCGATCTCTGGCTCAAATCGATCACCAACAGCCAAAAGCATTTCTTTGGTGAAGTACAAATCGCCTCGCTTTTCACCGTGATATTCCAGAATATTCGTCTCCACAATGGAATCCACTGGGCAACTTTCCTCACAAAATCCGCAAAAAATGCACTTGGTCAAGTCAATGTCATAGCGAGTGGTGCGACGAGAACCATCCACCCTCTCTTCAGATTCAATGGTGATAGCCATTGCGGGACACACCGCCTCACATAACTTGCAGGCAATACAGCGCTCCTCACCGGACTCGTAACGACGCAAGGCATGCAAGCCACGAAAGCGAGGCGATAAAGGTGTCTTTTCTTCTGGGTACTCAAGAGTAATCTTGCTTTTGAAAGCATATTTACCTGTGAGTCGCATGCCCTTGAAAAGCTCCGACAGCAAGAAACTGGAGAAAAAGTCAGACAGCGAAAAAGCACTCACTGGAGAACTCTTACTGGTGTTCAAAGTAGGGGTTGACATAAGCGACTCGAATTACTTCCAAATGTTCCATGGTGTCTGCATCCAGACACCAATCACCACCAGCCACACCAAAGTCACGGGAATAAAGATCTTCCAGCCCAAGCGCATGACCTGGTCATAACGAAACCTAGGGAAAGTGACTCGCACCCAGATGAACACTGTCATCACTGCAAACGTCTTGAGTCCCAGCCAGATCCAGCCAGGAATCCAATTTAAGCCATCAATAGGCGACATCCAACCACCGAAAAACATCGTCACTGAAAGAATCGATACCAACCAGATATTGGCGTACTCAGCCATCTGAAACATGGCCCAAGACATACCGGAATACTCCACCATGTGGCCCGCCACAATCTCAGATTCACCCTCGATCACATCAAACGGCGTACGATTGGTTTCGGCCAATCCTGAAACAAAATAGACCACCATGATCGGCAACAGCGGCAACCAGTTCCAGGAGAGGAAATCCAAGCCCATCTCTGCAAACCGCCCCTTGCTCTGCCCCATTACGATGTCGGTCATGTTCAAACTGTTGGACACCATCAGCACAATCAAGAAGCAGAAACCCATGGCAATTTCATAGCTCACCATCTGCGCCGAAGCCCGCAATGCGCCCAAGAACGCATACTTGGAGTTGGAAGACCATCCCGAAATGATCACGCCATAAACCTCCATCGAGGCAATGGCCATCAAAAACAACAATCCGGCGTTCAGGTTAGCCACAGCCACCTCCGGACCAAAAGGAACGACAGCCCATGCCGCCAACGCTGGCGCAACGGTGAGAACCGGTCCGAGATAGAAAAGAAACTTGTCAGATGCATTTGGTCTGACAATTTCCTTGGTCATCAGTTTCAAAGCATCAGCAATCGGCTGCAGTAAACCCCAAGGACCCACGCGATTGGGACCGAGGCGGATTTGGGCCCAACCCAACAACTTTCGTTCCCACAGGGTGGCATAAGTAACAGCCCCCAACACAACCATCAACACGGGAACCACCTTCAACAGTGCCCAGATCAGCGGCCAAGCTATCTCTGTCCACCACGATGCGGCAAACAGTCCAAGGCCGGTGGAAAAAATGATGTCAATCATGCTGCCACCTCCTGGGTCTGCGCTGCTTTGGCATCTGCCGTACTTTGCAGTGCTGGAGCACGACGCACAATGCCATCGAGCTGATAGATACCGGCAACACAGGGTTCCACTGAAACTGCTTGTGAGCCCATCGGCAAACCACTGGCGTTGCTCAAGAGAGCGACAGGCACATGTGAAGGCACAACACCTAGATCGTCTGCCAGCGACTGCTTCAACACGTCCTGAGTGGACTCAAAATCAAAATCTGGCAAATTGAGAATATTGGCCAACGCCCTGAATACCTTCCATGCAGGCCGCGTTTCCGCCAACGGCTTGACCACTGCATGAAAACTCTGCACCCGGCCCTCGGCGTTAATAAACGTTCCAGAGGTTTCAGTAAATGGGGAAACAGGAAGGAGCACATCGCTGATATCCATATTCGCCTTGAAAGGGCTCAATGTAACCACCATTTGGCTGTCTCCAAGTGCCGTCACTGATGCTGCGCCAGCGGCACTGTCAAATTGCGGCTCGGTATTAAGCAAAATCACAGCCTTCAGTGCTCCTGCCAGCATTTGACCCGCGTTGAGTCCCAGTGCCTGCGGCAGGGCACCAGCCACTTGGGCGCCAACCGTGTTCGCCGCTTCGGTAAGGTAGCCAAAAGTAGCCCCCGTGTGCTCACCAATCCAGTTGACCAAAGCTAGCAATTGACTGGCCTGCGCATGATGCGCCGCCGCGTTGCCTAGCAGAACAGCTTTTCGTTCCGCGCTTAATAGCGAGTTCGCGATAGCACGCGCAACTTCAGTCACGTTGCCCGCCTGGGGTGCATCGACATTTTTTTCCAATGCGATTGCCGCAGCAATATCAGCTAGTGCTTGCACCCAACCGGATGCTGGAGAAACGCTGGTATGGGCCACTGGCATCGCCCAATTCACTTCGTTTGCATTCACAACGCTAACAGCACAACCCAATCTGGTGGCTTGGCGCACACGCTGCGCAAACAACGGATGATCTTTGCGAAGATTGGAGCCAACGACGAGAACACTCTGCAACAAGGACAAATCGGTAATCGGCATGCCCAGATAGCGCGCGCCATTTCGAGCCGACTCGAACTCGGCATGACGAAGTCGGTAGTCGATGTTGTCGCTACCTAAGCCACGGACAACAGCAGCAGCCAGATATAACTCTTCCAGGGTGCTATGTGGGCTGACCAACGCGCCAATCGCAGTCGCGCCATGATCTGCCTTGATATTAGTCAACCCATGTGCCACGTATTCCAGGGCTGTTTTCCAGTCGACACCCCGCCACTCCCCTCCCTGCTTAATCATCGGCGTCGTCAGACGGTCGGTGCTATTGAGTGCCTCGTAGGAAAACCGGTCACGATCTGCGATCCAGCATTCATTGACAGCTTCATTTTCAAGAGGAACAACACGCATGACCTTGTTGTTCTTGACTTGCACAATCAAATTGGCCCCGGTCGAATCATGCGGACTGATTGACTTGCGACGTGACAGCTCCCAAGTCCGTGCGCTGTAGCGAAACGGCTTGCTGGTCAGTGCGCCCACAGGACAGATGTCAATCATGTTGCCCGACAACTCTGAGTCAATCGTCTGACCCATGAAGGTCTCGATCTCGGCATGTTCACCACGGTGAGACATGCCCAACTCCATCACACCAGCGATTTCCTGACCAAACCGCACACAACGGGTACAGTGAATGCAACGGCTCATTTCCTGCATGGAAATCAGCGGGCCCACATCCTTGACGTGAACCACTCTCTTCTCTTCCTCGTAACGGGATGCAGCCGCACCATAGCCCACCGCAAGATCCTGCAACTGGCATTCACCGCCTTGGTCACAAATTGGACAGTCCAGAGGGTGATTGATCAGCAAAAATTCCATGACCGACTGCTGCGCCTTGATAGCCTTGTCGGACTTCGTGCGCACCACCATGCCCTGAGTGACTGACGTCGCGCAAGCAGGCATCGGTTTGGGCATCTTCTCGATATCCACCAGACACATGCGGCAACTCGCAGCGATACTGAGCTTCTTGTGGTAGCAAAAATGCGGTATATAGGTTCCTGCCTTTTCAGCAGCATGCATCACCGTGCTACCCTGTTCAATAGCTACTTTTTGTCCATCGAGTTCAATTTCAATCATCTGGTGCTCACTCAAACGTATGCTGGGACCATGCAGGTTTTGTGTGCGATGTGGTACTCAAACTCAGGCATGTAATGCTTGAGCATGGCGCGCACAGGCATAGCCGCAGCATCACCGAGCGCACAAATCGTCCGTCCCTGAATGTCTTCTGCCACAGAATTCAGCAGGGCTAGGTCGGCCTCGCGACCCAAGCCGTTCTCGATGCGGTCAACCACGCGCGACATCCAGCCCGTACCTTCCCGGCAGGGCGTGCACTGCCCACATGACTCATGCATGTAAAAGTAACTGAGTCGCTGCAAACTCTTCACCATGCACCGCGAGTCGTCCATGACAATGACGGCACCCGAACCCAACATGGAGCCCGCCTTGGCGATGGAGTCGTAGTCCATGGTGCAATCCATCATGATGCTGGCGGGTAGCACGGGCGAGGACGATCCACCCGGAATCACTGCCTTGAGTTTGTGCCCAGCGCGCACACCCCCAGCCAATTCCAGCAACGCGGCAAACGGTGTACCCATCGGCACTTCATAGTTACCAGGCAACGCGACATCACCACTCACTGAGTAAATCTTGGTGCCACCGTTATTGGGCTTGCCGCATTCCAGATAGGCCTGCCCACCGTTGCGGATGATCCAAGGGACCGCTCCGAATGTTTCGGTGTTATTGATAGTGGTTGGTTTACCGTACAAGCCAAAACTGGCGGGAAACGGCGGTTTGAAACGCGGCTGCCCTTTCTTGCCCTCAAGCGACTCCAGCAAGCCGGTCTCTTCCCCACAAATGTAGGCACCAAACCCATGCGCCGCGTGCAACTGGAAACTGAAGTCCGTACCGAGAATGTTGTTGCCCAACAGTCCGGCAGCCCGCGCCTCATCCAGTGCCTCTTCAAAACGCCGATAGGTGTGAAAAATTTCGCCGTGAATGTAGTTGTAACCAACGGAAATACCCATGGCATAAGCAGCGATGATCATGCCTTCAATCACGATATGCGGATTGAACTCCATGATGTCTCGGTCTTTACAGGTCCCAGGTTCACCTTCATCAGAATTGCAGACCAGATATTTTTGCCCCGGAAACTGACGAGGCATGAAACTCCACTTCAGTCCAGTCGGAAAACCGGCACCACCACGACCCCGCAAGCCTGACTCCTTGACAGTCGCAATAACCTGATCCTGTGTCAGTCCCACACCACCGTCTTTGCCCAGCACCTGACGCAACGCTTGATAACCACCACGGGCTTCGTAATCCTTCAGGTGCCAGTTGGAACCATCTAAGCCTGCAAAAATTTGCGGATTGATATGCCGGTTGTGAAAGCAGGTTTGCACACCGGATGACTGGAACTGCGCCAGAAAGCTGTCAACACTCATGACTTCACCTCCATCGCGCGCAGACCGTCAACCAATTGATCAAGCTTCTCGTCAGTCATGAAACTGCACATGTTCGTGTCATTCACCAGCATCACCGGTGAGTCTGCACAAGCTCCCAAACACTCGCATTCCTGAAGCGTGAACAGCCCGTCAGGTGTCGTCTGGTTGGACTCAATACCCAGCTTGGATTTCAAATGCTCCATCGCCTGAGCTCCCTGACGCAACTGGCAGGGAAGGTTGGTGCATACGTTGAACTTGTACTTACCCGTCGGTTTTTGGTTGTACATGTTGTAGAAGCTGGTGACTTCATGGACCGCTATCGGAGCCATACCGAGGTAATCAGCAACCAAGCGTTCACTCTCGGGACTGACAAAACCCAGTTCCTGCTGCACAATTTGCAGGCAAGCCATCACGGCTGACTGTCGTTGTTCAGTTGGATATTTGGCAACCTCTTTTGCAAAGGCCGCGAGTGATTTTTCTGAAATCATCGGTCAACTTCCCCAAACACAATATCCATCGTGCCAATGATTGCCACCGCATCGGCAATCATGTGCCCTTTGCCCATCTCATCGAGCGCAGCCAGATGCACGAAGGCGGGGGGCCGAATTTTCATGCGATAAGGCTTATTGGCCCCGTCACTGACCATGTAGATGCCAAACTCGCCCTTGGGATGCTCGATGGCTGAGTAAGCCTCGCCTTCCGGGACGGCAAAACCTTCGGTAAATAGTTTGAAGTGGTGAATCAAGTCTTCCATGTTGGTTTTCATGGATTCCCGGTCAGGAGGCGCAATCTTGTGGTTGTCCGTGATGACAGGGCCAGGATTGACTCGCAACCAGTCCACACACTGCTTAATGATCCGATTGGATTGCTTCATCTCCTCCATGCGCACCAGATAACGGTCGTAGGTGTCGCCAGTCTTACCCACCGGTATATCGAAGTCGAGCCGGTCATACACCTCATAGGGTTGCTGCTTGCGCAGATCCCAAGCGATACCAGAGCCACGCAACATCGGCCCGGTAAACCCGAGATTCAATGCGCGCTCTGGGGTTACCACACCAATGCCCACCGTGCGCTGCTTCCATATCCGGTTTTCAGTCAGGAGCGTGTGGTATTCACTCAGATAGGTTGGGAACCGCTGCGTAAAGTCATCAATGAAATCCAACAGACTGCCACCGCGGTTGCGGTTGAGTTCCTGTGTCGACTTTGCACTGCGAATCTTGTTAGGCGCATGACGTGGCATCGTATCGGGCAAATCGCGATAGACGCCACCGGGCCGAAAGTAAGCAGCGTGCATGCGCGCGCCACTAACCGCTTCATATGCATCAAGCAAGTCTTCACGTTCACGGAATGCATACAACATGACCGTCATGGCACCGCAGTCAATGGCGTGTGCACCTACCCAGAGCAAATGGTTGAGCAACCGGGTGATTTCGGCAAACATCACCCGGATGTACTGCGCACGAAGGGGTACTTCCAGGTCCAGCATCTTTTCGATGACCAGACAGTAAGCCTGTTCGTTACACATCATGGACATGTAGTCCAAGCGATCCATATATGGCAAAGTCTGCAGATAGGTCTTGTTTTCTGCCAGCTTCTCAGTAGCCCGATGCAACAAGCCGATATGCGGATCAGCCCGCTGGATCACTTCGCCGTCAAGCTCCAGAACCAAACGCAGCACACCATGAGCCGCCGGGTGCTGTGGCCCGAAATTAAGGGTGTAGTTTTTAATCTCCGCCATAACTTACTGCGCCTGCGGCAGGCCTCCATAATTCTCTTCGCGGATGATGCGCGGCGTGATTTCACGCGGCTCAATCGTGACAGGCTGGTAAACCACACGCCTTTGCTCTGCGTCATAACGCATTTCAACGTTGCCAGACAAAGGAAAATCCTTACGAAATGGGTGACCGATAAATCCGTAGTCGGTCAAAATCCGACGCAGATCAGTGTGGCCTTCAAACATAATGCCATACAAGTCAAACGCTTCACGTTCAAACCAGTTAGCAGCACTCCAGATGTCACAGACTGAACGCAAGATCGGCGCCTCGTCATCTGTCGCAAAGACCTTAAGGCGCACACGCTGATTCAGACTTACTGACAACAAATGTAGTACCACACAAAAGCGAGAACCAACGAGCGGTTCATCTTTGTAGGTTGAATAATCCACGCCACACAGATCAATCAGTTGCTCAAATTTGCAATCTGGGTGATCTCTCAAGGTACTGACCGCCTGGATGTAATCAGCAGCTTTAACCACAAGTGTCAACTCACCCCATTTGACAACACTGCTTTGAACCAAGGCCCCCAAAGCACCATCAACCTGCGCCTTGAGCGTCTGAATGTTTACCGCGTATAACGTCATGACGTTCCTTTTACGTGCGAGCAATCGTCTGTGTGCGACGAATTTTGCTTTGCAGTTGGATGATGCCGTACACCAGCGCTTCAGCAGTCGGAGGACAGCCAGGTACATAAATATCAACCGGCACAATCCGGTCGCAACCACGCACAACGGAATAACTGTAGTGATAGTAACCACCACCGTTGGCACACGACCCCATGCTAATGACCCACCGCGGCTCAGCCATCTGGTCATACACCTTGCGAAACGCAGGAGCCATCTTGTTTGTTAACGTACCAGCCACAATGATCAGATCTGATTGACGGGGACTCGGCCGGAACACCTCTGCACCAAAACGGCTGATATCGTATCTGGCGGCCGCAGCATGCATCATTTCAACCGCGCAGCATGCCAAGCCAAATGTCATGGGCCACACCGAACCGGTTTTGGCCCAATTCACAACGCTGTCATAAGTCGTCGTGACAAAGCCCTCTTTGAGAACACCTTCAATCATCGACTTACTCCCAATCCAAGGCGCCTTTAAGCCACATATACACAAACCCGATCGTCAGAACAGTCACGATCTCCAAGCCGACCATAAAGCCGTACAAACCCAATTCCCTGAGCGTTACAGCCCACGGAAACAAAAGGGCAGTTTCCAGATCAAACAAAATAAACAGAATGGCAATCAGGTAGTACCGAACGTCAAACGTCATCCGAGCATCACCAAAGGCTTCGAAACCGCATTCATAGGGGGAATTTTTTGCCGCATCCGGGCGGTTGGGACCCAAAACGTACCCGATCACTTGGGGGAGTACGCCAATTGCGATGCCTACAAGGATAAACAATAGTACCGGTAGGTACTGACCGAGGTTCATCATAAGGATTCATCCATCTGTAGCTTTAGCACACATGCATGCGCAAAAGTTGTTTATCTGGTGCCGTCGGCGAGACTCGAACTCGCACAGCTTTCGCCACTACCACCTCAAGATAGCGTGTCTACCAATTTCACCACGACGGCCATTTAGATCACTTGGGTTAACTCAATGCTTAATGTCTGCTAAGTTTGCAAAGTGAGAGCGAAGTTTACCCTGAAATCGCATACCACCCCATGAAACAATGAGCTTTCCAACGGCAATTATTTAGAAGGAATTTGTGCTGCACCGGACACAGGCACAGCCGGAGCGGCCGCGACTGGCGCTGGTGCCACCAACGCGGCGCTTTCTAGAACACTCCCCGAACTGGGTGCCGTACGAGGGGTCCCGAAGTAGGCCAATGCCAGGGTGGTGACAAAAAAGATCGTCGCCAGCACAGCGGTTGTACGCGACAGAAAATTGGCACTCCCACTGGCACCAAACAGACTACCCGACCCACCACTGCCAAAGGCGGCGCCCATGTCGGCACCCTTACCGTGCTGGACCAGAATCAAACCTACCATAGCCACCGCAGAGAGCATCTGCACCGCCAGCAAAATCGTCAACATTACATTCATATTCAGCTCCAATTTAAATAGCAATTCATTCCAGGTAATCAGGCGGTTGCGGCAATAATCGTTAAAAAGTCCTGGGCTTTCAAGGCAGCTCCACCAATCAGGCCTCCGTCGATATCGGGCTGCGCCAAAAGCGACGCAGCATTGGCGGCATTCATGCTGCCACCGTAGAGTAGCTTGATGCGGTCTGCATGCTCAGATGCTGCCTTTAACTGAGCACGCAAAACCGCATGTACCTGCTGCGCCATCTCGGGCGTCGCCGTCTTACCGGTACCAATGGCCCACACGGGCTCGTAAGCCACCACCACTTCGCTAATGCAATGACCGTTGGCATGAATCACCGCAGCCAATTGGCGTTTGACAACCTCATCGGTCTGGCCCGCTTCACGCTCGGCTAGCGTCTCGCCTACACACACAATAGGCGTGATACCGCAGCCCAAAGCACGCTGCGCTTTCAGCGCCACCACCTCGTCGGTTTCACCGTGGTACTGGCGACGTTCGGAGTGACCGACGATGGCGTAACGCACACCAAAATCCATGAGCATGGCACCGGAAATCTCGCCGGTGTAGGCCCCAACTTCGTGAGTGGAGATATCTTGCGACGCCAGGTCAATCTTTGTACCCGCCAGCAGGGCCTGGCACTGCGCCAAGTAAACCGCTGGCACCCCCACCGCAATCTGGCAGGACGCCTGCTGACCCAATCCGGCGAGGATGTCTTTGAGAAGCTTGTCGTTGGCTGCCAAGCTGCCATTCATCTTCCAATTACCCGCAATCAGTTTTTTCATCATGTTTCACTCCACGTCAAAACAATTTTCCCAACATGCTGGCTCGACTCCATCAAACCATGCGCCTTTGCCACCTCGGCTGCTTTGAAAGTACGATAGATCACCGGCTTGATCTGCCCGGATGCCAGCGCGGGCCAAACTTCCTTCAGGCAAGCCTGAGCAATCGCCCCCTTGAAGGCTACCGATCGTGGCCGCAGCGTCGAGCCGGTGATGGTCAAGCGCCGACGCAGCACCAGCCCGGCATTGAACTCGCTTTTGACACCACCAAGTATTGAAATAATAGCTAGACGCCCATCATCCTTAAGGCATTGAACCTCTTTTGCCACATAGCTACCAGCCACCATATCCAGAATCACGTCCACACCCTGACCGTCGGTCAGGCGCATGACTTCTTCCTGAAAACCCTGCGTTTTGTAGTTGATGGCCGCATCTGCACCCAGCGCCACGCAGGCTGCACACTTGTCGTCGCTGCCAGCCGTCACAAAAACGCGAGCTCCCACGAATTTGGCCAATTGAATGGCTGTAACACCAATGCCACTTGAGCCGCCTTGAATCAACACGGTTTCGCCCGGCTGCAGTTGCGCGCGCTCCATCATGTTGCTCCAGACCGTGAAAAACGTTTCCGGCAGACTGGCCGCCTCGATATCACTCAGACCCGCAGGCACAGGCAAACATTGCGCGATAGGAGCCACACAGTACTCGGCATAGCCGCCTCCGGCGACCAGTGCGCACACCCGATCACCCAGCTTGAAACCGGCTGCCGCCAACTCGGCGATATCACCCCGCGCGATGCTGCCCGCCACTTCCAAACCCAGGATGTCAGACGCCCCCGCTGGCACCGGGTAATGCCCCAGCCGCTGCAGCACATCGGGACGATTGACACCGCTAGCATGCACGCGGATAAGCAACTCACCCGCGCCCACAACGGGAACGGACCGCTCTGCCAAATGCAAAACTTCAGGTCCGCCGTGGCCAGAGATGTCAATGACTTTCATGGTATTTTTGGCCTCTATCCCTTATTGAATAAAGGATAGTAGCTATCAATTCAAAACTACCTTAAACCCGGTTGTCAGTGCTAGCTTGAGCCGGACGTTCCAGCAAAGCTTTCATCGACAGCTTGATCCGGCCCTTTTCATCGGTTTCCATGACCTTGACCTTGACGATCTGACCTTCCGACAGATAGTCGGTGACTTTTTCGACGCGCTCATGGGCAATCTGGCTGATGTGCAGCAGGCCATCCTTGCCAGGCAGCAAGTTGATCAGGGCACCGAAGTCCAGAATCTTCACAACCGGACCTTCGTAAACCTTGCCAATTTCGACTTCAGCGGTGATCTGCTCGATGCGGCGTTTGGCTTCTTCTGCTTTGGCCGGGTCGCTTGAGGCGATGGTGATCGTGCCGTCTTCGTCAATGTTGATCTGGGTGCCGGTTTCTTCGGTCAGTGCACGGATGACCGCACCGCCCTTGCCGATCACGTCACGGATCTTCTCGGGGTTGATCTTCATGGTGAACAGACGCGGCGCAAAGTTGGAAACTTCGGTTTTGGCTTCGGCCATGGCTTCGGTCATCTTGCCGAGAATGTGCATGCGGGCTTCCTTGGCTTGCGCCAAAGCGACTTGCATGATTTCCTTGGTGATGCCCTGGATCTTGATATCCATCTGCAGCGCGGTGATACCGTTGGTGGTACCGGCCACCTTGAAGTCCATGTCACCCAGGTGATCTTCGTCACCCAGGATGTCGGTCAGCACGGCAAAGCGGTTGTCGTCCTTGATCAAGCCCATGGCGATACCAGCCACATGCGCCTTCAAAGGCACACCAGCGTCCATCAAGGACAGGCAGCCACCGCAGACCGATGCCATCGACGAAGACCCGTTGGATTCGGTCACTTCAGACACAACACGCATGGTGTAGGGGAAATCTTCCTTGCTCGGCAACACAGCAACGAGTGCGCGCTTAGCCAGACGGCCGTGGCCGATTTCACGGCGTTTGGGAGTGCCAACACGGCCGGTTTCGCCAGTGGCGAAGGGGGGCATGTTGTAGTGCAGCATGAAGCGGTCTTCGTAGTCGCCAGCCAGCGAATCCACACGCTGGGCGTCACGCTCGGTACCGAGCGTGGTCACAACCAGTGCCTGGGTTTCACCACGGGTAAAGAGTGCCGAGCCGTGGGTACGAGGCAGCACGCCGTTGCGAATTTCGATGGCGCGCACGGTACGGGTGTCACGACCATCAATACGCGGTTCACCTGCCAGAATTTGACCGCGAACGATCTTGGCTTCAATTTCGAACAGCAAACCTTCGATGGCCACTGCGTCAAACGCCACGCCTTCGTCCTTCAAAGCAGCCATGACGTCAGCGTAGGCTGCGCGGCAGGCTTGGGTGCGGGCTTGCTTGTTGCGAATTTGGTAGGCAGCAACCAACTTATCCTTAGCCAAGCTGTCGATCTTGGCGATCAGCGCTTCGTCCTTGGCAGGCGCTTTCCAATCCCACACCGGCTTGCCAGCTTCACGCACCAGTTCGTGGATGGCGTTGATGGCAATGGCGCCTTGCGTGTGGCCAAATACCACGGCACCGAGCATGACTTCTTCAGACAGTTGCTGGGCTTCGGACTCCACCATCAACACGGCAGATTCAGTACCTGCCACCACCAAGTCCATGACGGAATTCTTGCGTGCGGTCTGACCGGGGTTGAGCACGTATCCGCCGTTGACATAACCCACACGGGCTGCACCAATCGGGCCGCTGAAAGGCACGCCACTGACCGACAAGGCGGCGCTGACGGCAATCATGGCGGCGATGTCCGCATCCACTTCGGGGTTGAGCGACAGGGTGTGCACCACCACGTGCACTTCATTGAAGAACCCTTCAGGAAACAGCGGGCGGATCGGACGGTCAATCAAGCGGCTGGTCAGCGTTTCAAACTCACTGGGACGGCCTTCGCGCTTGAAAAAGCTACCGGGAATCCTGCCTGCGGCATACGATTTTTCAAGGTAATCGACAGTCAGCGGAAAGAAATCCTGACCAGCTTTACCTTCGGACTTGGCCACCACGGTCGCCAGTACCACGGTGCCATCCATGTCAAGCATGACAGCGCCGCTGGACTGGCGGGCGATCTCGCCGGTTTCCATGGTGACGGTGTGTTGACCCCATTGAAAGGTCTTGCTAACTTTTTTGAACATTGTCATTTTTCAATCTCCTGAGAATCTGGGGGATGTAGGCCATCCCACCGGAGCCCGAAAACTGCAAACACAGAACACGATGCCATTCCAGAGCCCCACCCCACTGGGGCCAGCAGGCTTTGGAATGACACAGCTTCGCTTGTGTTTTTGCCGTCTCCGAAGTAAAAAACGCCTGAGCTAGTAACCTAACTCAGGCGCTTCATTGTCTTGTCAGCCAATTACTTACGCAGACCCAGTTTGGCAATCAGAGCCACATAGCGGTCCGCATCCTTGCTCTTGAGGTAATCCAGCAGCTTACGGCGGCGGCTCACCATGCGCAACAGACCACGACGACCATGGTGGTCTTTGGCGTGGGTTTTGAAATGGGGCGTCAGTTCGTTGATGCGCGCTGTAAGCAGGGCGACCTGAACTTCAGGGCTACCGGTGTCACCGGCGGAACGGGCGTTGTCTTTGACAACAGCGGCTTTGATACTGGATGCAATCATGCTTTTTCCTGGATATAAACAACTTGCGTCAGGCGCTGGAACCGCCCCTGACGTGCGACTACTGCAAAAACTGCAGAGCCTGCGAGTATAACCGGGCCATCCGCGAGTTGCAAAAGGTGGTCGTTCCGGCCAACGCGACTCCTTAGCCCTATCAGCAAACAGTCCCGTTCAAGGGCGCTGCATGTGACAGGTCGTAGGTTGCTCGGCCTGTGCCGCCGTCAACGTTTTGATAACGCGAAAACCGTAGCCTGATCCTTCTACGTCAAATTTGACACCCGGTGTACCCTGGCGCTCCATCACCCCCACCACCAATGGCTGCTGAAACTGGTGGTCGGCGGAACGCATGGCTCCACTCTGACCATAAAAATTGACCTTAGCCCTTTCTAGATTTGTGGCTACAGCTACGGAATCTGTAATACCCGAAGTCTCCATAGACTGCACAAGTGCCTGCATCATCAACTGCATGCGCATGTGCACATAGTCGTCCGCCGGGGTGGGGAAGCGCTGACGAAAGGCTTGGTAGAAGGTTGCGCTTTGTGGCGTTGCCACGTTGGGCAACCATTCAGCCACGGCCAGTACTTTGCCAATACCGGCCTCACCGATGGCCGCAGGAGCACCCAGCGCATTGCCATAAAAGGTATAGAACTTGCCTTCATAACCCACCTCTTTGGCGGCCTTCACCAAGAGCGTCAAGTCATTGCCCCAGTTGCCAGTGATGACCGCCTGCGCGCCGCTGGCCTTGATTTTGGTGACGTAGGGCATGAAATCCTTGACACGCCCGACGGCATGCAACTCGTCACCAACAATACGCACATCGGGACGCAATTGCGTCAGCTGGCGACGTGCCTCACGTGCCACCGCTTGGCCAAAGCTGTAGTCCTGCCCGATGATGTAGACGCTCTTGAGCGCCGTATCGTCCTTGATGACCGACATCAGCGCGCTCATGCGCATGTCGGCATGGGCATCAAAGCGGAAATGCCAGAAGCTGCACTTCTCGTTGGTCAGGATCGGATCGACCGCCGCATAGTTTAGAAAGATCACACGCTTGCCCGGCTCGCGCTCGTTGTGTTTGTTGATGGCGTCAATCAGCGCCGCTGCCACCGCGGACGAATTGCCTTGCACCACCACGCGCGCACCCTGATCGATGGCCGCTTTGAGCGCGGTCAGCGCCTCTTCGGTCTGACCCTTGCTGTCATAACGATCAAGTTGCAGCACGCTGCCGGGCGCCTTCCCAGCCAGCTTCACGCCCCCGCCAGCGTTGACACGCTCCACCGCCCACAGGAGGTTGCGATACACCGCCTCTCCCGTATTGCCGAACGGGCCGCTCAAACCTTCGATCAGGGCGATTTTGATGGGGGACGAAGCGGGCTGGGCGAAAGAACACACAGGCAGGCATAGCGCCAAAACAAGGCGACCCAGTACCCGTCGGGAAACAATAGACATCAGAACATTTCTCTTGAAAGTTACGGGCAATCGCACACCAAGTTGCCGTTGTGGCAGCATGAGTGGAACAGGGCGCGCAGTTTACAGGCTGATCCCAACCTGGGGTCAACCCGCCACCCGTTGTGGGTTGAATCCATCACATCAATTCAAAATAGATAGCTGTCTTCCCTTGTTCAACATGGGCCAGAAGCTTATTTCTTATATAAGAAATCAAACGCCAATGGCATCCAGTGGCCAACGCGGCTTGACGTCAAACGCATAGTTTTCACCAGCCGTTTGCAGCCCAGATTGCAGCCGCATGGCAGCGGCCATGGCGATCATGGCGCCGTTATCGGTACACAAGTGCAACTCGGGGTAGTGCACGCGCGTCCCGATGCGGGCGCACTCGGTATTGAGCTGTTCTCGCAAAGCCCGATTGGCGCCCACGCCACCCGCCACCACCAGGCGTTTGAGCCCGGTCCGATTCAAGGCCGTGAGCGATTTTTTGACCAGCACCTCGACAATGGCCGCCTGCGTTGATGCCGCCAGATCAGCCAAGGTGGTAGAAGGCAAGTCCTGCGCAGCGCAGCCTTGTGCCTGCGCACACTTGCCGGTTTGCACCATCACCGCGGTTTTCAGGCCTGCAAAAGAAAAGTCCAGGTCGCCGCTGTGCAGCAAGGGACGCGGCAACTTGTAGGCTTTCGGGTCGCCCTGTTCGGCCAGTTTGGACAGCGCTTGACCGCCCGGATAGGCCAAACCGAGCAACTTGGCAGACTTGTCAAAAGCTTCGCCCGCGGCATCGTCAATGGTTTCACCCAGAATGTCGTAACGCCCTACCCCATCGACGCGCATCAGCTGCGTGTGTCCGCCGGACACCAGCAAGGCGACAAAAGGAAACTGCGGCGGGTCGGCACTCAAAAACGGCGACAGCAAGTGACCTTCCAGGTGGTGCACGCCCAGCACTGGCTTGCCCAGGGCCGCACCTAACGCACAAGCCACGCCCGCGCCCACCAGCAATGCTCCGGCAAGGCCAGGACCACGTGTGAAAGCTACCACATCCACATCACCCAGCGTTCGGCCAGATTCGGCCAACACCTGATCCGCTAGCGGCAAAACACGGCGAATATGGTCGCGACTGGCCAACTCAGGAACTACACCGCCGTAAGCCTGATGCATCTCGATCTGGCTGTACAGCGCGTGCGCGCGCAGCAGCGGCAAGCCCTGATCAGGCATGTCCACCAGTGCCACGCCGGTTTCGTCACACGACGACTCGATTCCCAACACACAACAAAATTCCGCCATAGCGAACGAGTTTAGGTGATGCCGCCACTCGCTTCCGGACGCAAGCCCAGTCCGGCCAGATAAGTCCGAATTGCAGACTGCGCCACCAACAGTAGCTCAAAGGCTTCAGGCGCCAGCATCCAGCTCTGGATCAACCCCACCATCAACCCATGCAAACCCCGCGCAGCAATCTCGGCAGCTACAGGCAAAGTGATGGCCCTGTGGGCTGCGGCCTCCTGCAAACTGCGCTGCATCTCGCGGGTGCCGTCCACCGAACACTGGGCATGCCGTTCTTTGACGGCCAGCAACTCGTCCACATATTCAATTTTCATGGTGGCAATCTCAAAAATTGCCCGTGTATCAGCGTCCTCCACAATACTTTGCATAGCTTGCAACATGGCCCGCTCCAACTCGACCAGCGGGTCCTGGCGCGCATCGTGCCCTATTTGCTGCATGGCTTGCTCCATCGGCAAGGTTGCGCACTTCATCATGGCATTGAACAAATCAGCCTTGTTCTTGAAGTGCCAGTAAATCGCCCCCCGACTGGCGCCAGCGGCTTGGGCAATATCTTGCAAGGACGTGCGCGACACCCCTTTTTCAGCAAACACCCGCTGCGCAGCCTGCAGCAATTGCTGCCGGGTCGCTTGGGCATCTTCTTTGGTTCGACGGGCCATGTTTTTAAGGGTTATCAATATACATTCGTGATTGTATGTATACTTCTGAAAAAATCAATTTTTAATTTGTAACCTGATACTTGTCGCACCCGCGCTTGAAGTCAGGTTTCGTTTTTATGAAAGCGCCATCATGCCTTCTACCTATCTTGGGTCCGCCTGTTTGCCCCTGATGACCACCCCACCCCACCGCCGTCGCTCATTGACACCACTTGCGTTGGCCGTGGGTCTGACACTGACGCTGGTGGCCTGCGGCCAAAGCGCCCCGGGCACCGGGGCGGCAGCTCCAGGTGGTGCCATGCCACCAGCAGAGGTGGGCGTGGTCACAGTAGCGCCGGGTGACGTTGGCCTGATCACAGAACTACCTGGTCGACTGGAAGCTTCCCGCGTTGCGCAAGTACGGGCACGCGTGGCCGGTATTCTGCAAAAACGCCTGTTTACCGAAGGCAGCGACGTACGCGCCGGTCAGGCTCTGTTCTCGATTGATGCCAGTCCTTATGAAGCAACTCTGGCCAGTGCAACCGCCAGTGTCGCCAAGGCCGAAGCCAACCTGATACAAGCCAGTGCCCAGGCCGAGCGATACAAGCCCTTGATAGAAGCCAAAGCAATCAGCCAGCAGGATTTCGTCAACGCACAAGCAGCGCAAAAGCAGGCCGAGGCCGACGTGGCTGTGGCCCGTGCTGCAGTGCAAACCGCGCGCATCAATGTGGGCTATGCGCACATCACCGCACCAATTTCCGGCCGGATCGGTCGCGCTCTGGTGACTGAAGGCGCACTGGTGGGCCAGGGTGACGCCACACAACTGGCGGTGATTCAACAAATCGACCCGGTTTATGTCAATTTCACCCAATCTGCCGCAGACGTCATGAAGCTTCGTCAGGCCATGGAATCCGGTCAGCTCAAACGCGCAGGCAAACAGGCCGCCAGCGTGCGGGTGGTGCTCGAAGACGGCAGCGAATATGCCAAGCCAGGCAAGCTCCTGTTCTCGGACCTGACAGTGGACACCACCAGCGGACAGATCACCCTGCGCGCCGAAGTTCCCAACCCGCAAGGCACGCTACTGCCGGGCCTGTATGTGCGGGTACGGTTGGAACAAGCCCAGGCCAGCAACGCCATCACCCTGCCGCAACAAGCCGTTACCCGGTCGCCTCAAGGTGACACCGTCATGGTTGTAGGCTCAGACGGCAAAGCCACACCACGCCCGGTAACAATCGGCGGCCAGCAAAACGGTCAGTGGGTCATTCTGAGTGGTTTGAAAGCCGGTGAACAAGTGATGGTGGACGGCTTCCAGAAACTGCGCGGTGGCCCGGTCAAGCCGGTGCCGTGGCAAGCTAATGCGGCCAAGCCTGACGCTGCGGCTGGCGGCGCAGCAGGCGCAGCACCTGCGTCGGCCCCGGCATCTGCTGCCTCTGGTGCAGCCAGCGCCGCAAAGTAAGGACAGCACACCATGTCCAAGTTTTTCATTGACCGGCCCATCTTTGCGTGGGTCATCGCACTGTTCATCATGGTAATGGGCGTGGTGTCTATCACCCAGTTGCCCATCGCCCAGTATCCGCCGGTGGCGCCTCCATCCATCGTCATCTCGGCCACCTACCCCGGCGCTTCAGCACAGACGCTCGAAGACAGCGTTCTATCGATCGTCGAGCAGGAAATGAATGGCTCACCGGGGTTGATCTACATGGAGTCCACGGCGCAAGCCAACGGCACCGGCACCATCACGCTGAGTTTCGAGCCTGCCACCAATCCTGATCTGGCACAGGTGGACGTACAGAACCGGCTCTCGCGCGCCACGCCACGCCTGCCATCTGCCGTTACTCAGCAGGGTGTGCGGGTGGACAAGTCGCGCAGCAACTTTCTGTTGTTTACCATTCTGTCGTCGGACGATCCGGCTTTGGACCCCATCGCCTTGGGCGACTATGCCTCTCGCTCCATCGTGCCAGAAATCCAACGCATACCCGGCGTTGGTCAGGCGCAATTGTTTGGCACCGAGCGCGCCATGCGCGTGTGGATTGACCCGGCCAAGCTGGTAGGCTTCAAACTGTCGGCTGCAGAAGTCACTGCGGCGATACGGGCTCAAAACGCGCAGGTGTCTGCGGGTGAAATCGGCAGTCTGCCCAATGTGGCCGGACAAGGCATCTCGGCCACGGTGGTCGTCAACGGTCAGTTGACCGATGTAGCACAGTTTGGCAACGTGGTGTTACGTGCCAATGCGGATGGTTCGAGCGTGAGGTTGAAAGACGTTGCACGCATTGAACTGGGTGCTCAGACCTATGCCACCTCGGCCCGCCTGAACGGCAAGCCCGCCACAGGCATTGGTGTGCAACTGTCACCCAGCGGTAATGCGTTGGCCACCGCCAAAGCGGTGCGCGCCAAGATGCAGCAGATGGAAAAGTTTTTCCCCAAGGGTATGAAATGGGAGATTCCTTACGACAGCTCGCGCTTTATCGAGACATCGCTGCGGCAGGTGGCCGAGACGCTTGTGGAAGCCATCGTGCTGGTGTTTCTGGTGATGTTCCTGTTCCTGCAGGACTGGCGTTACACGCTGATTCCAACCCTGGTGGTGCCGGTGGCGCTGCTGGGAACCTTTTCCGCCTTGTTGGCGATGGGCTTTTCGATCAATGTGCTGACCATGTTTGCCATGGTGCTGGTGATTGGCATCGTGGTCGATGATGCCATTGTGGTTGTGGAAAATGTCGAACGCATCATGAGCGAAGAAGGTCTGTCACCCCTGCTGGCCACGCGCAAGGCCATGGGTCAGATCCAGGGCGCCATTGTGGGCGTGACCGTGGTGCTGGTGTCGGTGTTTGTGCCACTGGCTTTCTTCAGCGGCTCCATTGGCAATATTTACCGTCAGTTCTCGGCGGTGATGGGCACATCGATTGCGTTCTCGGCCTTTTTGGCGCTGTCACTGACGCCTTCGCTTTGTGCCACCCTGCTTAAGCCTGTGGAAGCAGGTCACCACCACGCCAAGACCGGATTTTTTGGCTGGTTTAACCGGGGGTTTGCGCGTACGGCCAAAGGCTATGAAGGGGGCGTGGCCAAACTGCTGCCACGTGCCGCGCGATATCTGGTGATCTACTTGGCCATCGTGGCAGTTGCTGCGCTGATGTACCAGCGCCTTCCTACATCCTTTCTTCCCAATGAAGACCAGGGCAATATGCTGATCAACGTGCAATTGCCCCCAGGTGCCACGCGGGACCGCACGCTGGACGTGATGCAGCAGGTGGAAGGTTTCGTCATGAAGCAGCCCGAGGTCAAGGACATGGTCAGCGTGCTGGGCTTCAGCTTTTCGGGACAGGGGCAAAATGCTGCGCTGGCTTTTGTGACCCTGAAAGACTGGGCCGAACGGAAGGGCCCCGGCAGCTCGGCACAGGCCCTGGCCGGACGCTCGTTCGGTGCGCTGTCGGGCATTCGCGATGCTTTCATCTTCCCACTAAGTCCACCGCCCATTCCCGAGCTGGGAACATCGTCAGGCTTCAGCTTCCGACTGCAAGACCGAGGCGGATTGGGCCATGAAGCGCTATTGGCAGCACGCAACCAGTTGTTGGGCATGGCCGCGCAAAGCAAAGTCATCACCCAGGTACGTCCCGATGGGCTGGAAGACGCACCGCAACTGCAGGTGGACATTGACCGTGACAAGGCCAACGCACTTGGGGTAGGGTTTGACGACATCAATAGCGTCATTTCCACCGCGTTGGGTTCCAGCTACGTCAATGACTTCCCAAACAGTGGCCGCTTGCAGCGCGTTGTGGTTCAAGCCGATGCGCCGGCGCGCATGCAACCTGAGGATTTACTCAAACTCAATGTCACCAACAACCAAGGCCAGATGGTGCCGCTGTCGGCGTTTGCCACCACACGCTGGATCACCGGTGCCATGCAAACCGTACGCTACAACGGCTACCCGGCCATGCGCATCAGCGGTAGCGCCGCCCCGGGTTACAGCACCGGTGCCGCGCTGACTGAGATGGAACAGCTTGCCGCCAAACTGCCACCCGGCTTTGGCTACGAGTGGAGCGGCACCTCGCGCGAGGAGAAACTGGCTGGCTCGCAAGCCATGATCCTGTATGGCTTTGCCATTCTGTCGGTGTTCTTGTGTCTGGCCGCGCTCTACGAAAGCTGGAGCATCCCCATGTCTGTCATCCTTGTGGTGCCACTGGGCGTGCTAGGGGTGATTCTGGCGACGCTGCTGCGCGGTTATGCCAATGACGTGTACTTTCAAGTGGGCCTGATCACGATCATCGGCCTGTCCGCGAAGAACGCCATTCTGATCATCGAGTTTGCCAAGGATCTGCAAGCACAGGGCAAGAACGTGGTGGAAGCCGCACTTGCGGCGGCCCACCTGCGCTTTAGGCCAATTGTGATGACGTCGATGGCGTTCACGCTGGGCGTGCTGCCACTGGCGATTTCCAGCGGTGCGGGTTCGGCCAGCCAACGCGCCATTGGTACCGGTGTGATTGGCGGTATCTTGACCGGTACGTCACTGGCGGTGGTGTTCGTTCCGATCTTTTTCGTGGTAGTGCGCAGCCTGTTCAAGGACAGTGAGCGCCAACAGCAAATACACGCCGAGCAGGCAGCGCACATGGGAGTGCATACAGATGAATAATTCTTATAAGCTCTTTAGGCCTCTAGCCCTTTATTTACCTGGGCTAACCGCTACATTATTAGCAGCAGGATGCTCGCTGATCCCCACCTATGAACGTCCCGCTGCGCCTGTTGCCGCACAATGGCCAAGTGCCATCACCGCTGCGAACTCTGAAAAGGCGAGCACACAGCCCATACAGAATATGGGCTGGAAGGATTTTTATGCAGATGCCACACTGCAGGAGCTGATCAGCACGGCACTGGCCAATAACCGCGACTTGCGGGTGTCCGTGCTCAATATCGAGCAAGCCCGCGCCCAGTTGGGCCTGCGCCGAGCAGCCCAGTTTCCGGTGGTAAACGCGGCTTTGACGGGCTCACGCGCGGCCGACGGCAACGGTGGTTTTTCCAACAGCTATTCAGCAGGTCTGGCCGTCACGTCATACGAGTTTGACTTTTTTGGTCGCGTGGCCAGCCTCAAGGAACAAGCGCTGGCTCAATACCTGGCCACCGAAGAAGGCAGCCAGACAGCGCGCATCAGCCTGATTGCCAGCGTGGCACAGGGCTGGCTAAACCTGCTGGCCGACGAAGAACTACTGAACGTTTCGCGCGAAACGGTGGGCACGCGCGAAGAGTCGCTTAAGTTGATGGACCTGAAACTGCAATATGGTGCCGCTTCCGAGCTTGATCAGCGTTTGGCCCAAAGCCTGCTGGAAAGCGCCCGGGGCACCCTGGCACAGCAGCAGCGACAACGTGCGCAGGACGAAAACGCGCTGGTGCTGTTGCTCGGACAGGCTTTGCCAGCGAACGCACGGGGGCAACTTGCCAGCACACAACTCAGTGCAACGCAATTTGCAGACGTGCCCGCAGGTCTACCGTCAGACCTGCTGACGCGCCGACCCGACATCCGGCAGGCCGAGCAGCAGTTGATTGCCAGCAACGCCAACATCGGCGCAGCACGGGCGGCGTTTTTCCCGAACATCACGCTGACCGCAGCGTTCGGATCCGGCAGCAGCGAACTCTCCGGTCTGTTCAAGAGCGGTAGCTGGGGCTGGACTGCTGCACCCCAATTGCTGCTGCCGATTTTTGATGCCGGACGCAATCAGTCGAACCTGGAAGCCGCCCAGGCCGCCAGGGATATCGCCGTAGCGCAATACGAAAAGGCCATCCAAAGCGCTTTTCGTGAGGTCGCTGACGCGCTCGCGGGTGAGGCCACGCTGAGCCAACAGCTCCAGGCCAGCCAAGCTTTGCTGGCAGCAGAGCGCGAACGCACGCGGCTGACAAAATTACGCTTTGACAATGGCGCAGCCAGTCAACTGGACTGGCTGGATGCCCAGCGCACGCTGTTTGCTGCGCAGCAGGCACTGGTGCAGACGCGCCTAGCGTTTCTGCAGAACCGGATCGCCTTGTTCAAGGGACTCGGTGGCGGTTTGTCCGACACGGCCAGCGCGCCACCAGCAGCGCCCTGATCACCAGCCATTTTGACTGCTGGACGGCTTGAAGATTGAGGTAGGTGCTATCACTTCTGATTGACTGATGGAGGGTATCAGTCAATCAGTTGCACTTCAGACTTGAATCCGCCTGTGTTGAAGTGCGGCACAGGCAGACCTGTTCAATGCTTCAATCGGTGACCTCGACGCCCTTCCAGAACGCCACCCTGTCTCGCACCTGAGCCGCCTCCGGCTTGGGGTCTGCGTAATACCAGACGGCATCGGGATTCATTTCACCATTGACCATCAGCGAGTAATAGCTGGCTTGGCCTTTCCAGGCGCAAGACGTTTTGTGGTTGCTGAAATGCACAAACTCCCGGTTGAGTGAGCTGGCAGGAAAGTAGTGATTACCTTCAACCATCACGGTGTCGTCACTTTGCGCAATCACGGCGCCATTCCAGATAGCCTTCATGGATCGCTCCTTTCAGAAAGGTCTGGATTCGACCACAAGCCCAGCTCCTGCGTTGATTGTCAGGGCTATCCGTTTCGCTTATCCTGCGGCTTGTCCATACGGCGCTCGCTAGGCGCTTGTTCTTCTGGATGACTTTTTTTGAAAGGTACGACCATGTTGAATTGGCGACGTTCGTTTTTGCTCGGGGCCTGCTTGGCTGCGCTGCTGGGTACCTCTTTTCAGACGCAGGCGCAAACGCCTGCGCCTTTGCGTGTCGGTTCCAAGATCGATACGGAAGGCAATTTGCTCGGCAACATTCTGGTGCTGGCCCTGGAAGCCAATGGCATCAAGGTCATCAACCGCGTAGCACTGGGCAACACCAAGGTGGTCCGCACGGCTTTGATGACGGGCGAGATCGACATCTACCCAGAGTACACCGGCAACGGCGCTTTCATGCTGGGCGACGAGAGCAACAAAGCTTGGAAGGACCTGCGCGCTGGCTACGAGCTGGTCAAAAAGATGGATTACGAGCGCAACAAGCTGGTTTGGCTGGAGCCCGCTAACGCCAACAACACCTGGGCGATTGCCGTGCGCAAGGATGTGGCCACGGCCAACCATTTGCGCACGCTGGATGACCTGGCTAAATACGCTGCGGGCAGTGGCCATCTGAAGCTGGCGGCATCGGCTGAATTTATGGAACGCCCCGATGCCATGCCCGCCTTTACGGCGGCCTACGGCCTGAAGCTGCGCCCGGACCAGACACTGGTGCTGGCAGGCGGCGACACCGCGGCCACCATTCGGGCAGCAGCAGAAAACACCTCTGGCGTGAACGCCGCCATGGCCTATGGCACGGACGGCCCGGTTGCCGCGCTGGGCTTGGTCATCATGCAGGACACGAAGGGGGCACAGCCAGTTTACGCACCCGCCCCGGTCATTCGGGAGGAAGCCCTCAAACACTACCCTCAGGTTGCTGCCGTGCTGGCTCCCATCTTCAAGTCACTGGACGAGGTCACCCTGCAACAGCTCAATGCCCGCATCCAGCTTGAAGGTATCAATGCGCACAAGGTGGCAGGCGACTATTTGCGCAGCAAGGGGTTCATCAAGTAGTCCCGCAGCATGCGGCCCGTCAACCCGGTTCTGTCCCTGTGCTCCACCATGGGTGCCTGGGCGGCTGTGGCTCTGCCTCTGGTGCGTGTAGCACCCAATCGGCTGATGTCTGGCGCACCGGTCTACTGGGCGGCGTTGATCCCGACGTGGGGATGGCTGGTGTGGCTGCCTTTGATCCTTCTTTCGTTTTATCCATCAAGGCACTCTGACAAGCGTGTTGCAGCAGGTTTGACAAAGGTATTTGGCACGCGTCTGGCCAGCGCCGCGTTGATGGTCGTGATGTCTCTGAGCATGGCAGCCATGCTTTGGCTTGCAGGCAGCCACGCAACCACCATCGCCCATACCGAATCCATGCTTGCGCGCACCTCTCTGGGCGCCGGGTTCTGGTGCCTGACGGCGCTGATCTGGCTGGTCAGTATGGATACTGTCAAAACGCTCACCCGCTCTGACATGCTGCGCATAACCTGGCTCATGCTGGTCGCCCTGCCCAGTCTGGCCCTCATTGGCACGGGGCATTGCGACAACCTGTCCATCATGAAGGAGTACACCAATCGCAGTGAGGTGTTTTGGGTGGCAACGCAGCGTCACCTGCAGATTGTTGCAACCGCCATCGTGCCGTCCGTGATGATCGGTTTGCCATTGGCTTGGGCCTGTGCCCACTTAGCGGCCCTTCGCAAAATGGTGTTTCCGGTACTCAACATCATCCAGACTATTCCGTCGATTGCCCTGTTCGGGCTGCTCATGGCCCCCCTGGCTCTTGCGGCAACGCGCTGGCATTGGCTGGGCGAGGCGGGTATCAGCGGTGTCGGGTTGGCCCCCGCCGTGATCGCCCTGGTCTTGTACAACTTGTTGCCCATTGTGCGATCCGCCCTGGCCGGGCTGGAACAGGTTCCAGTGGATGCCAAAACTGCTGCGAAGGCCATGGGCATGTCGAATTGGCAGATTTTTTTTAAGGTGGAAGTGCCTCTGGCCCTGCCGGTGTGGCTGCCGGGTCTGCGCACCGCCATCGTGCAAACCATTGGTCTGACTGCTGTCACGGCGCTGGTCGGAGCTGGTGGGCTTGGCGCGCTGATGTTTGATGGTCTGTTCAGCGCGGCCAACGAGCTGGTGCTGCTGGGCGTGTTGCCCATTGTCCTGCTGGCGATATTGACCGATGCACTGTTCACGGTCCTGTCGGCTTGGATCGCCGTCTCGCCTGTGGGTTCAGCGCCAGTCGAACTCATGCCCGCAAGGTCGGTCTGATGATCGAGTTCCAGAACATCAGCAAGTCGTATGGCGACACACTGGCGTTGGATCGACTGAACCTGCACATCGCACCGGGCGAGTTGGTAGTATTGATCGGCCCGTCAGGCTCGGGCAAGAGCACGGCGCTGAAGCTCATCAACCGTATGCTCGAACATGACAGTGGGCGGATTTTGTTCGACAACCAGGAAATCAGCAGTTTTGATGTGCGCGACCTGCGCCGACGCATGGGCTACGCCATTCAATCGGTGGGTTTGTTTCCGCACTGGACGGTGGCACGCAACATCGCCACCGTGCCGCACCTACTGCGCTGGAGCCCTGAGCGCATGGCGCAACGGGTCACTGAACTGCTCACGCTGTTTGGCATGGAACCTGACTTTTTTCGACACCGTTATCCCCATCAGCTCTCAGGTGGCCAGCAGCAGCGGGTGGGTGTGGCGCGTGCGCTCGCCGCGGACCCGGCCGTGCTGTTGATGGACGAACCCTTTGGCGCCCTCGACCCGGTGACGCGCGCGGTACTGCAACTGGAGCTCAAGCGCATCCATCAAGCTTCGGGCAAAACCATTGTGCTGGTGACCCACGACATTGATGAAGCCCTGCGACTGGCCAACAAAATCGTCTTGCTCCACAGAGGCCGGATCGAGCAGGTTGGCTCTGCGCTGGACTTGCTATCCCATCCGGCCAGTAGCTTTGTACTAAATTTCGTTGGCCGCACTGACCTGGGTATCAAACTGTTGTCTCTCAGGCCAGTCGCGCCTCTGATTCGCCACTCACCGGCGCCCGCCGGAGCGCCTGCGCTGATCCACAGCGCCAGCCAGCGCGAAGCCGTGGCAAGTCTGGCAGCGCATGGTGTCTCTGTATTGACGGTTGTCAACGAAGAAGGCGCCGTGCTGGGCAGTCTGCACGCAGCCGACATCTTTGACGCAGCCCGGACACTCTGAAGGTGTACCTGTGCCAAGTCAGCATCACTTCAACAGTGTGTGGCGAGACCCCTTGCTGTGGGTCGTCGCCCTGCTGCTGGCATTGACCTATTGGTTGCCCCATTCACATGCCTTTTTTGGGGCTTTGTTTCCAAATCTGGAGCGCCCGGTCTATCTGCAGGAGCCGTTTGCCGAATTGCTCTGGAAGCACTTGTGGTTGGTCCTGGTGTCCAGCAGCATCGCCGCGCTGGTGGGCATTGGCTGCGGCGTCGCCGTAACCCGCCCATTCGGTCGCGCTTTCGAACCTATGCTGCAAACCATGGCTGCGGCGGGGCAGACGTTTCCACCCATTGCTGTGTTGGCGTTGGCCGTGCCGGTGCTGGGCTTTGGTGAGCTGCCCGCTTTGATGGCATTGACCCTGTATGGACTGCTGCCGGTGGTGCAAGCGACCCTGGCCGGTCTGGCATCGGTACCACACAGCACCATCGAATCAGCACGTGCCATGGGGATGAACGGCGGCCAGGTGCTGTGGCAGGTTGAAGCTCCGCTGGCGTTGCCAATATGGATTACCGGTGTGCGCACCTCGGTCATCATCAATATTGGGACGGCTGCCATAGCCTCCACCGTTGGCGCCAAAACGCTGGGTTCACCCATCATCGTGGGGTTGAGCGGATTCAATACAGCCTATGTGCTGCAGGGTGCTATCCTAGTTGGTTTGTTGGCGGTGGCAACTGATATGGCCTTCGAGCGCCTGGTCAGACGAGTGACCTGGCAGACCTGATACGAGCAGACAGCGACTACAAAAACAAATTGGCACAAAGAACCAGTTGCCAGGATTTAAGTCGCCGCTATAATGCTTGGCTTTGCTGGCAAAACTCCGCTGCCTGATCAACTTACAAGCGGAGAAATTCGCAAGATCAAATCCTGGCCCGATCTTCCAAGATTTGAAGTCTGCACCTTTGGGATTATCTGACTCCATGACAACCATCCGTATTAAAGAAAACGAGCCTTTTGACGTTGCGCTGCGTCGCTTCAAACGTACCATTGAAAAGCTGGGCCTTCTGACTGACTTGCGTGCACGCGAATTTTATGAAAAGCCCACGGCCGAACGCAAACGCAAGAAGGCCGCCGCTGTCAAACGCAACTACAAGCGTATTCGCGCCATGCAGTTGCCGAAGAAGCTGTACTGATTCCCTAGCGTAATAACAAGGCTGTCAAGCCTACATCCAAGCTCGCCGAGGACGCTCAGGCGGGCTTTTTTTGTTGCCGAACCCAGTTGTGCCAATGCACACCGCACATACAAATCACTGACCAGGAGCTACCACCATGTCACTCAAAGTGCAGGTTACCGAAGACATGAAGGCCGCTATGCGTGCCAAAGACAGCTTTCGCCTCGGCACCATTCGCCTGCTACTGGCTGCGGTCAAGCAAAAAGAGGTGGATGAGCGGGTCGTCGTGGATGACACCATGATGGTGAGCATCATTGACAAATTGGTCAAGCAGCGCAAAGACTCCGTGGCGGCTTACGTTCAGGCACAGCGCCAGGATCTGGCTGACAAGGAAAGTGAGGAGATCAAGGTGCTCGAAGCCTATCTGCCGCAACGCCTGAGTGGGGACGAGATCACTTCTGCCGTGGCCGCCATCGTCAACAGCCTGGGCGCAAAAGGACCGGGTGACATGGGCAAAGTGATGGGCGTAGTTAAAGCCCAATTGGCTGGCAAGGCTGACATGGCTTTGGTATCACAGGCCGTGAAAGCTGCTCTGGCAGGCTAAATGGGGTGATGGGTAACCCCACAATCAAAGATCAGCGACGATGCTGTTGAGCATGGCAGTATGAACCACGGCGTCTAATGCTTCTTCGACCATGGAGGCCTGCTCTGATACCACTCTCAATTTATCTTCGGCCAGCAAGCGCTCAAAAAGACGTTGCGTCATCGATTGGGTCTTGCCACCCACACTGGTAAAAAGAAACATCGTACCGTGCGAGCTGATCCACGACAGTTGCACGCGTTGCCATGCGCCACCGGCCCGCAATTCGACCCAGGCACCCAGTTTGAGAGAAACCGAGCCAACTGGTGACACTGGCTTTACCGGCACTTCCTTTGGTAAATCCACTACTTGTTCGTCTGGCAAGGCCATAAACCCGGAGGCCTCGGCTTCTGCCGGTGCCACCCAATGATCCTGGTTACCCAGCAAACTAGCGTCCAGGCCGTTATCCGCCGCAGCGGGCGCCTCCTTAACCGGTGGTTGAAATGCCTGATGATGCAGTTTCATCAGCACATCAAAAAAAACACTTGTTCTGGCAGATGGGTAACCAATCAACCCAAGTCCTTCACGCAAGCCCGATAGCAGCCGTGGCACCAATTTGGTCAGCCTGCCCACGTCTTTGCGGGTCCGATCAGGTTGGGCACTCCAAAGCAGGTCATTGACCAGCATCTTGTAACCACCTGGATCGTCTGAGCCCGGTATGGCCTTGAGTTGGGCTTCGGCCATCACCTGCGCCCA
This sequence comes from Rhodoferax sp., assembly GCA_031291305.1. Lineage (GTDB taxonomy): Bacteria > Pseudomonadota > Gammaproteobacteria > Burkholderiales > Burkholderiaceae_C > Rhodoferax. Next base: position 318,288 of record JARLJH010000048.1, on the reverse strand, counting down.
AGGACCGCACAAAAACTCGAGCACACCGGACGGCACCTTGCGCACGTCGGGAATCGCCGTCAATTGGGTGGTCATTTGACCCGCCAGCAAATTGCGTTCCTCTGCATAACCCAAAGCTGCCGCAGCACTTTGAAGATGGCTGCTCACGCTGGCTCGTTCAACGGGGTTATCCCACTCCTTCAGAAGCTGCTTGAGTGCCACCTCAAAGGGCTGAACACCATCGATATTGAGCACGGACAGCGGACTGACATGGCGCTGCAAAGACAACAGGAACGCCTCAAAATCAGGGTCCTTTTCCGACCCAAACGCCAAGCCTCTTTGGGATATCTCATTTAGAAGCTGGCGTGCCGGATGGGTCTTATCGATAAAAAACCGTGGATCGATATTCACTAGGCGCAGCAACGCTGGCTCCAGCCGTTCGATAACTGTTCTCACTGGAGGCAATAAGCGCTTGTCTTTCACCAGGTTTTCCACCATCAGAGACACCACTTCCAGGCTCAACACTTGGCTCATCCCCGCAGCGTTACGCGTCAATTCTTCTCGAACGGCCACACCAGGCGCACGTGCATTCGTACGGTCTTGTTGGGAGGCCGGGCGCTGCTGCATACGTTGTACCACTGCGTCAACCTGCTGCATCTCCTGCAAGGCGTCCAACGCGGCTGGCACAGTAGCCTCAAAACCAGTATCCGGAGACTCGCTGGCCACGACCGGCATTGCACTGGCATCGTGGCTGGATTCGAACTCACGCGCAAACTGCAGGGCAAAGGCATCCTTGGGGTCGACTGGCGCGACATCCAGGTTACCAACCATCAAACGCCGTAGCCGGTCCAGCGTCAGTACCGTTTGCCGATATTGTGGCGTCCACACTGCGCGGTCAGCCCGGGCGGTTGCGCCCGATTCAGATACAGCCTGCACATCGGGGGTACGAATCACCGAGAAGCCCACCCGTCTGACATCCTGGCGCTGAAGTTGCTCCGTCCACTCCAGATATGCGTCGCGCAAAGCGACACCCAGAGGTGCGGACAGGTGACGCAGCCAGAGAGCACGCACCTGTGTTGGCACCCGCATCTCGATCATGAGTTCTTGCAAGGCCTTCACATAGGAATCCGGGCGCAGCGGATTGCGCTCCGCCGAAATGCGTTCGAGCCCCACCAAAGCACACACGTAGCTGTTGAGTTCTGGCAAGGCCGATTCAGCTTCCAACAACACATGTTGCAACATGCGAGCCAGCTCAACACGCTCCTGAACCTGGTTTTCATCCATCAGTTCAAGCTGCTCCAAACGCAAAGGCTGACTGCTCAGAGCACCATGAGTAACATCAGAATCTGCGTGACTCCTGAAAACTTCCAGTAAAACAGCGGGAAAACGTTCGCAAAGGCGTAACGTGTGGGTATCCAGCAATTTGGCGCTGAGCTCCAATTGATCGCGATCCAGAACACCACGTGCAAGCGGCACTCCAGCCCGCAAAGTCTGCCGGGCCACTGCCAGCGCCTGCGACAACATTCCAGAGCTCGATCGCGCAGCCCGCTCCAGCAGGAGCTGGTAAATCGACGATCCAGGTTTGGGCCAATCAGGTTGCGTCACGTCACTCACCTCGCAAATAAAACTACTTCAAGGCTTTAAAGCGCATGCGTTTGGGCTTGGCACCTTCCTCACCCAGGCGTTTCCTCTTATCTTCTTCGTAGTCATGGTAATTGCCGTTGTAGAACGTCCACTGACTGTCACCCTCACAAGCCAGAATGTGCGTGGCAATACGGTCGAGGAACCAGCGGTCATGACTGATCACCATGACGCAGCCCGCAAACTCCAGCAGCGCATCTTCCAGCGCGCGCAGCGTTTCCACGTCAAGATCGTTCGACGGCTCATCGAGCATCAGCACGTTGCCACCGGCAATCAGCGTTTTTGCCAGGTGCAAGCGACCACGCTCGCCACCCGACAAGGTACCAACCCGCTTTTGCTGATCGGCCCCATTGAAATTGAAGCGACCACAGTAAGCACGACTGGCCATGACAAACTTGCCAATGTTGAGCATGTCCAACCCGCCGGAGACATCTTCCCAGACGGTTTTCTCATTGGCCAGATCGTCACGATTCTGATCCACAAACGCCATCTTGACTGTTTGGCCAATCTTGACGTCACCGCTGTCGGGCTGCTGCTGGCCCGAAATCATCCGGAACAGTGTCGATTTACCGGCACCGTTCGGGCCGATGATGCCGACGATGGCGCCTGGTGGTACTTTAAAGCTCAGATTGTCAATCAACAACCGGTCGCCAAACGACTTGCTGACGTTGACAAATTCAATGACTTCCTGACCCAGACGGTCAGCCACGGGGATGAAGATTTCGTTGGTTTCGTTGCGCTTCTGGTATTCGAAATCAGACAGTTCTTCAAAACGCGCCATACGCGCCTTGCTCTTGGCCTGACGCGCCTTGGGATTCTGGCGCGACCATTCCAGCTCTTTCTTCAGGGTCTTGGCACGGGATTCCTCACCCTTTTGCTCTTGCTCCAGACGCGCCTGCTTTTGCTCCATCCACGAGCTGTAGTTGCCCTTGTACGGAATGCCATTACCGCGATCCAACTCCAAAATCCACTCGGCAGCGTTGTCCAGAAAGTAACGATCATGGGTAATCGCCACCACCGTACCGCTATAGCGCTGCAAGAACTGCTCCAGCCAGTCCACCGACTCTGCGTCAAGGTGGTTGGTGGGCTCATCGAGCAACAACATATCAGGGTGGCTCAACAACAGACGGCACAGCGCCACGCGGCGCTTTTCACCGCCCGAGAGCACACCAATGACCGCATCCCAAGGTGGCAGGCGCAGCGCGTCGGCAGCGATCTCAAGCTGGTGCTCAGAATCCGTACCCGCGGTGGCAATGATGGCCTCCAGCTCATGCTGCTCGGCGGCCAACGCGTCAAAGTCGGCGTCTTCTTCTCCATAGGCGATGTACACCTCTTCCAGACGTGCCTTGGCGGCAAACACCTTGCTCATGCCGGACTCAATGCTTTCGCGCACCGTTTGGGCCGGGTCAAGCTGCGGCTCTTGGGGCAGGTACCCGATATTCAAACCAGGCATGGGAATGGCTTCGCCTTCAATGTCTTTATCCACCCCAGCCATGATTTTCAGCAAAGTGGACTTGCCCGAGCCATTGGTACCGAGCACACCAATCTTGGCACCCGGGAAAAAACTCAGTGAAATATCCTTCAGGATATGCCGCTTGGGTGGCACGATCTTGCCAACGCGGTTCATTGAAAATACGTATTGAGCCATAGGACTAGCAATCTTGTTTCTGTGGAAAAAATGCCATTATCGACGCTTGACCGAGATGACTTGTGCGTCCATGCGACAATACGCCTCGCTGCGGGACTTCAGTTACCTGCAACGCCAGCACCTTGCTGGGAGCTTCAGCACTCTGAGGCTCCACTTTTGATCCCATCTGCCTTTGACTGAATTGACGCGACAACGCGGCAAAACGGGCCGATGCCTTAGCGCCCTGGATGGGGTGCCTCTCTAAATGAAATTTGAAGAACTAAATCTGGCTCCGGCCATCATCAAAGCTGTGCTTGAGCAGGGCTACGAAACCCCCACGCCGATTCAGGCACAAGCCATTCCCCTGGTGCTCGACGGGCATGACCTGCTCGGTGGCGCACAAACCGGCACCGGCAAAACCGCTGCCTTCGTACTGCCCATGCTCAACAAGCTCAGCAGTGCAGAGTCCCCGCGCAACAAATTCGGTGGCATCGCCATCCGCTCCTTGGTGCTTACCCCGACCCGTGAACTCGCAGCCCAGGTCGAAGAATCGGTGCAGACCTACGGCAAATACCTGGAGATCACCTCTGCCGCCGTGTTTGGTGGTGTCGGCATGAACCCACAGATCAGCCGCATGAAAAAAGGCGTGGACGTTCTGGTGGCCACCCCGGGGCGCTTGCTGGATCTGATGCAACAAGGCATGGTCGATTTGAGCCAGGTGCAAATTCTGGTGCTTGACGAAGCCGACCGCATGCTCGACATGGGGTTCATCCATGACGTGAAAAAGGTGCTTGCCGCTGTGCCAAAAGACAAGCAAAGCCTGCTGTTTTCAGCCACTTTCAGCGACGAAATCCGTGAACTGGCGGCGACCCTGCTGAAAAACCCGCAAAGCGTACAAGTCACCCCGCGCAACACCACGGTGCAACGCATTGCCCAATTGATTCACCCGGTGGGTCGTGGCAAGAAAAAAGCGCTGCTGGCACACATCATTCAGGAACACAACTGGAGCCAGGTGCTGGTGTTCACACGCACCAAGTTCGGTGCCAACAATGTGGCCGAGTTTCTGACCAAGAACGGCATCAGCGCCATGGCACTGCATGGCAACAAGAGCCAGACAGCCCGTACGCAAGCGCTGTCTGACTTCAAAAGCGGCGAAGTACGTGCACTGGTGGCCACCGACATCGCTGCGCGCGGCATCGACATCGATGACCTGCCGCACGTGGTGAATTACGACATTCCCAACGTCTGCGAAGACTATGTGCACCGCATTGGCCGCACAGGCCGCGCCGGTGCCGAAGGCCAGGCCGTGAGCTTGGTGAGCCTGGACGAAGAAGGCTTCATGCAAGCCATCGAGCGCTTCACCAAACAAGACATTCCGGTGCAAATCATGGATGCCTTCATGCCCGAGCCCGGCGAGAAGGCTGAACCTATCGCCATGGGTCGCCAGACCATCTGGGGCGGTGCTGGCAAACCACCCAGCCGCGAGGTGATGCAGGCAGCCGCCAAGGCTGCCCGCACCGAGATGCTGACGCGCGTGCGCGAAAGCAAAGGCCCAGGTGCTGCACGCCCCGGCAACGGTGGAGGCAATGGCGGTGCAGGTCGAGGCCGTAACTCCGAAGGTCGAAACGGCGGTGGCCGGGGCCCGCGCCCGGCAGGTGGCGATGGCCGCCCTGCCAACGCGCGCAGTGAAGGCAGCTACAACATGGAGGGTGGTGGCCGTGAAGCCGAACAACCACGCAGCCACTTGTCAGCAGCCGAACAAGCCGTGCGTGGCCCAGGTCAACGCCAGGCGAGAGGTTATGGCGGCGGCAACGGTGGCGGCTACGGTGGCGCCACGCCGGTACCGTCACGCTCCGGTGGTCAACCTGACCCGATGCGCACTAGCGTTGACATGATGGCGGACCGCGGACCGCGCCGCAATGGCGGCGGATTTAGCGGCGGTGGCAATCGCAACGCAGGTGCACCGAGTGGCGGTTTCGGCGGTGGCCCAGGCCGCTCCGGTGGCGGTAACCGTTCTGGCAGCCGGGGACGCTCCGGTGGCCCCAGCGGTGGCTCGCGCGGGCCCAGCAGCCGTTAAAACCCGCGCTAGCGTGGCCTGAATGCGCACGCAATGTTTATGGATTTTTTATTACTCTAGACCTTTATTTATAATGGCTAGTAGCAATCAAATACATAGCAAATCAACATCCAGAACTGGCAAAGATGACCGTGTGCAACGGCCTGTCATGCCAGGCCTCCATCCGGCATCCAGGTCTTCAAGGCGGACCAGATCACTGATCCGCTGCGCCAATGACCCTCTTTTGCCAGTGATGATCAGCCGCGCACAAACAGCGTGACCAATTCATCAGGCCCCACCTGGCGACTCCAGTGACCGTGCACGGTGGCATCAAAAACCTGCCCTGCTGACAAAACGTCTGCGGAGTAAAAGTGCTCACCTGGCTTGAACACACGAGAGCTGCCGTCCTGCAGGCTGATTTCCATCTGGCCGCCCAGAATGAACACCCACTGCGGATCGGTCGTGCAGTGAAAGGTGCTGCGAAACCCGACCGGACTTTTGCGCAATTGAAAGCCACCGGAAGGCATCAACCCGGAGAGTGCCGACTCGGGCTTGCCTTGGTCCAGCGGTACAGTTTCCTCGCGAAAACGGGCTCGGCCATCGGTATCGGTGAACAAAACAATTTTGGTAAACAGGGACATGGTCGGCTCACGGTGCGTTGAAATAAGCTGGATTATTCCCCACGCACGGCCAAGCTGACATCAGGCGCTACAGTCAATGCACTGCGTGGGCCACCCAATGGCTGGCGATTCGGCCCACTTCCATCAACCCTTTCACAAGCTATCTCATGCGACTCATTCACACCATGCTGCGCGTTGGCAACCTGCAGCGTTCCATCGACTTCTATACCCAAGTCATGGGTATGACCCTGCTGCGCACCTCCGACAACCCCGAGTACAAATACACCGTGGTCTTTGTCGGCTACGGCAGCAACCCCGATCACGCCGAGCTGGAGTTGACCTACAACTGGGGCGTAGAAAACTACGACATGGGCACCGCCTACGGCCACATCGCGCTGGCCGTACCCGATGCCAAAGCGGCCTGCGACAAGATCCGAGCCGCCGGTGGCAACGTGACGCGCGAGGCTGGCCCGGTCAAGGGCGGCAGCACGGTGATCGCTTTCGTCACAGACCCGGATGGCTACAAGATCGAACTGATCGAACGATCGGCAAACAGCACAGGCGTCGGTCTACGGTAAATCTCGGCAACCCCGCCGCGCGCAATGGCAGCGGCGGCGGGGCGTTACTTGCGCAGCACCTGCGTTTCCATGGCCAGGCGGGTCACCCGACCCCAGTCACCCGTTTCGGCCACATTGGCTGGCACCAGCCACGAACCACCGACACACACCACATTGTCCAGCGCCAGAAAATCGGGCGCATTTTGCAACGTGATGCCGCCCGTGGGGCAAAACTTCGCATCAAAAAACGGGCCACTCCAGGCTTTGAGCATGCCTACGCCACCCGCCTGCACCGCCGGGAAGAACTTGAGCTCGGTAAAACCGTCTTCACAAGCCATCATGATCTCGCTGCTACTGGCCACACCAGGCAGCAGGGCCAGCTTGGCATCACGGCAGGCCTGACCGACGGCGCTGGTGTACCCCGGGCTGACGGCAAAGCGCGCCCCGGCGCTGGCTGCCGCCTGCGCATCGGCGCGCGAACGCACCGTGCCCGCTCCCACCACCGCCTCAGGCAGGTCACGAGCAATGGCCTCAATGCAAGCCAGCGCCTGCGGTGTGCGCAGTGTCACCTCCAGCATGCGGATACCGCCCGCCAGCAAGGCACGCGCCATCGGCACGGCATGAGCCACATCTTTCAACACAATCACCGGGATCACCGGGCAGTCTTGCATGACCTGCAGGGCGGTCAGAGAAGTCGGAGCATTCATAGGAACTTTCTAAAAAAACCAAATCGTTGATGAACTGTACTACCCCTGGATGATCGAATCCAGCGTCGTGAAGGCGTCAGGCTGCTGGATCAAATAGAGCCGAACAGCCAGGCACTTTCGCGACAAAAACACCGCTTACAACCAACTGCAAGCACCCTCCTCGGCACTGCTGGCGTTGCGTCGCATGCTGGCAAACAGGGCTCGGCCCATGCCGATGCCGTTGGCCTCACGCAGTTCTTCAGGCATGGCCATCGTCTCCCGCGCCGCCCACACGTCATCTGCCACCAGCACCTGCAAGCTTCCTGTCGACGCATCCAAGCGGATCACGTCGCCGTCGTGCACCTTTGCCAGGGGGCCACCCGCAGCGGCTTCGGGCGACACATGAATGGCCGCCGGCACCTTGCCCGAAGCACCACTCATGCGCCCATCAGTCACCAGTGCCACCCGAAAGCCCTTGCCCTGCAACACCGCCAGCGGCGGCGTGAGCTTGTGCAGCTCGGGCATGCCGTTGGCTTGCGGCCCCTGCCAACGCACCACGCAAACCACATCCTGATTCAGTTCATCGGACTTAAACGCATGGTGCAATGCCTCTTGCGAGTCAAACACACGACAAGGGGCTTCAATCACATGGCGATCATCGGGTACGGCCGAAATCTTGATCACGCTGCGACCCAGGTTGCCCAGCAGCAATTTCAAACCACCACTGGAACTGAACGGATCGCTGGCAGGGCGCAACACTGCAACATCTTTGCTAGCACCTGCTTCATGCCAGACAAGGGCCAGAGGCACTTTTGATGCTTCAGTCTCGGCACCATCGGTGGGCGCTCCACCGGCAACTGGCACGCGGGTGTATTCGCGCAATCCACCGGCACGAACCGTCAACACATCCGCATGCATGAAGCCGCCATCCAGCAGTTCGCGAATCACATAGCCCGGGCCGCCCGCCGCCTGGAAGTCGTTCACGTCGGCGCTACCGTTGGGGTACACGCGGCTCAACAGTGGCACCACTTCGGACAGCGCCGAGAAATCATCCCAGTCAATCATGATGCCCGCTGCGCGCGCCACCGCCACCCAGTGGATCAGGTGGTTGGTCGAACCTCCCGTGGCCAGCAAGGCCACCATAGCGTTGACGATGCAGCGCTCGTCCACCACCAGGCCGATGGGAGGACACTTGAACGCCGCAGTGCCCAGCACGGTGCGCAGGGCTTCACGCGTGAGTTCTTCGCGCACGGCGGCACCAGGATTGATGAATGCTGTACCCGGCACGTGCAGCCCCATCGCTTCGAGCAGCATCTGGTTGCTGTTAGCCGTGCCGTAGAAAGTGCAGGTACCCTCACCGTGGTAAGCCGCAGACTCGGCGGCCAGCAGTTCGGTACGTCCCACCAGACCTTGGGCGGCTTTTTCACGCACCTTGGATTTGTCATTGTTGGACAGACCCGAGGTCATCGGCCCGGCCGGTACAAAGACCGTGGGCAAATGACCAAACTGCAAAGCACCAATCAGCAAGCCCGGCACGATCTTGTCGCACACGCCCAGCATCAACGTGCCCGCAAACACGTCGTGGCTCAGCGCCACCGCCGTGCCCATGGCAATCACATCACGCGAAAACAGACTCAGCTCCATACCCGGCGTGCCTTGCGTCACACCATCACACATAGCAGGCACACCCCCAGCCACCTGCGCCGTGGCGCCGTGCTTGCGCGCCTCCGCCTTGATCAGGTCCGGGTAGTGCTGTAGCGGCGCATGGGCCGAGAGCATGTCGTTGTACGCGGTGACGATGCCAATATTGGGTGCCCGCTCGGCGACCACCTTGAACTTATCGCTACCAGGCAAGGCAGCGAAGGCATGCGCCACGTTGGCACAGCCCAAACGCTGGGCACCCGGTGGACGTTGTGCCGCAGCATGCAGTTGCGCCAGATAAGCACTGCGCGTAGGCTGACTGCACTGGGTGATGCGTTGGGTGACGACTTCGACGGTGGTATTGAGTTTCATGACGGATAGAAAATTTGGTAACTAAATTACATAGCCAATGGTAACCCAGTCCATATTTGTCTGGTGGTGACGAGGGTCAACAGTAAGAACATGTTTCTTTATACTGACCGCATGACCCAACTTTCTGACCTACGCAAAAGCTACGAACGTGCCGAACTTAACGAAGACGCCTCGCACGCCGACCCCCTGAAACAGTTTGAACAATGGCTGGGCGAGGCCATTCAGGCCGAGGTGCCCGAGCCCAACGCCATGACCTTGGCCACCGTCGGCAGCAACCTGCGCCCCAGCACCCGAGTGGTGCTCATCAAGGGATTTGATGAACGTGGCATCGTCTGGTTCACCAACTACGAGTCTCGAAAAGGCCAGCAACTGGCAGGCAATCCCTATGCCGCACTGCAGTTTCACTGGGTGGAGCTGGAACGCGTGGTGCGCGTTGAGGGCATTGTGGAAAAAGTCAGCGCAGAAGAAAGCGATACCTACTTTCACAGTCGCCCGCTCGATTCCCGCATCGGTGCCTGGGCCAGTCCGCAAAGCCAGGTGATTAGCGGGCGCGGTGTACTGGTGGCCAATGCAGCGCGCTACGGTGCGCAATTCATACTGCAGCCACCACGACCACCCCACTGGGGCGGTTACCGCCTCCAGGCCGACCAATGGGAGTTCTGGCAAGGCCGCAAGAGCCGCCTGCACGACAGGCTTCGTTATAGCCTGCAGCCCAACACTGACAAAGGTGAGAAGCTATGGGTCCGGGAGCGTCTGGCGCCCTGAACTTGCCTACCCAAACCAACTGATCAGTGACATCACCAAGGTGATGGTGAGAAGCCCCAGCACGGTGGAAACCGCCATGCTGGCCGTCACCAGCTCCTGCGCGACTTCGTATCGCTGGGCAAACAGGAACACATTGGCGCCCATGGGCAGCGCAGCGGTGACGATCATCACGGTCAGGTGAAGCCCTGACATGCCAACGCTCCAACCCAGAAGTGCCATCAGCGTCGGCAGTGCCAGGTTTTTCAGCAGCCCCAGGCCCAGCGCATCTTTCAGATGCGTACCAATTTGCACCTGTGCCAGCATCGCCCCCACCAGCACCAGGGCCAACGGACCCATGGCGTCCCCCAAGAGTTGCAGCGGACGGTCCACCACCGCGGGCAAAACCCAGCCTGTCTGTGCAAACAAGAGACCGACGATGATGGGCAAGGGTACCGGGTGGATGATCCCACCCTTGATCGCAGACAGCACAGTCACGACCATGTTCCGCTCACCACCCCTGCCCGCGAGCCGGTCCTCCCGCGCCGTCACCATCTCCAGAACGATGGTAGCCATGGTCAAAAGGATCAGCGCATGCACAGAGATCAGCGTAAACAGCGTGACCAAGCCAGGCTGACCGTAGGCCAGGCCTACCAGTGGGATACCGATCATGACCGTGTTGCTGAAGGTGGCTGCCAACGCCAGCACCGCCGCCCTCCGGTTCAGCCCCTGCCAAGCCATGATGGCTGCAAACAGCAACCATGCCGCCACAAAGTACATGGCCACCGGCTTGAAGTTGAGCTGCTCCACATGCACCGTGCTCATGGTGCGAAAAAGCAGCGCTGGCGTGAGTACCATGAACACCAGATTTGACAGGTCTTTTGTGGCCTCTGCCCTTATAAAATCTGCGTGAGATGCTGCCATGCCAATAGCAATCAGAAGAACCACCGGCAGCAAGGCGGAAACAACAGGACTATTCAAAGAAGTTCCAGAAATCGGCAAATTATCCAACACCTGAAAGCGCAAAAACCACCTCTGCGCTGGCGGAGGTGGTTTTAAAAGGCTTAAACAGAGCGGGTCAGACTTGCATCTTGGTGGCCACCCGCGGGCCTCGCGAAATTAATTGTCAAACTTGGGTTCCGGAGCGTCTGGCTGAGCCATTTTCTTCTTCAACACGCCGTAGGCAATAGCCAACCCTCCCACCATCATGACAATACCAATGAGGCTCATGAGGCCGTAATCGGTAGAAAGAAGGTCTTGAAGTGCTTTCATGTGCGGGTCCTTGTTAGTCAAATTAAAACAGCTAAACAGCGACACTATGCCCCATGAGTTTCGGCGAAATCATGATAAAGATCAAACCGCACATAAATTTGCGAGTACCCATAGAAAGCGGCGTCCACACTACTTGACTTGCTTGCCATCCGCAATACGGTAGTACAGCCCATAAGCATCATCACCAAGAACTGCCAGCGTACCCTCCACCACCACAGGCTCCATGGTGTATCTGACAGGCGTTTTGGTTTTGACTTCAACCATGCTCTCTGGCCCGCCTGGCATACAAAACGGGCAGGTCAATGGCACCGACGTCAGCAAGAAATGAATCTGCTTCTCGCCGGGGTCCAGCGGCATCATGAAGCCATGGACACGCTGCATTTTGTCATTGAGCGCCAGCACCTCAGGCGGAAATTCCGGCAGCACCTTCTTTTTGACGACCTTGGTCTTGACACCCGACAACATCGACCAGGGCAATACATCGGCGCGCTCTTGCAACGGGGGAAACTGGCTGTTGGGGCTGTGCACACCCGGCCCACTGCCCATGGGGACGCCACCGGCAATGGGTGAACTCAACTGCGCCCAGGACATCGACGACGAAACCATCATCGCGACGCACAGCGTCGTCACGCGCATCGGGACAAAACGATTTTTTGCAAGCAGAACAGTCATGGTCAGACCCTTGAACAAGAGCGCACGTCAGTGCACATGCTTCATGCCGCAAAACCGGCCGATGGCCAGCCCGGTGCATTCAATTTGCAGCTGCTTCTCGCACACCTCATCGCCTTTGCCTGCTTCCAGGCACTTGGCGGCGTTTTCGTGCGCCACGGCCATGCTACGGTGACGCGCGATGTCATCCTGTGTGGCTTTGTCGAGTACGGGCTGAGAAGCTATTGATAATGTAGCTGTCAGCACAGTTAGAACGAGGGCTAGAAGACTATTTCTCATAAATTTGTCTGAGCTTGAAAAGACCGTAAAAAGATAACGGCTGGACGATCAAGGCTTGGGAGTTCAGCGCCCCTGCAATAGTTCCAACACGCTGACGCGGTAGGCACCCACGGCTGGCAACAACGCCGCCCCCAAAGACACCCCCAGCGCCACCACCGGCACCAGCCACAGGTCGGACGGCCAGACCATACCCCCCACCAGCAGCGACGTGTCCAACTGCAAAAACCAGCCCAGCACGGCGGTGAAGGCCTGCCCCAGCGCCAAGCCCAGCACAGCCGCCAGCACGCCCAGCCACAGCGCCTCACTCAGCAGCAGCGCCGCCACTCGCGAGGGCGGCGCACCCAGCATGCGCAACAAAGCCAGATCAGCGCGACGTTCACGCACCGCCGACCACAGCGCGATGAACACACTCAAGCCAGCCGTCAACAGCAGCACCCCGGCAAAGGAGCGCAGTACATCGGTACCCAGTCCCAGCATGTGTAGCAGACGGGTGATTTCCATGGCCGGTGCGGCAGCCTGCATCTCGGTGGTGGTGTTGACATAGCGCGGGAAGGTGACGGCAGCCATCGGCGTGCGGTACTTGACCAGTGCCATGGTGATCTCGCGCTCCTCCATCATGGCGGCGCGATCTTCATCGTTAACGGCGGTGTAGTCCTCGTGCACTTTCCAGACCGAGGCGGTGTCGGTCAGGATGAGCCGGTCCAACACGCTGCCGCTGGGCTGCAGGATACCGACCACGGTGTAAGGGCTGCTGCCATGGGCGTGGCCGCCAGGCGTCAGCCCGTGCGAGCCGACAAACACACTGCCCAGTTGCAAGCCCAGCTTGTGTGCCACGGTGGCGCCCAGCACCACCTGCATCGGCTCGCTCCAGAGGCGGCCCTGCGCCAGCTTGGCGTCATACAGGTCAACATAGGCGTGCGAGGTACCCACGATGCGGTAGGCCTGAAAGTTGTCTCCCAGGCTGATCGGGATGACGCTAGCCACCAGTGGATTCTTTTCAAGTTCCTTCACCGCCTTGAGCGGCACATTGCCGGGCGGCACGTCCACATGCAGCACACCGCTCAAAATCAGTTGCATCGGGCTGCCCTTGGCCCCCACCACCACGTCGATGCCCGCCAAGTCGCGGTCAAACGCTTTGGAGAGCTGGTAGCCCACCAGCAGCAAAAATGTGATGGAAGCCAGTCCCAGGCTTAGCAACAGCACATTGAGCGCTGCACCCAAGGGCCGCGACCACAGGTAACGCCAGGCAAAAAAGAGAGTCTTCATGTTCTGCTTTTCATAGCTGCTTACGTAGTAAACGCAAGGGCTGGAAGCTAATGTTGCCATCACTCTTTGGAGGAATCAGCGACACCACCCGTGCATCGTGCGTGGCGATCACCAGCGTGGCGCCCTGCGCCTGCGCCGTGGTCAGCAGCAAATTCACGGCATCCGCTGCCGCCTCGTCGTCCAGACTGGCTGTTGGCTCGTCGGCCAGAATGACTTGGGGCTGCAGCAACACCGCCCGTGCCAGCGCCACCCGCTGTGCTTGCCCGCCCGAGAGTTGCGATGGCAGGCGCCCTGACAACTCGGCCACACCCAGCGCCGCCAGCGCGTCATGGATGCGCGCGGCGTTTTCAGCCACGCCGGCTGCCCATTGCGCCATGGCCAGATTTTGCTGCACCGTCAGCGCCGCGCTCAAATGCAATTTTTGCGGCAAAAAACCGATAGCCCTTGCCCGCCAGGCATCAGATGCTATCTTTGTCAAAGCATTGAGGGTCTGACCGGCCACCTGCAACTCGCCGCGGGTGGGTGCCACCAACCCCGCCACCAGCGCCAGCCAGGTCGATTTACCGCAGCCCGAGGGGCCACTGAGCACCAACACTGCGCCCTGCTGCACGTCCACATCCGGGAAATCCAGCGTAACGCCGCCCGTATAGCTATAGCTCAAACCCAAGGTAGAAATCATGGGCGCAGTCTACCAACGCTCTACGACCAACACGTGACACCGTCAAACCAGTGTTTTGACAAATACCGATGGTGCTTGCGGTTTAATCAGACCTTGATCCACCTGAAAGGGAGTCACCCTGCATGCTTGAAGTCGTCGCCACCTGTTTGGTCATCACCGCCTTGCTGGCCTATGTCAACCACCGCTTCATCGGCTTGCCCACCGCCATTGGCGTGATGGTGGCCGCGTTGCTGATGTCACTGGGGCTGGTTGGTCTGGACTGGGCAGGCATTGACTATGGATTGCGCGACTACGAGGAATCGCTGTTGCGCTCCATCGACTTTTCCGACGTGCTGATGCAGGGCATGCTGTCGCTGCTGCTGTTTGCAGGGGCGCTGCACGTGGACTTGTCAGAGCTCAAGGCCTACCGCTGGCAGGTTGGCGCGCTGGCGGTGGTCTCTACCGTGCTGTCGACCTTGGCCGTGGGTTTTGGCAGCTGGCTGGTGTTGCCGTGGGTTGGGCTGGACTTGCCGCTGATCTACTGCTTGTTGTTTGGTGCCTTGATCTCGCCCACCGACCCGATTGCGGTCATGGGCATCCTGAAAACCGCCGGTGCGCCCAAAGAGCTGGAACTGGTGATTGCCGGTGAGTCATTGTTCAACGACGGCGTCGGCGTGGTGCTTTTCTCACTGCTACTGGGCATGCTGGCCAGCGGCAGTGCCCCCACCGTTGGCCATGGCCTGGAATTGCTGGCGCGTGAAGCCGGTGGTGGTCTGCTGTTTGGACTGGTGTTGGGTTACGCCACCTTCTGGCTGCTCAAGAGCGTAGATAACTACCAGGTCGAGGTGATGTTGACGTTGGCTTCGGTCACTGGTGGTTACGCGCTGGCCAGCCATCTGCATGTCTCAGGGCCGCTAGCGATGGTGGTGGTCGGCCTGATCGTGGGCAATGGCGGGCGGGCGCTGGCCATGTCTGACACCACGCGCCATTACGTCGATCTGTTCTGGGAGTTGATTGATGAGATTCTTAACGCCGTGCTGTTTGTGCTGATCGGCATGGAAGTGCTGCTGGTGAGCTTCTCCATCAACATACTGCTGGCCGCTGGCGTGGCGATGGCAGTGACGCTATTGGGCCGTGCGCTGACAGTGGGCTTGCCGGTGAGTCTGCTGCACGGCCCTTTCCGGTTGCCCAAAGGCTCTGGTTGGGTGCTGACCTGGGGCGGTCTGCGCGGCGGTATATCGGTAGCGCTGGCCCTGTCGCTGCCACCGGGCTCCGAGCGCAACATCGTGCTGGCGCTCACCTACTGCATTGTCGTATTGTCGATTCTGGGTCAGGGGCTGACAATTGGCTGGGTGGTGCGCAAAACGGTGTTGGGGGCTAAGCACTCTGATTGATCCTGCCCAATCGAGTTTGGTCTGTTGAGAACCAAGTCCGGGCTGATTCACGGATTCGCTTGCAGCAGCCCTCTCAGTCACGGCTGGCATTGCCCGGTGCCGAGGCGATGTGCAGCGTCTGCGTCGGAAACGCAAAGCCGATGCCGTGCGCGGCGAACTCCCGTACCAGTTGCAGGTTAATGGCCTGTTGTGCATCCATGTAAACGTTGTAGTCGGACTCACGCACGTAGTACACCGCCTCAAAGTCGAGCGAAAAGGCGCCAAACCCTTTGAAGTGAGCGCGGTCAAAGCGTGCCGCCGGTTGAGCCTCAATCGCCTGGCGGATCATGCCCGGGATCAATTCCAATTGCGCTTCGGCTGTGTCATACGTGACACCGATGGCAAACACCACGCGTCGCTCCTGCATGCGCTTGTAGTTGCGGATGCGACTCTTGAGCAGATCGTTGTTGGAGAAGATGATTTGCTCACCACCCAGACTGCGGATGCGGCTGGTCTTCAAGCCCACGTGCTCCACGGTGCCCATCAGATCGTCCACGATGATGAAGTCGCCAATAACAAACGGCTTGTCGATGGCAATCGACAACGACGCAAACAGGTCGCCCAAAATGTTCTGCACGGCCAGCGCTACTGCAATACCACCAATACCCAGACTGGCGATCAGCGCGCTCACATTGAGCCCGAGGTTGTCAAGAATCAACAGAACCGCCAGCGACCACAGCGCCATGCGCCCGAGAAACGACAGCAGTGAACGTGTCATCTCACGCGCGCCCAATTCGTTGGCATCGCCCTGTGCAAAACGATGGCGTAACCAGAAGTCCAGTCCACGGGTTGTCCAGAAGCCGCACTGCAGCAGCATCAAGCCGATGACGGTCCGGTCAACCACTTTCTCCATGCCCGGAGGCAACACCAGGAACAGGCTGGCGATGTACAGGCTGACGGCGCCCGCCAGCAAAAAACGTGTGGCCGATAGCACTTCAACCAGGAAGTCGTCGATCAGCGTCTCGGTACTGCTCGCCATGCGCCGCAGACGATGTAGTACGACACCGCGCAGCAGATACAGCACAATGAGGAAAGCGGCAGCGGCCAGCAACGCGCTCAGCCAGTGTTCAGAGGTGTTGTTGGCTAGGAGTTGACGAAACAAGGGTTCTATCCAGTCTTGAAAAGCGCATCATAGTATGCAATTACATTTGTACAAATATAATAAGGTCAAATGATCACACTGAACTAACGGTGTCCCACAATTCAAATTCGGAGCTGCACCACCATGAAAAAGCATAAGACATCAGCCACTGCGCCACCGCTGTCCATTGCGCTGATCAGCATTCACGGCTTGATTCGCGGCCATGATCTGGAGCTCGGCCGCGACGCCGACACGGGCGGGCAAACCAAATATGTGGTGGAACTCGCCAATGCTCTGGGTGAACGCGATGACGTCGCCAAAGTGGTTTTGTTGACCCGCCGCGTGGTGGACGATCAGGTCAGCCCCGACTACGCGGTGCTCGTCGAGCCGCTGTCGGCCAAGGCCAGCATCGTGCGCCTGGAATGTGGTGCGCCAGGCTACATGCGCAAAGAACTGCTGTGGGACTCGCTGGACAGTTTTTCAGACAACGTGCTGGCTTATTTCAAAAAGCCGGGCAACATGCCCGACATCATCCACAGCCACTATGCCGATGCCGGGTACGTGGGCGCACGTCTGTCGCACCAGTTGGGAATTCCGCTGGTGCACACCGGCCACTCGCTGGGCCGCAACAAGCGCAAGCAGCTGTTGGCCAGCGGCGTCAAACGCAGCGAGATTGAATCCACTTACAACATCAGCCGACGGGTGGAGGCCGAGGAAACCACGTTGGGCGCGGCCGAGCGCGTGATTACCAGCACCCAGCAGGAGATTGAACAGCAGTACGGCTCGTACGACTATTACCAGCCCCAAGCCATGCGCGTGATTCCGCCGGGCACCGATCTGAAGGCGTTTTACCCACCGCGCGAGGGTGAGGATGACCATGGTATGGCCGACGAACTCGCCAAGTTTCTGAAAGAGCCCGGTAAGCCCATCATTCTTGCGCTGTCGCGCCCCGACCCCAAAAAGAACATCGTCTCCCTGATCGAAGCCTATGGTGAGTCGCCCAAACTGCAGCGGGTGGCGAATCTGGTGATCATTGCGGGCAACCGGGACGATATTCAGGACATCGCTGGCGTGTCAAAGACAGTGCTCAACGAGATCTTGCTGGCGATCGACAAATACGATTTGTATGGCAAGGTCGCCTATCCCAAGCATCACAAGGCATCGCAAGTACCTTCTCTTTACCGGATGGCGACCCGTTCGGGAGGTGTCTTCGTCAACCCGGCGCTGACCGAGCCTTTCGGACTGACACTCATTGAGGCCGCAGCCTGTGGCCTGCCCTTGGTGGCAACCGAAGACGGAGGACCCATCGAGATCATCAAGAACTGCAACAACGGATATCTCATCGACCCACTGAACAAGCCCGCCATGGCAGAAAAGCTGTTGGCCACGCTAACCCGCAAACGGGACTGGAAACGATTTTCAGCCAACGGCATGGCCGGTGTGTGCCACTTCTACTCCTGGCCGGCGCACGTGGAAACCTACCTGAAGGTGATCCGGCCACTGGTGGACAAAACCGAGCCGGTGGTAAAGCTGGCGCTGACGCGCCGACCCAATCTGTTTCGTCGTCGGGCACTTTTCAGCAGTCTGGATTTGAACCTGACCGGCGACCGAGCTTCTCTGGCCGAACTGCTGAAGCTGATTTACAGCCAGCGCAAGACGTTCATTTTCGGCATTGCCACTGGTCGGCATCTGGATGATGCACTGGCGGTGCTGCGCCAGCACGACATTCCTGAGCCTGACATCCTGATCACCAACCAAGGCACACAAATCCATTACGCGCCTGACCTGACGCGCGACACGGCTTGGGAGCAGCACATCGACCACCACTGGAATCCCCAGGAAATCCGAACCCTGCTGACAGACATTGCGGGCCTCAGGATTCAACCCAAAAACAGCCAAAGCGCGTTCAAGATCAGCTACTTCATTGACCCAACAACCGCCGACGTCACGGAAATCCGGCAAATCTTGCTGCGCAACGACCAGGCAGTCAACCTGGTGTTCTCATTTGGACATTTTCTGGACATCCTGCCAGCGCGCGCGTCCAAGGGGCTGGCCCTGCGCTGGTGCGCCGACCAGTTCGGCTTTCCGCTTGAAAACACGCTGGTCGCTGGCGTCACGCGCGCTGATGAAGACATGCTGCGCGGAAATCCCATGGGTGTCGTCGTGGCCAACCAATATCCCCCTGAGCTGTCTGAACTGTGTGATGCAGACAAAATCTACTTTTCAAAAAACAAATACGCCGCCGGCATTCTGGAAGCCATTGACCACTATCAATTTCTGACTGTCAACAAAGGCAAAACCACCTGATGACGCCGTTGCTGCTTTGCACCGACCTGGACCGCACCCTGATTCCCAACGGTGCCCAGAGCGAATCGCCACAAGCCCGGCAGCGCTTCACCAGCCTGGCGGGACACCCGGATGTGACACTGGCTTACGTCACCGGCCGTCACCTGGCCTTGATTCAGCAGGCGATCCAAGATTTTGCGCTGCCAACGCCCAATTTCGCCGTCGCCGACGTGGGCGCCACCCTCTATCAGGTTATCGGGACTGAATGGCAGCGCTGGCCAGCTTGGGATGCCCACATTGCGCCGGACTGGGGCGGAGTCAGCCAGGCCGATCTACGCCGCATGCTGCGCGGTGTCAGCGTGCTAACGTTACAGGAGCCTGATAAGCAGGCGCCGCACAAGCTCAGCTTTTACGCGCCCGTGCAGACCGATACACGAGATGTGCAGGCGAAGATACAGGCCATCTTCAGTTCTGAAGGCATTTGCGCCAATTTGATCTGGAGCATCGACGAAGCAACGCAACAAGGCTTGCTTGACATCTTGCCAGCCCATGCCAACAAACTGCACGCCATTGAGTTTTTGATGGCAGCGCAAGGTTTTGAGCCTGAATACACGGTCTTTGCGGGGGACAGTGGCAACGATCTGGATGTGCTGTTGAGCAGCATTCCGTCCGTGTTGGTGGCCAATGCTGACGCCGACATCAAGGCCCGTACTGCCCACGTGCCTCCTGACAAACTTTATCAAGCGCATGGCCACTTCCTAGGCATGAACGGCAACTACAGCGCCGGCATTCTGGAAGGTATCGCCCACTACCACCCGGATATTGATGTCTGGCTGCGCGAACAGCACTGATCGGCATCGAAAGTCAAACCCATGTACGAACAAGAATCCCACGCGCTGTTGAACGACATTCTGACAAAACTCAGTCCAGAAATCGGCAATTCACACATGCGCCATTTTTATACCCGCCTGGGTGCCAATTTTTATGCCATTCATTCGCTGTTTCATTTGTTGTACGGTGAGCGCGATGACTTCAAGGAGCAGATGCTCAGTCTGGTGGAAACACTGGCTTTGCGCTATGTGGAGCGGGCACCGCATTTGCGCGAATCGGACATGGCACGTGAAAAAAACTACAACTGGTTTCTGAGTCAGAAATGGGTAGGCATGGCGCTGTATTGCGACCGTTTTGCTGAAAACCTCCAGGACCTGCGTACCGAACTGCCCTACCTGCAAGACCTGGGAATCAATCTGATGCACGTCATGCCTATTCTGGATTGCCCGCCGCACGCCAGCGACGGCGGTTATGCAGTCAGCGATTACTTCAAGGTGGATCCGCGTATTGGAACAGTGGAAGATGTACAAGCGCTAGCCAAAGCCTTAACCCAGCGCGACATGTTGCTGGTGCTGGATGTGGTGGTCAACCACACCTCAGACGAACACGAATGGGCCAAGCGGGCTCGCAGGGGTGAGAAAAAATACCAGGACTATTACTACCTCTTTGACGACCGCACCCTGCCCGATGCCTATGAGCAAACCATGCCGGAGATTTTTCCGCTTCAGGCACCCGGCAATTTCACCTGGGACGAGGCCATGGGCAAGTGGGTCATGACCGTTTTCAACCGTTACCAATGGGATTTGAATTACCACAACCCTGAAGTGTTGATCGACATGATCGACGTGATGCTGTTCTGGGCCAATAAGGGTGTCGATATTCTGCGGCTTGACGCGGTTGCCTTCCTGTGGAAAAAAATAGGTAGCACCTGCCAAAACGAACGCGAAGCCCACCTGCTGCTGCAGCTCATGAAAGACTGCTGCCAGGTGACTGCCCCCGGCGTGCTGTTCATCGCCGAGGCCATCGTCGCCCCCAGCGAGGTCTCCAAGTATTTTGGGGAAGATGCCATCAACGCCAAGGAATGCGAGATTGCCTACAACGCCACCTTCATGGCCTTGCTGTGGGACGCCGTGGCCACCAAAAACACCCGGCTACTCAACCAAGGGCTGAAAAGTCTGCCCGTCAAGTTGGAACGCGCGACCTGGCTCAACTACGTTCGTTGCCATGACGACATCGGACTGGGTTTTGATGACCGCGATGTCAGCTTGGCTGGCTACGACCCACACCTGCATCGTCACTTTCTGATCGAGTATTTCACGGGCAAGTTTGAGGGTTCGCCAGCTCGCGGTTTGCCATTTGGCGAGAACCCAAGAACCGGTGACGCGCGCTTCACCGGCTCGCTGGGCTCGCTGGTCGGGCTGGAGTCAGCCCTGCAGAGTCAGGACGAAGCGGCCATCGATGCAGCCATCAAAACCATTGTGCTGCTGCACAGCATGATCCTGTCATTTGGCGGCATCCCGTTGATCTATTACGGCGATGCCATCGGCATGCTCAACGACATGGCCTACATGGCCGACCCCTTCAAAGCCAACGACACGCGATGGGCGCACCGCTCGCACTTTGACTGGGAAAAGGCTGAAAAGCGCCATCAAAGCGGCACCGTTGAACAAAAGCTGTTCAGTGCCCTGAAAAAGCTGATCGCACTGCGTAAAGAACTGGTGGCGTTTGCCGATTTTGACAACCGGGAACTGCTGCCTGCCAACAACCTCAACCTACTCACTTTCTTGCGGACCGACCCCAAAAGCAGTCACAACAAAGTGCTGGTGGTCGGCAATTTCAATACCGAACCACAGCCGCTGGCGCTGGGGGAATTGAGTTCGCGCGTACTGTTTCAGCGCGACAGCGTCAAAGACCTGGTGACCGGCACGCGTTTGACTCTGGAAAACCAGACTCTGATCGTCCCGGCACTGTCGTTTTACTGGCTATCTGAATAGGCTGGCGCAGCTTGCCCTACGGCTGCACTGGCACAGTCGGCACACACACCACGCACAGCCAGATCCAGACTCACCCCTTGATAACCCAGCGCCTTGAGGGCCTGCAAGGCATTTTGTGCGGCCACTTCCAGATCCAGCGCATTGCCTTGCAAGGTGCCCACCAGCGGGCTGTCACGATGGCAGGTCTGGCACTCGAAATGTGGCATGGCCTTGACGCTCTCTGGCATGGCCTGATAGCGGCGCACCCGATTCGCATCGACACGGCACAGTAGCAACCCCACTTGCGTCAGGCGGTCAATCAGTCGGTACAGCGTGACCCGGTCCAGCGTCACACCACTGCCAGACCCAGCTCCCTGCAGCGCCACCAGCAATTGGGCGTGGGTATAACTCACGCCCGGATGTGCCAGAAACCAACCCAGCACCAGCCGTGCGGCGGCCGTGCGGCGCAGGCCGTGGGCAGACAACAACGTATCCATTGGATCGATTGACGCCAGACTTGTCGGGGAGGCCATCTTGATTCACCACCTTCTGATTAAATTTATCGCAACTGAGTTGCATTAGAATATTATTGCAACCCAGTTGCGATAAACTATACCGCAACTCAATGGCACTATGAACCCTTCTACCCATTTACACGACACTGCTCGACAGAACGCTGGCCACCCCCATGCCCACGGCGCGCACTCCCCCGTGGCAATGTCGCCCATCAACAGTGTGCTGGGCTGGCCGGCGTGGCAGCGTGTGCTGGCAGTGCTACCGCTGTTGTTGCTGATGTGGCTGGCGGTATGGTGGACCAGTGCCGAGGTGGCCCCGTGGTGACCATCGACAACCTGACGGTGAGCTACCGCCAGCACCCTGCCCTGCACCACATCAGCGGCGAATTTGCCACGGGGTCGCTCACTGCGGTGATCGGGCCCAACGGCTCAGGCAAGAGCACACTGCTCAAGAGCATCATGGGCTTGCTCCTCCCCGAAGGCGGCCATATCTCCCTGAATACGCCGCGTCACAGCATTGCTTACCTCGCACAACTCACCGAGATTGACCGCAGCTTTCCGCTGTCGGTGCGCGACTGTGTACTGCTAGGCTGCTGGAGCGCTGTGGGTGCCTGGGGCCGGGTGCCCCAGGCACTGCTGCAACGCGTGGCCAACGCCATCACCCAGGTAGGCTTGGCGGGCTTTGAGCAACGCACGGTGGGGTCTCTGTCCAGTGGACAACTGCAACGCGTGCTGTTTGCCCGGCTGATGGTGCAGGAAGCGGACCTGATTCTGCTCGACGAGCCCTTCAATGCCATGGACTCGCGCACCACCGCTGCCCTGCTAGCCCTGGTGCAGCAGTGGCATTCTGAAGGGCGCACGGTGGTGGCCGTGCTGCATGATGACGAACAGGTACGCCAGCACTTCCCGCAAACCGTGCTGCTGGCACGCGAGTTGGTCGCTTGGGGTGACACCTCTCAAGTGCTCACGCCCGCGCATTTGCAGCGCGCCCGCTTGCTTGCCGAAGCCTGGGACGACAACGCTGACATTTGCCACACCGACGAGGCAGCGACAGCCACACCACCGATCAGGCGCGCTGCATGATGAGCGCCTACCACATCGTCTGGGACGCGCTGGTGAGCCCGTTTGCCGAATTTGCCTTCATGCGCCGCGCCTTGGTGGCCACACTGGCGCTCTCGCTGAGTGCCGCACCATTGGGCGTTTTTTTGACGCTGCGGCGCATGAGCCTGCTGGGCGACGCGCTGAGCCATGCGGTGCTGCCCGGTGTCGCCGTGGGCTTCATGCTGTTTGGCCTGTCGCTGCCCGCCATGGCCGCTGGCGGCGTGGTGGCTGGTTTGCTGGTAGCCGGCATTGCCGGGATGGTGAGCCGCGCGACCAACCTGAAAGAGGACGCCAGCCTGGCGGCGCTCTACCTGGTGGCGCTGGCCTTGGGTGTGGCGCTAATCTCCCGCCAAGGAAGTCAACTCGACTTGTTGCATATTTTGTTTGGCAGCGCACTGGGCGTTGATACGCCCGGTCTGCTGCTGGTAGCTGGGGTCACCAGCCTCAGCCTGCTGGGGCTGGCGGCAGGCTACCGGGGGCTGGTGCTGGAGACGTTTGACCCAGTGTTCCTGAGCGCCAGTGGTCATCGTGGCTGGGTCTGGCAGCAAGGCTTTCTGCTGTTGGTGGTACTCAACCTGGTCGCTGGCTTTCAGACCCTGGGCACGCTGATGGCCGTGGGCCTGATGATGCTGCCTGCCGTCTCGGCGCGGCTGTGGCACGACACCTTAAGCGCCCAACTGGTCAACGCCAGCCTGCAAGCCATGGCTGCCAGCCTGACCGGACTGCTGCTGTCCTACCACCTCAACACACCCAGCGGGCCAACCATCATCGGCTGCGCCGGTGTGCTGTACGCCCTGTCACTGTTGCTGTCTCCGGGCGGCTGGCTGCCCCGACTGCGCAGGCGCCCGCACCGGGTGGGCTGATTTTTTAACCACTTTGAAACGAAAAACACATGACGCGACTGACTCTGAAATGGCTGGCCTGCGTGGCCCTGACCACCCCGCTGCTGCTACCCACAGCCAGCCACGCTACCGAGCCACTGCCCGTGGTGGCCAGCTTCAGCATCCTGGGCGATCTGGTGAAAGTGGTGGGCGGCGAGCGTGTCAAGGTCAGCACACTGGTGGGGCCTGATGCCGATGCCCACACCTTCGAGCCATCCCCGGCGGATGCCAAGACGGTTCTGGGTGCGCGCTTGCTGGTCATCAACGGCCTGCACTTTGAGCCCTGGGCAGAAAAGCTGGCCAAGTCAGCTGGCTACAAAGGGGGCACCCTGATCGCCAGCAATGGCGTCAAGCCGCGCACCATGCCTGCCGAGGAGGGACAAGCCGAGCAGAATGCCAACGGCCAGCAACACGATGTGGACCCGCACGCCTGGCAAGATCCGCGCAACGTGATGCTCTACATAAAAAATATAGCCAAATCGCTCTCAGACCTAGATCCTGCGGGGGCAACAAGCTATCAGACCAATAGCACCGCGTATCTCAAGGAACTCCAAACCCTGGATGCCGATAACCAGCGGCAGTTCGCCGCTCTGTCTGTGCATCAGCGACAAGTGATCACCTCGCACGATGCGTTTGGCTATTTCGGCGCGCGCTACCAGATCAAATTTTTGGCACCGCAAGGTGTATCAACCGAAAGCGAACCCAGCGCCAAAGAAGTGGCATTGCTTATCCGCCAGATCAAAAAGGACTATATCCGCGCTGTATTCATGGAAAACATGAGCAACTCACAACTGCTGGCGCAAATCGCCAAAGACGCCGGCGTGACCTTGGGTCCCAAGTTGTATGTGGACGCCTTGTCTGGCCCCACGGAACCCGGCAGCACCTACCTGAAGCTGATGCATCACAACGTGACACAACTGGTAGCGCGAATGAAACTCAACTGAGTACCCACGGGCTCTGCACTATTTGCTATACATTATGAAGCTAAAAGTCAAGAATTTATAAGGGCTAGAAGCCAAAAAAGCTTAGAGCATTTACACAGATCAATGGCGCAAGGATATTCAGGTTGCATCCTCCAATTCCGCCTCACTCAAACATGGCTTCCAGTCCATTGGTGAGTTCAGGCAAAGGCGGCATCGGCACGTCCTGGCGCCTGCGGTCTGCCAACGCTGGTGCCCAGTGGGGTTCCAGATACAGCCGCCGACCAAGCTCATAGGGGTAGCAGTCCCGTTGCCGCTGGTCGCTATAGCCCAGCACCTGCGCACGAGCACACCACGACCCCATATGCACCCAAGCAGCAGCTTCCGAAAAATTGGGCACGGCCAGTGGATCGGCCACATGGCGCAAGGCGTCCACCAGCGACAGCGGAAAATTCCAGGCCCGCGCCAACTCCGCCGACACATCGCCATAGTGAAAGCCAAATAGCTCCAGCTCGGCCTTCGCGCGCCCCTCGTCCAGCACACCCATCTGCTTATTCAACGCCACCAGTTCCTCTGGAATGACTGCTTGCATTTGCAGCTGCCCAATGGCATGCAAAACACCCAGCGTGAACACCATGTCAGAGTCCACATCGGTACGATCAGCCAACCAGCGTGCGGCACAGGCGGTATAAAGGTTGTAGCGCCAAAATTGCGGGAGATCAATGCCCTTCATATTCTTGAACGCCGCAGCCACGCTGGCACCAATAACCAGGTTGCGCGCCATCACCATGCCCATGATCTGTAGCGCAGCATCGATAGTTTCGACAGTGCGTGGAACGTGGAAATAGGCCGAATTAGCCAGTCTGAGCAATCTGGCGCACATCACCGGGTCAGCCGCCAACTGGGCGGCCACCTGGCCGACAGAAACATCTTCTGAAGCGAACGTGGCGATCAACTGCCGCCCCACCTTGGGGATGGTGGGCAATTGGCCAGGCTGATCAATCAGGCGTTTGAGCAGCATAAGGGGCTTTCAGAAAGGTGGCGCGACACAGCGCAGAGACTCACTCAAACAAGTCCTCCAGTCCGTCGGTGAGCTCTGCCATGGGTGGCATGACCTGCCCGCCACCAAGCTGCGAATGTACGGCCAGCGCAGGGGTCCAGTCGGGCGGCAGGTGCAGCCGCTCAGCGACATCAAACGGGTAGCTCATCACCTGCCTATCTTCGGTCCAACCCAAGACCTCTGCCCGGGCTCGCCAGGTGCCCAAATGCACCAGCGCCGAGGCTTCCAGAAATTCAGGTGCCGCCAAAGGGCGGGCAATGTGGCGTAGCGCCTCGATCAACGGTGGCGGAAAATTCCACGCCTGTGCCAGTGCGGCAGACACATCACCATAGTGGAACCCAAAGGCCTGCAGTTCCAGCTGCGCACGACCTGGGTCAAGCACGCTCATTTGCTGGTCCAGCGGGGCTACCATCTGCGGCGCGACCGCATGCATTTGCAGTTGCCCAATGGCATGGAGCAGCGCCAGGGTAAAGACCCGGTCCGAATTGACAGCCGTGCGATCAGCCAGCCAGCGTGCGGTACAGGCGGTATAAAGGTTGTAGCGCCAGAACTGCGGCAGATCCATCCCGGGCGTGGCCGTGAACGCTACAGCCACACTGTTGCCCAGCACCAGGTTGCGCACCATCACCATACCCAGGATTTGCAGCGCGGCGTCCATCGTGCCGATGGTGCGCGAGACATGGAAATAAGCCGAGTTAGCCAACTTGAGCAGTTTTGCACTAAGCGCCGGGTCAGCCGCCAACTGCTGGGCGATCTCGCTGCGCGACGCATTGTCCGAACTGAAACTCGCAATGAGTTGCTGACCCACCTTCGGAATCGTCGGCAACTTATGAGGCTCGTCAATCAGGCTTTTGAGGTCCACGGTATCACCTTCGCGTCAAATGCCGAGAGGCATAGCCACTCAGCTAAACGGCAGATCACGCATCCAGCGCCAGGCGGGCAAAGGTCTTCCTGAATTTGGCAACCTTGGGGGCCGCCACCGCCAGGCAGTAACCCTGGTGCGGGTTGCGTGCAAAGTAGTCCTGATGATAGTCCTCTGCAGGACTGTAATTATTCAAAGGCAACACCTCGGTGACGATGGGGCGACGGTAAATGCCGCTGGTGGCCAACTCGGCAATCACGTCCTTTGCCACCGCTTCCTGGTCCGGACTGGAAAAATAGATGCCGCTACGGTACTGGGTGCCGTGGTCGTTGCCTTGGGCGTCGAGTGTGGTCGGGTCATGGATGACAAAGAATATCTCCAGAATCTCCCGCAAACTGATTTGCGCCGGGTCGAACACCAGCTTGACCACTTCGGCATGGCCTGTGCTGCCGGTACAAACCTGTTCGTAACTGGGGCGCTTAACGTGACCGTTGGTGTAGCCGGACTCCACGTCGACGATGCCCCTGACCTTGACATAAACAGCCTCGGTACACCAAAAGCAGCCACCACCCAGGGTGATGGTTTGATGTTGATCCGGCATGGGTTATCTCCTTTGCGTGACCTGTGACACGTTTGATTGTGCACAGATTGGCAAAAACCCCAAAAAGCAGTTTTGAAGCTGCGGCGCGAGCCGTCAACTATTCCAGACCAAGCTCCTGAATCTTGCGCGTGATAGTGTTGCGACCGATACCCAATTTTTGCGCAGCCTCAATGCGACGTCCCCGTGTACTGGCCAGCGCGGCGAGGATCAAGCGCGATTCAAAACGACGAGTTAGTTCATCCCAAACATCGCAACGGTCAGTAGCCAGCAGAGCGTGGGCATCTGCGTCCAAACCAGCTTCCCAACTCGCCGCTGGCGACTGCACCGGATATGCGTGTTCCGCCTCATGCACCAAAGCCCCTGCCACAACGGGCAAAGGGTGGGCGCCATGAGATACGCCTGACCGGCCCTCTTCATTCGAAGGAGGCAGTACAACGGACTGGGTTACGTCCGCCGCCCTGCCAGCCTCTGCCGCCACCGCACGGATGCCTCCAGCGGTCACCTCCACCTCGGGTGGCAGGTCCTTGGGCTCAATCAGTTGTGCAGGAGCCATCACCGTAAGCCAGTGACAGATATTCTCCAGCTGGCGCACGTTGCCCGGAAAACCGAAGTCACTCAGCCAAGCCAGTGCGGCCTCCGAAATACGCTTGGGTTCGACGCCGAGTTGCGCGGCGCTTTGTTTCAGAAAGTGCCTGGTCAGGGCTGGAATATCCTCACGCCTTTCACGCAGGGCTGGCAGACGCAGGCGTATGACGTTGAGGCGGTGAAAGAGATCTTCACGAAAAACGCCATCTTTAACACGCTGCTCCAGATTCTGATGCGTAGCAGCAATCACCCGTACGTTGGTCTTGACCGCACCATGTCCGCCGACGCGGTAGAAGTGCCCATCGGACAACACCCGCAAAAGGCGTGTTTGCAGATCGAACGGCATGTCTCCGATTTCGTCCAGAAACAGCGTACCTCCATCGGCCTGTTCGAAGCGTCCGCGTCGCATGGTTTGCGCGCCCGTGAAAGCGCCGCGCTCATGGCCAAACAATTCCGACTCCAGCAAGTCCTTGGGAATTGCTGCTGTATTAATAGCAACAAATGGCCCATTGGCGCGAGGAGAATGCTTATGGAGCGCTTTAGCAACGAGTTCCTTGCCCGAACCGGACTCACCCGTGATCATGACAGTGACATTGCTTTGGCTCAAACGACCAATGGCCCGGAACACATCCTGCATGGCAGGTGCCTGCCCAAGCATTTCAGGCGTTTCCGCAATACGTTCCTCTGCCACTTCTTCACGCTGGCTTTCTTCAACCGCACGGCGAATCAGCTCCACCGCTTTGGGCAAATCGAAGGGCTTGGGCAGGTATTCAAACGCGCCCCCCTGAAAGGCCGACACGGCACTGTCCAGATCGGAATAAGCTGTCATGATGATGACTGGCAGACCGGGAAGTTTTTCCTTGACTTTCTCGAGCAAGTCCAGACCGGAGCCGCCAGGCATACGAATGTCGCTCACCAGCACCTGCGGCCCCCTGTCGCTGTCATCTTCAAGCGCCGTCAAAACATCTCGCGCATTGGTAAAACTGCGCGTGGGCAGGTCTTCACGCAGCAGCGCTTTTTCAAGCACGAAGCGGATGGACTGGTCATCATCAACAATCCAGATAGGCTTCATATCGTTTGTCACCATGTTAAGTACCCATGCCTCTGGCTGGGTACGGCGCACCTGGCGGCGTGCCGTTCTGCAGCTCAGGGCAGAGGAATCAATACTTTGAAATCAGTCAGTCCAGGCTGGCTGTCACACTCGATCAAACCTTGGTGTTGCTGAATAAAGGTTTGCGCCAATGTCAGCCCCAGTCCTGAGCCTCCCTCGCGGCCGGATACCAGTGGATAGAAAATTCTGTCCTTGATCGAGTCTGGCACGCCAGGCCCGTTGTCAATCACATGCAATTCCAATGCCAACCGGTAGCGCTGCTTGCCAAATGTGGTTTGACGTGCCACACGGGTGCGAAAAATCAGGCGAGCATCGCCTTGCGCAATGCGTTCTGACAGGGCTTGGCTGGCATTGTGGGCTATGTTGATTAAAGCCTGGATAAGTTGCTCACGGTCACCGCGAAACTCCGGGATAGAGGTGTCGTAGTCCTGCACCACCTCCAGCCCTCTGGGGAATTCGGCCAGGATCAGCGAACGCACGCGTTCACACACCTCATGGATATTCACATCACCGACCACGTGCGCCTTACGGTGCGGTGCCAACAAGCGGTCCACCAGCGACTGCAACCGGTCGGCTTCATGAATGATGACCTGTGTGTATTCGTTGAGATCAGGCGAGGCCAACTCCATTTCAAGCAATTGCGCAGCGCCACGTATGCCACCCAGAGGGTTTTTGATCTCATGTGCCAGATTACGAATCAGTTCCTTGTTGGCCAAGGCCTGCTCGGCAAGCCGCTCTTCACGATCTTGCCTGGCCTGTTGCTCCAGAGGCAATAACTCGACAATGATTTCTGTCCCCTCGGTCAGCGAAACGATCACGTGCACCGGCAGTGGATCACGGCTCATGCGTAACAAGCCGGCGTCATAGCGCAGCGCCGAAAAATCATTGCCACCGACACCTTTCAAGATCGTGCGTAAATTTTCAGGCTGGGTAAAACTATCCGGAAAGTGAGCGCCAACAATGACACGTCGTGAGATACCCAAGGC
The DNA here is from genome assembly GCA_031291305.1 of Rhodoferax sp. Classification (GTDB taxonomy): domain Bacteria; phylum Pseudomonadota; class Gammaproteobacteria; order Burkholderiales; family Burkholderiaceae_C; genus Rhodoferax. The sequence goes on along the minus strand of JARLJH010000048.1, from coordinate 287,998 downwards.
ATCCTCCAGCGCAGCGTTGGCATACAAAGCCTCGCCATCACTGCGTACCACGGCCACCAGCGTCGCCAGCAAATCAAATGCCTTGTAACGCTCGGCATTGGTTGGCGCAGAGGGTGGCACAGAGAGAGTGGCCGGCGTCGTCACCGGGTTCGAGCGAATGGCAGTCATGGGGTCAGTTAGTGACAGAAGCAACCGGCAGCCGATCCAACTCACGGCGAATACCGGCGATATCACTCGCGTTGCGGTCAAGATTGGCTTTAAGCTCTGCTACACGATCCAGATATTTCTGATGATTGCGGGCTTCCGGGCCAAGCAACTCGGGCTCGCCATTGTTGTATTCCTTTTTGAGTTCTTCCTGCCGTGCCATCGCTTTCTTTAGTTCTTCCTGCAAAATCAACCGACTGTCAGAGTCCCGACTCTTTTGCTGTGCGGCGTCCACGCGCGGAGCGCTGCTACCCGCAGTCGGGTTCGCTTTGGATGCCGCGTTTTTGGGCACACGTGTACCCTGCACCACGGTAACGTTTCCGCCTTCCACCAACTTGCAACCCTTGTTGGAGCGCGCATCAGGCTTGGTGTTGGTGTACTCATTTCCACAGCGATAAATCGCATCCTGCGCCTGGCAAGGCAAAACTACCACACCCGCACACGCCAACAGCATCCACAGTTGTTTCATCGGAATTTCACTTTTCATTCATAACCTCACATCATGCGCCGCCAGCACATGGCATCGCATCTCGTCGGCATAGTTTCCCACAATAAAAAAAGGACGGCACAAGCCGTCCTTTTTAAATCGCCCAAGTTGTCATAGCTGACTCACTTGGCGAGTTATCAGATTACAGTGAGTAATACATCTCAAACTCAATCGGATGGGTCGCCATGCGCAGGCGCGTGACTTCACCCATCTTGAGCTCAATGTAGGCATCCAGCATGCTGTCGGTAAAGACACCACCCTTGGTCAGGAAGCCCCGATCTGCATCCAGGCAATCCAGTGCCTGATCCAGGCTGTGGCAAACGGTCGGGATCAACGCATTTTCTTCTGGAGGCAGGTGATACAGGTCTTTGGTGGCTGCTTCGCCGGGGTGAATCTTGTTTTCCACGCCGTCCAAACCGGCCATCATCAAGGCGGAGAAGCCCAGGTAGGGGTTCATCAGCGGATCAGGGAAGCGGGCTTCGATACGGCGACCTTTGGGGTTAGCCACGTAAGGAATACGAATCGACGCGGAGCGGTTCTTGGCAGAGTAAGCCAGTTTCACCGGCGCTTCAAAACCAGGCACCAGGCGCTTGTAGCTGTTCGTACCTGGATTGGTGATGGCATTCAGGGCACGGGCGTGCTTGATGATGCCGCCGATGTAGTACAGGGCAAAGTCGGAGAGACCGGCATAGCCGTCACCAGCAAACAGGTTTTTGCCATCTTTCCAGATCGATTGATGCACGTGCATGCCGCTGCCGTTGTCGCCAACGATGGGCTTGGGCATGAACGTGGCGGTCTTGCCATAGGCATTGGCCACGTTTTGCACCACGTATTTCAGAACTTGGGTCCAGTCGGCACGCTGAACCAGCGTCGTGAACTTGGTACCGATTTCATTTTGACCTGCGCCAGCCACTTCGTGGTGAAACACTTCCACCGGGATACCCAGGGATTCAAGAATCAGCACCATTTCAGCACGCATGTCTTGCGTGCTGTCAATCGGAGGGACCGGGAAGTAGCCACCTTTGACTGTGGGACGGTGACCGCGGTTGCCACCTTCAAGCTTGGCACCGGAATTCCAAGGGGCTTCGTACTCTTCAATCTTGAAGAAGGTGCCGGACATATCGGTATTCCAGCGGACATTGTCAAAAATGAAAAACTCTGGCTCTGGACCAAAAAAGGCCGTGTCGCCAATGCCGGATGCCTTCAAGTAGGCTTCTGCGCGGCGGGCAATCGAACGCGGGTCGCGGTCGTAAGCCTTGCCATCGCCAGGCTCAACCACGTCGCAGCTCAGGAACATCGTGGTTTCTTCAAAGAAAGGATCGATGTTGGCCGTGCTGGGGTCAGGCATAAGTTGCATGTCCGAGGCTTCAATGCCTTTCCATCCAGCGATAGATGAACCGTCGAAAGCATGCCCAGCGGTGAACTTGTCTTCATCAAAATGCGAAACTGGCACGGTCACGTGTTGTTCCTGGCCACGGGTATCGGTGAAACGGAAGTCAACAAACTTGACTTCGTTGTCTTTCACCATCTTCATGACATCTGCGACGGTCTTGGCCATCAAATACTCCTGGTTACTGTTGAGAAAGGGTTGAGGAAAATGAATGCAGGTTTTATGCCAGTCTTTGGGAGATTGAAACACCCAGCATCGCCTCTATTTTGCACGGAGTTTCAATCTCGTCAGCGACCAAAGCCACGATTGACCAACAAGATTCTCTAGGCTCAACAGACCATTGCACCATTTTGAGGCAAATCTTCACACCAAAACAAGAACGCTAACTTTGCACCAATTCGGGGCCTAGCTTTAATTCAAAAGCTTGCAATCCATCCAGCAGTGCACGATATGCTGGAGTAACCAGCCCAGGTGCACCTTTGACACCCAGTTCGATGTGTTTCCCCCACTGCGGATGATCCACACTTGGCAGACTGAACACCTTGACTCCAGGATTCTCTTGCTCTAGTCGCTCCATTAGTGGAGTCAGGGTGGCTTCCATGGCACCAAAAACAATCACGGAGCGCTCCAGCCAGGCCTGGGTTTGGAACAACTGGGGATAACAGGTGTCCAGCACCCATTCGATCATCGGCCAGGCCATCACCGGAAATCCCGGCACAAAATGAACCTGACCACAACTGAAGCCAGGTATTTTGTTGAACGGGTTAGGAATGATGCTGGCCCCCAGCGGAAACACCCCCATATTGAGACGATGCAAATTGTCAGCCTCAGAAGGCTCGTACACCTTGCCCTGCTCGCGGGCCACGTCTTGCATACGCTGCTCAATGAGCGCTTTGGCTTGCGGATGCATGGCCAATGGCAGACTCTGGGCGTCAGCTGCGCACTGGCGCGTGTGGTCATCCGGCGTGGCACCAATGCCGCCGGTAGAAAACACCACGTCACCGGACTCAAAAGCGCGCTTGAGCACCTCAGTGATACGTTGCGGGTCATCACCCACATACTCGACATGGGTCAATTGCAACCCCCGCGCTTTGAGCAGTTCGATCACCTTGGGTAGATGTTTGTCGGCGCGCTTGCCAGACAAAATTTCATCCCCAATGATGATCAGTTGAAAACCAGGGCGCGCACATGGAGAAGAAGGATCAACGAGATTAGAAGTCATTGACGAATGGTAACCCGTCGGATTCAAGTAAAGCTTCTGACGCCCCCGGTTCGCCTCCAAGTGGCGCATCCATTTCGCGCTCATATCGCAAGTTCTGCAGGGCCTGCAAGCAGTAATGCGCAAACCACAGGGACGACAAGGCAAACACCCAGGTGTAGAGCCAGATGCCAATCGGCACCAACACCACAAAGGCGGTAGCAAACAACACGCCCGACGCCCAGATGAAGCCAGGTGCCGCACCGAGGTAACCGCAAAAAACGCCGATACCTAACAAAGCCATCCTGTGCCTGCGAAACAGCTCACGCCGCTCCTCGCCACTGGCGTGCGTGGCCAGTGCATCAAAAGCCATCACCCGGTAGGTGAGCCAGCCCCAGATCAGTGGTGGCAACACCAAAATCAGTGGGGGAACGAACCACAGAGGGATGGACACCACGGTCGCCACCAGCGCCAGCAAGGTAGACAGCAAGGACCAACTTAAGCCTAGTAACATGGATCCACCTTCTTTGCGTTCCAGGTGCACAAAGCGCTGACTGGCAACCAATTTGGTGAGTGCGGGCGTCATCAGTAGGGCCACCGACAGCAGCGACAACACCACCACTACCGGCATGATGGCAACCACCACAATCAAAGGAGCCAGCACCGAAGTGATTCCCCCCAGGCCCAGCGCCTGCATCCAGCCTGACACCACACCGACAATACTTGAAGCATTCAGCGCAGCGCGCACCCAGTTCAGGCTGGCATTCCAATACAAAGCACCCAGAGTCGCGGACAACACGGCCATCAGCAACAGCGGTGCCGCCGACAACAACATCACGCGTGGACGAAAGCAGTCCATCAGCGCACGCCAGAACGACTCAAGCAGCAAATTCATGGCGCAAGCATACCTGAGCTGCCAACGCGTACCGTTTGACAGGTTTGCCAGGACGGCCTGATTAACAAGAACCCGCTCACCACAACCACCGCAAGGGAGTCAGTACTATGCAGATTCTTGTATGCGCGAAAGGTCTGAAGCATCAAGCCACCGCCATTGCCCAGGCGCCAAATCATCAGGCAGGCGCAGACTGCCAATCTGCGAGCGGTGCAATGCCTCGACGCGGTTACTGACGGCAGCCAGCATGCGTTTGACCTGATGGTATTTGCCTTCCGTCAGCGTGAGGCGCAGATGGTGGCTGGACATCGCCTCGCAAGCCGCTGCGCGCACCGGCTTGGGGTCGTCATCAAGCACCACCCCTGCCAGCAATTGGCTGACCTGGCGTTCGTCCAGCGGATGCTTGACGGTCACTTCATAGACCTTGGGCACGTGGTGGCGTGGGGAACTCATACGATGAATGAACTTGCCATCATCAGTCAGCAGCAACATGCCAGTAGTGTCCTGATCCAGTCGGCCCACCGCCTGCACGCCCTGCACCGCCCCTTTTTGCGGGCGCTGGCGCAACGGCGTCGGCAACAGGGTGTAAATGCTGGGATAGGTCGATGGTTTTTGCGAGCATTCAGTCGCTGCAGGTTTGTTCAATAGGATGTAGGCTCTCTCGGCATACGGCCAGTCCACACCCTGGACCCTGAAGCGCAATCCATTCGCTTCGAATTCAATAGCTGCTTGCACAATGGTGACGGGGGCTAGAGACTCATTTTCCTTATAAACCTGAACCAGGCCTTGTTGTATCAACCCGGCGCACACGCGGCGCGTCCCGAAACCTTGTGAGTAAAGAATGTCTTGCAATTGCATGCTGTGAGTATCTCAAAGCCGCATCGATGCCAAAATCGGAGGCTAATTAGCTGCCAATCAGCTTGGCCGCCTCGCGGGCCACCACCACACCTTCGTCCGTCGGCACCACCCAGACCTCCACCTTGCTGCTGGGCGCATGAATGGCCATCACCGCATCACCCGTTGCTTGCGCATTGTGTCGCCGGTCAATCTCCACCCCCAACCAGGCCAGGCTTTGCCCAACCTCGGCACGCAGCGCCACGTCGTGCTCACCTATACCTCCGCTAAAAGCCAGTACATCCAGCCCTTGCATTGCGGCAATCAAGGCGCCACTTTCACACAGGAGTCGGTACCTGAAGATATCAATCGCCAGCTTGGCTCTTGCGCTGTTATCCGAGCGAAGTCGGCGCATGTCGGCAGACACGCCGGACACACCCAGTAGCCCACTTTGTTTGTAAAGCAATTTTTGCAGTCGGTCATGGTCCCAGCCACGCTCCAACAAAAACAATAACACGCCTGGGTCCAAAGAGCCGGTTCTGGTGCCCATCATCAAACCATCAAGTGCCGAAAATCCCATGGTGGTGGCGCAGCTTTTGCCTTCACGCGCTGCACACAGGCTGGCACCATTGCCCAGGTGCGCCATCAACACCCGCCCCTGCCCACGGTGACTGTGCTGCTGCAACGTAGCGCTCACATACTGGTAGGACAAACCGTGAAAACCATAGCGGCGCAGCCCCATTTCATAAAGCGCCTCCGGTATAGCAAAGCGGTAATCAACTTCTGGTAGGGTAGCGTGGAATGCGGTATCAAAACATGCCACTTGCGGCACGCTGGCAAATGCTGCACGAAAAGCGCGCACACCTTCCAGGTTATGTGGCTGATGCAGCGGCGCCAGCGAGTTGAAGGTTGTTAGTTGTTCCAGAACATCATCGGTGACGATCACGCTGGCACGATATCGACTTCCACCATGCACTACCCGGTGAGCGACGACCTCAATTTTCGGAGCATTCGGCAATTCACCCAACAGGTCGCGCAGCTTGAGCAATGCCTGGGTAAATACTTGCTCCGACCCCAGGTCAAGTCGGCGACTTTGCGACTGCCCCTGAAAAGTCCAATGCATCTCCGGTGCACCACCTGGCTCCAAGCCTTCAATATTGCCACTAAGCACCTGCGGCTGAACAACCGCCCCGACCAAGGGGTACAAGGAAAACTTGAGCGAGGAAGATCCTGCATTAACAGAAAGTACGGCCATATTTATTGTTTCTTACCAGACCGGGCGAACCTGGTCACGACGTGAGTTGTGCGCCACCATCAGCCCCAACAAGGCTGAAGCGACACGATTACTTGGCCCATCGGCCCTACTGGTTAACGCAATCGGAACCCGGGCCCCCAACACAATACCGGAACCACTGGCACCGGCCAGATACTCGAGTTGTTTGGCGAGCATATTGCCGCTTTCCAGATCAGGCACCGCGAGGATATCTGCGTGCCCCGCCACACAAGAGGTGATGTGCTTGATTTGCGCAGCATGCATCGAAATGGCGTTATCAAATGCCAGCGGACCGTCCAGTACACCACCCGTGATTTGCCCGCGATCTGCCATTTTGCACAAAGCTGCTGCATCAATGGTGGACGGAATGCTGGGATTGACCATTTCAACCGCAGACAGAACCGCAACCTTGGGCGTAGCCACGCCCATGATGCGTGCAAAATCAATGGCATTTTGAATGATGTCAATCTTTTCTTGCAAGGTGGGTCTGATGTTCAGCGCTGCATCGGTAATGAGCAAAGGCTTGTGGTACAGCGGCACATCAAAGCGGAACACATGCGACAGACGCCGCTCGGTGCGTAATACAGCTTTGGACAACACGGCATGGATCAGCTCGTCAGTATGCAGGCTGCCTTTCATGAGCATTTCCACCTTGCCGCTGGCCGCCATTTCAGCGGCGGCTTCAGCGGCCGCATGGCTGTGCGGCTGATTGACGATCTCGGCTCCGGTCAAGTCAATACCCGCCTCAGCGGCAACATGACGAATCCGCACCTCTGGGCCGATCAGAACCGGAACAATCAAACCATGGCGTGCCGAATCCATGGCACCGCTCAGCGATCCATCGTCACACGGGTGCACCACTGCGCAACGCACCGCTTCAAGCTTGTCACCCAAGGCGAGCAGTTGTTTGAAGCGTATCTGGGGGTCATACAACTGGATTTGCGGTGCAGCCACACCAGGCAGACGAACCTTGACCATCGGCGCCAGCACCCTGGCTGTGCCACTGAGCACACAAATGCCCTTCTGGTTGACCACCTGGCAGTCGAGTTCAATGCTGTGGTTTTCCGAATTTTTGGAAATTACCGTGACGGTCACCGTCAGCGTGTCGCCCACGCGCACCGGTTTAACAAAATGCAGGGCTTGATCCTGGTAAATCGTCCCAGGGCCAGGGAACTGCGTTCCCAGCAACGCAGATATCAGTGCGCCACTCCACATGCCATGGGCAATCACTCCATGAAATAGCGTGTCATTGGCGTACTCTGGATCCAGATGGGCGGGGTTGGTATCACCTGAAACAGCTGCAAAGGCCCTGATGTCTTCCAATTTAAGCGCACGTAGCAAACGCGCATTTTGTCCAACGCTAATTTCATCAAAAACGTAGTTCTCGATCAGTTCCGTGTTTATCGGAAGGTTCATGTTTGGAATTGTTTACTTTGCAGTGAAAAAATCATCAAGCTTCAGTCCATCGGGCCCAGGCTTGAACCCTTTGTGCAACAGGTGATCTTCAGCCTGCTTGATGATTTGCTGGGTCACCTTCAGTCCGTTATCGTTTAGGATAACCGTCTCCAGGTGAAAGCGCAGCACAAGCAAGCCGCGAAGCTCTTCACGCAAGTGAGAGGCGCGGCGGTCACCAGACATCGAAAGAAAACCGGCTTGAGCATCGGGTGGGAGCGTCCTTCTCTCTTTTTCAATGAAAGGAATCTGCGGCTGCTCCATAAGTTTTTGCACGGCCTGCTGGTTATCAAGCTTGATATTCAAGGCGATTGACAGACGTCCAATACGCTCGCTTAAAGCTTCCAGCGACGCACTCAGGCGTTGCGCTTGGTCATCTTGGATCTGCATGGCACATCCTCCTCTTGAAAAAAATCAGCAACAGAAACACTGATCACGATAGCCATCAGTACATAGTCATTCGGGACCAACATACCCCGAACTTTGATACTGGACAGCCGTACGTTGGTCGTACCCTCGGCAAACAAGCATTTTAGGGTGAACCCTTAGCCAAAGGGTATAAAACAGTACAGCAGGTTCGAGTGCGCAAAAGTTTCTGTTCGGCAACTCGAATTTCCTTCAGGCGAAAAAAAGCCCGCCGAAGCGGGCTTTTTTTGACAGATCAACAAAAATTGACTGATTAATTGCCGCGTGTGCCCACAACTTCAACTTCCACACGACGGTTCTTGGCGCGTCCAGCCGCTGTCTTGTTATCAGCAACAGGCTGCTTCTTGCCTTTGCCTTCGGTGTAAACGCGGTTCTTTTCGATACCTTTAGATACCAAGTAAGCCTTCACAGCGTCAGCACGCTTAACAGACAGCTTCTGGTTGTAGGCATCAGTACCGACAGAATCGGTGTGGCCGACAGCGATGATGACTTCGAGATTAATGCCTTTGACCTTGGTAACCAGATCGTCCAGCTTAGCCTTACCTTCGGGCTTAAGCACAGCCTTGTCAAAGTCAAAGAAAGCATCAGCAGCGTAAGTCACTTTGGACGCTGCCACCGGAGCGGGAGCAGGAGCAGGTGCTGGCGCAGCTACAGGAGCCGGTGCAGCAGCAGGTGCGGGCGCAGGAGCAGCCACAGGTGCAGCCACAATCGCACCATCACAACCCACTGCAGCAGTTGCGGGGGTCCAGAAAGCATCACGCCAGCACAGTTCGTTGGTGCCATTTTTCCAGACTGTACCGTCTGTTGCACGCCAGTTGTCAACAGATTGTGCGCCAGCTGCAGTTGCGATGGCTGCGGTAGCGATCAACATCGCCAATTTGTTCAAATTCTTCATGATTCTCCTAGATGGAAAAGGCCGCAGCAACGCGGCGAAACTAAAACAGACGCCCTCCGTGCCTATCACAGGGGTCGGTCATTTGATTGTGCCACAGAGAGTTTAAACAAAAAAGCATCGTGGATACCCAACTCGCCACAACGCGCAGACGTGTGAACTAATTGGTGGTTTCGTTGCGACCTAACCACAACCCCAGGGCCTAAAATCTGCGAGATCCACTGAATTTGCCTCACCTCAACTCCCCATGACCCAATTCGCCAAAGAAACCCTGCCCACCAGCCTTGCGGACGAGATGCGCCGCAGCTATCTGGACTACGCCATGAGCGTGATCGTCGGGCGGGCTTTGCCGGATGCGCGAGATGGCCTCAAGCCAGTTCACCGACGCGTGTTGTTTGCCATGCACGAGTTGAACAACGACTGGAACAAGGCCTACAAAAAATCTGCCCGCATCGTCGGTGATGTGATTGGTAAATACCACCCGCACGGTGACCAGTCGGTCTATGACACGATTGTCCGCATGGCGCAAGACTTTTCGATGCGGCATATGTTGGTGGACGGCCAAGGTAATTTCGGCTCGGTCGACGGCGACAACGCCGCCGCCATGCGCTACACCGAAATCCGCCTGGCCAAGATCGCCCATGAGTTGCTAGCCGATCTGGACAAGGAAACCGTCGATTTCGGCCCCAACTACGACGGCTCTGAAAAAGAACCGCTGGTGTTACCAACCCGCCTGCCTAACTTGCTGGTGAACGGCTCAGGCGGCATTGCGGTAGGTATGGCCACCAACATCCCGCCACATAATTTGAATGAAGTGGTAGATGCCTGCCTGCACCTGCTGAAAAATCCGGAAGCGTCCATTGACGAGCTGATGGAGATCATTCCAGCACCCGATTTCCCGACCGCTGGCATCATCTATGGCATCAATGGTGTGAAAGATGGCTACCGCACTGGCCGCGGCCGCGTGGTAATGCGCGCCAAGTGCCACTTTGAAGACATTGACCGTGGTCAGCGCCAAGCCATCATCGTTGATGAGCTCCCCTACCAAGTCAACAAAAAGACGCTGCAGGAACGCATGGCCGAACTGGTGCATGAGAAAAAAATCGAAGGCATCAGCCACATCCAGGACGAGTCCGACAAATCCGGCATGCGCTTGGTGATCGAACTCAAGCGTGGCGAAGTGCCCGAGGTTGTGCTCAACAACCTGTACAAGCAAACCCAGTTGCAAGACACCTTTGGCATGAACATGGTGGCCTTGATCAATGGTCAGCCCAAGTTGTGCAACCTGAAAGACCTGATCGAGGTCTTTTTGAACCACCGCCGCGAGGTCGTGACGCGGCGCACCGTGTTTGAGTTGCGCAAGGCGCGCGAACGTGGCCACGTGCTGGAAGGCCTGGCCGTGGCGCTGGCCAATATCGACGATTTCATCCGCATCATCCGCGAGTCACCCACGCCACCCGTCGCCAAAGCCGAGTTGATGACCCGACCTTGGGACAGCAAGCTGGTGCGTGAGATGCTCACCCGTACTCGTTCCGATGGCGGGCTGGTCAACGCCGACGACTACCGCCCCGATGGGTTGGAAATGCAATATGGCATGGGCAAGGATGGTCTGTACAGACTGTCTGACACGCAAGCGCAAGAAATTTTGCAAATGCGCCTGCAACGCCTGACCGGCCTGGAGCAGGACAAGATCGTGGCCGAGTACAAGGAAGTCATGGCGGTCATCGACGACTTGCTCGACATTTTGGCCCGCCCAGAGCGCGTTTCCATCATCATCGGTGATGAGTTAGGCGCGATCAAAACCGAGTTTGGACTGACCAAAATTGGCGCACGCCGCAGCCTGGTGGAGCACAGTTCGTTCGACCTCAGCACCGAAGACCTGATCACCCCCACCGACATGGTGGTGACGCTCAGTCACAGTGGCTACATCAAGAGCCAGCCGCTCTCTGAATACCGGGCGCAAAAGCGCGGCGGCCGCGGCAAACAGGCCACCGCCACTAAAGAGGACGATTGGGTGGACCAACTCTTCATCGCCAACACACACGACTACATCCTGTGTTTTTCCAACCGAGGCCGGATGTACTGGCTCAAAGTCTGGGAAGTTCCGCAGGGCTCCCGTGGATCGCGCGGTCGGCCGATCGTCAACATGTTCCCGCTGGAAGACGGCGAGAAAATTACCGTCGTGTTGCCACTGACCGGTGAAAAACGTAGCTTCCCGGCCGACCAGTATGTCTTCATGGCCACCTCCATGGGCACCGTCAAGAAGACCGCGCTGGATGAATTCAACAACCCGCGCAAGGCCGGCATCATCGCGGTTGGGCTGGACGATGGCGACTTTTTGATTGGTGCGGCCCTCACTGACGGCCAGCATGATGTGATGCTGTTCTCCGACAACGGTAAAGCCGTGCGCTTTGACGAAAACGATGTGCGTCCGATGGGTCGCCAGGCGCGCGGCGTGCGCGGGATGATGCTTGAAGACGGTCAGAACTTGATCGCCATGCTGGTGGCTGAGGACGAGTCACAAAGCGTGCTGACAGCCACCCAAAACGGCTATGGCAAGCGCACCAGCATCACCGAATACACGCGCCATGGCCGTGGTACCAAAGGCATGATCGCCATCCAGCAGTCCGAGCGCAATGGCAAGGTCGTGGCCGCAACGCTGGTGCATGCCGACGATGAAATCATGTTGATCACCGACAAGGGCGTGCTGGTGCGCACCCGCGTCAGCGAGATCCGCGAGTTGGGCCGCGCCACTCAAGGTGTGACACTGATCGGCCTGGACGATGGCTCGCAGCTCAGCGGCCTGCAACGCATTGTGGAGAACGACGCCATTCCCAAATCATCAGACGACAACGCTAACGATGCCGCAGATGAATCGGAAGCGCCCGACGCCTGACACTCACTAAAAATAGTAGCTACTTGTCCTTTATATATAAGGGCTAGCAGCTAATTTCTTATAAATTTTCAGCATGAACAGACCCTACAATTTTTCTGCTGGCCCGGCGGCCATGCCCGAGGAAGTGCTGACCGAGGCGGCTGCCGAGATGCTGGACTGGCACGGCAGTGGCATGAGCGTCATGGAAATGAGCCACCGTGGCAAGGAGTTTGGCCAGATTGCCCAGGAGGCCGAAGCCGACTTGCGTGAACTGTTGGCCGTGCCGAGCCACTTCAAGTTGCTGTTCATGCAGGGCGGTGGCTTGGCCGAAAACGCCATCGTGCCGCTGAACCTTTCGCGAGGTGAAACGGCAGATTTTGTGGTGACCGGTAGCTGGAGCCAAAAGTCTGCGCAGGAAGCAACGCGGTTTTGCACCGCACATGTGGCGGCCAACACCCAGCCCAGTGGCTATACCACCCTGGCCGAACCGGCCACCTGGCAACTCAGCACCAACCCCGCCTACGTGCATATTTGTAGCAACGAAACCATTAACGGCGTGGAATTCCAGGCTTTGCCAGATCTCAAAGCGCTGGGATGTGAGGCGCCGCTGGTGGTTGACTTTTCATCGCACGTGGCATCGCGTCCGGTGGACTGGACGCGCGTCGGCCTGGCCTTCGGTGGTGCCCAGAAAAACCTCGGTCCGGCGGGCCTAACCCTGGTGGTGGTGCGCGAGGATCTGCTGGACCGAGCCCTGCCGATCTGCCCAAGCGCCTTCAACTACAAGACCGTAGCTGACAACGCATCGATGTTCAACACGCCGCCCACCTACTCGATCTACATCGCCGGGCTGGTGTTCAAGTGGCTCAAGCGCCAGGGTGGCATGGCGGCGATGGAAGCGCGCAACATCGCCAAGGCGCAGTTGCTGTATGACGCCATTGATGGCTCCAGTCTGTACATCAACCGGGTCGAGAAACATTGCCGCTCGCGCATGAACGTGCCGTTTTATTTGCGTGACGAGAGCCTTAACGACGCTTTTCTGGTCGGTGCTCGTGAACATGGCTTGTTGCAACTCAAAGGTCACAAGTCGGTCGGCGGCATGCGCGCCAGCATTTACAACGCACTGCCCATTGAAGGCGTGCAGACACTGGTGAGTTACATGCACGAATTTGAAACGCAGCATGCCTGATAAAAGTTGCTTGTTATGGATACCGGTTCGCAGCCCGGCATGACGGCACCGCTGACGCCAACTCTGTTTTTTCACATTCACCTTCACCATGGCCAAAACCCTCCCTGAATTGCGCAGCCAGATCGACGCGGTCGATCTGGAATTGATCGCGTTGCTGAACAAGCGCGCTGGGCTGGCCCACGAGGTGGGTGAAATCAAGCGTATCGACGGCTCTGCTGTGTTCCGGCCCGACCGCGAAAACCAGGTTATTGCCAACCTGCAAGCCAATAACCCAGGGCCGCTGAAACAGCCCAGCATTGCCATCATATGGCGCGAAATCATGTCGGCCTGCCGCGCTCTGGAAGCGCCACAGCGCGTTGCCTACCTCGGACCGGCGGGCACCTTCAGCGAGCAGGCGGCGATCCAGTTTTTTGGTGGCAGCATGGCACGCGTGATGTGTGTCAGCTTTGACGAGGTGTTTCGCGCCACGGCCGCGGGCAGCGCGGAGTTTGGCGTGGTGCCGATTGAAAACTCATCCGAGGGCGTGGTGTCGCGCACGCTTGACCTGCTGCTCAATTCGCCGCTGCACATCATCGGAGAAACCAGCTTTTTGGTGCGCCACAACCTGCTGCGCCTGGAGCCGAGTCTGGCGAACATCGAAGCGGTGTATGCACACCCGCAGGCACTGTCACAGTGTCAGGACTGGCTCAGCACGCACCTGCCCCATGCCGACCGCCGCGCCGCACCGAGCAACGCCGAGGGTGCCCGCCTGGCCGCCAGCAACCCCGCTTGGGCGGCGATTGCCAGCGAACGCGCTGGCAGCGAATTTGGTCTTCATGTGGTGTCGTATGCGATTCAGGACGACGCCTTCAACCGCACCCGTTTTGCCGTGATCTGCCTGCCGCAAACACTGGCGGCGCCACAAGCTACCGGCAATGATTGCATCAGCCTGATCGTCTCGGTGACCAACCGGCCCGGCGCGGTGCACGACCTGCTGGTGCCGCTGAAGCGCCACAAGGTGTCCATGACCCGCTTTGAGTCGCGCCCGGCGCGCTCCGGTCAATGGGAATACTACTTCTACATTGATCTGGCCGGGCACCCGTCGCAGCCGCATGTGGCTGCGGCGCTCGAAGAACTGCGCAGCCTGTGCGCCTTCTATAAAGTGCTGGGTACCTACCCGGTGGCGGAATAGCCATGTGTGCGCCAAGCGCATATCTGCCGCCAAGACTTGTCGGGAGTCATGATGTTTGAACAACTGGGTCTGATCGGCTGTGGCCTGATGGGCGGATCATTTGCGCTGGCGCTCAGGCGCGCCGGGCTGGTCAAGCGGGTGGTCGGCTACAGCAAGTCTCCGTCCACAACCGAACACGCTCGCCAGATGGGCGTGATTGATGTGGACGCGCCATCTGCACTGCTGGCGGTGTCCGGCGCCGACATTGTGCTGATCGCAGTGCCCGTGGCGGCATCCGAGGCCACTTTCAAGTCCATCAAGCACATTGTCACGCCCAACATGCTGATCATGGATGTGGGCTCCACCAAATGTGATGTGGTGGAAGCTGCCGCGCGCGGCCTGCGCGAGCAAGTTGGAGCATTCGTCCCAACGCACCCGATTGCAGGCAAGGAGCTGGCTGGTGTAGACAACGCCGATGCCGATCTCTACTCCGGCAAACAGGTTATCTTGACCCCTACCGACCTGACGCTGCCATCGCACACCCAACGGGCAATAGCGGTCTGGAACGCTCTGGGCTGCAAAGTCGTGCAAATGGCACCCGAATCACACGACGCCGCGTTTGCGGCCGTGAGCCACCTGCCACACATGCTGGCGTTCACATTGATGAATTCCATGGCCGGGCAGCCAAACGGACAGACCTACATGGAACTGGCCGGGCCAGGGTTCCGCGATTTCACCCGCATCGCCGCCAGCGACCCGAAGGTCTGGCGCGATATCCTGCTGGCCAACCGCGCCGAGTTGCTTATACAAAGTCAGAATTTTCGCGATCAGCTTGAACGGTTTGAGGCCGCCATGCGCACGGCCGACCTGCAAACGCTGGAAGTCCTGATCACACAGGCCAGCGCCACCCGCGCCAACTGGCGCATGACCCAGTTACCTTGACTGCCGCCGACGATGTTTGCCACAGATTTTCTTGATATCCCACCGCTGCAGACTGCGGGCGGCTGCATCACACTGCCCGGCTCCAAGAGCATCTCCAACCGGGTGTTGTTGCTGGCTGCCCTGAGCCAAGGCAGCACCGTGGTGCATGACTTGCTTGACTCGGATGACACCCACGTGATGCTTGAGGCGTTGCGTCAACTTGGCTGCGGTGTTCATCAAAACAATAGCACAGTAACCATTAACGGTCTTGGCGGGAAGCCAAAACACCTTCAAGCCAAGCTATTCATGGGTAATGCTGGCACGGCCATTCGCCCACTGACTGCCGCGTTGGCTGTGATGGGCGGTGACTATGAACTGCGCGGTGTCGCGCGCATGCATGAGCGCCCGATTGGCGACCTGGTAGATGCCTTGCGCCAACTCGGTTGCCGAATTGACTATCTAGAAAATCCCGGTTACCCGCCGCTGCGTATCGGCCAACCCGCACTCGATGTGTCGCAGCCAATCCAGGTGCGCGGCGATATATCGAGCCAGTTTCTGACCGCGCTGCTGATGGCCTTGCCGCTGGTGGCGGAGAAGGACATAGTCATCGATGTGGTGGGTGAACTGATTTCGCGCCCCTATATCGAGATCACGCTGAACCTGCTGGCACGCTTTGGTGTTCAGGTGCAGCGCGAGGGCTGGCAGCGTTTCACCATTCCTGCAGGTAGCCAGATTCGATCACCTGGCGAGATCCACATCGAAGCCGACGCCTCTTCTGCTAGCTATTTCATAGCTATTGGCGCAATTGCAGAAGGGGCCAAAGGCACAAAAGGCATAAGAATTCAGGGTGTAGGCGCAGCCTCCATTCAGGGCGACATCCGCTTTGTGGAAGCGGCGCAGATGATGGGTGCAAAGGTCACCAGCGGCCCCAACTGGCTGGAAATCCAGCGTGGTGTCTGGCCACTCAAGGCGATTGACCTCGACTGCAACCACATTCCCGATGCAGCCATGACACTAGCCGTGATGGCCTTGTATGCCGATGGCACCAGCACCCTGCGCAACATCGCCAGTTGGCGCGTCAAGGAAACCGACCGTATCGCCGCCATGGCCTGTGAACTGCGCAAGCTGGGGGCAGCGGTTGAGGAAGGCGCGGACTTTATCTGCGTTACGCCACCGGAAACTGCCGCAAACTGGAAGGCCGCCAGCATCCACACCTACGACGACCATCGGGTAGCCATGTGCTTCTCGCTCGCCGCCTTCAATCCGGCAGGCTTACCGGTCCGCATCGAAGACCCCAAGTGCGTTGCAAAAACCTTCCCGGATTATTTCGAAGCGCTGTTTTCGCTGGTACAAGCCAGTCAGAAGCGCATCCCGGTGATCTGCGTGGACGGCCCAACAGCCTCGGGCAAGGGCACACTCGCTGCAGAACTTGCCAAACGGCTGGGCTACCACTTTCTGGATTCTGGCGCGATGTACCGCATCACGGCACTGGCCGCCATTGAAGCGGGCCTGCCGATCGATGCGCATGCTGAAGCTGAGATCGCGAATCTGTTGCAAGGCCTGCATATCGAGTTTGTGGGTGGGCACATTTTGCTCGACGGCGTCGATGTCACCGAAGCCATCCGCTCCGAAGAAACTGGAATGAACGCCTCCAGAGTGTCGGCGCTGCCACAGGTCCGCGCCGCTTTGGTGGATCTGCAGCACAGCTTTCATCGGTTACCGGGACTAGTCGCCGATGGGCGCGACATGGGATCAGTGATCTTTCCAGACGCAGCGCTCAAGGTTTTTTTGACCGCCAGTGCCTTCGAGCGCGCACAACGACGATTCAAGCAGTTGATTTCAAAAGGAATTTCGACTACACTTGACAGTCTTCGCGCTGATTTGGAAGCTAGAGATGCCCAGGATCGAACTCGGGTCGCCTCGCCTTTGAAACCCGCTCAAGACGCCGTGCTACTGGACAACTCGGATTTATCGGTTGAAAAATCGGTTGATCTGGTGTTGACCTGGTGGCAAGGCAAACAGCTTTTTTGACCATTCCGAACGGCTGAAACTGCAGGAATTCACACCCCTGCACCGGCCCTCATCTGACTTATCGCGCCACATTGGCGCACTGCAGTTGAGGTTCACAAAACTTAACCCCGTGGCGTTACTGCCACAAAAAAAATGTCTGAATCTTTTGCCGCCCTGTTTGAAGAGTCCCTGCAACGCACAGAAATGCGCCCCGGTGAAGTCATCACCGCTGAAGTCGTCCGTATCGAACACAGCTTTGTGGTCGTGAACGCCGGCCTGAAGTCAGAAGCCTATGTGCCGCTGGAAGAATTCAAAAACGATCAGGGCGAAACCGAAGTGCAAGTCGGCGACTTTGTCTCCGTGGCCATCGGCTCCATCGAAAACGGCTATGGCGACACCATCCTGTCGCGCGACACCGCCAAGCGTCTGGCTTCCTGGATGAGTCTGGAAAAAGCCCTGGAAACTGGCGAATTTGTCACTGGAACCACCAGCGGCAAGGTCAAGGGTGGTTTGACCGTGCTGGTCAACGGCATCCGCGCCTTCCTGCCCGGCTCTCTGGTTGACACCCGTCCGACCAAAGACCTGTCTCCCTACGAAAACAAGACCCTTGAATTCAAGGTCATCAAGCTCGATCGCAAGCGCAACAACGTCGTGTTGAGCCGCCGTGCCGTGGTGGAAGCATCCATGGGCGAAGAGCGCTCCAAGCTGATGAACACGCTCAAAGAAGGCGCGATTGTTCATGGCGTGGTCAAGAACATCACCGAATACGGTGCGTTTGTGGATCTGGGCGGCATCGATGGCTTGTTGCACATCACCGACATGGCTTGGCGCCGTGTCCGTCACCCGTCTGAAGTGGTGACCGCTGGCCAGGAAATCACCGCCAAGATCCTGAAGTTTGACACCGAGAAAAACCGCGTGTCTCTGGGTCTGAAGCAAATGGGTGACGATCCTTGGATGGGCGTGAATCGCCGTTACCCCCAAGGTACCCGCATGTTCGGCAAGATCACCAACATCGCCGACTACGGCGCGTTTGTGGAACTGGAACCCGGCATCGAAGGTCTGGTTCACGTATCCGAAATGGACTGGACCAACAAGAACGTGGCCCCGAGCAAGATTGTTGCCCTGGGTGACGAAGTCGAAGTTATGGTTCTGGAAATCGACGAAGACAAGCGCCGCATCTCCCTGGGCATGAAGCAGTGCAAGGCCAACCCTTGGCAAGAGTTCGCGCAGAACACCAAGCGCGGCGACCGCGTCAAGGGCCCGATCAAGTCCATCACCGACTTCGGCGTGTTTGTGGGTCTGGCTGCCGGCATCGACGGCTTGGTTCACTTGTCTGACCTGTCCTGGAACGAAACCGGCGAAGCCGCCGTGCGCGAGTACAAGAAGGGCCAGGAAGTTGAAGCCTTGGTGCTGGCTGTGGATGTGGACCGCGAACGCATCTCCCTGGGTATCAAACAGCTCGACTCCGACCCATTCACCACCTTCTCGTCGATCAACGACAAGGGCGCCGTGGTCACTGGCAAGGTCAAGACTGTGGATGCCAAGGGCGCTGAAATTGACCTCGGCGAAGACATCATCGGCTACCTGCGTGCTTCCGAAATCTCCCGTGATCGCGTGGAAGATGCCCGCAACGTGCTCAAGGAAGGCGACGAAGTCACCGCTGTGGTGGTCAATGTGGATCGCAAGACCCGCAACATCCAGTTGTCGATCAAGGCCAAGGACGCGGCTGACCAGAACGAAGCCATGGCCACGTTGAGCCAACAATCTGCCCGTGAAAACGCAGGCACCACCAGCCTGGGTGCATTGCTGCGCGCCAAATTGGATAACAACTGATCCGGTTGTTGCCCCACTGAACTGACGACCGGCGGCACCTGTGCACCGGTCGTTTTTTTCTTCGTTTCAGGCCCCATACCATGACCCGTTCCGATCTTGTTGAAGAGCTTGCCGCACGTTTCAGTCAGCTGACCCAGCGGGATGCCGAGTTTGCCGTCAAGGCAATTTTGGATGCGATGAACGACGCGCTGGTGCGTGGTCATCGTATCGAAATCCGTGGATTTGGCAGTTTCTCTGTCAATTACCGTGCTCCCCGCATGGGCCGCAACCCGCGCAGTGGCGAAAGCGTGGCCATTCCGGAAAAACGGGTGCCGCACTTTAAACCCGGCAAAGCCTTGCGTGAAGCTGTGGATCAACGCACCGCCGAGCTGACCCAAACAGCCAAGCTCTGACGCCTGACTCAGGCGTCAGAGCTTGGGCACAGCAAACGCTACCTGAAGCTGGGAGCGTTAGAATTTTGAGCACTCGGGAACACGCCAATGAACAAACTAATCTGGTTATTGAAGTGGTTGCTTAAAGCAGCCATTTTTTTTACCCTGTTCGCCTTCGCGCTGAACAACCAGCAGGACACCACGGTGCACTTCTTCTTTGGCAACCAGTGGCAGGCCCCGCAAGTGCTGGTGGTATTGACGGCCTTTGCTGCAGGTGTGGCCGTGGGGGTGTTGGGCATGGTGCCATGGTGGTGGCGTCAACGCCGCCTGGCCATCGCAACGCCCCCCATGACCGCGCCAACACAGACTAGCCCAGCGCCGCTGGGAGCCCCCGAGGCATCGCAAGCAACAGCACCCGCTTACGCTGATGGAATTTGACTTAGGTTGGATTTTGCTGGGCTTGCCCCTGGCGTTTGTGCTGGGTTGGCTAGCCTCGCGTTTTGACTTGCGCCAACTCCGCCTGGAAAACCGGCGTGCACCCAAGGCCTATTTCAGGGGCCTCAATTACCTCCTCAATGAGCAGCAGGATCAGGCCATTGATGCCTTTATCGAAGCGGTTCAAATCGATCCTGATACTTCTGAACTGCACTTCGCCCTGGGCAACCTGTTTCGCCGCCGCGGTGAATACGAACGTGCGGTGCGGGTACACGAGCATTTGCTGTCGCGCGGCGATCTCAGCCAGACAGATCGCAACCGGGCCCAGCACGCCTTGGCCTTGGACTTTCTCAAAGCTGGTTTGCTGGACCACGCGGAAAAAGCGCTGATCAAACTGGAAGGCACGGCATTCGAGACCGAAGCCCGCCTCGCATTGCTGGCCAATTACGAACGTAGTCGAGACTGGGCATTGGCCGCCGTGGTGGCTAGCAAGCTGGAAAGCGCTCAGCAAGGCAACTTCAACCAGCGGCTGGCGCACTACCTGTGTGAACAGGCAGCAGACGACATCGCACACGACCACCTGGACAATGCCCGTCAGCGCCTGCTGGAAGCCATTGTGAAGGCGCCCGAGACTGCCCGGGCGCGCATGGCATTGGCCAAGCTTCAAGCCGATGCTGGTGAGTTGCCAGCAGCGCAGCAAACACTGCTGGACGCGATGGAACAGGCGCCAACGGCGATCCCCCTGATAGCCGGGCCATTGGCAGACATTGCGCTACGTGTTGGCGATGTCACCCAGGCTTTAACCCGGCTGCAGGGTCTTTACGAACAAAGCGTCTCTCTCGATGTGCTTGACGCCATTGTCCGTTTGTCCGTCAGCCATCCCACCGCTGGCATGACCGATCACGACTGGTATGCCCGCCACCTTGAGCATGAACCCTCACTGGTCGCAGCCACCCGATGGATTGCCGGTGAAAAGTTTGAAGACGAGCAGTTTCATCCCCTGGTGCAGCGAGCGCTGGACCACGCCATCAAACCCTTGTTGCGCTACCGCTGCGCGGCTTGCGGCTTCGAAGCCACGCAACATTTTTGGCAATGCCCAGGCTGCCAGACCTGGGACAGTTACCCCGCCAGGCGGGTGGAAGAGTTATGACCATTTCAAAAAAACAATTGAGCCAGGCCCGCGTCCTGGTCGTGGGCGATGTAATGCTGGACCGCTATTGGTACGGCGCGGTGGACCGTATCAGTCCCGAAGCGCCAGTGCCGGTCGTGCGCGTCACCCGTGAAGAAGAACGCATTGGCGCGGCAGCCAATGTGGCCTACAACCTGGTGACCCTTGGCGCGCAGTCATCCTTGCTGACCGTCGTGGGCGATGATGACGCCAGCCATAAACTTGAAGCCCTGGTGGCTGGCACCGGCATCCAGGCACATTTTGGACGGGATGCCCAACTCAAGACCACCGTCAAACTGCGGGTCATTGGCCGTCAGCAACAACTGCTGCGCATGGATTTCGAAAACACCCCTATGACCGAGATCCTCGCCTCACAAACGGCTGCATTCATTAATCTGATGCCCAAGCATGACGCCGTGCTGTTTTCCGACTATGGAAAAGGTGGTCTGGCACATGTCAGCGACATGATTGCGCGCGCAAAAGCAACGGGCAAGCCAATCCTGATTGACCCCAAAGGCACGGACTACTCACGCTACCAAGGCGCCACGGTGATCACCCCCAACAAAGCGGAGTTGCAACAGGTCATCGGTAGCTGGCAAGATGAGGCTGAACTGAATGCCAAAGCGCACGCGCTGCGTGACAAGCTCGGCTTGCAAGCTCTACTGCTGACCCGCAGCGAAGATGGCATGACGCTGTTTGATGCGCAGGGTCAAGTCAGTGTCAGTGCCCAGGCACTTGAAGTGTTTGACGTCACTGGCGCAGGTGACACCGTGATTGCCACCATGGCGGCCATGGTGGCCGCCGGCATGAGCCTGCGCGACGCCTTGCCGATTGCCAACCGGGCAGGTGGCTTGGTGGTAGGTAAATTCGGCACGGCCACCGTGTCTTACGAGGAGTTGTTTGCATGACCCGAATCGTTGTCACCGGCGCTGCCGGTTTTATTGGTAGCAACATCATCAAGGGGCTCAACGCCCGCGGCCTGACCGACATCATTGCCGTGGACGACCTGACGCAGGGCGACAAGTTCCGCAACATCGCCGACCTGCAGATTGCCGACTATGTCGATGCCGATGTGTTCTACGACGAGTACGCAGGCGGCGCCTACGGCCAGGTGGAAGCCATCTTCCATGAAGGCGCCTGCAGCGACACCATGGAAAGCAATGGCAAGTACATGATGCAAAACAATTTTGCCACTTCGCTTCAGCTGTATCAGGCGTGCCAGAAACGCGGTGCCCGCCTGCTGTATGCCTCCAGCGCAGCGACCTACGGTGGGTCAGACACCTTCCGCGAAGAGCCAGCTTTCGAACACCCACTCAATGTTTATGGCTACTCCAAGCTGCTGTTTGACCAACGCATGCGCCGCGAATGCGGGTTGGAATTTGAACGCGCCTTTGCCGGTAAAACCATGCAGGTGGTGGGTTTCCGCTATTTCAACGTGTATGGTCCGCGTGAGCAGCACAAGGGTCGCATGGCCAGCGTGGCGTTTCACCAATTCAACCAGTTTCGAGCAGAAGGCAAAGTCAAACTCTTTGGCGAGTACGGCGGTTATGTGGCTGGCTCGCAAATGCGCGACTTCGTTTTCATTGACGACGTGGTGGCGGTCAATCTGTGGTTCTTTGACCATCCAGGCATCTCGGGCATTTTCAATTTAGGCACCGGCCACGCGCAACCGTTCAATGACGTTGCCAGTTCAGTCGTCAACAGCCTGCGCCAGTTGAACCAGCAGCCAGCACTGTCGCTGGCCGAGTTGGTGAACCAGGGCCTGCTGGAATACATCCCCTTTCCTGATGCCCTGCGAGGCAAATACCAGTGCTACACCCAGGCCGACCTGAGCGCCTTGCGTGCCACCGGTTGTGACCATGCATTTGCCGACGTGCAAACCGGCGTGGCCAGCTACGTCAAGACGATGATGCAAGGCGGGCAAAGTTAACGTTTTGAGTGCTTTGATACACATTTTCCCCAGGGAAGGTACGAACCAGCACCGTACACTTCCTTCGTGAGGGCTGCGGGCCCTTGCAAACCATCAGTTTCACTTCGCCACCTCTAGCCAACTCAGGAGCTCACTCATGCTGAAAAAATTATTGGTCCTTATGGCCATGTTGTACGCGGCCGCTTGCTTTGCCGCTGTAGATGTCAACAAGGCCACCGCTGCCGAGCTCGACAGCATCAAGGGCATTGGCCCCGGTATCTCCACCAAAATCCTCGACGAGCGCAAGAAGGGCAGCTTCAAGGACTGGACTGACTTTGTTGATCGCGTCAAAGGCGTTGGCGACAAAAACGCAGCCAAGTTTTCAGCCGAAGGCCTGACGGTCAACGGTGACGCCTTCAAGGGTGCTGCACCGACTCCCGCCAAAGCCAAAAAGGCAGATGCCAAGGCAGCCGAAGCTGCACCAGCAGATGCTGCGGCCCCCGCTGCCGCTCCAGCCATGGACGCCAAGGCACAAACTGCCGCCGACAAGGCAGCGGCCAAAAAAGCCAAGGCTGACGCGAAGGCCGCCAAGGCTGCTGATAAAGCTGCCGCCAAAGCCAAACCAGCTGCCAGCGCCGCCAAGTAAAAGTCTGCCACAGAATAGAAAACCCGCTTCGGCGGGTTTTCTTATTTCAAACCTGCGCGCTATGGCAGCGCTTTTCCGTAACCACCGCCACCTGGCGTGTGAATCTCAAAGATATCTCCCGCGAACATATCTGCCTGACCGATATGCCCCAGGTCTTCCACCCTGTCATCAGTCCGCACCACCCGGTTGAGTCCTGGCTGCCCCGGCTGCCCACCCGCGGCGCCAAAAGCACCGTGGATACGACCATTGGACAGGATGCTGGCCGTCATCGGCTCCAGAAAGCGCACCCGTCGCACGCCACCATCGCCGCCGCGCCACTGCCCGGCCCCGCCTGAACCCTGCCGGATCGAATAGCTCTCCAACCTCACAGGAAAACGAAACTCCAGCACCTCGGGGTCCGTCAGGCGCGAATTGGTCATGTGCGTTTGCACCACGCTGGTACCGTTGAAGCCATCACCCGCCCCGGAACCACCTGAAATGGTTTCGTAATACTGGTACTGCGCGTTGCCAAAGGTGAAGTTGTTCATGGTGCATTGGCTCGCCGCCATGTTGCCCAGAGCGCCATACAAGGCATTGGTGATGCAGCTTGATGTCTCTACGTTGCCCGCCACCACCGACGCGGGCGGGTTGGGATTCAACATCGAGCCCTTGGGGATGATGACTTTCAGCGGCTTGAGGCACCCGGCGTTCAGCGGAATGTCGTCATTGACCAAGGTCCGGAACACGTACAGCACCGCAGCCATACACACCGCCGTCGGGGCGTTGAAGTTATTCGCTTGCTGGCCGCTGGTGCCGGTGAAGTCGATCTCAGCGCTACGCGCCGCCGCGTCCACCCGGATAGCCACCTGAATCTGCGCGCCGTTGTCCAGCGGCAATGTGAACTGGCCGTCTTTCAGCTGCGTGATGACACGACGCACCGCTTCCTCGGCGTTGTCCTGAACATGCCTCATGTAGGCTTGCACCACCTCCAGGCCATACTGCGCCACCATCTTGCCCAACTCCTGCACGCCCTTTTCGTTGGCGGCGATTTGCGCTTTCAAGTCGGCCATGTTCTGCTGCGGATTGCGGCTGGGATAGGGGCCGCTTTGCAGCAGCGCCAGCATGTCTGCCTCTTGCAACACGCCACGATCCACCAGCTTGACGTTGTGAAGCTGTACGCCCTCCTCATCAATGCTTGTGGAAAATGGCGGCATGGACCCCGGCGTGGTGCCGCCAATATCCGCATGATGGCCGCGCGATCCGACATAAAACATCGGCTCGGGCGAGGCTGGCAAATACACCGGCGTGATCACCGTGATGTCGGGCAAATGTGTGCCACCGTGGTACGGGTCATTGAGCACATACACGTCGCCCGGTTGCATGCGCCCCGCGTTCTCGGCAATCACGGTCTTGATGCTTTCCCCCATGCTGCCCAGATGCACCGGCATGTGCGGCGCATTGGCGATCAGGTTGCCATCGGCATCAAACAGCGCACAACTGAAATCCAGCCGCTCCTTAATGTTCACCGAATAGGCGGTGTTTTGCAGTTGCAGGCCCATCTGCTCGGCGATGTTCATGAACAGGTTGTTGAACACCTCCAGCAACACCGGGTCAGCCGTCGTTCCTGCTGCGTATTTGATAGTTCTATGCGTTTGTCTGGTAAGGGCTAGATGGTTAAAAGACGTGATAACTGCGCGCCAACCGGGTTCCACTACGGTGGTGGCGTTTTGCTCGGCGATGATGGCCGGACCGGAGATCAGATCGCCGGGGCGCAGATCGTCGCGCTGCACCAGCAAAGCCTCATGCCACTGGCTGCTGGAGTACATGCGTACGGTCTCGCGCACCAGCCCAGCAGCCCGCAGATCGCGCGGGGCGTGCAGTGCGTGGCTCGCTTCAACCGGTGCGTCGCCGGCGATCACGGCTTCAACCGAAATCGCTTCCACCATCAGCACCTTGCCCTGCATCAAAAAGGCAAAGCGCTGGCGGTAAGCCGCCTCAAAGCGGGCTGTGGTCTCCGCCAAGCTGCCAAACGGCACAATCAGCGCCGCGTCGCTTCCTGCGTAACGCACATGCACACGGCGCAGCACCGTCACCGGAGTAGCTGACGGCGCGCTGGCCTGCTGGCGCGTCAGCTCAGCCGCTGCCGTTTGCGCCAGCACGTCAAGCTGCTGCTCCAGCGCGGTCACGGTTTCGGAGTTCAAAGGCTGCTCCACCGCTTGCTCGCGCATCAGGGTCTGATCGGCCAGGCCCATGCCGTAGGCACTCAAAACCCCCGCCAACGGATGCACCAGCACCTGCGTCATGCCCAGGGCATCGGCCACCAGGCAGGCGTGTTGCCCCCCGGCACCGCCAAAACACTGCAGGGTGTAGCGTGTCACGTCATAACCGCGCGCCACCGAGATCTTCTTGATCGCGTTGGCCATCTGCTGCACGGCGATGTGAATGAAGCCTTCGGCCACATCCTCGACTGTGCGGCCCGTCTGAACCGCCAGTGCGTTGAAACGTTGGCGCACCACCTGATCATCCAGCGCCTCATTGGCATTCGGTCCGAACACCTGCGGAAAGTAGCGTGGCTGCACCTTGCCAAGCATCACATTGGCATCAGTCACCGCCAGCGGGCCACCACGGCGGTAGCTGGCCGGGCCAGGGTTGGCACCTGCGCTCTCGGGGCCGACCCGAAAACGTGCGCCATCAAACTTCAGCAAGGAGCCACCACCCGCCGCCACAGTGTGGATGCTCATCATTGGCGCACGCATGCGCACACCCGCCACTTGGGTTTCAAATTCGCGCTCGAATTCACCGGCGTAGTGGCTGACATCGGTGGAGGTGCCACCCATGTCGAAACCAATCACCCGCACCGGGCCGCTCAGTTCGGCAGAGGCGGCACCAAAAGCCAGCTCCGCCGTGCGTGCCATGCCCACAATACCGCCCGCCGGGCCACTCAAAATCGCATCCTTGCCACCAAAAGCGTGGGCATCGGTCAGCCCGCCTGAGGACTGCATGAAGAACAGTTTCACCCCCGGCATGTCCGCCGCCACCTGCGCCACATAGCGTTTGAGAATCGGCGACAGGTAGGCGTCGACCACCGTGGTGTCGCCTCGGCTGACCAGCTTCATCATCGGGCTGACCTCGTGCGACACGCTGACCTGCGTGAAGCCTGCATCGAGCGCCAGGCGCTTGGCGATGCGCTCATGCGCGGTGTAGCGATAGCCATGCATGAATACAATGGAAACGCTTCTTAGCCCCCGTTGATACTGGACATGCAGCTCCTTTTTCAGAAGCACTTCATCCACAGCTTGAACCACCTCACCATGGGCACCCATACGCTCGTCGGCCTCCACTACGGCGCAGTAAAGAAGTTCAGGTAACACAATTTCCCGGTCAAAAAGACGCGGGCGGTTCTGGTAGGCAATACGCAGCGCGTCACGGAAACCGCGCGTGGTGACCAGCAACGTGGGCTCGCCTTGGCGCTCCAGCAGCGCGTTGGTGGCCACGGTGGTGCCCATCTTGACGCACGCCACCATATCTGGTGTCACCGGCTGGTCAGCGCGCAAGCCCAGCACATGGCGGATGCCAGCCACCGCCGCATCGCGGTACTGCTCGGGGTTGTCACTCAGCAGTTTGTGGGTGCCCAGGGCGCCATCGGGTCGCTTGCCGACGATATCGGTGAACGTGCCGCCGCGATCAATCCAGAATTGCCAGCGTTGATCTGGCACGGGCGTTGGGTAAACAGAAGGCATGGCGCGCCCTTTCACAATGAAGCAGCCGCACGGGCCGCTTGGTCATACATGCCCGAAAGCACGCGCAGCAGGCGTGCGAGTTCGCCAATGTCTTTGTTGAGCGCATCATCGGCCTTGAGGGCATCGATCAGGCAACTTTCGCGAATCTCGCGGTAGCGCTGCACATAGGCGCGTCCTTCATCGGTGGCTGAATAGGTCACTTCTTTGCCGCTCTTGCTGGAGGCCACCACGCCCAAGCCTTGCAGCTTTTTGAGCGAGTAATTGATCAGGTGGGTGTCTTCCACATTCATGATGAAACAGATGTCGGCCAAGCGCTTGTCACGCGCCCGGTGCGTCACATGGTGCAGCACCAGCACATCCAGCGGAGTCAGGTCTTTCAGGCCGGCTGCACTCATACAGTGCGCCACCCAACGGTGAAAGGCATTGCCTGCCACGATCAGACCGAACTCAAACTCGCTCATCTCCGCGCTTTGCGGCGACACCAGATGGGCGGACGACACAATGGGCGCAGCACTGCGCGGCGCACCCACATCACTTTTTGAGGCCATCACAACTCCTGTCTGGCATTTTTATTGCATGGATCAAATTGATCGTGTTTCAATCATAAATCATCAACAATTTGTCGACATATCGGGAAAATACCTAGCCGCAGGCACATTGATCACAGTACAGTCCAATTCCACCCCATCAATCATCGGCAGCGCAAGATGCAACAACTCTTCTCCTACGGAACGCTCCAGCAATCTGAAGTGCAGCTGACAACGTTTGACAGACACCTGAGCGGACAGTCCGATGAGCTGGTCGGTTTTGCCCAATCGATGGTTGAAATTGACGACCCCGAAGTGGTGCGCACCAGCGGAAAAACCCACCACTCGATCTGAATTCAGGTCACACAGACAGATGTCACCCACTTAACCACCCTCAGGAGTTCACATGAAACGTCGTTTCTTTCCGTTAGCCGCCACCGCGTTGGCCTTGACCTTCTCGGCCACGGCGGCTCTGGCCCAAACCAAATGGGAAGTAGCGCGACGTTTAATTTGATCCGGGAAGACGTTTAATTTGATCCAGCATTTTCAGCCGTTTCAGACACATCTTTGATCCAGCATTAAACGAACTTCAAAACGCCTTCAAACGCCTGGTTTGAAGTTGCTGATGATCAGCTCGCCTTTGGGCTCCCGACCGCGACCTGAAGCACCTACGGTGTAGCTAATGCTCACCCGTTTAATGTGGTGGCCCTTGAACGTCTGGCGCATCTCTGGGATGTCATTGACACTCACCACGGCCTTGCCCTTCATGGAGCCCATCAGCTGGGCCATCAGGTCGTACTGCTCCAGTCCAAAATCAACACCGTAGCCCTCGGTGCCCCAGTACGGCGGGTCCAGATAGAACAGGCTGTGTGGGCGGTCATAGCGCTCGACGCAGGTCGACCACTCCAGCCGCTCGATAAACACCTGGTGCAGACGAAGATGAACCGCGCTGAGATGCTCCTCAAGGCGCAGCAAATTCAACCCAGCGGGACGCGTGGTGCCAGTGCCAAAGGTCTGCCCGGTCACCTTCCCACCGAAGCCCAGCTTCTGCAGGTAAAAGAACTTGGCGGCCCTTTGAATGTCCGTCAGCGTCTCAGAAGGCGTCGCCTGCAGCCACTTGTAAACCTCCCGGCTTGCCAGCGCCCACTTGAAGTGCCTGACAAACTCCTCCAGGTGATGTTGCACCACGCGATACAGGGTGACCAGGTCACCGTTCACATCGTTGAGCACCTCGACCTTCACGGGCGATTTGAGGAAAAACAACGCGGCCGCGCCGCAAAAGGGTTCCACATAGCAGGTGTGTTCAGGAAACAGCGGCAGGATGTGCGGCGCCAGGCGGCGCTTTCCGCCTACCCACTGCACCATCGGAGCGGCCTGATCCATGTCAGGAACGGTGGCGCTGTTGAAAGTCGCCTGGGTTTCTCGTTCTGTCGTCATCAGTCAATCCATTTTTTGATGACGCTCTGGGGCGTTCAGGTTGGAGGCTCTCGGCCCTCAAGTCATTCAGTGCCCGGCAGCGCGGGCACTTTATCTGCAATCTTTTGTAATCGCCAATGGCCAGCAGCTTGCCACAGGCACCACATCTCACTTCTTGCATGTCGGCATCTTCCATAATGCCCTGACCTGTACAGGTGGCAGGGTCTTCGGTCAATGCCGTGCTTACTCACGGCGGAGGCGGGGGCTTGAGGTGTTGACGCACCGCAGGCCCTCGCCCTGTTTTAACTAATTCTTGCAATGCAGCCCACTCGGATCGAAATAATCCAGCAAGTTGTGGCACAACCAAGTCGCTTGATCTTTGCGCCAGCCATCTGGGCCAGCGATGTATCTGGACAGGCGAGAGGTCACAAGATCGGGGCGACCCCACGCGACGGTCGGCCACTGCCAAAACCAGACCGTGGCAATCGTCCAGTTGGCGATCAGGTCCACCGCGATGGCGACAAGCACCACCGGGTAAGCCAGCCACTTTGCAACGCCGGTCAATCGCCCGGCCAGGCTGGCCCGGTAGAACGCCATCACCAGCACGTACAGATACCAAAAGGCCCACAGGTATCCCAACGCGGCCAGGGCAGCATAGAGCGCGGTCACAGGTCCACCCCCGCGAAAGCGCTTATCAAACTTGGTGCAGCGGTAGCCGCGGTGCTGACGATGGCTTTGTAGCGGGCCAGCACCGTCAGCTCGATCTCGGCGAGATCGGCGGGCAAATCCTTGGTGATGTCGAGCAGCGATTGGGTGGCTACGTCGCAGGCATCAGCGGTGGCCTTGTCGCCCTTGCGGTCGGCGCGGCCAGCAATGCCGCCGAGTCGATTCAGGATTTCTTCTCGGACGGCACGCAGCCGGGAGAACTTGGCGTCAATGGCGATCTGTGGATCTACGGGAGGTGGATCGACAGGTGCGGAGAATTGCTCGCCGTCATACGACCAGCCTACACCTGGCTCAACGGGAAAACTGGTTACATCCACCATGGAGGCAACGAAAGCGGGCGTAAAGCGCTCGTCAATCGGCACGTATTGCCCTTGGTCATCGGCCACAGGTGGGATTATTTCAACCACCAGGTTATTTTTGATCAATGCGTATGTCTTCATTTATCACTCACTCGTATTCGTAAACAATTACCAAACCAGCCACGCCCGCGCCGCCAACTTGTGCGGCTCCAGTGCTTGAGTTACAAGCGCCAGACCCGCCAGCACCCCGACCAACTGCAGAGTTGCCAGTCAAACCCGTTCCAGTCCAACTTCCACCGGCCCCAAGAATGGAGGATCCCCCCATGCCGCCCAACGCACTACTACCCAAAGTCATAACTAGACCCCACTGACCAGCACCACCGCCGGATGAGCAGAGGACGACACCGCTGCTGCTTATCGTGCTTGATCCTGACGCAGGGGCACCGCTTACCGGGTAAACCGTACCAGCCGCCGACGCATAACCCCCAGCACCACCACCCACGCTTAGCAGAGCGCCAAAAGAGGTCGATCCGCCTGCGCCGCCAGAGCCACCGGATACCCCCGCTCCAGCGGCCCCAATGGTGACCACAGTAGTACCTGGCGTACCAGCAAACATCACCTTTGCATAAGCCCCCGCGCCGCCGCCGCCACCTGCACTGCTGTTGCTAGACGTAGCCACCGCACCACCACCGGCACCACCACCGCCAACGGCTTCGACTATTATTTTTGAGACACGGGACGACGATGGCGTATAGGTGCCATTACCGGAAAACACTTGGACGTTCACCAGCCGACCAGTAGTGCTCACTCCTGTCGCTGGATTCAGCAGCACCCACTTATCCAGCGTTGAGTCATACTGCAGCTCAATCCAGTGCCCCGCCCCCGCAATGTCCCCGGCGACAAGCGGCAGGTTGTTGCCCTTGACGATGGTCTTGGCCACGAGTCCATTGGGCGCGAAATTGGGTGTCGTGGTGGCATTGGTCGACGCCGCCCGCACATACAAAGTCAGGCCATTGACAAGCGCAGGCACCACCGGCGTATAGGTCCCGGTCAAGGCGTCAGCGGTGCCCCCGGCGACGGCGTAGGCGGCAGACTGCAAGCGGACAGCAATTGCAATGGCATCGCGCAGCTGTGTGTAGCTGGCAGGCACCGTCTTGTCAAAAGCAGCAGGCACCAGCCCGCCCGCCTTGATCGCCGCCAGCGCTTCCCAGATCAACCCGTTCAGGTCGGTATCTGACACCGCTGTCGGCACCGCCTGCGCCTGCAAGTGCATACGCTGGGCCGTGGCCCCGTCTGTTGCATAAGAATTACTGCTCGTATAGTCCATGATCACCTCACACAAAAATCACATTGAGCTGATAGCGCGCTGGCACCACCCGCTTTAGATAACAGGCCAGTTCGCCGCCGTTCAGTTGCCCTTGCAGCAGCCGATCACCCACCCGCGACAAGCCGACGCGAAACTGGGTTGACTGAATCGTCACCGTCACATACAGGTTGCCATCCAGGGCACCCAGGCGCTGGCCGACGCTCTGACCACAGCGAAATGGCGTGTTGTATTTGACGGTGGCCACATAGCCCAACCAGGCGCAAATGGCGACGATGGCGTCTGTGCTGGACGGGCTGGAGTCTGAGTAAGCCAGCACCGGCCCGCGCAGCCTGGACAGCAGCAACTTGCGGCGCAGCGCATCGATCTTGGCTTGATCGGGGAACCGGGTGCAGATGTCAGCGGCGCGGGGTACGGCAGCGGCAGCGGTGGGGATGTAGCTAGTAGCGACGGGGCCAATCTCACATTTCGGCCCCCAGACATACGCATCACCCGCTGATGATCCATCACGATTAACCATGACTGCCATGATGCCGGGATGCACAGCTGTGAACGTCATTGAGATGCGTATCCACCCGTCAGCACACTCGCCCACCGACGATGTTGGCAACGGTGGTGATCCAGTCGTTACTGAGTTTGTCAACGTGCGCGTTGCCCAGTTGTAAGAGCTGATCCAGCGCGACCCGCCGTAGCCGTTGTCATCGATCATGAATCCACTAGTTGGTCGCGATCCCCTTTTGAAATATATCGATACGGTGTAAACGGTGCCGACGATGCAATTTTCAGAAGGGAACAGGGCGACGCATTGTGCGGGACCGGTCACGTTGAAATACATTGCCGTGGATGACCCGTCCGGAGCAGTTGTATCTGCTGTGTTGTACGTGTGGATGGGTCCCCCGTTAAGCGTCCATGAACTTGGATCGATCGATGAGTTAAACAGATTTCTGCCCAACCCCTCGACCAACAACGTGGGCGCGGCGCTCAGATTCGCCGGGTTGTAGCTATACCTCGGCGTATCAATCGGGGCCGTCTGGAGTATTCCATTGCTGTCGTAATAAGTCGCCGTGCTGGCCCGCGTAAACGTGGCAATTGACACCGCCCCCACGTCATAACTACCCGCCGCCACAGCCTCTGGCGTGGGCGCAAAGCACGCATCCGGCAGGCCCGTGGCTTCCTCCCACTCATCCAGCCGAGTAATCGTCTGATGTGGTTGCCACTGGTTAGCCGTCAGCGTGGTGAAATCGTGCAAGTCACTCAAGGCCCCCGCCAACGCCCGCATCACCCGCATCACCACCGAATTGGGGTCGCGTGGCCAGGCAAAACCGCTGGGCAGCAAGTAGGTCAGCGCTTGCCAGAACTTATCCATGGTCAGACAAACGTCACCGTACCCAGCACCAACAGCCGGTCATAACTGCTCACCGTGAACAGCGCGCCGCTGGTGATCACCGGCGCGCTGATCGTGTGGTTGTACTCACCCGTCACGCTGCTGATCACCTCCACCAGGTGCGCATGTGGGATCGACCCGCCCGGCACCGCTTCGCGGAAAAACAAATCCTGCAACGCAGTCACCACCCCCGCCCGGATCGCCGCAGTATCTGGCGACACATTCAGTGTCACATTGATCGTCACCGGCGTCGGGATGATCACAAACAACTCATCCGGTGGCCCGCGCTTCGGGTCGCGGATGTAGTCCTGCACCGCCTGCTGCTGGCCAGCGGTCGGCAAGCCAGGCGCCACATTGCCATCGGCCATGATGATCACCCCCGCTGTCGTCGCTCCGGCCGGGTTGCGCAGCCCCCAAGCCCGCGTGATGCCCGCCACCTGCAGCGCCCAGCGTGCATAGTCAGCCGGGCACCCGCCCATCGGCTCATTACTCAGGCGCTGCTGCAGCCGGTAGATCGCCTGTGTGTCCGTCTCAGCATCGGCCCCATTGCTCACACCGTTGGGCATGGCCGCCACAAAGGCCGAGTCAATACCCGCCACCGGCGACACCAGCGTCAAAGCCGTGCCACCGCTCAAATTGCTTGTCACACCCGCCACCAGCGCGATCACCGAGGCCGTTACAACGCCAGCCGCCACCGCCACATCGGCACTCACCTTGTACTGCCGCCCGTCCGTGGTCTGCATGATCGTGCCTGCCACCAACAGCGTCGCCGTGACCCCGGTGCCACTCACCAACCCGGTGGCCGCAGCCGCTTCCTTGCGGGTCATGCCATAGGTTGCCAGCCAGCCATCCAGAAACTCGCCAGAAGACTTGATCGGAATCGCCTGGCGGGCAATGAAGTCCCGCAAATAACGGTAAGCCCCATGCAGCCCCACCGCCTTCACAAACGCCAGCGCCTTGATGTTGCTGCGTGCCAGGTCCAGGTCATTGACGCCCAGACTTGTGGACGGCCCGGCCACCTGCTGGCTTGCCAGCAACTGCTGCTGCAGCAGCCGCGCTACGTTCTGTTGCAGGTCATTGATGGAGGGGATCGCCGTCCCAAGCGGTGTACTGCTCATTGCGCCAACCTCTTGATGCTGGTGCCCCACAGCACGTCATACACCGGGCGCACCTGGTTGGGCTTGTAGATCATCGGGCGCACTGCCAGCCGGTCACCCCGCTCGCCCGCCCATTGAGCCGTCACCGTCACCCTGTCGGCAATACCGTCGCGCACCAGCCAGTCCAATGACTCCTGGGCGGCAAAGCGCGCGACCTCCAGCACATCCACGCCCGCCTTACCGTAGTAGCACAGCCACAAGCGCGAGCCCCAGGCATCCGGGCGCGTGTCAAAGTCATCACTGGAAAATTCATCCCCCACCCAGCCACGCCGGTCCGTCTCATTCAGCGGCAAGCTGTCATCTTCCGTCGCCCTCCGGTCGCTGAACAGCGACAAGATGATCGCCGTCTGCAGCGTGTCTTCCAGCTCAATAGCATAGGTGGCCAGCACATCCGCGTACACCGCAGGCACACCACTGGGCTGCGCGAAATCTTTCCAAGGGTAGGCTACAGCCGGTCCGGGCGTGACCAGGCGCCAGTCAAACGGCACACCAAACACGCTGGCGGCGCTGCTGCTATTGGGTTGGGGTCGGGTAGCCACATCAAACATGCAGCCAGTGTCTTAAACGCCGGTCAATCGGTCATGGTGAAACACTTCACCACCCCAGCCATTCAGTCAATCAGTTGGGTGCTCCGGTGCTGCCGCCGCCTGTTTGCACGCCGCTGTGCGTGTGGGTGGCCAGCGACTTGCCTGCTCCTGTCACATTGCCAACGGCCACCACCGTGCCGCCCACCGTCAGCGCGCCCGATATAGCCACCGTAGGCGTATTCAGCGCCACACCAGCCGACGCATTTACCACCAGGTTGGTGCAATCCACCTGCACCAGGCCGCCTGCCTTCAGCGTGATTTTGTGGCCTTCCTTGTGCCACAGCGCCACCTCATAGGCCGCCAGCTCAGGCCGCTCGGCCAGCCGGTCCATGCGGATGATCACCGTGTGGCCACCCATCTCCAGCTTCAGCCCCTGGCCGTCCACCGGGTTACCCGCAAATCCATAGTCCTGCGGCCTCAGGGCATCGTCACGCACGTCATTGGGCAGGCCTTCCACCCGGCCTTTTTGCATCTTGCCCTCGGTCAGGCCACGAATCCGCACCCAGCGCATCAGGTTGGCCAACATCAGCCGCCCCCTGCCTTGTCATGCGGCCCGCGCGGGTGATTGGTGGTATTGCCCCTGTTGCCCCAGTTGTGCCGCTTCACCTTGGTTTTAAGCGGTGCCGTGTCATACGCCTCAATGGGCCGCACCGTCAGCTCGGTCACGTCACCATCTCGCAGGTCGCAGGTCTGTTTCACGGCGCAAATCAGCCACTCTGCACCATCCAGTCCAGCCACGTCGTCATAGATGGCCACGCGCTGATTCAGCGGCCACGGCTCGCCCTCAAACGTCCAGCCCTCTACCTGGTAGCGAAACCCCATCGAATGCCCCCGGCGCACCCGCACCGTGTGTTGCACCAGCGTGGCCAGCTCGGCCTGGGTGGTGTTGCCATCGGCATTGATCACCAGCGGCAAATACCGGGTGATCTCATCGTCCTTGGCACTGGCCTTCAGTCCGCGCGCCAGGTCAATATCCATCGTCATGTCGGTGCTCTGGCCGTAGGCGATGTATTCACTGTGCCGCTCCTCATCGCTGCCAATGCCCTCCATGGCAATCACGTTGTGGCCGCGCACAATCGCCCCTTTGAACCGCTGCGCCCCCGCCTTGGTCAGCAGCACGCGCCCCGCGTCATCGCTGGTCACCAGCACCCCGCGCAGCCGCGCCGCCCTGGCCACCGCGTCCAGCGCTGTCTCCCCATGGGCCAGCTTGAAGTCCTGCACCACTGCACCAATGTCGGTATCCACCTTCATCTCCAGCCCAAACGGCGTAATGATGTCCTTGATGATGCGGTCAATCTTGGCACTGCGCCACTGGCCCCCTTTGTAGATCGCCGAGCAGCGCACCAGGTCACCCGCACGGCTTCTGCCGGTAATGCGCATGCCGCAGTCACCACGCCGGTAGAACGGCTCAGCCGCCAGCACATAGCCCGTCAGCACCACCCGGTCGCCAATCTTGATCTGCACCAGATCCTGGCGCTTGATCGCCGGTGGGTTACCCGGCACCAGCGAGACGGGGATGCTGAACGTTCCACACAGTGCCTCCAGGCTGCGGTCCACCTCGCTCTGCAGCCAGCCCTGATACGCCACACCGGCCACGATCACCGATATCTTCGCCGCGTCACGCGTGTACTGTGCCACCATCAGTCATGCCTCATCACGCGCAGCGCCTTGCCCGGCGGCACCAGCAGCGGGTGCGTGATGTGCGGGTTCATCGCCAAAATCTCATCGGCATAAGCCGCCGTGCCAAACAGCCGGTAGCTCACGTACCACACTGGCATCCACGCTTGCGGCGTAAAGCTCTGCAGCCGCGTCATATCCCGGCTGCGCTCCTGAATGTCCCGCAGCCCCGCCGTCAGCAGGGCCAGCATCGCGTCATGCCAGGCAGAGTCAGGCAGTCCATCACTGGCGGCCGCTGTCGATGCTCTCAGCAGCAGGCGTGTGCACTGCGCATTCAGCGCGGCCCGCAATGCCAGCGCATCGTCATAACTGGTCAGCTCAGCCACAGATGCTGCCTGCACCCAACTCGCTACCGCCAGCGACTCAATCAACTGGTCGCTGGCCGTGGTCAGCGCATCCAGTTGTGCGCGCGCCGGGGTGCTCAGCCCCAGCACGTCTGCGTTGCCCGTGCCATACATCACCAGTCCGGCACCCACCGCAGGCATCACAGACACTTCAAAGTCCCTTTGAGTCACCTTCGAACTGACATCAAACAGCCCTTCAAACGCTGCCATAAAGTCTCTGGCAGATGCGGCGCTCAAGTCACTCGGCAGGGCAAACAAATTGCGCAAAGAATCAGCCAACAAGCGCGGCTGGCGCACCAGCGAATTCAGACCATCGCGCAGTGCCTGGTAGTTGCCAATGATGGTATTGCTGAAATCAGTCACCCCGGCGGTCACAGACTTGATCTGCCCCCACACACCCGCTACTGAATCAGTAATGCGCGCCACCATCCGGTCTGCCACCCAGCCAGGCTTGCCGGTCAGATCAAACGCCGATGCAAAGGCATCCGCACTGGCCTGTTTCGCCAGCTCACCCTTGCGAAAAGACTCCTGCGGTGTGCTGACCACGCCCGCCGGGTAGCGCCGGGTCTCGGCCCGCACAAACGTCAAATCAAACCGCGCCATGCCGCCCTCGGCAGTCGGGTTTTCCTTGATCGTGAACTTGCCCGCCACAAACACCCGCATCGACCCAGCCGTTGGGTGCACCAGCACGCCTTCACCCGTCAGCACCGCGCGCAACCGCTCACGCTGATCAATGTAGTCATCACCAATCACATAGGCGCTGAACTTGATCTCTTCCGCCGCCTCGCCCATGCGAAACACCGTGGGCAAGTCCTGAAACGGGTACTCGCGCAGCACCACGTTGTCCCCGGCCGACACGTCAATGCTGTCCACCTGGAACGTCACATCCCGAAAACTCGCCATTTGCAATTGATCAACCCAGCTCATGGCTTGAATCCTCCAGGATTGGTGGCACCCGGATTGATGCGCACCAGCGACAGCGGCCGCATCACGCTGGGCGTGGCGCTGATGCGCTCATCGGTGACACGCACGTCGATGGCCAGCGTGCCTTCGCCCACCTTGATCTCGGTATTTTTCCCTGGTGTAAGCTGCTCTGGCAGCACACCAGGTGCGGTTAGAGTCAGGAAATCCATCCCAGGCGAAATGCCGTGGATACCTGCCGAGCGCAGCGTCATATCGGACTGCCCCTGCTGCATGGCACTGAGCCGACCGAGCGCATAGGGTGACAGCTTGACGCCATCGCGATTTTTTGCATCCGATAGTTGCCCAAACGCATCCCATACGCGCCACAGCTGCGAGCCCGCAAAAATGCCTGCGGCACCCGCACCCGCAGCCCCTAAGGAAATGCCCCCTGCAGCAGCGGCTGCCGCACCCCCTTCAGCCGCACCACCGCCCAGGCCGAGCAGTCTGAACAAAAGCGCCTTGGACTTCAATGCTGCCAACGCTGCCCCGATAGCCCCGCCCGCGATGCCTACTGTGCCAGCCGTGGGGTGGGCCTGCATAAATTCATCAATTCCACCGCCCAGCACGCCATTGGCGCCGTCCATGACCGGCTTGGCCGCCCGCCCAAGTTGTGCGCCCATGTGCGCCATCACGTTCTCAATGGTTCCGCCTAGCGATTCCAGCTTGGAGGCAAATGTCTCCAGCTTGGTATTGATCCGCTCATCCAGTGACGCCTGGTCAACCACCCGTGACCGCGCCGCCTCAAAACCTTTCAGGCCCGCTTGCGCCATGATCAAGGCAGGTCGCCCACCCTCTGACCCAAACAACGCCTTGGCGACCTCAAGCCGCGTTTTGTCGTCCGCTGAGCCATCTTTGTTTTTGATCAGATTGAACTTTTCCAACTCTGAAAAGATGCCCTTCACGGCGCTACCGTCCAGCGTTTTCACCTTCCCTTTGTCATCAAAGAAGTTGAACTTGATGCCCAACGCATCCATGCGGTCTCGCGCCTCGGCTTTCATCCCTTTCTTGGCTTCTTCCACCATCAACGGCCCGGTCGCCAGGCGGGTCAGCATTTCGGCAAAGTTGGTGCCAAATTCGCCGCCATTCATCCCTTTTTGGTTAGCCATACCTTGTACGGTCAGCACATCCGACATGCCCTTGAGGCCGCCCATGCCCAATGCATTAATGATGGGTGCCTCATACTTGGCGGCCATCAAAAGTTCTTCTGGGTTGATACCACCGGCATAGCGATTGCGCTGTACCGTGTCCGCCATGGCCGGTAGCTCATCATCCTTCAGGCTATAGGCCTCGCGCAGCTTGGCTGTCGTCTCAGCCGCCTGCGTTTGTGGAATGCCCAGCACAACACCCAGATTGGTGGCTGCCACCAAGCCGCCATTCTTGACAGCCTCTGGTGTGATGCCCAGGGAAATCAACTCCGTTGCCGCCTGGGTCATGTCCTTGGTAGAGCCAGGGAGCTTGTTGCCCTGTTCCACCGCAATCTTCTTGATGGCCTCATAGTCGCCACCAACCTTGCCACCCTTGGTCATCATGGCAATCTTGAGTCCGGTCTCAGCATCCTCCAGGCTTGAGTAGCTTTTGATAAATGGCGTCACAACCTTCTTTGCGCCGTACCCAGCCGCCGCAACATCCGCAATGTCCAGCCGTTCTCGACCCGCTTTGTTCAGGCCTTCACGCAATTTCGCAGCACTATTGGTCGCCTGGTCAATCCTCCCCTTGAGCGCATTCAGGAAAGTAATCTGCTGCCTGCTGCCAACATTGCCACCGATGCGCGACATGGCCCGATCAAGATCATTGAACTTGTTGGTCGCACCCGTAATAGCACTCTGCAGATCGACAATATTCCCCTTGGAAATGACGACTTCTTTCTCCAGCGCCTTCACTGCGCCGGTAGTTTTTTCAGTCGCCTTGCGCATCGTTTCATGCGCCTTCTCCAGCACCTTGGCTTCTTCAGTCGCACGCCGACCGATGTCGCTAACCAGCGCGATGGTGTATTTCAGGGACAGTTGACTCATGACGATTTAGCCAGCTTGACCAGCTCAGCCTGCATCGCTCGCAGCCGCGCCAGGGGTATCTCCTCCAGTGAAATCGGCGAGCAGTGCAGGGCCAGACTGAGACTGAGCAGGAGCCTGTCCCACATCAGCAGCCTGGCCCGAACGCTGTGGGGATGCCTGGCCCGCCTGTGCTGGTGCACCTCCCGCCACAATCCGGTCAAACTCTTCTTGGTTGAGGTTTCCGTAGCGAACTTCTGCCGCCAGAGAGATCAAGAACACCCTCTGTTCAATCAGCCCCAAGTCATGCGAGCTGAGCTTGCCTACCAGCTCCATATCAATCATTGGCTGGGGAATCTTCTGGCCATCGCAGATAAACGCCTCAATGTGGCGCACCGTCATACCAAACTGAAAATCTGCGTCACTCACCAGCAGCTTGTGCACACCACCCACCAGCACCACACGCTCGGCCAGACGCTGGGCAATGCGTTCATCAGCCACCGTGGTCTCGCGCAGCTTCACGATTTGGTACTTGATGGTCTTGCCCTGGCTCTCGGTCGGCAGGCCGTCCACCAGGGTCAGGGTGTAGAGATCGTCAATGTTTTTGCTTTGTGTGTCCATGGCACCGACTGTGCCGCGCCAGGCCCAAAGCGTCACGGTGAAACACTTCACCAAATGAAAAAGGGGCAGGTGATAAGCCTGCCCCTTAGTGCCCTCCGCCGGGCCAGCCCCTTGCGGGTTCCTTGGTGTGTTGTTACTTTACAGCCACTGCACCGGTGCCAGCACGTTAAACGTCACGTCCACCGACCCGCCGCCAATTTCGCCCATCTCGCCAAAACTGCAATTGGGCATCAGTGCACGGCGCCCACTTTGCGCATCACGCGCCGTGATCTGCACCCCTTGGTAATTGGCATAGTCATCCGGGTTCACCGCCGGGCCAAACTGAATCTTGGTTTTGAACAGCGTCGGCACCCGATTACGCTTGTTGAAGTCATCACCGCTCGCGCTGGCCACCACCTCATTCCGAAAGCGTGCCGCGCCGCTCAGCATGCCCGATCCGTCTTCAAACGCGATGGGCTTGCCGTCCACCACGATCTGGTCGATGTGAAAAAGCAAATTGTCTGTTCCTGCCATGTCTATCTCCTAAGTTGATTGGGTAGCGCTTCAGGCTCAGACTTGGCCCGCCACCACGTAGCTGCTGATTTCAGTTTGGTAGTGCTGGGTCACGATCACCGGCTCATCCTGCACCTTGAGCTTGCCGTTGGGGCCATCCACCTCCACCACCAGCGTTTTTCGGTAATAGTCCATGTTCTGGCACAGCCCGGCGTCCATGAACTGCTTGTACAGCCCAATCATGATTTCCTCGCCCAGCTGCTGGGTCATGATCTTCTGGCCAGGAATTGGGTCGGTGATGTACTGGGCAATCTTGAAGCCCTGGTACTTGGTCTGGAACTCCGTCACGTGGAACCACCGGTAGTAGCTCATCGTCTTGATCCAGGCCAGCTCAGCCATGCTGCGGTCGGCAGCACCAGCGGTCGTTTTCTTGTAGTTAGTCACCATGCGCAGCAGTGTGCCGCTGTAGTCCGACGCAATCTGCAGCGGGCAGCCACCGGCCACCAGCATGTTGTTGAGCTGGTCAACGGTCCAATGCTGCCCCTGGGCCGGCCCCTTGTAGCCCACCAGCGCCACCCCTGTGGCAGGCATCGCCGGGTCAATAGCGGCCAGGCTCTCTATCGCCGCACCAGCTGCCGCAGCCAGTTCCCACGGGTTGGTGCAGTCTTTGGTCGTGGTGATGGTGTGCACATGCGGGCTGTTGCGGGTGCTCAGCCAGGTGGTATTCGCCGCTTCGGTGCCGCGAATGGAATTGATCACCGTCCCGTCCTGCATATTGTTGGCCAACCAGCGTGCGGCCAGCTCGGTCTCCAGGATGCCCATGTTGGCGCTGTCGGTAAACGGCACCACAATCTCGGTCGCCCGGTACAGGTTCATGGCCGCGATGAGCGGCGTCACATCAGGCACAACAGCACCGCCCGTCATCGCGGGCACTGTCACGATCAAGCTGTTGGGCAAGCGGTCATCGGTGTAGTAAGTGGTACGCAGGTCAATGTCATTGCCAGTCGGGCCACCCCATTTGCACGTCAGCTTGCACTCATACAGATTAACCGTCGCCGCTGCTGTCACGGGCAGCTTGGCATTGGCATTGATCGCATTGATCAGCTTGGTGGCCACCGTATTGGCTGTGTCTGCCGTGGTCACCCCCACACTCACACGCTCACCGCCCACATACAACATCACCTCGCCACTCATGGCCAGGTTACCCGGCGGCGTGATCGCAATCGTGCTGGTGGCAGACACGGCTGAGCCGCCTGGCGCAATGCAGAAGCAATCAATTGGCAGGCCCAAATCGGCATTGGCCTTGGCATCACGCCACATGCTTGTCAGCATGGAGCCCTCGCCAAACTGCGCAATGGCATCGGCCTCGGTCGTCACCGTGATCAGTGTGTTCAACGCCGCGCCACCAGCCGCCAGCTTGTGGCCCACCAGCAGCAGCCGCCGAGGCATGCCGCGCAGGCCCCGGATGGCGCGAGAAAAATCATTCTTGGCCGCCACAAACGGCACCAGGAAGCTCAAAGAAAGCAGGTTGGGTAAAGACATATCAAAGTTCCGTTAAAAGCTGTATGAAAGGGGTTTTGTGATGACTTGAAGCGGCTTTAGCCCACCAGCGTCACATCACCATCCTGCAGGCGACGCAGCAGCGTCGTGGTCACCGTCACCGGCGTAGCCACATCGGGCTCAAAGTAAGCACCGGTTTCGTTGTTCACCAGCATGCAGCCAGCGGCCACTTTCACCTGCACCAGCGAGCCCATGGCGGGCGTCGCTGCGGTGGTCGCCTGGTCAGCGGCAGCAACATCGTCAGTCTTTAAATCAGTCTTGGCCATGGGGCACCTTTCAGTTTTGAACAAATTTCACGTCTTCAGTCACCACCGGCACCACGCCCGTGGCCGCAGCAGCCGGGGGCACCATGCCGCCCCGCGCGCTGTCAATGATCTCGATGGACAGCAAGTCCCACAGCTGTTCCATCGGCACGGCAGGCTTTACACACTGCTGCCAGTCCACCAGGAACAGCGCCTGGCCAGCCGCGTCCAGCGCCCGGCCATAGAGGTTTTCGCAGGTGGCATCCGCCTCCAGACCAGCGATCGTCACCGGCAGATTGGCATTGGCCGCTTCGCGCATCGGCTCCCACTGGCGCATCACGATGCCCAGGCGCTCCGCCAGCAGCATCGCCCCGGCCATGCGCTTGTTGCGGTCGGCATGTTTGAACGCCACAAACGCCGCCATGCGCACCTTGGTGGCATGCTTGCCACTCAGGCGGCAACTGTTGTCGGCGGGTTGCCAGCCCTGCACCGTCACAAAAATGGCGGGGCAGCTGTAGCTTTTGAACGGAATCTCCGCTGCAGAGAATTCGCCCGCATACGCCTGCACTGTGGCCACCTCGGCCTTGGTGAACTGGGCGCGAATGCGTGCCACCGCCTGGTCAAGAAGAATCGTTGCGCTCATTGGGCTCTCTCAATATCTCGGATAGCCTGGCTCACGATGTACCCAATCTGCAGCTCCTGGCGTATGGCGATGCCCATCACAGGGCGGGCTTCAATTTTGGTTTTATGGCCGCGACCTGTTTCACCACCGAAGTGTTGAATGGCCGCATAGACCTTATTCGAACCGACCTCCAGCCCGCCACCCACCAGGTTGTAGGTGTAGCTGTCATACAGATGGTGGTCCTTGATCAGCGTCTTTCCACGCCGCTTGATAGCTGCCTTGCTTTGTGGCATGGGTGAGCCGTCAAACAGCTTTTGCCCGTCCAGGTTGTCCTGGATGTCACCCACCATGAACTCGCCGATGTCACGGCGCGCCTTGGTCCACTCCTGGCGGGCCGACAAGCGCGCCAGGTGCCTGACCAGCGGGCCGTCTTCAAACGTCATCGTCAGTGCCGTGCCAGCCATCACCAGCTCCTGATCGGCGGGAACGAATCCCAACCAAAGCGCGTGGCTGCCTGGCCGGTGTGCACACGGCTCAGGCCCACCACCTCATCACCCGAACTGGCCACCAGCGTGACCCGGCCAGACTGCACATCTTTCAGCCAGGCTCGCCACTGGTCAGCAATCTTCTCCATGCGCTCAGAGGTGTTGTCCGAGTCGTCGGCCAGGCCCGTGCGCACCAGGGCAATGCAGCACTCTTCAAGCGTGCCTGCGTTGGCATCGGTGGTAGACAGGGGCAAGGTCACCGCGCTGCGGAGGTAGCCGTCCATGTAGTTGCTCACGGTCAGCAGCTTGCGCATGATGCGGTCTTTGGCGGCGGTGGCCGCAGCTTGCTCAGGCGCACTGGGCGTACCCGTCCACGCCCCGGTCAGCGCATCGGTCAACAACTGGCTGGTGAGCAACTGCTGCTCATCGGCCAGGAGCTGGGTGGTCTCATCCAGGCCATATTCCTGAATGAAGCGCTGCGGGGTGGCGTAGCTCATGGGCGCTTACTCGGCTGCGGGGGCGGGTTCGTCCAGCGCGGCAGCGCCCACGTCAACCAAGGCCTTGGCCTGGGCGGCGGTCACCTGCAGCTTGTCGCCCGCATCCATGCCGGGTCCATAAGTC
Organism: Rhodoferax sp.; assembly: GCA_031291305.1. Classification (GTDB taxonomy): domain Bacteria; phylum Pseudomonadota; class Gammaproteobacteria; order Burkholderiales; family Burkholderiaceae_C; genus Rhodoferax. Next base: position 243,692 of record JARLJH010000048.1, on the reverse strand, counting down.
ACGCCGTCATGCTCTACCACCGACAGGGCAGTCAGCGCCACCAAAGCGGGGGCAGCTGATGTGTTTTTTGCTGTAGCCATATCAATCTCCGTTCAATCAAAAATAGTGGGGTGGCTTACGCCACTGCGTTTTGGAAGAAGTAGCCCAAGGCGGGCGCACTGATGACTTCTTTCACACCCTCACCCACGCGCACCAGTTGCGAGCCATTGCGGCCTGTCTTCGGGTCAGGCATGTCGCCAGCGGTCTTGTCGCCCCACTGGCCAGTAAAGCCCCAAACCGGCTGGCCCATTTGTGCGCTTTCTTTGCTGGCGTACAACAGTGCGCAGTGCTTGCCCCACACCCGCGACATGTTGGCGTTTTGCCCTTTGCGAGCGGTGTTGACAAACCCTGCCCCCACCACCACGTCCTGCACCTCCAGGACCTCGGCCAGTTGCTTGCGCCCCACCACACCGCCGGTTTGCGCCGTGCCAAACACCGCCTGCACCACCTTGGGGTGTTGGCGCAGCTTGGTGAACGCTTGTTGACCCAACACCACCAGGTTGGGGCGATAGATGGGCACGTCCAGGGCGGACAAGAGGGCATCCAGCGGGTTGCTGTTGGTGTAGTCACTCCACTGGCTGGTGCCCGACAAAGTGGCGAATTGTCCAGCGACGTAGTTGGCTGTGTTGAACACTTGGGCCGCGACACGGATTTCACGTGCCAGCTGCACCAGCTTGGTCAACATCATGGTCGACACATCCAGAGGGTTGGGTGGGCCGCCACGATCCGGCTTGGGCATGCTGGCCCAGGCGTTGATGTCATCGTTGGGCACCAGATCATCCAGTGCGTAGTCAACCGTCTCAGAGTTCACCAATTGGCCTGAGAAGTCCACCTGCACAGGCTGCGACTTGCGCCCCACCTGGGTTTGTGGCACGGTGAATGCCTGTGCCAGGTCATACGCGCTGTAGCTGAACTTCTTGGCTACCGGGATGCGGGGCAACACCTGATCGGCGATCAGCGCCACATCCGGGTTGGTGTACATCATCGAAATCGCGGTCAGCGCCGGATTGACGGGGAAGGCAGTCGTTGTCATAGTTGGTTCCTGTCCTGGTTAATAAATCAGTTGGTTACTTAGCCCTGCATCAGGCCGGGAGACAGCATCACGCGAACCACGTCACCAGCAGCACTGGGCGCTTCGTCGAAAAAGCCGATGATTCGCACGTTGGAGCCAGCTGCAGGCGCTGCGGCAACACCACGGCCCACCGCGTCAGCCGTCACGGGTGCACCGCGTGCAGCGGCGGCACCGGCCTCCACCCACGCAATGCCCACGCGCACCACGTCCACCTGCTCGCCAGCGGCCACGCCATAGGGTTTTTCGTTGACCACGCCGTAAAGCGCATCTGTAGCCGCCACGGCGGTGGTGACGGCAAAGTCGCCGCTGCCTTGCTTGACGATGCGGTTGTTGGTCAAGGCCACATCGGCCACCGCTGAAATTGCCAAAAGTAAGTTAGCCATGCTTGTTTTCTCCGTTGATAAATCGTTGGGGGTTACACGGCACCCGTGCGGCTGGACACGTAGCTCACGGCTTCCGCCACGCTCACGGTCAGACCTTGTTCGGCCTGTTCTTTCATATAGCTGCGCGCCGCATCGGCCAGAGAAGAGGCGTCATTGCCATTCACACCAGGCAATTCATCAGCAACCACCTGTTGGCCCAGCTTCACCAATGGCTTGCGCGCCGCCATAAAGTCAGCAAAAAACTGCGCTGGCGTCTTCTTGACCTGGCTCTTGTCACTGGCACTGAAGCTGAACTCAGCACCGGCACCACTTTCCAGCGAGCCCATGAACTCAGCCAGCCCAGCCTCTTCAGCCGGGGTGACCAGACCTTTGGCCTTCCAGCCATTGATCTGTGCACCAATGCGATCCGCCTGGCGCTCACTGCGCAGCTTGGTCAGCTCGGCCTGGCTGGCGGCAAATTCGGCCGCCGCCTTGTCCTGGGCTTCTTTTTTGGCCTGGGCCGTTGCAGCGTCCAGCTGCTCTTGGGTAAATGACATAACTCCTCCGGTTGGGGTTGGTTTTGAAAATGGGCTGGGATCGCTCTCATCAGGCTCGGCCAGGGCGGCGGTCTTGACGCGCTGGGCGGCATCGGCCACAGACTGAATGCGCCAGCTGGGCAGCGCGGCATCAGCAGCCTCCAGGCCTTCTTTGGCAATCAGTTGCTCACGCAGGCCGCGCAGCAGGTCAGCCGTGTCGCCCAGGGCGCTGCCAATGTCCCAGTCGTCGGCATCAAACTCATAGGCATCCACGGCGGCGCTGTAGTCCAGCGGGGCCAGGCCATCAATGGCAGGGCGGGCCGCACCGAGCCAGCCCACATGCTGCAAGCGCCAACCCGCGTCTTTGTCTTTGAAAATCGACACCGAGCGGTTGCGGTACGCGCCGCTGTCCACACCTGCCGCAAAGGCCGGGTTGATGTCGTCAAACTTGACGAACAAGGACGCTCCTTCGCGCTTGGCCCCTTCGGGCTTGACCCAGCCATAGGCCGGGTCGTTGTGTTTGGGGTGGCCCAGCACGGCGGGTGCCGCGCCCAGTGCCAGGTTGCTCACCATCTGATCCAGATCACCCTCGGTGAAAGTGCAGCTGCGGCCCTTGCTGTCGGTGTGCGTGCCCGCCTTGAAGACTTCGATCCAGTCGGCAAGGCCTGTAAATTGGTGTGCTTTGTTCATGCCCTGTACTTTGCCGGGCACAGGGCTTTAGGTCATGGTGAAACGCTTCACCACATCAGGCATAAACAGATGTTTGGAATATGGCCCGTGGCGGGCCTTGAGGCGCTTTTGGCTCCGGATATACCGGGCTTGGTCCAGAAGGCGGTTTTAAACGGGTTTGCGGGGGTTTTAAACAGGGTTAGGGCCGTTGCCTGATCCCTGCGCAGAGAATAAAGCAGCCTGGCGCGCTTTTGCACAATAGTCTGACAAATTGGTATTGAGCACCGACAGCAATTGGGCCAGGTCACTGCGGCGCAACTGCGGCAGCCCCTCGTCACCCTGGGCCTTCTCACTCATGGCCAACTGTTCAACGGCTCGGTAAGCGCCCAACTGGCTGTCCAGGTCATCCACCGCATCCACCACTTTGAAGGCACGGCGCTGCTGGTCAGTCTGTACAAGGATGGCCGCAACTACTGGCGGCACGTTTGGATGCGAATTCAGAAAAGCTCCCATCGTTTCAAACCCACCCGTTAGGGCGGCGACTCGAAAGGGTGTGAGAGACCGGGAGACGCGAGCGTTACCGGCAGAAGCTTGCGCTTCTCCCATTCGAGCCGCCAAAAATTGGTGCACGAATGAAGAAGCCGCAAACTTGCGGTGCTGCGGCTCCTGCCGCGTCTCAAGGGACTCTCACATCCCATCACCCCTTTTTTTGAGGTGACGCTCAAATTATCTCACCTAGACCCGCTCATCCCGAACGGGTCGTTGGCCTGGCCAGCGTAGCTCTTGGGAGCCGGAGCCTCCTCAAACATATCCATCGTCAGCGTATCGGTGCCATCCGCATGGCCGCCAATGATGTTGATCACATGGCGGCGGCTGTAGCCCACCGCCTCGGCGGTCTCATCCACCGTCAGGCCTTGCTCACGACACTGGCGCACCTGGTCGTGGCGCAGCTCCCGCAGGTACGCATCACCCTTGGGCAGCTCAATCGTCTCGCCTGCGTATTCCGCCACCAGCTTCCCAAACGCCTCTTCACCCAGCGCCATGCGCAGCGGGTGGTCAGCGCGCGCCTGCTTGGGCACCGACACCCGCGCACCGCCGTGCATGCCCACCAGGCGCAGCGCGTCAGAGTCGCCCAGCACCCGCGCCAGCTCGCGCAAGGCAGCGGGCAGGGCTTGGGGCTTGATGGTCAGCGTGGGGGCTGGGCGGATCATTGGATATCTGCCTTCACGCGCAGGCCCCAGGCCTTCATTTCTTCAATCAGCTTATTGAGCTGGTGGTGCGACGCAAAGCGCAAGGCTGAGAACGCGCCCACCGCCCCCTGGCTGGCCTGGCGCACGGCCCAGGCCTCCACCGCCTTGGCGCAAGCCAGGGCATTGGCTGGCTTCTCCACCGCAGCCACGTCGGCCAACGCCCACCACATGGCGCGCAGCTTGCGCACTTGCGGCGCATCCAACGATCTAGCCTGCTTTGACTTGCCCGTCGGCTTGACCACAAACCCCTTGGACTTGAAGTGCTTGATCAATTTGTCACGCCCAGCCGCATCCAGATCGGCGGAGCTGATCGCGCCAGTCACCGTGTCCAGCACATGCTCATAGTCGGCACGACTCAGCCCAAGCTGGACCCTGGCCAAGTGGATCAAGGTCAGCTCGCGCTTGCGATGGATGTCGGTTGTAGGCTGACTCATAGGTCTGTACCCAGCAGGATTGGGTCCCCCTTTTGATGGCTAGCCGCGCGAAGCTGCGTGGACTGAATGATCTTGAGTTCAGTCTGAACTGCGTAATAGTCCATCTTGTAGATGTATCCGGGGCCGCCAACATAGGTGGGGTGTCCTTCGGTGGCGTGCTGTAGCAGGTCGATCACTTTGAGCCCATGGTTCGTGGGCATGATTAGATTTACCAAGTTTCCAATGGTGACAACGCACATGGAGGATGCGGATTTGGCTTTTCGGGGTGCGGGTCTAGTTGCCATGGCGATCTCCCCACAGCCGCCAGCCCGTGGCATCAGACCAGCACATCAGCGGCGGGCCGGGCAGCTTTGGAGCGATCACCCGCAATGTGACCCGCTTGTCGCCCCGAAATAGCAGCTCGGCTGCTGTCTTGACCCGATCTTCATCAGCACAGTCAAAGTCAAGCACGTCGCGCCAGGCACCTTTCGTATTCATCTGAAGCCTGACCGGGCGCGGTGTGGCTTGGGTAAGGTCGATCGGCTTTTGACTGCCACCATGCGCGCAATTGAAAGCGGAAATATCAGCACAGAGTCTGCCTGCCATGGCAGAAATTACTGCCAGCTGTTTGAGATTGGTCGCATTCATGATGTGGCCCCAAACTCATCGACGGAGTCGTCATCTTCATCGTTGCGATTAACGGTGAACGGAAGCTTTCCGAGCTCCACCAATACGGCTTCCATGCCCGCTTGGAAAAATGCCGCCTCCCTCTTCGACATCGTCGCTATGTCAGATGATGCTGACCCCAATCTAAGTCCCGTGCCTTCTTTGACTTCATCCTGAATGCCACGCAGTCTGGTGACCTTGGTTGTGTGCCAAAAGGTGAGGGCTTCAATAAATTCGACCATTGTGTCGGTCATAGGTAGTTCGTTGCTCACGATGTGGCTCCGTTCTTGTACTTGGCCAGCAGGGCCTGGGCACCACGGGTCACTACTTTGCTATTCAGCACCGGTCTTGAGAGCTTTTTGCAACTTTGCGGCTTGATCTTTACGACCGGATATCTGATTGGTCGAGGTTCCCCTGCCTCGTTGATGATCACAATCTGCTGCATCGGCAGCGTTGGCATGGTGTGTACTTTCTTGCCAACCCAGACCCAGGCCTGGAATGGCCGACAACCAACAACAGTCATGTCCTTGATATCCCACTCAAGAAAGTCCTGTCCGTGGTCCTGAAATGTCACGGTCACTACTGTCTCCTGGTTTGTGGAGGGTGTGCTCATAACGCCGCCACATCCAAAGAAATAGGCAAGTAGTCACCCGCCTGCTCATCGAGTTCATAGAACCGGATGTAAGGCTTGGTGCTGTGCACCTTCATGCTGTCACCAATGGCCGCCATGGCGCGCTGCCACTTTTCATCGTTAATCTTGAGCGTGCGCAGGTTCAGGATGCGGCCCACGTTCACCGCCCCGGCCTTGTCCACCTGGAAGGCGTTGTTGACCAGCACTTTGATGTTGTCATTGCTGCCCTTGCTCCAGACCTTCACACATTCGTCCACCAGTGCCTTGGCGGCCTGCAGGCGCTCATCAAACACGATGGTGTCCTGCATGGTGCGTTTGATCTTGTAGCGACCATCAAACGACTCCAGCGAGACGTTACCCTTTTTACCGCCTTGCTTCACGTCATATTGGTCCAGGCTGGTCTCAATGAAAGACTGGACTTCCTGCATGGCACAGAGCTTGAAAGCCAGCAAGTCGGCGCTGGCCTTCTTAGCTGCCTCGGCCAGGCCAGTCACGCATTGGTGGCGCAGCTTGTCGATTTCCTTTATCTTCGACACGGGCACCAAGGAGCCATTGGCGTCCTTCCAGTAGCCAGCGGGCACGGTTTCTTTTTGTTCAGTCATGATCTGTTCCTTCTCAGTTAAAAATTGGGGTTCAGGCTTTCTTGCCTTGCTTCAGGTTCTGCAGCAGCGCACGCGCCGAGTCGGGCACCGGCGCGGCTTTTCCTGCCTCGGCATCCAGCCGGGCCAGCGTGGGGTCAACATCGCCAAACACCTGGTCCAGCGCCTGGCCCATGGGCAAGGTCTGGCCGCGCACCTGGAAGGTGGCTGCAGACGTGCGGCGCTGGGCTTCGTGCTGGGTCTCGGCAACAGCTTCGGTCTTGTCAGCCAGGCTCATCAGAATCGTGTAGAGGTAGGCGTGCCCCTTCATGGGCAAATCCAGCTTGCCCGCATCGCGTGCCGCCAGCATCTGGTCAATGCCTGCCTCCCACACCTTCAGAGGCACCGACCAATCGCGCCCACGGTGCGTGATGGCGCGGCGCTCCAGATCGGGCAGCAGCTGCAGCACGATGCGCACCTGCTTGCGCAGCGTCAGGCTGGTCTTGGGCGGGGTGAACAGGCTGATGTAGCGGCCTACCGCAGCGCCTAAAGGTGTGCTCAGGGCCAGCAGGCGCACTACGGCAGCCCTGTCATCCGCATTGACCAGCAGGTGGGCCATGCTCAGGCCGGTGCCGCATACGGGGCAGTTCATTTCGTGCGTCATTCGGCACCCCCCATGATCAGTCCCGCCAGCACTAGCACCAGCACCACAACCAACACCACGGCCGTGTCAAACAGGCTCAGCGGGAAACGGTCGGATGCGCCGCAGAACTCACCAGCCGCACCTATAGGTTGTCGCTGGATCACACCCGGCGCAAACGGGTAGGTCGGCTGCGGGTAGGCCTCGCTGGCACATCCTGGCCGGTCCGTAAACCGGCGTTGCGGGCGTTTGTAGTGGCAAAGTCCCTTGGCTGCAATCTCGGCATGCCCCTGGCAGGACGTGTCGTTACACGCCGACGGGTCATAGTCTGGGCAAGCGCCCACGTCGCTGCAGTGGCGGCTGTTGCACACGCCCAGCGCATCGCAGGTGTGGGCCTGGCTCACGATGCGGGACTTTCCACCCGACACGCTGATCAGCTTGGCACCTGGAAACAAGTCCATCGCCTCAGCCAGCGCGTCCATTCGGTGGTAGTACAGGCCGTTGTGCTCTCCGCGTGAGCCATCTGGCATCCTGATCACAACGCTGCACGCCAGCAAGGGGCCAGGTTCGTTGGCTGCGGCGATCATTTCGCCACCTCAACGCGTGGCTTGGTCATAAACAGCACGCTGGCGGCAATCTTCTCAATCATGCGGCTGTTCAGGGGCAAGCTGCCCATGCCGTAGTCACGCACGGCAGGCACCAGGTTTTCATTGAGCACACGGGCGCTGCCGTCGCAGTATGCCCACAGGGTGTCCAGCACGTCATCTGTCAGCTCACCAGCATCCGCCAGGGCGGCGCGCACCATGTCATCGGCATCATCGCGGCTGATGCGCTGGATCGTCTCGGGCCACATGCCCACCCGGCTGCGCACCTGGTCAAACTGGCCGTGCTGGGGTTTGATCAGGCTGGTGAGCTTCTCGGTGCCCACCAGCACCACGCCGACCATGGCCATGTCGCGCAGGCGGCGCAGGTGCTCCAGCGCGCTGCTGCTCATCTTCTCGGCCTCATCAGCGACGATCACATAGTTGGTGCCCTTGAGCACCCGCACCAGCTCGCGGAACTTGCGGTCCAGCCCGGCAGGCACCGCGTTGTTGAGTTGCTCCAGCAGCTCGGTCATCAGCACGCCAGGTGTCATGTTGGGGCTGACTTCGACCAGCAGCGTCATTGGGTTGGTCTCACGGTACTCGGCGCAGAAGCGGCTTTTGCCCACCCCCACATAGCCGGTGATGACACCGAAGTTCTGGTGCTTGCGGGTGCGGTCACACACCACGCCCATCAGCTTGTGCACGCTGCCCTTCACGTAGCCGGGCGTGCCGTCTTTGAGGCGATCAGCTTCCACGTCCAGCACACTCAACATCTGGTTGAGCTGACGTGTCGGGCTGCTGATGTACTTGCCGCTCAGAATCTGGCTCAGTGTGCCGCTGGGAATGTCGGCCTTCTTGCTCAGCCAGGCGCGGCTTTTCTTGCGGTCTTCCAGCCACTTCTTGATGGCGTCCACCTTGGACGCGTCTTGCGGTGTGTATGCCGTCGGCGCGCTGGTCATGCCGGGCAGGGCGTTCTGGGTGTCGGTTGCGGGGGTACTCACTGGTCATTCCTCCAAGTTAATAGGTCAATCTTGAAATCGTCATCACGGGTGGTCGGTGCGGGCAGCGCGGGTGCAGCGGGTGCCAGGGACTCGATGGCAGCAGCCTGGCTGGTGGCATCCACCGGGTCGTCGCGGCGGCGGGTGGCCTCGTCCACCTTGCGCTGCAGGCGTTTGAGCTGGCCTGCCAGGCGGCGGTCGCGGCCTTCTTCCAGGCGGCTGGTGGGCAGCACGCCAATCGTGTTGTTGAGCTTGGCTTCAACAATGAAGCGGCCCTTCTTGTCAAACACCCACACATGGCTGTCGTGGTGCAGGTCGTATTCCACGTCCACCTTCTGCGCGTCGAACAGTGCCAGTGCCTCGGCGTAATAGAAGCGGTTGTGCAGGCGCACGGTCTGGCGGCCCACCGTGCACTCTTCGCGTGGCCGGGCAATGGCATCCATGCTCAGCTCGACTGGCACCGGCGTCAGCTCGGCCCACACCTGGGCGGGTGTGCGCCCATTGAGCTTGTCCTGCGGCTGGTCGTGGTAATGCTCCAGCCAGGCGGTGAAGCTGTCCACATACGATTTCAGGCTAGGCAGTTGCCGCCGCCCCATGGCCAGATCAGCACTCAAACGGCGGTTGGTCTCGGGGGCCATGTCATCGCCGCAATACACCTGGCCACCGGCAAAGAACTTGTCATGCTTGTCGCGCACAGTGCGGAAGAAGCGCTCAATCCAGCCCTTGCCGTGCGGGTTGCCTGGCAGCGCGCCGATCAGGCCAATGTCAAAGCGGCTGTAGAAGCCGGTGCTTTCATCCGACAGCAGCCGGGCGCGGTAGCCCGGCCCCCGGTCCACATACACCCATGCAGGCACATGGTTGAACATGCGCATGGCGTGGCTCAAAGCGAACATGGTGGACACCGTGCTTTCACTCTCACTCATCCACCAGCCCGATATGAAGCTGCTCTTGATGTCGATGAACACCGTCAGCTCGGGCCGGAACGGTTTCCCCGTGTTCGGGTGCGCCACATAGCAGTCGGCGGTGTGGCCGTCGCCGGCATAAATCTCGCCCACCAGCACCTCGGCCAGGCTGCGGCGCTGAAACTTCTGGCGCGTCAGCTTGTGCAGGTGCTTGCCAATGCGGTCTGCGCTGAACTTGCCCAGCGTAGCGGGCAGCGCCTTCAGGTAGCGTTTCACCCGGCTCTCAGTGGCGTCTTTAAACCCCTCTTGAATCAGCCTTGAAGACACGTCGGCATAACCCGGCTTGCCGGGCAGGTTGTACAGGTCCACAGCGCGCTCTTCCCAGCCATAGGCCTGGCGCACGCGCCCGGTGTGCTTGGGAAGCAACGAATTCTTTCCGCCCTTGATGAAGCCGCTCAGCCAGCGCTTGAGGGTGGGCACGCTCAGCACATCCACCGTCGCATCACCCGCCAGCATGGCCACCAGGTGTTTTGTGCGCAGGTCTGACGTGCCCGCATCCAGCTGCGACTTGAGCAGCGCCGCTGCATGGTTGATGCTGGCCCCGCCATTCACCAGGTCCACCAGCGGCGCAATCAGGGATTCACGCAAGCCAGCCACCCGGCGAGCCTCTTCACTGGCGTTAGCCCATGGGTCAGGGTTCAACGCCGCCGAAATTTCACTCATCTGGCGGATGTCTTTGGTTAATTTGAGGAGTGCGCCCATGGGGTCACCTGTTTGGGTTGGTGGTCAGGTTTAGACATTGCCCTTCCGGGCTATGACCTCACGTTCCGCAACCTGCAGGGCGAGCTCGACACGTCCTTTCTTAGACGGGTTCCACGGGGTCATTTGGGAAACTTCCAGGCCCAGCTTTTCAAGAACTGCCAACTCCTCTGGGGAGCATGTGTTGCGACCTTGGTCAATCATGATTGGATTGGTGTTATGCGGTTTCATTTGCTGCTCCTGGTAGTTGTGGGTGCTTCTGGTGCGTTGGCTGGCCGACCCTTGCCGCGAGGCTTGGCCGCAGCACGCTCATGCACGCGCAGATCGGATTCGTATTTATGGGTGTCGGTCAGTCGCGCCCACTCTTCGGCTAGCGCTTTGATCTCGGTTGGGTCCAGGAAGGCCAGCACATCCGGCTGAGACTTCAGGCGCTGGGCTGACTCACCCATGGCCTCGACATAGCTCTTGATGCTGCCGTCCACCAACTCACGCACCGCCAGCAGGCCAGACAGTCCAAGCCGAAGGCTGGGGGCCACCCATTCGCGGGCTTCCTCATGGGTGGTCAGGTTGTAGATTTCTACGCCCACCGGGTAGAGCGAGGTGATGGCCAGTTCAGCCTTCTTGATCAGGGCTGCTAGTTCTGCCCGTGCATCGACCACCACCATCGGCACGCCAAAGTCTTCTTCGTCACGCGCCCGGCGCTTGGCGCTCTTCTCTGCGGCCTTGAGGTCGGCCAGGGCCGTATCGCGCTCAACCGCTAGATCAGTCACACCGGCTTCCAACTGGCGGATGCGATCACGCAGGCCGCGCACACTCATGTCTTCCAGGTCAGATACATCGCCGTCTTCCAGCATCTGCTCAATGACAGCCGAGTCGGCGCTGGCGAGGGCCAGGACTTTGGACTTCGGCAGAGTCAGAAGCTCGGCGCGCTGGGCTTCGGGAAGCATAGTGGTGAACTTGGCCATACGCATCAGCTCGGCCGACCGTTGGCGCGTCAATCCCATTGCCTCAACACTGGCGATGAACTTCCCATCGTCGGTTTCGGCCTTCACGCTCAGCAACAGATAGCCAGCCTCAACAGCAAGCCTTGCGGCCATGTTGTAGGAAACCACTGCCCGAGAAATCCGGTCACCGATGGCACCGCCAATCATGATCCCCAAATCCTGGGCTGCCGCTGAGTCAGCATCCGTGAAATCCAATGTACGCACTGTCCGTACATTGGTCTCGACTACTTCGGTTGTTTGCTTTTTTGTCATCATTTATCCTTCTAAAACTGGGCGGCAACCGGCCTGAATAATCAGACCTGCCAACTCTCTCGCCTGGCGGGCATACGTCTCGCGGTAGGCCGAAATGGGTGCGTTGGTGGCTACTTTTCGCAGGAACGCAAGATGCGTTGCGGCCGGGGACATCGCACTGGTATCCAGCAGCACCAGCAGCTGGTCATGGCGGCCTTCGGTTAGGGTTGCAGAGATGTTCATGATTTCCCAGTGAGTTACTTCAATCCCAAGGCAACAGCCACGTTGTGGCCCTCGCCGTAGAGCCCCTTGTTCACACCACGTATCACTTCCGAGACGGTGCGGTACTTAAAACCATGGTTGGCAGCGAACTGCGACAGGGTGATTCCCTTCGCATAGAGCGCCTGCTTGGCTTCTTCAGGCGTTTTCACCTTTGTGGAACCTGCTACTGAATTAGTTGCCATCTGTTGACCTCTCAGGACAGTTAATTAACATTTATTGAACTGTTAGCAATCATAGTTCAACAAAACGGCTATTGCAATGCTTTGACTGTTGTTTTGTTGAATATTTCCAAAAGAAGGTGTCGGTATCGGCATAACCCTGGTCTATGCATGCCGGTTTGTTGGTGACATACTCGGGTTTTAGTTAACAGTTGATTAACAGTGAAACAAGAACCATCAACCGAAATGTCAACGAATGTTGAAATAGGCGACCGTCTCAAGTTAGAACGGCAACGGCTCGGCCTTGGTCAAGAAGAGTTCGGCAGAAAAGCGGGGGTTAGCAAAACGTCCCAGTTCAACTACGAGTCCGGTGGACGTATGCCTGATGCTGCTTATCTGGCTGCAGCGCACTTGATAGGTGTTGACGTTTTGTTTGTTGTCACTGGAAACCGAAGCGCTGGCAATGACGACAGCTTTGTCGTTGTCCCACGTCACAATGCTTACGCGAGTGCCGGTCCTGGTGCCGTTAATGGTCATGATGCAGAGTCACAAGTTGAGGGACTTTGTTTCAGCCGACGCTGGCTCAATAAGCGAGGGCTTTCACCAGCCAACTTGCGAGTCATTGATGTGTCCGGGGAATCCATGTCTGGCAAGTTGTCAGATGGCGACAAGGTGCTCATTGATCTCGGGCAGACTCTCCCCAAAAGCGGCTATGCCTACGTGTTGCGCCAGGATGATGAATTGCTTGTGAAATACTGCCAGCTGCTACCCGAAGGCATCCTGAGACTCAGCAGTGAAAACCCCAATTTCCCGCCCTATGACATCAACCTGGCCAAGTCACAGGACGTATCAATTCTGGGTCGGGTCGTCGCATCAACTCACGAATGGTGAACAGTTATGAAAATCGCACCAAGAACTTTGGCCCTTATTTGCTTTCTGCTTTTGCTGGTCATGGCGTGGGGTTATCAGAGCTGGCAACGTGCCAGCAGCGGCACTCACGTTTTGGTAAAAAGCGCTGCTGCGGCATGTGGCGACAGTGACGCCCCTGCCATTGAAGCCCTGGTAAAAGACGAAATCGGGGTATCAAGCGTGCAGAAAATTTGCTCAAATTCTCTGGCATACGTCAATAACAAACCTATTGATACGCCCATGTACCGAGTCGAGGTTACCTTTAACACGGGCGGATTGTGGGGGAGTTCTCAGGACTTCAATGGGTTAGCTGATGACACCATGCGCGTAGCGCGAAACGCCTTTAAAAAAGCGCCTACGCTGGAATGGATACGTTTCAATGCAGTCGAGTCCAGCGGCAAGAACTGGGCCATTGTTGAACTCAAACGAAGCGAGCTTCCTGCTGACTGGATGGCCCTGACGTATCTGCAGAAAATGAGTTATGCATCTCTCGATGTACCTTACCTTCAACCCAGGCCATGGGTGTGTGAGTTTTACAAAAAATACCCATCTGCAACGGCTAAGCGTGGTTCGTATTGCTCATGAAAATTCACATGAAACCGTTTTTCCTTTTTGTCATCATCATCATGGCGTCCAGCGCTCAAGCAACCAACTACCCATGCTCTGGTCGCAAAGGCGGTGTCTCACACTGCCTGGGGAAATACTTTGTCTGCAACGATGGCACCACCAGCCAATCTAAAAAGACATGCAGTGCGGAAGATAGTCAGCCTCCGGATAGGACATCCAAACCACGCAAAAACTGATGTAGACTTTCCACTGATAAAAACATCTCGGCCACCGGTCAGACTTGCAAGCTGATCTACTTATATCCCCCCGGTCGAGACTCTCAGGCACCCACGGGTGCCTTTTTTTTGCCTAACTTCGGACCGGTGGTGAAGTAGTTCACCATGACCAAAGACCGCTGATTCCAGACACTGGGACTTCTTTTTAGTAGTCCTTTTTTACGTCTGGAGTTCTCTATGGTTGCGATCCCGCGCATGCTGGTCTTTCTGGTGCTCACGCTGCTGTTGATGGCCTTGTCCCTCTTCCTAAAGCAGTCTCAACCCGACAGCCTGTTGGCCGTCACCATCTACAAATCACACCTGATGGCCCTGGGCGGCTGGGGTGGCTACTGGCTGGACCGCAGCTTGTTCCCGTATGACCGCCCGCATAAATACTGCCAGATAGACGATTCGTCAGACATCGCAGACGCGCCCGAGTCTGACGACCTAGCCATTCAATATGGCACGGCTGTGGATCATTCCGGATCATTCGGTCATTCGATGCTGCGCCGCGCCATCATCGTCGCCGCCTGTCTGATCTGTGTGGGCCTGGGGGCCTGACATGCGCCCAATTACCCGCATCGCGCTCTGGCTGCATGTTGGCATGCTGCTCTTCGTGGTTGGCGCTTGTCTGTCAGTGGCCATGGCCCAGCCCATACCGCGCGACGCTCAGCGCTACCAGCTCACACTCAAACGCGAAGCGCATTTCGCCTGGGGCCTGCAAGCCCCGGTGGCCACCTTTGCCGCACAGGTGCATCAAGAGAGCCGGTGGCGGCTGGATGCGCGATCCCCTGTGGGTGCGGTCGGCCTGGCGCAGTTCATGCCCGCCACGGCCAATTGGATTGGTGGGATAGACGCGGCCTTGAGCACGCGCGCGCCCAGCAACCCGGCCTGGTCACTGCGCGCCCTGGTGACCTATGACAAGTGGCTGGCAGACCGTATCAAAGCGGATAACGCCTGCGAGCGAATGGCCTACGTGCTCAGCGCCTACAACGGCGGTCTGGGCTATGTCTACAAGCGCCAGAAGATCAGCCCAACGCCTGGCGTGTGCCTAGACCGCACCTGCAACCTCAACCCCGGCGTGGCACCCGCCAACCAGGCAGAAAACCAGCACTACCCGGTGGTGATCCTGCGCAAGTTTGAGCCGATTTACGCCAGTTGGGGCGGCAGGAGCTGCGCATGATTCGATCAGCTATCTACCTGGCTATTGCTGCCATTGCAGTGGCGGTGGCTCTTCTGAAGGCCTATGACCTCGGTGCATCCAGTGGCAAGAACATCTGCGAAGTCACCCAGCTCAAGGTCAATGAGAAAGCCGAGGCCACCCAAAAGGCCGACACCCAAGCCGTGATCAAGCGCGCCGATGTCGTCGGCACCCGCCAGGAGCGCAGCCGTGTCGCCGTTACCACTTTTTTCAATCAACTTGCCAAGGATCAAGATCATGCGCCTGCTGACCCTGTTGATAGTTGTGTGCTGCCTGCTGAGCGCCTGCGCCGCTGGACCGACGCCAACGCCGGTCACGTCGACACCAGTGAAGGTACTGCCCCCAGCCAGCCTGACAGCGCCGCCCCAGCCGTTGCCACCTCCGGACTCCGGCCAGATGCGCGACTTGGAATCCAACCACCTGGCCACAGCGCGGGCCTATCACCTGCTGGCCTTGCAGATGTGCAATCTGCTGGCCTTTCTGGAGATCAACGATGACGGATGCAAACCCTGGACAAACAGTCCTTAAAGGGAGTTTGAAAGGTCTTTTTCGTGGATGAAAAGTTTCATGAACAAGCCGCCGCCCTGGAGCAAAGCCGCCGTGACGATGGTCTATCCGCCGCGCGCCGTGCACTGCAGGGAAAAGGCAAAGCCCGCTGTGAAGACTGCAGCGAACCGATCCCGCGTGAGCGCCGCAAGGCTGCACCCAATGCGGTTCGCTGCATAGCCTGCCAAACCATTTTTGAAAAACGTAAAGGAACCTATTCATGAGTGACCCCGCCACCGCCATGTTGGTCGAGATGGGCCAAGTCAAAGGCCAACTCACCGCCATGACCGAGATGCTTCGGCAAAACCATGCAGCCACCCAAACGCGAATTGAAGACCTGAGCCAATCTGTCAATACCCGATTCGACGGCCTTGAAGCCCGTTTGTCTACGCTGGAGAAGAACGAACGTGGCACCGCCATCCGTGCTGCGGGAACGGGTGCTCTGGCCGGTGCCATCGTGGCTGCTGGCATTGCAGCCATGCGAGGCATGGGGCACTGATCAATGGCTTACGACCGTCCGACCCGCAATAAGGTGCGTGCCAAGTACGTGCAGGGCCTGCCCCTGGCCACAGCGGCAGAAGCGTGTAAGGTGCCCTACAACACGGCGCGCAACTGGAAGCGCCAGGACGCTGACGATGGCAACGACTGGGACTTGACGCGCAATGCCCGGCGCATGACCAAAAGCGGCGTCGAGGACATGGCCAACGAGGTGTTGGGCGAACTGGCCGAGCAGTTTCTGGCCACGCTGGAAGCCGTCAAGAAAGACCCCAAGATGCCCGCCGACAAGCGCGCTGACATCATGGTGCGGCTGATGGATGGCTAC
The DNA here is from genome assembly GCA_031291305.1 of Rhodoferax sp. Lineage (GTDB taxonomy): Bacteria > Pseudomonadota > Gammaproteobacteria > Burkholderiales > Burkholderiaceae_C > Rhodoferax. The sequence goes on along the minus strand of JARLJH010000048.1, from coordinate 227,618 downwards.
AACAAGGCCATCGGTGCCGCCAGCCGCGCCATGCCCAACGCCAACCGCCTGGCCGTGGCCATGGATGTGTTCAAGTTCCTGAGCACCTTTATTGCATCGCGCTACCCAAAGCACCGTGGTGCATTCATTGAGATCATGGAAGCGTCTGCAGACGATTTGGCCCGTGAGTTTGGGTCGGGTGGTGCCTGATGGCTAAGAAAATTCGGCTTCTCAAGGATAAGGACTTTCTGCAGGAGCTGCGTGCTTATGCAGATGAACAGCGCCGCCTGGTAGAGGCCGAGTGTGATGGTTTCAGTACGGACCACGCGGCCCGCGATCAGCGTGCCACCCGTGCGCAGAATGACTATGAGTTCTTTTGCAAGACCTACTTCCCGCACTACGTCAAGGGTGATCCGTCTCTGTTTCACCGCTGGTTTTATGACACGGTTCCCGTTCTGATTGACAAGCCAGAAGGGCAGTTGCTAGATATTTCAGCGCCACGCGGAGAGGCTAAGTCCACCCTTGGTACACAGCTATTCACGCTGTGGTGCATCGTTACCAAACGCAAGCACTTCATCCCTATCGTGATGGACGCACTTGACCAGGCGGCAACCATGCTGGAGGCCGTCAAGGTGGAGCTCGAGAGCAATCCGCGCCTGCAGATGGACTTCCCTGATGTCACGGGTGCAGGCCGGGTGTGGAATGCCGGTGTGATCGTTACCGTTGGCGGCGTGAAAGTGCAAGCCTTTGGCTCAGGCAAGCGTATGCGTGGTTTGCGCCACGGCCCCTATCGCCCGGATCTGGTGATGCTGGACGACATCGAAAACGATGAGAACGTGCGCAGCAAGGAACAGCGCGACAAGGTAGAACAATGGGTGAAGAAGGTAGTTCTTCCACTTGGCCCACCTGATGGGTCTATGGACGTGCTGTACCTCAACACCATCCTGCATTACGACTCTGCGGCAAATCGCTTTCACCGCAACCCGCTGTGGCGGCGTAAAAAGTTCAAGGCCATCGTGCGGTGGCCTGATCGCATGGACCTGTGGGAACAGTGGGAAGAACTGCTGATCAACGAGGCCGAAGAAGACAGCAGCGATGATGCCATGCAGGGCGCAGAAAGCCCTGCCGACAAGTTCTATGCAGCCAACAAAGTGGCTATGGACGCGGGCGCTATCGTTAGCTGGCCAACCACGCGCCCTCTGGTTAAGTTGATGCGCATTCGGGCCGGTGACCACCACGCCTTTGACTGTGAGTACCAGAACGACCCCTCGAACGAGGACAACACCTATTTCCAGAAGATGACCTACTGGGTGCAACCGTGCCGCGACTGGGTGTTCTATGGGGCCCACGATCCCTCTCTGGGAAAGAACAACAAGAGCCGCGACCCGGCTGCTACTTTGGTGGGTGGCTTCGACCGCAATCATGGAAAGTTGTCTGTCGTAGAAGCCATCGTCTCGCGACGCATCCCAACCCTGCAAATCAGTCACATCATTGAATTTCAACGTGTCTACCGCTGCCTGGTCTGGGGTTTCGAGGCAGTGCAGTTTCAGGAGTTCATGCGTCAGATTCTGGTTGCAGAGTCTGCCAAGCAAGGGGTTCCTGTGCCAGCTCTGCCGGTTATTCCAAGCACCGATAAAGATTTGCGCATTGAGGGACTAGGCCCTCATGTCTACAACGGCCTGATCTTGTTTAACCAACGTCATACCGTTCTCAATTCGCAATTGCGCCACTGGCCAGAAGCCGACCACGACGACGGCCCCGATGCGCTGGAGATTCTTTGGAATCTCTGTCTGAAGCGTGCCGGTGGCATCCCCAAAATCCGACTTGGAAGAACACGATGATTTCTCCCCTCAAAGGCCTGATTCGCAATTTGAATTCTTGGCTTGGCAAGCCCATTGCAACGCCAGAAACTGACCCGCAGCGCTTCTTTGGCACCATGCTGACGCTGCCCAACCCAGACCCGATCTTGCGTGAGATGGGCCGGGCAGATCAGGTGTATCACTCCATCATGGTGGATGCCCATGTGATTGGGGAGATTCGCTCTATTCGCGGTTCTTTCCGGTCGCATAAATACCGGCTGTCGGTGGGCAAGGATGGTGACAGCAAGTCTGCTGCCGCGATGGAACTGTGCGCCAAGTGGATGGACAACCAACAGCCTAACGCGATTGTCGATTGGCTGGAGGTGATGTGGCAGATGAGCGCCTGCATCTTCACCGGCTACCGCGCCCATGAATTGGTGTGGGAGCTGGTGGACGGCAAGTACCTGCCCACGAGTGTGATTGATCGCCCAGGCCGCCGCTTTCGGTTTGACGTGAATGGCGCGCCCATGCTGATCTCTAACGGGGCCTGGCTGGGCGCTCCGGTGGAGCCGTATCAGTTTGTGGTGTCCAGGCACATGCCGACGTATGACAACCCCTACGGCCTGGCGCTGTTGTCGAGTTGCTTTTGGCCATGGACGTTCAAAACGGGTGGGTGGCGCTATTTTGTGAAGTATTGCGAGCGCCATGGTCTACCTTGGCCCATAGGGCGCTATCCGGCAGGCACGAGCGAGAAAGAACAGGAGGACCTGGCGAATGCGCTGGCCGGAATGATGGAGGCGGGCTACATCGTCATGCAGGAAAACAATGGCGTTGAGCTGCTGGTGCCCCAGGGTGGCGGATCGGGCAACTTGCCGCAGCAGAACCTGATTTCACTTTGCAACCGGGAAATGTCCAAGGCGCTGACCAGCCAGGCCATGATTGGTGAGCAGCTTGACAAGGGTGCACGCGCCGCATCGGACACGGCCAAGGAACGCCAGAACGAGGTACACGACTCAGACCGCGATATTTCAGCAGCCAGCATGGGCCAGATTTTTAAATGGATCACCTTGTTCAACTTTGGCGAGGGTGTGGCACCACCAACGCTGGAGTTTTACAAACAGGAAGCCGCTGGCAAGGGGCGGGCCGAGACATACCAGATCGCGGCCAACATGGGAGCCAAGCCGTCGCGCAAGGCCATGCTTGAGGAGCTGGACATTCCGGAGGCGACAGATGTGCAGGATGCGCTTTTGCCTGTGCTGCGCGGGGCCCCTGCAGCCACACCTGCAGCGCCTGATACCACCCCAGCGGTGGACTTTTCAGCGGTGGCCGGGTTCACGTTTGCCAAAGCCGCAGGCATGACCGAAGACGAAGCCATGGCGCTCGCCGCCGATGCAGCCGACCAAGCCATTGAAGACAAGATGATCGCGCCGGTCTACGACATGCTGGTGCAGTTTGAGTCAGAGGGGAAAACGCTGGCCGAATTCCAGCAGGCGCTGGGCAAACTGGTGGGCGAGATGGACGATGAAGGCCTGCGCGAAATCATCGACCGAGCCTTGACCTATTCCATGCTGCGCGGCGCTGCTACGCAAGCCAACTGATTTTTTTAACGGAGAGCACTATGACTGACCAATCTATCGAGCAAGAAATCCGAGCCAAATGCCTGACTGCGCCACGTGTGACGCCAGCCGACATTGAGGCGAATATCGTTGACACAGAAATCGTGAAGCACGTCGCCAAGTCTGGGCAAGTCCTGCGGTGGGCGGTTCTGACGACTTGCAACGGCTTTGCCGTGGCCGGAAAGCCTTCTTGCTCCGTATCCAAGGAAAACGACAACGCTGAAATTGGTGAGAAGGTTGCAATCGCAAATGCCAAGGAAGAACTTTGGCCTTTGATGGGCTACGCGCTGAAGGAAAAGCTGGCGGCCCAGGACGACCAGGAGGAACACCATGGCTGATTCGAGCGACGCGGCTGTTCTGCTGGCGATCAAGGGGGTCATATTTGATCTTCCCGCATCAGACCAAGAGATGGTGAAACAGTGCGCCGAACAAATTGGGGCAATCGTCGACGCGGCGGGTGTATGTGGTCAGTTGGCACTGGCTTTGGTCGGAGCATTGGCTGCATCTGAAGGCTGATCCGGGGGAAAGAAGTGACTAAACCGTTATTTATTCCCCTTATGACAGAGCACTTTCTTGCTTTCAAGTCTGGGAAAAAGACATGCGAATGGCGCATCTATGGCAAACGTTGGAATGAAAAAACATGCGTTCCCGGTCGAGAGGTGGTTCTGTCAAAGGGATACGGGTGTTCCGAACGTATCAAAGGCGTAGTTGCCGGTTTCGACAAGCATCGAATTGACGATCCGAGCCACGTATTCAACCGCGTATTTGGTATCAAGGCGCATGGAGCCTATGCGGCATGCATTCATATTGAGGTTTTGCCATGAAACGTATCTACCTCGCTGGTCCTATGACCGGCTTGCCTGACTTCAACTATCCAGCCTTCAATGCGGCAGCTCAGCGTCTGCGGGCACTCGGATTCGTGGTGGAAAACCCTGCCGAGAACCCAGAGCCGAACTGCGGAACCTGGCTGGGCTACATGCGTATGGCCATACGGCAACTCGTTACCTGTGACATCGTTGCGCTTCTTCCAGGTTGGCGGGGTTCGCGCGGCGCACGCATTGAACGCTGGCTCGCAGGCATGCTGGGCCTGACCGTGGTCGCCGCTGAGCGCATTGAGGACGGCCCTGAGGTGATAAATGGCTGACGCAGTGAAGCCATTTGGCGTCCAGTTCGGCCAGGCCATTGATTACCTCAAGGCAAAGCTGCCTGAGTCCACTCTGAAGTGGGACGATCTGGCAGGCCCGGTGCACGGCAAGGTGTTTGCTATTGCAGGGGCCACCAATACCGACCTAGTGGATGACATTCAAAAGTCGTTGGTGGACGCGCTGAAGAACGGCACCACGATTACGCAGTTTCGTAAGGACTGGGATGCCACTGTGCAGAAGTACGGCTGGAGTTATCGCGGATCACGCGGCTGGCGCACCAGCGTCATCTTCAATACAAACATGCGGTCGGCGCACATGGCGGGACGCTGGAAGCAACTGGTAGCCAACCAGGCGCAACGCCCCTATCTGCAATACCGTACGGCGGGTGATTCCCACGTTCGCCCACAGCACCGCATGTGGAACGGCCTGATTTATCTGCTTTCCGATCCTTTCTGGCAAACTCACTATCCACCCAACGGCTGGGGCTGTCGCTGCACTGTCCGCGCCTACGGCGAGGCCGAGATGAAAGACAAAGACCTGTCTGAGTCCGCGCCGTTTGAGATCAAGACCCGCGAGGTGATCAGTGCTGACGGAGAAATCAAGGACAGGGTGCCAATCGGCATCGACCCCGGCTGGGATCACAACGTCGGTCAGTCCTGGATCGGTCCCGAACAGGCTCTCGGTCAAAAGCTGGCGGCTTTGCCGCGTCAATTGCAAGGTCCGTTGGTCGATAAAACAATTTCACCGGCCTTTCAAAAGGTGCTCAGTGACAATTTCAAGGGCTTTAAATCGGGGATTAAACAGCCCGTCGGGCAGGCTCAAATCGTTGGATTCATGGATAGCGGAATGATCAACGCTCTGGCTGACAAACTTCCTGAAATTGATTTGCAATCGACGGCGGTTTCAGTGTTTGACAACAAGACCAACCATCTGGCCGGTAATCACAAGGCTTCATCCCTGCAGGCTTGGCCAGATGAGTGGGTCAACAGCCTACCGGAGCATTTCAGAAACTATCGGGCGGTTCTTTGGGACAAGCTCAAGAAGACACTGATCGTGGTGCCGCAGGGTAGCTTCAACAAGACGCTACCAAAAATCACGATGCGGCTAAACGAACCCACTAAATTCGGCACGTCTGCATCCGTCATCTCTCTCGGAAGTGCGTCGGCTGCAAACTTGGCTGACCCGAATGCTTACGACCTTCTGCTTGGAACCCTTGACCCATGAAAAAGCCCACACATGGTGGGCTTGGGTCAGAAAGGGCGCTACGTCTTCATAATAAAGCCGCCTTCGCGGATTTTGGCTGGTGCATTTCCAGTCCACTGACTTGGCTGAAGTTTAAGCCAGCCACCCGTCATTAGCAATATTCGGGCATTTTTCTGGCACTTCACCAGGCATTTAATCGGCATTTAATGAACACTTTCAGCCGAATTTTGGTCACCTACTGGATCAAAATAAACGTTCCTAGCGATTTTGTCCGCCTTCCCGTAAATCATTGATTCAATAGGCGTTTTTCGGATTTTCTGGCGCCTTTCCCCTGGATCAATTCAAACATCCCCCCCCTTGGGACTTGGCTGCCGCCTACCCGGCGACCAACTTCCACTCGGTGAATCTGCAGCAATTTGCGGACGATGTCGACAAAGCCACCGCTGGCAAGCTCAAAATCACCGTGCATGCCGGGGCCTCGCTGTTCAAGGCGCCTGAAATCAAGCGCGCAGTGCAAGGTGGTCAGGTTCAGGCAGGTGAAATCATTTTTGCCAATTTCCAGAACGAATGGCAGATTTACGGTGCCGATGGTCTGCCTTTCCTGGCCGACAGCTACGCCGAGTCCAACAAACTTTACGCAGCACAAAAACCGTTGATCGAGAAGAAGCTGGCCGAGCAGGGTATGCGTCTGCTGTACGCCGTGCCCTGGCCCCCTCAGGGCATCTACACCAAGAAACCGCTGGCCTCGGCGGCTGACCTGAAGGGCGTGAAATGGCGGGCCTACAGCCCGGCCACCAGCCGCATTGCCGAACTGGTCGGCGCGCAGCCCGTCACGGTACAGGCGGCTGAGCTGTCGCAGGCACTGGCCACCGGCGTGGTGGAAGCGACCATGACATCGGGTGCCACCGGCGTGGATAGCAAGCTCTTTGAGAACCTGAAGTATTACTACGACATGCAAGCCTGGCTCCCCAAAAACGGTGTGCTGGTCAACAAACAGGCGTTTGACGCCCTGGACAAAGCCACCCAAGGTGCGGTGCTGAAAGCTGCCGCCGACGCTGAAGCACGTGGATTTGCCGCCAGCCAAAAAGTGAATGTGGACACGCTTGAAAAGCTCAAAGCTTATGGCATGCAGGTGGTTACCCCGTCGCCGCAACTCAAGGCCGACATGAAGAAGGTCGGCGACACCATGCTCAAGGAGTGGCTTGACAAAGCCGGACCTGAAGGCAAGATCCTGATCGACGCATTCAAGAAGTCCTGAAGCACAAGATGCGCCGACTTTTAGATGGCCTGTACGACAGCGCAGCCGCACTGGCTGCGTTGTGCTTGGTCGGACTGCTGGGCATGGTCATGCTCTCCGTGATCAGCCGTCTGTTGGGGTTCAATGTCCGTGGCGTTGATGCTTACGCCGGCTACCTAATGGCAGGGGCCGGTTTTCTGGCGCTGGCCCACACCTTCAAATGTGGCGAACACATCCGGGTCACGCTGGTCCTCAACACCTTTGGCAGCCCAACCCGCAGGGCCTTTGAGATATGGAGTCTGGTCGTGGCCTCACTGTTAGGTGTACTGCTGGCCTTTTACAGCTGCCGCCTGGCCTGGCAATCCCTGCAGTTCAACGACATCTCCACCGGTAACGATGCAACCCCCTTGTGGATTCCGCAGCTTGGCATGGCCATCGGCGCGGTGGTGTTTGCCATAGCATTTGTCGATGAACTGGTGCTGGAACTGCTTGGCAAACGCCAAGCGAAGATCAGCGGCGAAATGCTGCGCAACGAATAAGCACGGGCCTGTCTCATGAATGATCTGCTCATCACCACCCTACTGGTGGGTACGTTATTTCTCATACTGGGCAGCGGGGTCTGGATCGGGCTCACCCTCTCGGGCGTAGCCTGGTTGGCTATCCAGATATTTTCGGCCCGCCCAGCGGGTGATGCCATGGCGGTCACCATCTGGGGCGCGGCTTCGGGCTGGACGCTCACTGCGCTGCCGCTGTTCATCTGGATGGGTGAAATTTTGTTCCGCACTCGCTTGTCCAACGACATGTTCAAGGGCCTGGCACCCTGGATGCAGGCGCTGCCCGGACGCTTGTTGCACACCAATGTGATCGGCTGCGCCATCTTTGCCGCCGTGTCTGGCTCCAGCGCGGCCACCTGTGCCACCATCGGCAAAATGACCCTACCCGAACTCAAGCGCCGAGGCTACCCTGAAGCCATGACCATTGGCACCCTGGCGGGCGCGGGCACACTGGGCTTGTTGATACCGCCCAGCATCATCATGATCGTTTACGGTGTGGCGGCTGACGTGTCGATTTCCGACCTATTCATCGCCGGTGTGCTGCCCGGCATCCTGCTGGCCACCCTGTTTTCCGGCTACATCGCCATCTGGTCATTGTGCCACCCAGACCAGATTCCACCACGCGACGCGCACATGAGTTTTGTGGCCAAACTCAAGGAATCCAGCAGCCTGATTCCGGTCGTGTTGCTCATCGTGGCGGTGCTGGGTTCCATCTACGCCGGTATCGCCACCGCGACTGAAGCGGCCGGTGTGGGCGTGGTTGGCTCACTGGTTTTGTCCACCCTGCAAGGCAGCATGAACTGGCCGACCTTCAAAGGTGCCCTTATGGGTGCCACGCGCCTGTACTGCATGATTGCGCTGATCCTGTCGGGCGCGGCCTTTTTGACTCTGGCCATGGGTTACATCGGCTTGCCACGGCATCTGGCCGAGTGGATCAGCAGCCTGGGCCTGAGCCAGTTCTGGCTGATCATGGCGTTGATGGTGTTCTTCATCGTGCTGGGCTGTTTTCTGGACGGCATCAGCGTGGTGGTGCTGACCATGGGCGTGCTGATGCCCACGGTGCAAAAGGCGGGCATTGACCCGGTGTGGTTTGGAATCTTCATCGTTCTGGTGGTCGAGATGGCGCAAATCACGCCGCCAGTCGGCTTCAACCTGTTTGTGCTGCAGGGCATGACGGGCAAGCAGCTGACCTACATCGCCCGCGTGGCCAGTCCGATGTTTTTCCTGATGGTGGCAGCGGTGCTGCTGATTTACTTTGTGCCCGGCATCGTCACCTGGCTGCCGCATCAGATGCGCGGCTAATTCCATTTCCCAATCATCCGTGTCGTTGTTGCTTCGCCTAGTCGTGCGTCAGCACTGCCTGCGGTATCAAGCCTAGACACAAATGATTTGGAAACGGAATGAGGTCGTTAGTGGGGTGTTACGCTAGCCGCCCCCACGCTGCATGTAAAGATCGAACCGTGTCATGAACTCATGGCGCTGCGCCTCTTCCACGCCGGCAAAACGAAAGCTCACGCGCAGCACCGGCAGGCTGATCAGGCCAATCACACGCGGCGATGCAACCTGCCATTTCAAACCCAGCGCGCCGTCGCCAATACGCACTCCCGCGCAGCCAGTCTGCTGCTTCCAATGCAGATCACCGATGGCAGCAGGCAGCCAGCGCAGCCAATCAGCCTCCGTGCAAGCCATTTCGCGCTCAAATTGCTCAGGGTAGAAATACTGCATTTTTAGTAGCTACAGGCCCTTATGAAACGGTGGCTAGAGCACGATTTCATCTATAACAATCAGCCGCCGGCAATGGGTGGCCAGATGGCCAGTGTGTCACCCTCTTGCAGCACATGGGCCAGGCGCTGCTCAGGCGCCACGTAGCTGCCATTGACCAACACCAGATGCACCCATTTCTCTGGCAGGCGATGCTGTGTGATCACCTGGCCGATGGTGGTGCCAGTCGGTAGGTCAAGTTCGACCAGGTTGGTGTACTTGTCCGTTGTGGGCAGGTAATCGGTGAGCGTGGCAAAGAGTTTGAAGGTGATTTTCATGAACGAGGATCTGACTGGTTCAGCATGATGCACAAAGGATCATCGCTTGTCTTTGTCATGCGCACCCGACCAGTTGGCCTGACCATGCGCAGCCGCCTGATAGGCTTCCACCAGACGGGTGGGGTCGCGCATCAAGGTGTCTTTCCAGGCACCGAGTTTGACCTGGCCTTCCACCAGACCGCGCATCGCGCCGACGTGCTGGGTCCAGCCGACGCAATTGCAGCCGATCAGCACATCGCCCTTGAATTGCAGACTCAGATGTTTGCCCGCTGCCTGGTCGGTGATTTCCACATGCTCACCATCGGGCACGCCTTGCCAGTCGCCGAAACTCGCCGAAATCAGGCCCAGGGTGTCGAGCACATTGATTTGCGTCACACCTTTGAGCTCGGCTTGCACCGGTTTGCCACGCGTAAATGCCACCATGTTGGCCGCCGCAATGCGCGCTTGTTCGGACGCATTGGGCTGGATGGCACTGACCATGGTTTTACCCGACACCTTGTCAAAGGCCTCGGCACAGTCTCCGGCGGCAAAGATGCCGGGCACATTGGTTTGCAGGTGTTCGTCGGTCAGCACACCCAGCAGGCACAGAACGCCCGACCCTTCCAGGAACCCGATGGCCGGGCGCACACCAGCGGCGCTGATGACCAGATCGGCCTGCAGGGTCTTGCCGTTGGACAGCTTCACGTTCAAGGGCTTGCCTGGCTCGATGGATTCCACCTTGGTGCTGGTAAACACTTCCACACCTTTGGACTCGACCCAGTCGCGGATCATGCCGCCAGCAACCGGGCCCATCATCCGCGGCACCATGCGGTCGCCCATCTCGACCACGCTCAAATGCACGCCACGCGCGGCCAGCGCCTCCATGATGATGCAGCCGATAAAGCCTGCGCCCAGTTGCAACACGCGGGCACCCGGCTGAGCCAGCGCGGCGATGGCACGGGCGTCCTCCAGCGTCCAGCAGGTGTGCACGCCTTCAGACTTGATGCCGGGAATGGGTGGGCTGACCGGGTGCGATCCTGTAGCGATCAACAAGGTGTCATAGTGGATCTCGCCACCGCTTTTAAGCGCAATCGATTTTGTAGCAGTCTGCACAGAGCGCACGCGGTCAAGAATCACATCGATCTTCAAATCCGCAAAATGCGTCGGACTCTTGCGCAGATAGGTGCCGCTCTCGTCGATGTTGCCCATCAGCAGATACGGAATGGCCATGCGCGAATACGACGGCTCGGGCTCGTCGCCAATCAGGGTGATCGTGTCGTCAGGCGCATGCTTGCGAATCGTCTCGGCGGCGATGACACCGGCGGGGCCGCTGCCCAGGATGACGTGATGGGTCATGGTGGATTCTCCAGAAAAGAAAAGCGGCCAATGAAGACCGCTTGTTGGATGTTATTTGAATAAGCGTCCACAGGATTCGGCGCACAACACGTTGTGATCCAGTTTATTGGGGTCTGAGCACGCTTCGTTCGCTTCGCTCTCTACGGTGATCCGACCCCAAAAAAAACCTGCGCCGTCTTCCACTACAAACTCAATCGCTCTCTGGTCTCGGCCGTTGGACGACCTTCAGTATCCCAGCCACGGGCTTGGTAATACAGCGGCAGCATCGTGGCCAATTCGTTGAACTTGCCTTTGGCCGGGCCGGTTTTGCAAGCACCGTCAACACCGGTCAAACGTGGTGGCAGACTGTCGTCCTTGGCGGTGAAACCGGCGCGGTTGTTGAACTCGCGCTCCATGTTCCAGATGCGCTCACCGATCTTGGCCAGTTCTTCAATGGTGTACTGATCACCGCAGGCACCCTGCATTTGCGGTGCCAGATCTTGTAGGCCCCAGGCAAAGGTGGTGAAGATGCACAGGCCGGACGAGTCAAATGCAGCCGTGGCGTCCTGGAAGGCCTTGACCAGCTCGGGCTTGCCCTGGCTTTCCAACGGGTCGGTCTTGACCGGGATGCCCAACACTTCGGACGCGATGGTGTAGCCGCGCAGGTGGCAGCCGCCACGGTTGCTTGTGGCGTAGGCCAGGCCAATGCCCTGGATGGCGCGTGCGTCGTAGGCCGGGAATTCCTGGCCTTTGCTGGACATGCTGAGTTCCGGGTGGCCGTACTTGGCGGTCAGGCGTTTGGAGCCCAGGCCAATCTCCTTGCCAAAGCCACGACCATTCACCGTTTCTTCGGCCAGGAAAGCCACCGCACGGGCCGAGCCAAAAGTGGCTTCAATACCCAGCTGCTCTTTGGTCAGGATGCCCATGCCATAGAGTTCCATGACGGCGCCGATGGTGGCGCCAAAGGTGATCGGGTCAATACCTTCTTCGTTGCACAGCATGTTGACGTATTGCAAGGCTTCCAGGTCGTTCACACCATTGGCAGCACCCAGCGCCCAGGCGGCTTCGTACTCCAGACCGCCGTTGGCACCGCGGTATTGCGGCTTGTTTTCGATGGTGAAGTGGCCTTCGTCCATCTTGCTGATGCGTCCGCAGGCAATGGTGCAGCCAAAACAGGCCTGATTGGTCACCAGCTGCTTTTTGCCGTCGGTCTTGCGCGGCGTGGCCATGGCTTCGGCGCCGATGTCCTTGGCGCCTTCAAACTGGTTGTCCTGGTGGTTACGGGTGGGCAGGCCGCCGATTTCGTTGATCACGCTCATCAGCACCTGGGTGCCCATGGCGGGCAGCCCGGTGCCGGTGACACCGTTTTCCGCCAACACTTTTTTGGCGGCTTTGGTTGCAGCCATGAAGGCTTTCGGGTTGTGCAGGTTGCCCACGCCTTTTGTGCCGCGCACGGCAATGGCCTTGAGGTTTTTGCTGCCCATGACCGCACCCACGCCGGAGCGGCCTGCGGCACGGTGCAAGTCGTTGACCACGGCAGCAAACAGCACGCCGTTTTCACCGGCCTTGCCGATGGACGACACACGTGCCAGCGGGTCTTGCAAACCTTTCTTGATGATTTCTTCGGTTTCCCAGACACTCTTGCCCCACAGGTGACTGGCATCGCGCAGTTCGGCCACATCGTCGTTGACGTACAAGTAAACCGGTTTGGCGCTTTTGCCTTCAAAAATAACCATGTCCCAACCGGCCATCTTGAACTCCGCCCCCCAGTAGCCGCCTGAGTTGGAGCAGGCGATGGCACCGGTCAGCGGGCTTTTGGTGATGACGGTGTAACGGCCGCCGGTAGACGCCATGGTGCCGGTGAGTGGGCCGGTGGCCCAGATGATCTTGTTGTCCGCAGACAGGGGGTCAACGGTTGCATCGACCTCTTCAACCAGGTATTTGGTGCCCATACCGCGTGAACCGATATAGGCCTGCGCCCACTCCATGTTCAGTGGTTCAGATTTGACCGTGCCAGCAGTCAGGTTAACGCGAAGGATTTTTCCAGCCCATGACATGTTGCTTCTCCTAATGAATGTGTTGAAGACAGACCTGGCTCGCTATGTGGCCACCGTCTGTACCGCAAAGTTATTTACGCTGCTGCCGGTTGATTGCCGAGCTTGTTGGCCCACTGTTCCATCTTCGACAGACCGGTCCAGTTGGCGTCGATGAAGGTGATGGCGCTGGTGGGGCAAGCCTCGGCGCAAGCAGGCTCGCCGCCACACAGGTCACATTTCTGCACCTTGCCGGTTTCCTGAACATAGTTGATGGTGCCAAACGGGCAGGCAATGGTGCAGACCTTGCAACCCACACAGGTGGCCTCGTTGACTACCTTCGCGCCGGAGAGCTTGTCCACCGTGATGGCTTCCACCGGGCACGCATGCAAACACCACGCTTCGTCGCACTGGGTGCAGGTGTAGGGCACTTTCTTGCCGGTGTGATGGAAGTTGAATACCTTGATGCGCGATTTGGCCGTGGCGAAGGTGCCGTAGTTTTCAAACGAACAAGCCATTTCGCACTGCAGACAGCCGGTGCATTTGTCTGCGTTGATGTGCAACACCTTTTGCATGTGTGTATCTCCTTTGGGGAATAAATAAACCACATCGAACAGCACTTATGCAATACTGTTCTTATGAAATTGAATACATAACAATTGTTGAGGTTTTGCCAATGCTAATCGCTAGGGATTAACCCTGAAAAGCTTATCGGTTCGCATGAAATTCTCAAAACGAGACAAGTTCACCATGACCAAAAACGCCATCATCTCCAGCGCCGCAGCCCACCCCTCCCCACGTCTGGCAAGCATTACGCAAGCACGTCAGGCGCTGCTGCAAACCGGCCAGAAGCTTCAAACCGGCAGAATTTCGCCTTGGGTCGAGCGCTCTTGGCAACGTTGCCTGGCTCTGGGGCTCAAACCCCGCATGTCCGTCGCGTTTGACCAAATATCTGCAGCACGCGCCCGCAGTACGCAAGAGGCCAACCAGCACCTGGCCAGCACCGCCCGACCCCTGCTGGAAAACCTGGCACGTGCGATTGTGAACACGCGCTACTTTGCCATCCTCACCAACGCCGAGGGGGTCGTCGTTGATGCCTGCGGGGCCATTGACCGCAGCGATACGCGGGCCACCCAGATCACCCGCGTCGGCACCGACCTGTGCGAGCACAGCATTGGCACCACGGCCATTGGCACTGCCTTGAGTGAGCTGCAACCAGTCTGGGTGCATCGTGGTGAGCATTTCTTTGAAGCCACCTCGGTCTACAGCTGCGCCGGGGCACCGCTGTTCGGACCTGACGGTGCCTGCATCGGCATTCTTGATGTGACCGGTGTTGATGTGCAGGAACGCCGCGAGCTTAAGCACCTGGTGCGTCAATCCGCCTGCAAGATCGAAAACGCGATGGTGCTGGCCCAGAAACACAGCATACTGTTGCGCCTGAACTGGCCCGGCAACCCCATCGGCCATGAGGCCGACGGTCTGGTGTGTCTGGACGAAGATGGTTGGATCAAAGGAGCCAACCGGGTGGCGCGACAGATGGTGTCTGATTTAACCAGCGCAACGCGGGCTGACGTGCACATCAACGAGGTGTTTGGCCTGCCCATCGAACAATTGTTTGATGCCAGCAAACGACCTGATCACTTGCTGGAACTGCCCTTGTGGAGTGGCCTGCGCCTGCAAGCTCAAGCCATTGCACATACCGATGAAGCCAACGCCTTACCAGCGACATCAGGCACCGTACCACTGCGAGATGTCGAAGCCGCCATGATCCGCAAGGCTGTTGATGACACTGGCGGCAACATCAGCCAGGCCGCCCGCATGCTGGGCATTGGCCGTGCCACGCTGTACCGCAAACTGGGCCAGCGCGCCCACTGAGTCCATTTCTAACATCCGTGTCGTTGTTAGTTTGGCGAAGCCAACAGCAAGTTCAGTCCGCCAGACCAATCACCAGCGCCGAGGCCTGCATCTGGGCGCAAGCGCGCATGCCAGATTCAAATTTCGCCGCATGGGCCGCAAAACCTACCCAGGTTGCACCGCCCGGCAAGCCCAACACCACCTCATCACGCTCACCGCCTTTTGATACGAGCTGCACCTCGCCGCACACGTGACACCAACCGGGCTCCTCTGGCCATACTGGCAGGCTGTCTGGCAGCGTGACAACCACGGCCGTGGCCTTGCACATGACTAGCACACGCAGGTCAACCTGCATACCGAGCAAATCTGCACTCTCGCGCGTCAAGCTGGCCAGCAACTGATCGCCAGATTCTGTCTGCAGACGCACCCAGACCAGCGGATCGGGCTGCGTCGGCAGCTCGCACGCCAGCACGCGGCACGGCAACTGGTTGCGCATGCTGGTGCGCAGACCCAAACCCACCGCCGTGCCCGAACCCAGACCCCGCCGACTCAACACCTGTGCACGCGCTTGCGCCAACGCATCCGCCAGCTCCAGCAGGGCCAAGCCCTGTTCCGTGATACACGCGCCACCGCCACCAGAGCCACCCACCGTGCGCTCCACCAGTACCGTTCCGCTCAAATTGGTCAGCGTATCAATGGCTTGCCAAGCTGCCTTGTAGCTGATGCCCAGCTCGCGACCGGCCTGGGAGATGGAGCCAGAACGCGCAACCAGGCGCAAGACCTCCAGGCGTTTGTCGCTCGCGGCATGGCCCAGGGCATCGGTGAGAGAGGTGTTTGGCGCGCTCATGCCTGCATTGTTTCAGGAAAACATGGCATCATCAGCGTCAGAGCCTGTACTCAAACACGCCTTGCCAACCTATCTGGAGACCTCAACATGCAATTTCGTTCTTTTTTTGCTGCCCTGCTGCTCACACTGACGTCAGCCCTGGCTCTGGCCCAGGACAAAGTGGTCTACCACTTTGACAACAGCGACACCCAGGCAACTGCCGGGCTACGCACCCTGCGCAACTACATGGACACGGCCCCGAATACCAAGATCATTGCGGTGGCCGTGGGCGACGGTGTCAACTTCCTGATGGAAGGCGCCAAAGACAAGAAGAACCCCAACATCGAATACGGTCCGCTGATCTCTGACCTGGTGTCCAAGGGCGTGAAGTTCGAGGTGTGCGAACTGACCCTGCGCGCCATGGGACTGAAGAAAGAGCAGTTTGTCATGGATGCTGGCTTTACCCCGTCGGGGGTGGTGCGCATCGGGCAGCTTGAAGGCCAGGGTTACGGCTACATCAAGCCTTGAATCCCCAATCACCCGGTTCGCTGATCGGGTAAAAAGCACCGTTATTCTTGTTTGGAATAGCGACTGATACACTCCTAGCCTGTCATCCACCCACATGCCAGGAGTTCACATGCGTCACCTCTTTCTTCGTGCTTCAGCACTGCTGCTGATCACCACTGCAGTTACCCAGCTTCACGCCGCTGAAGCGCAAGTGGCCGTTGCTGCCAACTTTGCCGAGCCGATCAAAGCCATTGCCTCCGTGCTGCAAAAAACCACCGGCCACACGCTCAAGGTGACGCTGGGCGCCACCGGCAAGCTTTACGCGCAAATCAAGAATGGCGCACCATTTGATGTGCTGCTGGCGGCAGACACCCAAACCCCGGAGAGGCTTGAAAAAGAAGGCATGGCCCAGCCCGGCAGCCGCTTTACCTACGCCACCGGCAAGCTGGTGCTGTGGTCGGCCAATGCCGCTACCGTGGATGCCAAGGGCGAGATTCTGAAAAGTCCCACCCTGGGCAAAGTGTCTTACGCCAACCCCAAAACCGCCCCCTATGGCGCGGCCACCATGAAAGTGCTCGACAGCCTGGGCATGACAGCCACCATCACACCCAAACTGGTGCAAGGCGAGAGCATTGGTCAGACCTTCGCCTTTGCTGCCACCGGCAATGCCGAGGTCGGTTTTGTCGCCATGTCGCAGGTGCTCGAAGGCGGCAAGCTCAAGGGCGGCTCAATGTGGGTGATTCCGCAGACCCTGTATGACCCGATCCGTCAAGACGCGGTGGTGCTGCAGCACGGTGCAGATAACGAAGCGGCCAAGGCGCTGATGCAACTGCTGAAAAGCCCCAACATCAAAAACCTGATCCGCTCATACGGCTACGAGCTCTGAGCAATCTGTTGCAACCGGCCCTCTACACGACCTGATGCTGCTGACACCAGACAACCTGCAAGCCATCGGCCTGACACTCAAGGTTGCCACACTCACCACAAGCATCCTGCTGCTGATCGGTACACCGCTGGCATGGTGGTTGGCCCGTTCCGGCTCCTGGATCAAAAAACCGCTGGCAGCACTGGTGTCACTGCCACTGGTGCTACCACCATCGGTACTGGGCTTTTATTTGCTGGTGGCGATGGGACCGCATGGTCCGGTGGGGCAATGGACACAGGCCATGGGCTGGGGCGTGCTGCCTTTTACCTTTGCTGGTCTGGTCGTGGGCTCGGTGCTGTACTCGCTGCCCTTCATGGTGCAACCAGTACAAAACGCCATGGCGGCATTGGGTGATCGCCCGCTGGAGGTGGCAGCCACCTTGCGAGCCTCCAAGCTGGACACTTTTTTTCATATCGTTCTACCGCTGTGCAAGCCAGGCCTGATCACGGGCACCATCATGAGTTTTGCCCATACGGTGGGTGAATTTGGCGTCGTGCTGATGGTGGGTGGCAACATTCCTGGCGTCACCCGCGTGATCTCAGTGCAAATTTATGACCACGTGGAAGCCATGGAATACGGTGAGGCCCACCGGCTGGCAGCTGTGATGCTGGGCTTCTCGTTCCTGGTGCTGCTGGTCCTGCACACCTACAACCAGCGCAGCCAACCGCGCAGCCCATGACCCCCCCGTCTAACAGCCCGTCTTCCTCCAACCCCGCGCCACTGCAACTGCGCGCCAGGCTGCAACGCCCAGGCTTCTTGCTGGATGTCGATATGCAATTGCCAGCGCAAGGCGTCACCGCGTTGTTTGGCCCCTCTGGATCGGGAAAAACCACCTGCCTGCGCGCCCTGGCCGGGCTGGAACCTAGCGCCACCGGGCACGTCAGCGTGGCTGGCGAGGTCTGGCAAGACAGCGCAACGCACGTGTTTCGCCCGGTGCACCAGCGCTTGCTAGGCTACGTGTTTCAGGAGGCCAGCCTGCTGGCCCACCTGAGCGTCGAGGGCAACCTGAAGTTTGGTTTTCAACGCACGCCGCAGGCGCTGCGCCGCTACAACTGGGACCAAGGCCTGGCCCTTTTGGGTATTAGCCACTTGCTGACGCGCATGCCGCACGAACTCTCTGGCGGTGAGCGCCAGCGCGTGGCCATCGCTCGGGCCCTGGCCACCAGCCCGCGCGTGCTGCTGATGGACGAACCCCTGGCCGCGCTGGACAGCGCGCGCAAGGCCGACATCTTGCCCTGGCTGGAGCGCCTGCATCAGGAACTCGACATCCCGGTGATCTATGTCAGCCACGCCCTCGACGAGGTGGCCCGGCTGGCCGATCACCTGGTGTTGTTGGAAGACGGTCGGGTCATCGGCCATGGCCCCACCGCCGAGCTAATGACCCGGTTGGACCTGTCCCTGGCGCATGGCGACAGCGCCAGCGCCATGCTGGCCTGCACCGTGCAAGGCCATGACCCAGCGGACCACCTGATGGTCACCACTTTTGGCGACGCCACGCTGCTGCTGCCATGGCACGAAGCCGAGCCGGGCCAAGTGCTGCGGGTACGGGTACAAGCACGCGATGTCAGCCTGACCCTGCAACACCAGCAGGACACCAGCATTCTGAACATCCTCGGCGCCACCGTCACCGCCATCACACCCGACAGCCCCGGCCAAATGATGGTGGCGCTGCAGGCCAGTGGCAGCGCCCTGCTGGCACGGGTGACTGAGCGTTCGGCGCGCGCGCTGGGCTTGCACCCCGGTCAAACGGTGTTCGCCCAAATCAAGGGCGTAGCGATTCTGGGTTGAACCGCCTTCGGAATGCTTTTGTATTTGTAGCTGCTTACCCTTTATTCATAAGGGTTAGAGGCATAAATGATGCATACCTTGGCCTGGTCGCCCGGGTTTATTCTGAACCTGTGCTGCTTCAAAAGCACTTGAGGCGTGGTGGCTGGGTCAGGTGACCGGGCTTTGGGGTGAAATGCGCGCGCCTTGGGCTTCGCGCATACGGCAACATCCCCCCGCGCGTGCTTTCACCCCAAAACCGCATGCGCCTGACCCGGTCGCCGCGCCGTGCGTCGATGCTGCTGGTTCACCGCCCTGGACTCACTCCCCATGGCAACACAAGAGAATGCATTAGCGGCCAGACAGTCCGCGCCAACACACCACACTCCTTGAATCGCCCCCGCAAAGCTCACGTCAGTCGCCAGGAATGCTCTTTCACGTTAATGCAGCAACGCACGATGTTCGCGCACCGCCGCCAGCACGATGTCGTGAATGCCGGGGTTTTGAGCTGCGTCCACCTGGGCCAAGAAGGCACGACGCATGCGTGGGTCCCAGAAGTTTTTCAGGTGTCTGGCAATGCCTTCAAGCGCCTCAGTGCGCTCGGGCATGCTCTCAAAAAAAGTGCCAATCTGGTTGGCCATACGGATCAGGTTGTCATCAGTCGTCATCAGCTAGTCCAATTCAAAGCGTTGCGGGTGACTGTAGAGGCTGATATCACCGCCCCGGGCAAACCCGGCCAGTACCAAATCGGTGCGTTGCGCCACCTCCACCGCCAGGCTGGTCACCCCCGACACTGCCACCAGCAAGGCGACACCCGCTGCGGCGGTTTTTTGCACCATTTCAAAACTCGCCCGGCTGGTCACTACCACGAAGCCGCAGCTGGCATCGCAACCGGCACGCGACAGCGCCCCAAGCAACTTATCCAAGGCGTTGTGGCGGCCTACGTCCTCACGAATCCATTTGATTTGTCCATCACCTGAGCACCATGCCGCAGCATGTGTCGCCCCGCTGATAGACAGCAGCACCTGACGATCACGCAGTGCAGCCAGCGCACGGCGCACCGCCGCCGCAGAAAATCTGACGCTGGTTTGCACCGACTCAATTTGACGCACGGCGTGGGTCAGGCTTTCGGTGCCGCACAGGCCACAGCCGGTGCGCCCGGTCAAGTTGCGGCGCATGCCCTTGAGCCGCGCAAAGCAGGATGCCGCGATGGTCAGGTGCACGGTGTAACCCAACGCCGTGCAAGACCAGTCACAGTCAAAAATCTGCGCGGCGTTGTCCACAACCCCTTCGGTGAGCGCAAAGCCGTAGGCAAAGTCTTCAAAATCTGCAGGGCTGGCCATCATCACCGCATGGGAGATGCCGTTGAACTCCAGTGCCACAGGCACCTCTTCGGCCACGCAGTCACGCCACTGCATCGGTTGTTGGTCGCGCACGCCGCTCACCTCAACGGTGCGCCACGCTTGACCGGCAAAAGCAGGTGTGACAGGCATGTCCATGGCGTACCTTCAGCGACCCAGGTTTGCCACGCGCTGATCTACCAGCGGCTCACCCTGTGCCAACGCCAGTTGCCGTGCGTTGAAGCGCGAGTAGGACTTCTGCCAGTCTGAAGGCTGGACCACCGGCATCACCTGCACGGCGGTCACCTTGTACTCGGGGCAATTGGTGGCCCAGTCGGAGTTGTCGGTGGTGATCACATTGGCGCCCGACTCGGGAAAGTGGAAGGTGGTGTAAACCACACCGGGCTGGATGCGCTCGGTGACCTCGGCACGCAACACAGTCTGCCCGGCGCGACTGTCAATGCCGACCCAGTCGTCCTGCTTGATGCCGCGTTCTTCAGCATCGTGCGGGTGAATCTCCAGCCTGTCTTCACTGTGCCACTGGCTGTTTTCTGTGCGCCGGGTTTGCGCGCCGACGTTGTACTGGCTCAGGATGCGCCCGGTGGTGAGGATCAGCGGGAACTTGCGCGTTACCTTCTCGTCCGTCGCCACATACTGGGTGATGATGAAGCGACCCTTGCCGCGCACAAACTTGTCCACGTGCATGATCTCGGTGCCCAGCTCAGCGGTGTTGACGTTGCATGGCCACTGCACGCTACCGTGCTGTTCGATCTTCTCGTAGCTCACCCCGGCAAAGCTGGGCGTGAGCGCTGCAATCTCAGCCATGATTTCGCGCGGATGGCTGTAGTGCATCGGGTAGCCCAGGGCATTGGCCAGCTTGACGGTAATTTCCCAGTCAGCCAGCCCAGCCTTGGGCGGCATCACCCGACGCACGCGCGAGATGCGCCGCTCGGCATTGGTAAAGGTGCCGTCTTTCTCCAGAAAGGACGAGCCGGGCAAAAAGACATGTGCGTACTTGGCGGTTTCGTTCAAAAACAAGTCCTGCACCACAATGCATTCCATCGCCATCAGCGAAGCCGTCACATGCTGGGTGTTAGGGTCAGACTGCACGATGTCCTCGCCCTCGCAGTACAGCCCCATGAAGGTACCAGCCTGCGCAGCATCAAACATGTTGGGGATCCGCAGACCCGGCTCTGGATTAAGCGTAACACCCCACGCGCCCTCGAATTGACTACGTACCGTGCTATCAGAAATATGGCGATAGCCAGGCAACTCGTGCGGGAAGCTGCCCATGTCGCAAGAGCCCTGCACGTTGTTCTGTCCGCGCAAGGGGTTCACCCCGACACCTTCGCGCCCAACATTGCCCGTGGCCATCGCCAAGTTGGCAATGCCCATGACCGTGGTGGAGCCTTGCGCATGTTCGGTCACCCCCAAACCATAGTAGATCGCCGCGTTGCCGCCGGTGGCGTACAGACGCGCTGCACCGCGCACCTGGGCAGCGGGCACACCCGTCACCGGCTCAAACGCCTCGGGCGAGTTTTCTGGACGGGCAACAAATTCGCGCCATTGCCCAAACGACTTCTCATCACAGCGCTCGGCCACAAAATCCGCCGCCAGCAAGCCTTCGGTCACCACCACATGTGCCAACGCCGTGATGAGGGCCACATTGGTGCCCGGCTTGAGCTGCAGGTGGTAGTCCGCCTGGATGTGCGCCGACTCCACCAGATCGATTTCGCGCGGGTCGATCACGATCAGCTTGGCCCCCTGGCGCAAGCGCTTCTTCATGCGCGAGGCAAAAACCGGGTGCGCTGCTGAGGGGTTGGCTCCCATGACCAGAATGACATCGGCCTTTTCGACCGACTTGAAGGTTTGTGTGCCCGCCGACGTGCCATAGGTTTGCCCCAACCCGTAACCGGTGGGCGAATGGCAGACGCGCGCGCAAGTGTCCACATTGTTGTTGCCAAAGGCGGCGCGCACCAGTTTTTGGACCAGATAGGTTTCTTCGTTGGTGCATCGTGACGAGGTGATGCCGCCCACCGCATCCTGACCATACTTGGCCTGAATACGGCGAAATTCGCTGGCAGCGTAGTTGATGGCTTCGTCCCAACTGACTTCCTGCCAGGCGTCGTTGATCGTTTTGCGGATCATCGGCTGGGTCATGCGGTCTTTGTGGGTGGCATAGCCCCAGGCAAAGCGCCCTTTGATGCAGGCGTGGCCCTCATTGGCCTTGCCGTCTTTCCACGGCACCATGCGCACCACCTGGTTGCCCTTCATCTCCGCCTTGAAGCCACAGCCCACGCCACAGTAGGCGCAGGTGGTGATGGCACTGTGCTCGGGTTGGCCGAGTTCGATGACGGTCTTCTCCTGCAGTGTGGCCGTTGGGCAGGCAGCGACGCAGGCCCCGCAGCTGACACATTCGCTCTGCATGAAAGGCTGGTCCTGCCCGGCAGAAACGCGCGACGCAAAACCACGGCCACTGATGGTCAGTGCAAACGTGCCCTGCGTCTCCTCACACGCCCGCACGCAGCGATTGCAGACGATGCATTTGCTGGCGTCATAGGTGAAATACGGGTTGGACTCGTCCTTTTTGGCATCCAGATGGTGGGCACCCGCCGCCGCTCCCACGCCGTAGCGCACATGGCGCAGGCCGGTCACGCCAGCCATGGTCTGCAACTCGCAGTCGCCATTGGCACTGCAAGTCAGGCAATCCAGCGGGTGGTCGCTGATGTAAAGCTCCATCACGCCCTTGCGCAGTTCCTGCAACCGGGGCGTCTGGGTGCGCACTTTCATGCCATTTTCCGCAGGCGTGGTGCAGGACGCCGGGAAACCCTTGCGGCCCTCGATCTCAACCAGGCACAGGCGGCAGGAGCCAAACGGCTCCAGGGTGTCGGTGGCGCACAGCTTGGGCACTTGGATGCCCGCATCCACCGCAGCGCGCATGAGCGACGTACCCTTTGGCACGGTGATCATTTCACCATCGATTTCAAGCGTCACCTCGTGCGCAGACACACGGCGCGGCGTGCCGTAGTCGCTAACCTTCAGATGTTCAAGCATGGTTGTCTCCGACAGCAATGGTATTCATGCGGATATGGCCGCGATGGGAGTGATGCCAAAGTCCTGCGGGTAATGGTTCAGCGCAGACAACACCGGGTAAGGCGTCATGCTGCCCATGGCGCAAAGACTGCCGTGGGTCATGGTGTCACAGAGATCACGCAGCAGATGGATTTGCTGGGTGCGATTTATGTCCTGGGTGATGCGGTCAATCACCTCGACCCCGCGTGTCGATCCAATGCGACATGGCGTGCATTTGCCACAGGACTCCAGGGCACAAAATTCCATCGCATAGCGCGCCAGCTTGGCCATGTTGGCACGGTCATCATGCACCACGATGCCGCCGTGCCCGATCACAGCGCCCATCGCAGCGTAGGCTTCGTAGTCCAACGGCACGTCCCATTGCGACTCTGGCACATACGCACCCAGCGGACCGCCCACCTGTACCGCCTTGATCGGGCGGCCACTGACTGAGCCGCCGCCAAAGCCATACAGCAACTCACGCAAGGTGATGCCAAAAGCCTTCTCCACCAGACCTCCGTGCTTGATGTTGCCTGCCAACTGAAATGGCAAAGACCCGTGCGAGCGGCCCATGCCAAAGTTACGGTAGAAATCAGCCCCGCGCGCCAGAATGATCGGCACGCTAGAGAGGGTGATGACGTTGTTGATCACCGTCGGCTGGCCAAACAAGCCTTCAATGGCTGGCAACGGCGGCTTGGCACGCACGATGCCGCGCTTGCCTTCCAGACTTTCCAACATGGCCGTTTCTTCGCCGCAGACATAGGCACCTGCAGCTTTGCGCACCTCCAGGTGAAAGGTCCGGCCACTGCCCAGAATGTTGTCGCCCAGATAGCCTGCCGCTTTGGCGCGGGTAATCGCCTCGGTCATGCTGGCCACGGCGTGCGGGTATTCGCAACGGATGTACACATAGCCCTGGCTGGCACCCACGGCAAGAGCGGCAATCGTCATGCCCTCAATCAGCATGAAGGGGTCACCCTCCATCGTCATGCGGTCTGAAAACGTGCCTGAGTCGCCTTCGTCGGCGTTGCACACCACGTACTTTTGTGCAGCCGGTATTGAAGCCACCGTTTTCCATTTGATGCCCGCTGGAAAAGCCGCCCCACCCCGCCCACGCAGGCCGGAATGCGTGACCTCGTGAATCAACGCATCTGCACCCAAGCTCAACGCACGCTGCAAACCGGCCCAGCCCTCATGCTCAGCGTAATCAGCCAGCGACAGCGGGTCCGTCACGCCCATGCGAGCAAAAGTCAGCCGCTCCTGCAGCGCCAGATAAGGCATCTGCTCGGTGACGCCGTGGCGCAGGGCATGCTCGCCGCCGTGCAGCAAACCAGCATCCAGCAAGGCAGGCACATCCTGTGGCGTAACTGGCCCGTAGGCCACGCGCCCCAAAGGCGTTTGTACTTCCACCAGGGTTTCCAGCCAGAACATGCCGCGCGAACCATTGCGAACCAGTTCAATGCGCTCGCCACGCGCCGCGCAAGCTGCCAGAAGGGCCTCAGCCACCTCGTCAGCACCGAGGGCCAGCGCCACCGAGTCACGCGGCACATACACTTTGATGGCGCTCATGAGGATATCTCCATCTGATCAGCCAGACGTTCAATGACAGCCGGTGTGACCCGTGCATGCAAACGTTCATCGACTTGCATGGCGGGCGCTGCAGCACACAGCCCTAAGCAATACACCGGTTCCAGCGTTACAGCGCCATCGGCGCGGGTTTCATGCAACTTGCAACCCAATAGCGCCTCTGCCCGCGCCAGCAACTCGTCCGCACCACAGGCCTGGCAAGCCTCGGCGCGGCACAGTTGCACCACATGTCTGCCTGCGGGGGTGCGCCGAAAGTAGTGGTAGTAGGTCAGAACACCATGCACTTCTGCACGGGAAAGGTTCAGTTCTTTGGCCACCAGGGGCACAGCGTCATCAGGCACATAACCCAGGGCATCCTGAATGTCATGAAGCAGCAC
Organism: Rhodoferax sp.; assembly: GCA_031291305.1. Lineage (GTDB taxonomy): Bacteria > Pseudomonadota > Gammaproteobacteria > Burkholderiales > Burkholderiaceae_C > Rhodoferax. Next base: position 202,450 of record JARLJH010000048.1, on the reverse strand, counting down.
AAGCAACGCGCCCGGTACGTCTTTTTTACTCGCCAACAATCGCTGAACCGTCTGCACCATGTCATCTGTCAACATACCGGGTTGCCCACTGTTTAAAACGAATTATTTGAAAAGAATGACGGCTTTTTGCAGCGTCATCCAGATGCCCCAGCCCAGCGGCAACCACACCGCCGTCCAGGCCAGCAATACCTTGCCACTGTGACTGGCCTCACCGGCCAACGCTTCAACATCGGCGACAAAATGTTGATGGGTGTCGTCAGCAAGCGTCTTTTCTTGCTTGAGTTCATCGTCGCTCATGTAATGCTGCTCAGCCACCGACTTGACCAGCCAGTTGCAAATGAAACCAACCACCAGCAAGCCCGCCAGGATGTACATGGTGATGGTGTAGGCATCGGCCCGGGCCACCCCGTGTGACAGTTGGTACTCACGGATGTAGTTGACCAGCACCGGGCCAAGAATGCCCGCCGTGGACCAGGCCGTCAACAAACGGCCATGGATGGCACCCACCATCTTGGTACCGAACATGTCTGCCAGATAAGCCGGAACCGTGGCAAAAGCGCCACCATACATCGACAAAATAATGCAAAAGAAGGCCACAAAAAAGGCCAGATTTCCAGCAGCGGCCATGCTCGGAATGGATGAGTAAAGCGTGCACCCCAGCAGGAAGAAAACCGAATAGGTCATCTTGCGCCCAAGTTTGTCCGACAGCGTGGCCCAGAAAAAACGCCCGCCAATGTTGAACAGCGACAGCAAGCCGGTAAAGCCCGCCGCTACGGCTGCGATCTGCCCTTTTTGTGCTGCATCCAGTTCGTTAAAGGTCAGATTCAGACCAATCAGCTTGCCAGCAAACACCTCTTGCAGCAAGGGCGAAGCCATGCCGATGATGCCAATGCCCGCCGTGACGTTGAGTGTGAGCACGCTCCACACCAGCCAGAACTGCGGCGTGCGCCAGGCCACATCCAGATGCACATGGCGGTCGGTGATCATGCCCTTTTTCGACTCTGCAGGTGGCGTCCATCCCGCGGGTTTCCAGTTATCCGCGGGCACGCGGTAGCCCAGCGCCCCAGCCATCATGAAAACAAAGTAGATGGCAGCCAGCGCCAGGAAGGTTTCCATCACACCCACCGAGGTCGGGGTGGCAAAGTATTTCATCATCTTGTCGGCCAGCGGCGCACCAATCATGGCTCCGCCGCCAAAACCCATGATGGCCATGCCAGTGGCCATGCCACGGCGGTCGGGGAACCACTTGATCAAGGTGGAGACCGGCGAGATATAGCCCAGCCCCAGGCCAATGCCGCCAATGACCCCCGAGCCCAGCCACAGCATCCATATCTGGTGCATCTGTACACCCAGTGCTGAAATGACCAATCCACCACACCAGCAAATGGCTGCGATGACACCGGCTTTGCGCGGCCCGGCGCGCTCAAGCCAGCCGCCCCACAGCGCCGCAGATGAGCCCAGGAATACAAAGAACAGGGTGTACATCCACCCCAGCATGGAGATTTTCCAGTCGCACGTGGTGCTGACCATTTCCGCAAAAAAACCCATATCGGCAGGGCACGCCACGGACTTGCTGATGCCTATGGCGCGCGACAGCGGCAACCAAAACACAGAAAAGCCATACGCCATGCCAATACACAAATGAACGGCCAGCGCCGCTGGTGGCACCAGCCAGCGGTTGAACCCTGGCTTGGCGATGGTGCGCGCTCTGGATAGAAAACTGTCCTGCTGCCCGCCATGGGGCCCAACAATGCCTGTTGCTATGGTCGTCACGATGTCTCCTTATGGTAAGTACTCACTTGGTGTGAGCTGGCGCGCAGTGTCACGGCGTATTCCATGTACTGGCAAATTTATTGTGAACATGGCCCGATTCAAAAAATGAATCAAGACCGTTGGCACACTTCCTAATTGTCTGACTGGCAGGAAGCTGGCCAGCCGCCTGCTTTCTCGGACTTCAGCAAGCCCACATGCGCCCTGAGATGCAGGAGCCATTCAGGGCTGTTGGCCAAGTCCAATGCGGCCTTCATGGCATGCGATGGCCGCTCATTCACGGCCAGCATGAAACCGATGGGCGTCTGCACATCTGGCTCGACCAAGGGCACAGCCTCTAATTCGGAGTAACCGCGCAGCACGCCCACCAGGGCGCCCGGCAGGATGCTGCACACGTCCCCCACCAGCACAGTCAAACCCAGCGTCAGGATGGAGTTGGTTTCAATCACTGGCCATACCTGTACCCCTATCTCCTTGAACGTTGCATCCACAATACTGCGGTTGTGCATCTCGGGTGTGAGCAGGCACATGGGCAAAGCCGCTGCCGCCTGCCAGGACATGGGCGTCTTGCTGACGCGCAAACCCGCCTTGCACGGCTTGACGGCGCGCCTGAGCAAAAAATAGTGTTCGTTGTACTGGTAAATGGTGCTCAGTCGAGCTGCGCGAGATTTGATCCGGTCGGTATAGCCCATCCCCATGTCCACCGACAGATTTTCCAGGCCAGACTCAATATCCTGGGAACTCATAGAGCGCACCGTCAGGGTCAGCTTGGGACAACGGGACTGCAAATATCCCGCGAATCGCGCCGCGACCGGCAGCACCGATGGCACGGCACCCAGAGTCAGCGCCCCCACCGGTTGAGCTGCACTACCCTTAAGATCTTGCAACAAAATTTCTTGTTCATGCAGCATGCGCTGCGCACTCAGAAAAATGCGCTCCCCTTCGGGCGTGAAACTCTCAAAAGACCGCCCGCGTTTGACAATGGCGGCGCCATACTCTTCTTCCAGGGCGCGAATGGCGTTGGACAGCGCAGGCTGCGTGATGTGACAAGCGTCGGCCGCACGGCCAAAGTGCTTGTGTTCGTGCAGCGCCGTCAAATAGCGAAGTGATGTAAACAAATTCATGGATGTCCCGGCGGGCAAACACCGGTTGGGCGATCAGGCAAAAAACCAACAAGCGGGCGAATATATCGGCAACTGCCAAACCCCCTCAAACACGCAGCTTGCGGTACAGGGTTTGCCGGCTGATCCCCAGTCGCCGCGCTGCCTGCGACAGGTTGCCAGCACTGGCATCCACCGCCTGACGAACCGCCTGACGCGAGAGTTCCTGAAGGTTGTCCGCCAGCGGCTTTTCTGTCCGTGTCTCGGGCTGCTGCAGGTCTTCCAGCAAGTCGTCCGGCAGATGGCTCCAGGTGATGCAGTCTTCGTGCGCGTCCAGCATGGCGCTGGCCGTGCGGAGCACATTGGCATACTGGCGCAGATTGCCCGGCCAGGTGTGCTGGCACAGAAGCGCCATCACCTCCGGGGCCACCGCCACTTGGCGGCCCGGGTTCAGGTCGGCCAAGAGTCGCTCGGTCAGGACCGGGAAATCGGTGCGCTCACGCAATGCAGGCAGCAGAACCGTCAGGCCATTGATACGGTAATACAGGTCCTGGCGAAAACGCCCGGCAGCAGCTTCTTCGCGCAGCTTGTGGTGGCTGGCGCAGATCAGGGCAAAGTCAACGGCCACCGGCTGCCCGCCGCCCAGGGGCGTCACCTGCCGGTCTTGCAGCACGCGCAGCAAGCGCGCTTGCAGCCCCAGCGGCATGTCGCCAATCTCGTCCAAAAACAAGGTGCCGCCCTGCGCCTCACGCAAGCGCCCGACGCTGCCCTCGCGGCGTGCGCCGGTGAAAGCGCCCGGTGCGTAGCCAAACAGTTCTGCCTCGATCAGATTTTCAGGAACCGCTGCGCAATTTATAGCTATAAACGCTTTATTTTTGCGGGGTCCACTGTCATGCGAGGCACGAGCAAAGAGTTCCTTTCCAACGCCTGATTCGCCTTGAATCAGCAGTGGAATTGGCTTGTCCAGCACGCGCCGCACCTTGTCTGCAGCGTTGCGCCACCGCTGATCACCCGTATCCAGGCTGCGCAAGGCATCCGGCGCCGGTGTGGGTTGCTTGGGCACCGACGCCGGGCTGGCCAGGGCCGGGGCATCATGCTGCACCTGCACAAACAGGCAGGTGCCATCCCTTTGGCGCACCTGCGTGGGCTGCCCCGGGCGGCGTTTGTGGCGCGACAGCAGTTCAGCCAACGACACATCCAGCCGGTTAGCCAGCTGCACGGCACCCAGGTCAGCGCGGGCCAGATTCAACATCGCCATGCCAGCGCGATTGGCGCCAACCAGCCAACCATCTTCCGACAGCGCCACAATGCCCTCGGCCACGCTGCCGATGCCTTCAGGCTGGGCATGCAGGTGCAGACGGATATGCCGCTGGCAAGATTTGATGACAAGCCTGTTCTCGATCATGCGCGAGGCCATGCCCACCAACCCCAGCGTGTGCGGGTGGCGGCTGCGCTGGTCGCCCGAGATGTCCAGCACGCCCATCAAGTCCCCCAACGCCGACAAAATCGGCACGGCGGTGCAGGTCAAAAACTCGTTGCGCTCCAGAAAATGCTCGGCACCGTGGATTTCCACACCGTGAGCTTCCACCAGCGCCGTACCAATGGCGTTGGTGCCGCGCTGCTGCTCATGCCAATTGGCGCCACACGACAAAGCCACCCGGTCGGCCCGGTTCAAAAAATCCGCATGGCCCAGGGTGTGCAGCAAGGTGCCCCGCTTGTCAGCCAGGATCACCATGCCTTGCGTGTGGCGAACCTGCTCAAACAAGTGCTCCATCACCGGTTGTGAATGCGCCAGCAGATCGTGGTTGGAGGCCAGGGTACGGGTCAGTTCTGCGCCAGTGGCATGTTCGCAATCCAGCAGTCGCCCGGCTGGCAGCAAGCCTGCTGCCAGGCTGCGCCGCCACGAGCGCGCCACGCGCTCATCCAGACCGCCTGGTGGACAGTCGCCATGTTCAAGCAAATGCAGACGCGCCTGGCGCAAAGCCACGGCAGTGGGGGGTGTTCGCACGTTGTCTCCTGGGCAGACTGATGTCTGCTCTCTGGTGTGTTGGACGTGCGATGGTAGCCAGCGCGGCGCGTTCCTGCGATATGAACCGCGTTGCATAGAGTGGGGTCATTCGGCGCCGTTGCGTTTCTGGACAGGTGTCTCGTTCTGCAACAACACCGGCCGCCAGACACGCAGTGGCGCAGCCACCATGAGCTTCAAGTATCCAATGAAATCAATCACTTGACCGTTAGCAACAAAGCTGGCACGCGACTTGATAAACAAACAGGCCCGCAAGGGAAATTCATTCCATCAAACACATAAAGAGGACACAACATGATTTACGCAGCCCCTGGCGCCGCCGGTGCCAAACACGTTTTCAAAACCCGATACGACAACTTCATTGGTGGCAAGTTTGTCGCTCCCGTCAAAGGCCAATACTTTGATGTGGTCACCCCAACCACGGGCAAGGTCTATACCCAGGTCGCCCGCTCCGGAGCGGAAGACATCGACTTGGCGCTGGACGCCGCCCACACTGCCGCTGACGCCTGGGGCAAAACCGATGCAGCGACACGCTCCAACATCCTGCTGAAGATTGCCGACCGCCTGGAAGCCAATCTGGAGCTGCTGGCCTATGTGGAAACCGTGGACAACGGCAAGCCCATCCGTGAGACGCTCAACGCCGACATTCCGCTGACCATCGACCATTTCCGCTACTTTGCCGGTTGCCTGCGCGCGCAGGAAGGTGGCATCAGCGAGATTGACGAGAACACCATGGCGTACCACATCCATGAGCCGCTTGGCGTGGTCGGCCAGATCATCCCCTGGAACTTCCCGATCCTGATGGCAGCCTGGAAGCTGGCCCCGGCCATTGGCGCGGGTAACTGCGTGGTCTTGAAGCCCGCCGAATCCACACCCATCAGCATTCTGGTTTTGGCCGAGCTGATTGCCGACATCTTGCCTGCGGGGGTGCTCAACATCGTCAACGGTTATGGCCGTGAAGCCGGCATGCCGCTGGCCACCAGCAAGCGCATCGCCAAGATTGCCTTCACCGGCTCCACCACCACGGGTCGGGTGATTGCCCAGGCTGCAGCCAACAACCTGATTCCAGCCACGCTGGAGCTCGGTGGCAAATCTCCCAACGTGTTCTTTGCCGACATCATGGACAAGGACGACAGCTTTCTGGACAAAGCCATCGAAGGTCTGGTTCTGTTTGCCTTCAACCAGGGCGAGGTCTGTACCTGCCCGAGCCGCGCGCTGATTCAGGAAAGCATTTACGACAAGTTCATGGAACGCGTCCTGAAACGCGTGGCTGCCATCGTGCAGGGTGACCCGCTGGATACTGCCACCATGATGGGTGCGCAAGCCAGCAAGGAACAGCTCACCAAGATCCTGTCTTACCTTGACCTGGGCAAGCAGGAAGGCGCTGAGGTGTTGATCGGTGGCGCACAGGCGCAGTTGGCAGGCGACCAGGCCGGTGGCTACTACGTGCAGCCCACGCTGTTCAAGGGCCACAACAAGATGCGCATCTTCCAGGAAGAAATCTTCGGCCCGGTGCTGGCTGTCACCACCTTCAAGGACGAAGCCGAAGCGCTGGCGATTGCCAACGACACACTCTACGGCCTGGGTGCGGGCGTCTGGAGCCGCAACGGCAACGTGGCCTACCGCATGGGCCGCGCTATCAAGGCTGGCCGCGTCTGGACCAACTGCTATCACGCCTACCCGGCGCACGCGGCGTTTGGCGGCTACAAAGAATCCGGCATCGGCCGCGAAACCCACAAGGTGATGCTCGACCACTACCAGCAAACCAAGAACCTGCTGGTGAGTTACAGCGAGAACAAGCTGGGTTTCTTCTGACCCGTTGAGCCAGCTGGTTTTAACCCGCGGCGCGCGTTGGGCATTTGGCTACGCGAATGTCCCCGGCTTGGGGCTTGCCCCAAGCCTCCTCCTTGATTTGGCAAAACCCCAAATCCACGCTCCGTCAAACACCCAACACACGCCGCTAGACGTTGCCAAAATTTTCATGACTCACGGCAACAGTTCAGCAATGTATGTTCTATTGCTAGGAGAAACGCATGGTTGAGAAAGTTGTCGCCACGCCTGCAGCGCTCGAACTCATCGCCTTCCTGAAAACCAAGCACGGCCCGGACCTGATGTTTCACCAGTCGGGCGGTTGCTGCGACAACAGCGCCGCCAACTGCTACCTGCCCGGAGAAATCACCATGGGCGCAGGCGACGTGTATTTGGGCGACATTGGTGGCTGCCCGTTCTACATTGGCCGTGCGCAGTACGAGTATTGGAAGCACACCCAGCTCATCATCGACGTGATCGAAGGCCACGGCGGCACGTTTTCGCTCGAAGGACCGGAAGGCAAGGCGTTTCACACGCGGTCGCGGGTGTTTACTGCCGCTGAGTTGACTGAACTGGGCATTACGCCACCAGCCGCAGGTACTTCAGAAAATAGTTGCAAAATTGGCTCCTAGCCCTTTATATATAAAGACTTCATAGTATAAATACTGTAGCAACATCCGAACTACCTGCATGCCAACCCAGCTGCCACTGGCGCAAGCAAGCAGCTGTTGCACTCACGGCGTCCATGTACCGGAACCCATGACTTGCTTCTAAATTGATATCTGCACGCCCTTTATCCATAAGGACCAGAAGCATAAATGTTGTAAAAGATCAGCAACCTACTTCGCCAACACGCAGACAGGCGTTAGCATGGCTGCATGCAGCTCAACTTCTTGGCGCGGCATTCGATCAAGACCCGCGTCACCCTGTCCACCATGGCCATTTTTCTGGCCAGCTTGTGGTCGCTGTCGTTTTACGCCAGCGTCGAGTTAAAAAACGACATGCGCGAGGAGCTCAGTGCGCAGCAATACGCCACCGTGTCGCTGCTGGCACGACAGGTCGATGAGCGCCTCACCGAGCGACTGCTGTGGCTACAACTGGTGGCCAAGGAAATCACCCCTGAACGACTCAATGACCCGGCCGCGCTGAAAAACCAACTTGACCAGCAGCCCATTTTGCGCCGCGAGTTCAACGAGAGCGTGCTGGTGGTCAATGCCAAAGGCTACGCCATTGCCGAAGCACCAACAGACGCTGGCCGCGTGGGCCGGGGCCGTCTGAATCTCCCGTCGGTGAATGTGGCCTTGAATGAATCGCGGGTCAGCATTGGGCAGGTGTTTGTGGACGCGGGTCTGGGTGCACCACTATTTGGCATTTCTGTCCCGATACAGGATGCCAGTGGCCAAACCATTGGCGCCATCACTGGACTAACCAATCTGAGAAAACCCAACTTTTTGCGCATCGTCACCAACAACAACTTTGGCCGAACGGGAGGCTACGTGCTGGTGGACCCGCTGCAGCGGCGCGTCATCACCGCCACCGACACCTCACGCATCATGGAAGCCTTGCCCTCGCCGGGCGTGAATCCAACGCTGGACCACTTTATCAATGGATTTCAGGGCTCGCTGGTGTTGATGAGCCCGCAGGGACAAGAAATTCTGGCCTCTGACAAAACCGTGCCCAGCTCTGGCTGGGTCATGTCTGCAACCCTGCCCACAGAGGAGGCGTTTGCGCCGATGCGCGCCATGCAGCAACGCATGTTCTACACCACCCTGCTGCTCACCTTGCTGGCTGGTGGCCTGACCTGGTGGCTGGTCCGCCACCAGTTGGCACCCGTGCTGAACACCATCCGCGCCATTGGCAGAAGCGAGGTCAGCGAAGGCATTCCGCGGTCCCTGCCTGTGGGTGCGCCAGGTGAGATTGGCGAGCTCATCCGCGCCTTCAACACCCTGCTGGCCACGCTGGCGCAACGTAACCAGAAGCTGCAAGCCCAGCAAGACGTGCTGTCGCGCACCGAGGCGCTGGCCCATGTGGGCAGTTGGGAGTGGGACATCGACAGCGACACGGTCACCTGGTCTGACGAACTGTTCCAGTTCTTTCGCAGAGACCCCGCCAAGGGTGCCCCCACCATGGAGCAACTGCCCACGCTGTACATCCCGCACGACGCGCAACATTTCAAGGAAGCAGTCAACAAGGCGCTGCACTACGGCATACCCTATGAGTTGGAACTGCGCTCCATGCGCCGCGACGGCTCACAACGCTACTACCTGGCGCGCGGTGAAGTGCAGCGCAATGCTCGGCGCGAGGTCAGCAAGCTGGTGGGCTCGCTGCAGGACATCACCGATCTCAAGCAGATCCAGGAAACCTTGCAGCACAGCTACACGGCCCTGCAGGCAGTGCTGCAAACCACTCTGGACGGCTTTTACCGCGCCGACAAGCAAGGGCGGCTGCTACAGGTCAACCCGGCTTACTGCGCCATGTCGGGCTACAGCGAGGACGAGTTGCTGCAAATGTCTGTGCTGGATCTGGAAGCCACCGAAAACACCGAGGAAGTCGCCGAGCGCATCGTGCGCCTGTACCGGACCGGGCGCGAACAGTTTGAAACCTGCCACCGCCGCAAAGACGGGTCGCTGTGGAACGTGGAAGCCAGCCTCACCGTCAACATCAATGGTGGTGGGGACATGTTTGCATTTTTGCGCGATATCACCGAGCGCAAACGAGCCCAGTTGCATCTGGAAATGTCCGCCAGCGTATTCAGCCACGCACATGAAGGCATCAGCATCACCGACGTCCAAGGTTATATCCTGAACGTGAACGACACGTTCTGCCAGATTACCGGCTACTCGCGCGCCGAGGTGATTGGTAAACACACGCGCCTGCTCAAGTCCGAGCGTCAGGACCGCGGCTTTTACGAAGCCATGTGGAAAGCCCTGCTGGTCAACGGCCACTGGAGCGGCGAGATCTGGAACCGCCGCAAAAACGGCGAGATTTACCCCGAGCTGCTGACCATCAGCGCGGTGCGCGACGAGCAAGGTGTCACACGCCAGTACGTGGCCCTGTTCTCGGACATCTCAGCGCGCAAGGCCATTGAAGACAGGGTGCGGCAATTGGCGTTTTTTGATGCGTTGACCGACCTCCCCAACCGCCGACTACTGACCGACCGCCTGAGCCAAATTTTGCTGGCGAACAAGCGCAACGGCCACTTTGGCGCGGTGATGTTTCTCGATCTGGACAACTTCAAACCGCTCAACGATACCTATGGCCATGCCTTTGGCGACCTGTTGCTGATTGAAGTGGCACAGCGGCTGAAAGCCAGCGTGCGCGAGGTAGACACTGTGGCCCGCCTGGGTGGCGACGAGTTCGTGGTGGTGCTCAGCGAGTTGGACACCACGATGGAGGCATCCAAAGCACTGGCCATGACCATCGCCGAAAAAATCCGCCAATCACTGTCAGAAGTCTATCGGCTCGCTCGCGCCAGCAATCACAACGGCAATGCCCGCCAACTCATTGAGCACCATTGCACCGCCAGCCTGGGTGTGGCTGTATTTGACCCCAGCCAGACCGATCAGGAGATCATCCTGCACCAGGCGGATGAGGCCATGTACAGAGCCAAGGAGGCTGGCCGTAACCAGGTTGTACTGCATGAGCCCTCCCCGCAGACAGCCACCTAATACTATTAAATAGATAGCTATTAACGTAGGTAAAATAAGGGCAAATGCCCTAAAACACCGAAAGATTTATGTTTCGTCGTTCTCTCCTATTGTCTGCCGCAAGTTTGCTGGCAGCCTGCAGCACACCGCCCGCACCTGCCCCTGCACCCGCACCGCCAAACCCTCCGCGCCAGCCACGCATCGGCATTGCCCTAGGCGGCGGTGGCACCAAAGGCTTTGCCCATGTGGGCGTCATCAAGGCGCTGGAAGCACAGGGGCTGAAACTCGATCTGGTGGCTGGTACCAGCGCTGGCAGCGTGGTGGGGGCTCTGTACGCCAGCGGCCTGGACGGCTTTGCGCTGCAGGAGCTGGCGTTTGCACTGGATGAGAGCAAAGTCACCGACTTCAATTTGCGCAGCCCCTGGGAGGGCCTGGTGATTGGCCAAAAATTACAGGACTACGTCAACGAGCTGGTCAACAACCGCCCCATCGAGCGGCTGCCCAAGTCGTTTGTAGCTGTCGCCACTCAGGGCGACACCGGCCAGCGGGTGGATTTTGCCCGCGGCAACACCGGCCAGGCGGTGCGTGCCTCCAGCAGCTTCCCGGTGTTTTTCAAACCCACGCAAATTGCGGGCAAGACCTATGTGGACGGCTGCCTGGTCAGCCCGGTGCCGGTGGACGCCGCGCGTAAGTTGGGCGCCGACATCGTGGTGGCCGTGGACATTTCGGGGCAGTTGGACCGGCGGGTGGTGTTTGACGGCATCAGCAATGTGATTGACCAATCGCTCATCATCATGATCAAACGCTTGGGCGAACAAGAGCTCGCGCACGCCGATGTCGTCATTCGCCCAAAGGTCGGCAAAATCGGCGCCACCGACTTTGACCAGAAGGACAAGGCCATTCTGGAAGGAGAGAAAGCCGTGGCGCTGGCCATGCCGAGCTTGCGGCTGGCGATCCAGAAGTGGCAGACCAGTCACCCATGAGGCTGCGGCAAACCATCAACCTGGCAAACACAGGCACACTGGTTTGACCAACCAGATCGCAGACAATCTGCACCCCATGCCAAGCTCCAGCCCCACCCCTCCCGAACTGCCGCCCGCCAACCCAGCTCAGCCTGGGCTCTATCGCCACTACAAGGGCGGCTGGTACGAAGTGATCAACACTGTGCGGTGCAGTGAAACCCTGCAAGACATGACGCTGTACCGCGCTTTGTACGGCAGCTTCGGCCTCTGGGTGCGCCCAGCAGCCATGTTTTCGGAAGTTGGGGTTTTTCAGGGGCGGCAGCAAGCCCGTTTTACACGCCACGATGCGGTGACCGTTCCCGTGGCAAACCTGGCTGACGCAACAGCTTTGATGGCCCACCTGCAGACTTGTGCGCAAGGGCGCGGCATCGACTTGAACACGGCTCTGCGCGCTGCGCCCTCTGCCCCCACAGACTGCTGTGGACGCGGATGTAACGGCTGTTTGTGGGAAAGCTACTTCACCGCGCTACAGCGTTGGCGAGACGAGGCCTGTGCCCTGCTGGCCACACACGCCACCCCCCAGGACGTTCTTTCTGGCTGTGGCAGCGCGGCTGCATAGGGCAGACAAACGTCATCAAAGACTTCCAACTTTCACCACAACTGTGTCTGCTCATGCGTCCTGTTAGCCCTGAAATCCCGGCTGTGCAAGCCCCGCCCATCTCCGTCTTGTCGCTATCCATCCCGGTGGCCATGGGCTATGTGCCGTTGGGCATGGTGTTTGGTTTTCTGTTTGTGCAAGCCGGGGCTACTTGGTGGCTGGCAGTCGCCGCCAGTGTGCTGGTGTTTGCGGGGGCAGCCCAGTTCATGATGGTGCCCATGCTGGCTGCGGGCATGCCACTTGCGTCCATCGCACTGGCTACGCTGGTGGTGAATTTGCGCCACATGTTTTATGGCCTGTCCTTATTGAACAAACTACCGCATCAACCTTGGGCACGCTGGTATCTGGTGTTTGCCCTGACCGATGAGACTTATTCGGTACTCACCACCCTGCCCCCAGGCACCACCACGCGCCAGATGGTCAGTGTGGCGCTGATCAACCAGGGCTGGTGGGTGCTGGGCACACTGCTGGGCGCGGTGATTGGCGCGCAGGCGCAGGTGCCGCTGGTGGGTTTGGACTTTGCGCTAGCCGCCCTGTTCGCCGTACTGGCCGTGGAGCAGTGGCGCAGTGCCCACACCGCCACGCCGCTGTGGGTGGCACTGGTGAGCTACGCGCTGGCGCAGGCTGTGATGCCACAGCAAGCCTTGCTGATCAGCATTGCCCTGAGCGTTGTCGCAGGAATGGTGTTGCCCATGTGGCTGCCGACCAAGGTGGCACCATGATCAACGCCACTTACGCGCTAGGCGTGATGACGGCCATGGCTGGCGTGACCTTTGGGCTGAGAGCGCTGCCGTTTCTGGCAGCCAAATTCCTGAAGAAGCATCCGATGGTGCAACAGCTGGGACGCTTTTTGCCGCTAGCCATCATGACACTTTTGCTGCTGCACACGCTGGTGGGCAACGCGCGTGACAACCCCCATGGGCCGTGGGCTGAATTGGCTGCGGTGTCCGTGGCACTGGGATTGCAATGGTGGCAGCGCCATGCCCTGCTGAGCATTCTGCTGGCCACCGCCGTGTATGTGCTGCTGCGCAACACGGCGTGGTTGTAATGCACCTTATTTGATTGCTTCCAGCGCCCGATTTCATTGGGCTACAGCCCAAAAAGGCACGACCGCACTACGCGTGTCGTGCCCCATTGCACAACTCAGATCAAGGTGCGCCAAAGCCGAAGCGGGCAAACACGGCCTGTCCCTCAGGGGCCAACAAAGCCTTGGCAAATGCGCTGGCGGCTGGTGGTGCGTCCTGCCGCACGGTCATACCATAGGCTGCACCCACCTTCAGTTCCGGTGGCAGCTGCACGACTTTCAGACGGGGCACTTCTTTCTGTGCGGCAACGGCGCTGGTGCAATAGGTCAGAAACACGTCCACATCACCTTTGTCCATGATCCAGGCGTAAGCTAGCCGCCCCTCTGGCGGTTGGGGCAAATTCACCGCGCCGACCAGCTTTTGCGCCTTGGCGCTGAGGGTGGCAAACGCACCGGCGTGCAGCGCATCGGCTTTCTCAAACATAGTCCAGGTGTAGTCACCCGAAGGGTCTGACTTGGGTGTAGATGTGCCCAACCGCACCTCTGGTCGCAGCAATGTGGCCAACAAGGTCGCCGGTGTGGCGTCCATCTTGTCACTGGTCAAGGCACACAAGGTGTTGCGCGTAAACACGATGGACGGTTGCCAGCCGCCCTGGCTTGCCAGGCGCTGCGGGTGATCGGTGTCAGCGGAGGCGAACACCTGCGCAGCCTCGCCTCTCTCAATACGCTCACGCAGCAAGCCCGAGGCACCAAAGGTCAAGACGATTTTCTGGCCGGTGCGTGCCTCGTAGTCATTGGCGATGGTGGTCAAGGCAGCGCGCAGACTACCTGCTGCATATACCGAGACCGCAGTCGGACTCACCACAGCCACCGGGCCGGACCTCTCCATGCTGGCACAACCTGCCAGACCTACTGCCAGTGAGCCCAGCAGCAGCTTGTTCATCTGCGTCATCGCCGTTGGCCTTACTTGGCCGCGTTCGGGAAGAACAATTGCTCGCCACCAATTTTGTAGTTGGCAATCACGTTCTGGCCAGCGCTGGAGATCAGCCAGTCGATGAACTTCTGACCCTCGGCCACCTTGACTTGCGGGAATTTGGCCGGATTGACCAACATCACGCCATACTGGTTGAACAGGCGCTTGTCACCTTCCACCAGCACCGTCAGGTCACCGCGGTTCTTGAAGTTCAGCCAGGTGCCACGGTCAGCCAGCACGTAGGCGCCGGTGCTCGATGCCATGTTCAACGCCGGGCCCATGCCGCAGCCGCAAGACTTGTAGCCGACGCCCATCTTGTCCGTCAGGTCGGCCATCTTCCAGAAACGCAGCTCTGCCGCGTTGGTGCCGCTTTTGTCGCCACGCGAAATAAAGCCCGAGTTGGTGGCGGCAACCTTCTTGAGCGCTTCGACGATGTCATTGCCTTTGGTCTTGGCCGGGTCGGCCTTGGGGCCGATCAACACAAAATCGTTGTACATAACCTCAAAACGTTTAACGACAAATCCCTCGGCCACCACTTTTTCCTCGGCCACCTTGTCGTGCACAAACAGCACATCAGCATCACCTCGGCGCCCCATGTCGATGGCCTGACCAGTGCCCACGGCGACCACTTTCACGTCGATACCACTGGCCTTCTTGAACTCGGGCAGCAGATAGCCAAACAAGCCCGATTGCTCGGTGGACGTCGTCGATGCCACCACAATCGACTGAGCCTGAGCGCTCGCACTCAGACTAATGGATGCTACAGCCAATGCAGCTACAAGTCCTTTACCCAAAAGGGCTAGAGGCCAAAAATGCTTGCAAACTGACGATGATTTCATTGGTTTCACAGGGATTCTCCTTTGACAAAAAAATGGGCCGCCGGATACTGTTCCTGCAGCAACGACCCGTTGAAAAAATCGTGTACCGACAGGTCTGCCATCACCCGTCCACCCTCAAGGTATACCACTCGACTGGCCAGACGCTTGACCTGCCCCAGGTTGTGGCTGGCAAAAATGAGTGTCATGTCGGGGCCTTGGCAGGCAAATTCGTGCATCAGGGACTCCACCTCCCGCTTGGCATGTGGGTCCAAGCTTGCGGTGGGCTCATCGAGCAGCAGCACCTGGGGTTGCAGCGCCCAAGCCCGCGCCATAGCCAGGCGCTGCTGCTGCCCGCCTGACAGAGCGCGCGCCTGGCGCTGCGCCAAATCTGCCAAGCCAACCCGCTGCAGCGCGGCCAACGCGCAAGTTTTGGCCTGCCGCCATGGCGTGCCGCGCAGCCACGCACCCAGCGCCACATTGGCCTGCACGCTCAGGCGCATCAGGTACGGCTTTTGGAACAACATGGCCTGACGCATCGCGTCCGGGCTGCTGAGCTGCCCCACCGTGGGGGCAATCAGACCGTGCAGCAGGCGCAACAAAGTGCTCTTGCCACAGCCATTGGCACCCACCAGCGCCAGCCGCTCCCCCGCATGGATCTTCAAGTCAACCGCCGACAGCGCCCGAACCCCGCGCGACGCAGAGCCGAACTGAACACCCACGCCCGAGAGTTCGAACAATGCACTCACGGACGCATCCTCATACCGACACCCCCAGAACAGGCGATGCCAACGCCCCGGCCTCGTGCGTCTGACGCCAGCGTTTCAGCAAGGAGATGCAGGCATTGAGTAGCCACACCACCCCCAGCAGGATCAAGCCCAGGCCCAGCGCCAGCGGCAGGTCGCCCTTGCTGGTCTCCAGCGCAATGGCGGTGGTCATCACCCGCGTGAAGCCGTCGATGTTGCCGCCAACAATCATCACCGCACCCACCTCCGATACGGCGCGGCCAAAGCCAGCAATGATCACCGTGAGCAGGGCATATCGCTCGTCCCAAGCCAGCAGCAGGCTTCGCAACAACGGCCGGGCTCCGAGTGACTGGAGTTGTTCACCATGCTGCAGTTGCACATCTTCCACCACCTGACGTGTCAGCGCGGTGACCACCGGCAGCACTAGCACGGCCTGCGCCAACACCATCGCCTTGAAGCTGAACAGCCAACCCAGATAACCCAGCGGCCCGCTGCGCGACAGCAACAGGTAAATGACCAAGCCCACCACCACCGAGGGCACCGCCAAAAACGTATTGAGCAGCGTCAGCAGCGCGCCGCGCCCGGCAAAGCGCGCCACGCCCAGCCACGCCCCCAGCACCAGCCCCAGCGCACAGGCCATGGCGCTGGCACTGGCGCTAACGGCCAGCGACCGGCCCACAATGGTGATCAGTTGGCTATCCAGGGAGGTAATGAGGTGCAACGCAGTGGCGGCGCTATCGATAAAGGTCGTCATGCAATGTATCGAACAAGATGCGGTATCGTAGCCCCCGACGCATTCACTGACCATATGAACTACCGTGCATAGGCTTCAACTCCATTACACCCTCTCACGAGACGCCACTCCGGCGCAAGTGCGCAACCCGTTGATTGATTTGCTGCAGGCCGTCAGCAGCCAGGGCTCCATCTCCGGCGGCGCACGGGCGCTGGGTTTGAGCTACCGCCATGTGTGGGGCGAACTCAAGCGCTGGGAAAACGAGCTCGGCTCGGAACTGCTGGTGTGGGAAAAAGGCCAGTCGGCCCGGCTGACCGAGTTTGGCAACAAACTGATGTGGGCCGAGCGCCAGGCGCAGGCCAGACTGGCCCCACAGATAGAGGCATTGCGGGCCGAGTTGGAGCGCACGTTTGCGCTGGCATTTGACGATCAGGTGCAGGTGCTGACCCTGTACGCCAGCCACGACGAGGCAATTGGTCAACTGCGCGAAGCTGCCCTGAGTCAACCGGTCGAAGCCGCGCGCCTGCACCTCGATGTGCGCTTTACTGGCAGTGTCGATGCCATTCGTGCTCTCAACGAAGGCCGCTGTGTGATGGCCGGGTTTCACACACTGGAGCCCACATCGCGCAAGACCCGCAGCGAACGCACCTACAAGCCACTGTTGCAACCGGGGCAGCACAAGATCATCGGTTTTGCCAAACGTACGCTGGGGCTGATGGTGGCCCCTGGCAATCCGCTGATGCTGCAATCACTGCATGATGTGGCGAGCCAACGCGCGCGCTTTGCCAACCGCGCCTTGGGCAGCGGTACCCGGCTGCTGCTGGACGAACTGCTGGACCAGTCAGCGCTGAGCGGAGACGACCTCAACGGCTACAGCCAAGCCGAACCCTCGCACGCCAGTGTTGCTCAGGCTGTCGCCTCAGGTCATTGCGATACCGGCCTGGGCATTGAAGCGGCAGCCAGGCAAGCTGGGTTGGACTTTGTACCGCTGCAAGAGGAGCGCTATCACCTGGTGTGTCTGAAATCGGCGCTGGCCCAACCCAGCGTGCAAAAGCTGCTGTTGCTGTTGCAAACCGCCCAATGGCAGACCAGTGTTGCCGACATAGTGGGCTACGCACCCGCTCAAAGTGGCCAGGTGCTGTCGATGCGCAAAGTCTTGCCATGGTGGGATTTTGCGCAGGCTAAAACAAGGTCCGTGCCAACCTGAACAAATCAAGCTGTTCAAACCTGGCGCCGACTTGCCAGGCGACAACACGTGGCCAACCGCCCCAGCGGCTGACAACCTGGTCTGTTATATTTGTTACAAATGTAATGATCAGAACGCATCATTGCTGACCTACAGCCGAAACGATAGAGAGGTACCGATGATCAGAGTTGGCTTGATTGGGTATGGCAAAGCTGGGCAGGCGGTGGCTGAGGTGTTGCGCCACGATCCACGTTTTGAACTTTGCTGGATCGCACGCCGCAGCACCAGGTCCGATGAGGAGACTGTACCGGGCACGGCGATTCCCGTCATCAGCTTGGACAAGGCGGTGCACAAAGATTGGCTGGACGTGCGCTCAGTGGATGCACTGGTGGATTTTTCCAAGCCTGAGGCTATCCATATTTATGGCGAGGAACTGCGTCGCCGTCGATTGATCCTGGTTAGCGCCATCTCGACCTATACCGACAAGGAACTCGACTACGCACGTACTCTGGGCCAAGACACCCGCGTCATGTGTTCTCCCAACATTACCCTAGGTATCAATTTCCTGATCATGGCCGCCAAGCTCCTGCGCAATATTGCCCCGTTTGCCGATGTCGAGATTCTTGAGCAGCATTTCCGCGAAAAGTCCGAGGTTTCTGGCACCGCCCGCAAAATTGCTGAAACCTTGGAGATTGACGGTGAACGCATCACATCACTGCGTTTGGGTGGCATCGTGGGTCACCACGAAGTCATTTTCGGTTTCCCCTATCAGACGGTCAGACTGGTTCACGAATCGATCAAGCGCGAAGCCTTTGGCACAGGGGCAGCCTTTGCATTGAGCCAGCTAAGCAACTTAGACAATGGCTTTTACACTTTTGACGACTTGCTGATGCGTCAAGTACGTGAGCAGATCATCTCCCTGTAGAGTGCGGTGCCCGTATGAGCGGCGAGTCAGTGTTTACCCTGTGTAAAAATTGAATGTTGGTCGCAAACTTCCTGACTTCTGAAGTTACCCTATAAGGTCACCTCGTAGCGGCTACGAAGGCTTGTTCAACACGCCTCGTCCGATGTCCTTGCCGCCATAATTTGTTGGAGAACACATGCACGCGTTTTTGAAATTATCCAATGCCATTGATGGGCTCAGCCGATTCGTCGGCAGACACGTCATCTGGCTGATTCTGGCGTCAGTCACGATCAGCGCGGTCAACGCCATCATTCGAAAAGCATTCAACTATAGTTCCAACGCTTTTCTGGAAGTGCAATGGTATTTGTTTGCCTCCACGTTTCTGCTTTGCTCGGCTTTCACGCTGCTCAACGGTGAGCACGTCAAGATCGATGTGATTTACAGCCACCTGCACAAACGCACCCAGATGTGGATTGATGCATTTGGCTTTACCTGCTTTCTGCTGCCGTTTACCGGTGCTGTGGTGTGGTTCAGCTTTCCATTCTTTTTGAATGGATTCAATTCTGGCGAAGTGTCTTCCAACGCTGGCGGTTTGATTCGCTGGCCTGTCTACGCCATGATGCCGCTCGGCTTCGGCCTGTTGTTTTTGCAGGGTCTGTCTGAGTTGATCAAGCGGATTGCCTTTCTCATGGGGCTCATCGACGACCCCACCGAAAAAACCGAAGGCAAGACTGCCGAGGAGGAACTGGCAGAGGCCATTCAGAAACTGGCTGAAGAAAAAGCCGCTACTGCCAACGCGGCCTGAGCCAGGAGATACGGATGGAATTTCTTGCTACCAATATCGCCCCCATCATGTTTGGCGGGTTGATCGTGTTTCTGCTCCTTGGTTTTCCTGTTGCCTTCAGTCTGGGGGCCTGTGGTCTGTTTTTTGGCTTTCTCGGCATCGAAATGCATCTCTTGCCGGAGGCGCTATTGCAAGCCCTGCCGCTGCGCATCTTCGGCATCATGCAAAACGAGACGCTACTGGCGGTACCGTTCTTCACGCTGATGGGACTGATTCTGGAGCGCAGCGGCATGGCCGAAGATTTGCTCGACACCATCGGTCAGTTGTTTGGCACGCTGCGTGGGGGGCTGGCTTTTGCAGTGATTTTTGTCGGCACGCTGCTGGCAGCCACGACCGGCGTGGTGGCCGCGTCGGTGATCTCCATGGGCTTGATTTCCTTGCCCATCATGCTGCGTTACGGCTATGACCGCCGCCTTGCTTCAGGCGTGATCGTTGCCTCGGGCACGCTGGCGCAGATCATTCCACCGTCACTGGTGCTGATCATTCTGGCTGACCAGTTGGGTCGCAGCGTGGGCGAAATGTACAAAGGCGCGTTCATTCCCGGCTTTGCCTTGACCGGGTGCTATGTGCTTTACGTGATTGGCATCGCCATTTTCCGCCCCAAATGGGTTCCTGCCCTGCCTATAGAAGCACGCACCATTCGTGAAGACAATGGCAGCGGCGGGCTGCGCTCTTTGTCGATCCTGACCATCGTCACCGCTTCAGCCGCGGTTTATTTCGCCAAACATTACGCACAGGTTGTCAGTTGGATCAGCGGAGAGACTGTCACCACGGTCGCGACCGATGAGACCATCGTCGTCTCCTTGTGTTTCGGTGTGGTACTTGCGCTCTTGATCTCGTTGGCCAACAAAGTTTCCCGACTAGGTCTGTTATCACGCATGGCGGAGCGTGTCACCTTTGTGCTGATTCCGCCGCTATTGCTGATCTTCCTTGTTCTCGGTACCATTTTCTTGGGTATTGCCACGCCAACGGAAGGTGGAGCCATGGGCGCCATGGGCGCCATCATCATGGCCATTGTGCGTCGCCGACTGAGCATGCCGTTGCTCAAGCAGGCGCTCACCAGCACCGCCAAGCTATCGAGCTTCGTGCTGTTCATCCTGATGGGCTCCACCGTCTTCAGCCTGGTGTTTCAAGGTGTGGACGGCTCCAAATGGGTGGAACACCTGCTGACCTCAGTGCCAGGTGGTCATACCGGCTTCCTGTTGGTTGTCAACTTTTTGGTCTTTTTCCTGGCGTTTTTTCTGGACTTCTTTGAACTCGCCTTTATCGTTGTGCCATTGCTGGCACCCGTGGCAGACAAACTAGGCGTGGACCTGATCTGGTTTGGCGTTTTGCTGGGCGTGAACATGCAGACCTCTTTCATGCACCCGCCGTTTGGTTTCGCCCTGTTCTTCCTGCGTAGCGTCGCGCCAGCCAAGGAATACACCGACAAGCTCACCAAGAAACTCATCCAACCAGTCACCACCATGCAGATTTACTGGGGCGCGGTGCCTTTTGTGTTGATCCAGATTTGTATGGTGATAGCGATCATTTTCTTCCCGGATATCGTCTCTGGCGGGCTGGACAAGAAAGTCAAGATTGACCTGAAGGCGGTGACGCAGCAAATGCAAGCCGACTTTGCAGCACAACCCGAAGAAGCGCCTGCGGACCCCGGTGCCAACCAAGCGAACGACGACCCCATGAAAGCCATGCTGGACGCGATGAAACAAAAGAAATAGATAAGCGCCCACGTCGCCAGCACAATGCCAGCGACGTGTCTCTTTCGGCCATAAAAAAACCCGCAAATGCGGGTCTTTTTATGATCAACGCAGTGACTTACAGTTTTTGCGCCTGCATGAACTGGTCAAAGCGCATTTCCGTGAAACGGAACCACAGGTTCTGGTCACGGCGGAAAGCAGACATATCGTCGTACACCTTCTTCCACTTCGGATTTGAAGCGTCAAGTTCCTTGTACAAGGCCATCGACTCTTTGAACGCCAAGTTCATCACATCGTTGGGGAACGGCAGCACCTTGGTACCAGCGCCCACCAACTGCTTGAGCGAAAGCGGGTTCTTGGCGTCGTACTTGGCCTGCATTTCAACGTGGGCATAAGCGCATGCCGTTTCAAGAATAGCCTTGTTTTCAGGTGACAAACCAGCATAGGCTTTGTCATTGACAAACAAGTCCACTTGCGGACCACCTTCCCACCAGCCAGGATAGTAGTAGTAAGGTGCCACCTTGTTGAAGCCCAGCTTCTGGTCGTCATACGGACCCACCCATTCAGCAGCGTCGATCGTGCCTTTTTCCAGTGCCTGATAAATTTCGCCGCCAGGAAGGCTGGTCGGGACGCCGCCCATTCGCGTAATGACCTTACCGGCAAAGCCGCCAACGCGGAATTTCAACCCTTGAATATCCTTGACGCTCTTGATCTCTTTGCGATACCAGCCGCCCATCTGGGAGCCGGTATTGCCTGCCGGGAAATTGACAATGTTGTAGTCCTTGTAGAACTCACGCATCAGCGTCAAACCGTTGCCTTCATACATCCAGGCGGTCATCTGACGGCTATTAAGGCTGAATGGCACGGCGCATCCAAGCGCAAATGTATCGTCCTTGCCAAAGTAATAGTACGCACAGGTGTGACCGCATTCCACAGTGCCATTCTGCACGCCATCGACAATACCCAGTGCAGGCATCAATTCACCAGCTGCATGGGTTGAAATGGTGAATTTGCCACCGCTCATCTCACCCACTTTTTTCGCAATGGTATCGGCTGCGCCAAAAATGGTATCGAGCGACTTTGGAAAACTCGATGCCATGCGCCAGCGCACATTGGCACCCTGAGCCTGCACCGCAGGCGCAGCACCTGCAGCCAGAATGCCGACAATACCAGCGTTTTTAATAACTAAACGACGATCCATCGACTGTCTCCTATGGTTGTTAACTGGATAATTCCTGGCTCACCCGCGCCGAAGGCTATCGGGTGGGAACGATCACAATTCTATGAACCGATCGATGGAACGTTGGCACGGGTTTACCCTTGACAAACCTGGTGAGAATTTCAAACAAGCGTGAAAAAAGATTCAAAACGAGCGCGTACCGAGGCTTCGATACCTTCGCCATCAAGTCCCAGCATCACCATCAACTTGACCGGATCGCCGTGTTCAACAAATTGGTCAGGCAGACCCAGTTGCAGCACTGGCTTGGCCAGTCTCGCTGCCGCCAAGGCTTCCAGCACCGCACTGCCTGCGCCACCCATGATGCAGCCGTCTTCAATCGTAACCAGAGCATCGTGGTTCGCCGCGACTTGTAGCAACAGTTCGGTATCGAGCGGCTTGACCCAACGCATGTTGACCACCGTGGCATCGAGCTTTTCAGCGGCTTGCAAGGCCGGGTACAACAGGGTGCCAAAGGCCAGCAGCACCACTTTGCGCCCGGTGCGGCGGATTTCACCCTTGCCAAAAGGCAGTGTATCGAGCGTGCGCAACGCCGTCACGCCGACACCCGCGCCACGCGGATAGCGCACCACCACCGGTGTATCCTGGGCATAGGCGGTACTGAGTAATTGCCGACATTCGTTTTCGTCGGATGGGCAGGCCAAGCTCATGTTGGGAATGCAGCGGATGAAGGCAATGTCATAGGCACCTGCATGGGTGGCGCCATCTGCACCCACGAGGCCAGCGCGGTCCAGCGCAAACACCACCGGCAGGTTCTGGATGGCCACATCGTGCACCAACTGGTCGTAGCCGCGCTGCAAAAAGGTGGAGTAAATCGCCACCACGGGCTTGAGTCCTTCGCAGGCCAGCCCGGCACCAAAGGTCACCGCGTGCTGCTCGGCAATGCCCACGTCAAAGAAACGTTTGGGAAAGAGTTTTTCGAACTCCACCATGCCCGATCCCTCGCGCATGGCCGGGGTGATGGCCACCAGTCGGCTGTCAGCGGCGCCCATGTCGCACAGCCAGTTGCCAAACACCTCGGTAAACGTGGGCTTGGCCGGTGCGCTGGACTTGGCCAAGCCCACCGCCGGATCAAACTTGCCGGGGCCATGGTAGGCCACAGGGTCGGCTTCGGCCATCTTGTAGCCTTGCCCCTTCTTTGTGACCACATGCAGGAATTGCGGCCCTTTGAGGTGCTTGATGTTCTCCAGAACGCTGACCAAGGTGTCCACATCGTGCCCATCAATCGGGCCAACGTAGTTGAAGCCGAATTTCTCGAACAAGGTGATTGGCTTGACCATGCCCTTGGCAGACTCTTCAAAGCGTTTGGCCAGTTCCCACAGGGGCGGCGCACCTTTGAGCACGGTTTTGCTGGCATTTTTAGCAGCAGCGTAAAACTGGCCACTGAGCAACTTGGCCAGGTGGCGGTTGAGTGCACCCACTGGCGGGCTGATCGACATGTCGTTGTCGTTCAGGATCACCAGCAGATTGCAATCGGCCACACCGGCATTGTTCAGAGCCTCAAAGGCCATACCGGCTGTCATGGCACCGTCGCCAATCACGGCGACCGCGTGGCGGTCTTCCCCCTTGAGACGGCTGGCCAGTGCCATGCCCAGCGCCGCCGAAATCGAGGTGCTGGAGTGCGCCGTGCCAAAGGTGTCAAACTCGCTCTCGTCACGCCGCGGGAACCCGCTCAAGCCACCCAGCTGACGCAGGCTGTGCATGCGGTCGCGCCGCCCGGTCAGAATCTTGTGCGGGTAGGTCTGATGGCCCACGTCCCAGACGATGCGATCGTACGGCGTGTTGAGCACGTAATGCAGCGCCACCGTGAGTTCTACCGTGCCCAGGTTGGAGCTCAGGTGTCCACCGGTTTTGGCCACGCTGTCGAGCAAATAAGCCCGAAGCTCATGGGCCAGAGGCGCCAATTGGGAGCGATTGAGCCGCCGCAAGTCCTCTGGCGAGTCAATGGTCTGCAGCAAGGGATACGTGATTGTCATGAATAAATGCTCTGATTCGAATAGCTTCTCACCCAATCAAAACGGGGGCTAGAGGCATTTTTCTTAAAAATACAGTGCTCAACAGGTGCGATCGACCACCGTTTCAGCCAAGCCCTGCAAAGCGCGCACATCAGCCAGACCGGTGCGCTCAAGGGCGTCCAGCGCCTGCAATTTGAGCTTGCGTGCAAAAGCCGTGGCCTCGCTCAGTCCCATCAGCGACACGTAGGTCGGTTTGCAGCTATCAGCATCCTTGCCGGCCGTCTTGCCCAGGGTAACCGAGTCAGCGGTGACATCGAGCACGTCATCCACCACCTGAAAAGCCAATCCGATCGCCGCACCAAATTCTTGCAATGCGTTCCAGGTCACTACGCTGGTGTGACCACAAGCAGCGCCCATCATCACACTGGCCTCGAGCAACGCACCGGTTTTCAGGCGGTGCATTTCCTGCAACTGGCTCTCTGACAGTTGCAAGCCCACGCTGGCCAAGTCAATAGCTTGCCCGCCAGCCATACCGGTGCAGCCAGCGGCTCGTGCCAGCAGACGACACAGGTGGGCCTGTTGGGTAGCGGGCATGACAGCAACATCTGGCGTCAACAGCTCAAACGCCAAAGCCTGCAAGGCATCACCGGCCAACAATGCACTGGCTTCGCCAAAGGCAACATGCACGGTGGGCTTGCCACGACGCAGGATGTCGTTGTCCATGCAGGGCATGTCATCGTGCACCAACGAATAGGCGTGGATCAGTTCCACCGCACACGCCGCACGCAGTGCGGCCTGCGACATCTCAGCTCGCAGCGCTGACTGAGACATCCCGGGTGTCTGTCCGTACTGCACCGCCTCAAACGCCGCCATCACCAGCAGTGGACGCAGGCGCTTACCACCGTCAAGTACGGCATAACGCATGGCAGCCATCAGTTCACTTGGGGCCTGATGTTCGAGGTGTGCCGAAGCATCCACCGATACCCATTGATCCAGAGCCTGCTCGACAACTGAGAGTTGACGGGATATCCAGTCTTCGAGGTGAAAAACTTGCGAAAGAGAAGTGGTCATCGTTCGTCAGAAGTCCAGGTTTTCAACACGCCTTGGTCCAGCACCTTGACCTGGGTTTCCACGGCTTCAAGCCGGTCACGACAGAATGCCAGCAATTCGGCACCGCGCTGATACTGGGTTAACAGCTGCTCCAGCGGCAGGTCACCCGACTCCAGCCTGGCGACCAACTGCTCAAGCTCCTGCAAGGCAGCTTCATAATTTGCGGGCGCTGGCGCCGATGCGTGTTTCGAAGCTGTAGCCATGAGCGCATTATCCCCGGGTGCAAAAGGGTGCATTTTAGGCGCTGCCAAGCTATTTTCCGCGTGACTCAGAATGCCTGTACGATCAAAGGGTCTTGGTAAAAAGTTTGATATGAATCAACATCAATAGGCGCAGCCGTGACCAGCTACAGAACCAACGTGAACAGGTGGCAATCCTTAGGTCTGGGTTTCCTGACCATGCTGCTGCCAGCGATGGTCTGCGCCGACACCTTGCGTGTGTTGAGCTGGCCGGGCTATGCCGATGCGGATCTGGTCAAGGTTTTCGAGGCACGCACGGGCAACCAGGTGAGCGTGACCTTCATCGACTCGGATGAAGCGCTTTGGGAGCGGGTACGGCAGAACCAGGGACAGGACTTTGACGTGTTTGCCGTCAACACCGCCGAATTGCAACGCTACATTCAGGCTGATCTGGTGTCGCCCATCGACACCACGCAAATTCCCAATATCGCCCGGCAGTTGCCGCGCTTTCGCCAGCGCGGCAGCATCAACGGTCTCACGCACAACGGCAAGGTGTTTGCGGTACCCTACACCTACGCCGAGATGGGCCTGATCTATGACCGTCAACAGGTCACCACGCCGCCCACCTCGATTACCGCCCTATGGGACCCACAATACCGTGGCAAAGTCTTGCTATACAACAGCAGCACCCACAACTTTTCCTTGGCAGCGCAGTCGCTGGGCATCACCGATCCGTTCAAACTGACCGACAACCAGTGGCCCGATGTGGTCAAGCAGTTGATTGCGTTGCGTCGAAACGCTATGGGCTTCTATACCGGGCCTGAGGAGTCTGTGACCCTTTTCCAGAAAAAACATGCTGCCCTGATGCTGGCCAACTATGGTGCGCAACAGGTGCAGTTGCTCCGGTCTGCGGGGGCAGATGTGGGTTACGCGATCCCCAAGGAGGGTGCTCTGGCCTGGCTGGATACCTGGGCCATCACCCGTCAAACCAAAAACCTGGCGCTGGCGCATGCCTGGATCAACTACCTGCTGGAACCCGAACCCAGCCAGGCACTGGAAATGCGCCAGGGCCTGGCCAACACCGTCTCCGAGCCGCCCTACATGCGCCCGAAAGATCGCATCGTCTGGCTCGAACCGGCGGAAAACAGCGAACGTCGCCAGCGCCTGTGGGAGCGCATCTATTCGGGCGACCGAGTCTCCAGGGTGATGGCCCCATGAAGTGGGGACTGGCCGCACGTCTGGGCAGTGTGCTGGCGCTTGTCAGCCTGTTGACAGCGGGCCTGACCGGCCTGTATACCTACAAGGTCAGCCGCGATTTGCTGGTACAAGCAGCCAAAAATGAGCTGATGACTGCAACACAGGTGGTGGGGCGGCGCATCCTGGATATCCGGCTCGGCGCCTCGCGCGACCTGCAGTTGCTGGCCTCGCATCCGGCCGCTTTGGCGCTGCTGCAACTACCGTCCACACAATCCGCAGCTCAGGCCGACCAACTGGCGACGCTGTTCAAGCTATTGATGACCGTCAACCCCGGCTACTTTCAGGTGAGACTGATCTCCGCCAGCGACTACGGGCTGGAACGGGTACGGGTGGACCGCGACGGCAAGCAACTACTTCGCATCGAAGGCGACGACCTGCAGGAAAAGAGTCACTATCCCTACGTGTCTGACACGCTGAAACTACCCGCCGGTAGCACCTACCTGTCGCGCATCGTCATCAATCACGAACGAGGTGCCCACGCCGGGCTGGGGCAGCCCACGGTGCAACTAGCCTCACCGGTGGTCAACAGCCAGGGTCAGGCGATCGGGGTGATTGTGCTCAATATCGATCTCAAAGGCGCGTTTGCCAGACTGGCCGTCGATTTGCCTGCAGAATTCCAGCTCTATCTGGCCAACCGGCAAGGCGACTTTCTGATCCACCCCGACAGCTCGAAAACCTTTGGTTTCGACACCGGGCGACGGGTGCTGATGCAAGACGAGTTCCCAGCCACCAGCGAGCTGGTTGAAGGCCATGCGACTCAGGTGATGCTGGAGGCTGACACCGGCCCCCATGCTGGTATACCCATCGTGGCCGCATTCACGAGCAATCAAGTCAAGGTCTCCAGCAGCGAAGGCGCTGTGTATCTTGGACTGGCCGAGCCACGCAGCAGCGTCCTCAGCCATTCAGGCGCGCTGGGCCTGAGCATTTTGCAGATTGCCGCAAGCTTCGGCCTGACCGGCTTTCTGCTGGCCCTGCTGCTGGCGCGCTGGGTAACCCGTCCACTCAATACGATGAGCGCTGCAGTGGCGCGTTTCTCCAGCGAGCGCCCCATCATCGGGCTTCCGAATGACCGCCAGGACGAGATCGGCCAACTGGCGCGCAGTTTTGACCACATGCAACAGCAAATCCATCAACAGTTCACCGAATTGCAAGCCAACCGTCTGGAGCTTGAACATCTGGCGCGCCACGACCCGCTGACCGGCCTGCCCAACCGGCGCCTGTTCATGGAACGGCTTGCAAACGCACTTGAGCGTGCCCAACGTGCCCAAGCACCGCTGGCGGTGATGTTTATTGACATGGACCACTTCAAAGACATCAACGACGCCTGGGGACACGATGCCGGCGACGCTGCGCTGCAATGGGTCGCGCAACAATTGCTGGCCAACACGCGCAAAACCGACACCGTGGCCCGCCTGGGCGGTGACGAATTTGTCGTGCTGCTGGAAAGTTCAGTGCAGCGCGAACAGATTGACGGCATTGCCCAAAAACTCATTGACAGCATGCGTGAGCCCTGGTTCTTTAATGGCCACCTATGCTCCATCGGACTCTGCATGGGCATCAGCGTATTCCCGATAAATGGCAAGACGGCGGACGCGCTGCTGAGCGCCGCTGACACTGCCATGTACCGCATGAAGACCAGCAGCCGCAACGACTTTGGCTTTGCCCCCGAGGACTGACCGACCGAAAACCCTGCCGACAGACGGGTTTCCCCAGCGCATGGCGGGGGCTACAATCCCGCTTTCTTGCACCAGCCCCGGCTGGATTTTTTCACTTTGCACTTTGTGTGCATCTCCCTGTGGGGAGTCTTTAGGTCAGGTCATCCATGTCTGATTTAAGTCTTCAACTGCAGCAGGCCACCGGCCAACTACCAGTTTCAGCTTACTTTGATGACGCGCTGTACCAGCGCGAATTGCAAACCCTTTTCCAGCGGGGACCACGTTACGTGGGACACGCCTCAAGTGTGCCCAACGTGGGCGACTATTACGCCCTGCCGCAAGAGAAAGAGGGCCGTGCGCTGGTGCGGACCGACAAGGGCATCGAACTGGTCTCCAACGTCTGTCGACATCGCCAGGCGATCATGCTCAACGGGCGCGGTTCGCTGGGCGCCACCGGTGCAGGTGGCCATATCGTCTGCCCGATTCACCGCTGGACCTACGCGGCCAGTGGTCAAGAGCCCGCTGGCACGCTGATCGGTGCACCACACTTCGCCCAGGACCCGTGCCTGAGCTTGAACAACTACCCGCTGCAGGAATGGAACGGCCTGCTGTTCGAGGCCAATGGCAGCGACCGCGACGTGGCGAAAGATCTGGCGGGCATGGCCACCCGCGCCCAGCTCGACTTCTCAGGCTTTGTACTTGACAAGGTCGAACTGCATGAGTGCAACTACAACTGGAAGACCTTTATCGAGGTCTACCTTGAGGACTACCACGTCGGCCCGTTCCACCCGGGCTTGAGCAGTTTTGTCACCTGTGACGACTTGCGCTGGGAATTCAGGGAGCACTACTCGGTGCAAACCGTCGGCGTGTCTGCGGCTTTTGGCCGCCCGGGCTCGCCGGTGTATCAGCGCTGGCACGATGCGCTGCTGAAATACCGTAGCGGCAAGTTGCCCGAGCGCGGTGCCATCTGGCTGACCTACTACCCGCACATCATGGTCGAGTGGTACCCACATGTGCTGACCGTCTCAACCCTGCACCCGATGGGCGTGGACAAGACGCTGAACATGGTGGAGTTCTACTACCCCGAGGACATCGCCGCCTTCGAGCGCGAGTTTGTCGAAGCGCAACAGGCTGCCTACATGGAAACCTGCATCGAGGACGACGAGATCGGTGAGCGCATGGACGCTGGCCGCAAAGCACTGCTGGCGCGCGGCGACAACGAAGTCGGGCCGTATCAGAGCCCGATGGAAGATGGCATGCAGCACTTTCACGAATGGTATCGCCGTCAGATGGCCGCTTGAAGTAAACAATGCTTTTAATAGCTACAAGCCCTTGCATATCAAGGGCTAAGGCCCTATTTCTTATATAACATATGCAAGCATTCTGGGTGGTGCTCGCAGCCCTCTTTTTCTCCACCATGGCGGTGGGCATCAAGATCGCAGGTGCAGACTTCAACTCGTTTGAACTGGTGTTCTACCGCGGCGTGGTCAGTGTCGTTTTCATCTGGCTGATCTTGCGCACCCGTGGCACGCCAATTGCCACAAAGGTGCCCATGATGCACGCATGGCGCTCAATGGTTGGGGTGTTTTCCATGACCACCTGGTTTTACGCCATCGCCCATCTGCCACTGGCCACCGCCATGACACTCAACTACATGAGTGGCGTATGGATTGCCGCCTTTGTCATCGGCGGTGCGCTGTTGTATGGCAAATCCAGCCGCCAGGGGCCGCTGATGGCCACGGTGCTGGCAAGTTTTGCAGGGGTGATCCTGTTGCTGCACCCCACACTGGCACAAGACCAATTATTTGCCGGACTGATCGGCCTGCTCTCCGGCATGGGTGCCTCCATGGCCATGCTGCAGGTTACCGCACTCGGCAAGGTGGGCGAACCCGAAGGGCGGGTGGTGTTTTACTTCTCGATAGGTACCACGCTGGTCGGCCTGCTGGGATCTCTGTGGTTTGGCTTTACCCCCTGGAGTGGCGTTCACTGGCAGGCACTGGCCTGGCTGATACCAATTGGCGTGCTGGCCTCGCTGGGTCAATGGTCCATGACCCGTGCCTACAGCCGGGGCTCAACCCTGCTGGTGGCCAACCTTCAATATTTGGGCATTGTCTTTGCAGCTGGGTACAGCTGGCTACTGTTTGGTGAGCGACTCAGTCCCATGGGTTGGTCCGGTATCGCATTGATCATTGCCAGCGGCATTGCTGCCACCGTGCTGCGCACCCGCACCCTGCCAGGAACGATCACTGAAGATCACTGAGCGCGCCGTCTGACGCCGCATGGGTTCGTAAAATCCCACCTGAGAAAATTACGCAGGAATACCTCATGTACACCACCCTGATCACCGTTGCCCAATTGCAAACCTTACTAGCCAGTGGCCAGCCACCGATAGTGTTTGACTGCAGCTTTCAGCTGATGCAACCCACGGCGGGTGACGCGCAGTATCTGGAAAGCCACATCCCCAGCGCGCTGCGTGCCGATCTGGACCGGCACTTGAGCGCCGCCAAGGGCGACCCCGACGCCGCCAGCGGTGGCCGCCACCCCCTGCCTTCACGCCAGGCATTTGCCAGCTGGCTCGGCAATGTTGGCCTGACGCCAGAACGACAGGTTGTGGTCTATGACCGCCAAGCGGCGAACTACTGTGGCCGCCTGTGGTGGATGCTCAAATGGCTTGGCCATGAAGCGGTGGCGGTGCTCGACGGCGGCTTGCCCGCCTGGATCGCTGCCGGTGGCGCCGTAGAGGCAGGCAAGGGCCCAACACCTCAATCATCAAAATACTCACCAGACCCCGTAGAATCTGGGCTAGTAGCTGCGGACACGATAGCAAAAAACCTCGGCAAACCCATCCAGACTGTGATCGATGCCCGTGGCGAGCCACGCTTTCGTGGCGAAGTCGAGCCGCTGGACCCGGTGGCCGGACACATTCCCGGCGCGCTCAACCGCCCGTTCACCCAGAACATTGACGCTAACGGCTTCTTCAGACCGGCAGCCGAATTACGCGCTGAATTTGAAGCCCTGCTGGCGGGCCGCAACCCGGCCACCGTGGTGCACCATTGCGGCAGCGGCGTCAGCGCCGTTCCCAACATCCTGGCCATGGAAATCGCCGGTCTGGGCCGCACCAGCCTGTATGCAGGCAGCTGGAGCGACTGGTGCAGCGACCCGAGCCGACCGGTGGCCCAGGGGTAAAGACACCTGCCACCATGCCCACCACTCACCTGCTATACCTGCACGGCTTTCACTCCTCACCCGCGTCTGTCAAAGCGCGGCACGCCGCCGAAGCGGTAGCCCGTCGCCACCCGGCGTGACCTGGCAGCGTCCAACGCTGCCACCGCCTCCGCGTCAGGCGATGGACTAGGTGTTGCAAGCCATCCGTGATTGGCCCAAGGAGTCGATGGCGGTCATGGGCTCGTCACTCGGCGGGTTTTATGCCACCTGGCTGGCCGAGCGTCTGGGATGCAAAGCGGTGTTGCTCAACCCCGCCATCCAGCCCGCACGCGACCTAGCCGCGCAGATTGGTGAGCGAAGTTTGTGGCACGACCCCGAGCAACACTTTACTTTTGACCAATCGCATGTGGAAGAACTCATCACCCAAGAAGTCCCCCACATCAGCCTGCCCGCGCGCTATTTTGCGGTGATTGCCAAAGGTGACGAGGTGCTGGACTGGCGCGAGATGCTGGCGCACTCCCCCGGCACGGCCCTCAAACTTCTGCTAGGCGGCGACTACACACTGAGTGACTTTGACCAGCATCTGGACGAGGCGCTGGACTTTTTGAATTTGGTTTGAGGTGGTGGGAGTACCTACAAGATCATGCCGCTGCGACAGATGCGATAGTTTTTACAACTTCGTTAGGCCTCACAAACAACGCCGTTTCGTGGGCAGAGGCTCTCGAACGAGAGAGCAGTAGACTATCCACATGCAGACTGGTCCTTACGAACTATCCACGTGGCCTCGACTACTTTGGGCGAGTCTCAAAGGCATCGTCGGAACGTTTGTCGGGATCGCTGGCTTGATTGCCGGCATTGCTGCCTGGTTTATCCCTGCCACAGAAAAGATCGCGTTACCAGTATTCGCTGTCACTCTCTTGGTGTCGCTGGCTATCATTGCTGTACTGATAGAGGCCGCACGAATCGCGAAGATGCATGCAGCGTCTACATTGCCTCGGGTAAAACTCTCAATAGTTGAAAGCAAAGATCCGGACGAACCGAGGGTGATTCTTTTGTTAGAGCCATCGTCCTTATATTTTTTCGGCCTAGTTGTCTCGGTCTTTGTCGTGGAAAAGGATCAGTATGAGAGATTCTTTGGCCAGGGCCTTGTGCAGAACATACAAGATGACGGACTGATTCAGGTTCGCCTCGACGACTTCGATTTCGATGCAACGGACGTATTAAACGGACTCAAGAGCAATAGCCTTGACGTCATCACCCGCCTTCGGGTGAAACCCTATGTTCAGCAACGGACACATTCCTAGATCACTGGAGTTACCCATGCCCGAGTCATCGACTCCAATCTTCCCAGCCAGAGTAATCGACGTGATTGATCAATTCAAGGTCGTCATAAACCGAGGCGCCGCTGATGTTCGCAAGGGTCAGCGGTTTCTCATATATGCCGTCGGAAAGGAACTCTTTGACCCTGAGACAAAGGAAAGCCTAGGGCGACTCGAACTTGTACGCGGCACAGGAACGGTCACGCATGTCCAAGAAAAACTAGCTACCATAACTTCAGACCGTCGCACCGCGCCGCGAAGGAGGGTCGTTAAACCAATGGATGCATACTCCATGATTAGAGGTCGTGGCGAGGAAACGACCGAAGAACCAGGTACCGAATTGCCATTTGACGATGCAGAAAACGGGGACTACGCAAAACCCGTGTGAGATACACCCTTCGTATATAGACACCCCCACAAGCACAAGAAACCGCGATATTTTTACTGTTTAGGATGAGCCTTCTGCTCAATTAGGTGGCATCTGTTGTGGTCCGCGCCGACATGGAATCTGCGTCACCGATGCCTGAATAGTCAATGGATTTTTATCACGCAGCGCGCCATTACAAATCAGGACCAGCCTGTTGGCCAGCGCGCAGCACAATGCGTACGCTAACCACCACAGGGGCGTGGGCTGGGCGGAAGTTGAGGCCGATTCAAAAAGCGAAGCGTCATGAGGCCTCGGCCTTTGGCCAGCCCGCGCCCCGGGCCACACCCACACACGGCCCCCAACAGCGCAACAGAAGACTAAACCACCTCCAACGCCAACAACTCCGCCACCGTCTGTTTGCGCCGAATCAGGCGAGGCACACCGTTTTCGACCAAAACCTCGGGGACCAAAGGCCTGGTGTTGTAGTTGGAGGACATTGACGCCCCATAGGCGCCGGTGTCGTGGATCACCAACAGGTCGCCCACCTGCGCTTGCGGCAGCGCGCGGGTCAGCACCACGCCGCCCTCGCCTTGCGTGAACACATCGCCCGACTCACACAGCGGGCCGCCGACCACCGTCTCATATGTCGGCCCGGTGACAGGGGTGCTGTCGGCATGGATCAGTTCCGTGCCGTGGAAGCTGCCGTACATGGCAGGGCGCATCAGGTCGCTGAAACCGGCGTCCACCAGCACAAAACGGGCGCTGCCCTGGTGTTTGACGGCGCGCACCTCGGCCACCAGCACGCCGGACTCGGCCACCAGGTAACGGCCCGGCTCAAGCTCCAGCGCCACCGGGTGGCCCAGCAGCTTGGCAATCTGCTGGCGGGCGGCGTCCCACAGCGAAAAGTAATGTGCTGTGTCAATCTGCGGCTCACCGGCTTGGTAGGGAATAGACAAGCCACCACCGGCTGAAATCGCGCTTAAGTCCAGTCCCTGCGCTTTGACGGTTTGTACCAACGCGACCATCGCACCGCACACCTCTTGCAGGTGCCCGTAATCCACACCCGAGCCAATGTGCATGTGCAAGCCGACCAGCTTCAGGCCATTGGCGCGCACTTTTTCCAGCGCCAGCGGCAGCTCGGTGTGCCAGATACCGTGTTTGCTGTGTTCACCGCCGGTGTTGGTTTTGTTGCTGTGGCCGTGGCCAAAACCGGGGTTGATGCGCAACCACACCGGGTGGCCGGGGCTGACCGCACCGAGCTGGTCCAGCATGTCAATCGAGCCGCAGTTCACTGGCACACCCAGCTCGGCTACGCGGGCCAGCGTGGCGCGGTCCAGCAGGTCGGCGGTGAAGACGATTTCAGCATGGCCGTCATGCGCACCTGGCTTGAACCCTGCGGCCAGCGCGCGCTCGATCTCTCCGAGCGAGACCGAATCCACCACCACACCCAAGCGCTTCATCAGCTTGAGAATGTGGGTGTTGGAGTTGGCCTTTTGGGCAAAACGGATCACGTCAAACGAGCGCAGTGCGGCAATTTGGCGTTGGATGGTGGCTGCGTCATACACCCACAGTGGTGTGCCGTAGGTTTGGGCCAAACTGGCCAGGGTGTCGGGGGTAAATGGGTTCATGGTGGCATGATGCCCGGCTTTGTCTATGCCAGCAATGCTTATTATTTTGCATAATCATTCACATTGGATATGGTTTTGACTACCATGCGGGCATGAGCACCCAGCAATCCAGCACCGCCGCACCCGCGTTAACCCACCGCCAACTGGCGATTTTTCGCGCCATCATGCAACACGGCAACCTGAGCCGTGCGGCGGAAGTCACCGCCTCCAGTCAACCCACCCTGAGCCGCGAGCTGGCGCGGTTGGAGTACCTGCTGGGTTTTGATTTGTTTGACCGGGTACGGGGCCGACTGCGCCCGACGGTGCGTGCGCTGGCGTTAATGCAAGAGGTGGAACGCTCGTTTGTCGGGCTCGATCAGATTGCGGCACGCGCCCAGGAGTTGCGCACCCTGTCCACCGGGCGCCTGCGCCTGGCCTGCCTGCCGGCACTGGCTCAGGCCTTTGTGCCGAGTGCGCTGGTGGCGTTTACCCAGGCGCTGCCGCAGGCGGCAGTGAGCATCTTTCCGGAAGAGTCACCTTGGCTGGAGCAGGCCATGAGCGAGCAGCGGTTTGACCTGGGCCTGAGTGAAACCCTGCAAGCACCCATCGGGGTCACGTTGCGCCCCCTGCTGCAAGTCAACGAAGTGGCGGTTGTGCCACGTGGCCATGCGCTGGCCCGTTTTGCTGCGTTGACACCGCAGCACTTTGAGGGTGAACGTTTTGTCAGCCTGGCGGCGGGGGACAGCTACCGCCAGGCGATCGACCAGATGTTTGCCCAAGCTGAGGTAACACGCACCATGGTGCTGGAGACCGTCAGTGCCGCCGCTGTGTGCGCTTTGGTGCGCCAGGGCCTGGGCGTGGCCATCGTCAACCCGCTCACCGCCTTGGCACTGGCCGGGCCTGATCTGCTGGTGCGGCCGCTGAGTGTGTCCATCCCCTTCCATGTGAGCCTGCTGCTGCCCGAGCTGGCAGCGCCACATCCACTGCGGGACACGCTGGTGGTAGCCATGACCGACACCGCCGTGAAGATGAGCGGCGCCTCGCTGGACAACTCAGCCGCGTAAACCACCGCGTCACCAAATACCAGAACTGGTCCGCTTTATGCCCGTTTTTGCTGCCTACAGGCGCCACGCACTGGCGCAGACTTCATCGCACTTCCACAAGAAACACCGCCTTTTCGCAACGGTAAAAACCGTCACTCCCAGGAGGGAAGACCATGCCAACGGAAACCTCGTCCATGTCAACCGGTCCGGCAAGAGATGCTGGAGCCGACGAACGCCTTGTGCTGCTGGAAGAAGTCGATTTCAAGTGGCTCATGGCTGGCCAGGGTTGGTGGATCGACACCTGGCGCTTGCACACCGACTCCGGCTACGCGAGCCACTTGCTGCAATTGGTGGAGCAAATTCCATCCACTGCGTTGCGCACCTGCGCCGCCCACCTGCAGACCAGCCTCGGGCTGGGTTGAGGTCGATACATCCACCTGTTTCAACTTGCCAGCCTAAGCTGGGACAAGTTGTGTGACATACCGCACATGGCGTCCGCTGGCGTTACAGTATGCTGCGCAGCGGCCACACCAACATGGCCAACAACTTGGAGGAAATCACCATGCAGAAAACGTCCACCCGTCGGACCTTCATCCAAATCTTTCCGCTGGCCGGCATCACCATGATCGCCGCCTGCTCGGACAAACAGGCACCCGCACCTGCGGCCCCACCACCTGTACCAGAACCGACACCCGCGCCAGCTCCCGCTCCTGCGTCAGCCCCAGAGCCGACACCCGCACCTGCTGCAGAACCCGCTTCTGCCTCAACACCCGCGCCTGCCGAGCCAGCCAAGTCAAGCGAAGCGGCCCCTATGGTGGATGAGAAGGGCCCGCAAGCCCTGGCTCTGGGCTATGTAAGCGATGCAGCCCGCGCCGACAAAGTCAAATACCCCAAATTCGCGGCTGGTAGCCACTGCGCCAATTGCGCGCTGTTCCAGGGCAAGGCAGGCGATGCGGCCGGCGGGTGTCCGCTCTATGCTGGCAAGCAGGTGGCATCCACCGGCTGGTGCAGCGCATGGGTCAAGAAAGCCTGATTTTCAGAAAATCAATCTGTAGTCCTTACAAAATATGGACTACTGGCTATGATTTATGCAGCAATTTAGCTGCGCTGCGGGGACACTTTAGGACAGTACCGGCCCCGGACAAAGCCGTTTATCACCACGTTTGCCAACAATGAGTGCGGCAGAATCGCCTTAGGCCGCCATGCTTTGGAGGTGCTGCAGCTGTTGGCTGAGGTAGTTGCGCAGCCAAGTCAGCAACTTGCCAAACCCGCTGCGGCACAACCACAACAACAAGCCACCCAGTGCCAAAAACACCAAACCCACTAGGCCGCGTGTCCAGGGACCTGAATGGCGAAGGTGGGACAACTCAACCTGCCGGTCGCCGTCGCGGATGTCGAGTTTGTTGATCGAACCATCAGCATTCTTTTTCAATGCAAAGGTCTTGTTACCCTCCGTGGCCTGAATCGCTACACCTCCATCGGGTCCATGGTCCAGACGAAAGCTTTCGTTGGCAGCGTCGCCCTGAATGTGAATCTGCGGAGTCTGGCTGCCGCCGCTGCTGTCGATGATCACCGGGCCAATGCCGCTGGTGTTGAGGACAAATTGGTTCGCCGTCGGCCAGCCCAACAGACCTTGGCTGGTGGCCACCAGGACCAATACCAGACCCACAAGTGCTAGACCGACCCCAAGTACGGATAACACGGTCAGTACCGCGAAGTAACAAAGGATGGGAACAGCCAAGACCAAATTCATGACCCCCAAACCAGCGGTGGCGGCAAACAGCGCCCACAGGTTTTTCGGTGATCTGCGCGACTCCCACGCCCCCAGGCGACGCTGGGCAATCAACTCACGCGCCAGCTTGAGCGGGTCACCGAGTTTGGTCGCCACATCGGTTTCACACTGACCGTCGGCCAACGCATCGGCAAAGTAGCTGGCGTAGTCTTGCACAATCTCGTCGCGCTCGGTGGCGCTGAGACTGGACAACGCCTGGGACAGAGTGTGGAGGAAGGTGTCGCGGTTCATAGGGCGTCTTTCTGAATGAGACTGGTGGGCCGGGGCTATAACACGCTGTTGATTTCGGCAACAAACTCTTGCCATTCCCGGGTCATCATGGACAAGGCATCGATGCCACTGGCGCTAAGCCGGTAGTACTTGCGGGCCGGTCCCGTTACCGACTCCTGCTGGTAACTTTGCACCCAGCCCTCGTCCTGCAATCGGCGCATCAAGGGATACACCGTGCCCTCACTGATGGCCATGTGGGCGCTGAGCTGCTGCACCAACTCATAGGTGTAGCTGTCAGCGCGTTTGAGAATGGCCAGCACACACATTTCAATGGCGCCTTTGCGGAGCTGGGTTTTTAATGCCAAGTTCATGGTCTTGATGGAGTACCAAGGTGTTTTACTTACTATGCAATACAAGGTAGCCAAATCATAGCCACATCTACTATGCATTGCAAGGTAGGTGCAAAAAAAAAGGGGCCATGGCCTCCTTTTTTTGAAGGGGTCATCAACCCCCTCCAGCATCCGGGCGAACTCAAGCCACGCCGTGCGCCTTGAACCAGGCCAGCGCGCGCTTGAAGCCGTCCTCGGCGGCCTCCTTGCGATAGCTGGGCCGGTAGTCAGCGTGAAAGGCGTGCGGTGCGTCTTTGTAGACGACGAACTCGCTGTCTCTGGCCGCCTGGTTGCCGTGTGCGCCCGCCTCGGCCAGCGCATCTTTCATCTCGTTCACCGTGGTCAAGGGGTTGCCGCCGTCCTGGCCACCGTAGAGACCCAGCACCGGAGCTTTCAGTTGCGCCGCCAAGTCCAGCGGATTTTTGGGCATCAAGGTTGACGGCGTTCCCACCAAGCGGCCATACCAGGCCACACCGGCCTTGACGTTCTTGCTCTGCTCGGCGTACAGCCAGGTGATGCGACCACCCCAACAAAAGCCGGTGATACCCACCTTTTTCAGATTGCCACCGTTTTCACCAGCCCATTTGACGGCCCCGTCCAGGTCGCCCATGACCTGCGCATCAGGCACTTTGGCGACCACCTCGCGCATCAGCTTGGCCATTTCGCCATAGCTGCCGGGGTCGCCCTGGCGCGCAAAGAGTTCGGGGGCGATCGCCAGATAACCCGCTTTGGCAAAACGCCGACAGGTATCGGCGATGTACTCGTGCACGCCAAAAATCTCATGAACCACCAGTAGCACCGGCAGGTGCGTCTTGCCCTCAGGCGCGGCGTAATAGAACGGCACCGAAAAACCTTCCACGTCGTAAATGCCCTCGCCAGCGCGCAAGCCTTCTGACGAGGTTTTGATGGCGGTTTGCGCCATGATGGGTAAGGCTGCTGCGGCATAGCCCACGCCTAACGCCAGCTTGAGCGCGGTGCGACGGCTGGCACCTGCATCAGTAGTCTGGCCAGGCAACAGGGACGCAAAATCCTGGGTCTGGTTGGTGTCAAGCACAGGTGTCTCCTTGAAAAAAATGAACAGCTTAACCAGCCGTACAAGCCAATTGAATTTTGGGGGAATGACCACCGAAATCCGCTATGCTCTGCACGCCAGTTTGCAGTGATCCTGCATCATTGGCAGTATGGTCGGTCTAGGTGCTTACCCGATGCACCCAGGCTCCTGTTCAACGTATTCTGTGGCGGACCACAAGCCCGCAAGGAGACTCTTTTATGCCCCAGCGCAAGCCGCTACACCTGCACGTGCCAGAGCCCACCGGGCGCCCCGGCCGTGACACGGATTTCTCTTACCTTCCCCTGTCTGCCGCTGGTGCCAAGCGCCGCCCGCCGGTCAATATTGCCGCCGCGCAGACCAACGACCTGGCATTTGCGCTGATTCGCGTGCTTGACGACAACGGTCAGGCTGTCGGCCCGTGGGCACCGCAGATGGATGAGGCGCTGCTCAAGCGCGGTCTGCGCGCCATGATGCTCACCCGCGCCTTTGACGCCCGCATGCTGATCGCGCAGCGGCAGAAAAAAATGTCGTTCTACATGCAATGTCTGGGCGAAGAAGCCATTGCCTGCGCCCACGCGCTGGCCATTGGCGAAGGCGACATGTGTTTTCCCACCTACCGCCAACAGGGCCTGCTGCTGACCCGCGAAGACAACAACATGGTGGAGATGATCTGCCAGCTCTACAGCAACGAGCGCGACCCGATGAAGGGGCGCCAACTGCCGGTGATGTACTCCAGCAAAAAACAAGGCTTCTTCTCCATCTCGGGCAACTTGGCCACTCAGGTGATTCAGGCGGTGGGCTGGGCCATGGCCAGCGCCATCCAGGGTGACGACAAGGTCGCTTCGGCATGGATTGGCGACGGCGCCACCGCCGAGACCGACTTTCACACCGCGCTGACCTTTGCCCACGTCTACCGCGCCCCGGTGATCATCAACGTGGTCAACAACCAGTGGGCGATCTCCACCTTCCAGGCCATCGCCGGTGGTGAAGGCACCACCTTTGCCGCGCGCGGCGCGGGCTGCGGCATTGCGTCCCTGCGCGTCGATGGCAACGACTTTCTGGCCGTTTACGCCGCCTCCCAATGGGCGCTGGAACGCGCCCGCAGCAGTTTTGGCCCCACGTTGATCGAGTGGGTGACCTACCGAGCTGGCCCACACTCCACGTCGGACGACCCCAGCAAATACCGCCCCGCCAACGATGTGACACGCTTTCCACTGGGCGACCCGATTGCCCGCCTGAAACAGCACCTGATCGTGTTGGGAGTCTGGTCGGATGCCGAGCACGAAGCCTTGCAAAAAGAAGTCGAAGCCGAGGTGCTGGCCGCGCAAAAGGAGGCCGAGAAATTCGGCACCCTGGCCGACAGCCACACCTTGGATCTGGCCAGCATGTTTGAAGATGTGTACAAAGACATGCCGGCGCACCTGATCCAACAGCGCCAAGAGATGGGAGCCGCATCATGAGCGACACCACCCAGATGACCATGATCCAGGCGCTGCGCTCGGCCATGGACGTGATGCTCACGCGCGACCCGAAGGTCGTCGTTTACGGCCAGGACGTGGGCTACTTTGGCGGCGTTTTCCGCTGCACCGAAGGCCTGCAACAAAAGCATGGCAACCAGCGCGTGTTTGATGCCCCCATTTCCGAAGGCGGCATCGTCGGCACAGCGGTTGGCATGGGCGCCTACGGCCTGCGCCCGGTGGTCGAAATCCAGTTTGCCGACTACGTCTACCCGGCCACCGACCAGATCGTATCGGAAGCGGCGCGCCTGCGCTACCGCTCGGCGGGCGACTTCACCTGCCCGATCACCATCCGCATGCCCTGCGGCGGCGGCATCTACGGCGGGCAAACCCACAGCCAGAGCCCCGAGGCTATGTTCACCCAGGTCTGCGGGCTGCGCACGGTGATGCCGTCCAACCCGTATGACGCCAAGGGTCTGCTGATTGCCTCGATTGAAAACGACGACCCCGTCATCTTTCTGGAGCCCAAGCGCCTGTACAACGGCCCGTTTGACGGCCACCACGACCAGCCCGTGGTGCCGTGGAGCAAACACCCGCTGGGTGAAGTGCCTGAGGGTTACTACACCGTGCCATTGGACAGCGCCTCCATCTACAAACCGGGTCAAGCCCTTACCGTGATTGCCTATGGAACTATGGTCTATGTAGCAGAAGCGGCAGCGCGAGAGAGCGGTGTAGATGCCGAGATCATCGACCTGCGCAGCCTGTGGCCGCTGGACCTGGAGACGATGGTGACCTCGGTCAAGAAAACCGGCCGCTGCGTCATCGTGCATGAAGCCACCCGCACCAACGGTCTGGGCGCTGAGCTGCTGGCGCTCATCCAGGAGCACTGCTTCTACCACCTGGAGGCACCGATTGAACGCGTCACCGGCTGGGACACGCCTTACCCGCACGCCCAGGAGTGGGCGTACTTTCCCGGCCCTGCGCGCCTCGCTGCGGCCTTCCAACGTGTGATGGAGGCCTAGACCATGGCAATTCAAAGCATCAAGATGCCCGACATCGGCGAAGGTATTGCTGAAGTGGAGTTGGTCGCCTGGCGTGTGGCCGTGGGCGACAAAGTGGCTGAGGACCAGATCCTCGCCGATGTGATGACCGACAAGGCCACGGTGGAAATCCCCTCACACGTCACCGGCACCGTGGTGTCGCTGGACGCTGCGGTGGGCGAAGTGGTGGCGGTAGGCACGCCCATCATTCATATAGAAAAACAGACTGAAGCCCAGGTAGTACCTGCACAGTCAGCTACCGACTCTATAGCAATCAATGTATCTAAGACCGTGGAGACTGTCGCAACACTGTCGGCAAATTCGCCAAGCACAGCGCCCGCAGACGCGCTTTCTGACCCCGAAGACGCCTCCACAGCGGCGGTGGCACACGCAAGGCCAACACCTGCAGCCGCAGCTTCGGCCCCAGCGTCACAGCCACCGCTGGCAAGCGGTCAGCCCAGCGCTCACCCCATCGCCGCCCCGGCGGTGCGCCGCCGTGCGTGGGAACTGGGCATTGACCTGACCCAGATCGCCCCAACTGGCCCGGCTGGACGCATCACCCATGCGGATCTGGACGCGGCAACCGCCAAGAGCAACACCTCGCCAACAGCCAGCACCGCAGACACCCGCTACGCCAGGCTGACACGGGAAGAAACCCTGCCGGTCATCGGCCTGCGTCGCAAGATCGCGCACAAGATGCAGGAGGCCAAGCGCCGCATTCCTCACTTCACCTATGTGGAAGAAATCGACGTGACCGAGCTGGAAGCCCTGCGCGCCCGGCTCAACGCCGAGTTTGGCAAGACGCGAGGCCGCCTGACCTTGCTGCCGTTTCTGATCCGCGCGCTGGTGCTGGCGGTGCGCGAACACCCCGAGGTAAACGCGCGTTATGACGACGATGCCGCCATCATCACCCGCTACGCCGCCGTGCATCTGGGCATGGCCACGCAGACCGACGGTGGCTTGATGGTGCCGGTGATCCGCCACGCTGAAACACTGGACCTGTGGGCTTGCGCGACTGAGATCACCCGGCTGGCTGAAGCGGCCCGCAGCGGCAAAGCCACACGCGAGGAACTCAGCGGGTCCACCATCACGTTGACCAGCCTGGGACCACTCTCGGGCATCAGCCACACCCCAGTCATCAACCACCCCGAGGTGGCCATCGTCGGCCCCAACCGCATCATTGAAAAGCCGGTGATCCTGGGTGGCCAAGTGGTGGCGCGCAAGATGATGAACGTGTCATCGTCGTTTGATCACCGCGTGGTGGACGGCATGAACGCCGCCGAGTTCATCCAGCGCCTGCGCGGGTTTCTGGAGTGCCCGGCAACGCTGTGGCTCGGGTAGCGGCTGTCAGCCCGGAATGGGTTCACCATCCGGGCTGCCGCTAGCGCATCTCCACAAATACCGCTGGCACGTGCGTAACGCCAGACTGTTTGCCCAGGGCATCGCGCAGCATCTCCAGCACCTTCATTTTGCAGGCAACGCGCACCACCTCCTCGGTACACAGGCTGCTGCCGTAGGCATTGACCTGGTAAGCAAACTTGCTTTGGAGCTCAGCCAGCGTGGCGTTCTTGTCGATCAAGCCTAGGGGGCTAACCACCGCATGTGACTGAATCTTGATTTTGGGAGTGCCAACCACGCTGGGGCGGCCCATCTTCAGGCTCACCCCGTTGGGGAGCTCACTCACCGACAGTGCGGTAGGGCTGACATCCAGCGCCAGGGCGAATTCAACGGCGTATCTGACAATCACCGTGGCATCGGCCTTGATCAGGTGCTTGTCAAGGCTCAGTTCCTCGACTTGCACATAGTCACGCGTCACGCTCAGCACCGGGGCTTTGAGCAAATCAGCGACAGACTGGCGACTGGCTTCCAGATAGTCCGCATATTTGGTGTAGCCCAGCAGCTTTTTCTGGATGGTCGCGGTCTCTGTCTGCGCTTTCAGAAGCTGGTCAACCAGCGTCTGGCTTTCACCATAGTTGTGTACCTTCATCACTACAAAGACCATGGCCCCAGCCAACACAGCGCCAGTCAAGGCAAAAATCGTCATCGGTTCCATCGCTCTTTGCTCCCTGTATCAACGCATTTCAGACGCGCCAAGACTTTTCGTTCCCTTCAATGCGCCTTGTCCCAGTTCAACCCAACACCTACTTCGGCCAGCAGCGGCACCTTGAGATGCGCTACACCGGCCATCAGTTTGGGCACCTCGTGGCGCACCCAGTCCAATTCGGCTTCAGGCACTTCAAACACCAGTTCGTCATGCACCTGCATGATCATCTTGGTGGCCAGTTTCTGTTCATCAATGACGTTTTGCACCTTGACCATGCTGAGCTTGATCAGATCGGCCGCCGTGCCCTGCATCGGCGCGTTGATGGCGGCGCGCTCGGAACCAGCGCGGCGCGGACCATTGGGTGAGTTGATCTCGGGCAGGTACAGCCGCCTGCCAAACACTGTCTCGACATAACCCTGCGCCTTGGCCAGCTGGCGGGTCTGATCCATGTAGTTTTTGACGCCGGGGTAACGCTCAAAGTAGCGCGCGATGTAGTTTTTAGCCGCCGTGTTGTCGATGCCCAGCGCGCGGGCCAGGCCGTAGGCGCTCATGCCGTAGATCAGACCGAAGTTGATGACCTTGGCATAGCGGCGCTGCTCACTGCTGACCTGCGCGGTGTCGACGTTGAAAATCTCGGCGGCGGTGGCGCGGTGCACGTCCATGCCGTCATGAAACGCCAGCAGCAAGGCCGCGTCGCCGCTGATGTGCGCCATGATGCGCAACTCAATCTGGCTGTAATCGGCGCTGGCAATGAAGCAGCCCGCAGGTGCCACAAAGGCTTCGCGCACACGTCGGCCTTCGGGCGTGCGAATGGGGATGTTCTGCAGATTCGGGTCGTTGCTGGACAGCCGCCCGGTGACGGCCACGGCCTGTGCGTAATGGGTGTGCACGCGACCGTCGCTAGGCAATGCCAGTTGTGCCAGCTTGTCGGTGTAGGTGCCCTTGAGCTT
This sequence comes from Rhodoferax sp., assembly GCA_031291305.1. Lineage (GTDB taxonomy): Bacteria > Pseudomonadota > Gammaproteobacteria > Burkholderiales > Burkholderiaceae_C > Rhodoferax. The sequence goes on along the minus strand of JARLJH010000048.1, from coordinate 157,729 downwards.
GGCCAGGCCACGATGCTCCAGAATCTTGGCCGGTAGCGGGTAGTCTTCGGCCAGCTTCTGCAGCACCTCGTCGTCGGTGCTGGGCGCGCCGGTGGCCGTCTTCTTGACCACAGGAAGCCCAAGCTGGGTGAAAAAAATCTCGGCAATCTGCTTCGGGCTGCTCAGGTTGAAGGGTTGCCCGGCCAGCTCATGGGCTTCTTTTTCCAGTTGCAGGATGCGCTGGCCCAGCTCATGACTTTGCGCAGCCAGTGTGGGCGCGTCAATCAGCACGCCGTTGCGCTCAATGCGGTACAACGCCTCACTGCTCTGTATTTCCAGCTCGTAGATGAAGCGCAGTTTGGCGTCACGCTCCAGCAGCGGCCATAGCGTGCGATGCACGTCCAGCGTCATGTCAGAGTCTTCGCACGAATACTCGGCCGCTTTGGCAATATCCACCTGGTCAAAGCAGATCTGGTTGACGCCCTTGCCACACAGGTCTTCAAAGCTGATGCCGCTGCGTCCCAGGTGGCGTTCAGCCAGACTGGCCAATCCGTGCGGCTTGTGGACTTCGAGTACATAGCTTTGCAGCATGGTGTCGTGGGCGTAGCCCTGCACCTCGATGCCATGGTTGGCAAAGACATGGCGGTCGTACTTGATGTGCTGACCCAGTTTCAGGCGCGCCGGATCTTTCAGCCAGGGTTTCATGCGCGCCAATACCTCGTCCAGCGGCAACTGCGCAGGCGCATCCGGGTAAGCATGGGCCAGCGGGATGTAGGCCGCTTCGCCAGGCGTGACACTGAAGCTGATGCCGACGATGCGCGCGCGCATTTCGTCCAGCGACGTGGTTTCGGTGTCGATGGCGACCAGATCTGCCGCTTGGAGCCTGGCGAACCAGGCGTCAAACACGTCCCAAGTCAGGATCGTGTCGTAGCGCAAGGCGCTGACGGGTTTGGCTGCGGGTGCCTCTGGACTTGTCGGTGAATCTTCGGAGTCATCAAACAAGTCGCGCTCACGCGCTGGGGCTCGCAGGGGTGTGGGCTCAGCGGCTTCTGGAGCACCCACCCCCAACGCCCGCGCCAGCCCCTTGAACCCGTACTTCTCATAAAAACTGACCAGAGCCCCCGTATCCACTTGACCTACAGCTATTTCATCCATAGCAGGCAAACCCGGTAGCCAGCCGTTCAAATCGCAATCGGTCTTGATGGTGACCAGCTCTCGCCCGGTGGGCAGCCAGCCCAAAGCGCCGCGCAGGTTCTCACCCACCGCACCTTTGATGTTGGCCGCGTTGGCCACGATGGCATCCAGCGAGCCAAACTCAGTGAGCCACTTGACCGCCGTCTTGGGACCCACCTTGGGCACGCCGGGCACGTTGTCCACGCTGTCGCCCACCAGTGTCTGGTAGTCGCGCATCAGCTGCGGTGGTACACCAAATTCGTCGGTCACCCCTGCCACGTCGCGCACGCGGCCGTTCATGGTGTCGATGATGGTGATGTGCTCAGTGACCAATTGCGCCAGGTCCTTGTCACCGCTGCTCACCACCACCTTCATGCCTTGGGCGGCAGCGGTGGCCGCCAGCGTGCCAATCACGTCGTCGGCCTCGACACCGGGCACGGCCAGCACCTTCCAGCCCATCAAGCGCACCACCTCGTGGATCGGCTCAATCTGGCTGCGCAATTCATCTGGCATGGGCGAGCGGTTGGCTTTGTACTCAGGGTACAAGGCATCACGAAAGGTAGGGCCTTTGGCATCGAAGATGCACGCTGAAAATTCGGCAGGCACGTCTTTTTGCAACTTTTGCAGCATGTTGATAATGATTCGGATGGCACCCGTTTTTTGCTCGGTGCCATCGGCCAGAGTCACTTTCATATCGCCGCCGCCTGCAAAAAAGGCACGGTACAGGTAGCTGGAACCATCGACCAGCAGCAGAGTTTGGGCAGGGGCATTATTCATGGCGGCATTTTGCCTGTGCCACCGCGAATTCCCGGCACAACTACAATCAAATGATGCGCCCAACACCTCTCAACACCCACTTTTCCGCCCGGTCATTCGTCTGGGCGTTCCCCATGTGCCTGCTGCTGGGCGGCGCGGCGTTGGCGCAGACGACTGGCAGTGCATCAACCCCTCAACCCGCCAGTTCCTCGCCCAAGCTACCCAAGCAGGCGCCCGAGCAGGCTACGCAGCGCATCGTGGTCGAAGATGCCAGCACACGCATCGACGAAGTTCGCGTCGGCAGCGAAACTAAAAGCATCGACGTACACCCGAAGAACGGTATGCCTGCCTACCAGGTAGCCCCAAAAAGCGGCGAGCGCACCTGGAAAGTCCTGGGGTTTTAAAGCATGGCGGTTTACACGGAAGTCTCCGGGCAAGAGGCGCGGACCCTGCTGCGCGCGCTTGACCTGGGGGAACTCACCAGCCTGCAGCCCTGCCCAGGCGGTATTGAAAACACCAACTATTTCGCCACGACAGAGTTTGAAGGTCGCACGCATGACTATGTGTTGACCTTGTTTGAGCGACTGACCACCGAGCAGCTGTCTTTTTACCTTCGGCTGATGAAACACCTGGCGCAGCGTGGCCTGCCGGTGCCCGAGCCGCATGCCAATGCCCGCGGTGATCTGGTCTTTGATGTCAAAGCCAAACCAGCCGCCGTGGTCGACAGATTACGCGGCAAAAGCGAACTCAGCCCTACCGAAGCTCACTGTGCTCAGGTGGGTGCAGCGCTGGCACGCTTGCATCTGGCCGGGAGGGATTTTGAACTGACGCAGCCCAACTTGCGCGGACTGAGCTGGTGGAACGAGATTGTGCCGGTGGTGTTGCCGTACCTGAACGACAACCAAAAAGCGCTCATCCAGAGCGAGCTGACCTACCAAAACAATGTGGCTGCCAACAGCAGCTACGTGGCGCTGCCGCGTGGCCCGATCCACGCCGACCTGTTTCGCGACAACGTGATCTTTGACAACGCCCATGGGCAACCTGTCTTGAGTGGTTTTTTTGACTTTTACTTTGCTGGCGTCGACACCTTTGCCTTTGACCTCGCCGTGTGCCTCAATGACTGGTGTATTGACCAGAAAACCGGCGCGCATCATGCTCAACGCGCTCAGTCTTTTATAGCTTCCTACAACGCTGTTCGACCCTTGCAAGCCGCCGAGTGCGAGTTGCTACCAGCCATGCTGCGCGGCGCCGCGCTGCGCTTCTGGATATCGCGCCTGTGGGACTTCTACCTGCCGCGTACAGCCAGCCTGCTGCAGGCCCACGACCCGGCTCACTTTGAGCGGGTACTGCAAGCGCGCGTCAGCCACGGCATGCACTTTGACCAACTGGTGGCAACCCCATGAAGCTCAATCTGGTGCCAGCCCGCACGGGCGCGATCTGGGTCAAGCTGGGCATGCAAGCGTTTTTCAAGCAGCCGCTGGCGCTGGCCGGGCTGTTTTTCATGTTCATGGCCCTGATGTCGGTGGCCACCATGGTGCCGCTGGTGGGCTTGCCGCTGGCCATGACCCTGCTGCCAGCCATCACGCTGGGCCTGATGGCGGCCACCCGCGAAACCACGCAGGGCCGGTTTCCGATGCCACTGATTCTGCTCAGCGGCTTTCGCGCCGGACCCGTCAAGCTGCGCGCCATGCTGACGCTGGGCGGCATCTATGCCGCTGGCTTTCTGTGCGCCATCGGCGCCTCTTACCTGGTGGACGGTGGTGGCTTCGCGCACATGTACCTGGGTGGTCAGCCCCCCTCGGCCGAGCTGATGAGCACAGGCAATTTCCAGATGGCCATGTGGACCTTCATTGGCCTGCACCTGCCCCTGTCACTGCTGTTCTGGCATTCCCCGGCACTGGTCTATTGGCAGGACTTGCCTGCGCTCAAAGCCATGTTTTTCAGCATCGTGGCCTGCGGACGCAATTTCCTGGCGTTCACGGTGTTCGCCTTTTTATGGATGGGCGTGATGCTGGGCGCAGTCCTGCTGCTGACGATCGCCTCCTCCGCGTTCAACAGCCCCAACCTGACCGGTGTGATGCTGTTTCCAACACTGTTGATGGTGGCAGCGATGTTTTTCACCTCGCTGTATTTCACCTATCGGGATTGCTTTCAGGCGCCTGAACCGACCCAGCAGCTGTCTGCCTGAGACAGCTACCAAGATACACCCGCTTTTTCAAGGCACCGGTGTCAGTTTCGCCACACTCAGCGCCAGCCATTTCACGCCGTGGCGCGGGAAATTGATCTGGGCGCGGGCATCGTCGCCGGTTCCCTCCAGACTCAGCACCGTGCCTTCGCCAAACTTGGCGTGGAACACTTTTTGTTTCACCTGGAGTCCGCCGGGTGTCTCTTTTTGCGCTGGCACCGTGGCCGCAGCAGCAGCGGTGTATTTGGAATAATCAGTACCAAATTGGCCTCTAGCCCCCGTTTTATATGCGCTATCAGCTCCTGAATTTGAAGCATATCCACCATAGCCAGAACCGAATCCACCACCCAAACCAGCCGCGCTGCCAAATCCCTGATTCTTGGGGGTGATCCACTTCAAGGCATCTTCTGGCAACTCTTCAAAGAAGCGGCTCTTCATGTTGTAGCGCGTCTGGCCGTGCAGCATGCGGGTTTGCGAATGGCTCAGGTACAGGCGCTTACGCGCACGGGTGATGGCCACGTACATCAGGCGGCGTTCTTCCTCCAGGCCGTCGCGGTCGTTCATGGAGTTTTCGTGCGGAAACAGGCCTTCTTCGATGCCGGTGATGAACACGCAGTCAAACTCCAGCCCCTTGCTGGCGTGCACCGTCATCAATTGAATAGCATCCTGCCCAGCCTGCGCCTGGTTGTCACCGGCTTCGAGCGCGGCGTGGGTCAGGAAGGCCGCCAACGGCGACAGGGTTTCGCCGGTTTCGGCATCAGGCGCGGGGATGTCAATCATGGGCTGGTTCAGGTCCAGGCCTTGGGAGGCGGGTGACTGCGTTAACGCATTGCCCAGTTCGTCCACCGGCAACGCCACCGCGTCGCGGCCAAAGCCTTCAATCGACACAAAGCTCTCGGCGGCGTTAACCAGTTCTTCCAAATTCTCAACACGGTCTGCGCCTTCGCGGTCGGCCTTGTAGTGTTCAATCAGACCACTGTGCGCCAGCGTGTGTTCAATGGTTTCGCGCAGGCTCAAACCCTGGGTTTGCTCGCGCAGCACGTCAATGCCCGCCAGGAAGGCACCGATATTGCTGCCCGCTTTACCGCTCAGGCCGCTGACCGCATCGCTCAAGGCGCAGCCGGTGGCACGGGCGGCATCTTGCAACAGTTCCAGGCTGCGCGCGCCAATGCCGCGCGGCGGAAAGTTCACGGCGCGCAGGAAACTGGTGTCGTCACGCGGGTTTTCCAGCAGGCGCAAATAGGCCAGCGCGTTTTTGATTTCAGCGCGCTCGAAAAAGCGCAGGCCACCATAGACCTTGTACGGCATGCCAGCATTGAACAGCGCGGTTTCGATCACCCGGCTCTGGGCGTTGCTGCGATACAGCACGGCAATTTCTTTGCGATCGTTACCTTCGCGCACCAGCTGCTTCATCTCGTCGACCATCCAGCTGGCCTCGGCAAAGTCGCTGGTGGCTTCAAACACGCGCACCGGCTCGCCCGGCCCCTGCGCGGTGCGCAGGTTCTTGCCCAGGCGCTTGCTGTTGTGGCTGATCAAGGCGTTGGCGCTGTCGAGGATGTTGCTGCCGCTGCGGTAGTTTTCTTCGAGCTTGATCTGGTGCTGCACATGGAATTCACGCACAAAGTCGGCCATGTTGCCAACCCGCGCACCGCGAAAGGCGTAGATGCTCTGGTCATCATCGCCCACGGCCAGCACGCAACCGGTGGGTTGGAAAGCGCCTTCGACACTGCTGTGCGCGCCAGTGCCTGAGAGCATCTTGATCCAGGCGTACTGCAGCTTGTTGGTGTCCTGAAACTCGTCAATCAGAATGTGCCTGAAGCGGCGCTGGTAGTGCTCACGAATGGGGTCGTTGTCACGCAGCAGCTCGTAGCTGCGCAGCATCAGCTCGCCAAAATCGACCACGCCTTCGCGCTGGCATTGCTCTTCGTAGAGCTGGTAGATCTCGACCTTTTTACGGGTTTCGTCGTCACGCGCCATCACGTCAGCGGGGCGCTGGCCGTCTTCCTTGCAGCCGCCAATGAACCACTGCATTTGCTTGGCCGGAAAACGTTCGTCGTCAATGCCAAACTGTTTGTACAGGCGCTTGATGCTCGACAACTGATCTTGCGTGTCCAGAATCTGGAAGGCTTGCGGCAGGTTGGCCAGCTTGTAGTGGGCGCGTAGCAGGCGGTTGCACAGACCGTGGAAGGTGCCAATCCACATGCCGCGCACGTTGAGTGGCAACATGGCGGACAAGCGCGTCATCATCTCCTTGGCCGCCTTGTTGGTAAACGTCACGGCCATGATGCCGCCGGGCGAGACCTGACCGGTTTGCAGCAGCCAGGCGATGCGGGTGGTGAGTACCCGGGTCTTACCGGAACCGGCCCCGGCAAGGATCAGTGCGTGCTCAGAAGGCAGCGTAACAGCGGCGAGCTGTTCGGGGTTAAGGTTATGCAGCAGGCCTGCATCCGCCGGGCTTGGTTGTGTCATAGTGGAAAACATCAGCCCATTGTAGAAAGCCGCCTGATGATGAACCTGCCCCGATTCAAATGTTTGGAGTCGCGCTTGTGGCACTGGGCACTGCTGCCCGCCTTGCTGCTGGCCACATCACTGACGCATGCCCAGTCATCGTGCAACAGCGACGGGCAACCCATGCCTAGCGCTTTGTTCGAGCGCTTTATCAACGCGGACTGTGCCACCTGCTGGACCGACACCGCGACGCCCATCGCCCCACCTGGGGCACTGGTACTGGACTGGATCGTGCCAGGGGGCCTAGGGGACGAGGCCGCGCTGTCAGCGGCGGCCAGCAGCGATGCGCCTTCTCGGCTGCAAGCGTTGCAACGCCTGCGCCCCGCCACGCAAGCTCACCAGGAAAGCCGTGTTGACGCGCTGCCAGGAGCCACCCTGCGCGTTGCACGTGGACCTGCGGTGAATGGCTATGTCGGCGTCTCGATCTCTCTGACCCTGCCGCGAGGTACATCGCTGGCGTGGCCGCTGTCGGGTTGGGTGGTGCTGATGGAACCCTTGCCCAGAGGCACCGAAGGCTCTCCGGTTCCAAGAAATTTAATAAGAAATGCCTTGCAGCCCCTATGGAACGGTAGCGAGCAGCTATCAAATCGAGATCAATTGATCTTCAAAGATTTGCGCGCCATGAGCTTCCCGGAAGGTACGCATGCAGACCGACTTGAAGTGGCCATATGGGTTCAGGACGCGCAGGGCCGCATCCTGGCCGCTACCCAGTCAGCGTGTCCGCCTGAAGATAAAAACTGAGTCCAGTGGCCAAACTCGATAGAATCAGACACCGGGCCCAAGCAATTGCAGCCCGGTTTTTTGTGCCTGTGTGGTTCTGCCCATGCCAGGCCTCACAAACCGGCACGGCATTCCAAGCGCTCTCTTTCAACCCGACGCAACCCTGACTGCAAGCTTTTTTTGCAGACTTCACGGGTCGTCACGCAAGGAGCCTGACCATGGAAATTTTTGATTACGACAACATCCTCCTGCTACCCCGCAAGTGCCGCGTAGAAAGCCGCTCCGAGTGCGATGCATCGGTGGAGCTGGGTCCACGCCGCTTTCGCATCCCGGTAGTCCCCGCCAACATGAAAACCGTGGTCAGCAAAGACATTTGCGTCTGGCTTGCGCAAAACGGCTACTTTTATGTGATGCACCGCTTTGATCTGGATAACGTGGCCTTCGTCAAAGACATGGCCTCAAAGGGCCTGTATGCCTCTATCTCGCTGGGTGTCAAAAAGCCTGATTACGACACGGTGGACCAACTCGTTGCCTTGGGCTTGACCCCCGAGTACATCACCATCGACATCGCTCACGGCCATGCCGACAGCGTGAAAAACATGATTGGCTACCTGCGCGAAAAGATTCCGGGCACGTTCATCATCGCGGGCAACGTGGCCACGCCAGAGGCGGTGATTGATCTGGAAAACTGGGGTGCGGATGCCACCAAGGTGGGCATTGGCCCCGGCAAGGTCTGCATCACCAAACTCAAAACCGGTTTTGGCACAGGCGGTTGGCAACTCAGCGCGTTGAAGTGGTGTGCCCGCGTAGCCACCAAACCCATCATTGCCGACGGCGGCATCCGCGACCATGGCGACATTGCTAAGAGTGTGCGTTTTGGCGCCACCATGGTCATGATCGGTTCACTGTTCGCTGGCCACGAAGAAAGCCCAGGCCAGACGGTGGAAGTGGACGGCAGACTCTACAAGGAGTACTACGGCTCAGCCAGCGACTTCAACAAGGGCGAATACAAACACGTCGAAGGCAAGCGCATCCTGGAGCCCATCAAGGGCAAACTGGCCGATACGCTGATCGAAATGGAGCAGGACGTACAAAGCTCCATCAGCTACTCGGGCGGCAAAAAACTCATGGACATCCGCAAGGTGAACTACGTCACGCTGGGAGGCGATAACGCAGGTGAACATCTGTTGATGTAAGCGAAGGCTTGGCCGCGCGAAACCAGAATCGGTCAAATTTTTGGCTATAATCTACGGCTTCGACAAGCGGTACAAACCGCTATCAAAAAGGGAACTTAGCTCAGTTGGTAGAGCAGCGGACTCTTAATCCGTAGGTCGAGAGTTCGAATCTCTCAGTTCCCACCAGAATACCTAAGTAAATCAACTACTTAGTAAAAATAGCCACCCACGCGGTGGCTATTTTTTTGCTTGCACACCGTCTGCACACTCGTGCCTTCTTCCGCCCCTGCGTTGAAGTGCACGAATACTCAAATAGATCACTCTCTCGAAAATTGAAGTGAGACACCCAAGTTGGCTCGCCGTGGATTTTTTAAGCTGGCGTATGCTTGAAAACGTGAGTGACGATTGGGGTTCAGCCATCATGACCACTTCATCCCACACTGCACCCGCAATCAGCACTGTCGATTTTTTTTACAAAACGTCATCGTTGAGTAGCTAACTCATTGATTAGCAAAAAAAAAAATTTGGGCGCAAATATTGCTTTCAGTAGCATGCCCGCTTTGGCCTCTCATAAGTGAATGAAGGTTCAAGCGGCTCGGCTACCTCTTAACTCTAGCTTTTGCTACCTATCCTTTTGCAACTTATTGAGTTTATTGGTTTGAAAGCATGAATTCCCTCTTGACTCGCAAGTCGAGATTTCAAATTTCTCAGTTTCTGCCAAATTCTCCTATGCAAACCGCCCCCAATATGCAACTGATTGAAGTCGAATATCCTCACATTGCGAAGTCCTTGAAGTTGCTTTGGGGCTACCCTGAAGCCAACAAATACATCGTCAAACTGATCGACGATTGCAGAACCGGCCAGCGCCAGGGGTTTTCACCTGAAATCCTGAATGCCTTACTGGACATCCAGGAAGCCCACCAAAAGCTGGTCAAGGATGATTACCAACCCAGCACCTGGGGTGACGGGCGCGAATTTTTCCGCTAACGCACAGTACCGATCACAAAAAAGCCCGCAGCTTTTGCAGTCTGCGGGCCCTTTTTTTGTAGAAATTGATCAGCGGTCGTTCTTGGAAAAGCGCTTTTGTGCGTCACGCGGCACAAATACCTTGCCGCCACCAGCCGGTTTGGAAAACGCTGGCTTACCAAAGGCAGGCTTACCGAAAGCGGGCTTGCGTTCTGCAAAATCTCCACGCGGAGCGAAGTCGCCGCGCGGTGCTGGTGCAGCACCATTGCGGTCACCGGCAAAGCGGTCATTGAAGCCGCCTTTGCGTTCGTAGCTGAAACCTTCACGCGGAGCTGCCGGGCGTTCGTCACGCTGGGCAAAGCCGCCAGCTCGATTATTTTGATAGCTTTCTGCGCCCACGACACGGGGGCCGCTGGCATTTCTGTCACCAAAACCGCCACGGCTTTCATTGAAACCACCACGGTTGCCACCAAAACCACCGCCTGCGGGTCGGCCACCGCCGCCAAACTTGCGGTCGCGATCATTGCCACGTCCACCGCCAAAACTATTGGAACGTGCATCGGGCATCCGTTGCTGCGGCTCCAGGCCCGGCACCACTTCGGCCTTGATCGGCTGACGGCTATAGGCTTCAATATCGAAAATCTTACGACGGTCGCGGAACTCAGCAAACGTGATAGCCAGACCATCACGCCCGGCACGACCAGTACGGCCAATTCGGTGGGTGTAATCTTCGGCCTTCATCGGCAGGCCAAAGTTGAACACATGGGTGATGGTCGGCACGTCAATACCCCGTGCCGCCACGTCGGTGGCCACCAGGATCTGGACATGGCCCTGGCGCAGCGCCATCAGGCGCCGGTTGCGCAGACCCTGGCTCAAGGCGCCGTGCAGCGCGACGGCGTCAAAGCCGTCCTGTTGCAAATCGTTAGCCAGGCCGTCGCATTCAATTTGCGTGCTGGCAAAAACGATGGCCTGGTTGATGGTGGTGTCGCGCAGCCAGTGGTCCAGCAGCTTGCGTTTGTGCTGGGCGTTGTCGGCCCAGAACAGCACTTGCTTGATGTTGGCGTGCTTTTCCTGCGGGCTGTCGATGGTGATGCGTTGCGGCTCGCGCATGACGCGGGCAGCCAGTTGCTGGATTCGCGGCGCAAACGTGGCGCTGAACATCATGGTCTGCTTGCGATCAATGGTGAGTTGGTTGATTTCAGCCAGGTCATCCGAGAAACCCAGATCAAGCATGCGATCAGCTTCGTCCACCACCAAGAATTGCACCTGGTCCAGTTTGATCTGCATGGAGCGTTGCAGGTCCAACAAACGACCCGGAGTAGCGACCACCAGATTGGCGTTTTGCAGCTTGGCAATTTGCAGTTGGTAAGGCATACCACCGACGATATTGGCCACGCGCAGGCCACGGCAATGCTGCACTAGGTCGATCGCATCGTGAGCCACTTGCTGGGCCAGTTCGCGCGTGGGGCAAACAATCAGCGCGCCCGGGGTCGGCGCGGTGAAGTGGCGCGGGTTGGTGGGGTCCTTGCGTTTGGCGCGCTTGGGAGGCGCCTCGCCTTTGGCGGCGGCTTCTGCCACAGCGCGCTGGTAGTCTTCACGCTCTTTGGTTTCTGCGTCGGCCATCTGCGTTAGCAAGGTGTGCAGCACGGGCAACAAAAAGGCGGCGGTCTTGCCGCTGCCGGTCTGGCTGGACACCATCAGGTCGATGAAACGTGAGCCCTTGCTGCCATCACTGTGGCCTTGCATAGCCAGAGGAATGGTCTTGAGCTGCACGCTGGTGGGCTGGGTAAAGCCCAGATCTTTGACAGCCAGGATCAGCTCAGGCGCCAGGCCCAGCGTGACAAAGCCGTTGGGCACTTCGGGTTCTGCGGCCAAAACGTCGTCCGACGAAGTGTCGGGGGTATCGCTGGCAATCAAATGCAGGTCAGTGGACAAATTTTCGGCAGACGACAAATCGCCTGTCGCTAGGGTAGCGTCAGTCATGGATTTCTTTCATGCGCGAGCACCGCAGGTTGTGCGGTAGCTCCGTTTATGGTTAAAAAACATCAACCATCAAACGGAACCAGCTCTGACTCAAGACCTTGAGTAACTTCAGCGCCAGGAGCCCTTTTTGTCGCCTCCTGCTAGCAGGTTGACATTGGACCCGGTGAATGTTGGGAGATGTACAAAGTTGTGCTGCTCTTTGCAGTACAGCCTTGGATTATGGCACAGATTCGGGTTTCTACCTAACGAAGCCCGTGTAGCTGCGTCAAACCGGAAATTTAAGGAAGTGCTCGCGATAGTGCTCCAGCTCGTCAATTGACTCGTGCACGTCGGCCAAAGCGGTGTGACGCTGTTTCTTTTTGAAGCTTTTGTAGACCTCCGGTGCCCAGCGTTTGGACAGTTCCTTGAGCGTGCTGACATCCAGATTGCGGTAGTGAAAAAAGGCTTCCAGCTTGGGCATGTATTTCGCCAGAAAACGCCGGTCCTGGCCAATGGTGTTACCACACATGGGGGAGCCGCTCTTGGGAACGTAGTGACTTAAGAACGCCAGAATTTGGGTTTGCGCGTCATCCTCAGTCAGCGTGGAGGCCTTGACCTTGTCGATCAAGCCACTTTTGCCGTGGGTGCTTTTGTTCCACTTGTCCATTCCGTCCAGCAGCGCATCACTTTGATGCACCACCAACACAGGACCCTCAACACGGCTTTTCAGCAGGGGGTCGGTGACGATGACGGCAATTTCGATGATGCGGTCGGTCTCGGGGTCCAGTCCGGTCATTTCGCAGTCGAGCCAGACCAGGTTTTGATCCGATTTGGCGAAGGGCGCGGCTGGCACAGCAACCTGGGAATGGGTGAGGAGGTGGGAGGTAGACATGCGGCAAATTGTCGCTGATCACCTAAACTTCCCCGCCATGCGTGAAACAAACTTCTTTTCCAGTCCGTCCTTGATGCTCAGCGTCATCTTTGCTGCAGCGTTAATGATGGGCTTACTGCTCAAATTCTGGCTGAGTTCCAGGCAAATCCGCCATGTGGCTCAGTACCGTGGCCAAGTGCCAGCAGCATTTGCCCAGACCATTACGCTGGTGGCCCATCAAAAAGCCGCTGACTACACCGTGGCCAAGGTGCGCCTGGGCCTGCTAGAGACTGCGCTGGGTGCCACCGTGCTGCTGGGCTGGACCTTGCTGGGCGGCTTGTCAGCATTGAACGCGGCGCTGATGCTCTGGGTGGGTGCAGGTATGGTGCAGCAACTGAGCTTGCTGGCAGGCTTTGCCATCATCAGCGGCTTGATCGATTTGCCGTTGTCGCTGTACCAGACCTTTGTGCTGGAAGAACGCTTTGGCTTCAACAAGATGACGCTCAAGCTGTGGCTGCTGGATGCCGTCAAAGGCAGCCTGATGAGCGTGCTGATTGGCCTGTCGATTGCCGCTCTGATTTTGTGGATGATGGGGGCTAGTGGCGGCCTGTGGTGGTTGTGGGCCTGGTGTGTGTGGATGGGCTTCAATTTACTGCTGCTGGTGATTTACCCGACGCTGATCGCGCCGATGTTCAACAAATTCACCCCACTGCAGGACGAAACGGTGAAAGCGCGGGTGACGGCACTGATGCAGCGCTGCGGCTTTGCAGCCAAAGGTTTGTTTGTGATGGACGGCAGCAAACGCAGCGCGCACGCCAATGCCTATTTCACCGGCTTTGGTGCGGCCAAGCGCGTGGTGTTTTATGACACGCTGCTGTCCAAGCTGAGCCCCCAGGAAGTAGATGCTGTGCTGGCACATGAGTTAGGCCATTTCAAGCACAAACACATCGTCAAGCGCATCGTTGCGATGTTTGCCATGAGTCTGGCGGGCTTCGCCTTGCTGGGCTGGCTGGCCACGCAAACCTGGTTTTACACCGGGCTGGGAGTGATGCCAAATGTGGCCACTCCCAACGACGCGCTGGCGCTGCTGCTGTTTTTGCTGGCCATGCCGGTGTTCAGCTTCTTCATCTCGCCGATCTTTGCCCAGTTGTCTCGCAAGCACGAGTTTGAGGCAGATGCCTACGCCATGCTTCAAACCAGCGGCCAGGACCTGGCTACTGCGTTACTGAAACTTTACGAGGACAATGCGTCTACCCTGACACCCGACCCGGTGTATGTGTCGTTTTATTACTCCCACCCTGGGGCCTCGGAACGGTTGGCCCGGATGTTGCCGGGTGGCCTCTCTGGTGTCACACCGGCACCGAATCAAACCGTCTCACAAACTTAGCGAGGAAATATGCGTGTAGCCCATACGATACGAGCGCTAAGAGCTACCGAAGTAGTAGCAAGTCTGGCCAAACTGGAGGGTTGGACGCTCTCGGGTGACGGCGACAGTCTGGCCATCGAGAAGATGTTTGGTTTTGCCAATTACTACCAGACCATTGCATTTGTGAACGCGGTGGCCTTTATTGCCCATGCGCAGGACCATCACCCCGAACTGGTGCTGCAGCAACGCCAGTGTCTGGTGCGCTGGCGCACCGACGATGTCCATGGTATTTCGCTGGTAGACATTGAAAGCGCCAAACGTGTGGATGCGCTGCAACCCGAACCTGCACCCAGCTGATGGCCTCTCCCGCACTGTTACCCGGCCTGATCGTCGGCAACTTTGGCCGCCATTTTCTGGTGGAGAGCGCCTCGGGTGAACGACGCATCTGCCACTCGCGCGGTAAAAAAAGTCAGGGTGTCGTGGGCGACCGGGTGCTATGGCAGGCGTCGCAGGACGAAGGCACCATCGAGAAGATTGAACCCCGGCGCAACCTGTTTTACCGCCAGGACGAGGTGCGTACCAAATCGTTTGCAGCCAATCTGGACCAAGTCCTGATCCTGATCGCCGCCGAGCCCGAGTTTTCCAGCAGCCAGCTCACACGTGCACTGATTGCGGCCGAAGAGCAGCACATCACCCCGATCATCGCGCTCAATAAAAGCGACTTGGCCGAACCCTTTGCCTGCGCCTGGGACTGGCTGGCGCCCTACCGGCAAATGGGTTATGACGTGATTCCCCTGGCCCTGGCAAAAAATACGGAAGCTGATCGCTCCACCCTGCTGCAACGCCTGACCGGCAAAACCACTCTGGTGCTGGGCCCCTCCGGCGCTGGCAAAAGCACGCTGATCAATTGTTTGATTCCTGGTGCGCTGGCACAGACCGGCGAGTTGTCACAGGCCCTCAACACAGGCAAACACACCACCACCAGTACCACCTGGTATTGGCTGGATGACAATAGGACAAGCGCGCTGCTGGACTCACCAGGTTTTCAGGAATTTGGCCTGAACCACATTGACCCAGCCCAACTAGCTGCCTACATGCCCGACCTAAAACCCCATGTAGCGCAGTGCAAGTTCTACAACTGCAGCCATTTGCATGAACCTGGTTGCGGTGTGATGGCATCAGTTAAATCAGCCGATAGCCCAGATAGCATAAGCGCTAATCGCTATAAGATATATAGTGATTTATACGCCGAACTAAAACAGATCCGGCGCTACTAAAGTTGCGGCGCCGCGCACGTCAGCGCTATAGCAGGCTGCTCAATGCCTGTACCAGCGCATCACACTGCTCGGGTGTGCCCACGCTGATGCGCAGGTACTGGTCAATACGCGGCAGTTTGAAGTGCCGCACCAGCACACCACGTGCGCGCAAGCCCGCCGCCAGCCCAGCAGCATCATGCACCGGGTGACGGGCAAACACAAAATTGGCCTGCGACGGCAAAACCACAAAACCCATATCCTCCAGTGCCAGTACCAGGCCCTCGCGGCTACCCATCACCTGCTGGCGAGTTTGCTCAAAATAAGCCTTGTCTTCAAAAGCGGCAACACCTCCGGCGATGGCCAAGCGGTCCAATGGATACGAGTTGAAGCTGTTTTTGACGCGCGTCAAAGCATCGATCAAATGCGTCTGGCCGCAGGCGTAGCCAATACGCAAACCTGCCAGAGAGCGCGATTTGGACAGGGTGTGCACCACCAGCAGATTCGGGTAGCGGGCGATCAGGCCCACAGCGCTTTCACCACCGAAATCCACATAGGCCTCGTCCACCAGCACCACGCACTGCGGATGCATGTCCAGCAATCTTTCAATGTCAGCCAGTGGCAAGCCCATACCGGTGGGTGCGTTCGGATTGGCAATGACCACGCCCGCCACGCTCTGGCTAGGTGCAACAGCGTAGTCGGACACATTCAAGCTCAAGTCGTCGGCCAACGGTACAGTTTTCGCCGTGATGCCGTAAAGTCCACAATACACCTTGTAAAAGCTGTAGCTGACATCAGGCATCAGCAGTGGTAGGCCCTGCTGGAAGAAGGCAAAAAACGCATGTGCCAACACTTCGTCCGAGCCATTGCCCAGAAACACATGTTGCTCGGCCAACCCCAGATGCGCTGCAATCACCTGGCGCAATGCGCTGGACTCCGGGTCGGGATAAAGCTGCAGGCCCTGCTGCGCCGCCTGAGTGATGGCAGCCACCACCCGTGGTGAAGGCGGATATGGGTTTTCGTTGGTGTTGAGCTTAACCAGCTTGTCAAGCTTGGGCTGCTCGCCAGCAACGTAGGGAACCAGCTGATCGACAACCGGGCTGTAAAAGTGGGATGACATCAACAATCACTTAAGAAATAATAGCTTACTACCCTTGTATCAAAAGGGCTAGAAGCCAATTTAGCTTACAAATTAACCCAACAGGCGCGCGAGTGTCAACAAGGCCAGCAACAGCACCCACATGACCACGGTGCGCCACACCAACCCCACCACGACGGCTAGGTGCGACAACTCAGGCGCAGGCCGCCCGGCCGACACATCCTCGTCGGCAGGCATGGTTGATGCATGGCTTGGCGAATATAGAGGTCCGCTGGTTGCACGCAAAGCGATGTTGACCGCACCCGTCGTCGCAGCCAACACCAAGCCATCGTTGCTCGGGTTACCTTGTTGTGCGTAGCGTCGCCAACCATCCACAGCTTCCTCAAAATTACCGACCACCGCAAACCCGATCGCCGTGAGACGCGCCGGTATCCAGTCCATGAAGGCCCAGGCTTGTCGCGCATGGCTTTGCGCAGCGTCACTGACCGGCTGAAAGTGCGCCTCGCTTTGATGCTGCCAATAGCGCGCGACAAACTCTGCAAGGCGGTACAGCACTGCGCCGGTGGGCCCGAGCCCCAGGGCTGCCAACACCGAGAACCAGGCCAGCACACCAAAAACGTGCCGATGAGCCGCCAGCACCGATGTTTCAACCACCCGACCAATGATCTCGCTGCGCGGCATGTCTTTGACCGAAGTGTGCTGCCAGTCGGCCAGCAGACGCAGCGCCAATGCATCATCACCGGCGGCCAACGCATCGCGGATTTGGGTGAAATGAAAACTGAACTGACGAAAACCCAGCGACGTGTACAACACCAGGGCGCTCCACAGCACCGCCAGGGCCCAACTCACAAACAGGCCCAACAGCCAGTAGATCGCCAGGGCAACAAGTGCAGGCCCCCCCACTGCCAGACTCCAGACCAACCAGCCATGCACGGGTTTGCCTGCATCCAGCGTTCGGGCACACCAGCGCACCCAGGAACGCATGGTTACATGGATGAAATTGCCACGGCCCAGTGGCCGGGCTTGTTCCAGCAGCAGGGCGAAAAGCACCGAGAAGAAGCTCATGCAATGATCATAGCGGCTGCACTATGTCAGCACTGTCTTCAAGCAACTAAAAACCGGTAAAAATTACGCAGCATGCCCGCTGTGGCTCCCCAGATAAAACGTTCTTGCACACCGTCTTGATACGGCATGGACAACCAGTAGCGCTCCACCCCCTGCCAATGCACCTGATGGTGACGATGGTTGGCTGGATTCATCAGGAAATTCAGCGGCACCTCAAAGACGTCCGACACCTCATGAACGTTCGCGTGCAGCGTGAAACCTGGTTGTACCAACGCAACAACGGGCGTGACCACGAACGCGGAACCGGTGGTGTACAGGGGTAATTGCCCCAGCACCTCAATCCATTGCGACTCCAACCCCACCTCTTCATAGGCCTCACGCTGGGCGGCAGCGGCGGCATCGGCGTCGGTTTCATCCAGCTTTCCCCCTGGAAAAGCAATCTGCCCAGCATGAGTGGACAAATGCACCGTACGTTGGGTCAGTATCACCGTGGGTTCCTGACGCATCACAACGGTAATGAGAACGGCCGCATGCATGGGAGCACGCTCCATGAACTTCTTTTCCGCCACCAACTCAGGTTGCCAGGTTGGCGGTGTCAAAAACCGCTGTCTCAATGCGTCGGGTCGCAAGCTAGCGGCCGACACAGCTGGCATGTGCGCGTCGACTTGAACCACTGGCACCTGACGTGGATCCATCAGCGGCAACGGCACAGTGGTCATGCCGAAGCATTCATGGGCGAAAAAAAAACCGCCACTGTTCCCAGAAGGCGGTTTTTTTGAGGACACGTTTCGCCTTATGCGGCAACCACGGTCTTGCGGGCTGGCAGCTTTTCCTTGATACGTGCCGACTTGCCGCTACGGTCACGCAGGTAGTACAGCTTGGCGCGGCGCACGTCACCACGGCGCTTGACTTCAATGCTGGCAATCAGTGGGCTGTAGGTCTGG
Source organism: Rhodoferax sp. (assembly GCA_031291305.1). Lineage (GTDB taxonomy): Bacteria > Pseudomonadota > Gammaproteobacteria > Burkholderiales > Burkholderiaceae_C > Rhodoferax. Next base: position 139,707 of record JARLJH010000048.1, on the reverse strand, counting down.
AAGGTACGCTCAACGCCTTCCCCGCTGGAAATCTTGCGCACGGTAAAGCCGCTATTCAGACCACGGTTGCGCTTGGCAATCACCACACCTTCATAGGCCTGGAGCCGCTTGCGGGTACCTTCAACGACGTTCAGGCTGACCACGACGGTGTCGCCAGGGCCAAAATCAGGGATGGTTTTGTTCAGACGAGCAATTTCTTCTTGCTCAAGAGTTTGAATCAGATTCATATAAGACCTCAAATGATCATGCAAGCGCCAGCATCAGGATTGAAGCAAGCTCAACACTTTGAAAGTTTGAGCGGCCTCACAGAGGATCGGTTAGCCAGCTATTATAGCTTGGCAAGCAAGGCCTCGTCTTGCATCGTCAAATGACCAGCTTGTCGGGCTTGCGCAATTAAGTCGGGGCGCAGCCGGGCAGTTAGTGTCAAGCGTTGATCACGACGCCAGCGCTCGATGTGCAGGTGGTGCCCCGACAGCAGGACATCAGGCACACCCCTGCCTTGCCAGACTTCGGGCCGGGTGTAATGTGGGCAGTCCAGCAAACCATCGAGCGCCGGGTTAAAACTATCCTGCACGTGGCTTTCTGCATCACTGAGTACCCCCGGCTGCAAACGCGCCACCGCGTCGAGCAAGGCCATGGCCGCAATCTCGCCACCCGAGAGCACAAAGTCGCCCAGACTGATCTGCTCGGTGACCTGAGTATCAATGAAACGCTGGTCCAACCCCTCATAGCGACCGCACAGCAGCACCGCCCCCTGACTGTTGGCCCAGTTGGTGACCATGGCGTGAGTCAAAGGCTGCCCCACGGGCGAAAACAGCACCACCGGCACATTGTCTGCACGCTCTGCACGAATACTTGTCACGCATTGCGACAGCGGCTCCGCCATCATGACCATGCCCGGACCGCCACCAAACGGACGATCATCCACGCGGCGGTAGTTGCCCTCGGCAAAGTCGCGCAGGTTATTAAGCTTGACCTTGACTTGCCCCGACTCAAAGGCCCTCCGGGTGATGCCGGTGGTCAAAAATGGGGTGAAAAGTTCCGGAAAAAGCGTGACGACATCAAATTGCATGATGTCCCAATCAGTAGTCGGGCTGCCAGTCCACCAGAATTCGCCGGGCTGCCAGATCGACATCGTCAATGTATACGGCCACAAAGGGGATCATCCGCTGCAACGCACGGCCATCTGCCAGGTAATTAATTACCAGGACCGTTTGCGGCCCGGTTGACAGCAACTCGTGCACCTGACCAAGCGCAACACCTTCACGGTTAACCACATCCAACCCGATCAGGTCAACCCAGTAGTATTCATCTTTTTTGGGGGTCGGAAAACTCGATTTGGCAATGAAAATGCGTGCACCGCGCAGTGCATCGGCGGCGTTGCGATCATTCGCCTCGTGCGCGCAAGCGACAACGGTGTCTGAATGTATTTTGGCTTCCTTGATTTTCAAACATCCAACACCTTGAAACGTTTTGGCACCTTTCTCAGCGGGCAGCAAAAACCAGCGTTTGGAAGAAAAAAGCGCCTCAGGATCGGCGCTGTAGGGCAGAACCTTGAACCACCCCTTGATGCCCCAGGCATCAGTAATGCGCCCGACTTCGATGGCATCTGCCGGCATTTCGGCAGCCTCCAGGCCGGGCAGCATGGCCACCCTCAAGCTGCTTTTTTGGCAGCTTGATTCACCAGACGCTCCACCGTGGGAGAAGCCTGTGCACCCACGCTCTTCCAGTAGGTCAAGCGGTCCTGAGCGATGCGGATGCTTTCTTCATTGGCAGTAGCAATCGGGTTGTAAAAACCGATGCGTTCAATGAAGCGACCATCGCGACGGGTGCGCTTGTCTGCAACCACAATATTGAAAAACGGGCGAGCTTTTGCACCGCCACGGGCGAGTCGAATGACGACCATGATTTATCCTTTGGGAAGTGGCGTTTTAATTCCACGAAAATTGGCACTGAGCCCGACGTTTGAGACACGCGACTTGGCCACCCGGCCAGCGACACGCCAGACAACCTAGTATTATATCCACTAACAACACATGCTTATCATTCGCCCCAGCCATCCCAGAGACATCAATCAGATCACCGCTATTTACGCACACCACGTCAAGCATGGCACGGGCTCTTTTGAGGTCGAACCCCCTAGCGAGACCGACATGGCTCTGCGCCGTGATGACGTTATCAGCAAAGGGCTTCCGTATCTCGTCGCAACAGATGGCACTCAGATACTGGGCTATGCCTACTGCAACTGGTTCAAACCCCGACCAGCCTATAGATTTTCTGCGGAAGACTCTATTTATCTCGCACCTGAAGCGTCGGGTACCGGATTGGGCCGCGCCCTGCTGGCCGAACTCATGCGCCAGGCAGAATGCGCGGGCGTAAGAAAAATGATTGCTGTCATCGGTGACTCTGGCAACCAAGGCTCTATCGGCGTGCACAGAAGTGCGGGGTTTGCCCATGTTGGTACGCTAACCGCTTGTGGCCGAAAATTTGATCGCTGGCTGGATGTGGTGCTGATGGACAGGACCTTGGGCCTGGGTGATACAGCGGCACCCAAATAAATATGCGACCAGGTGCTTTAAAACACCTGCAAGCTGATCCAGTAAGCCACGGCAGCGACGAAGGCACTGGCTGGAATAGTCAAAATCCAAGCCCAGATGATGTTACCTGCCACACCCCAGCGAACAGCACTGGCACGCCGGGTGGAGCCCACGCCCACAATGGCGCCGGTAATCGTGTGCGTCGTGGATACCGGCACGCCCATGGCGGTAGCCAAGAACAGAGTGATGGCACCGCCAGTTTCCGCACAAAACCCGCCAACCGGTTTGAGTTTGGTGATTTTTTGCCCCATGGTTTTCACAATACGCCACCCACCTAACATTGTGCCCAAGCCAATGGCCGAATAACAAATGATCACCACCCAAACGGGCGGCGAACTGTCAGCAGCACTGGTATAGCCGGTGGCAATCAACAGCATCCAGATGATGCCAATGGTTTTTTGTGAGTCATTGCCCCCGTGCCCAAGACTATAGGCACCCGCTGAGACCAATTGCAGCCGCCTGAACCATTTATCCACCTTCAAGGGGCGAAATCCTTTGAATAGCCAGGACACCAACACCATCATGAGGGATCCCAACAAAAATCCCAGCAACGGTGAGAGAAAAATGAAAATCACGGTTTTCATAATGCCTGAGACGATCAGCGACGCCACGCCAGCCTTGGCGATGGCCGCGCCGACAATGCCACCAATCAACGCGTGTGACGAACTACTTGGAATACCGTAGTACCAGGTAATAAAGTTCCATGAGATGGCACCAATCAATGCGCCAAAAACCACATGCGTGTCCACCACACCTGGTAGTACCGTGCCCTTGCCAACCGTGGCAGCCACACTCAAGTGAAAGATGAAGATGGCAACGACATTGAAAAATGCGGCAAAAATCACCGCCTGACCGGGTTTGAGCACACCGGTAGAGACGACCGTGGCGATGGAGTTAGCGGCATCATGAAACCCGTTCATGAAATCGAACACCACTGCCATCATCACCAGAACAACAACAACCCAAACAGCGGTTTGCACGGTTTCCATAGCTAGAACCCCGCCGCTGATCAGGAGTTTTCGAGGATGATGCCCTCGATCAGGTTGGCAACGTCTTCGCACCGGTCGGTAATCGTCTCTAACAGCTCATAAATGGCTTTCAGCTTGATCAGTTCACGCACGTCCGGCTCCTCGCGGAACAACTTGCTCATCGCTGTTCGCATGACGCGGTCAGCATCACTTTCCAGCTTGTCAATCTCATCGCAGGTTTTCAAGGCTGCTTCTGCAGTGGAGGCCTCAGCGATCTTGCTCAACAGGTAAACAGCGTCCCGCACCCGCTCGCAACACTTGACGCTCAAATCCGTCAAGCGCTTGATTGCGTCTGTCATGTGATGCACATCGTACAAAGCCATGGTCTCCGCTGAATCTTGAATCAGGTCGGCAACATCGTCCATGGTGTTGATCAGACTGTGGATTTGCTCACGATCAATTGGCGTGATGAAGGTCTTATGAATCGCCTTGTTGACCTCATGCGTGACACGGTCTGCAGCGCCTTCAGCATGATTAACCTCACGGTGGTATTTCTCACGCAATTCAGGGTCGCTGTAATTGGCAACCAAGTTCGAAAAAGCCTTTGCAGCCACAACGGTGTAGTCTGCGTGCTGGTTGAACATGGTGAAAAAATTGGTATCTCGCGGAAGCAGCTTGCCAAAAAACACAGAAAACTCCTTGGGGAATATGTCAGCTTGATGAACAAACTGGGAATCCAAGGAGTTTAACCGTCATGTTTTGTTGCGCCACCATAAAAAAAGCCCCACAAGATCACTTGCAGGGCTTCACCCCGTTTGGAGTCAGACAGTGAATCCGTTAGTTCAAGCGGAGGCTTTCACGCTGTCAGCAGCATCGGTGTAGTCCTTTACCTTGTCAAAGTTCAGGTACTGATAAATTTTGCTGCTTGCAGCCGTCAGTACGCCCATGTCAGCCATGTACTCAGCCTTGGTGGGAATACGACCCAACTTGGAGCAGATAGTTGCTAGCTCAGCGCTTCCCAAGTAGACATAGCTGTTTTTACCCAAACGGTTGGGGAAATTCCGCGTGGATGTCGAGAACACCGTAGCCCCCTCCTTCACCTGCGCTTGATTACCCATGCACAAGCTACAGCCCGGCATTTCCATGCGCGCACCCGCTGAACCAAGCACGCCATAGTGCCCCTCTTCCGTCAACTGCTTGGCATCCATCTTGGTAGGTGGTGCCATCCACAGCTTGACCGGGATGTCACGCTTGTTTTCAAGCAATTTGGAGGCTGCGCGGAAGTGGCCAATGTTGGTCATGCAGGAACCAATAAACACCTCATCAATTTTGGCACCAGCAACGTCGGACAGGGTCTTAACATCGTCAGGGTCATTCGGGCATGCAACGATGGGTTCGTGAATATCTGCCAAGTCAATCTCAATCACGCTGGCATATTCGGCATCAGCATCGGCCTTGAGCAATTTGGGATCAGCCAACCAGGCTTCCATGGCCTTGATACGACGGTTGATGGTGCGCACATCCGAATAACCGTTAGCGATCATCCACTTGAGCATAACAATGTTGCTGTTGATGTACTCAATGATCGGCTCTTTGCTCAGATGCACCGTGCAACCGGCCGCACTGCGCTCGGCCGAGGCATCACTCAGCTCAAATGCTTGCTCAACCTTGAGGTCAGGCAAGCCTTCAATTTCCAGAATGCGCCCCGAGAACACGTTCTTCTTGCCTTGTTTGGCCACTGTCAGCTCTCCCGACTTGATGGCGTACAGCGGAATGGCGTTGACAAGATCGCGCAGCGTGATGCCAGGCTGCATCTGGCCTTTGAAGCGCACCAGCACGCTCTCAGGCATATCCAGCGGCATCACGCCAGTGGCTGCACCAAACGCCACCAAACCTGAACCGGCAGGGAAGCTGATACCAATCGGGAAACGGGTGTGGCTATCACCACCAGTGCCCACGGTGTCTGGCAGCAGCATGCGATTGAGCCAGCTGTGGATGATGCCGTCGCCCGGACGCAATGGAATACCACCGCGATTGCTGATGAACTCGGGCAGTTCATGGTGCATCTTCACATCCACCGGCTTGGGGTAGGCCGCCGTGTGGCAGAAAGACTGCATTACCAAATCGGCACTGAAGCCCAGGCAAGCCAGGTCTTTCAACTCGTCACGTGTCATCGGGCCGGTGGTGTCCTGGGAGCCGACACTGGTCATCTTGGGCTCGCAATAGGTACCTGGCAACACGCCCTGACCTTCTGGCAATCCGCAGGCACGACCCACCATTTTTTGCGCCAATGTGAACCCCTTGCCAGTGGCTTTAGGGTTCTGCGGCAAGCGGAACAGGGTCGATACCGGCAGGCCCAACGCCTCGCGGGCTTTGGCCGTCAAGCCCCGCCCAATGATCAGGGGAATACGACCACCAGCGCGCACTTCGTCAAACAGCACTTCACTTTTAAGAGTGAACTCTGCAACGACCACACCGCCTTTGAGCGCTTTACCTTCATAAGGACGCAGCTCAATCGTGTCGCCCATATTCATCTGACTCACGTCCAGCTCAATCGGCAAAGCACCCGCGTCTTCCATGGTGTTGTAAAAAATCGGGGCAATTTTGGAGCCAAGGCAGACACCACCGAAACGTTTGTTGGGCACAAAGGGAATATCCTCCCCGGTGAACCACAACACGCTGTTGGTAGCCGACTTGCGGCTGGAACCGGTACCCACCACGTCACCCACGTAGGCGACCAAGTTGCCACGAGCGCGCAGGTCTTCAATAAACTTGACCGGGCCGCGCTTGCCGTCTTCTTCGGGCGTGATGCCATCACGCTTGTTTTTAAGCATGGCCATGGCATGCAACGGAATATCGGGGCGGCTCCAGGCATCTGGTGCGGGCGACAGGTCATCGGTGTTGGTTTCGCCCGTGACCTTGAGCACCGTCAACGTGATGCTTGGTGGCACTTCAGGACGACTGGTGAACCACTCGGCATCAGCCCAGCTTTGCAACACACCTTTGGCATGTGCATTGCCTTGGTCAGCCTTTTCCTTGACGTCGTGAAATTGGTCGAACATCAAAAGCGTCTTTTTCAAAGCTTGCGCAGCGACACCCGCAACAGCGGCGTCATCAAGCAAGTCAATCAGCGGAGTCAGGTTGTAGCCGCCAAGCATGGTACCGAGCAATTCTGTTGCCTTTTCGCGGCTGATCAATGCACATTTCTCAGTACCATGGGCCACCGCAGCCAGATAGCTGGCCTTGACCTTGGCGGCATCGTCCACACCGGCTGGCACGCGATGGGTAATCAGATCCAGCACAAAGGCTTCCTCACCGGCTGGAGGATTTTTTAGCAGCTCAATCAGATCTGCCGTTTGTTGTGCCGTCAGAGGCAACGCGGGAATACCCAGGGTAGCGCGCTCGGCAACGTGGGCGCGGTAGGCTTGCAACATGGTCAAAACTCCTTTTTCAATCGGTCACGAGGATGGTTAGGGGAAGCACCAGAATCGACTCATCGAACTGTGCTGACAGGAATCTCTATCGCAGCCTGCGACGGCTCGGCCGGCGATACCACGACAGGTAAAGGCTCAAGAAGGCTGGGCGGCGGATTCTTGATCATGGCCTCGGCGACGACAAGCTGCGCCGGGCTCATGCAGGCATCGGCCAATCGCGTACCTGTCTTCTGGTTCATCAGCATCGATTTATTGGACAACTGAAGCCACACGGCACCCGCCTTAGGATCTTCCAGCCGAATGGCTCCCGTGCTGGTCACCACTGGAGCCATCCTGAATTTGAGTTTACTAATTTGAACGTCAAAGTAACCTGGCACATGGGCATCAGCGGCCACACTCACAAATGCCCCAAGCTCACAGGGCATGCGACCGACCTCGATCCGCCCTGCAACGGCCAGTTCCTGCGGGCTCAGTGCGGTCTCTGCGGCATGGATACCTGAAGCCACCTGCATTGCCTGCGACTTGAGTTGGATACGACTTTGCGACGGTGTCTTGTGGTGTTTCTTGACTGGGTAAACAACACTAGCGTGCACCGCAGAGATAGCCGAAAGTGCCACTAGGCAAGCAGATACCCCAAGCGACTTGCGCCAAGCATGCAATTTCCGAGCAAAAGGCCAGTTCATGATCAAGTTCTCCTGTAAAACACGTCGCAGCATTGTCATCACAAAACGAAATACTGATAAGCAGGGTCTTGGCGGGACAAATGAGCCGTTTGAAACGCCCTCTCAAGCACTTGCCAGTAATAGCGATAGCTGGCTCGATCTTGCAACTTGCCAGCCACCGAAATAGGAGCCCACTGAGCGGCGTAGCCCCGGCAAATAATATGACTTGCCTGATCGACCTCGTTTTGGGCAGGAGTAAAGGCCGACAAAATGGGGCGTATCTGATCCGGGTGGATGCTCCACATGCGCATGTACCCCAAGTCACGGCTGGCACGCCGGGCTGCCTCCTGAACCACCTCCGACCGCTTGAATTCAGTCACTACACAATGCGACGGCACTTTGCCAAATGCGTGGCAGGCAGCACTGATCTCCAGCTTGGCACGTACCACCAGCGGGTGGCTGAACTGGTCATGCCCGTCAGCCGTATCCTGCCCGGCTATCGCCATCGCAGATGCAGGTATCGCACCGCCGTGCGCAGAGACAAAATCCATCAGACCAAAGCTAAGCGACTCAACCCGCGGGTGAGCGGCAATCGATGCCACTTGATGAACTGCCAGAGGCGACTCGATCAGCACATGAAGAGATAGTGGCCTGTCACGGGTGGATGATGCGAGTGCAGCATCCATCACCTGCACGGCTCGGTCAACATCTGCCACCGAATCCACCTTGGGCACCATCACATGGCTCCAGACGCAAGCAGCATGACCAAGCACGATCTCAAGGTCTTGCTCGAAAGCGGGGTGATCCACCGGATGCACCCTGACCGCAACGCGCCGGGAACCACCATTAGCTCTTGTATCAGTAGCAATAATCCCCTTATTGACAAGGGATGAGACCATCAAAGCATGATCTCTTTCACCACCCACGGGGGCACCATCCTCGCAGTCCAGCGTGACGTCAAAAACGCACGCGCCAAACTCTTGCATCATCTCCTCTTGCAGCGCCAGCGCCTTGACCATGCGTGACTCGACACCACAATAGTGGTCACACACCGGTAGAGGCACAGCGATGGCTGCGCCCAGCAGCACATGACGAGGATGGATCACGGTCGCGAAATTTCAGCTACAGCGATTCAAAGCAGGTGAGCGACACCAGCCTGCTCTTCTTGCAGCTCCTTGAGCGTCTTGTTGATGCATTCCTGACTGAAGGCATCAATCGCCAGACCTTCGACCATCTTGTATTCGCCGTTGGCACAGGTCACCGGGAAACCAAACATCGTGTCCTTGGGAATGCCGTATTCGCCATTGGAGGGAATACCCATCGTAACCCACTTGCCATTGGTACCCAAAGCCCAATCGTGCATGTGGTCGATGGCTGCATTGGCGGCGGAAGCTGCAGACGACACCCCACGCGCAGCAATGATGGCCGCACCACGCTTGCCAACGGTTGGCAAAAATGTGTTGGCATTCCAGTCCTGGTCGTTGATCATGTCCTTGACACTTTCGCCATGAATGGTGGCAAAGCGGTAATCGGCATACATGGAAGGCGAATGGTTGCCCCAAACAGCCATTTTTTCAATATCCGCTACAGCTTTACCGGTTTTGCTGGCCAACTGGCTCAATGCACGATTGTGATCCAAACGCAGCATGGCGGTGAAATTCTTGCGCGGCAGATCAGGGGCGCTCTTCATGGCAATATAGGCGTTGGTGTTGGCCGGATTGCCAACCACAAGCACGCGCACGTCACGACTGGCTACAGCATTGAGAGCCTTGCCTTGTGCCGTAAAAATTTCAGCATTGACAGCCAACAACTCGGCACGCTCCATACCAGGACCACGTGGACGCGAACCGATCAACAGAGCGTAATCAACATCCTTGAAGGCAGTCATGGGATCGCTATGGGCTTCCATACCAACCAGGAGCGGGAAAGCGCAATCTTGCAACTCCATCATCACACCTTGCAATGCTTGCTGCGCCTTTTCAACCGGCACTTCCAACAGACTTAAAACAATCGGCTGATCCTTACCCAACATTTCGCCCGAGGCGATGCGAAACAGAATGGCATAACCAATTTGGCCGGCAGCGCCGGTAACAGCAACGCGAACGGGCTTTTTGCTCATAGTAAAACTCCAGAAATTGAAGAAGAGAATTCAGTGGGTGTTGGGACGGATGATCCATATCAATCAGTGCCAAGCCTTACGAGTGTACCCTTGAAAAGGAGAAATCGTCAACTTGTCTTATATCTTATATAAGATATGATTACCAAAAGCGAAAACGACTATACGGAGACCTTTTCTCATGCAATCCCTGCCCGAAATCAGTGATGACCACGAATTGATTCCAGTGGCTGAAGTTGCTTCAACCACTCCAGCAAGCAACACCCCGGCATTCAGTCCACTGTACCAGCAGATCAAGGGGCTCATCCTGGGCAGTCTGCGTTCTGGCGAGTGGAAACCAGGTGAGGCCATCCCTAGCGAGATCGAACTCGCCGCGCGCTTTCGGGTTAGTCAGGGCACAGTGCGCAAAGCCATCGACGAATTGGCAGCAGAAAACCTCCTGCTGCGCCGTCAGGGCAAGGGCACGTTTGTGGCAACACATGCTGAACAACAGGTGCAGTTCAGGTTTCTCAAACTGGTGCCCAATAGCGGTACGCGCGGCAGCGAGGGTCCGGCTCAGCGCGACATCATCGACTGCCGCAGGACCAGGGCAAGTACTGATGTCGCCAAAGCCCTGGCGCTACGCGGTGGTGACACCGTACTCCAGGCACGCCGAGTGCTGAGTTTTGGTGGCGTGCCGGTCATTCTGGAAGATATTTGGCTACCCGCCACACCCTTCAAAGGACTCACCGCCGAGCGACTTGCCAGCTACAAAGGAGCCATGTACGCCCTTTTCGAAACTGAGTTCAATGTCCGCATGGTTCGTGCTGAAGAAAAAATCCGAGCCATTTCAGCCTCCGATACGCATGCAGCACTGCTGAAAGTCACCGTTGGTACTCCTCTTCTCAGTGTAGAACGTATTGCCTACACTTACCAAAGTGAGCCTATGGAATTACGCCGTGGCTACTACCGAACCGACACACACCACTATCAAAACGACATGAGCTAATCACCCAGTTTGTAATGCTCATGTCAGACTGACCATAGAGACGTCAGAAATTCATTTTCTACACCATGCGAGTCGATTCAAGCTAACAAAATACCACTCCCATGCAGCGTATGATGCTGCATTGCAATAGAATTTTCGGCGGTCGGCTGCCCGCCGGTTGCCAAAAAAGTAACTTAAACCCAGAAAGCAATTTATGTCTGAAACATCGGCGAGCACTCCCAAAAAACGTCCCGAATTCCGCAACATTGATTTTCCCAGTCTGGTCAGTTATCGCTGGCCGTTGGCCTCCTTGGCCTCTGGCATGCATCGGGTCAGCGGTGCGATCATGTTTTTCCTTTTGCCCTTCGTGATATGGATGTTTGACACCTCCATATCGTCCGAAATTTCGTTCGCACGATTCAAGGCTGCGTTCAACGTTGGCATGTTGGGTATACCCGGCTTTCTCTGGAAACTTGTAGCACTTGGCCTGATCTGGGCCATCTTGCACCACTTCATTGCCGGCATGCGGCATCTTTGGATGGATACCCACCATCACCATGTCAGCAAGGATTTTGGTCGGCAAACCGCCGCGCTTGTGCTGGCTTTGACGCTCAGCATGACCGCTGTTCTCGGCGCCAAGCTGTTTGGCCTTTACTAATTCAGGAGCAATTTATGTCAGTTAATTACGGGTCTCACCGCACAGTCGTTGGCGCGCATTACGGCATGCGCGACTGGTTGTCGCAACGCGTGACGGCCGTTGTCATGGCAATTTTCACAGTGCTGGTCATCGGTCAAGTTATTTTCAGCAAAGGCCCCATCCGCTACGAACTATGGGCTGGCATTTTTTCCCCCCAATGGATGAGAACCCTGACGTTCGTGGTCTTCATGGCTTTGTTTTATCACGTCTGGGTCGGCATGCGCAACATTTTCATGGATTACGTCAAGCCCTATTCGGTGCGCTTTGTGATGCATGTGTTTGCCATTGTCTGGCTAACGGGCTGCACCGGTTGGGCCATTCAAGTCCTGTGGCGCCTGTAAACCTCCTTTATTGAACCAAAGGAAAAGGTTCCAGCCGCAGCGACACATGCGGCGTGGGAACTTCCGATCAACAAAACACAAGATTCATCATGACTGCAACTTCGAAACTCACCAAGCGCAAATTTGACGTCGTCATCATCGGCGCTGGCGGCGCTGGCATGAGCGCATCGCTGCAACTAGCCAATGCCGGCCTGAATGTCGCCGTGCTCTCAAAAGTATTCCCTACCCGGTCTCATACCGTGGCTGCACAGGGCGGCATTGGAGCGAGCCTGGGCAACATGGCCGAAGATAACTGGCATTTCCATTTTTACGACACGATCAAGGGATCCGACTGGCTAGGGGATCAGGATGCGATCGAATTCATGTGTCGCGAGGCCCCAAAAGTGGTCTATGAACTCGAGCACTTTGGCATGCCGTTTGACCGCAATCCTGACGGCACGATTTACCAACGCCCCTTTGGCGGTCACTCCAGCAACTATGGCGAAAAGCCGGTTCAACGCGCGTGTGCAGCAGCTGACCGCACCGGCCACGCCATGCTGCATACCTTGTACCAGCAAAACGTTAAAGCACGCACCAACTTCTTTGTCGAGTGGATGGCACTGGATCTCATCCGTGATGTAGATGGCGATGTGGTTGGCGTCACCGCCCTTGAGATGGAAACTGGTGAAATACACATTTTGCAAGCCAAGAGCGTGATGATGGCGTCGGGCGGCGCCGGACGCATCTTTGCAGCGTCAACGAATGCATTCATCAATACAGGCGACGGACTGGGCATGGCAGCCCGTGCAGGTATTCCTTTGCAAGACATGGAATTCTGGCAATTTCACCCGACAGGTGTGGCTGGTGCGGGCGTGCTGCTCACAGAAGGCTGTCGCGGCGAGGGCGCGATTTTGCGCAACAGCAACGGCGAACGCTTCATGGAACGTTACGCCCCCACCATGAAAGATTTGGCTCCGCGCGACTTCGTATCGCGTTGCATGGACCAGGAAATTAAGGAAGGCCGCGGCTGTGGCCCCAACAAGAACTACATCAACCTGGACATGACGCACTTAGGTGCCGATACCATTGCATTGCGGCTTCCCAGTGTGCAAGAAATCGGCCACAACTTTGCCAATGTGGACATCACCAAAGAACCCATCCCGGTGATACCGACCAACCACTATCAAATGGGCGGAATCCCCAGCAGCATCAGTGGTCAAGTGGTTGTCCCCGACGGCACTGGTGGACAGTCCGTTGTCAACGGTCTCTATGCGGTCGGCGAGTGTTCATGTGTCAGTGTTCACGGAGCCAACCGCCTGGGCACCAACTCCTTACTCGACATCGTGGTTTTTGGCCGTGCTGCCGGACTCCACATCATTGATTTCAATAACAAGAACCAGGAACACAAACCACTTCCGGCCAACGCCGCCGACATTTCTCTGGAACGGCTAAACCGGTTGAACACAGCAACGTCAGGCGAATACGCCCAGGTGATCGCTGGTGACATACGCAACACCATGCAGGAGCATGCCAGCGTGTTTCGCACCCAGTCCAGCATGGACGAGGGCGTAAAGAAGATCGCCCAAGTGCGTGAACGCGTCAACAACATCAAACTGACTGACAAATCGCAGATCTTCAATACCGAGCGGATCGAAGCGCTGGAGGTTGAAAACATGATTGAGGTGGCGCAATCCACGATGGTATCTGCAGCCGCCCGACACGAATGCCGTGGCGCTCACAGCGTCTTGGATTACGACCGTCCCGCTGACGACCCAACCTGCCCGCTAGGACGTGACGACACCAACTGGCTTAAACACACTCTGTGGGACAGGGCCACCAATAGTCTCAGCTACAAACCAGTCAACCTCAAGCCGTTGACGGTTGCCTCTGTGCCACCCAAAGTCCGTACCTTCTGATATTGCGGAACAAATTTCCGAATCTGTTCCCGATTGTTAAAGAAAGCAAATCATGGCTAAACGTACTATCCAAATTTATCGTTACAACCCGGATACTGACAGCAAACCTTATATGCAGACCCTTGAGGTTGAACTTGACGGCAACGAGCGCATGTTGCTCGATGTCTTGGTCAAACTCAAAGCACTGGACCCGACGATTTCTTATCGACGCTCCTGCCGCGAGGGCATTTGTGGCTCAGATGCCATGAACATCAATGGAAAGAATGGACTGGCCTGCCTGATCAACATGCGCACCCTTCCTGACACCATTGTGCTCAAGCCGCTGCCTGGCCTGCCCGTTGTACGCGATCTGATTGTTGATATGACGCTGTTTTTCCAACAGTACCATTCGATCAAACCCTACCTGATCAACGACAACCGCCCGCCCGAAAAAGAGCGACTACAAAGTCCCGAAGAACGCGACGAGCTCAATGGCCTCTACGAGTGCATTTTGTGTGCAAGTTGCTCCACCAGTTGCCCGGTTTTCTGGTGGAATCCCGACAAGTTTGTCGGTCCGGCCGGCCTGTTGCAGGCCTACCGTTTCATTGCCGACAGCCGCGATCAAGCGACCAGCGAGCGACTGGACAACCTTGAAGACCCCTATCGGCTTTTCCGCTGCACCACCATCATGAACTGCGTCGATGTTTGCCCCAAGGGTTTGAACCCCACCGCAGCCATTGGCAAGATCAAGGAACTGATGGTACGTCGCGCAATTTAACAGATGATGGACATGCAGCAAGCCACCGCCAGTCTGCCTAACGACGTCATTGATCAACGCGCATTGAGCAAACTCAAGTGGCGCAGCCGCAGGGGTTTGCTGGAAAACGACATCTTTATCGATCGGTTTTTCAAACGCTACGAATCAGTGCTGACGGTCAGGCATGCGCAAGGCATGAGCGATCTAATGGGCTTGAGCGATGCTGACTTGCTGGATCTGCATTTGGGCCGCAAAACACTATTGCAAGTGGATGCCCGTCTGGCGCGCGACGATATTTCCGAAGTATTGAATATGTTGAGAGCAATTCCTTGAAAGGTCGATATGAAACTAGCTGAAAACAAAGCCACCTTGTCGTTTTCCAACGGCAGCCCCAGTGTTGAACTTCCCGTGTACCAAGGTAGCGTCGGACCGGATGTCATCGATATCCGCAAGCTCTATGCCCAAAGCGGTATGTTTACCTACGACCCCGGCTTTTTGTCCACAGCATCCTGTCAGTCAGCTATCACCTACATCGACGGAGACAAAGGTGAATTGCTCTACCGCGGCTATCCTATCGAGCAACTCGCGACGCAATGCGACTATCTGGATACCTGCTATCTGCTGCTCAAAGGTGAGTTGCCCAAAGAAGCAGAACGCAAAGATTTCCATAAGCTTGTTATCAACCACACCATGGTCAACGAGCAAATGCAGTTTTTCCTGCGTGGTTTTCGCCGCGACGCGCACCCGATGGCTGTTCTAACCGGCCTTGTCGGTGCCTTGTCTGCCTTCTACCATGACAGCACAGATATCAACAACCCAGAGCACCGTGACGTCGCAGCGATCCGCCTGATTGCCAAGATGCCGACCCTGGTGGCCATGGCCTACAAATACGGTACAGGTCAGCCTTACATGTACCCACGTAACGACCTTAGCTATGCTGGCAACTTCCTGCGCATGATGTTCGGCACGCCCTGCGAAGACTACAAAGTCAACCCAGTGCTTGAACGTGCGTTGGACCGCATCTTCATCCTGCACGCTGACCACGAGCAAAATGCCTCCACTTCGACCGTTCGTCTTTGCGGTTCGTCGGGCACCAACCCGTTTGCCGCCATTGCCGCCGGTGTTGCCTGCCTCTGGGGCCCTGCCCACGGCGGTGCCAACGAAGCCTGCTTGAACATGCTGGAAGATATCCAACGCCAGGGTGGCGTTGCCAAAGTCGGCCAGTTTATGGAACAGGTCAAAGACAAGAACTCTGGCGTCAAGCTAATGGGTTTTGGCCACCGCGTTTATAAGAACTATGACCCCCGCGCCAAGCTCATGCAAGAAACCTGTAATGAAGTTCTGGCTGAACTCGGCCTGGAAAACGACCCCTTGTTCAAACTGGCCAAAGAGCTGGAGAAAATCGCTTTGGAGGATGAATACTTCGTCTCGCGCAAGTTGTACCCGAACGTGGATTTCTACTCGGGCATTGTCCAACGCGCCATTGGCATTCCTGTCAACCTGTTCACCGGCATCTTTGCTCTGGCTCGTACCGTCGGCTGGATTGCCCAGCTCAATGAAATGATTGGCGATCCCGAATACAAGATTGGTCGTCCTCGCCAACTGTTCACCGGCTATGTCAGCCGCAATGTGAAGCCGGTGTCACAACGCTAAACCTCCCTTCAAGTCAAGCCCGCCGACTGGAAACATCGGCGGGCTTTTTCGTGTGAGAACGCCGACACGGCGTGCCGCGTAAAATTATCCGATTGAACCTCAAACACTTCCGACCGCATGGAACCAACATCGAACGCACGCACGCTGTATGACAAGCTCTGGGACGAGCACGTCGTCCACACCGAGGAGGATGGAACCTCTATCCTCTACATTGACCGCCATGTCGTCCACGAAGTCACAAGCCCGCAGGCTTTTGAAGGCCTGCGCGAGGCGGGTCGCAAAGTCTGGCGAGTAAGCTCCATTGTGGCAACTGCCGACCACAATACACCAACCACAGGATGGGAGCACGGCTACGATGGTATTGCCGATCCAACCAGCAAAGAACAAGTGATCACGCTGGACAACAACATCAAGGAATTTGGTGCTGCAGCGTACTTTCCGTTTCTCTCCAGGCGCCAAGGTATTTGCCACGTGATTGCGCCTGAAAATGGCGCGGCGCTGCCGGGTATGACATTGGTGTGCGGTGACTCCCACACCTCCACCATGGGCGCTTTGGGCGCATTAGCCCATGGCATCGGCACCAGCGAGGTGGAGCACGTCATGGCCACACAAACGCTGCTGGCAAAAAAAGCCAAGAACATGCTGATCCAAGTGGATGGTGTGCTGCCACGCGGCTGTGGCGGCAAAGACATCGTGCTTGCCATCATCGGCAAAATCGGCACGGCAGGTGGAACCGGCTACACCATTGAATTTGGCGGCTCGGCCATCCGCGCGTTAAGCATGGAAGGTCGCATGACCGTCTGCAACATGGCTATTGAAGCCGGCGCCCGCGCAGGACTGGTGGCCGTGGACGATAAAACCATTCAATACATCAAGGGTCGTCCCCTAGCACCGGGTTTCAATGCTGCCAATGATCCAGCGGCAGTCGTTGAATGGGATCAAGCCGTTGCTTACTGGATGACGCTGCAGTCTGACGCAAATGCACATTTTGATGCCACCGTTCGTGTTGACGCGTCCACCCTGGTGCCACAAGTGACCTGGGGTACATCCCCTGAAATGGTGCTGGGCATCAATGACCGTGTGCCTGACCCAGACAAGGAAAAAGACACCAACAAGCGCGGTGCCATTGAGCGCGCGCTGGCCTACATGGGGCTGGAGCCGGGCAAAGCCCTGGATGACCTGTACGTGGACAAGGTGTTCATTGGCTCCTGCACCAACAGCCGCATTGAAGACATGCGCGAAGCTGCAGCTGTCGTCAAAACTCTGGGACGCAAGGTGGCACCCAACATCCGGCTGGCCATGGTGGTGCCTGGCTCTGGACTTGTCAAGGAACAGGCCGAACGTGAAGGGTTGCACGAGATATTCAAAGCTGCTGGCTTTGACTGGCGCGAGCCCGGCTGTTCCATGTGCCTAGCCATGAACGCCGATCGACTGGAGCCCGGTGAACGTTGCGCCTCTACCAGCAACCGCAATTTTGAAGGCCGCCAGGGTGCTGGTGGTCGTACCCATCTGGTGAGTCCGGCCATGGCTGCCGCTGCGGCCATTCATGGTCATTTTGTCGACGTCAGAAGATTTATCTAAAACATGCCTCAGGAACGCATCATGAAGAGTCTCCGTTTTGTCTTTCTAATCGCCTGTTTTTTGGGCCTGACCGGCTGCAACACGGTCAAGGGCATGGGTCAGGACATTCAAAAAGCCGGTTCAGCCATTGAAGGCGCGGCCAAGAAATAACCCGTCATGCAAAAATTCACGTTACTCAAAGGCCTTGTGGCCCCGATGGACCGGGAAAACGTCGATACCGACGCGATCATCCCCAAACAATTTCTCAAGTCAATCCGTAAAACCGGATTTGGCCAGAATCTGTTTGACGAATGGCGCTACCTCGACGCCGGGTTTCCGGGTCAGGACCCGGCCACACGCCGCCCTAACCCCGACTTTGTACTCAACCAGCCGCGCTACCAGGGTGCGACCATTCTGCTGGCGCGCAAAAATTTCGGCTGTGGCTCGTCCCGCGAACATGCACCGTGGGCGCTGGACCAATACGGCTTCCGAGCCATCATCGCGCCGAGTTATGCGGACATCTTTTTCAACAACAGTTTCAAAAACGGCTTGTTGCCCATCGTCTTGAGCGATGCGCAAGTCGGTCAACTGTTTGATGAGACGCTGGCTTTCCCTGGCTACGCCCTGACGGTCGATCTGGAACGTCAGGTGGTGATCAAGCCCAACGGCGATGAATTGCCATTTGAGGTACAGGCATTTCGCAAGTATTGCCTGCTCAACGGGCTGGATGACATCGGATTGACGCTGCGTCACGCTGAGAAAATCAAGGTTTTTGAAGCCGAGCGTTTAACGAAAAAACCCTGGTTAGCCCATACCATGCTTGGATAGACCACTATTATTTTCATATATTTCCGCCACATCAGATGAACAGTGCGGCCCAGCCCATACACCGATCAGCAGCTTTCATGGGTACGGTCTGGAAACTTTGAGCGCCTGTTGAGGGGCTACCTGTATGCGCGTCGCATGTGGCGACAGCCTCCTACTCTTTAGAAAGTCAGTTACATCATGAAAATTGCAGTCTTGCCAGGTGATGGCATTGGTCCGGAAATCGTGGCTGAAGCCGTCAAGGTGCTGCATGCGCTCGACCTGTCGTTTGAGCTGGAAACCGCGCCCGTCGGTGGCGCGGCCTACGCGGCACTCGGCCACCCCCTGCCCGAATCTACGCTGAAACTGGCGCAGGAATCTGATGCGATCCTGTTTGGCGCCGTGGGCGACTGGAAATACGACACGCTGGACCGGCACCTGCGCCCGGAACAGGCCATTCTGGGGTTGCGCAAGAACCTCGGGTTGTTCGCCAACTTCCGCCCGGCGATTTGCTATGAACAACTGGTCAACGCCTCCAGCCTCAAGCCTGAACTGGTCGCCGGGCTGGACATCCTGATCATTCGCGAACTGACAGGTGACATCTATTTTGGCCAGCCACGCGGCCGCCGCATCGCCGCTGACGGCCACTTTCCCGGTGCCGAGGAAGCTTTCGACACCATGCGCTACAGCCGCCCGGAGATCGAGCGCATTGCTCATGTGGCCTTTCAGGCTGCGCGCAAACGCAGCAAGCGAGTGACCAGCGTCGACAAGGCCAATGTCCTGGAAACCTTCCAGTTCTGGAAAGACGTGGTCACCGAAGTGAGCTTGCAGTACCCGGACGTGACGCTGGACCACATGTACGTGGACAACGCCGCTATGCAACTGGTCAAGGCACCCAAAAAGTTCGATGTGATCGTCACCGGCAACATGTTCGGCGACATCCTGTCCGATGAAGCCTCCATGCTCACAGGCTCGATTGGCATGCTGCCCTCGGCCAGCCTGAACGCCAACAACAAGGGCCTCTACGAGCCCAGCCATGGCAGCGCACCCGATATTGCTGGCAAAGGTATTGCCAACCCGCTGGCAACCATTTTGAGTGCCGCCATGATGCTGCGCTTCAGCCTCAACCAACTAGACTCGGCGCAACGCATTGAAAATGCAGTGAGCAAGGTATTGGCGCAGGGGCTGCGCACGGCCGACATTTACAGTGAAGGTACGACGCGCGTGTCCACCATTGAGATGGGCGACGCCGTGGTCAAGGCCTTGCGCTGACACCAGAACACGCTGTTGGTGGCTGCCAGACGCAATGGCACCCACGGGTTTGTGAACAAAGGATGCATAGTTAGACAATCGCAAGGGGTAACGACATGAAAGTGGGTAATTTGGTAGGACTGGTGGGCTGGCGTGGCATGGTCGGCTCGGTGCTGATTGACCGCATGCAGGCCGAGGGCGACTTTGACCTGATTGAGCCGGTGTTCTTCTCAACATCCAACGCTGGTGGCAAGGCTCCGGCTTTGGCCAAAAACGAAACGACACTGCAAGATGCCTACAACGTCGATGCCCTGAAACGCTGTGACATCATCATCAGCGCGCAAGGTGGAGACTACACGACCGCCGTCTTTCCCAAACTGCGCGCGGCGGGCTGGGCTGGTCACTGGATTGACGCCGCATCCACCCTGCGCATGGAAAAAGACGCGGTGATCATTCTGGACCCGGTCAACATGCCGGTCATCCAAACCGCATTGAGCCACGGCGGCAAGAACTGGGTAGGAGGCAACTGCACCGTGAGCTGCATGTTGATGGGCGTGGGTGCACTCTACAAGGCTGGCCTGGTGGAATGGATGAGCACGCAAACCTACCAGGCAGCCAGCGGTGGCGGCGCCCAGCACATGCGCGAACTGCTCACGCAATATGGCACCCTGAATGCCGAAGTCAAAGCCTTGCTGGACGACCCGAAGAGCGCCATTCTCGAAATTGACCGCATGGTGATTGCCAAGCAACGTAGTCTGAGCGCCTCTGAGACCGCCAACTTTGGGGTGCCTCTGGGCGGTTCGCTGATTCCCTGGATCGACAAGGATCTGGGCAATGGCCAGTCTAAAGAAGAATGGAAAGGCATGGCCGAAACCAACAAGATTCTCGGCCAGGGTGAAGGATTTGGATCTACCGCCATACCCGTGGACGGTTTTTGCGTTCGGGTAGGTGCCATGCGCTGTCACAGCCAGGCATTGACCTTCAAACTGAAGAAAGATGTGTCCTGCACCGACATCGAAGCCATGATTGCTGCCGACAACCCTTGGGTCAAAGTCGTGCCTAACACGCGCGAAGCTTCCATCAAGGATTTGACGCCGGTGGCGGTCACCGGCACCATGACCATTCCCGTGGGGCGCATCCGCAAACTGGCCATGGGACCAGAATACGTCGGCGCATTCACAGTCGGTGATCAACTGCTGTGGGGTGCTGCCGAGCCACTGCGGCGCATGCTGCGGATTTTGTTGCAAGCTTGATACGACTGGCATAACTTCAACGGCCCGACAGACTGCGAAAGATGTGAATCTGGCCGTTGTCGCTCTACAACATAGAATCGCGTTCTCGACACTCTAAATGCGTAGCCAACTTGTTCACAAGCTGACTTAACTTGTCAGGCTAACGTATTGATGCTATGGTGCTTTTTATTGTTTCGAGTCACTGGGCAAGGTGCCCGCAACAGACCATGCGCGGCTGGCTGTAAAACCGGAGAGCACAAATTGATTGCGAAGTCTCATCACTATCAACTGACCACTTTGGCAATCGCCGCGCTGTTGAGCGTGTGGGTGCCTCCGGCTGCCGCGTTGTCATTGGGCCGAATCACCGTCCAATCTGCTTTGGGCGAACCACTCAAGGCTGAAATTGATGTTCTCGACATCAACGCTGAAGAAGCGTCCAGTCTCGTTACCAAAGTCGCAGCTCCCGAAGCCTTTCAAGCTGCCGGACTTGACTACAACCCAGCGTTAAGCAGCCTGCGTGCCACGTTGCAGCGTCGCCCCGACGGACGCGCCTACTTACGCCTGAGCAGTGACCGAGCCGTCGGCGAACCGTTTGTCGACATGATTCTGGAGGCCAACTGGAATTCCGGTCGGATTGTGCGCGACTACACCATGCTCTTTGATCCGCCAAGCCTGCGCAAAGCGGCTCCAGGCACCCCAACCAGCGCACAACTGCCTACGCCAGCGCCTGACCTTGTTGCTCGTCCCGCCAAGACACTGCCTGTCCCGCCTCAGACAGACGTCATGGCAGCCCCCAGCCCGTCCGTTACACGACGTGAAACAACCCCGACCAAACCAGCGGCAGTAGCGGCAAAGCCCGCAGCAACTGCGGCAAAACCTGTGGCTGAAGCTGTCAAGCCGACACTGGCGGCCCAAACCACGCACAAGCCTGCAGTCGAAAATCAGACTGTAAAAATCAAGCCTGGAGATACAGCTGGAGAGATAGCGATTACCCACAAGAGCGCCAGCGTATCACTGGACCAAATGCTGGTAGCCTTGCTGCGTGCCAACCCAGATGCGTTCATTCAAGACAACGTCAATCGGATCAGGTCGGGCGCCATTGTCACTATTCCCAGCCAGGAACAGGCCATCGCCATCGCGCCAGCTGAAGCAACACAGCTCATCACGGCCCAGAGCCAGGATTTCAACGATTACCGTCGCAAGTTTGCCAGCAATGTGCCCACCACCAAGGTAGCACCAGCCAGCCGGGATGTCAGCGGCAAGATCCAGGCTACGGTAGAGGACAAAAAACCTACAGCTGCGACGACTGACAAATTGACTTTGTCCAAGGGCGCGGTTCAAGGCAAGTCCAGTGAAGACGCGTTGGCACAGGCACGCAACGCTGAGAAAGCAGCCAGCCGCGCAGAGGAACTGGCCAAGAACATCAAGGAGCTAAACCAGTTGGCCTCCGCTGCGAGCGCTCCCGCGACCATCACGCCGCCAGCCGCAGCGTTGGCTCCTGCGTCAAGCGCACCAGTAGCAGCACCGGCATCCGCAACGCAGAGCACCATACCGGCTCCCAAAAAACCGGTGCCAGCTCCCGTGGTGCCCGAACCCGCGCCAGAATCCAGTTTCATCGACGACTTGCTGGCTAACCCCATGCTTCCTGCGGGTGCCGCAGCACTGGTTGCCCTGCTGGCTGGTCTCGGGATCTATAAAGCCAGACAGCGCAAAAAGGCAGAAGAACTCGACAGTACCTTTGCCAACAGCGACCTGGCTTTTTCGGGTGCCAGTGGTGGCCAGAGTGTGGACACAGGCGACAGCCTGACCACCGGGTCATCGATGGTCTATTCACCCAGCCAGCTTGATGCAGTAGACGATGTGGATCCGGTGGCCGAGGCTGATGTCTATCTGGCTTATGGTCGCGACCTGCAGGCGGAAGAAATTCTGAAAGATGCTTTGCGAACCCGTCCGCAACGCGTGGCAATTCATCAAAAGCTGCTCGAAATCTATGCCAAACGCAAAGATGTCAAGGCCTTTGAGTCGATCGCCGCTCTGGCCTTCAACCTGACCGACGGCACCGGCACTGAGTGGGAACAGATCTGCGAAAAAGGTCTCGCGATTGACCCGGATAACGCGCTATATCTGCCAGGTGGTCAACCACTGCCTTCGCAGTTGTCAGAGTTTGACAAAACCCAGCCCTCCTCTTTGCCGTCCACCAGAGGCGATCTTGACGCTGGCGAGGTTGAAAAATCCGACCAAGGGCCCATTGCCACGGGCCACGGCGACCTGGATCTCGATCTGGATCTGGACTTCTCGCTGGACGAGGCAGAACCTGGACAGACCCCTGCAGCTGCATCCCCACAAAGCGATGCCGTGCCAACTGCCTTCTCGGGCCTGGGTGACTTCGAACCCACCAACTTACCGACCATGACTGCAGAGTTGGCACCTGCGCACGACGAGCCTCATGAGGAGTTACTCGAAGAACCCTCAGAACCTATCACGGCACGTGGTGCCCTGACGGAAAATCTGGACTTCACCATGCCGTCCCTGGACTTGGAAACACCTCCAACCCATGACGACTCTGCATCTGCCAACAAGCCTTCCGAACAAGCCGCCTCTAAGCCCGACAACGAATTGATGTCCTTCGATTTGGGTTCGCTGTCACTGGACCTGGGTGAAGACAGAGTCACCGTGCCCGGCGAGTTCATCGACGAAGCCATGGACCCACTGGAAACCAAGCTGGCGCTTGCCGACGAGTTTCGGGCCATTGGTGACGACGACGGTGCCCGTGCTCTCATTGAAGAAGTCATTGCCGAAGCGTCCGGCGACTTGAAGTCCAAAGCACAAAACGCGCTGGCCAAGCTCTGAGCTGGGGTTGCGTTTTGGCCCGCTGTTTCAGGGTGATCACTTGCTGAGACTGGCGCTGGGCATCAGCTACAACGGGCTAGGTTATCAAGGCTGGCAGAGCCAGAGTTCTGGTCTGACTGTGCAGGACAAGCTGGAACAGGCGCTGGGCAAGTTCACCGCGCACAAAGTGTCAACCCTCTGTGCGGGTAGAACCGACGCTGGTGTGCACGGCCTGATGCAGGTCATCCATTTCGACACGCCCATCGACCGCCCCGAATCAGCCTGGGTGCGCGGTACCAACGCCCAGTTGCCACACGACATCGCGGTGCAGTGGGCCAAGGTGATGCCGCAGGAGTTTCATTGCCGTGCCAGCGCCACTTCCCGACGCTACGCCTACATCCTGCTCGACTCACCGGTGCGCCCCAGCATCGACACCGGACGTGTCGGCTGGGTGTACAAGCCGCTGAGTCTGGAGCGCATGCAGCAGGCCGCCCAGCATTTGCTGGGAGAACACGACTTCAGTTCGTTTCGCGCCAGTGCCTGCCAGGCCTTGTCGCCCATCAAGAACCTGATGCGCATCAACATCTCGCGCCACGGTGTCTACTGGCGTTTTGAATTTGAAGCCAACGCGTTTTTGCATCATATGATTCGCAACCTGATGGGCTGCCTGATCATGGTCGGCGACGGTCGCAAAAAGCCCGACTGGATACTCGATGTGCTGGCCGCGCGTGACCGCGATGCAGCCGCACCGACGTTTTCACCCTATGGGCTGTACTTTGTCGGCCCGCGCTACGCGCCAGACTGGGGCTTGCCCGAACACCCCAGCCTGCTGGACGGACTTCCTGGAGCACACGGATGACAGCCACCTCGCCTTCGATGCCTTCGCTAGAACCATTCATAACCCCATCGGCACATTCGACCAACGCGTCGGCCACCAGAACACGCATCAAGATGTGCGGACTTACCCGCGAGGAAGATGTGGACGCTGCGGTTGCCGCCGGAGCTGACGCCATTGGGTTTGTGCTTTACCCCAAAAGTGCGCGCTTTGTGTCCGCACAACGCGCGGCTGAACTGGCACGGCGACTGCCCCCTTTTGTCACACCAGTGTTGCTGTTCGTCAATGAACAAACTACAAATATCAGAGCTGCATGCTCAATAATGACGGGGGCTACCATCCAATTTCATGGTAATGAATCACCGCAGGATTGCTGGTCAGCGTGTGAAGAAGGCCAGCGTTTTTACCTGCGCGCAGCGCGAATTCCACTCGGTGATGCGGGCCGCAACTTTGATCTTCTAAAATTCGCGCAAGATTATTCACAGGCTCAGGCCATTTTGCTGGACGCGCACATTGACGGGTTCGGCGGTGGCGGGCAAACATTCAATTGGTCACTGCTTCCAAAAAACGTCAACGCTCACCTCGTCTTGAGTGGTGGGCTGACCGCTGCCAACGTGATCGATGGCATCACCAAGGTGCGGCCGCGCTGTAAAACGCTGGCCGTGGATGTCAGCTCGGGCATTGAGGTGCCGGGGCACAAAGGCATCAAAGACCCGATCAGAATGCGCGAGTTTGTCGCGGCGGTTCGCCAGGCGGACCAACTTTTATATACAAAATAGTCCTCTAGCCCTTATAAATAAAGGGCTGACAGCTATCAACCTAATATCATCATGCTTGACTACCAACAACCCGATTCACGTGGCCACTTTGGCGTCTACGGCGGCAGTTTCATTTCCGAAACGCTGACCCACGCCGTCAACGAGCTCAAAGACGCTTACGCCAAATTCCAGTTTGACCCGGCCTTTATCGCCGAGTTCGAGTCCGAGCTGGCACACTTTGTCGGCCGTCCCTCCCCCGTTTACCACGCCGCGCGCATGAGCCGCGAAATGGGTGGCGCGCAGATCTTCCTCAAGCGCGAAGACCTCAACCACACCGGCGCGCACAAGATCAACAACACCATCGGCCAGGCGATGCTGGCCAAACGCATGGGCAAACCGCGCGTGATTGCCGAAACCGGCGCTGGCCAGCACGGCGTCGCCACCGCCACCATCTGCGCGCGCTACGGGCTCGAATGTGTGGTCTACATGGGCAGCGAAGATGTCAAACGCCAAAGCCCTAACGTTTACCGCATGAAGCTGCTCGGCGCCACCGTGGTGCCCGTGGAGTCCGGCAGCAAGACGCTGAAGGATGCCCTGAACGAGGCCATGCGCGACTGGGTCGCCAACGTGGACAACACGTTCTACATCATTGGCACCGTGGCCGGCCCGCACCCCTACCCGATGATGGTGCGCGACTTCCAGAGCGTGATCGGCCAGGAATGCCTGGTGCAGATGCCCGAGATGCTGCACGCGGCCGGTTGCAGCGGCGCCCAGCCCGATGTGGTGGTCGCCTGCGTCGGTGGCGGCTCCAATGCCATGGGCATCTTCTACCCGTACATCGAACACGAAAAAACCCGGCTGATTGGTGTGGAGGCCGCCGGTGCTGGCATGGACAGCGGCAAACACTCGGCCAGCATCCAGCGCGGCAGCCCCGGCGTACTCCACGGCAACCGCACCTATGTGCTGCAGGACGACAACGGCCAGGTCACCGAAACCCACAGCATCAGCGCCGGGCTGGACTACCCTGGCGTCGGACCAGAGCATGCTTTCCTCAACGACATCGGCCGCGCCGAATACGTCGGCATCACCGATACCGAGGCACTGGAGGCCTTTCACTACCTATGCCGCACCGAGGGCATCATCCCGGCGCTCGAATCCAGCCACGCCGTGGCCTACGCCATGAAACTGGCTAAAACCATGCGCCCCGACGAATCCATTCTGGTCAATCTGTCAGGGCGTGGCGACAAGGACATCGGCACGGTGGCCGACCTGTCGGGTGCCGACTTCTTCTGTCGCCCCAGCTGCCAGGGACAGTCCGTCAAAGGTGATGTACAAAATGTGCCTGTAGCCCTTATTAATAAAGCGCAGTCAGCTACAGATTCAGGAGTTTCTCAATGAGCCGCATTGCCACCACTTTCAGCCAACTGCAGACCCAAGGCCGCAAGGCGCTGATTCCGTTTGTCACCGCTGGCTTTCCATTTGCCGATGTCACCCCCGAGCTGATGCACGCCATGGTGGCCGGTGGGGCCGACGTGATCGAACTCGGCGTGCCGTTTTCCGACCCCAGCGCCGACGGTCCTGTGATCCAGAAAGCCGGTGACAAGGCCTTGTCGTTTGGTATCGGCCTGACCCAGGTGCTGGAGATGGTACGAACCTTTCGCCAACGAGATATCACCACCCCGGTGGTGCTGATGGGCTACGCCAACCCGGTGGAGCGCTACAACCAGAAGCACGCCAGTGGCGGCAATTACAGCGCTTTTGTGCAGGACGCCAGCGCCGCCGGGGTCGACGGTGTATTGATCGTCGACTACCCGCCTGCAGAGTGTGAAGAATTCGCCGCCGAGCTCAAAGCCCACGGCATGGACCTGATCTTTTTGCTGGCCCCCACCTCTACCGATGAGCGCATGGCGCAAGTAGCCAGCATTGCCAGCGGCTACGTGTATTACGTGTCGCTCAAGGGCGTGACCGGCTCGGGCGCGCTTGATACCGACGCCGTCAAGGCCATGTTGCCGCGCATTCGCGCCCATGTGAGCGTGCCGGTGGGTGTCGGTTTTGGCATCCGTGATGCGGCCACGGCGCGTGCCATTGGCGAAGCCGCCGACGCGGTGGTGATTGGCAGCAAGATCATTCAGTTGATCGGCGACCAGCCGCGCGACCAGGTGGCCCCTACCGCGCAAACCTTCCTGCGCGAAATCCGCACTGCATTGGATTCATAATCCGCCGTTAAAACCTTTCGTTACAGAGGGCTGCCTCCGCCGCCTTCTGCGCCGTTTCCCCTCAGGAGAAAAGCATGAGTTGGCTAGAAAAACTGCTTCCCCCAAAAATCCAGCACACCGACCCCAAAGAGCGCCGCGCGATGCCCGAGGGGCTTTGGATCAAGTGTCCGGCCTGCGACACCGTGCTCTACAAGACTGATCTGGAACAAAACCAGAACGTTTGCCCCAACTGCAGCCACCACCACCGCATCGGCGCGCGCGCCCGGCTCAACGTCTTTCTGGACAACGAGGGTCGCTACGAGATCGGCCAGGAAGTGCTGCCGGTGGATGCGCTCAAGTTCAAGGACAGCCGCAAATATCCCGAGCGTCTGAAAGAGGCCCTGGAGAACACTGGTGAAACCGATGCACTGATCGTCATGGGCGGTACCGTCATGGGGATAGGCCTGGTGGCAGCTTGCTTTGAGTTCGAATTCATGGGTGGCAGCATGGGCTCGGTGGTGGGCGAACGCTTTGCCCGTGGTGTACAAGCCGCCATTGAGCAGAAAGTCCCATTTGTTTGCTTCACCGCCACGGGAGGCGCCCGCATGCAAGAGGGTCTACTGAGTCTGATGCAGATGGCCAAAACCAATGCATCGCTCACGCATCTGGCCAAAAAAGGCCTGCCCTTCATCAGCGTACTGACCGACCCGACCATGGGTGGCGTTAGCGCCGGCTTTGCCTTTTTGGGCGACGTGGTGATCGCCGAGCCCAAGGCTCTGATCGGCTTTGCCGGTCCGCGCGTGATTGAATCCACCGTGCGAGTGAAGCTACCCGAAGGCTTTCAGCGCGCCGAATTTTTACAAACAAAAGGTGCCGTGGACCTGATCTGCGATCGACGTGAACTGCGCAAAACCATCGCCAACACCCTGGCCATGCTGACACGCCAAAGCGCCGACGCAGTGGCCTGATTGCCCGGCAGCCCACCACACCACGCACGCATCATGAGCTCAGACCAGTCGTATGTTGACTACGTCTGCGACCAGATCAGTGCGTCCGGGCCGGTTTCTTTTCGCAAGATGTTTGGTGAATACGCCATCTATTGCAACGGCAAGGTGGTGGCACTGGTGTGCGACAACCAGTTGTTTGTCAAACCCAGTGCAGCGGGTCGCAACCTGATCGGCAGCCCGGTCGAGGCGCCGCCCTATCCGGGTGGCAAACCCTGGTTCCTCATCGAGGATCAGCTGGAAGATCGCACCTGGGTGTCGCACCTGATCCGACTGACCGAACTGGAAACACCGGCGCCCAAGCCCAAAGCGGCTAAAAAGGTCAAAAAGACAACGGGGAGCGCTAAATAGTCCGTTGGGACAATGCTGGCCGCTGCGATTGGCTGAACGGTCCGTTGCAGCAAGGCAAAGTTCACTCCGTGTAACTCTTGGTCAGTCCCGCAAGGTGGACATGCAACATCCGACGAAGTGTTGGGGACAGAGCAGCTGATCTTCGCTTCGCTCAGCGGAATTGGTCTGTCCCGCAATATTTCAAAAGGCCAGTAGCGCCGTCGCCTGCAAATTGCCCAGCACGATGGCCGCTATTTGCAGGATGAGCAGCAGCGCCAGTGGAGACAGGTCAATACCGCCAATCAACGGCAGCACCCGGCGTATCGGCATCAACAGAGGTGACACCAGGCGCTCCATCACGTCAGCGATCACCGAATGGGTTTGCACCCAGGACAGGATCGCGTAGACGATGACCCCGCCAGTCATGGCCGAAATCGACATGCGCAACAAGCCAAACAACGCCAGGATCGGCACCGCAAAGAGCCCGCCTGCCGCCCCGGCTAACAGCCACAGCAGGCCAAATTCGGCCAACTGCAACAAAAACGCGGCTACCAGACTGGCGGTGTCCAGCGCGCCGATGGCTGGCAACACACGGCGCAGCGGCAGCACGATCCAGTCGGTCACGGCAAACACAAATTGGCCCAGCGGGTTACCCGAGCGCACCGACATCGGAATGCGCTGGTACTGCATGTACAGACGCAGCAGGCAGGCACCGCTGAGAAAGCCAACAACAACCTCAAGCAACAGGGAAGCAATTTCGTACAACATGATGTGAAAAACCGGACAGGGCAGGTGCGTTAGATCATAGCGACTGCGAGGCACTTTAAAATAGCCCGCTTTGCTAGCCTCCCCACCGCGCGCGGGCTTTTGCCCAACTTGTCGCTCGTCTCAGGCTTGCCCGTGATGAAAAACACCGCGCCAACCCGTTGCCACTCTTGATTGCTCCACATGTCTGAACACATCGCCGCCGCCAGCCCAGCCCCCCAGGACGAAAACCAGCTGATTCTGGAGCGCCGCGAAAAGCTCAAAGCCCTGCGCCAAGCACAGGCCGAAGGCAAAGGTCCGGCCTTTCCAAACGACTTCAAACCCGCCGATCACGCCGCCGACCTGTTTGCCGCGCATGCAGAACAAACTCCCGAGGCGCTGATCGAACAAGGCTCAAAAGCCAAAATCGCCGGGCGCATGATGCTCAAGCGCGTCATGGGCAAGGCCAGTTTTGCCACGCTGCAAGACAGCACCGGGCGCATCCAGGTGTACATCAAGCGCGACGACATCGGCGAAGAGGTCTACAACGCCTTCAAACACTGGGATCTGGGCGACATCGTGGCCGCCGAAGGTCTGGTGTTCAAGACCAAAACCGGTGAGCTGTCGATTCACGCCAGCAGCATCCGCCTGCTGACCAAGAGCTTGCGCCCGATGCCCGACAAGTTTCATGGCATGGCCGACCAGGAGATCAAATACCGCCAGCGTTACGTCGATCTGATGACCGACGAAGACACCCGCAAGCGCTTTATGGCGCGCAGCAAGGCGGTGTCGGGCATCCGCGAATTCATGGTGGCGCACGACTTTCTGGAAGTCGAAACGCCGATGCTGCACCCGATTCCGGGCGGCGCCAACGCCAAGCCCTTCACCACGCACCACAACGCGCTGGACCAGCAGATGTTTTTGCGCATTGCGCCCGAGCTCTACCTCAAACGCCTGATCGTCGGCGGCTTTGAGCGCGTGTTCGAGATCAACCGCAGCTTTCGCAACGAAGGTATCAGCGTGCGCCACAACCCCGAGTTCACCATGATGGAGTTCTACGCGGCGTATTGGGACTACCAAGACGTGATGACCTACACCGAAGCGCTGATCCGCGATGCCGCACAACGTGCCCTGGGTACGCTGCAGCTCAG
This sequence comes from Rhodoferax sp., assembly GCA_031291305.1. Lineage (GTDB taxonomy): Bacteria > Pseudomonadota > Gammaproteobacteria > Burkholderiales > Burkholderiaceae_C > Rhodoferax. The sequence continues at coordinate 108,948 of JARLJH010000048.1, read as the reverse complement.
CTACGCAGGCAAGCCGGTGGATCTGGAACAACCGTTTGAGCGCCTGACCATCCACGAAGCCATCTGCAAATACACCGAGGCCGGCCAGATGCTCGACGACGGCTCTGGCCTCAAGGTGGACAGCGCCGAGTGGCTGCGCGCAGCGCTACCCAAACTCGGCATCACCGAAGCCAAGCACCACATCTCGACCCGCAGCCTGCCCAGCCTGCAAGTGCTGTACTTTGAAGAAACCGTGGAAGAAAAGCTCTGGCAGCCGACCTTCATCATGGAGCACCCGACCGAAATCTCGCCGCTGGCCCGCGCCAACGACAGCCGCCCCGAAGTGACCGAGCGTTTTGAGCTGTACATCACCGGACGCGAGTTCGGCAACGGCTTCAGCGAGTTGAACGATGCCGAAGAGCAAGCCGCCCGCTTTCAGGCGCAGGTGGCGGCCAAAGACAGCGGCGACGACGAGGCCATGTATTACGACGCAGATTTCATCCGTGCGCTCGAATACGGCATGCCACCTACCGGCGGCTGCGGCGTCGGGCTGGACCGGCTGATGATGTTGCTGACCGACAGCAGCAGCATCCGTGACGTGATCCTGTTCCCGGCCTTGCGCCGGGAAGTTTAAGGAAAATTAGTCTATAGCCCAGATAGATTCTTGGCTGGTAGCTTCTATTAATATAGCAATTAGCCTGCACACAATCGGGCTGAGCTATCTGCAAGGCGACCAGGCGAACACCTGGCGCAGGTCGACCAACTGCTGCTGGAAAACCGCATGGCCGATATATAGAATTCACACACCGCGCCATGGTGGTTGCATGATTGACAGGGACACTATCCTGGCGCACAGGCGGCAACGTCAATGATTGCTTGGTTCAACTTACCCACCCAAGGAATACCATGATCAACATCCCTCGCCGACTGAACCTGCTGGCTGCAATTGCCCTGTGCCTCATCGCCCTTCTGGGGACGGTTAGTCTATACAACCTCAAGCAGAGCCAGTTGGCAGGTCGACAAGAGCAACTGCGCAACCTGCTGAAGATGTCCGTCCATGTGGCGGAGCACTATCAAGAGCTGGAGACCAAGGGCGATCTGAGTCACGAAGCGGCGCAGGCGCAGGCCAAAGTGGCCCTGACCCTGCTCAGCAACGGCACCAAGAGCTACGTCTGGGCGCGACTGCCGGAGGGCCCGACCATCGTCCACCCCAACCCCAAAGTTGTCGGTACCAATGTTCCCGCCAAACTACCGGACGGCCGCACCGACGCTCAAGGCTACGCGGATGCGTTAGCCACCGCCCAAGACGGGGTCGGATTCGTCAACATGCTGGCCCAACGCACGGGCACAGATGGCTTGCTGGCCAAGACCAACGGCGTCATCGCCTTCGCACCTTGGGGCTGGTGGATCGGCTCAGGTTTTTGGCACGATGACATCGACGCGGAGTTTCGCAACAGCGCCGTGCTCTTTGGATGCTTGCTCGGACTGAGCTTTGCCGTGCTAGGCATACTCAGCTGGCGCACCCAACGCGCTTTGGCCAAAGCGATGGGAGGCGACTTGTCGCACGCCTGTACGGTCGCTGGACAGATTGCCGAGGGCGATCTCTCAAAGCCAGTGTCGGCACATGACGCAGAAGCTCAGAGCCTTCTGGGAAATCTCAGCACCATGCAAGACAAGCTCCGAATGGTTGTCCAGAACATCCGACACAGCGCCGACTCGATCAATACGGGTGTCGTCGAGATCGCCCAAGGCAACCAAGACCTCTCCAACCGCACCGAGTCCCAAGCCAGCGCGCTGGAAGAAACCGCCGCTTCAATGGAAGAACTCAGCTCCACCGTCAAACAAAACGCCGACAACGCCCGCCAAGCCAACCAGCTGGCCATGAGCGCCTCCACGGTGGCGGTGCAAGGCGGTGAGGTCGTCGCTCAAGTGGTAAATACCATGAAGGGTATCAACGAAGCCAGTCACAAGATCAGCGACATCATCAGTGTGATTGACGGCATCGCCTTCCAGACCAACATCCTGGCCTTGAATGCAGCCGTGGAAGCCGCACGCGCCGGTGAACAAGGACGCGGTTTTGCGGTGGTCGCCAGTGAAGTGCGCAGCTTGGCCGGACGCTCAGCCGAAGCTGCCAAAGAAATCAAAATCCTGATCAACAACAGCGTGGAGCGGGTTGAGCAAGGCACAACCCTCGTTGATCAGGCTGGCATCACGATGACCGAAGTGGTGAGCTCGATCAAACGCGTGACCGACATCATGGGAGAAATCAGCGCTGCCAGTCAAGAGCAAAGCCAAGGCGTAAGCCAGGTTGGTGAAGCCGTGACACAGATGGACCAGGTGACCCAACAGAACGCGGCTTTGGTGGAAGAAATGGCCGCAGCAGCAAGCAGCCTGAGATCGCAAGCGCAAGAGCTGGTGCAGGCGGTGGCGGTGTTCAAATTGGCACCAGGACAGGATGGCGGATATTCAGCACCCGCTGTACGCGCGAGCACGCCGGTCAGTGCCGCAAAGCCGCCCGCAACAAGCAGAAAGGTTGTGGCCAAGGCCAGGGCTATTGCGGCACCTGCAAGCCTGAGCCATGATGACAGTGGTGCCAAGGCAGGCAATGAGGAGTGGGAGAGCTTTTGACAGCTATTCCAGGAAGTCAGCAGCATCTGCAACGTGATGCCGTTCCCGGCGCTGCGCCGCGAAGTTTAAAGAAAATTGGCCCCTAGCCCTTATACACAAAGGGCAAGCAGCTATGACTACGATAGTTTACGCAGGCAGCGCCAAACCCTTGCGCTACCTGCAAGGCTACCCGGCAGAGACCTTGGCGCAAGTCGACAAACTGCTGCAGGAAGACCGCGTGGCCGACTGGCTGCTCACAAAGTACCCGCAAGGCCACACGGTGCGCACCGACAAGGCTCTGTTTGACTACGTGCAGGCGCTCAAATCCGAACACCTGCGCGGCTCCGAACCTTTGTCCAAGGTGGCGTTCGACGCCAAGCTCCAGGTGGTGCAGCACGCGCTGGGCACGCACACCAGCATCAGTCGGGTGCAGGGCAACAAGCTCAAGGCCAAACGCGAAATTCGCGTGGCGTCCTTGTTCAAGACCACCCCGGAAGACTTCCTGAAAATGATCGCTGTACACGAACTGGCCCACCTCAAAGAGCGCCAGCACGACAAGGCGTTTTACCAACTCTGCAGCTACATGGAACCGCGCTACCACCAGCTCGAATTTGAAGTGCGGGTGTACCTGACGCACCTGGAAATTTCTGGAGCGCGGTTATGGGAGGCGGCGCAGGCAGTAGCGAGTTGACTCTGTCATTTTCCGGGGTAGCGGTTGGTTTGCCCCGCAGCGCGCGCCAGAATTGCGTCTTCGGTTTGCGCAAAAGTGTCCCCCAGACGAGCAATCAGCTCGCTGCAACCTGGGCCATCACTGGCCTGACCTGACGTTTCAATCTGCTCACACAGCTCGCCGAGTCGCACGGCTCCAACGGCGCGGGCCGATGACTTCAAGGTGTGCGCCACTTGGATAGCCAGCTCAATGCCACCTGCTTGCACGGCGGACTCTACCGTCGTGACCTGTTTGGCGGCATTGAGTAGAAATTTATCCAGCAAGCGCTGGTGCAAACCGGGGTTTTCACCCACCAACTGCCCCAGAGCAGCGGCATCCCAAATCGGCAGTGTGTCCAACGGGACCGCATACGTGTCCAGACTGGCTGGCGTTGTCTGTGGCACGCTTGCAGCGACAGCCGACGCATCGTCTGTCTGTGGCAGCCACTTGACCAGCATATGCCCGAGTTCCTGCAACCGCAGTGGCTTACTCAGATAGTCGTCCATGCCACAAGCCAGGCAATGCTCGACTTCGCCCTGCATGGCATTGGCAGTGATGGCGATGATGATGCTATGCCGCTGTGGTGGCTCGTCGGCACGAATCGCTGCGGTCAGTGCAAAACCATCCATGCGTGGCATGTGACAGTCGGTCAGCAACAACGCGTATCGACCCGTACGCCACATCGCCAGTGCGACCATGCCATCATCGGCCACCTCGGCCGCGTAGCCCAGCAAACGCAACTGTTCGTGCAGCACGTCGCGGTTGGTTTCGTTGTCTTCAGCCAGCAGGATCAGCCGAGAGCTGGCGGCGGCGTGTGCCACACTGGGTGACGACTGGCGGGGTAGCAGCCGACGCTCGGCCCAATCCGTGGAAGTGGCTTCAATCCGTGCCTCTAGCAAGGGCAGCGCCACGGTGAATTCTGAGCCAACTCCGGGCTTGCTGCGCACCGTGATCTGCCCACCCATCAGCGACACCAGGCGCTGGCTGATCGACAACCCCAGCCCCGTGCCGCCAAACCGACGCGCCGTGCTCGCATCGGCCTGGGTAAATGGCGTGAACAAGCGGGCCAACACGTCTTCACTCATGCCGATACCGTTGTCTGTCACGCGCAGTAGCAGCCCCGGTCGTGCATCGGCCAGTGTGCCTTTTTCCATGCGCAGCACCACACTGCCCGTGCGCTGCGGCACAGGCGGGGTGAATTTGATGGCGTTGCCAATCAGGTTCAGCAGCACCTGGCGTAACCGGTTTGGATCGGTGATAACGGCAGGTGGTAACCCAGGGTCGATGTCCATCAACAATGTCACACCCTGAGCACTGGCAGCGCCGTGCATCAGCTGCAGCACACCCTCGGCCAAGTTTTGGAGCGGGGTGGCCATGGTCTCCAGAACCAGTTGATCCGCCTCAATCTTGGAGTAGTCCAGAATTTCGTTCAGAATGTGCAGCAGCGTATGGGACGAGCGCGCCACGGTGTCCAGCATGCGCTTTTGGTCGGGCTGCAAAGGGGTTTGCTGCAGGATATCGATCATGCCAATCACCCCGTTCATGGGCGTGCGGATTTCATGGCTCATGTTGGCCAGAAACGTTGATTTGGCCTGGTTGGCAGCGTTGGCAGCACGCTCGGCACGTTTGAACTCTGAAATATCGGTGAATGACCAGACCCGTCCCACCACTTCGCCACCACTTTTTTGTGGGTGAGAGATGCGCCTGAAAACCCGGCCATCGGCCAGCTCAACGGTTTCGTTGCTTGAAACATCCGGCGTGCCGTACAGCGCCAGCACGTCGGATGCAAATAGATCAGGTTGTGCCAATTGGGCGGCAACATAGGCCAGCAACTCGGCATCGTTCCCACTGGCAAGCAATTCTGCGGGCACCTGCCACAGCTCCAGAAAGCGCTGGTTCCACAGTGTGATGCGGCGCTGGCGGTCAACGACCAGAATGCCGTCGCCGGTAGACTCCAGCGTGGCAGTCAACATAGACATTGCCAGTTGCTGCGCCTGCTCGGCCTCCTTGCGCTGTGTGATTTCGGTGCGTACCGAAATATAGCCCTCAGGCTGGCCGTGAGCATCCATGAATGCGTAAAAGGTGGTGTCGGTCCAGTACAGACGCCCGTCCTTGGTACGGTTACATACCTCCACATGCCAGGGTTTGCCGCTGTTGACGGCCTCATACATGGCTTTGAAAAAGCCTGGTGGATGCACGCCGGACCTGACCAGACTGTGGTTTTGCCCCAGGAACTCCTCTGACGTGTAACCGCTGATGGCCGTAAATTTGGCGTTGCCGTAAGTGATGCGGCTTTGCACGTCGGTGATGGTGACGATGGCGTGTTCATCCAGAATGAACTTTTGCTGCTTGAGTGCCAGCAGCGTCTGCTCCAGATGCTGCGTCTTTTGCTGCACCAGTTCTTCGAGGTGGTCACGGTATTTTTGCAGTTCCAGTTCGACGGTTTTGCGTGCGGTGATGTCCTGGACAGTGCCTCGCAGCAAGGTCGGCTCGCCCCGTGCATCCAATGAGAATTCGCCCAGCGCTCGAACCCAGCGCATTTGACCATCCACAGGCCGGATGATCGGGTATTCCTGTTCGAACTTACCGTCGCCCTGAATGGCATGGCTGTAAGCCAACTGAAGCGCCTGCCGATACTCGGGAGCGACCAGGTTGAGCCAGCTCGCCAAGGTCTTCTCGTGCGTCGATTCAATGCCAAAGATTTCATCCAGCACAGCAGACTCTTGCCAGATGGAGCTTTGAATGTCGGTGACAAAGGTGCCCACCTGACCAATGCGCTGGGCCTCAGTCATGGCCCAGACACTTTCTTGCAGAGCACGCTCATTTTGGGCCCGCAGTACCTCCCGCTTCTGGCTTTCCACCTCAGTTGCCTGACGCAATACGGCTTGTTCGAGTCGCTGCTGGGTGCGCACCAGCACGGCCGCAAGCACGCTCAGCAACAGACTGAGCAGCGCACCGGTGGTGGCAACCAAGGTCGGTCGTTGCCGAACAGCTGCTGCGCCATAGCCCGGTGCGGCTTGAAAGGCCAGCGTCCATTGCCGCCCGCCAAAAGTCATTGGCTGCCTCAGCTGCATGGATGCCTGCACGGAAGCGCTACGGGTACCGACTTGCGTTGCATCGCTGTCATACATCAGAGTAGCGTCTGACAGCTCCTGACCGTCATAGATTTTCAGATTCAGGTCACGCAATCTGCCTGGGATTACCGTCGTGATCAGATTGGCCACGCGAAATGGTGCATCGACCCAGCCGATGATGTTGGCCTGGCGCTTGTCCACCGTATCGAGCAGGCTGGCTTTGCGATAGACCGGCCCATACATGACAAAGCTGGGCTGAGCCTTGCCTTCATCCTGCTTGAGGTTCAGCTTGCCCGACATCACCACCTCGCCAGAATCACGCGCCAAATTCATGGCGGTCAGGGTGGGCATGGTGGTGCTGATGTCAAACCCCACAGCGCGCAGGTTACGGCCTTCATACGGCTCGATGTACACGATGGGTGTGTAGCTGGGACGCTCGCCCGCTGGTTGAATGTGGTAATCAGGCACACCGTTACGTCGCATCTCGGCCAAGTGTTGTGGCAGGTCTTTGGCAGACACTTGCTCCACATAGGCCACACCGGCAAAGCCCTGCTTGGTAGCGTAGTAACGCAAAGCCTCGAAATACTGGCGAAAATCGCTGCGAGAGACCTTGTCCGAGGCCGCAAACAAGCCCTGAAGGCCCTTAAGCAACAGCGCATTGGCGCGCAGGCTGCGCTCGATACTGTTGCTCAGCTCGGTAGCCTGACGCTGCAAGTCCGACTGAAGCTGCTCATTCGCCGTGGTCTTGGCCTGAGCCCAGAACAGGCCGGTCAAGGCCAGCCCAACCCCAAGCATGCTGCCGGCCCAAAACAGAGGTGATCTCTTATAGGGTGATGTCAAGGTGTTGTCGCTCAGGTTTCCAACGCATCGGCGCGCCGCCTACGTGCTGGCTGACATCGGATCATTTTTGTCACTCTTTTCTATTTCATCCGCTTCAAAATAACTAGCTACATGACTAATATACACGGGGGCAGAAAGCCATTTTCTTAAAAACACCATCAACAAATAGGCACTTACTGCAATACACCGTTTAGAGACAGGTGATGCAGTAAAAAGTCCGTGCAAGCCACCAGTGGCATCGGGCGTGCAAAGTAATAGCCTTGCACCATGTGGCCCCCCGAACTGCGCACAAACTCCAGTTGTTCCAGCGTCTCGACACCTTCGGCCACCACCTGCATGTCGAGGTTGTTACCCAGCAGGATGGCCATGCGCAGCACCGACTGCGCTTTTTGCTCGGTGCTGGCACGGCGCACAAAACTGCCGTCAATCTTGAGTTCCATGAAGGGCAAGTCAATCAGTTGCACCAAGCTGGAGTAGCCGGTTCCAAAGTCGTCAATCGACAAGGCAAACCCCATCAGTGACAGGCGGGTCAGGCTCTCCATGGTCAACGCACGGTCCACCATCAACTGGCTTTCAGTGACCTCGATGATGAAGTCTGAAGGCTGCAGACCAACTGCATTGATGATGCGCAGCAGGCGCTCAGGCACGGTTAGGTTGAGCGCCGTGTCCATCGACAAGTTCAATGCCACCTTGATCAACAGATGCTGCCGGTGCCAGAAGGCCAAATCGCGGGCCGTCTGCTGAGCCATGGTAAAAAACAGCTCGTCGGCCAGACCAGCAGCTTCCATGGCAGGTACAAACCGAGCTGGCCCGATCATGCCGCTGGCCACAGTTGGCCAGCGCGCCAGGGCTTCTACACCCACCACACGCCCGTTACGGGCATCCACCTTGGGCTGGTACCAGGGAATGAACTCACCGCTGGCCAAGGCCTGCGCCAGGCGCTCAGGTGTCAGTTCTGGGACATCGTCGTGGTCAATTTGAACTCTGGGGGGTTGCAGGCCAGTCAACAGGTTTTGCAGTTGTTCGGTCGAACAAGGTTTGGCCAGCACCCCCAGCAGATGCATGCCGTGCGCGCCGACCAGCCGGGCGGCACTTTGCAAGATGGCACCCTGCGCGCCCGACAGCAGAATGATGCCCGCCGCTGACCCGAGTTGCGCCAGGTGGCGGATCAGTGCCAACCCGTCCATATCGGGCATCGACAAATCGCAGACGATGGCGACAATGTTTGGCCCCTGAGCCTGCAGATGCACCAGCGCTGCTGCGCCACTGGTGGCGCAAATCACGCGCTCATACCCTAAGCCCACCAGTTGCGCGTGGATCATCTCCAGCTGAAATTCGTCGTCATCAACCAGCAAGATCATCGGTGCTGCCGTTGTCATCGTCGCCTATCCCTTTACGTTGGCGGGCCACGAAAAGCATCGCCCCGTGCCACAGCACGTAGCGTACCAGAGTGTCGCTGCGTTGCCCTAAAAACGATCTTCAATGATGCATCCGCCTAGCAGCAAATATTTACCCAGCGTTGTCAAGGTCTCTACAAACTCCATAATCTGTCAACCCACCTGGGTTAAACCGTGACAACAACCAAAAATGAAAGAAGGCAGCATGTCAGACACCGCAAACCCGAAACCCCTGCCCAAAATAGCCATTTCTGCGCAAGGCTGCCACCTGCTGGACGCCTTCAATCCGCCGACCGTGCACATCGATTCACCGGCGATCCAGGTCATGACCGACTTGTCACAGGTGCCCGTGGCCTGCATCACTGCCAGTGCCACGCTCGAAGATGCCAACCGCGCCATGATGACGCGCGGCGTGCGCATGTTGCTGGTGGTCAACGACAACCAGCAGGTGGCTGGCCTGTTGACCACGGTGGATATTCTGGGCGAAAGACCGGTGCTGGTGGCACAAAGCCGCGAAATGCGTCGCCTTGAATTGCGCGTGGCGGATGTGATGGTGCCGGTGGAAAAAATGGACGCACTGGCCATTGACGATGTCAAAAAAGCGCGGGTAGGTCATATCGTGGCCACGCTCAAGGCCGACGGCCGCGCGCACGCCATCGTGGTCGGACAGGACACGCAGGGCCGACAAGCCTTGCTAGGCATTTTTTCAGCCTCTCAAATCGCGCGTCAGCTGGGTCTGCAGATTCACACGCATGAAATGGCGCGCACGTTTGCCGAGATTGAGGCAGTGATCGCCGGCGTGTAATTGCGCTCAGGATTGGCGCAGAGGTTTGAGCAGGTCGGACAGGCCGTTGTGGTCGATCTCGTGCATCAGCGCCAGCAAGCGACCAATCTCGCCCTTGGGCACGCCCTCGCGCACAAACCAGCGCAGGTAGTCGCCCGGCAGGTCGGCAATCAGCCGCCCCTTGTATTTACCAAAAGGCATGCTGCGTGTCACCAGCAATTGCAGGTCTTCGGGATTCATGGCTGTGTCAGGCGTCAGCCGCCCGCGCGTTTGACTTTGTGACCCTGGGCTTGCAGCAACGCCATGACGCGCTCGCAGTGGTCGCCTTGCACCTCGATCACGCCTTCTTTGACGGTGCCGCCGGAGCCGCACGCGGTTTTGAGCTGCTTGCCTAGGGCCACCAGCGCTGCGTCATCCAGCGCCAGCCCTTTGACCAGCGTGACGCCTTTGCCAGCGCGGCCCTTGGTTTCGCGCGATACCCGCACAATACCGTCAGACGCTGGCCGAGGTTTGACACTGCTGCACTTGCAGCGGTCCACCGGCTGACGACACACGGGGCACATGCGGCCGCTTTCCGTGCTGTAAACAAGACCACCGCTGGAGGATTTGGCTTTCATGAGGAAATTGATCTGGAGATAGGACGGGTTCGATTGTCCAATACTGGCCAGACACATCACTTGATACAACCCGATGGTGAGATACTTGCTCGCCTCACCTCCATTTTTCAGGAACACATTGCATGTCACGTCAAAGCGTCTGGGCCACCAAGGTTTTGTGCCTGATCAAGGGCGGCAACAGCACCGCGGCCATCGCCCAGATCAAGGTGGCGCCCACGGTCAAAGACCTGCAGGACCTGCGCAAGATGCTGTCAGCGGCCAAACTACTGGCGAGTCATCCCAATGTGGATGCCGCCACCGATGACATGATTGCCGCGCTGTCGGCGCCCAGATTACATCGCGCGCCCTGAGCCAGCAGTTCAGGGAATGTGGTCCAACGCCTGCATGTAGGCGGGCTGCACCATCAAATCATCCCATGGCATGGCCGCACTGGTGGGCAGCAGGGCCAGGCGACGCGCTTCACTGGCCTCCAGCGGCTGCCACTGGCCTTTGAGCTGCGCTTCGGTCAAACCGTCGATCAGCGCATCCACCTCGGCGCCGTCGCCCAGCGACTGGTTGCACAACAGCACCAGGTCACAACCGGCATTGAGCGCTGCCACCGCCGCCTGGGTGCTGCTGACCGGCTGGCCGTCAATGACACGGGCACCGGCCATGGACAAATCGTCACTGAAGACAGCGCCGGTAAAGCCCAGCTGGGCACGCAGGATGTCACCCAGCCATTTGCCGGAGAACCCCGCCGGGCGGCTATCCACCTTGGGGTAAATCACATGCGCGGGCATGACGCTGGCCAGACTGGTGTTCAACCAGCGATACGGCGCGGCATCGTCGGCCAGGATGGCTTTCAGGCTGCGTTTGTCCACCGGGATGTCGGTGTGTGAATCGGCCTTCACAAAGCCGTGACCGGGAAAATGTTTGCCGCAATTGGCCATGCCGCTTTGCAACAGGCCGTGCATCAGGCTCTTGGCCAGCAGGCTGACGACGCGCGCATCGGCATCAAAGGCGCGGTCACCAATGACGCTACTGGCACCATAGTCCAGGTCCAGCACCGGGGTGAAGCTCAGGTCCACCCCGCAGACGTGTAACTCGGCGCCCAGCACATAGCCGCAAGCGGTGGCGGCGTTGGTGGCACGCATCGCGCCCTCACCGGGTTGGCCTTTGCCGTCCTGGCGCCACATCTGGCCCAAGGCGCGCATGGGCGGCAGATGCGTGAAACCATCCGTTTTGAAGCGTTGCACACGCCCACCCTCGTGGTCAACACAGATCAGCAGGTCTTGGCGGATTTTCTTGATGCTGCGGCACAGCGCGGTGAGCTGCTCGCGGTCAGCAAAGTTGCGGGCAAACAGTATCAAGCCACCCACCAGCGGGTGCTTGAGCCGCTGCTTGTCGGCTTTGGTGAGCGTTTGCCCGGCAATATCAATGATGAGTGGCGCATGCGGGGTCATGGTTCATTCCTTAGTATCTCGTCTTTACTATTCAATAGATAGCTACTAGCCAAGGTATCAAAAGGGCTAGAGGCCATTTTTATCTATAACTTCCACCACACAGAAGCTGGCGGCGTAATCGGTCTCATCGGTGACAGTGATGTGGGCGGTGAGTCCTTTGGCCTCAAACCAGTCTTTCAACGCGCCATGCAGCACGACCACCGGTTTGCCGCTGGGCAGCTTGCCAATCTCGCAGCTGCGCCAGGTCATCGGCATGGTCATACCCAAGCCAATGGCCTTGCTGAAGGCCTCTTTGGCGCTGAAACGGGTCGCCAGGTAGCGCACACCGCGCTCGGGCCAGCGCCGCGTGCGCATCTGCCAGGCGGTGAACTCACCATCCGAGAGCACTTTTTTGGCAAAGCGCTCGCCGTGGCGGTCCAGGCTGGTCTGGATGCGGCGCACATCGCAGATGTCGGTGCCAATGCCGTAGATCATGGGATACGTCAGCTCAACCGGGCAGCCAAGCTCAGCCGACCATTTGCAGCTTCTCGGACTGTGCGATGCAGCGCAGATAGTCCTTGATGGTGGCGTCATAGCCCAGCTCCAGCGCATCGGCGATCAGCGCGTGGCCAATAGACACCTCGCTGACACCGGGCACCTGGTTCAAAAAGGCGGTGAGGTTGTCGCGGCTCAGGTCATGGCCGGCGTTCACGCCCAAGCCGACGTCCAGTGCGGCCTGTGCGGCGTGGGCAAAGCGGGTCAACTGCGCGGGCAAGCCGGGTGTACCCCAAGCCGCGGCGTAGGGTTCGGTGTAAAGCTCGATGCGGTCGGCACCCACCGCTTTGGCGGCGGCCATCAAAGCCGGTTCGGCATCCATGAACAGACTCACGCGCACGCCCCAGGCGTGGCACTGTTCAATCAGCGGTCGCAAGCGCTCAGCATCAGCAGGAAAGTTCCAGCCGTGGTCGCTGGTGAACTGGCCCTCGGCGTCGGGCACGAAGGTGACTTGGTGCACCGGCAACTTTTGCGCCACCAAACGACCCACCACGTCCATCAGGTTATGAAACGGGTTGCCTTCAATGTTGTATTCACGGTCCGGCCAAGCCTGCAGCAGCGTGGCCAGCTCGGTCACGTCAGTGCCGCGAATATGACGCTCGTCCGGGCGCGGGTGTACGGTGATGCCATGCGCCCCGGCTTGCAGGCACAGCGTGGCGGCGCGGGTCAGGCTCGGGATGCCTAGGTGGCGGGTATTGCGCACGGTGGCGACTTTGTTGAGGTTGACGGAGAGTGCGGTGGTAGTCATAAATTTTGCAGATCGATCATCACTTGCCGGGTGCGCAGGGCGCTGACCCCGCAATGGTAATTGAGCAGCGTGCGCAACTGGGGCTTGAGCTCGGACGCCACCTCGGCACAGGCGCGCAGCACAGCGGTAAACGGTACACGCTCACCCAGCACCTGCTGCAGCGCCGTCCATTGCGCGCCACTCAGACTAACACGGTCGGCCTCCCCCGCTTGGCGCAGACCGCCTTCAGGCACCAGGCTGTAGCGCTCGTCCGGATGCAGCGCCAGCAAGGTCATGGTCTGGGCGTCCAACAGCGGCAGCAAACCAATTTCACGCAGCAGCAGCAGCTCAAAGGCGCGCAGGGCAGACTCCAGCACCTCGCCATGCTCGCTGGCAATCACCGCCACGACGCTGGCGTACATGTCAAACAGCGCTGGGTGTGGGTCTTCACGCGCCAGCAGATTCAGCAGCAGCTCGCTGAGGTAATAGCCCGACATCAACGCGTCACCCGTGGGCATGACATGGCCACCCTGCCACTCGGCAGCTTTCAGCGTCTTGATTTCCGCATCGCCGCCGAACGCCAGGTGCAGCGGCTGCAACGGCAACAGAATGGGCCGAAAACTCGAACTCGGGCGCTTCACCCCCTTGGCCACCAAAGCCATGCGGCCATGGTGGCGCGTGAACACCTCCAGAATCAGGCTGGTTTCACTCCAGTCGTAGCGGTGCAGCACAAAGGCGGGTTCGTCAGAAATGCGTTTGGTGGCCATGGGTGGCGTTTGGTTTTGGGGCAGGCGATGCCGACGAAGATGCCGAGCCTCCGCAGTGCTCCAACGCAGGCGTTAACGGAATACTCAACGGCGCTCGGCACCAGAACGCCTTGGTCGAAGCGGCAAGTTGGAACCCGTTGCCTCCAGACGTTCAGCCAGCCAGACCTTGATCACAGACTGCCTCGTCACCCCAAGTTTGCCGGCCTCACGATCTAGTGAGTCAATCATCCAAGTTGGAAAGTCAACATTCACACGCCTCTGTTCCTGCAGCACGCGCTTTGTTTTGGACAAGTCCAAAGAACCCGTGAGATCGACACCATCATCAAATTGTTGCTCGAAGTCTTTAGCTCTCATACAGTGCCACCTCTTCTGTTCGTGCGCGGCGCACGGATATCAAGCGAATATTGGTCCCGCGATAGGTAATGACGGCTGACCAATGCTTCCCATCCATCAAGCCAATGACTAAAAACCGTGGTTCATCCTCAGTCTTCGCCGGAATTTCCAGCAGCATCGGGTCACTCCAAAGACTCTGAGCTTGAACGAAATCAATGCCATGCTTTGTGCGATTGGTCTCGCTTTTTGTCGGATCAAATTCAAAGGAATGCATGGTATATAAACTATACCTTAATTGGCATCTATTTCCCGAAAAATGGGGATTTTCAACATTCAACTTAGCCGTCAACGACGGGCATACAACTCGACAGAATATCCCAATCAATCACTGGGTTAGCACTCGATGGAGTGGACAATAGACTCGTCGTGAAATCGGACGGAAAGCACTGAGCTATTGGCAGCAAAATGCTTTGCAAGTCGATGCACCCCGTCAAGAATCCATCGCCGTTCATTCATCACCAATACGTCTATTGGATAGCACAGTTATGTTTCCTGTAACCGTTTGGCTTGATAGATTGAAATATTTGGCTTGCGGATGACGTCCATTGGGCAAAGATCGAATAGCAGTCCTTGATTTGGTTTTGATGACCACAACGGCAACCTCAGCAAGTTGGCAAAATCAGAACATGGAACTTGAACAACATTAGCTTCTAACGCCCAAACCTTATGCACGTTCCAATTGAACGGCAAGATGTAATCTCTAAGACTTTCCGGGACGATTTTGGACACGAGAACCAGTGCTATCAGGGCTTACTCATACCCAAACGACCTTACCCGCGCCTCGTCATCGGCCCAGCCGGAGCGCACCTTGACCCACATCTCGATGAACACCTTGGCGTCCATCAGCTTTTCAAGCTCAACCCGCGTTTCCATGCCAATGCGCTTGATGCGCTCGCCCTTGTCGCCAATCACCATGGCCTTGTGGCCGTCGCGCTCGACGACGATGGTGGCGGCAATGCGCAATAGGCGTTTCTGGCCCTTTTTCTGCGGAGGCTCCTCTTCAAACTTGTCAATGACCACGGTGGAGGTGTAGGGCAATTCATCACCAGTCAGGCGAAACAGCTTTTCACGCACCATCTCGGCAGCCATGAAGCGTTCACTACGGTCAGTGAGCTCATCAGCGGCATACCACCAAGCCTGCTCAGGTAGGTACTTGGCGCAGATGTCGAGCAGGCGCTCGATGTCCTTGGCGTTTTTGGCGGACATGGGCACAAATTCGGTGAAGCTGTGTTTGGCGTGCATCTCTTGCAGCCAGGGCGCAATGTCGCCACGGCGGTGCACGTTGTCGAGCTTATTGGCAATCAGTAGCGTCGGGATGTTCTTGCCCAACAGCGCCAACACGCGCGCATCGGCGGGGGTGAAACTGCCCGCCTCAACGACAAACAGGATCAGGTCCACATCGGCCACCGCACCCACCACGGTTTTGTTCAACGACTTGTTCAAGGCGTTACCGTGAATGGTCTGAAAACCGGGCGTATCGACAAACACAAACTGGGTAGCGCCCACGGTGTGCATGCCAGTGATGCGGTGGCGCGTGGTCTGCGCCTTGCGCGAGGTGATGCTGATCTTTTGCCCGACCAGCGCATTGAGCAGAGTTGATTTGCCGACATTGGGCTTGCCGACGATGGCGATCAGGCCGCAGCGCTGCCCTTCCACGGCTTCTTGCGCCGGACCCGCAGGGCGCATGTCACGATGCAGGCCTGCCAACATGGCTTCTACGTCACTTTGGCAAAACCCAGGGTTTAGGCCGTCAGCCTCCGTATCTTCTTGGTCAGTAGCTTTGTTTTTTGTAGTATTCATGGGGACCCTTTGGTTTTGAGTGTTTGCAGCATGGTGGTGGCGGCAGCCTGTTCGCCAGCGCGGCGCGAGCCACCCGTGCCCCGCGCGGTGAGGTTGAGTTCAGCGATCTCGCATTCGACCTCGAAAGTCTGTTTATGTGCAGCACCCAGTGTGGCAACCACCTTGTAGCCGGGCACCTTCAAGCGCCGGGCTTGCAACCACTCCTGCAATTCGGTTTTGGGGTCCTTACCCATGGCGGCCATGGCGGGGTTGATGTCCAGCGATGCATACAGCCGGTTCACCAGCGCCTGCGCCGCCGCAAAGCCGCCATCCAGATAGGTCGCGCCAATCACGGCCTCCAGAGCATCTGCCAGAATGGACGGGCGCTTTTGGCCGCCGGAGCGCATCTCGCCCTCGCCCAGGCGGATCACCTCAGACAGTCCCAGTTTGACGGCCAGTGGGTGCAAGGCTTCCTGGCGCACCAGACCCGCACGCACGCGCGACAGGTCGCCCTCAGGCAATGAACCCAGTCGCTTGTAAAGCAGGTCAGCCACACACACGCCGAGCACGGAGTCACCCAAAAATTCGAGCCGCTCGTTGTGATCGGCCGAAAAACTGCGATGCGTCGTGGCCAGCGCCAGCAGGCTGGCATCGGCAAATTGGTACTGCAGCCGCTTTTGTAGCGCGGCCAAGCCCGCGCTCAAGCCGTCACCTGTGCTTTCAGCTTATTTCGAGTGACCTTCATACTTCAGTGTCAAATAGGCCGGGCCCGCCAGGTGAATCTCGCGCTGGTAGGCAAAGCTGACCACCACCTTGTCGTTTTCTTTGGTCACCCCAATGTCCTTGGCCGTGACCGAGCTGATGGCATCAATCTCTGTAGCTCGCTCAAAGATGCTACGGACTTCTGCCACTGTATTGCCTTCAGAAGCTTTCTGAGCCGCCTTCAGGATGGCTTGGTATTCGATAACCGTCGGAATGACCTGCGCCACGACCACACCCGTCGCCGCCAGCACGCCACCGACAAACAGCAGTCCAATAAAAGAAAAGCCACGTTGGCGTGATTTGACTAACCGAGCCATGGATGTCTCCTGATCAATGAAATGAACCGATACGTTTGAGGTTACCAAAGTTCATCCAGACAAAAAAAGCTTTACCCACAATGTTTTTGTCGGGCACAAAGCCCCAGTAGCGTGAGTCAAGCGAGTTGTCGCGGTTGTCACCCATCATGAAGTAGTGTCCGGCAGGCACCTTGCAGACCACGCCTTCAACGCTGTATTGGCAGTTGGACTTGAACTCGAACTCGTCTGCACCCGGCACAAATGCCGGACGGCTGTCGTCATTGAGCAGGCGGTGTTTGACCGTGCCCATGTCTTCCTGGTACTGCTTGAAATAGCGCATCGTGTCTTCGTCAAAGAAATCAGGCAGCGCCGTGGTCGGCAGAACTTGGCCATTGATGGTGAGGCGCTTGTTCAGGTAGGCCACCTCATCGCCGGGCACGCCCACCACACGCTTGATGTAATCCAGGCTGGGTTTGGGAGGATAGCGAAACACCATCACGTCACCACGCTTGGGCGTGGTGCCTTCGGTAATCTTGGTGTTGAGCACAGGCAGACGCAAGCCATATTCGTACTTGTTAACCAGAATCAGATCGCCCACATGCAGGGTGGGGATCATTGAACCAGAAGGGATCTTGAACGGTTCAAACAAAAACGAGCGCAGGATGAACACGCCAATGATCACCGGAAACAGCCCGGCGGTCCAGTCCAACCACCAGGGCTGTGCCAGCAGGCGGTTTTTAGCCTCTGCCAGGTTGTCATCAATCTTGCTAATGCCTAGTTTGCCAAGCTCTTCGTTGCGCTTGATGGTTTGGGCCTCCAGTTCGGCAGCCGCTTTTTGGCGCTGAGGTAGAAAGTAGAAACGCTCAGCCAGCCAGTAGGCGCCCGTCACGAGAGTAGCAAGGAACAACAGCAAGGCAAAGTTGCCTTCGACCACACCAAAGTACCAGGCCCCCACATAGGCAACAAAGGCAGCGAGAACAAAAGACGTTACGGTCTGCATCATGCGTCCACCTTCAAAATTGCCAGGAACGCCTCTTGAGGCACCTCGACCGAACCAATTTGTTTCATGCGTTTCTTACCTTCTTTTTGTTTTTCCAGCAGCTTGCGCTTGCGGGAAATATCACCGCCATAGCACTTGGCGATCACGTTTTTGCGCAGTGCTTTGATTGTCTCACGGGCAATCACGTTGGCTCCGATGGCTGCCTGGATGGCCACGTCGTACATCTGGCGTGAAATCACCTCGCGCATCTTGCTCACCACGGCGCGGCCACGGTACACCGACTGCGAACGGTGCACGATGATTGACAGGGCATCAACCTTCTCGCCATTGAGCAAAATATCGACCTTGACCACGTCTGCTGTTCGGTATTCCTTGAATTCGTAATCCATGGAGGCATAGCCGCGCGACACGCTCTTGAGCTTGTCGAAGAAGTCCATCACGATCTCGCCCAGCGGCATGTCGTAGGTCAGCACCACCTGGCGGCCTTTGTAGGCCATGTTCATCTGCACACCACGCTTCTGATTGGCCAGCGTCATCACCGGACCCACGTATTCCTGCGGCATGTACAGGTGCACCGTAACGATGGGTTCGCGGATTTCTTCCAGACGGCCCTGGTCAGGCATCTTGGAGGGGTTTTCTACCATCTTGACCGTGCCGTCGGCCTGCACCACCTGGTACACCACGCTGGGCGCAGTGGTAATCAGGTCCTGGTCAAACTCGCGCTCCAGACGCTCTTGCACGATTTCCATGTGCAGCAAGCCCAGAAAGCCGCATCGGAAACCAAAACCCAGTGCCTGGGAGACTTCAGGCTCGTAATGCAGTGACGCATCGTTGAGCTTGAGCTTTTCCAGACTGTCACGCAAACCTTCATACTGATTGGCTTCGGTCGGATACAGCCCGGCAAACACCTGGGGCTGGATTTCCTTGAAACCGGGCAAAGGTTCGGTTGCCGTAGCGGCTGCACCGCCAGTGCCGGGACGAATCAGCGTGATGGTGTCGCCAACCTTGGCGGCCTGCAGCTCGCGGATACCCGCGATCACGTAACCCACCTCGCCCGCTTCCAGCGATTCGCGCGGCTCGTTGGTCGGGGTGAAGACACCCAGGCTGTCGGCGTTATAGGTGGTGCCGGTGGCCATCATTTTGATGCGTTCGCCTTTGGCCAGTCGCCCATCGACCACACGCACCAGCATCACCACACCCACGTAGCTGTCAAACCAGCTATCGATGATCATGGCACGCAACGCAGCGTTGGGGTTGCCTTTGGGCGCAGGGATACGCGCCACCACGGCTTCCAGGATGTCATCAATGCCCATGCCGGTTTTGGCCGAGCAGGCAATCGCATCTGAAGCGTCGATGCCGATCACGTCTTCAACCTCGGAGCGGGCGTTGTCCGGATCGGCGTTGGGCAGATCCATCTTGTTGAGCACGGGCACAACCTCCACACCCAGGTCCAGCGCGGTGTAGCAGTTGGCCACCGTCTGCGCTTCCACACCCTGGCTGGCATCCACCACCAGCAGCGCGCCTTCGCAGGCGGACAGAGAACGACTCACTTCATAAGAAAAATCGACGTGTCCGGGGGTGTCAATCAGGTTCAGGTTATAGGTCTGGCCATCTTTGGCCTTGTAGTGCAAGGCAGCAGTCTGCGCCTTGATGGTGATGCCGCGCTCTTTTTCGATGTCCATCGAATCGAGCACCTGGGCTTCCATCTCGCGCGCCTGCAGGCCACCGCAGCGCTGGATCAGGCGGTCAGCCAACGTTGATTTGCCATGGTCAATATGGGCAATGATGGAAAAGTTTCTGATGTGATTCATTCGGAGAAGCCGACAAAGTGAGTGATAGCCGCGCAACCAGAAAAAAGGGCGCAGTCTGGTTCGACGCGCCCTGAGCCAACCGTGGTCAGCACCTGCAAAGCCAAGGGAGCATTGTAGGCAAAAACCACAAGCGCCACGTAGGCAACAGCCAACGCAGCGTGAAGGCTGCGATGCGGGTGATCTATTTGGTAGGCCGAATCACCACGATCTGCGCCATGTCACCCCGGCGCACCAGCAGGCCCAATGACTTGCTCTTATCCACCTTGGCCAGCGCAAGCTCGAAGGTTTTCAGGTCAATGACCTGGAAGTTGCCGACCTGTAGCACCACGTCGCCTTCACGAATACCAGCTCGCGCAGCGTTGTCCACCGCTGAATCAACCCGCACGCCGCCAGTGATGGACAGCTCAGCTTTTTGCTCCTTGGTCAATTCGCTGACTGCCAACCCGATCGACTCTCCGATCTTGGATATTTTGGGTTTGTCGCCTTTTACCGGGGCCTTGCTGGCAGGTTTGTCAGCTTCAATTTCTGCCACCACCACACTCAAGTCTTTGGTGGCACCACGGCGAAACACCGTCAGGGTGCTCTTGGTACCAGGTTTGGTGGCCCCTACCATGCGCGGTAGATCGCTGGACTTCTCGACAGGTTTACCGTCAAATTTGACAATGATGTCACCTGCTTCAACGCCTGCCTTGTCCGCTGGCGCACCCGTCTCGACATTGCTCACCAGCGCACCTTGCGGCTTGCCCAGACCAATCGACTCAGCCACATCCTTACTAACTGGACCAATCTGTACACCAATTCGTCCGCGCGTCACGTGACCGCTGGCACGCAACTGGTCGCTGACGCGCATGGCCTCGTCGATAGGGATCGAGAACGAAATACCCATAGAGCCGCCCGAGCGCGAGTAAATCTGGCTGTTGATACCCACCACTTCTCCGTTCATATTGATCAGCGGCCCCCCAGAGTTGCCGGGGTTGATGGCAACATCGGTCTGGATAAAAGGCAGGTAGTCACCGGTGTCGCGCTGCTTGGCGCTAACAATGCCAGCGGTCACCGTATTCTCCAGCCCAAAGGGTGAACCGATCGCCACCACCCAAGCTCCGACCCGCAGGCGGTTGACATCGCCAATCTTGACAGCAGGCAACCCTGTTGCTTCAATCTTGACCACCGCCACATCGCTTCGTTTGTCGGCGCCAATGATCTTGGCCTTGAACTCACGTTTGTCGGTCAAGGTCACCACAACTTCATCAGCACCATCGACCACATGTGCGTTTGTCATGATCATGCCGTCCGACGACAAAATGAAACCAGAACCCACGCCACGCGGCTGCTCTTCATCCGGTGTCGGCTGTGGGTGGTTCCGCGGCAGGGGTTGACGCGGCATGTTGGGAATAGGCAAGCCAAAGCGACGGAAAAAATCCAACATGTCTTCGTCCATCTGCGGCCCCTGCTCCTGCTGGGCGCTAACTTTTTCAAGCGTGCGGATATTGACCACAGACGGGCTGACCTGCTCAACCAAGTCAGCGAAGTCCGGCAGGTTGCTCACTTGAGCCCAAGCTGCCGTCGCAGGAACCATGGCCGTAGTCGCGACGGCCATCAAGGCGCTGCTAAGTGCGTAGGCGTAAAAGCTTTTCCAATTAAATCGCATCATTTCTGACCCCTCCTGTGAACAAAAATACCCAACGGCTAATGCTTTCTCTCAAAGGCTTGCACGAACGTCACCAGTGTCTGGGGCGGCACTTCGCCCACCGCTGTCAGCCACCATTTAGCGAGATGGCGCACATGCAGGCTAGTGGCTCCTATTGACATTTGATTGTGCGTCAGCATCCGAGCATGGCGACTCGCATCAAACGGTTCGACAAACAGCGACACCGAGGCGAGTCCATCGGTGAAAACACATTGCAAGATTTCTTCTGCGGTGGGTCCATCACCTTCCAGACGCTTGTAGCAACGTACCGGCGCAAAGCCAGGTACCGTTGTCGACAGGAACCAACCCTCTTGATCAGCTGTGGTTTGGACCAGATGAGGGCGAACCACCCGATAGCCTTTGGTGTCGTCCATCATTGACTTTAGCTTACTCATGGTCACCGGCGCATCGAGTTCCAGCTCAGAGAACGCTGCCTGTTCCAACACGTTGCCACTGGCATCCAGCGTCTGCAGCTTGATCATCATGCCGGTCTTCTGGTCGGTCCATATCTGGTACCCATAGCGAAGCTTGTCGATGGGCAGCAGTTGGGCGATATCGGCTTCCAATCCAGCCACCCTACCCTGACCAAGCATACGCAAACGGTACAACCGCTTCACCGATGCGTCAGCGCGGTTCAGCAGGTTGGGAAACAGATCCAGCGCTTCACGCTTTTCATGAACGATAGTTCGGCTGTCCTGCAAAAAGGTGACCACTTCGTCATTGAGACGAAAAGTCGTGCGTGGTGTGCCCGTCAGAGCCTCCACCCGTTCCATCTGACGCTGACCATTACCCACATGCCAGATGCGCGAAGACGACATGTCACTACCCACCGTCACCACAAATGTGCCGACATAGGCACACGAGCGCGGTGCCTCATGCAAGCGCATCAGCCAGCGATCAATACCGGTCGCAGCGACTGTCGCATTGGCAACCTGCAAACCCACAGGCTGCGCCAAAGCGCCGATATGGGAGAACGATCCCAACAACCAAGCCAGAACACCTACCCAGAGGCTCAACGCTTGCCCTCATCGAAAGTGGCGTTGCGCAAAAAACCAGAAGGCATTTGCAAAGCCGTGGCGCCACCCATCTGACGGTGGGCGGCCAGCAGGGCATCAAGCTGCGGGTCACGAATCATCAATGCCGAGGCGCCGTCTGCCGTTACCAGCACAGCCACCTGAGACGGTGGCGTGGACAACTGCGCCAGTGGCGCATCGGATTGTCGATCAACGCCTGGGCCAAGCAGCACCACGCCTTGCCAAGTCAGCATCCCCATCACGGCGATGGATGCCAACCCTGCTACACGCTTCCACCAATTGTTATTGGACGCCGCCATTTTTTTGCTATTCAGGCCCTTTGCCTGTTCTGAAACGGAGTTAATAGCTATTGATTTAGGACTTTCGTCGGCCAGCTTCAAACGCAGCCGGGCGACAAAATCCGGGTCATGGGCACACATTGGCGCACCAGCGGAACGCATTGCCTCACCGACTAGGTGGTAGGTATCCCAGGAATGGCGTGCTTCTGGGGTGTCAACGAGAAAGTTGACCGTATGGGCAAACTCGTCGCCCGAGAGTTGTCCGTCCACCATTGCGGAAACTCGTTCATTGCATTCGTTCAATCGCTCAGACATGACTCTCTTTGCCCCCCCGAAACGTTCAAAACACCCAATCCACGGCTTCATCCTCATAACCCTACCAACGTTTACCCGTTTGCTTGTCCAGCATCGGCCGCACCTTGGCAGAGATCACCTCGCGCGCCCGGAAAATGCGCGACCGCACTGTACCTATCGGGCAAGCCATCACCTGCGCAATATCCTCATAGCTCAAGCCTTCCATTTCCCGCAGGGTGATGGCTTGGCGCAAATCTTCCGGCAGGTCGGCCAATGCCTGACTCACGGCCTGCCCGATTTCTTTGGCCGCAAGTACCGATTCGGGTGTCTCGTCGGTACTTGGTTCGCTTCTGTGATGAAAAGTTTCATCGTCCTCATCTCTGGGTGCAAAAGCGCTGTCAGAAATGGTCGGATCCCGTTTCAAGTCAAGCAAAAACTTCTTGGCAGTGTTAACGGCGATGCGGTACAGCCAGGTATAGAACTGGGCATCGCCGCGAAACTGGTGCAACGCCCGGTAAGCACGAACGAATGTTTCCTGCGCAATGTCTTCAACCAGATCAACATCACGCACCATGCGGCCAATGAGCCGCTCTACCCGCCGCTGGTACTTGATCACCAGCAACTCAAAGGCGCGCTGGTCACCTGCGACTGTGCGCTCGACCAGCATGGCATCGCTATCAGGCTCCTGGGGAAGCGCTACGGCGTCAGGATTGGGCAATTCGTCTGTCATGGCAGCATGCCATCGGCATCGCGGATTGCGTTTTTTACCTGCGGTGCGAACACAGCACGCCGCAAAGGCAGCCAACGTGTCGGTGCTGCGCTTCGCTCCAGCCAAACCCAGCTATCTAACGCGCTCATCCCGCGCAAAAGTAACAGCAAAGTACTTTTGCTGTCCAGCACCACGATCAACTCCACCTGACGCGGCATGTCCCGGCAAGTCCAGGTCCAATTCTGGCCATCCCAGGTGAGCAATCCGTGGGGTGAACGCAGCCAAGTCACAATGGCCGCAGTGGCACTACCCAACCACAATGCGGCGCCCGCCATGTGTCTAAACGCGCGCTCATCAGACTGCGTGATCCACGCAAACAGACTGCCACCACCCAATAAGACTGCAGCCACCAGCAATTGCCCATAAAAATGCGAACGCCCCACCGGATAGCTGACCGCTGGGGCGCTGTGCATGAGAAAAACTAAAAAGAGGCAATCCCGTAATCAGAAGCGGTCAAGGTGCCCGCTTGAAAACCAATGATCCGTTGGTTCCACCAAAGCCAAAGTTGTTTTTGATGGCCACGTCAATCTTCATATCACGGGCCGTGTTGGCACAGTAGTCCAGATCACACTCGGGATCGGCGTTGAAAAGATTGATCGTGGGGGGGCTCTTCTGGTGATGCAGCGCCAGCACCGTCACGACCGATTCAAGCCCGCCCGCACCACCCAGCAAATGCCCCGTCATAGACTTGGTCGAGTTGACCACGGTCTTGTAGGCATGGTCGCCCAGTGCAGCCTTGATGGCATTGGATTCGTTCGTGTCGCCCAGCGGCGTGGAAGTGCCGTGTGCGTTCACATAATCCACCTGATCCGCATTCACACCAGCGTTCTTCATGGCTGTGAGCATGGCGCGGCGCGGACCGTCCATGTTAGGCGCGGTCATGTGCCCGGCATCGGCGCTCATGCCAAAACCGGCCAGTTCGGCGTAAATTTTGGCACCACGCGCCTTGGCATGCTCGTATTCTTCGAGCACCATCACGCCCGCACCCTCGCCCAGCACAAAACCATCGCGATCCCTGTCCCAGGGGCGAGATGCCGTGGCAGGGTCATCATTGCGGGTACTCAGGGCACGCATGGCAGCAAAACCGCCGACACCCAGCGGAGAGATGGTAGCCTCGGCACCACCGGCCACAACCACGTCAGCATCACCGTACTCAATCATGCGCCCGGCTTGACCAATACAGTGCAGACCGGTGGTACAGGCGGTAACGATGGCCAGATTTGGACCCTTGAAGCCAAATCGGATGGAGACATGCCCGGCGATCATGTTGACGATGGTCGATGGCACAAAAAAAGGCGAAATCCGCCGTGCGCCACGCTGCATGTACTCGGTGTGCATGCTCTCGATCATGGGCAAGCCACCAATGCCCGAACCGATGACGCAGCCGATGCGGGTAGCGAGTTCATCGCCCAGTGCATCGCCCGTGGGCAGGCCCGCATCTGCCACCGCTTGCGCGGCGGCCGCAATGCCAAAGTGGATGAAAGTGTCCATGGTGCGCGCCTCTTTGGCGCTCATATAGGACTCAACTTCGAAGCCCTTGACTTCACCTGCCACCTTGCAACTGAAGGTGGAGGCGTCAAACTTGGTGATCAGGCCAATACCGGATTGACCAGCCAGCAGGTTAGTCCAAGTGGCTTCGACCGTGTTTCCAACGGGACTGATGCAACCTAAGCCGGTGACAACTACGCGACGACGGGACATATTAATAATCAGTCAGTGGTTCGTCTTGAAAAAGCCTGGTGCCTGCTATAGGCATCAGGCTATGAAACTTTACCGTGACAAGAGCTACCAGCATAACGCAAGCAAATCCCGCCAGCAGTTGCGGCACAAAACTGCACCGCTTGAGGCTGCCTCTTATGCCTTCTTGTGCGTCATTGCATAGTCCACAGCGTTTTGCACTGTGGTGATCTTTTCAGCATCTTCGTCCGGAATTTCAATGCCGAACTCGTCTTCGAGTGCCATCACCAACTCCACGGTGTCGAGTGAATCGGCACCCAGGTCAGCCACGAAGGCTTTTTCATTGGTCACTTGTGACTCTTCAACACCGAGTTGTTCGGCAATGATTTTTTTAACGCGTGCTTCAATATCGCTCATGAGTTCCCTCAAAGGGTTGTGAAAAGATCCGTCATTTTAACCGGACGGATATTGCGGCTGGATTACTCCGATTTATACACCGATCACGCCATGAACATGCCACCGTTGACATGTAGTTCCTGGCCGGTGACGTAGGCGGCTTGCGGCGAGGCAAGATAAGCCACCGCATGCGCAATGTCTGATGGCTTGCCCAAATGGCCCAACGGAATCTGACCGAGCAATGCCTTATGCTGCTCCGGTGGCAAACCGGCTGTCATGTCGGTCTCGATAAACCCAGGGGCGATGCAGTTCACCGTGATGTTGCGCGAGCCTAACTCTCGAGCCAGCGCGCGCGTCATGCCCGCCACACCGGCCTTGGCAGCTGCGTAATTGGCCTGTCCAGGGTTGCCGGACGCCCCCACTACTGAAGTGATGCTGATGATACGGCCATAGCGCTGCTTCATCATGGTACGCATGACGGCGCGGCTCATCCTGAAAACCGCTTTCAGGTTGGTGTCCAGCACGGCATCCCATTCGTCATCTTTCATGCGCATCGCCAAGTTATCGCGGGTGATACCAGCGTTGTTGACCAGAATCTGCAGCCCACCATGCTCTTTGACGATGGCATCAATCAATACATCCACACCAGCTGAGTCATTGACGTTCAACGTTTTGCCACTGCAACCTGCAAAGGCAGTCAGCGCCTGGCTGATATTGGCTGCACCGTCGTCGGTGGTGGCCGTGCCAATCACCTTGAGTCCTTGCTGCGCCAGTTGCAACGCGATTGCCGCACCAATACCGCGCGATGCCCCAGTTACCAAAGCTACCTGACCCGCAAATGTCTGTTCGCTCATGAAATTCAAGCTTCCAAAAGAGTTGTTTTGACTTCTGTGAGGCTGGCTGGATCAAACAACGCCACACCCTGCATGTCGGGGGTGATGCGTTTGGTCATACCTGCCAGCACCTTGCCAGGACCACACTCCACCAGCGTGGACAAACCATGCGCTTGCATGGCTTGCACACACTCCACCCAACGCACCGGGCCAAACGCTTGACGCACCAAGGCGTCCCGAATGCGCTCGGAGCTTTGCTCCACAGCCACGTCGATGTTATTGATGACCGGGATTTGCGGCGCAGCAAACTCGACGGCATCGAGTTTGTCCTTGAGCTTCATAGCCGCAGGCTTCATCAAACTGGAATGAAACGGCGCAGATACCGGCAGCAGCAAGGCACGCTTGGCACCCTGGCTTTTCAGCGCAACACAGGCTTGATCGACCGCAGCTTTGGAGCCAGCAATCACCGTCTGACCGGGATCGTTGAAATTGACCGCCTCCACTACCTCAGAAGAATTATGAGCAAAAGCCCCCGTCACCTCTGCGCAAATAGCTATCACTTTAGAAGCATCCATCCCCAAAATAGCGGCCATAGCGCCGACACCAACCGGCACCGCTTCCTGCATGGCCTGCGCTCGAAACCGCACCAGCGGCACCGCTTGCGACAGCGTCAACACACCGGAGGCCACCAACGCCGAATATTCACCCAACGAATGTCCAGCCACGGCAGCAGGCGCCACGCCCACCTCCGCCATCCAGACACGATAGGCGGCCACACCCGCAACCAACATCACGGGTTGCGTGTTGGTGGTGAGCGCCAGCGCCTCCTTGGGGCCTTCTTTGATCAATTGATCAATGTCTTCATGCAGTGCATCTGAGGCCTCCGCCACAGCGGCCAGCACTTGTGGGTGGTCGCCCCAACCGTCCAGCATGCCGACAGACTGCGAACCCTGACCCGGAAAAACAAAAGCAAAAGGTTTCATCTATGCAACGCCATTCATCCAGAAATATATGGGAAATTAGCTTCTAGCCCTTATTAAATAAGGGCATTACGCTACAGCGTAAGTAGCACTGATCCCCAGGTAAAGCCGCCACCCACACCTTCAAGCAGCAGAGTCTGACCGGGCTTGACCTGCCCGCTGCGCACCGCGGTGTCCAGCGCCAACGGAATTGACGCTGCCGAGGTGTTGCCATGTTGGTCCACAGTGACCACCACCTTGTCCATCGGCAGCTTGAGCTTGCGCGCCGTGCTTTGCATGATACGGATATTGGCCTGGTGCGGCAGCAGCCAATCAACGTCGGCCACGGTCTTGTCGGCCTTGGCCAGCACAGCGTGGGCGGTTTCATCCAGAACATGCACCGCCAACTTGAACACGGCTTGACCATCCATGCGCAGCAGCGGCAAGCCGAGAATCTCACCGCCAGACACGTTGCCCGGCACACACAAAATATCGGTGTACTTGCCATCAGCGTGGATATCGGTCGCCAGAATGCCGGGTTCAGCGGAGGCTTCCAGGACCACTGCGCCAGCGCCGTCACCAAACAGCACGCAAGTGGTGCGATCCTTGAAATCCAGAATTCTGGAAAACACCTCGGAGCCCACCACCAACGCTTTGGTGGCCGAGCCTGCCTTGATCATCGCGTCAGCAATCGTCAGCGCATATATAAAGCCACTACAAACCGCCTGAACATCGAACGCAGCTCCACCGTGTACACCCAGTTTGCCCTGCAAAATGGTTGCCGTTGACGGAAAAACCATGTCTGGCGTTGACGTTCCAACGATGATCAGATCAATGTCTTTCGCCATGCAGTGGGCTGCATCCAATGCCCGCAGACAGGCCTGCAGCGCCATGTCGCTGGAGGTGGTTTCAGGATCCGCAAAATGACGCGCCCGAATGCCGGTGCGCTCCACAATCCACTCGTCGCTAGACTCAATCCCTTGCGCCGCCAGTTGGCCGACCAAGTCGGCATTGGTCAGCCGATTTGGCGGCAAAAAGCTTCCTGTGCCGGTAATTCGTGCGTAGGTTTTCATAAATTAAACTAAAACAGAGGCCTCAAGCGCTTGGCGGTTATCAGCCGGGGCCAACAGGGGCGCAGCGTGGGCAATACGAACCCTCACCTGCTCCAGCAAATCATTGCGGGCCGCATCATACGCCCGAGCCAGAGCGAAACCAAACGCCAGCTCATCGGCCGAACCGTGGCTCTTGAACACCAGACCGCGCAGGCCCAACAACGCACCACCGTTGTAGCGACGATGATCCATACGCTTTTTAAGCGCAGATATCACCGGATAAGCTGCCAATGCCGACAGTTTGGTAAAAATGTTGCGCGAGAATTCCTTCTTCAGGAAATCAACAATCATCCCAGCGAGGCCCTCGCTGGCCTTCAAAGCGACATTGCCGACGAATCCATCACAGACAACGATGTCTGCCGTGCCTTTGAAAATGTCATTGCCTTCAACGTTACCGTAAAAATTAAGATCACCTGTTTTGGACGCGATACGCAACAGTTCGCCAGTTTTTTTGATGACTTCGTTGCCTTTGATGGCTTCTTCACCAATATTCAGCAGTCCGACCGTGGGATTTTCATTGCCACTGAGTACCGACACCAAGGCCGAACCCATCACCGCGAACTGCACCAAATGCTCAGCCGTGCAGTCCACATTAGCCCCCATGTCCAACACGGTGGTACCCAGGCCTTTGGCATTGGGAATTTGACCTGCGATAGCCGGGCGGTCAATCCCTTCGAGGGTTTTCAACACATAGCGCGAAATAGCCATCAAGGCCCCGGTATTACCCGCTGACACCACCGCTTGTGCAGCTCCCTCCTTTACTTGCGTAATGGCCACCCGCATGGACGAGTCTTTTTTACGGCGCAAGGCGACTTCGAGCGGATCATCCATGGTGACCACTTCGCTAGCCAGCATCACGGTCGCGCGCGCATGGGCATAAGCCTTCATACTCTCCGGCAACCCCACCATAATCAACCTGGCCTCCGGGTGCTGCTCCAGAAAACGGGTGCAGGCAGGCAAAGTGATGCGAGGGCCGTGGTCACCCCCCATGCAGTCAACAGCAATAGTGATCATGAATAGCTAAAACTGGCAAGCTTCAAAACAAACCAACAGGGGCAAAACCCTAAAACCAACGCTCAAAAAGCAAAGGCCCGAGGCTACACACTAAGGTAGCCCCGGGCCCAGATGCTTGGTCAGGGTCAGGCTTCAGACTTGGTCTTGAGCACTTTGCGACCACGGTAAAAACCGGTCGGGCTAATGTGGTGACGCAGATGCGTTTCACCAGTGGTGGATTCGACAGCGATGCCAGGCACCACCAAGGCGTTGTGTGAACGGTGCATACCGCGCTTGGAAGGTGACTTCTTGTTTTGTTGGACGGCCATAATGGCTCCTAAAGACTATAAGCCGCCTGCGCTCAGGCAACTTCGGGTTATTGAGATGAGCGCAGGTCTTGCGCAAAAGTTCGCCAGTATAACTGATCTCCAGTTGCTGTGGCAAGTCTGATTTGTCAGTCCTTGCTCTTGAGCTTTGCCAGCACTGCAAACGGGTTGGGCTTTTCCACGGGAGCATCAAAGTCCTCGTCGGCCACGGCCATCTTGACGCCGACTGGGCAAGTCTCATGACGCGGCACCAACGGCAGCGCCATAAGCACCTCATCTTCAATGAGAGCCGCCAGATCAAATTCGCGGCTGGTCACCAGCAAATCTTCTTCGCATTCATCGTCCTGCTGCTCTGCGACGGCTTCACTCTCCACAAAGCGAAACTCCCTATCCACCTGAACCGACACGTCTACCGACCCCAGGCAGCGCTGACAAGTCTGAGGCAAAGAGGTTTCCACGGTCAAGTGCAACCAGGACTCGGGCTGCCCGGCTGCACTTGGGTGCAATTCGACGCGGGCCGTCCAATGAAGAGGATTACGACCTGCCAGAACATTGGCCTCCTGGATCAAACGCTCATAATTAGAGAGCACATCATGACCTTCGATCTGTAAATGCGACGGTGCCGCGTGTCGGATATCGAGTTTTGGTGGGTGCTTGTGTTCGTTGGAGGGTAGGGAGATCATCTTCCAATGATATCTCCGGTCGATCCGTGCTTGCGACTTTCACCGCACACGACTCATAGACGACCACCGACTATTCAGCTTCAATGGGTTGCTTAACCCTCGATCGCTTTGTCGAGAGAATTCAATTGATTGGATTTGCACCGGTGTACGCTTTTTCTATCAACCATATACAATCCGTATATTGCATTTTGGAAGCGCACCATGACCACTACAGCTGCCGTTTTCATGTCAGGCAACAGCCAAGCCGTACGCCTGCCCAAAGAGTTTCAGTTGAACTCCAAACGTGTCACCATCGAGCGCCGAGGGGACGAGATCGTACTGCGAGAAAAGAAGGCCACAGTGCGTGACATCCTGAAAAACCTGCCTCCCTTGAGCCCAGCGGCTAAGCAAGCTTGGGAACTAGTTGAAGCCCAACTCAACGACTCTGCAACCCGAGACCGCGACTGGAGCCCTCTGCTGACATCAGACAACAACCCAGTCAAATGAAGTACCTGCTCGACACCAACATCGTCAACTACTTTCTGCGTGACGCGTCCTCCACCTTGAGCCAACGTATCCTGGATAGCACCCCCGACACCTTGGCCATTTCCATCATCAGCGCAGGCGAATTGCGCTATGGGTTAAGCAAACTACCTTCTTCCAAGCGAACCACAGAATTGGGACACCGACTCAACGCCGTTTTCACCGCCATCGCGGTTCAACCCCTGCCAGCGGATGCCGCGCAACACTATGGCAACACTCGGACACAGCTGGAAGCCGCTGGCACACTTATTGACGGTAATGACTTATGGATTGCTGCCCACTCCCTGGCGCACAACATGACCCTGGTGACCAACAACACCCGCAAGTTTGAACGGGTGGCAGGATTGCGTGTAGAAAACTGGCTTTAGGAGCAACCCATGCTGATCGACTTCTTCTACACCCTGCGCGCCGCCAAACTGCCAGTGTCAGTCAAGGAATTCCTGACACTGCTCGAAGCCCTGAAGCTCGGCGTAGTTGGCCCCAAAACACCGCAGGCCGATGGCGGCGATACGGCCTACAGCGGCTACAAGATCGACGACTTTTACTTTTTGAGCCGCGCCACCCTGGTCAAGGACGAAAAACATTACGACAAGTTTGACAGGGCTTTTGCCGCCTATTTCAAAGGCGTGGAGATGGTGACCGACTTCACCAAAGACATTCCTCTGGACTGGCTCAAGAAAACGCTGGAACTCAACCTCAGCCCCGAAGAAAAAGCGGCCATCGAAAAAATGGGCTGGGACGAGCTGATGGAGACGCTCAAAAAACGCCTGGAAGAACAAAAAGAGCGCCACGAAGGCGGCAGCAAGTGGATTGGCACCGGCGGCACCTCGCCCTTTGGTCACGGTGGTTACAACCCGCAGGGCGTGCGCATTGGTGGCCCCGGCAAAAACAAAAGCGCCGTCAAAGTGTGGGAGCAGCGCGCCTACCGCGACTACGACGACACGCAAGAACTCGGCACGCGCAATATCAAGGTCGCGCTGCGCCGCCTGCGAAAGTTTGCCCGCGAAGGCCACATCGAAGAGCTGGACCTAGACGACACCATTCGCTCCACCGCTTCCAACGCGGGCTACCTGGATATCAAGATGCGCCCGGAGCGCCACAACAACGTCAAAGTGCTGCTACTGATGGACGTGGGCGGCACCATGGACGAGCACATTAGCCGGGTTGAAGAGATGTTTTCGGCCGCCAAGAGCGAGTTCAAACACCTGGAGTTTTATTACTTTCACAACTGCGTGTACGACTTTGTCTGGAAGAACAATCGGCGCCGCTACGCCGAGAAATTTCCCACGTTTGACATCATCCGCAAGTACAACAAAGACTACAAGCTGATCTTCATCGGTGACGCCACCATGAGTCCCTATGAAATTCTGCAACCCGGTGGCAGCGTGGAATACAGCAACGAGGAGGCCGGTGCCGAGTGGCTGGGGCGACTCACCCATGCCTATCCGCAATTCGCCTGGATCAACCCCGAACCGCAAGGCGTGTGGCAATACCGGCAAAGCATCAGCATCGTGCAGCAACTCATGAGCCAGCGCATGTTCCCGATGACGCTCAAGGGCTTGGAAGACGCGATGCGATTGCTCAGCAAATGAATTCTCTCTGGCTTACAGCGGCCTTGCTGCTGTCTCCGCTGCTGGCAACGGCGCAGGATGCTGTCAATACAGACTCGACCGACAGCGCACCCAACGCTGCGGCCACCCCCATGGGTACAACGGCGCCCAAACCGGCTGCAGACACCAGCGCGCCAACACCTGCGGCGGATGCGCAGACGTCTGCCTTCCAGCTCGACATCACCGCCCCGGACGACATCAAAACCTTGCTTGAGCGCCATCTGGAACTGCAGCGCTACCGCAGTCTGGCGGACTTGCGGGACGACGAGCTCAGCCGATTGATGGAGATGTCCAAGTTGGATATCCAGAATCTGGTGGCCACACTGGGTTATTTCTCACCAGTCATCGACATCACCCGCGCAGATGCAGGCGCAGGACTGGGTCAACGCACGGTGCACATCAGCGTCGTGGCGGGCGAACCGGTGCGCGTCAATCAGGTGCTGGTGCACTTTAGCGGCCCCATCGCCACCGACCCGCAAGCCGCCGCGCAGCGCACCCTGATCGAAGCCAGTTGGCTGCTGCCGGCAGGTAATCGTTTCACCCAGGCCAGTTGGGGTTCCGCCAAACAGCAAGCTTTGAGCCAGCTCACCAGCCAGCGCTACCCCACCGGCACGATCAGCGAGTCTCTGGCCGATGTAGACCCGCTGACCCACACCGCCAAACTGGACATCACCCTCAACTCTGGTCCCGCTTACAAAATAGGCGCCCTGGTCACCACCGGCCTGAATCGTTTTGATGCTGAACTGGTGCGCCGCCTGGCTCGCCTGCCTGACGGCAGCGACTACAACCTGAAAGAGTTGATGGCCGCCCAACAGCGTCTGTCCAACAGCGGCTATTTCAACTCGGCTTTTGTGCGCGTTGACACCACGTCTGACCCGCAGGCCGCCCAGATCCTGGTCTCGGTGCGCGAGGCGCGCCTGCAAAAAATCACCTTAGGGCTCGGTGCCAGCAGCGACAGCGGCGCACGCTTCAGCGCCGAGTATCTGCACCAGCAGGTGCACGGCCTGGGCTGGCGTGCGCTCAGCAAGATATCCCTGGACCGTGACACCAAGTCGATCAGCGCTGAGCTGATCGCGCCACCCGACGAGGCTGGTTGGCGCCGAAACACCTCGTTGCTGCTGCTGGACGAGCGCAGCGGCACGTCTGATGTGGGCAGCCAGCGCTGGCGGGCAGGTGCCATGAAGGAAGGCGAGCGTATTGACCGCAACTACTATCTGGAATATGACCGCGCTGACACGACCACGGCGGACGCGGCGAGCGCTCAGATCGCAGAGTCGCTCAGCATCAACTTTGCCCTCACCCGGCGTCAGTTCGATACCCTACCCTTCCCGACCAGCGGCTGGGCTGCGGGAATGGAAATCGGCGGTGGCACCACGCTGGGCAGCGAGCACCTGCCTTTCAGCCGGGTGCTGACGCGTTGGCAGAGCTTCTTGCCACTGGGCAGTCAGCCTGACAGCGGCGCGCCTGACCTGCGCGCCGGGCGTCTGGCCCTGCGCGCCGAGGTGGGCGCGGTGGCGGTCAAGGACGGCACCAGCTTGCCCTCCACCCTGCTGTTTCTGACCGGCGGCGCCACCAGCGTGCGCGGCTATGCCTTGCGCAGCATTGGTATCACACAAGCAGATGGCACTGTCGTGGCCGGACGCTACATGACCACCGGTAGCCTGGAGTGGCAGCGCCCGATCACCGTCCAGGGCCGACTGACTGACTGGGAAGGGGCACTGTTTATCGACGCGGGGGCGGTGGCCGACAAACCTGCCGACCTTCACGCACAAGTGGGTGTCGGCGGAGGTGTACGCTGGAAGACGCCGGTGGGCCCGCTGCAGATTGATCTGGCTTATGGCGTGGCGGTGCAGAAATGGCGCCTGCATCTGAACGTGGGGTTTGTGTTTTGAAGCCGCTGCTGCGCCGGAGTCTCTGGGTGGTGACTGGGCTGCTGCTGGCCCTGCTGATGCTGCTGGCTGGTCTATGGGTCTGGACAGGCAGCGACACGTCCCTGGCGACGGCACTGCGACAAATTCAAAGTGTGCTGCCCGCTGGGCAAACACTACAAACCCGCGAGGTCAGCGGCTCATTGCGCCACGGTGGGCGCATCGGCTGGTTGCGCTGGCAGCAGGGCGATTTGAGTGTGGAGGCGAGCGAGGTCCGCCTGGCTTGGGAACCCAACGCCCTGCTACAACGCCAGCTGCGTCTGAGCCAGCTGCACATTGGGCAACTGACTATCCAGGAACAGCGCGCAACCACACCTGCCGCGCCAACTGCACCACCGACGGATCTGAGCCTGCCCTTTCGGGTGGATGCCGATGTGATCGTGGACACCGTGGCTTGGGTCGGACTGAGCACACAACGCGTTGATCAACTCAGTTTCCATTATGCATTTGATAGCTACTTACACAGTCTGGATAAGGGCCATGGGCATTTTTTATCCAACATCTATAACTTTTCAGGACAGTTGCAGGCCAGTGGCCCCATGGCGCTTCAAGTGCAGATGGATGGCGCGTTGGACGCGACCGTGCCCGCCAGCCACCAAACCCTGCGCATCGCTGCCCAAGCTGATTTAAGCGGCGCGTTGGCCGGGCCACAGGCTGAACTGGTACTCCAAGCAGCGTTGACGACACAGACACAGGTCGGCCAACTCCCGCCACCGGGCAACTCGGTCAAAGCATCCGCCATGCAGGCCAAGCTGTCAGCCCACATTGCACCGTGGCAGGCACAAAAGATCCTCAGCGCCCAGGGTGATTGGCAGGCACTGAATCTGGCCAACCTGTGGCCGCAAGCACCGCAGACCCTGCTCAGCGGCCAAGCCCACGTCAAGCCAAAGGGCGCAGACTGGCAAGCCAGCATCAAGCTCGACAACACCCTGAGCGGCGCCTGGGACCAGCAGCGCCTGCCTCTGCAACAGCTACAGGCCGAGGTGACTTACGCAGGCGGTCACTGGCTGGTGCAGTCCCTGCAGGCACAGGGTGCGGGTGGAAGCATTCAGGCTCAAGGGCAGTTCGACAACGCCCCATCTGGCGGCGGCGCTGCCACACTGTGGCACGGCGATGCGCAAGTTCGAGGCATCAATCCGGCTGCCATTGACACGCGCCTGGCAGCAAACCAGATCAGCGGCAAGGCCAGCGCCCGCCAGGGCGCGGACACACCCTTCAGTTTTGAGCTGACCCTGACCTCCAGTGGCAAAGGTTCGACCCAGCCTGGCCATGCGCCGACTGATCTACTGGCAAACCTGCACGCCCAAGGTACTTGGGCTGCACCGCTGCTCGACCTCCGCACCCTGCAACTGGATGCGCAACAAGTCAAGCTGGAAGGTCAGCTCAAAGTCAACACCGCCAATCTGGCCACACAAGGCCACCTGAATCTATCTCTGCCCGGTTTGCAAGCCGATGCAAATGGCCATGCGTCCCCGCAAGATGGTCTTGGTACGCTATCGATTCAGGTGCAGGATGCCACCCAAGCCAGCCAATGGCTCTCCCTGTTACCCAGTGTAAAAAACCTACTCGCAAGTGGTCAGCCGCAAGGTAGCGCAACGCTGTCTGCCCATTGGCAAGGTGGCTGGCAACAAGGCATGCAGGGCCTGCACCTGGATGCTAGCCTGCGCGCCCCACAGCTCAGTTGGTTGCCAACGGCATCCACCGCAGCCACGCCGCTCAGCCTGAGGGACGCACAACTGGACGTGTCAGGCCCAATCAGCAGCTTGCAGTTCAGCAGCCGGGGATGGGTCACACGGGGAGCACAACAGCTGCAATGGCAAACCCAAGCCACGGCGGGCCGCAACCAGGACGGCAGTTGGCTGGGCAGCCTCCAGCAGGCGCAGCTCTCGGTGCATGAGCCCAACAGCCCCAGCCCGTGGTCGGTTCGCCTAGGGACGCCCAGCACGCCCGCAGGCACTGCCCATGTCAGCACCCCGTCTCCGCCCGTGAGCGTGCGCTGGCAACCAGGCCCCAGCGCCAACACCCTGACGGTCTCGGCAGGCACGGCGCGACTGACAGGTTATGGCGCCGGCGCTGCAGGCATCAGTTGGCAACCGATGCGTTGGTCACAGTCCATCAATACCGGCCAAGCCACTCCGCGACGAGCGCAATGGCAAAGCCAGGGCCGCATCGACGGTGTGCCGCTGGCCTGGCTGGATGCTTTCACCCAGAAACCCATGGCCGAACTGGG
Organism: Rhodoferax sp.; assembly: GCA_031291305.1. Lineage (GTDB taxonomy): Bacteria > Pseudomonadota > Gammaproteobacteria > Burkholderiales > Burkholderiaceae_C > Rhodoferax. The sequence goes on along the minus strand of JARLJH010000048.1, from coordinate 72,099 downwards.
TCTGAGCAGCGATGTGCTTCTATCGGGCAGCTGGGATGCAACACAAGGCGACACCCTGCACCTGCGTGCCACTCTGGAGCGCAGCGCGGGAGATGTGCGCATTCAAGCCGATGCGGGACGCTCTGCCGCGCTGCCAGCAGGCCTGGAGGAGGCCTGGATGCAGGTCAATCTGGATGGCGAGCAGGTGTCCGGCACCCTGCGCTGGAACAGCCAGCGCGCTGGCCGGGCCCTTGCCGCTTTCGGCACCCGGCTCAAAACCGACAACAGTGGCTGGACCTGGCCTGCCGACGCGCCGCTGGGTGGCAGCCTGCAACTGCAGTTGCCACCGGTCGATGCCTGGACTGCCTTGGCGCCACCGGGTTGGCGGCTGCACGGCACTGTGGACAGCCATATTGACCTGAGTGGCACCCGCGGCAAACCGCTGTGGGAGGGCTCGCTGCGCGCACGCGATCTGGCCGTACGCTCTCTGGTGGACGGCATCGATTTCAGCCAGGGCAGCCTGGATGCACGGGTGCACGGGCAGCAGCTAGACATCCAGACATTCACCCTGCGCGGCGCAGGTACACCGCAAGACGCGGCTGCGGGTGGCCTGCTCAGCATCACCGGTTCGGTGCTCTGGCTGCCGGAGTCCGGCCAGACCGACATCCGCCAGCGAGTTCAGATGGCGCTGCAAGCCAAGCTCACCGCCCTGCGTTTGAGCGCCCGCCCTGACCGCCGTCTGTCGGCGTCAGGCGATTTGCAGGCCAAACTCAAAGATGCCCAGCTGACGGTACGAGGCAGCCTGACTGCCGACCAGGCGCTCATTACCCTGCCCGACGACACCACACCCACGCTGGACGAGGATGTGCGGGTGCGCCCGGGCGGCGCGTCCACTTCCGGTGCCAAGACGCAGTCCACCGCGTCACAGGCGCAAGCCAAGCCCGGCGTGCACGTCGTTCCAGACGTGTCCGTCAATCTGGACATGGGTCCGGACTTTCAGATACGTGGGCGCGGGCTTCAGGCACGTCTGGCAGGCAAACTGGTGCTCACCGCCAACGGTAGTGCAGCGCCAGAGCTCACTGGCTCCATCCGCACCACCAACGGCACCTATCAGGCCTACGGCCAGCGGCTGCAGATTGAACGCGGCCTGATCCGCTTTTACGGCCCCATCGACAACCCAGCGCTGGCCATTCTGGCGATTCGCCCCAAACTCAGCCAGCGTGTCGGCGTGCAGGTGACCGGCACCGCCCTGTCGCCCGTCGTGTCGCTGTACTCCGAACCCAGCCTATCTGATGTGGAAACCCTCACCTGGCTGGTGCTGGGCCGCAGCAGCGGCGCCGGGGGTGCTGAAGGCGCGCTGCTACAGCAAGCCGCCATGGCGCTACTGGGTGGCAACGGTAAAAGCGTTTCGGACAAATTGTCTGCAGCCTTCGGCCTGGATGAGCTGAGTTTTCGCGGAGGCGAGAGTGCCACTGCCAGCAGCGCCGCCAGCGCGGCCTCTGTCACCTTAGGAAAACGCCTGTCACAGGACTTTTACATCGCCTACGAGAGCAGTTTGGGCGGCGCCATGGGGGTGTTTTACATCTTCTACGACCTCTCCAAGCGACTGACACTGCGTGCCCAAACCGGCGAACAAAGCGCCGTAGACCTGATTTTCACCCTGAGTTATGACTGATTGAGCGCACAACCCGAATGCCAAGCTGACCGCGCAGGTGCGGCCTTTACAATCCCCCGTCCCTCGCCATAGTTCAATGGATAGAACGAGTGCCTCCTAAGTGCTAGATGCAGGTTCGATTCCTGCTGGCGGGACCACATATAAAAAGCACCTATAGCCCTTATATCACCTGGGTATGTAGCTATTTATAACATAGCTATTTGCGTTGCAAAAAATCCGCTTCCCCCTGCACAACCCAAGTGCTTGAAGCGTTTCATCGGTCGATTTTTCCCAGCCCGGTCTGGCGCAACGATTTCATTTTGCTTTGGTCGACTTTTTGCCCGGCGCGCCCTGCATCAACTGCTTGCGGATGGCCAGCAGCTCCTGCCGACGCTTGTCGTCGGTTTCCGGGTAATGCATGCCAAGCGACTTGAAGGTTTCAACCACAATGTTTGAAATGATCAGCCTGGCGTTTAACTTGTCATCGGCGGGCACAACGTACCAGGGCGCAGCCTGAATACTGGTGGCGCTCAGGCAGGCCTCATAGGCCTGCATGTACTGCGGCCAGAATTTGCGTTCTTCGATGTCGGCCTCGCTGAATTTCCAGTTCTTGTCTGGCTCGTCGATGCGTGCCAGAAAGCGCTGGCGTTGCTCTTCTTCTGACAGGTGCAGAAAGAACTTGATGATTTTGGTGCCATTGTTGTGGAGATGGTTCTCCAGGTTGACGATGGAGCGGTAGCGCTCTTGCCAGAAGGTATCCATGTTTTGCAGCTCTTCAGGTAGCCGTTGCGCCTGCAGGATCTCGGGGTGCACCCGCACGATCAACACTTCTTCGTAATAGGAGCGGTTGAAGATGCCGATGCGTCCGCGCTCTGGCAGCGACTGCGTGGTGCGCCACAAGAAGTCGTGTTCCAGTTCCTGGGCACTCGGGTGCTTGAAGCTGAACACCTGGCAGCCCTGCGGGTTGACACCGGACATAACATGTTTGATGGCACCATCTTTGCCCGCGGCATCCATGGCTTGAAAGATCAGCAGCACCGCATACCGGTTGGAGGCGTAGTGCAATTGCTGCAGTTCACTCAGCGCGCTCACCTGCTTGGCCAGAAGCTCTTCATAGTCATGCTTTGACTCGTACAAGGGTTTCGCCAAGGTCGGCCACTTGGTGAGATTGACCTTGCTGCCTTCCTTGACCTGAAAATCTTCGAGCTTGAACTTCATGTTGATCCTTTCAGTCTTGTTGATTCAGTCCGCTTTCAACGCTTCAAAACCGGATATCACGTCGAACAATTCCTCATCAATGCCACTTTGGCGCAGTCGGTGGAAGGATCGGTTCAGGTCTTCCAGCAATTCGTCAATGTTTTTTTCGGCACGCTGCATGGCCGCCAGCCGACTGGCGTTTTCGCTGGCAAGCGATTCGGCACAGGCCTTGAACAGCGAGACAAACAGGTATTCGCGCACGAAAGCCAGCATGGTCACCGCACCACTGTTCATGACTTCAGGCAATTGATGGGTTGGCCATGCCTGCGCTGTCAACTCACGCTGCCAGGCGTGATCCAGCGGCAGCAGCCGCTGATAAACCGGGCTGTAAATCGCCCCGATATGAGGGCTGTTGTGGAAAACGACCACCTGCGCGATGTCACCGCTTTCCCGCAAGCTTTCAATCTCAGCGAGGATCTGGCCGACCAGCGGCGTGATCGCACCAATAGAGCCCGGCAGCGTGAAGCTTTTCCCCAACGCCAAATCGGTTTCAGCCAGGCGCGAGCCGATGCGCTCGCCCACGGTCCAGACCGATTTTTGTGCGGGCCAATCTCCCAGAGTTTTAACCACAAATTGGGTCATCACATCATTGAACTGGCCCACCAGGCCCTGGTCGGACCCAAATACCACGGCGGCGATCACCCCGGTTGCCTCATGCGGCGCCTGCCCGGCGGCGGGTGGCAACTCGATCTGGCGCAGGCACGCCACCAGGCCCAATTGCACCGTCCGGTAGTAATCCTCCAGAGCGCGCACCGCAGCCTCGTACTGGCCGATGCTGGACGCAGCCACCGCCTTCATGGTGCGCACCACCGACTGAAGCTCGCCCGCCGTGCCGAGCTTTCGGCTCAGGCTCGCGGTGGTATCGCTCATGACGATGCTTTCTCGGCGACCTTGGCGTGGGGCTCGGCGGCTACTTGTGGCTTGGGCGCGGCCGTGGGTTGAAAAGGTGCCAGCGCTGCGCCTGCCATCTGGAGAATCACTTGTCGATCTGCATCGCTCAATTGGGTGGCTGTATCGAAGCGCGCCAGCAGATCTGCTGGCAGCTTGGCAGCAGCTTGTGCCACGGCGTTTTCGGCCTGTTCCATCTTGTCGAGTGGCACGCTGTCAAAGCGTTTTTCGGTCAAGGCCAAAAGCACTGCAATCTGGGCAGACACCGACACCGGTTCGGATTGAGGCTGCTTCAAACAGGTCCGGATGCGCCTGCCGTGCTCAATGATCTGGGTCGTGCCCTCGTCCAGCCGCGCGCCGAAACGTGCAAAGGTTTCCAGCTCCTCAAACTGGGCATAGGCGAGCTTGAGGTCACCGGCCACCGCCCGGTACGAGGCCAGCTGCGCCTTGCCACCCACCCGGGAGACCGATTTACCCACATCAATGGCGGGCAGCACGCCCAGTTCGAACAATGATGGCGAGAGATAAATCTGCCCGTCAGTGATCGAGATCAGGTTCGTCGGAATGTAGGCGGAAATGTTTTGTGCCTCGGTCTCAACAATCGGCAGCGCGGTCAGCGACCCCCCACCGCGCTCAGCGCGAAGACGCGTTGCCCGTTCCAGCATGCGCGAGTGAATATAGAAGATGTCACCCGGAAAGGCTTCGCGCCCGGGTGGACGGCGCAGCAACAAAGACAGCTCGCGATAGGCGCGTGCGTGCTGCGTGAGGTCGTCATAGACGATCAGTACATCACGACCGGCTTCCATGAACTGCTCGGCGATGCTGGTCGCGGCATACGGCGCAATGTAGGCCAGGCCTGGCGGATCGTTGCCTTCGGTCACCACCACCACGGTGTAGGCCAAGGCCCCTTTGTCTCGCAAAATGGCCACCACCTTGGCCACCGCCGACGCACGCTGGCCAATCGCGCAATAGACGCACACCACGTCCTGACCGCGCTGGTTGAGGATGGTGTCGATGGCGATGGCAGTCTTGCCCGTCTGGCGGTCACCCAAGATCAGTTCACGCTGGCCGCGCCCAATCGGAATCAGCGCATCAACCACCTTCAGACCCGTTTGCAGTGGCATGGTCACGGCTGCACGGTCCATGATGGAGGGAGCGGGGCGTTCAATGGGCAAACGGGTGCTGGCAGTGACTGGCCCGAGCTTGTCGAGCGGGCGGCCCAGCGGGTCCATCACCCGGCCCAGCAAGCCATTCCCCACGGCCACATCCATCACTCGGCCCGTACGCTGGACCTGATCACCGGCATGCAGCTTAGCGTAGTCTCCCAGCAGGACCACGCCGATTTCTGTCTCGTCCACATTGAAGGCCAGGCCGAACACGTCACCGGGGAATTTGAGCAATTCGTCGTACCCAGCACCGGGCAGACCTGACACCATGGCGATGCCGGTGGACACCCGGGTCACTGTGCCCACCTCCTTCGGGGCCAAGCCTTGCATGAACGCCTTGCGGCCTTGGCTCAGGCCTGTAAAGGACTGGTCGAAAGCGCTTGTCAGGCTGTCCGGCGGAGCGTTCATGGGGCTTCTTCAGCAACGGCTGGGGTTTGCTGGGGCGCAGGCTGAGTCTTCAGTAGGTCATCAATACTGCGCTCCATGGCAGCGAGGAAGTCTGCGATGTTCCAAGGCAATGTCCACCCGTTGGCCGTGAGTTCGATACCACCGATCACCTCTGGCGTGGTTTCAAACTGGAGGGGTTTGTCCTGCGCCAGCGCGTCATGCCATGCCCCCTGAAGTTCTTCCTGTTGCGCAGGGGCCAGCGCAAAGGTGCTGCGCACGCAAACGGGGGCACCGGGCGTGCTCATGGCCTTGGCAAGACCCGCTTTGTCGGTGTCGTCTAGCTTTCGCAAGCGGCTGGTGAACACCTCAACCATGCGGTCTTGCAGCGTGGTGTCGGCCAGTTCGGTAAGCACCTTGTCGGCGGTGGCAAACACTTCATCACGGCTACGCCGAGCGATGTCCTGGCGCAGGTTCTGCATCTCACTGGTCAGGGCGTTTTGCCGTTTCGTTTTCAGGGCATCTGCCGCTTGCCGCGCTTCGTCCAGCAGGCGTTTCCGCTCGGTATGAATCTCGTCCTGGGTCTTGCTCAAGAGATCCTTGCGCTGACGTTCAAAATCCGCGTTCTTAGCTTGAAACTCGTCGCGCTCCTTTTGGGCTGCCGCGTCCTTCAAGGCTGCGTCCGCGAGGCTTTGGGCGATGCGCTTCTCCCGTGCATCAATGGCATCAAGAACTGGCTTGTACAGAAAACGCTTCATCAGCCAAACTAGGACGAGAAAATTGAGGACCTGGGCCCCAACGGTGAACCAGTCGAACAACATGGCTTACTTTCCGGCAACCAGGGCGATGGCGTGATTCCAGAACGGGTTGGCAAAAATCAGGATCATCGACACCACAAAGCAGTAAATGGCGGTGGATTCGATCATCGCCAGGCCAACAAACAGGGTCCGGGTGATGGTGGCCGAGGCATCGGGCTGTTGCGCCAACGCGGTAAGGGCTGTGGCTACGGCCCGTCCTTCGGCAAATGCCGGGCCCATGGTGCCGAAACCCGTGGTGATGCCGGCGATGACGATGGAGGCCACTGCGATGATGGTCATGCTGTCCATAACGACTCCTTGATACATAAGTTGCTTGTAAAAGTTAAGGCACCGGTTCAGCCTGCGGCTTGGGCTTGCTCACATGGGTGGCCGCAGCGATGTAAACCGCCGCCAAGATGCTGAAAATATAGGCCTGCACCATGCCGGTGAGCAGCCCCAGCACGGTCATGACAATAGGAAAGAGAAAGGGCGTGATGCTCAACAGAATGCCGATGATCATGGCGCCGCTCATCATGTTGCCAAACAGGCGCACCGCCAGCGCCAGCGTGCGTGAGACCTCGCTGATGATGTTGAACGGCAGCATGACGACGGTCGGCTCCAGATAGGACTTGAGGTAGCCGCCCAGGCCCTGGCCCTCAATACCAAACAGCGGCACGGCCACCATCACGCACAAGGCGAGCGCTGCCGTGGTGGACAGCGAACCGGTGGGCGGTTCATAGCCGGGGATGACGGTACACAGGCTGGCCATGGCGACAAATAGAAACAAGGTTCCCAGAAAGCCGATGTACTGGCGTGGCTCGCGCAGGCCAACGTCTTCAATTTGCCCCTCAATGCCGGTGACGATAATCTCCAGCAGGTTCTGCCAGCGCGAGCGCTTGTGCTCCGTGGTGAGCCTGCGCGTGATGAGCTTTGAGCCGACCACCAGCAGAAGCATCAGGCCCCAAGTGAACACAATGGTGCCATTGAGTTTGAAGAACCCGTGTTGCCAAAAAATCATCTCATCGGGGCTAAGGCGCATGGCTGGCCTCCGGTACTTGGCGCGCTTGACGTTCTTCAGGCAGGCGTGTCAGCCACGTCACGATTTGTCGCGCCATCACAAAGCCAACCAGACAACTCCCCATGCGCTGCCAATCATGGCCCGAGACATAGTAAAAACCGGTCATCGTCACGCCCATCCTCAGCAGCAAACTGCAAAACACCCAAAGCGCAGGCTTGGCAGAGAGCAGACTCTTACGAACAGTCCACAACAAGCCGACAAAAAAGAACGCGCCCAAAACCCCGCCTGCCATCCAGGCCAACACCAGGGTCAGTGTGTTAGTCATCATCATGTTCGCGTTCCTCCCGCATGGCCTGTTCTTCCTTGCTCACCCAGTGCCAGGCATTCAGACAGCCGAGCATCAACCCCGCAATCAACAACGCCAGTGTCCAGGACCGACCTCCGGGATAGTGCTTATCCAACCATATGCCCAGTGCAGCGCCAAGCAGGGTTGGCACCACCACCGCCCAGCCGACGATGCCCATCAGCCCCAGGCCAAACCACACACCAGGTGCGGGGTTACGCTGCGCCTTGAGCTTGCGTGTGGCTTTGACACCCACCTCTTGCGCCAGATCCGAATGCTGTTTCATGATGGGTCTGTCCGGTCAGTCGTGTTGAAACGATGCGAATCGACGCAAAAAGCCCGCTTCGAGTTTCGCCATGACCGAGCGCACCGCCTGCTCGTGCTCATCCAGTGCCAAAAACTCTTTCTCGACGGCCTGACGTAGTTGGCCCAGGTCGGCGCCTGCCATGGCGCGCCGCACCGACACCAGCACCTCCGCCCCGGTCTTGACCAAGACACCTTCATCAATGGCCACAAACTTCTCGTCACCAGCGGCAGTTTCATAGGTCAGGATGCCCGGTGCCAGCGCCGCAGCGCAATCCAGCCGCTGCGGCAGCAGCCCGAAAGAACCCGAAGGCGTCTCGGCAACGATGCGCGCGACCCCAGCCTCCTGGGCAAAGACCTTGAAGGGCAGAAGAATCTTAAGATTCATGGCTGTCCGCCGTTTCTGCGACCTTGGGTTTGACCTTGGCCTTGGCTTCGTCAATTGCCCCGATCATGTACAGCGCACTCTCGGGCACGTCTTTGAACTCGTCGCGCAGGATGCGTTCACAACCATTCAGCGCGTCTTCCAGGCTGACCAGTTTGCCCTGCATGCCGGTGAACTGTTCGGTGGTAAAAAACGGCTGGGTTAGAAACCGCTCCAGACGGCGTGCGCGGCCCACCACGTTGCGGTCTGCGGGCGACAACTGCTCCAGCCCCAGCATGGCAATGATGTCCTTGAGCTGGGCGTATTGCGCCAACGTGCGCCGGATCTCCTGCGCCAGCGCGTAGTGGCGCTCGCCCACAATGCCCGGCGTGGCCATCTTGGAATTTGATTGCAGCGGGTCAATGGCCGGATACAGCCCTTCGCTGGCACGTTTGCGCGAGAGCACAATGGACGCCGAGAGGTGCGAAAACGTATGCACCGCCGCCGGATCGGTGAAATCATCCGCAGGCACATACACCGCCTGAATCGAGGTGATGGCACCGGTATCTGTATTGGCAATGCGCTCTTCCAGCCCCGACAACTCGGTCCCCATGGTGGGCTGATAGCCCAGGCGCGATGGCATCTGCCCCATCAGGCCAGAGACTTCCGAACCCGCCTGAATGAAGCGAAAGATGTTGTCGATGAGCAGCAGCACATCGCGGTGCGCATCGTCGCGGAAATATTCGGCCATGGTCAGCGCCACGTGCCCCACCCGAAAACGGCTGCCGGGTGGCTCGTTCATCTGGCCAAAAACCATCACCATGTTGGGTAGCACGCCAGCGGCTTTCATGTCACGGTACAGCTCTTCGCCCTCCCGACAGCGCTCGCCAATGCCACAAAAAATGCTCACGCCTTCCTGATGCCCGACCATGTTGTGGATCATCTCGGTCAGCAACACGGTTTTGCCCACACCCGCGCCACCAAACAGCCCGGCCTTGCCACCGCGCTCCAGCGGCAACAACACGTCGATCACCTTGATGCCGGTCTCGAAAATTTCGGACTGGGTGGAGCGCTTGGCCAGCGGTGGCGGCGCATGGTGTACAGAGCGCCACTGCACATCGGTGGGAACGGGCAAACGGTCAATGGCTTGGCCAAACACGTCGAACATGCGCGACAGAATCGCCTTGCCGACCGGAGCCTTCAGCGGCCCGCCGGTGTCTATCACTGGCATACCGCGCGCCAGCCCCTGTGTGGAAGTCAGTGCAATGGCGCGCACATGCTGCGCGTCGCGGTGCACCAGCACCTCCACGATGACGCGGCCTTCATCGGCCTGCAAAATCGTCTGAATGGCGGGCAAATGGTCATCAAACCGAATATCCACCACACTGCCCCGCACGGAGACAATCGTGCCGACATGGGCCGCCGTTGCCGACATGCCTGACCCCGCCAATTCAGCCGCTTGTTCACCCATGTTGGCGCCAGAGTTTGTCAGACACCCCAAAGTACCTCCATGCCCACCGCTGCACTTTGCCTCAACAACTCGATAAACGGTGCCGCACGGTCACGCAGTCTGACGCTGTCACCCTCAACTTCGACCCGCAGGGAAGGTTCTTTTGCCCGAAGCGCCTCTGCATCTTCGTGCACCTCAATCGCCCTATTCAGGGCGGTGATCGCTGCTGGCATCTGCGCCACGGTGATCACGCCTTGTGGGGTTGCCTCTTTGCCGATGATGGCAAGCATTTGCTCCGCGTTCGATTGGCGCATGATGACATCTGCGGTTGCCCTGGATTTGAACGTGTAAATCATGATGACCTCTCCATGTAAAAGCACGGCCTTGACTAGCGGCTTCACTGTAGGGCACCGGGTACCTTGAAGGCGTTGCCGCGGCACATGATGAGGATCCGTGCGATCTCGCTCATTGTCCAAGTGCCATCATAGGCCTGATGCGTGGCGTTGTCAGTACGTTGGATCACGTGGCAGTCCAGCAGATTGGCAAATTCATGGCCACAAACGCACCCGATGGGTCATGGCCTGCTGATTTGGTGGTCCACTCAATTACCATATCACCCATATGGTTTACCAAAGATTACCCTTCGTGGTGATAGACGTAGGCAAGGGCCTCCTCAAGAATCAAACCTGTGGTCGACCCTCCAAACGATTGGATGGCGTCACTGCAACTTCTGGCCCTACATACACAACCGGCTGCACATGACAGCCACCGGAGACAAGCATGGAATTCAGCAAAGAATTTGACGCGTCGGGCCTGTCCTGCCCTTTGCCTATCGTCAAAACCAAAAAAGCGCTCTCTGACATGACATCAGGACAGGTGCTACGCGTGATTGCCACCGATCCCGGCTCGGTATGCGACATGGCCGCGTTTGCCGAACAGACGGGCAATGCCCTGCTGGAACAAAGCACCGAAAACAGCAAATTCGTTTTCTACCTCAAGAAAGCCTGACCTCCAGCCCTTACCACGACACCTTACGGAGCAAGCAACGCATGGCAACAAAAAAGATGGCGCTCATCGCGACCAAAGGCACGCTGGACATGGCTTATCCGCCGTTCATTCTGGCATCCACCGCCGCAGCGTTGGGCTGGGATGTGCAAATTTTCTTCACCTTCTATGGTCTGCAGTTGCTGCGCAAAAACCTGGATGACATCAAGATCAGCCCGTTGGCCAATCCGGCCATGCCGATGCCCGTGCCGATGCCCGTGATGGTCCAGATGCTGCCGGGCATGGAGTCCATGGCCACCATGATGATGAAGAACAAGATGAAATCCAAAGGCGTTGCATCGCTGCAGGAGTTGCGCGACATCTGCCTGGAGTCGGATGTCAAGTTTGTGGCCTGCCAGATGACGGTCGACCTGTTCGAGTTTGAAACCAGCGAGTTCATCAAGGACGTGGAATACGGTGGTGCCGCCACTTTCATGAAGTTTGCTGGCGAATCAGACGTCTGTCTGTTCATTTAGCACAACGCCAGCAACGATAGTTGCTTGAGTCATCCATGCTTTGCGGCTGATCCGCAGGGCATATCTCGCCAAAAAAAATGGCGAGTCAAACCCCTACCGAGAAATTCCATGAAAAGACTGATCCTGTGGTGTCTGCTGGTCTGTTCGGCGCAAGCCTGCCTCGCATTGGCTCCCTACATCAAGGGAGACAAGCTGGCTGCGGCGGAACTGCCCGTGCAGTTAGCGCAGCTGGAAAAAAAGCTGCAAGCAGAAGGCTTTACCGTCATTGGTCGGCATACCCCAAAGGGACTACCCGGGCACGCCACCCTGATCGTGACAGACCCAGACGCACTGACGGCAATTCGCGCGGCAGGTGGATCTGCCGTGATCGCATCAGGCATCCGCGTGGGGCTCACCAATGACGGAGCCGTGACGTATATGAACCCGGACTACTGGTACCGCGCCTACCTGCGGGGTCAGTACAAGTCGGCACAGCCTGCCCTCAAGTCGGTCCGAACGCGGCTGGCCAAAGCGCTGGGTGACGGCGGCACTTTGGGTGGTGATGTACCAGAAGCGGACTTGGAAAATTACCACTACATGTTTGGCATGGAACGATTTGACTCTGCCAACAGTGAAATTGCGACGCATGCCAATTTTGAAGAGGCGTTGAAGGCCGTGCGGGACAACCTGGCCAGCGGAGTCGGCGAAACCAGTCGTGTCTATGAGGTGGTATCCCCGGAAAACCAGACCGCAGTTTTTGGCGTGGCCTTGAACAGCAGCGACGGCGAAGGCTGGTGGGTCAACAAGATTGGCGCTGACCACATGGCGGGCCTGCCCTATGAAGTATTTATCGTTGGCAACAAGGTGTATGCCCTGTATGCCCGCTACCGCATTGCACTGGCCTGGCCGGCGTTGGGTATGGGACAGTTCATGGGCATCATCAATGCACCCGATGCCATCCGCGCCACGCTGGTGCGGGTTGCTGGCGGCGCGAAATAGCGGGGAAGACAGAGGCCATTGACGGGACCGAAACGCTTAATCATCACCTCTCGGACCCGGCGTGCGCACTTGGCACAGCAGATCTTCGGCAAGTCGTTCATTGTCCGCAAACATGACCTTGACTTTGTCTGTGACCCCTGGCGGCTGTTGGGCCCGCAAGGCTTTGGCCGCCGTCGAGGCTTCACTGAAAGACCCGAACTCGGACAGTTTTTCCAATTGCATAAAGGGTTTGATCAGGTAGAGGTAGTACGGCATGGTGCTCAGCCTTGAAGGTGCGTGTTTTCAGATGTAATGTTTGGACGCGCAACGCCGACCTGGCAGCGCCTTCTGAATGATGACGCCGCGCACGGCGTCCAGGCTGTCCAGCGCTTGATCCTGAAAAGCCGGGTTCAGCGGATGCAGCGACCAGCCGGTGGCCGAACGAATCAACTGCCTGAAGGTCCATTCGTTCTGGTGCCAGGCCAGCACAAAGGAGCCGTCCTTGGCCAGTCCATCGGGTTCGATGATGATGATTTCTCCCTCTAGGAACTCGGGGGCCATGCTGTGCCCCAGCACCATCAGCGCAAAGGACTCGCCTCCCGCACAGTCCGGCGCATCATCGGCCTCGGCAGCAGCCGCAGCGGCGAACGATGTGGCATCCGTGTGCGCCGCACGGTTTGCTGTCGGCCATGTGGTTGGGTGATGCATGAGCAACTCGTCAAAAGATGGTGGACTCAAAGTGTCTGAGTAAATATCTGCGCCGCAGCCACGCCAGATGCGCGCAATTCATGGTGCAGCGTGTGAATGAAGTCCGGCGGGCCAGCCAGATAGAAGTCGCATTCAATGTCAAACAGGTCAGCGCGCATGGCCAGGGCGATTTCCCTGGCACCGGCTTCAACATCTGCATGGGCCACCAGCTCGTATTCAAACTGGTCCAGCGCCTCGCTCCAGGCGCGGCACTGGTTCTCCAGAAAGTGCCCATCACTGCGCGTGGCCAGCCAGAACAGGGACAAAGACGGCGCGGCATCCAACGACAACGCGTATTCGATCAAGCTCTTGATGGGCGCAAATCCACCGTCACAGGCGGCAAAAACCAGGGGACGATGACCCTCAGCCAGTACAAACTCGCCCATCGGGCCGACCACGGTTACGGGCGACCCGGCTTTGATGTCGCCCGCAAACAAGTGGCGCGCCAGGTCGTCGGTGGCATCGCGTGCAATGAAGAAGAGCAGGTTGCGGTCGTCACACGGGCAACTGGCCACCGGGTAGGTGCTAGAGACGTCGTCCTGCCCAGCGCGCGTCCATCCCAGTGATACCGACTGCCCGGCCAGAAAGCGCAGGCGATGTGAGCGCGGTGTCTGCAGGTGCAGCAGCCGGGTGTTGGGGGCGAGTTCACTGACAGCACGCACTTGGGCCACGATCTGCTGCTGCGGGATGTCTTGCGGCCCGTCGGCCTCCAGCAGCTCCAGCACGAGTTCGCTGCTGGCGGCCGTGTGGCAACACATCAGGGTGTAACCCTGGGCTTTTTCCGATTCCGACAACAGGTAGTCGGAATGCTGGGTTCTGGCCACCTCGCCAGAGATGACCCGAACCTTGCACATGCCGCAACTGCCGTTGCCACAGCCGTAGTTGAGCTTGAGCCCGGAGTGCAGACCCGATTGCAGCAAATTGGCATGTCCCTCCACCAAAAATTGGTGCCCGCTGGGTCGCACCGTGACCTGTGCCGCCATCACTTTGAGCATATCGTCCATCACTTCCAGCATGCCAACCGACTTCGTCGCCAGCGCCTCAGCCAGCCCACCGGTCACCTGTTGTTCCAACGCTCGTAAATCCGCATCATCCGGGTGAAGCGCCGCCAGCTCCCGGACGCGCTTTTGCACCGCAATGACCAGGCCGTGGTAACGCTGAAGATGCCGCCGCACATCGCCCAACTCCTGGCTTTGGGCGAATAGACGCTGGGCAAGGACCTCCTGACTGGGCAAGAGGCGCTCGCGTAGCCGTTTGCCGAATGCCTCGTCCCGAATTTGGACAACGCGCTCCAGCATGCCGGACTCTTCCAACTGCGCGTCCGGGTAGAGCTGCACCAAGGTATCCGTGGACACCAGTCCATCATTCACCATGAGGGTGCCCTCACGCACTTGCTGCTGCAGCACGCCGCGTGCAACACCCACCAACTGCGCCGCTCGCCAAACACTGACCTGATGCGACATATTTGCCTTTGCTATATATTAAATAGCTTAAAAACAAGCATTTACTAGGACCACATGCCAATTATGCATATAACTCTGCAGTCATGACACTGGTGCTTTGAGCCGGCGCAGACATGACTCGATCCAGATAACGAGCGCGATACATCAACCGCGGTTGCAGCGGGTCATCGACAAAGCCCGAGCGGTCATGCAGCACGTTGTTGCACAGCAGCCCCATGCCTGGCTCCAGCCGCAAGCGCCAAATGCCGGGGCCATCCCCCGACAGCAGTTGCTCCAGAAACGCCACCGCCTCACGCGTGGGGGCATCGTCTTTCCACTGAATGCTGCGGGTGCGTGCGGTGTAACGCATGTGCAGCGTGCCGTCGCTGCCGCTGACAGAAAACACCGGGCCAGCCTGTTCGGGGCGTGCCACGCCGTCGTCGTCTTCGCGCGCAGGGATCGTCATCGCATCGGGCTGCATCAAGGCACGAATCCAGTCGGGATTGGCATCGCGCAGGGCGATATAGGCCATTTCATGGTCCATCAAGGCGCTCTCACCGCCTGCGCCCGCCGAGCGAACACAATGCAGAATCATCGCCCGAATCAGTCTCTCGGGGGGCTGGTAATACCCATCGGTATGCCACTTGATGGGCCGATTGGTGTACGGAATAAAGGCCATGCGGTCACCAACCGGTGGCGCCACCTCGATTTGTGAAACGCCGTCTTCGTCGGCCAGCCAATTGCCGTCGAGCCGGTTCAAGCCCACTTGCCGCCCCAATTGCAGCGCAATGCTTTTGTCTTCATGCCGCAAAGGGCTGCGATAGATGGCCATATTGGTCGTGGCGCAGCGTTGAAGCAAGGCGTCGCGCTCCCGGTCTGTCAAATGGAAAGGATCGGCGATGTCGACGATCAATTCGGTGACGCGCGCTGGCTGTGTGCCCAGCTTGCCGTCACGCCAGCGCAGGTAGTCGGCAGACGCCGCCAGATCAAAAGGATAGAGAGGCATAAGTTGTCGTCAATCGCCGGATGCTTCAGCACGCGCAGCTCGCGCGGGCCTGGCCTCTGTGGACAAAACGCCTTGCATGGCGCGCTGCAAATACGACACAGCGTCAGGAACCTCGGCGGCCATGATCTGGTCCACCACCCAGCGCTGGTCTTTCTGGGGCATCAACGACTCGATGCGGTGGCCAAAATACCGGACAAATGCAAAGTCTGGTCCATCGGCATCAAAACCAAAGTCGGCATAGTGGTCTGCCAACGC
The DNA here is from genome assembly GCA_031291305.1 of Rhodoferax sp. GTDB lineage: Bacteria > Pseudomonadota > Gammaproteobacteria > Burkholderiales > Burkholderiaceae_C > Rhodoferax. The sequence continues at coordinate 56,569 of JARLJH010000048.1, read as the reverse complement.
ATTGAACAGGTCAATGAATTGCTCGTAATAGCTGGGTAGACCCGCAGCAGGCACGCCCAGCAGACCGTCTTCGTTGTCCTGCAAGATCTCTGCCACACGCTTGACCAGTGCGGTGATGAATTCGGCGCGGCCTTCAGGCCCCATTCGCTCAAAGGCCATGCGATCCAGCACTTGTGTCAAAAACACCAGCACCTCCCGCGTGAATGCAAAATACTGCGCTCCTATTTCGATATCAAAATGCGCCAAACGCATCTGCTTGAGCATGTTCTGCGCCACCAGCCAGGCAATGAACGCCATGGCGCTGGCGGTTTGTTGGGGTGTCTTGGCGACACCACTGCGAAACCACTGACTTTTGATGCGTATTTTGGCCATGGTCGGCTTTTAGTAACCGCCCTTACCCAGCGGCTGCGGCAAGCCTGCCACCTTGGGGCCTTGTTTGGCTGGGCCAACCGGGAACAGGTCGTAGAGGTATTTGCTATCGACTTCAGGGCGAATTTCTGCCATGCCCTTGAGCATGGCCCGGAAGTTGGGGGTGTGGCCGTTTTCACGGTATTGGTCACGCAGGTAGTTGACGACTTCCCAATGCGCATCGGTCAGTTCAATGTTTTCAGCTGCAGCGATGACCCGCACCGCCTCGTCATCAAAAACCGGCTCGATCAGATAACCTTGTTCATCCGTCTCATGTTCAACACCACCAATGTTGTAGCTCATGCTCAGGTCTCCATGTCAATCAACAAAAAATCACACGGCGGTTGCCGACTTGTGAGGTACAAATACCCCACAACCCAACAGACGGTGTGGCCCCAATCCGAAGTGTTGCAAGCGCAAAGATTGCTCTGGCCTTAATCCGTGCAGCATCAGACTGAAGGTGCTTTGCACCCGGCCTGACAACACCATTTGCCCGCGCTTGCCACACACCCGTTCGCCACCAATGGCCAGCTCGGTCAGCTCCTTTTCCATGTCCTGCATGAAAGAAAATTCGTCATCGTTGTCGGCCGCGACCTTGTAGGCGTACAAAGTGGCCATGGGCCGCAACGCACGGGGGTGCGGGTCATCCAGCCGCAAGCGACACCCGGCAACCAACAGCTCAGCACCCGCCAGCGCCCTCAGTTCGTTCATCCGGTGTGCCGCCACCCGCAAAATCAGTTGCGTACGCTTGGACAACAGGCCCTGATCGGGATCACCAGGTGCCAGTTTCAAAGGCAACACCGCAGCAATAGCGTCCGTTTGAAGCCAAGGCAACGCGGCGCACAACGCAAGCTGCAGCGCCTGCGCATGATCGTGCGGCAGGCTCAGCCCCTCTAGCGAAAAAATCGCGTCAACGGCCGTCGCAGTCAAGCTGTCAACATCATTCATGGCAGCGTGGGCGTGGGCGTGGGCGCCGAAGTAGTCGCTTGCGTCTCGGGTTGTGCCTGCGCCCAGCGCAGCAAAGCTTCACCCCACTGCCTGGCAATCAGCGGATCCACCTCAAAAACAGTAAACCGACTGTTCTCACGGATACGCGTGCGCAACAAGCTCATGCCACCGGCATCGTAGTCAAGTTGCTGGAGCTCTATCACCTGCCCCCCGAGCGGGGAGACAAATTTATCTAGGGGTATGACACTGAACATAAGGTCTGCATTTCTTGGTGGTCATGGACGCAACCCTCACCCACGCTCCAACTCGGGGAATGGGCTAGTTGCCGCAACATGTCCTATTTGGCGCAATTGCGCGCATCACGTCTATCACCGGCTCGGGTAAGCGGGCATATACCGAATGGGTAGCCTCATCTACTCAACGAGGGTGATAGCAGCCAGCCCATAGCGAACCGTACTATTCATCGCGTAAGAAATGCTGACGAGTTCATGCTGACAAGTTCGCCGAAGTGCGACAGCTAGTTCGTCCCATCAACGTCTCATATTCGCACCTGACAGGAGATTCGCCGTGAGCAAACAACCCCATGACACCCCCATGCTGGATCAGCTCGAAAGCGGTCCATGGCCCAGCTTCGTGACGGGTTTGAAACGTCTGGCCAAAGACAATGACTACATGACAGACCTGATGGGTCAGCTGGAGCACTCCTACAAAACCCGCAAGGGCTATTGGAAGGGCGGGACGGTGGGCGTATTTGGTTACGGCGGCGGCGTGATTCCGCGCTTTTCCGAGGTGGCCGAGATGTTTCCTGCTTCTAAAGAGTTCCACACGCTGCGCATCCAGCCGCCTGCTGGCATGCACTACGACACCGCGGTGTTGCGCAAAATGTGCGACATCTGGGAAAAGCACGGCTCGGGCCTGATCGCGTTTCACGGCCAGTCGGGCGACATCATGTTCCAGGGCGCCAGCACCGCCAATGTGCAAGGTGCGTTCGATGAACTCAACGAGCTGGGTTTTGACTTGGGCGGTGCCGGGCCGGCGGTGCGCACCTCGATGTCGTGTGTGGGCGCTGCGCGCTGCGAGCAGTCGTGCTTTGACGAGGCGCGTGCACACCGCCAAGTCGTCAACACGTTCCTGGATGACATGCACCGCCCGGCGTTGCCTTACAAGTTCAAGTTCAAGTTCTCAGGCTGCCCCAACGACTGCATGAATTCCATTCAGCGTGCGGATATGGCGGTGATTGGCACCTGGCGTGACAACATCCGCACCGACGAAGCCATGGCCAAGAAGTGGCTTGCCAAGCACGGCATGACCGAACTGGTGAACGATGTGGTCAGCCGCTGCCCAACCAAGGCCATCATGCTGAAAGAAATCAAGGATGTCGGAACCGGTGCCAAGACTTCCAGTGTGGCGATCAACGACACCCAGGCCCTTGAAATCGACAACGGCAACTGTGTGCGCTGCATGCATTGCATCAACGTCATGACCGGTGCACTGGCAACCGGCACGGACAAGGGGGTGACAGTGTTGATGGGCGGCAAGCGCACCCTCAAAATCGGTGACCTGATGGGTACGGTGGTGATTCCGTTCATGCCCATGGCGTCAGATGAAGATTACGAAGCCCTGGTGGATTTGGCGCAGAAGTCCATCGACTTCTTTGCCGAAAACGCGCTGGAGCACGAGCGCACCGGCGAAATGATCGAACGCATTGGCCTGATCAACTTCCTGGAAGGAATTGGTCTGGAGATCGATCCCAACATGGTTTCTACCCCCCGCACCAATCCGTATGTCCGCACCGATGGCTGGGACGATGAAGTGGCCAAGCTCAACGCTCGCAAAGCAGCGGCCTGAAACCCCAACCTTCAAGAACAAAGGAAGATCAACATGGCAACTTTGCGCACCCCCGTTGAGAGTGGCGTACCAGACAACAAGCAGTTTCTGCACCCGCTGATGAAGAAGAACTATGGCAACTGGAAATACCACGACCGGCCACGACCGGGTGTATTGCACCACATCGCCCACTCCGGTGACGAAATCTGGACGGTTCGTGCTGGCACGCAACGGCAAATGGACGTGTTCACGATTCGCAAGCTATGCGATATTGCGGACACCTATGCCGATGGCCATGTGCGCTTCACAATTCGCAGCAATATCGAATACATGGTGGCCGACCCCGCTCGGGTGGCACCACTGGTGGAAGCCCTGACAACAAACGGTTTCCCCGTCGGCGGCACCGGCAATTCGGTATCGTCCATTGCGCACACCCAAGGCTGGCTGCACTGCGACATTCCAGGTACCGACGCCTCGGGCGCAGTGAAAGCGTTGATGGACGACCTGCACGCAGAGTTCATCAAGGAAGAAATGCCCAACCGCGTGCACCTGTCCACGTCCTGCTGCGAAATCAATTGCGGTGGTCAGGCCGACATTGCCATCATCATCCAGCACACCAAGCCACCCAAGATCAACCATGACCTGGTGGCCAACATGTGCGAACGCCCCACCGTGGTGGCACGTTGCCCCGTGGCCGCCATTCGCCCCGCGATGGTCAATGGCAAACCATCGCTTGAAATTGATGAAGCCAAATGCATGTGCTGCGGAGCCTGCTACCCACCTTGCCCGCCCATGCAAATCAACGACCCCGAGCACAGCAAGCTGGCGATCTGGGTGGGTGGCAAGAATTCCAACGCACGAGGCAAACCTACCTTCATGAAGATGGTGGCATCGGGCCTGCCCAACAACCCACCACGCTGGCCAGAAGTGTCCGCCATGGTGAAGAAAATTCTCTACACCTACAAGGAGGACGCACGGTCCTGGGAGCGCGTGTCCGACTGGATCGAACGCATTGGCTGGCCCGCGTTCTTTGAGAAGTGTGACCTGCCGTTTACCAAGTACCTGATCGACGACTGGCGTGGTTCGCGTTCGAGTTTGAATGCATCGACCCACATTCGTTTCTGACCCACCCCGGAGCCCACACAACCATGAAATTCGGCTTACTTGTCAGTGAAGGCCCTTACACGCACCAGGCATCGGACAGCGCTTACCAGTTTGTGGTCGCCGCACTGGCCAAGGGCCATGAAATTCAGCGTGTCTTTTTCTACCATGATGGTGTCAATAACGCGACCCGATTGACCGAGCCGCCACAGGATGACCGCCATGTGGTGAATCGCTGGTCGGCCATGGCAGCAGAGCACAAGGTGGATCTGGTGGTTTGTGTGGCTGCGGCCTTGCGCCGTGGCATCAAGGAAGAGGTGCTGGCACCGGGCTTTCGCATCTCCGGTTTGGGCCAGCTGGTCGATAGCGGCATCAAGGCGGATCGACTGATCACATTTGGCGACTAATCGAGAAAGACATACGCAAATGAGCGAACAGCAAGCAACCCCGGCCAGCGGTCCGAAAGTGAAGAAGTTCATGTTTGTCAACCGCAAGGCCCCCTACGGCACCATCTACGCGCTCGAAAGCCTGGAGGTGGTGCTGATCACCGCGACCTTCGACCAGGATGTCAGCCTGGTGTTCATGGACGACGGTGTTTATGAGCTGGTCAAGGGGCAGCAAACCAAAGATATCGGCATCAAGAACTTTTCGCCATCCTACCGAGCGCTCGACGGCTACGACATTGAAAAACTGTATGTTGACCAGGCATCCCTGGCGCAACGTGGCCTGTCTGAAAAGGACTTGCTGGTACCTGTCGAGGTGCTTGACTCCCAGGCAATGGGGCAGCTGATGGCCGAGCAGGATGTGATTCTGAGTTTCTGATCAACGCTGCCTATCAAGGAAACAGACGATGTTGCATATTGTGAACAAATCGCCCTTTCAGACCAGCACTTTGAAGAGCTGTCTGGCTATGGCACAGCCCGGTAGCGCCGTGCTGCTGATCGAAGACGGTGTCTATGGCGCAACCCAGGGTTCCACCATTGAGGCCGACGTCCGCCAGGCCAGCGCCTCCATCAAGTTTTATGCGCTGCAACCTGACATGGATGCCCGTGGCGTGACGCCCAAGCTGATGAATGGCATCACGCTGGTGGACTACGGTGGTTTTGTTGATCTGACCGTGCAATACAGCACCTCACATTCCTGGCTTTGAATGACCAGATAGACAGTTACCTTTCACTTTTACTGGAGAACCTTATGAGCTTTGAAATCAACGGCAAAACATACGATACAGATGAAGAAGGCTATCTGCTGAATCTGGCTGAATGGACAACGGATGCCGCAGAGCACCTGGCTGAAGAAGAAAAGGTTGCTTTGACCGACAACCACTGGGAGGTGATCAATTTCCTGCGTGAGTACTACAACGAATACCAGATCGCTCCGGCCGTGCGTGTGTTAACCAAGGCCATCGGCAAGCAGTTTGGCGAGGAAAAGGGCAACAGTAAATATCTGTATGACCTGTTCCCCTACGGCCCAGCCAAGCAAGCCTGCAAGATCGCCGGCTTGCCCAAGCCGACTGGGTGCATCTAAAGCATCTAGCGCCGCATCACTTCCCTGATCATTCGCTGAGTAAGCACTGGTTTTGCCATGTCGATGTTGTCCATCTTTTCCGCAGTCTTGTTCAATGTTGCTGCTGTCGTACTGGTTGCAGGCATAGGCAACAAAATTCGCCGTTATGTGGTCAGTCCAGCCCCGTTGAAAATCCCCACAACGCCGGCCCCCATTACACAAAGCGGTGTCTATTGGCGCTTGGTTCGGGAAGTTGTCTATTTTGAAAGCTTGTTCAAGTCCAGTAAATGGACCTGGATTTTTGGCTGGGCCTTTCACTTCACCTTGGTGCTGGTGTTGCTGCGACACCTGCGCTACGTCCAAAATCCGGTGTGGCTGCCAGTCGTTCTGATACAACCCTTTGGAACCTACGCCGGATTTGTCATGGTGGCGGCGCTGGCTGGTTTATGGGCCCGCCGTTGGCTGGTTGATCGGGTGCGATACATCTCCACTCCGTCAGATCACTTGCACCTGGTACTGCTGATGCTGATCGGCTCCTCTGGACTCATGATGCGTTTCGTCGCTCATACAGACATCGTCGCCGTCAAGATCTTCATGTTGGGCCTGCTGCGCTTTGACTGGCAACCGCTACCGGAAGACCCCATTTTGCTGGTTCATCTGGGATTGGTGGCTGTGCTGATGATCATTTTTCCGATGAGCAAGCTACTGCACGCACCTGGACTGTTTTTTAGCCCAACGCGCAATCAAACCGACAACCCCCGTGAAGTTCGGCATATCTCTGCATGGGCAGCAGCACTCGACAAACGTCCCTGAGCACCTGTATCTACCATGGCAACCGCAAAATTCGAAACCCCAACGCTGAAAAGCTACCCTGTCATTCCACTGATACAGGTTGGGGCGATGTCACACGTCAGGTCGTTTGTGGCATCGGCCCCCATTCAGAAGGCAATGGGTTTCCCAGAAGAGCTGGTTGACAACTGGCAAGAAAAAGCCATTGCAAAAATGGGCGAGATGCTGGGTAAATATCGCTCTTTGCAAGTCTATATGGATGCCTGCGTGCATTGCGGCGCCTGCTCTGACAAATGTCACTACTTCCTGGGCACCGCTGATCCCAAAAACATGCCTGTCGCGCGTCAAGATTTGATGCGAAAAATCTATCGACGCTACTTTACGGTAGCAGGCAAGTATTTTCCCCAACTTGTCGGTGCTGTTGACCTGACGCGTGAAGTCCTCGACGAGTGGTACAGCTATTTCTATCAGTGCTCTGAGTGCCGCCGCTGCTCGGTATTCTGCCCCTACGGCATTGATACCGCCGAAGTCACCATGGCGGCACGCGAGATCATGGCTTCAATTGGCATGGGCCAAAAATACGCCAACGAAATTATTGGGAAGTTGCAACGCATCGGCAACAACCTGGGCATTCCCGAGCCTGCCCTGGCCAATACGCTGGAAGGTCTGGAGGAAGACACCAAGGACGACACGGGCATTGATGTGAAATTCCCTCTCGACGTCAAGGGCGCGGAAGTCCTCCTGATCACTCCTTCGGCGGATTTTTTTTCTGAGCCGCATGTGGAGAGCCTGATCGGTTATGCCAAGGTCTTCCATGCCGCCGGAATCAGCTGGACACTCAGTTCATATGCATCGGAAGCCGGAAATTTTGGCCTGTTCATTGGTAACTACGAACACATGCGCAAGAACTCCATGCGCATCCGCGATGCGGCGTTGGAACTGGGTGTCAAGCGTATCGTGGTTGGTGAGTGCGGACACGCCTGGCGTGTGGCCTACAGCTTCTGGAACACGCTGATCGGCCCCTTCGACTATCTGGACCAGCGCTATCCCATTCCACAACACATTTGCGAATTGACCGACGACCTGATCCAGCGTGGTGCACTGAAGTTCGACAAAGAGCAAAACGACAACCGCATCATTACCTTCCACGACTCCTGCAACGTCGCCCGCGCCTCGCGCATGGGCAATATGCCTGGCGGGCAGTTCGTGATTCCGCGTCGCATCATCACGGCCGTGGCCAACAATTTTCTTGATATGGCGCCTGAAACCATCCATGAGAGCACGTTTTGCTGCGGCGGCGGCGGCGGCGTACTCACTGATGATTTGATGGAAGTGCGTGTCAAGGGAGCCTTGCCACGCATGGAAGCACTCAAACATGTCGTGGACGATCACGGCGTGAATTTCATGGCCACCATTTGCGCCATTTGCAAGGCTCAATTCACCAAAGTGCTGCCCTACTACGGCTTTGATATGAGCATGGTGGGTGGCGTTCACCAGTTGGTCAGCAAGGCCATCCGATTAGGGGACAAGTAGCCCTACCCCCTTAGCTGCGACTACCAATTTCAGGAGACAAAGTAATGACAGCGTCCGCAGATACCAGCACCGTCAAGCCACTCAACTTCCGTCGCTACAAAGACGGTGATAACAAGGTGCGCTCCTGGCAAAAAGAGATTTTTGACGCCGGACATTCCCACAAATGCCCCACCTACATCCAAAGCACCCCACCCTGCCAGGGAAGTTGTCCAGCGGGTGAAGATATTCGGGGTTATCTGAACATCGTGCGGGGTATCGAAAAGCCACCCGCAGGCATGAATTGGCAGGAATATGCCTTCCGCCGCCTGACCGAAGCTAACCCGTTTCCCTCGGTAATGGGGCGTGTCTGCCCGGCACCCTGCGAGTCAGGCTGCAACCGCAACCAGGTTGAGGATTTTGTGGGCATCAACAGCGTTGAGCACTTTCTGGGCGACTACGCAGTACAAAACAAACTGGCATTCAACAAACCCGCACAGCCAAGCGGCAAATCCGTGGCGGTGATTGGTGGTGGGCCTGCTGGCTTGTCGGCGGCCTACCAACTGGCCCTGAAAGGCCACGCCGTGACGCTGTTTGACGAGCGTGCTGAGCTAGGCGGCATGATGCGTTACGGCATTCCAGGCTTCCGTACTCCGCGCGACATTCTGGATGCCGAAATTCAGCGCATTCTTGACTTGGGTATTGAAACCCGCATGAACTGCCGCATTGGCACCAATATCACCATGGCGCAAATTCGTGCGGACTTCGACGCCGTCTTTTTGGGCCTTGGTGCCCAAGCCGGTCGTGCGCTGCCGGTGGACGGTGCGGATGCCCCCAATTGCGTCACGGCCACTGCATTCCTCAAGGCGTTTAACGATGGCCGCCTGCGCCACGTGGGCAAGCGCATCGTCGTCGTCGGCGGCGGTGACACCTCGATTGACGTGGCTACCGTGGCTCGCCGCTTGGGCCATATCGACAAGATTCATGAGTCTGAACGCCCGGAGAACATCATTGGCGGCCAACTGGCACACGACGTTGCAGAGGCTTCTGTTCGTCAAGGCGCAGACGTGACCCTGACATCCATTTTTGCCGTCGACAAGATGCAGGCCAGCCGCCATGAGGTGGAGCATGCGCAGTCTGAGGGCATCACGATTCGTGGTGGTATGGCCCCTATTGGGGTGATTCGAGACGAGACCGGACGAGCAACCGCACTGCGCATCATTCAGTGCGAGGCCAAAATCGTCAGTGGGCGGCTGGAGATCAAGAACATTGCGGGCACCGAAGAAGACATTCCGGCGGATTTGATCGTATCCGCCATTGGTCAGGCGGTGGATTTCACGGGACTCGAAGAGTTCAACAATGGCAAGGGAGCGATCAACAACGACAAGAACTACCAAGTACAAGGACAGCCTGGCTGTTTTGTCGGTGGTGATGTCATCCGTCCGCACTTGTTGACCACGGCGATCGGCCATGGGGCGATTGCGGCTGACGGCATTGACCGCTTCCTGCAAAACGAGCCGCTGGAAAAACGCCCGAAGATCGATGTCCATGCGTTTGATCTGAAACGCAAAATGCTCGATAAAGGTTACGCCTTCACCGAAGCCAGTGAACCGATGCGCGGCACCTGCAACAGCACTGCAGCCATCCATAACTATGATGATCGCTCAGACCGTTATGTGATTTCGCACAAGGAACTGTTTCTGGGTCACTTTCCGTTTGTGGCGCGCAATCGCCGTAGCATGGTGTCGCTGACAGCGGCTGAGGCGTTAAACAATTTTCAGGAACGCTTGCAGCCCCTGTTGGAAGCACAAGCCGTTGCTGAAGCCAAGCGTTGCATGAGTTGCGGCCTGTGTTTCGAGTGTGACAACTGTGTGGTGTATTGCCCGCAAGTGGCGGTATTCAAGGTGCCGAAATCCAAATCCACCACGGGGCGCTATGTGGACACCAACTACAACAAGTGCATCGGTTGCCATATATGCGCGGACGTGTGCCCCACCGGCTACATCCAAATGGGCTTGGGGGACTAAGCAGATGTCACAGAGCGCTGCTTTTTCTATCTCTGCCCTGCGGCAACGGTTCTGTGCAGCCCTGTGTTTAGCAAGCTGCCTGGCAGCCAGTGCGGGTGTACCTGCCACACCAACCGATACGGGACGTGTCCCGATGCCGGTGATTGAAGCCGCCCGAGGCGGCCAATGCGTGGGAGATCCGGCCTTTATGCGGCGAAACCATATGGTGCTGCTGAAACACCAGCGCAGTGACACCCTGCGTGGTGGCATACGAACCGGCAAATACAGTCTGAAGGAATGCATCGCCTGTCACGCCAGCCAGACAACCAATAGCGTTAACGCGAGCGACACCAATTTCTGCCAAAGTTGTCACAACTACGCTGCGGTTTCCCTGGATTGTTTTGGGTGCCACGCCAGTCAACCGGCTCACAGGCCATCACCCGGTCACGACATCTCGTCACAAGCGTTGTTGACACCCCCGCAGGTCAAGCCATGAAATCTGACGACACAAAGAACACAAGCCCCTCAGACGCGTCAGTTGCCAGTCGAAGGGGTTTTCTTGGCGTTGCAGCCGTTGGTCTGGCAGGTATTCTGATCGCGCCAGGTGTTCGGCTGATTGAAATCGCCCAAGCGGCGTCAGAGCCCCGTGCGCCAAGTCCCGGCGCCAGTAGCAAAGTGCGCTGGGGCATGCTGATCGACAGTGGCAAGTGCACTGCCGGTTGTAACGACTGCGTCACGGCCTGCAACACTGAAAACGGACTCTCGGGTGGAACGCTGCCAACGGATTCGCAGTGGATACGAAAAATTGAAATCAAGCAAATTCGTAGCGGTGAGACGCAGTCCCTACCAATGATGTGCCAGCATTGCGCAGAACCACCATGTGTTGATGTCTGTCCAACAGGCGCCTCTTTCAAACGCGCAGACGGTATCGTGCTGGTGGACAAACACATTTGCATCGGCTGTCGCTATTGCATGATGGCATGCCCTTACAAAGCGCGATCTTTCGTTCACTCCCCCCAAACCAACCAGAACCCTGATGTACCGAGAGGTATGGGCACCGTCGAAGCATGCACCCTGTGTGTCCATAGAGTAGATCGAGGAGAACAACCTGCCTGCGTGTCAGCGTGTGCCAAGGCTGGGCATGAAGCCATCGTTTTTGGTGATCTCAACGACCCCAGCAGTGAAATCTCCAAACGGGTCGCACTGTATCCATCACGTCAAATGAGGGAAAACCTGGACCTCGACACTGGCGTACGTTACCTGGGGGTGTGAACATGAAGAGAATTACTCTGCGTGAACTCAAAGGCAGTAGCCCGGGCTACTACATGTTGCTCGGTGGCTTTGCGCTGATCGCCTTGATTGGCCTGGGCGCTGCGTGGTACATGGAGCACCGTGGCCACATTGTGACGGGCATGAACAACCAGATTGTTTGGGGGCTGCCACATGTTTTTGCAGTTTTTTTGGTTGTAGCGGCTTCTGGCGCACTTAACGTGGCATCCATGGCTTCCGTTTTTGGCAAAACCGAATTCAAACCGTTGGCGCCTCTTTCGGGCATGCTGGCCATCTCACTTTTGCTGGGTGGCTTGACCGTATTGATGCTTGACTTGGGTCGGCCTGACCGGTTGATCGTCGCCATGACCTACTACAACTTCAAGTCGATATTCGCCTTGAATATTTTTCTCTACTCTGGGTTCACTGGCTTTGTCATTGTTTACCTGTGGACCATGATGGAGCACCGTATGAATCAATTCACGCCACTGGCTGGACTGGTAGCGTTCATTTGGCGCATGGCTCTGACAACAGGGACCGGATCCATCTTTGGGTTTCTTGTCGCGCGTCAGGCGTATGACTCCGCCTTGCTGGCACCACTCTTCATTGCACTCTCATTCAGTTACGGACTGGCTGTATTTCTTCTCGTATTGATGGCCGCCAGTCTGGGAAGTGCGCGCCCCATTGGCGATGCAATGATGGCCCGTTTCGCGCGCCTGCAGGTCATCTTTATTTCCGCGGGGCTTTACTTTGTCACGATTTATTACCTGACCAACTTGTATTTCACTCGGCATCATGCGTTTGATCACTTCATTTTGCTCAGCGGGAGCGTCTACACCTACCTTTTTTGGCTAGGTCCCGTGTTGTTGGGCGGCATTTTGCCGCTGGTGTTGCTGTTGCATCCGCAAATTGGGCAAATGCGCAAGCGCATCGTCCTGTGCGCAGGTTTGGTGGTAGCGGGTGGTTTTGCTCAGTTGTATGTCACCATCATTGGCGGACAAGCCTTTCCGCTCGTGATCTTCCCTGGGCGCCAAGTCAGCAGCACTTTCTTTGATGGAGTGATCAACAATTACTCTCCAACAATGCCGGAATGGCTCCTGGGATTGGGTGGCGTTGCCATCGTGGGCATCATTGTTCTGTTGTCCCTCAAAGTCTTGGGCTTCTTACCAGCCGATCTGGCCGACGACATTGAAGTTGTCACAGATCAGAAGCTTACAAGCGCAGCGCACGCCTGACTCGGCCTAACATGTCACGCCTTCTGATTTCTGCAGCACATAAATCGTCGGGCAAGACGACGATTACCTTGGGTTTGTGCGCCGCTTTGACGGGCCAGGGTCTGAAGGTTCAACCTTTCAAGAAGGGACCAGATTACATTGATCCGATGTGGCTGTCGCAGGCCAGCGGGCGTGACTGCTTCAATCTGGACCCCTATTTGATGAGCGGCGAGCAAATTCAATCGTGCTATGGCCGTGCGTCCGCGACTTCAGACATCAGCATCGTTGAGGGTAATAAAGGCCTTTACGATGGGTTGGCGCTGGATGGCAGCAATAGCAATGCGGCTCTGGCCCACTTGCTGGATTTGCCGGTGATCCTGGTGCTTGATGCAAGAGGCATGACGCGCGGAATTGCGCCCTTGATTCTGGGTTACCAAGCCTTTGATCCGCGCATCAAAATTGCAGGTGTTGTCTTGAATCAACTGGGTGGTGCCCGCCACGAATCCAAACTGCGCGCAGTCATTGAACACTACACCGATGTTCAGGTGTTGGGTGCCGTAGGCTGTGATCCATTGCTCGCGGTGCAGGAGCGTCACCTGGGGCTCATGCCCAACCATGAGTTGGACGACGCGAGACAGCGTGTTTGTGCCATCGGTGAACGCATTGCAGCACAGGTTGATTTGCCACGACTGTTGCAGGTGGCAGCGTCTGCCGCACCCATGGCATTGCCAGCAACATCGGCAGAAGCAGTCCAACCTGATCTTCAAAAAGTCCGCATCGGTGTAGCTCGTGACAAAGCTTTTGGCTTCTACTATTCTGACGATTTGCAGGTGCTGGAACAAGCCGGTGCCGAGATTGTTCCGTTTGACACGCTGCATGATCAACAGTTACCTCCTGTAGATGGTCTGTTCATCGGCGGAGGCTTTCCCGAGGTATTCATGGCAGAGCTGGCGGCCAACATCTCGATGCGCACCAGCATTCGGGCCGCCATTGAAGATGACCTGCCCGTCTATGCAGAATGTGGCGGAATGATGTATCTGGCACGCAGCATCCGGTGGCACGACAAGGCTTGCGAGATGGTGGGGGCACTACCCGCCGACGTTCAAATGCACCCGCGTCCGGTGGGACGTGGCTATGTGGAGCTGAAACTGACTGGCGAAGCGCCCTGGTCAACGGGGTCTGGAGAAGAGGTGGTTCGGGGCCATGAGTTCCACTATTCCAGCCTGGAGAACATATCTGCAGACCTGAAATTTGCCTACCGTGTGCAACGCGGGCACGGTGTGGACGGACAAAACGACGGAATTGTGTACCGCAATGTGCTGGCGTCCTACGCCCACTTGCGTAGCGGCGCGGGCTCTGACTGGGCAAAAGGATTTGTGAGCTTCGTTCGATCCCAAAAAGCCAGCAGCGACGCAGCCCTTGCAGACTCGACATCACCGACCCAAAGTATTGAGGTCAATGGTCGCCCTATAGCGACTGACATGGAAGGCTATTTAGTCCATTTAAACGACTGGTCCGAAGAGTTTGCCCAAGCTCAGGCGCGCCAGGAAAACCTTAAACTGACCGATTCTCACTGGGAGGTCATCCGTTTTCTGCGCGATCATTTTGACGAACACCGCGTGCAGGCTCAAGTGCGCACGATGATTAAACACTTTGCCTCGGCATGGGGAACAGAACGCGGAAACAATCACCAACTGCATGCGCTGTTCCCGATTGGTGGACCACAAAAACAGGGCAATCGACTCGCCGGTCTTTGGAAAACCAAAGGCGAGCATTGATACATAGAAGGAGCAAAACATGTTTACCCTCACCGACGCAGCGACGCGCCAGATTCAACAAGCGGCCAATGCCAGCGCTGCGCAGCACTTGGCTTTGCGCGTAGCCGCCAAAATCGACACGGATGGCAGTATTCAATATGGCATGGGGTTTGACGAACCCAGGGAGATGGATCTGAAGCTTGATTTGAATGGCGTTGCCATTGTCATTGGGGCTGAGCATCAGGAACTTCTGCTCAACACGACGCTGGATTTTGTTGAGTTGCAGCCCGGCCAAGTCAATTTCATTTTTATTGACGAGAGCCTCTCAGAGCCTACCTCGGCCGGTCATTGCGGCAGTGGCGGTTGCAGCAATTGCAGCAGTCAATCAGGGAGCATCCATTGAAAACGTCCGACTCTCAACCCTATCAAGCTGCTGGCCGCGTATTTCTGGTCGGTGCTGGCCCAGGTGATCCCGAACTGTTGACATTGCGTGCAGTTCGGCTACTGCAACGGGCCGACGTTGTGGTCTATGACAACCTGGTGCCAATCCAGATCATGGACTTTGTGCCACCTTCTGCAGAACGCATTTACGCTGGCAAGCGACGTAATGAGCACACCATGAGGCAGGAGCAGATCAATACCTTGCTTATCAAACTGGCCTCTGAAGGCAAGCAGGTTGTCCGGCTCAAAGGCGGTGATCCATTTATTTTTGGGCGCGGCGGTGAGGAGCTGCAGGCATTGGCTGCCCACGGTGTTGCATTTGAAGTCATCCCTGGTGTGACGGCGGCATCTGGCGTTTCCAGCTATTCAGGCATCCCATTGACCCACCGCGACTATGCTCAAAGCTGTGTCTTTGTCACGGGTCACCTGAAAAATGGCACCGCAGACCTGGACTGGCCCTGTATGGTTCGCCCGAATCAGACGGTTGTCATCTACATGGGACTGGGAGGTCTGGCCGAAATCTGCCGAGAACTGGTGCTCCACGGTGCCCCTGCAACACGACCAGTCGCCGTGGTTCAAGAGGGCAGCCTTGCAACCCAGAAAGTTGTCACAGGAACGCTGGCCGACATCGCTGAAAGGGTCAGCCATGCCAAATTGAAATCACCCTGCCTGACTATCGTTGGCGAAGTGGTCAACCTGCACCACGAATTGGCTTGGTTCAATCCTCAAACTGCATGCCAGGAACCGCGATTGGCGGTGGTCTGAATCAAGCGCCGCTTTTTGTATTCGCGTCTTTGCCGCTGTCGGTTTCATTTCTCAATTCAAACGCAAAAACGGCTGCCTCCACGCGAGAGCGCAAGTTGAGTTTGTCCATGATGTGATGAACGTGCAACTTAACTGTGTTGTGGCTGATGTCAAGCGCTTTGGCGATCACTTTGTTGCTTTGTCCATGGGCGACGTGGTTCAGCACCTCACGTTCCCGGTCAGTCAATGAAGCCACCAAATCTCCTCTGGCAGATACTTTGGGGCCGGACTGCAGCATTTGTGCAAGTTTGAGTGTCATGGCAGAGGCCACTACCATTTCGCCACGGGCTGCACGCCCAATGGCATCCATCATTTCCTCCGGCTGCATATCCTTCAGAAGATAGCCTCGAGCACCAGCCCGAAGCGCTGCAGACAAATCGGCCTCACTGTCACTCATGGTCAGAATAACAACTGGGGTGTTACAGCCTTGTGATCGCAAATGCCGCAACAAACTCAGTCCGTCCGTGCTTGCCAGACGCAGATCCAGCACCGCCAAATCGGGTTGGAGCTCATGCAACATGGACGCCACCTGATCAGGATTGCCCGTCGCCCCAACCACGTCCATGCCCCCTCGTTCCACCAGCAACTCTGTCAGTCCGTTGCGGCAAAGTGCATGATCATCCACCAGCATCACTCGTACATTTTCAGTCATGGGCAAGACCCCGCATACGACGCATCGACTGGCAGCAGCAGCCGAACCTTGGTACCACCACCTTCATTCGTGCTTACATCCACACTTCCACCAAGACGCTGCGCTCGGCTCTTCATGATTTCTAGACCAAAATGCGTTGACACCGTCATCCCCTTGGCCGTCGTCACAATGGTTGAAACCGATGGCGCAACCATGCCCAATCCATCATCTTCAACCACGAATTCAAGACCATGCGCAGTTCGTTCAATAGCGACTGTGGCATGCCTGCCCATGGAGTGCTTGGCCGTATTGGCCAAGGCCTCCTGAACGACGTGAAAAACCTGAACCTCCTGTTTCTCATTCAGTCCCAGCTTTCCAGCGGAATTTCTTATTTCAAGCTTAATCCCCGTGCGATCAAAAAAACCCTCCGCTATTCCCTCCAACGCACACAACAGCCCCATAGGATCCATCTGCACCCGAAAATAGGTCATCACCTCGCGCAAATTGTGATGCACCTCACTGACCGCATCTTTCACGTCGGTAAAGTACTTGATGGACTTGCGGTCATCATGTGCAAGCATCGCGTCATTCAGCAGTGGCAAGCGCATGTTGACGTATGCCAATGTTTGCGCAATCACATCATGCACTTCATTGACCATTTCCTGCCGTTCTTTGATCACCGTCTGGCGCATCCGATCACGTTCAACTCTAGCGTTATACAGTGACAGGCCCAGAAGTTGACCTATCAGGCGCAACATGGTTTCGAGCTGTGCGCTCAGGGGGCTAGCAGATTCAAAGAACAAGTTATAGATGCCAAGTATCTCGCCATTGTGAACCAGCGAAATAGCCAGTACACGCTGACACTGGAGGCCGAAATAATTCGGCCCGTTACGGTGGCTGCAGTTTCCAAAATCATCCATCCAAACCAGCATATCGCTGCTCGCGGCCAAGCCACACACGCCGCAGCCAGTCTCAACCAGACGCTCAGATTCCGCCATATCTGCAGGCAACCCCAGTTGACTCACTAGGCGCATGTGCGCGCCATCATCGGTCAACACGCGTACAGCGCCAGCCTGTGCACCCACCATCGCGACGATGGGAAGCAGGAATTGCTCCAGCAACAATTCCACGTCGCGCCCACCAGCCAGTTCTGCGGTCAATTCCGAAACAACAACACCAGAAGGGTGTTGTTGTTTCGGTGCTGCGCGGATAGAAGCGGGAACAGGTGTTTTAACGTATCTCATGGGCGCCAAAGGATTCGTTGCATGCTAATGCATTGCCGGACACTTATAAAGCGTAAAAACCCGAAGCCTCTATGTCTGCACATCGCCGCTACCCAAATGGGTAGCACCGGATTACCCGTGTCGGTGATAGACGGATTTGGGTGCCCATGAATCTAATAGGCGCTCACCGCGAGTTCTGAACAAACCACCCAAAAAAGCGTCCCTGCATGCCTTCCGCACATCTACACGACCCGGCAGCTCCGCCCTTGCCTGGCGCGTCAACCGAGACGCGCACCACCACTTGCTACATGTGCGCCTGCCGCTGTGGCATTCGGGTCCACCTCAGAGGCGGCGAAGTCCGTTACATCGAAGGCAATCCTGAGCACCCGTTGAACCAAGGCATCATCTGTGCCAAAGGCTCATCGGGCATCATGAAACAGTATTCACCCGCCCGCCTGACAAAACCATTGAAGAGAAAGACGGGCAGCGAACGCGGCGATGGCGAGTTTGAGGAAATCAGTTGGGAAGAAGCGTTTTCCACGCTTGAACAACGGCTCAGACACATTCGCGCGACCGACCCCAAACAGTTTGCCTTGTTCACCGGCCGTGACCAGATGCAGGCACTGACCGGGCTGTTCGCCAGGCAGTTTGGAACCCCCAATTACGCGGCGCACGGTGGTTTTTGCTCGGTCAACATGGCCGCAGGCATGATCTACACCATCGGCGGCTCTTTTTGGGAGTTTGGTGGTCCGGACCTTGAAAGAGCCAAACTGTTCGTGATGATCGGTACCGCCGAGGACCATCACTCCAACCCCATGAAACGCGAACTGTCCAAGTTCAAGCGAAATGGTGGCCGCTTTGTATCCATCAATCCCGTGCGCACCGGCTATTCGGCCATTGCCGACGAGTGGGTACCGATCAAGCCCGGCACAGACGGCGCCCTGATCCTGGCGCTGACCCACGAGTTGATCAAGCAAGGGCTGTATGACCGTGAATTCTTGACCCGCTACACCAACGCCGGTCAGTTGGTGAACCAGGATACGGCGAGCGACGCCTTCGGCATGTTTCTGCGCAATGCAGACGGTGACCTTGTCAACCCCTTGCGCCCGGCCAATTTCCATTGGTGGGACCGCCACACCGATACTGCAGTGGCCGACCACACCGAAGGTTCTGACCCGGCACTGCTGGGTCACTTCAAAATGCCTGATGGCACCACCGCTGTGCCAGCATTTCAATTGCTGCAAGACCGTGTCAAGGCCTACACCCCGGAGTGGGCTGAGGGCATTACCGGCATACCGGCGGCCACCATCCGACGCCTGGCGCACGAGATGGGCATCACCGCGCGGGATCAAAAAATAGAGCTCCCCATTGCCTGGACCGACAGCTGGGGCAAGCGCCACGAATCCGTCACCGGCAACCCAGTGGCTTTTCACGCCATGCGCGGCCTGGCAGCACACTCCAATGGATTTCAGACCATCCGGGCACTGTCCATACTGATGTCCTTGCTGGGCACAATTGACCGCCCGGGCGGCTTTCGGCATAAGGCGCCCTACCCGCGTGCCGTACCGCCCAACGCCCGCCCGCCCAAAAGCCCGCAAGCCATCAAACCCAACACACCGCTGGATGGTGCGCCGCTAGGCTGGCCGGAAAGCCCGGATGACTTGTTTGTTGACAACCACGGGCAGCCCGTGCGCATCGACAAGGGCTTTTCCTGGGAACACCCGCTGTCAGCGCACGGTTTGATGCACAACGTCATCACCAATGCCTGGCGTGGTGACCCCTATCACATTGACACCCTGCTGATCTTCATGGCTAACATGGCTTGGAACTCCACCATGAACACCTCTGAGGTGCGCAAGATGCTCAACGACAAGCATGTTGAGGGCGACAAGGCAGGTGAGTACAAAATTCCGTTCCTGGTGGTGTGCGATGCGTACCAGTCCGAGATGACAGCCTTTGCTGACCTGATCCTGCCTGACACCACTTATCTGGAGCGGCACGACACCATGTCCATGCTGGACCGGCCGATTTCCGAGTTTGACGGGCCGGTCGATGCGGTGCGCATCCCGATCCTGCCACCCAAGGGTGACTGCAAGCCGTTCCAGGAGGTGCTGATTGAGCTGGCAGGTCGTCTTCAGCTTCCTGCGTTTACCCAGGCCGACGGCGCTCGCAAGTTCAAAAGCTACCCCGATTTCATCGTCAACTACGAAACTGCACCAGGCTCTGGCATCGGCTTTCTGGCAGGCTGGCGGGGCAAGGGTGGCGAAAAATCGATGCGCGGCGAACCCAATCCCAAACAATGGGAAATGTACGAAAAGAACAATTGTTTCTTTCACCACGAGATGCCCCATGAATACCAGTACATGCGTAACTGGAATAAAGGCTACATGGAATGGGCACAGAGCGTCGGCATCCGCCGTGACAAGGACCCCGTCGTCATTCACATTTACTCGGAATTTCTGCAAGACTTTCGCCGCGCAGCGCAAGGCAAGCGGGTCGGCAAGCAGCCGCCAGACCCGCTGCGCAAACGGGTCGAAACCTATTTTGATCCGCTGCCGTTCTATTACGCACCATTGGAAGAGCAAGCCACCGACAAAGCGCGATTCCCGCTGAACGCCATCACACAGCGCCCGATGGCGATGTACCACTCCTGGGACTCGCAAAACGCCTGGCTGCGCCAAATTCACGCGCACAATTACCTGTTCGTTAACCCCAAAACCGCCCGTATCCAGGGTATTGAAGACGGCGGCTGGATGTGGGTTGAATCGCAATGGGGCAAAGTACGCTGCCTGTGCCGTTACTCAGAAGCTGTGGAACCCGGCACAGTCTGGACCTGGAACGCCATTGGCAAATCCAAAGGTGCCTGGAACCTGACACCAGAAGCCAACGAATCGCAGCGCGGTTTCTTGCTCAACCACCTGATTTCCGAAGAATTGCCGCCCTCCGGTGACGGCGCATCCTTGTCCAACTCTGACCCCATCACTGGTCAGGCCGCCTGGTACGACGTGCGGGTCCGCATCTTCAAGGCCGAAGCAGATGAACCGCAGCAGACCTTTCCACAATTCAAGGCGGTACCCGCGGCACCGGGGGTTCAAACCATCTTGCCACGCTGGCAGGCCTGGTTTGCAGGCAAGGGAATGCAGAAATGACCCAGTTGGCTTTGGTCATTGACCTGAATGTCTGCGTCGGCTGCCATGCCTGCGTGACCAGTTGCAAGCAGTGGAACACCTCCGGCTCAGCCGGGCCACTGACGGACCTCAATCCCTATGACGCCGACCCCAGCGGCACCTTCTTCAACCGGGTCCAAACCTTTGAAGTGGGCGAGTTTCCCAACACACAGACCGTGCATTTCCCCAAATCCTGCCTGCACTGCGAAGACCCGCCGTGCGTGCCGGTGTGCCCTACCGGCGCCAGCTACAAGCGGGTCGAAGATGGCATCGTTCTGGTGGACTATGACAAGTGCATCGGCTGCAAATACTGCAGCTGGGCCTGTCCTTATGGCGCTCGCGAATTGGATGAACAACGCAAGGTCATGACCAAATGCACCTTGTGCGTGGACCGCGTCACCAGCACCACCTTGCCAGAGGCTGAGCGCAAACCATCGTGCGTGTTGGCCTGCCCAGCCAATGCACGCTTGTTTGGCGATGTGCATAACCCCGAGTCCGTCGTTTCAAAGGCCATTGCCGAACGCGGCGGCTATCAACTGATGCCCGAGTGGGGCACCAGTCCATCGAACCACTATCTGCCACGTCGCAAAACTGAAATGCGCATCCACCCTGAAGATCTGGAACGCATTGACAACCCCTTGAAGATCGATACCAAGTTGTCCGACAACTACCGTGGTGGCGGTCGCGAAGACTTTGCTACCTGAAACACACCAGCTACCATCTATCATGCAACCCGCTTTTTCTGTCATCTTCCTCACCACCCTCACGGGTGCCGCGCAAGGCCTTTTTCTGGCACTCTACGGCACGGAACTGTCGGGTATCGGCGCGCTGGACGTATCGCAGAGCCAGCAGTTCCTATTGACTGGCAGCGTCGTCGCGCTGGTGTTGACCGTGCTGGGGCTAATTGCTTCGTTCTTTCACCTGGGGCATCCTGAACGCGCCTGGCGCGCTGCGGCGATGTGGCGCACCTCCTGGCTGTCGCGTGAAGTGATCGCCTTGCCGGTCTTTATGGCGGGCCTGTTCGTGTACGGCGCCAGCCACATGCTGAGCCTGGGTGGCACCCGATGGATCGGTGCCCTAACCATGGTCGCCTGCCTGACCCTGTTCGTCTGCACCGCCATGATCTATGCCTCGATTCGCTTTTTGCAGGAGTGGGCCAGTGCCTTGACGCTGGTGAACTACTTTTTGCTGGGATGCGCGTCGGGTCTGACCCTGGCCACCGCTCTGGCGGCGCTCACCGGCTTCCCAGCGTTGGTGGTGCCCTATGCCATCGCGGCTTCAGGGGTCACCCTGCTGGGCTGGATCACGCGCACGGCATCCCTGTTACGCAACGCCAGACTGAAATCGAAGTCCAGCCTGCAAACTGCCATTGGTATCAAACACCCTCGCATCGTTCAAAAGTCGCAGGGATTGATGGGCGGTTCTTTCAACACACGGGAGTTTTTCCATGGTCGCACCGCCAGCTTGTTACGCTCGGTCAAATGGGGCTTTTTGCTGCTGGTGTTCCCTCTGCCCCTATTGTTGCTGGGCAGCGGTTTAGCCGTCTCGTCTGCAGGCCTCTTGAGCAGCGCGTTTGTATTGCAATATATCGGTCTGCTGGCCGAACGCTGGTTCTTTTTTGCCCAGGCCAATCACCCGCAAAACCTATACTACCAAACCATCTCCTAGTCAGGACGTGGTTTGAAACACGTGAAACGGCGCATTGCCCACCGATGGAATATCAATGTCAACAACCATGTCCAACGGGGACCATGAATAGTCCTGGCAGGTGTAGTAATCAACCTGCACGCAAGAAACTGATCCTGGTGGCGCGCAGCCTCGTCTTGCTGGCGACATTCACACTGGTGGTCAGTCCGGCGCACGCTGCTATGGTGAGCCTATTGCCATCGTCAAACCTGCCCTGGTGGTTCTGGCCGCTCGCGCTGTTCGTCACCTGTTTTTTCATTGGCATCGTGGCCATTCCCGCAGGCATTGGCGGAGGCACGCTGTTTGTTCCCATCATCGGTGGTTTTTTCCCCTTCAATCTCGATTTTGTGCGAGGCGCCGGGTTACTGGTGGCGCTGGCCAGCGCTCTGGCCGCTGGGCCTTTCTTGCTGCGCGGAGGTCTTGCGAGTTTGCGACTTGCGCTACCCCTGGCGTTGCTGGCGTCCATGAGTTCAGTCGTCGGCGCCATGGTTGGGCTGATCTTGCCTGCCTCGGTCGTCCAGACGGCGCTGGGCACCATCGTTTTGGCCATCGTAGCCCTGATGTTGACTGCCAAAAAGTCCGAATTTCCCATCGTGGCGCAACCAGACCGCCTATCCAGCGCCTTGGGCATTCATGGCGTTTTCAATGATCGTGCCAGTGGTCAAGCCATCAACTGGCAAATACATAACACCCCTTTGGGCCTCTTTCTGTTTCTTTTGATTGGCTTTTTGGGTGGGCTTTTTGGCATCGGTGCGGGTTGGGCGAATGTTCCTGTTCTCAACCTGGTCATGGGTGTTCCCCTGAAAGTCGCCGCTGGCACATCGGGATTGATTCTCTCTGTTGCAAGCTCGTCTGCCAGTTGGTACTACCTCAATGAGGGGGCCGTTTTGCCGATGGTTGCCGTACCATCGGTGGTCGGGATGATGCTCGGCGCACGCATTGGCGCCCGTTTGCTGCATGTACTTAAAGCATCTGTCATCCGCCATATGGTGATCGGCCTGCTGCTGTTTGCTGGTGTTCGCGCCTTGCTCAAGGGTTTGGGTATCTGGGTTTGAAGGAAACAAATAAATCGTGATTGAACCCGTCTCTGATAACGCTCAACTACAAAAGCTTGAAGCGTCTTATTACGCGTTTTTGCTCGAATGGGGCAGCCGCATCGGGCTGGTGGTGCTCATCGTGGGCTTTGCTGCCTACGTGCTGGGCTTCATGACGCCTCTGGTTTCCCTCCGTGAATTGCCTCAACTCTGGAATCAGCCGGTTGCCGTCTACCTTAAAAAAACCGGCACACCCACCGGTTGGGGCTGGCTGGCACTGGCGGGCAAGGGTGACGTGCTCAATCTGGTCGGCATTGCCATTCTGTCGGGGTGTTCGGTGCCACCCATGCTGGGTCTTGTCTGGCTGTACTTGAAGCGACGGGACTATGTCTATGCAGGCATTTGCGCCATGATTGTTCTGGTGCTGGTGCTGGCGGCGTCCGGCCGTCTATCCTGAGGACGCGAACCATGAGTCAGCTATTCACCCGCCTTTTGCTGGCCACTGAACACACCGAATTTGACACCGGGGCCGAGAACTTGGCCATCAGCATGGCCGAGCGTTGCCAGTTGCCCCTGGCCACTGTGTTGCCGCTGGTGAGCAACCCCGAATATGAATCGCTGGCGCCCCAGATTGCCATGCGTGCCGAACTGGAAGCCGCCTCCAACATCGCCAATATCCGCGCTCAAGCGGCTGCCCAAGGGGTCACCATCGACCTGCGCGTGCGTCGCGGTGAAGAGCCTTACCGTGAAATCGTCGATGAAGCCCGTGAACGCAAGTCCGAAGTCATCATCGTCCGCCAACGCGGAAAACGCGGTTTTCTGGCCAACCTGCTGATCGGTGAAACGGTCAGCAAAGTACTAACCCACGCGCCCTGCCACGTCTTGTTCGCGCCACGGGATGCACACATGTGGAAGCAGGCCGTGCTGGTTGCGGCTGAACCCGGCGAGCAGGGCCTGCGGCTGGTCAGAACAGCCGCTGCCGTGGCCGCCGAGTGCGGGCTGCCCTTGCACCTGGTTTTTGTCATGGCCGGTGAAACAAAGCCACCAGACACCGACGGTTTTCTGGCAACGGCCATCGCTGCCGCCTTGCAGCTTGGGGTCAAGCTGCAGGTGGATCTTCGCAGCGGCAAGGCCTTTACGGAAATACTGGCATCGGCCACGGCGCACCAAGCTGACCTGCTGGTCATCGGTAGCCGCAGCGACAACCACATTCGGCATGCCATGATTGGCGGTGTGGCTCAAAAGGTCATCGGTTTATCCGAAAAGCCGGTGCTCGTTCTCAATTTGTCCTGATTTTTTAACGGAGACCTTTTCCATGAGTGACGCACTTAACTACCTGATCAAGACCCGGCCAGAAACCATCAGCCACTACTTTGCGTTTCTCAAAGAAACCGGTACCCATCTGGACCCTAAAACCAGAAACCTGATTTCGGTGATTACCAAGGTGCATTCCCAAACCGACCGGGGTTTTCGCCAATACCTAGGCCGCGCCCTGCGCGAAGGCTGCAGCCCCATGGAAGTACTGGACGCGTTGCTGATGGCCTTCCCGGCACTGGGTCTGGCCAAAATCACCTGGGCAGTGGACATCATTCTGGACATGAACATTCCAGGGTTTGAGCCTGATGTCATCACCGGTAAGGCCGCGGCGCCTGCCGAGTGGCGCGATATCATGGCCAGCAAGGACGTGAAAGACGGTGAAGTCGCCCGCACCGAATGCCAAGGCCGTGGCCTGTTTGTCTACCGTGATGGCAAGACTTACCAAGTCTATGACAGCCACTGCCCGCACCAAAGCACCAATATTCCCGAGCTGGCGATCAAGGGCACGACCCTGACGTGCCCGAAGCACGAGTGGCAGTTCGATGCCCACAACGGCAACTGCATCAAAAAAGGAAAAACCGGCTTGACACGCATTGAGTCCAAGGTGGTCAAAGGGCGTTTGTTGGCGTTCTGGTAATCAGCGCACCAACATCGGCGCTCAAGCCGCAAAAAAAAAAAGCAACCCAGGTTGCTTTTTTTTCGCCAACACAACGCCCATTCTGTGTCCGGCGCCCAGGCAATGCAGGCCATCCGTGACGATGGCAGTGACCCAAAAATCACGACTCCCCTGATTGGAGCAGCCGTTTACGCACGCCAACCTCAGCCTCGCGACTATGATCGAATCTTGTCGAAATTTCTGTGATGCCGTACCGCCCGGCGATATGGATGGCCCGCCCAACGATGGGGGCACCCTCTTTCGACCAGAATCCAAGTCACTCGGGGTTACTCAGAAATGAGACATAAAACACCCCTTAAGCCCTTGCAAATACTGAATAGCAAGATACATAATTAGTAGCATAGCCAAGCTTGACCCGCAGATTCGACACGCGCCTGAAGGCGCGCACTTCATGAACTTCAACTTCATTCACCGGCAGTCGCTCAAAACCAGGTTCACGCTTTTCACACTGGCCATTTTTCTGATTGGCATTTGGGCGCTGGCTTTTTACACCACGCGGATACTGCGCGACGACATGCAACGTCTGCTGGGACAGCAGCAGTTTGCCACGGTGTCACTCGTCGCAGACAAACTCAATGAAGACTTGAGCGACCGGATCAAAGCTTTACAAAACATTGCCGTCAACATGGGCTCTGTGGCGCAGGACAGTCCGGTTGTATTCCAGTCCATCCTGGAGCAACGCCCTCACCTTCTGGACCTGTTCAACGCCGGTGTCCTCGTCGTGCGTGCCGATGGCACCGCCGTTGCAGAAGTCCCGCTCTCTGCAAACCGACTCGGCGTCAATTACATGGACGTTGACTCGATCCATGCTGCGCTCAAAGAGGGTCGATCCACCGTCAGCAAGCCGGTCATCGGCAAGACCCTGAGAACCCCGGTTTTCAACGTTGCCGAGCCGATCCGGGATGCCCGTGGTCAAATCATTGGCGCCTTGTTCGGAGTTATCAACCTGAGCAAGCCCAATTTTCTGGACAAAATCGTCCAGACGCACTATGGCAAGTCCGGTGGCTATTTACTGACCTCTCCGCAACACAAGCTGTTTATCACCGGCACCGACAAAACCCGCATCATGCAGCCGACACCGGCATTGGGCGTGAACCCTTTTTTTGACCGCTGCATGCAAGGGTTTGAGGGGTATGGCGTCGCGGTCAGCTCTCGCGGCGTGGAGGAACTCGCCGCCGTCAAAGGCATTCCGGCCGCAGGCTGGTTTTTGGCCATCATTCTGCCCACGGTGGAAGCCTTTGCCCCAGTTCACGACCTGCAGCAGCGCATGCTGTTGGCCACGCTGGTGCTGACCCTGCTGGCTGGCGGCCTGATCTGGTGGATGACCGCGTGGATGCTCAAACGCCAGTTCGAGCCCATGCTGCAAGCCGCACGAACGCTGGATGTGCTGACAAGCACCGGCCAGCCCGCAGTGCCGCTACCCATTCAGCGCAACGACGAGATCGGTGAACTCATCACCAGCTTTAACAAGCTGCTGCGATCCATCAATCACCGCGAGAACTTTCTTCGACAAATTCTCGATACCTCGAGCGCGGCCATCTTCCTGATCGACCTGCAAGGCCGCATCACGCTTGCCAACAAACGCATGGCAGAAATGTTTCATTGTTCAGTGGACGACCTGCAGGGCAAGGAATACGTCGCCCTTCTACACCCTGACGTGCATGAAAGTGGCCGTCAGAACATGCTTGCCTTACTAAGCAGTAGTGTGCACTTGGTGGACGTGGACCGGGCCTATTGGCGCCACGACCAAACTGAATTCTGGGGTCATCTGACAGGAAATCGCTTCATCGATGTCGATGGTAAAGAACGCGGCCTCATTGGAGTCATTGTTGACATCAATGAGCGAAAACAGGCCGAAGAAAAGCTCTATCTGGCGGCCACTGTTTTCACCCATGCCCGAGAGGCCATCATGGTTACCAATGCAGACGGCAGCATCCTGGATGTCAACGATGCCTTCACCCGCATCACCGGCTACAAACGCGACGATGTGCTGGGCCAGAACCCGCGTATTCTGAAATCTGGTCGTCAGAGCAAAGAGTTCTACGCCACCATGTGGCGACACCTGCTTGAAGAAGGCCATTACTACGGTGAAGTCTGGAATCGACGCAAAAATGGTGAGGTGTATGCCGAGATGCAGACCATCAGCGCCGTGCGCGATGCCCAGGGCCATACGCTCCAATACGTCGCACTGTTCTCTGACATCACCCCACTCAAAGAGCACCAAAGCCAGCTGGAACACATTGCCCACTACGATGCGTTGACCAATCTTCCCAACCGCGTTCTGTTGGCAGACCGCTTGCATCAAGCCATGACCCAGGCTCAGCGACGTGATCAATTGCTGGCTGTGGTTTACCTTGACCTGGATGGTTTCAAATCCATCAACGACCGCCACGGCCACGACGCCGGCGATCAGCTGTTGGTTGACCTGGCCAACCGTATGAAACAGACCCTGCGCGAAGGCGACACACTCGCCCGTCTGGGCGGCGATGAGTTTGTTGCCGTGTTGCTCGATCTGCCCGATGTCGCCGCCAGCATCCCCATGCTCACGCGCCTGCTAACGGCTGCAGCCCAGCCAACGCTCATGAATGGTCAAATGCTGCAGGTATCCGCCAGCCTGGGCGTTACCTTCTTTCCGCAGACCGAAGAAGTGGACGCTGACCTGCTGCTGCGCCAGGCGGACCAGTCCATGTACCAGGCCAAACTGGCCGGAAAGAACCGTTACCACGTTTTTGATGCCGAACAGGACCGCCACGTGCGCGGCCACCACGAAAGCCTGGAGCGCATTCGCGAAGCCCTTACCGCGAACGAATTCGTGCTGTATTACCAGCCCAAAGTCAACATGCGTACCGGTGACATCCTGGGCTTTGAAGCCTTGATTCGCTGGCAACACCCCAAAAAAGGCCTCTTACCGCCTGCCGTCTTTCTACCCGTGATCGAAGATCACCCGCTGGCCGTCACGCTGGGAGAATGGGTGATCAACACCGCTCTGACACAAATCGGGACCTGGCAAATAGCCGGACTGGAAACGCACGTCAGTGTCAATATCAGCGCCCGCCATTTGCAGCAGGTGGATTTCGTCGAGAACCTCGTCAAAATCCTGGGTCGCCACCCCCAGGTAGCACCGGGTCGGCTGGCGATGGAAGTGCTGGAAACCAGTGCGCTGGAAGACTTGGTACATGCCTCCCGCGTCATCGAGGCCTGCCGCCAAATCGGCGTCAAGTTTGCTTTGGATGACTTTGGCACGGGCTATTCATCCCTCACCTACCTCAAACGACTACCTGTCGACCTGCTCAAGATCGACCAGAGCTTTGTGCGCGACATGCTCGACGATCCGGATGACTTGGCCATTCTGGTCGGTGTCATTGGTCTATCCAATGCGTTTCGCCGACAAGTCATCGCAGAAGGCGTCGAAACCGTGGCGCACGGCGCGATGCTGCTCAAGCTGGGCTGCGAACTGGCTCAGGGCTACGGCATCGCCCGTCCGATGTCCGCCGAGGCCGTGCAGTCATGGGTAGCCCAGTGGCAATCCGACCCGCAATGGCTCCATCTGCCTGCAGTCCACCGCGAGGATTTGCCGGTGCTGTTTGCCAGCGCCGAACACCGCGCCTGGATCGTGGCGATTGAAAGTTATTTCAAGGGCGAGCGTGACGCCCCTCCACCCTTGGACGAACATCAGTGCCGCTTTGGCATCTGGCTGAACACTGATGGTCGGGCGCGCCACCGTGCGCATCCCGCCTTCCAGGAGATTGAGCGCCTGCATTTGCAGGCGCATGCACTGGCAGTTGAATTGCTCCAACGCCATGCCGATGGCGACCACCAGCAGACGCTGGAACGGCTGGAGGAACTCCATGCCCGGCGCGATGCCTTTCTGTCAAAACTCTGGCAGCTATGCTAAATGGCCTGCCAGGTTACTACCCAAGAAATTCGCCTCTAGCCCTTTTGAATACTAAACAAGAAGCTATTCAAAAAATAGCGTTCTGAGATTTTTTCAGCCTGGCAAGCGGGATCAGGCGTAGCGCGCTGCCATCACATCCAGGTGAATCGGTTTGATCTTGCTGCCCATGCCTGCGCAGCCAAAAGCTTCAAAACGCAGTTTGCAAATACCAGCCGCCGCCTTGCGGGCGGCAATCAGCGATTTGCGCGGGTCGAATTCGCTCGGGTTTTGGGCAAAGCTCTGGCGCATGGCACCGGTCATGGCCAGACGGATGTCGGTGTCGATGTTGACCTTGCGCACGCCACTCTTGATGCCGCGCTGGATTTCTTCTACCGGCACGCCGTAGGTTTCTTTCAGGTCACCACCATACTGGCGAATGATGGCCAGCCACTCTTGCGGCACGCTGCTGGAGCCGTGCATCACCAGGTGCGTATTGGGAATTTGCGCGTGAATCTGGGCGATGCGGTCAATCGCCAGGATGTCGCCTGTGGGCTTGCGGGTGAATTTGTAGGCGCCGTGGCTGGTACCAATGGCAATCGCCAGCGCATCCACACCGGTTTTTTCAACGAAGTCTTTGGCCTGCACCGGGTCGGTCAGCATCTGGTCGTGGCTGAGTTTGCCTTCGGCACCCACGCCGTCTTCTTCACCGGCCTCACCGGTTTCCAGTGAACCCAGGCAACCGAGTTCGCCCTCCACCGACACGCCCACGGCATGCGCCATCTCACACACCTTGCTTGTCACGTCCACGTTGTACGCGTAGCTGGCCGGCGTCTTGGCGTCGGCCAGGAGCGAGCCGTCCATCATCACGCTGGTGAAACCCGAGCGGATCGACTGCTGGCACACCGCAGGCGTTGCGCCGTGGTCCTGATGTAGCACCACCGGGATGTCGGGGAACGATTCCACCGCCGCCAGCACCATGTGGCGCAGGTAGGCTTCACCGGCGTATTTGCGGGCACCGGCGCTGGCTTGCAAGATCACCGGGCTGTCGGTGGCGGCAGCGGCTTCCATGATGGCCTGGATTTGCTCCAGGTTGTTGACGTTGAACGCGGGCACGCCGTAACCGTTTTCAGCGGCGTGGTCGAGCATTTGACGAAGGGAAACAAAGGCCATGGTGATCTCCTGGTGGTTATAAGAAAAAAGTGGCTCTAGCCCTTATATTTACTGGGCTAGTAGCTATCAATCAATTAGCAAACACTGGCAGCACCCGGGCGTGACGAGTCACTGCAGCCATCCATGCAGGCTGGACTGCCGCAGTGGTCGGACGCGTCACGGTGAGCAGCCCGGGTCAATGCCCCGTCAGCCCGTCGCTTCAGCCCTCGGCGCGCTTTTGCAGAATCTCGAACGCCGGCAGGGTCTTGCCTTCCAGCACTTCGAGGAACGCGCCGCCACCCGTCGAGATGTAGCCCATGTCTTTTTCGATGCCGTACTTGGCAATGGCTGCCAGGGTGTCGCCACCACCGGCCAGCGAAAAGGCATCGGACTCGGCAATCGCATGGGCAATGGTCTTGGTGCCGTTCTCAAACGCCGGGAACTCAAACACCCCCACCGGGCCATTCCAGACGATGGTGCCGGCCTTTTTGAGCTGCTCAGCCAGTTTGGCGGCAGTCACCGGGCCAATGTCCAGAATCATGTCGTCGTCAGCGACATCGGTAGCGGCCTTGACGGTAGCGGGCGCGTCGGCCGCAAAGGTTTTTGCACACACCACGTCGGTGGGGATTGGCACGTCGGCGCCGCGCGCCTTCATGGCGGCAATCACGGCGGTGGCTTCGCCCAGCAAATCGGGTTCAGCCAGGCTCTTGCCGATCTTCAGACCAGCGGCCAGCATGAAGGTATTGGCAATGCCGCCACCGACGATGAGCTGGTCCACATTTTTGGCCAGGGCTTGCAAAATGGTGAGCTTGGTCGACACCTTGGAGCCCGCCACAATCGCCACCAATGGGCGCTTCGGGTTGGCCAGGGCTTGGTTGATGGCGTCGATTTCAGCCGACAGCAAGGGGCCAGCACAGGCAATAGGCGCGAACTGGGCGATGCCGTAGGTGGTGCCTTCAGCGCGGTGCGCGGTGCCAAAGGCATCGTGCACAAACACGTCGCACAACGCGGCCATTTTTTTGGCCAGCTCTTCGTTGTTTTTCTTCTCACCCTTGTTGACGCGGCAGTTTTCCAGCATCACCAGTTGGCCGGGTTTGACGTCCACGCCGTCCACCCAGTTGGCGACCACAGGAATCTCGCGGCCCATCAGCTCGCCCAGGCGTTTGGCCACGGGAGCCAGAGAATCTTCCGGCTTGAAATCACCTTCAGTGGGGCGGCCCAGGTGGCTGGTGACCATGACGGCGGCACCAGCGTCCAGCGCCATCTGGATACACGGCACGCTGGCACGAATGCGGGTGTCTTCGGTGATGTTGCCCTGCTTGTCCTGCGGCACATTCAAATCGGCGCGGATGAACACCCGCTTGCCCTTGGCAGCACCACTGGCAATCACATCGGCAAAACGCAATATTTTCATGATCAAACTCCTTTGTATTGGGCGGCCACGCGGGCCATATCGAGGCACTTGTTGGAATAACCCCATTCATTGTCATACCAGGCGACGACCTTGACGAAGGTGCCGTCCAGCGCAATGCCAGCGTCGGCATCAAACACGCTGGTGCAGGGCTCGCCACGAAAATCGGTGGACACGACCTTGTCGGTGGTGTAGCCCAGCACGCCCTTCATGGCACCCTCGCTCTGCGCCTTCATTTCAGCGCAAATCTCGGCCATGGTGGCGGCGTTGTTGAGTTCACAGGTCAGATCGACCACGCTCACGTCGCTGGTGGGCACACGGAAAGACATGCCGGTGAGCTTCTTGTTGAGTGCCGGAATCACCACGCCCACCGCTTTGGCCGCGCCGGTGCTTGATGGAATGATGTTTTCCAAAATGCCGCGACCACCGCGCCAGTCTTTGTTGCTGGGGCCGTCCACGGTTTTTTGCGTGGCGGTGGCTGCGTGGATGGTGGTCATCAGGCCGCGCTTGATGCCCCACTTGTCGTTGAGCACCTTGGCCACTGGGGCCAGGCAGTTGGTGGTGCAGGAGGCGTTGCTCAGGATGGCTTGTCCGGCGTAGCTGGTGTGGTTGACACCATAGACAAACATCGGGGTGTCGTCTTTGCTAGGGGCCGACAGCAGCACCTTGCGGGCACCGGCGTCGATGTGTTTTTGCGCGGTGACTTTGTCCAGGAACAGGCCGGTGGATTCGATGACGATGTCAGCGCCGACGTCACTCCACTTCAGGTTGGCCGGGTCACGCTCTTGCGTCAGGCGGATGCGCTTTCCATTGACCACCAGGGTGCCAGCGTCCACACTGACGTCCCCCTTGAACCGGCCATGCACCGAGTCATATTTCAGCATATAGGCCAGGTACTCAGGGTCCAGCAAATCGTTGATGCCAACGATCTCGATGTCCGAGAAGTTTTGCACCGCCGCGCGAAACACCATGCGGCCGATGCGGCCAAAGCCATTGATACCGAGTTTGATAGTCATGAGAAGCTCCTAAAAAATATGATGAAAACGGCCTCTAGCCCTTATGATTATTGGGCAAGCAGCTCTTGTTTCAATAGTTCAGAGATATCCTGGATGATTCGGTCTGGCGCGCAGGCTTCAATCGGCTCACCCATGTTGTAGCCGTAGGGCAACATCCACACCGGCACGCCAGCCGCGCGCGCGGTGGCCACGTCAATGCTGGAATCACCGACAAACAGCGCGCGCTCAGGCCTCACGCCAAAGCGGGCAAGACAGTGCGCCACACCCACCGGCGTGGGCTTTTTGGTGGCAAAGGTGTCGCCACTGATCACCACATCAAACAGGTCTGACAACTGGTGCTCGTCCAGCACAATCTGGGTGTAGCGGCCTTCCTTGTTGGTCACCACCGCCAGTTTGACACCCTGTTGCTGCAAGGCAAGCAGGGTTTCACGCACCTGCGGGTAGAGATGGCTGCGCGTGCCACAGCGCGCTTTGTAAGCCATGTTGTAGACCGGAACAACCTGGCTCAACAAGGTGCCGCTGCGCACCGCTTCAGCAGACGATTGCGTCACCTGCGCCAGCGCTTTGACCAGCAACTCCTGCGTGCCGTGGCCAATCCAGTCGTCCACCATCTTCTGCGCGACATCGGGCAGACCGAACTGGCGCAATGCATCGTTGACCGCATCCATGATCTCGGGCGCGGTCTCTACCAGCGTGCCATCCAGATCAAACATGACGAGGTCAAACGGCTTCATGTCTGCCAATGCGCCGATCAGTTGCCGGAAGGGATGACCGTATCGGGCAATGGCTCGGCACGTTTGCTGGCTGCCCGGTGCACGATGGTGCGCACATTGGCCACCACACGCTCGACCGTGATGCCGAAGTGCTGGTACAACTTGGGCGCGGGTGCCGACTCGCCAAACGTGGACATGCCGATCACCACGCCGTGGCGGCCCACGTACTTACGCCAGAAGTCCGGGTGCGCGGCTTCGATCGCCAGCGCGGGCGTGTTGAACGGAATCACCATCTCTTGATAGGCATCGGTCTGGAGGTCAAACACGTTGGTACAGGGCATGGACACCACACGGGTGGCAATACCCAGAGCAGCCAGTTCAGCCTGCGCCTTCATGGCGATTTCCAGCTCCGAGCCGGTGGAGACGATCACCGCCTGCACGTTTTCCATGTCCGACAGGATGTAACCACCCTTGCGAATGTTGTCCACCATACTCACGTCGGTCAGGCGCGGCAGGTTCTGGCGCGACAGGCACAAGGCGCTGGGGCCGTCACGGCGCTCCACGGCGTGCGCCCAGGCCACGGCAGTCTCCAAACCATCGGCGGGACGCCACACGTCCAGGCCAGGGATGATGCGCATGCTGGGGATGTGCTCCACGCTTTGGTGCGTGGGACCGTCTTCACCCAGGCCGATGCTGTCGTGGGTGAACACATGGATGACACGGATCTTCATCAGCGCGGCCATACGAATCGCGTTGCGGCTGTAGTCGCTAAAGGTCAGGAAGGTGCCGCCGTAAGGAATGTAGCCGCCGTGCAGCGTGATGCCGTTCATGATGGCGGCCATGCCGAATTCGCGCACGCCGTAGCTCATGTGGTTGCCCCATTTGTCGCGACCGGCCTTGACACAACCTTTGAAGTTGGTCAAGTTCGAGCCGGTCAAATCGGCGCTGCCGCCAAAAAACTCAGGCAACAGCGGGGCAATCGCGTCCAGCGCGTTTTGGCTGGACTTGCGGGTGGCAAATGCGGTCGGGTTGGCCGCAATGGCTTCGAGCAGGCCAGGCAGTTTGTCGGCATAGGCAGCAGGCAAATCACCGGCCATGCGGCGCGTGAACTCGGCCGCCTCTGCCGGATAAGCGGCGCTGTAAGCCGCAAAGCGTGCATCCCAGGCGTGTTCGGCAGACACACCACGGGCGATGGCATTCCATGCGGTGGCAATGTCAGCCGGGATTTCAAACGGTGCATAGGGCCAGCCCAGGGCTTCGCGAGTGGCAGCCACTTCAGCGGCGCCCAAAGCAGCGCCATGCACATCGTGTGTGCCAGCCTTGTTGGGTGAGCCCATACCAATGACGGTTTTGCAGCAGATCAGGGTGGGCTTGCCATTGGCCAGCACGGCTTGCGCCTTGGCGGCTTTCACAGCCGCGTCAATGGCTGCCGGGTTGTGGCCGTCCACCGCCGGGATCACGTTCCAGCCGTAAGCGTCAAAGCGCTTGGGCGTGTCGTCGGTGAACCAGCCTTCGACATGACCGTCGATCGAGATACCGTTGTCGTCATAAAACGCCACCAGTTTGGACAGGCGCAAGGTGCCCGCCAGCGCACTGGCTTCGTGGCTGATGCCTTCCATCATGCAGCCATCGCCCATAAACACGTAGGTGAAGTGATCCACGATGGCGTGGTCGGCCTTGTTGAACTCGGTAGCCAGCAGCTTTTCAGCCAGTGCCATGCCGACGGCGTTGGCAACACCCTGCCCCAACGGGCCGGTGGTGGTCTCGACGCCGGGCGTCACACCATATTCGGGGTGACCCGCCGTTTTGCTGTGCAGTTGGCGGAAGTTTTTCAACTCACTCATCGGCAGGTCATAGCCGGTGAGGTGCAACAAAGCATAGAGCAGCATCGAGCCATGGCCGTTGGAGAGCACAAAACGGTCACGATCGGCCCAATGCGGATTGGCGGGGTTGTGCTTGAGATGGCGGTTCCACAGCACTTCGGCAATATCGGCCATGCCCATGGGTGCGCCAGGGTGGCCCGACTTGGCTTTTTCAACGGCATCAACAGCGAGCATGCGGATAGCGTTGGCCATCTGCCTGGCGAATTCAGGGGTGGGTGTTGTCATGGTTTGTTGGAGGTAAGTTGTAAGGGTTCGGGACAGGGCGCGGCCACTATCTGCTGTCGGTTGCAGGGCCCCTATCTTAGTCAGTTGGCAACAGCAACACTCACACCATCAGTTTCCAGTAAGTTTTGCTGCCCCAGGCTTGTGGCTGACGATCAGGCGGCCTTCTTTTGGCGTTCCATCATCCGCCACACAAACGGCGTGAAGATGAGTTGCATGGCCAGTTCCATCTTGCCACCGGGCACCACAATGGTGTTGGCACGGCTCATGTAGCTGTCGTGGATCATGTTGCGCAGGTATTGGAAGTCGATGCCCTTGGGATTGGCAAAGCGGATCACCACCATGCTTTCGTCCGCCGTCGGGATTTCGCGGGCGATAAACGGGTTGCTGGTGTCCACCATGGGCACCCGCTGGAAGTTCACGTGGGTGTGCACGAACTGCGGACAGATGTAGTTCACATAGTCAGGCATGCGGCGCAGGATCGTGTCGGTCACGGCTTCGGTGCTGTAGCCGCGCTGCTTTTTGTCGCGCCAGAGCTTTTGAATCCACTCCAGGTTGATGACCGGCACCACGCCCACCAGCAGGTCCGGGTATTGCGCCACGTTCACCTCAGGAGTGACCACGCCGCCATGCAGGCCTTCGTAGTACAGCAAGTCCGTGCCAGCGGGCACGTCCTCCCATGGCGTGAACGTGCCGGGGTCCTGCTTGTAGGGAGCCGCCTCTTCGCTGTCGTGCAGGTATTTGCGGCGCTTGCCGGTTCCGGTTTCGGCGTAGTCGCGAAACAGGGCCTCCAGATCGCAGAGCTGGTTGTTTTCCGGGCCAAAGTGGCTGAAATTCATGTTGCCAGCGGCTTCCGCCTCGGCAGCTTTTTGCTTCATCTCCTTGCGGTCATAGCGGTGAAAGCTGTCACCTTCGATCACGGCAGCCTTGACGTTCTCACGACGAAAAATGTTGTCAAACGTGCGGGTCACGGACGTGGTACCGGCGCCGCTGGAGCCGGTGATGGCGATGATGGGATGGCGTATGGACATGGTGCGTGTCTCCTGAAGATAATGATAATTTTGATAAAAATAGCTTCCAGCCCTTATAAGACGACGGAAAGCTGCTATCTAAAATAGAGCAACTTGCCTCTGATCAATCGCGGAACAGGCTGCGCTCGGCGAACAGCGGGTTGGCTAGCTCGACGTTCACTGGCTCGCGGTGGTAGCGCTCGATGCGTTCAACTTCGTTCTTCGAGCCAAACACAAAGCCGATTCGCTGGTGCAGGCCGGTGGGCTGAACGGTCAGCATCGGAATTTCGCCGGTGGAGGCACGGCCACCGGCTTGTTCCATGATCATGCCTACAGGGTTGGCTTCGTACAGCAGCCGCAGGCGACCGGGTTTGGACGTGTCTTTGGTGTCGCGCGGGTACATGAAGACACCGCCGCGCATCAGAATGCGGTGCGCTTCTGCCACCATGGAGGCGATCCAGCGCATGTTGAAGTCCTTGCCGCGCGTGCCGGTCTTGCCAGCCAGACATTCGTCCACGTAGCGCTTGACCGGCGCTTCCCAGAAACGGGCGTTGGAGGCGTTGATGGCGAACTCGTGCGTGTCTTCGGGAATGCTCAGCTTGGGATGCGTCAGCATGAACTCGCCCAGATTGGGGTCCAGCGTGAAGCCGTTGACACCATCGCCAACGGTCAACACCAGCATGGTGGTCGGGCCATACAGCGCATAGCCAGCGGCCACTTGCTGGGCGCCAGGCTGCAAAAAGTCGGCCTCCACCACGTCGCGACCAGACTCCATCACATCCTTGGGTGCGCGCAAGATGCTGAAAATGCTACCCACCGACACATTCACGTCGATGTTGCTGGAGCCGTCCAGCGGATCAAACACGATCAGGTAGTTGCCGCGCGGATACTGCGCCGGAATCTGATAGGGCAAATCCATCTCTTCGGAGGCCATGCCCGCCAGGTTGCCAGCCCATTCGGTACGCTGCATGAACACATCGTTGGACAGCACATCGAGCGTTTTCTGCGTCTCACCTTGTACGTTGACCGAACCGCCATCGGCTGCGGCATGGTTGCCCATGACACCCGCCAGCTCGCCATAGGCCACAGCCCGGGCAATCCCCTTGCAGGCCAGCGCCACATCCAGAATCAGGGCGTTGAAGTCCCCGCTGGCGCTCGGAAAGCGCCGACGCTCCTCGATCAGGAATTGCGTCAACGTCGAACGGTTGGAACGAAGGGTCATGGACATGGGGGTTGCTCCTGGTTATTGAATTTTTATATCGCTTGAAGCTTATGAAGCCTGGGCTGCAGCACGTAAAGCTTGCATTACCGTTTTGTAGCCACCGCCAGCATCAGGTGCACCAAAGACAGCACTGCCTGCGACAAAGGTATCGGCCCCGGCTTGCGCAATCTCGCGGATGTTGTCGGTTTTGACACCGCCGTCCACTTCCAGCCAGATGGGTTGGCCACCTGCAGCCACATGGGCATCAATCCTGGCGCGCACCTGGCGCAATTTAGCCAGCGTGCTGGGAATGAACTTCTGGCCACCAAAGCCGGGGTTGACGCTCATCAGCAAAATCATGTCGACCTTGTCCATGACGTAATCCAGGCAATCCAGCGACGTGGCGGGGTTGAACACCAGCCCAGCCTTGCAGCCCAACTCGCGAATCATCGACAGACTGCGGTCCACATGTTTGGAGGCTTCGGGGTGAAAGGTGATGAAGTTGGCACCGGCCTTGGCAAACAGCGGAATGATGGCGTCCACCGGCTCAACCATCAGGTGCACGTCAATCGGAATGCTCACATGCGGGCGAATGGCCTCGCACACCAGCGGGCCGATGGTGAGGTTGGGCACGTAATGGTTGTCCATCACGTCAAAATGCACCAGGTCGCAACCAGCGGCTTCGATGGCGCGGACTTCATCGCCCAGGCGGGAAAAATCGGCCGACAAAATGGACGGTGCCAGGCGCAGGATGGGGGTGGAGCTCATGGAAAAAGGCTTTCTGAAAAGTTAAAAAGATGGCACTGGCGGCAGAGTGGCTCAGACCGGCGCGGAATTCTGCCACTCGCGCAATAGCGCCAGCGTGACATGACTCAAGTCGGGAACAACCCGCAACGCCCCCGTGAAATCGTGATGGGCGGTAAACGCGTTAGTAGTGATGACAGTGCCTATCCCTGCTGCCGTGGCTGCGCGCAAGCCATTGCTGGAATCTTCGATGGCCAGGCATTGGCTGGCTGGTAATTGCAAGGCTTCGAGCATGTGCAGATACACCTGCGGGTGCGGTTTCTTGATGGGCGCAGTGGAGGCGTCACCAATGGCGGTGAAATTCATGCGCCAGTCGGCACCGATAGCGCCGCGCAACAGCGCGGCAATGTTTACCGGCGAGGTCGTGGTAGCTATGGCCAACTGCAAGCCGGCTGCCAGCGCCTCGTCCATGAGCCTGAGCACGCCGGGGCGCAGCTCGACGGCACCGCCATTCACAGCGCTCTCGTAGGCGGCAGTTTTCAGGTCATGAATGCGGTCGATACGGTCTTGCAGCGCATGGGCATCCAGTTCCTTGATGTCGGGATTGACCTGCTTCCAGTAGTGCAGGATGCGCTCCTTGCCGCCAGAAACCTCCAGCAGCTTGGTGTACATGTCGGTGGTCCAGACCCAGTCCATACCCATTTCGGCAAAGGCATGGTTAAAAGCTTCCATGTGCACGCTCTCGGTGTCGGCCAAAGTGCCATCGACATCAAAAATCAAGGCTTGAAGTACGACATTGGCCATGGAATGAGGTCCTTTGCTGAGCGTTTGGGTGCCGGAAAATTCGGTATGGGTTTACTTTAATCGCCTTGACTCATAAACTCTAATCACGTTTTTTTCAAAAGTCATCAGCTTCAGCTGATGAAACGAATGGAGACACCGATGCGACCCTACACCCTCAAGCAGGTTCAAACCTTCATGGAAGTGGCGCGCCAGCGATCCGTGTCCAAAGCAGCCGAACGGCTGTTCGTGACGCAGCCTGCAGTGTCGATGCAAATTCGCCAACTTGAAGAGGCGTTTGGCGTGCCCTTGGTGGAACCATTGGGCCGAAATATTCAACTCACAGCCGCAGGTGAGGCCTTTTTGACCTACGCCACCAATGCCATGGGGCAGTTCAAGGATCTGGAAGCCCTGATGGCCGATCACGTCGGCCTGAAAAAGGGCCGCATCGATCTGGCCGTGGTAACGACCTCCAAGTATTTCATTCCCATGCTGCTGGTGCGCTTTAACAAATTGTTTCCCGGCATTGACGTGCAACTCAATATTGACAACCGCGAAAACATTCTTGGCATGCTGGCGCGCAGCGAAGCCGATCTGGTGGTGATGGGCCGGTCGCCGAGCCATATCGACTGCGAAGCGACGGTGTTTGCCACCAACCCACTGGTCATGGTGTCAGCGCCGGACCACCCGCTGGCCAGGCGTAAAAACCTGCCCTTCAGCACGCTGGCTGATTACAGTTTTGTGGTGCGAGAAGACGGCTCAGGCACCCGCGCTGCCATGCAACGCCTGTTTGATGAGAATCAGACCCCCTTGAAGATTGTGATGGGCCTGCCCAGCAACGAAACCATCAAACAGGCAGTCATGGCGGGCATGGGTCTGAGCTTTCTGTCCAAACGCACCATGCGCCATGAGCTGGCCAGCGGGCACATCGCGCAGCTGGATGTGCAAGGCCTGCCGCAGATCAATCACTGGTATGTGACACATCTGCGCAACAAGAAGCTCTCACCAGCAGCCAGGGCTTTCAAAGACTTTTTGATCGAGCAAGGCGGGGCATTGATGGATACCTGGAGTTAGTGAATGAGCAATGCCATTTGAGTACTCATCGGTACGTAACCGGAACGTACCCAAGTCAGCCCAATGGTTATTAGGGTTTACCCTATACTGCACTGCAACATAGTTTGTTTCTGGAGGAACCCATCATGACAGACACCACACTGCAGCACCCAACGTTGGCTCAAGAGGCCCAAAACGTTTCATTCGCGCTGCGCGAACTCGCTCTGGCAACCCGCCGCCTCGTTAGCGCCCTCTGGGCAACCACCACTCAACGCCGGGAACCTTGCCCTAAAGAAACCGCGCGTCAAGAAGCTGACAAGCTGCGCGCCTACGCTGACAGTCTCTACCGTGCCGACCCACGCTACGCTCAGGATCTTTACGCAGCCGCCACCCGTCACGAGATGGAAGCCGCCGCCAAGGCATAAGTGTTGTGCCACGTGACCGTGGCAGACAAATATCCATTTTCACATCAGGAAAGCGGGCCACCCCCGATCTGAACCTGAGATTTTTTTGGAGGACACACCATGTCCCTCATGACAAACTTTGGTCAGACCGCAAGTCTCCTCCTTGGCTTGCCGTTTGACTTAGCCCGATTCAACTACGCCCAAGCCGTGCGGCTTGGATTCGTCGAGCACTCTTTACTCAAATCCGCCCGGTTTGCGCAAGAACTGCGCAAGATTGAGCAACTCACCTTGGGGCCTTGGGCTCGGCAGGTGTAAGGCTTGACCAGCGTTGGTCGCGCCTGATGGCTGAGCGACAACGCATGGATAATTTCACTAAACAAAATACCTTCTATCCCTTACACAACAAGGACAATGCGCTATTGTTATTGGTGAAACTGGCATACTCAACCGCGGATTCGCATGGCTTCAAATCTGACATGGCCTACGGCCATACAACCCGGCAAAGTGGATAAATCCACGCGCCAACCTGGATCTAGGTCCGCAACCCATCATGCAGCTCCACCAACGCCAGCGTGATCTTGTGGCTGGGGTCGAGGTAGATCATGGGCAGAGACTGCTCGTGCGACTCGCGAATCCTCACCGATGAGGGCAGATACGGCTGCAGCACCGGCAGGCCTTCTTCAATCAACTCGGCCACCATGCGCTGTGGCAAGTTGGCGCGCGGCTGAAACTGGTTGACCACGATGCCCTCCACCTGCAAGTCCGGGTTGTGGTCGGCACGGATTTCCTGCACGTTTTCCAGCAGGGTGTAGAGCGCCTGACGCGAGAAACTGTCGCAGTCGAAAGGAATCAGGCAGCCCGCCGCGCCAATCAGGGCGGCACGGGTGTAGAAGTTCAGAGCTGGAGCGGTGTCGATGTAAATGCGGTCGTAGTTTTCAACCAACTGCTGCAGGGCCTCGCGCAGCTTGTAGATTTTTTGTCGCGATTCAAGCTTCACCTGCAACTCGTTGAGCGCCGGCCTGGACGCCATCAACTCCAGATTCTCAAAAGGGGTTTCGAGGATGAAATCCGTGGGCGGCTTGCTCTTGAAGCTGTAGCTCAGGGTGTGCTCAAAGAAATCAGCGACAGTAGGCACATCTTCGGTAACAAGCTGCCCCAGCAGGTAGCTGGTGGAGTTGCCTTGCGGGTCCAAATCAATCACCAGAGTGCGCAAGCCCTTGCTAGCACTGATGGCGGCCAGGTTGCAGGTAATGGTGGACTTGCCAACGCCCCCTTTTTGGTTGAACACAACAATAGGCATACATGACTCCTTTGAGACTGCAATCAGGTTCAAGACGCTTGCATTGTCTTTGAATTTACTTGCTTTTCGCTGTCATCACCGCAGTCTTGCCTTCAAGTGAAATCACTTTCAACGCGTGAGACGCATGACCCCCGGGACTGTGGGGCAAGTCCGCTCTTGCCCTCCGCTCACCTCAACTCATCAGAAAATCCTGATTCGATTGGTAATTAATTTGAATTTTCATGATGAATAACCGTGTCTATAGTCCAGCTCATCAGCAGCCAAATCTAACTCAACAGGAGATATGCATGGATCAATCGAACCGTTACGCCGACCTGAGCCTCAAAGAAGAAGAGCTCATTGCCGCAGGCAAGCACATTCTGGTGGCGTACAAGATGGCTCCCAAACCTGGCCACGGCTATCTGGAAGCGGCTGCCCACTTTGCTGCCGAATCCTCCACCGGCACCAACGTTGAAGTGAGCACCACCGATGATTTCACCCGTGGCGTGGACGCCTTGGTGTACTACATCGACGAAGCCACTGAGGACATGCGCATTGCGTACCCACTTGACCTGTTCGACCGCAATGTGACCGATGGCCGCTTCATGCTGGTGTCTTTCCTGACGCTGGTCATCGGCAACAACCAGGGCATGGGCGACATCAAACACGCCAAGATGATCGACTTTTACATGCCCGAGCGCGTCATCCAGATGTTTGACGGCC
The DNA here is from genome assembly GCA_031291305.1 of Rhodoferax sp. Taxonomy (GTDB): domain Bacteria; phylum Pseudomonadota; class Gammaproteobacteria; order Burkholderiales; family Burkholderiaceae_C; genus Rhodoferax. The sequence goes on along the minus strand of JARLJH010000048.1, from coordinate 13,794 downwards.
CAGCCAAGGATATCTCTGACCTGTGGCGCATCCTGGGTCGCCCGGTCAAGGACGGCGGCTACATTGCCGGCACCATCATCAAGCCCAAACTCGGCCTGCGCCCCGAGCCATTTGCCCAGGCGGCATACCAGTTCTGGCTGGGTGGCGACTTCATCAAAAACGACGAACCGCAAGGCAACCAGGTGTTCGCCCCGATCAAGAAGGTGCTGCCGCTGGTGTATGACTCGCTCAAGCGCGCCCAGGACGAAACCGGCCAGGCCAAGCTGTTCTCGATGAACATCACCGCCGACGACCATTACGAAATGTGCGCCCGTGCCGACTTTGCACTGGAAACCTTTGGTCCGGACGCCGACAAGCTGGCGTTTCTGGTGGACGGCTTTGTCGGCGGCCCCGGCATGATTACCACCGCACGCCGTCAGTACCCCAGCCAATACCTGCACTACCACCGCGCCGGTCACGGCATGATCACTTCCCCCAGTGCCAAGCGCGGCTACACCGCGTTTGTGCTGGCCAAGATGAGTCGCCTGCAAGGGGCGTCGGGCATCCACGTTGGCACCATGGGCTACGGCAAGATGGAAGGCGAAGGCGACGACCGCGGCATTGCCTACATGATTGAGCGAGACGAATGCCAGGGCCCGGTGTACTTCCAGAAATGGTATGGCATGAAGCCGACCACCCCGATCATCTCGGGCGGTATGAACGCGTTGCGCCTGCCCGGCTTCTTCAAGAATCTGGGGCACGGCAATGTGATCAACACCGCTGGCGGTGGCGCTTATGGTCATATCGACTCTCCGGCAGCCGGTGCGGTGTCGTTGCGCCAGTCTTACGAGTGCTGGAAGTCAGGTGCCGATCCAATCGAGTTCGCCAAGGAGCACAAGGAATTTGCCCGTGCGTTCGAGTCGTTCCCGGGCGATGCTGACAAGCTGTTTCCGGGCTGGCGTGAGAAGCTGGGTGTGCATAAGTAAGCACCGGACTGTGCAGCGCAAGGTTGCCGATTGAATTCAGGGTCTGAGGTGATCGTTTCGGTGAGCCGCTTGGCTGCTTGTGTGGGGTGGTCCGTCGCGACAGACTGCCCTGTTCAAATTTTTGTGGAAGGCATGTTGCGACAGGGTGCCCTGCGCCGCTCATGTCCCCCGAAAGCGGCCTGCGGCCACTTTCTCCTCCTTGACTTCGCTTTGCAGGACACCCCATCACAACATGCCCGAGGCGTCTTTGGTACTCAGTTAAGACAGGCAAACCTCACCGCCTAGCAGCGTGCGTTGGGTGTCTGACGCAGCGTGGACTTGGGGTTTTGCCAAATAAAGGAGGAGGTTCGGGCCAGGCCCGAACCGGGGGACATCCGCGGAGTCGGATACCCAATGTGCGCTGCGGGTCACATCCATTAAAGCTGTGAGGCACAACAGAGGCGCACCTCAAACTACCATCCCTGCACTCTGTCTTCCAACATGCCCCCACAGGAAAGCACCATGACAACTCTGGCACAGCAATACAGCATCACCCAAGAGCCTTTCTACCAGCAGCAATCCAACGAAGTCGCACTCTACGAAGCTGCGTACAACGCCCGCCTGCCAGTGATGGTCAAAGGCCCCACCGGCTGTGGCAAATCGCGATTTATTGAATACATGGCCTTCAAACTGTGCAAGCCGCTGATCACCGTGGCCTGCAACGAGGACATGACCGCCTCTGATCTGGTGGGTCGCTACCTGCTGGAAGCCAATGGCACACGCTGGCTCGACGGGCCGCTGGCCACCGCCGCACGCATTGGCGCGATTTGTTACCTGGACGAAATTGTGGAAGCCCGTCAAGACACCACCGTGGTCATCCACCCGCTCACCGACCACCGACGCCAGTTGCCACTCGACAAAAAGGGCGAGCTGATCCACGCGCACCCGGATTTCCAGTTGGTCATCTCCTACAACCCCGGCTACCAGAGCCTGATGAAAGACCTGAAACAAAGCACCAAACAGCGCTTTGTCGGCTTCGACTTTGACTACCCTGCTGCAGAATTGGAAGCAAACATCATCGCCACCGAGACCGGCGTCAATATGACCGATGCCGTGCGGCTGGTCAAAATTGGCGCAACCGCGCGGGCGCTGAAAGGGCATGGTCTGGACGAAGGCATTTCCACCCGCCTGCTGGTGTACGCGGCCACGCTGATCAAAGCAGAGGTCGATCCGCTGGACGCCTGCCGCATGGCGCTGGTGCGCCCCATCACCGACGACGCCGACATCCGCGCCACGCTCGACCATGCAGTGGACGCTGTATTTGGTTAGGCTCGCGGCCCCAGTTGCAGGACCGTCCCGCAACGACAGCACGGCAACAGCGCCATGACAGCCCATCTCAGCCCAGAGCAACTGCAGGACTGGCGCCGCCAGCTTGACTGCGGCTTTGCCCAGATTGACGATGTGTTTGAGGCCTGCATGGCCGAGGCCTATGTCAAACTCAGCCCAGAGGCTCTGGAAGAGTTTCTGACCCAGGCGCGGTTTCTGGGCAGGATGGGCCGTGGTGTGGAGCCGGTGCTGATCTTTTTGCAGGAATGGCCGCAGGTGGTGCAAAGCCTGGGCGAAGACGCGCTCAACGCCATCATGACCACGGTGCGGCTCATCAACAAGTCGCCCAACGGCAAAGCCATTGCGCCATTTTTGCAAACCCTGGCGGCCGTGGCGCGGCGTCTGCCGACGCCAGCCCAACTGCAGCATTACATGGACCTGTGCCTATTGCTGCTGGAGCGCACCAGCGGCTCGATCCATGGCATCCACAAAACCTACCCCAGCCCGAGCCTGGCGGTGTTCTTCGACAAGGCACCGCTGCTGCTCGGCGTGCTGAGTCTGCAGGGCTTGAGCAACTGGGTGAACTACGGCATCCGCAACTACAGCCATCACCCCGAACAACAGCGCGATTTCTTCAGCTTGGCATCCAACGACAGCCGCGCCGTGCTGCAGCGTGAGCGCCACGGCACGCTGCTGATGGACCACACGCGCGCGCTGGACTTGTACCTGCGAGCACTCTGGCAGGACGGCGATGTGCTGGTGCCCTACTCCACCACCTTCGATGTGCAGCGCCAGCCCATGCCGTACTTTGACGCCTACGGCATGCGCCTGCCCGATGTGTATGACGACCGGGCTGGCATCTCCGGCATGGACCGCTACCGCGCCGCACTGGCCCACATGGCCGCGCACCGCCGCTGGAGTACCCCGATCTTTGCTGACAACTTCAGTCCGGCGCAACGCCTGGCCATCGAGTGTTTTGAAGACGCCCGCGTGGATTGGCTGACGCTGCGGGACTACCCCGGCATGCGGCGCATCTATTCGGCGCTGCATCCCACGCCGGTGGATGGCGCGTGCAACCCGCTCACGCATTCGTGCCTGCGACACCGCCTTGCCATGCTGTCACGCGCCTTGCTGGACCCGCCCAAACGCTTTGAGAGCCCGCAGCTGGCCGACTGGGTACAGCGCTTTCACGCCCTGCTGGCACAAGGTGCGTCCAACACCACCGAGATCGCCGGACTGGCGCTGAGCTATCTGGGCAAAACCCGCATGCAGAGCGACCAGTTGCCCGACACCTGGTTCAAAGACACCGAGGTCGATTACCGTGACGACAACCGCCACCTGTGGCGCTTTCACGAACTCTCAGACGACGAAGACAGCTTCGACAACGCCGACCAGACGCCGCCAACGCAGGAAATCCAGAGCCTGCCGCCGCGCCATTACCCCGAGTGGGATTACAGCAGCCAGACCGTGCGACCGGACTGGGTCAGCCTTTACGAGCGCCTGCACCCCAGCGGCAACCCGGCCGATATTGACGCTCTGCTGGCCAAACACGCCGCGCTGGCCAAACGTCTCAAGCGCCTGCTGGATGTGCTCAAACCGCAAGACAAGCGGCGCGTGCGCTTTCAGGAAGATGGCAGCGAACTGGATCTGGACGTGGCGATCCGCTCACTGATTGACTTAAGGAGCGGCAGCCAGCCCGACCCGCGCATCAACATGAGCCACACCACCGACGGCCGCAGCATCGCCGTCACGCTGCTGCTGGATCTGTCGGAATCGCTCAACGAAAAAGCGCGTGGTTCGGAACAGACCGTGCTGCAGCTCAGCCAGGAAGCCGTGTCGTTGCTGGCCTGGGCGATTGAGCAACTGGGCGACCCTCTGGCGATTGCCGGGTTTCACTCCAACACCCGCCACGACGTGCGCTACTTTCATATCAAGGGTTTTGGCGAGCGCTGGGGTGACGACGTCAAGGCGCGTCTGGCGGCCATGCAGGCCGGTTACAGCACCCGTATGGGCGCGGCCATGCGCCATGCCGCCCGCACGCTGGACACCCAGGCCGCTGACAAAAAGCTGCTGCTGGTGCTGACCGACGGCCAGCCCTCAGACATAGATGTCAAAGACGAGCGACTGCTGATTGAAGACGCCAAAGTGGCGGTGCGCGAGCTGGACAACCAAGGCATCTTCACCTACTGCATCAATCTGGATGCCAGCGCCGATGCCTACGTGAGCGACATTTTTGGCAAGCAGTACACAGTGATCGACAACATCGCCCGGCTACCCGAACAGTTGCCCAGACTGTTCATGGCGCTGACACGGTAGCGCCCTCTTTTGGCGCACCACGCGACACGGTCAGCAACGACCAAACCGCGCCTTAAGCGAGCTAATTCAGCACCAGTTTGGCACCCGATGTCGCGGGCGTGACCTCGCCCACCACACACGCGGCGTCAAAGCTCATCTGCCGGAACACGGCCAGCACGGCATCCACCGCGTCGGGGGCACAGCTCACCAGCAGACCGCCACTGGTTTGCGGGTCCGACAACAGCGCCTGATCAACCGCGGCAAAGTCGCCCGGCAACTGCACCTCTGCGCCATACGCTGCCCAGTTGCGCCCGGAAGCGCCGGTGACATTTCCTGCCAGTGCCAGTTCACGCACGCCGGACAGCAGCGGCACGCGCTGCCAGTCCAGTTCCACCGTGCACTTGGCGCCGCGCGCGATTTCCAGCGCGTGCCCGGCCAGACCAAAGCCGGTGACATCTGTCATGGCGTGCACGCCGGGCAAGGCCGACAGCACCGGCCCAGGCGTGTTGAGCTGGGTCGTCACCGCTATCATTTGCGCATAACCGGCTATATCCAACTGGCTCTTTTTCAACGCCGCCGACAAAATGCCCACACCAATCGGCTTACCCAGAATCAGCTTGTCGCCCACCTTGGCGCTGGCGTTCTTCTTGACGCGACTGGGGTGCACCAGGCCAAGCGCCACCAAACCGTAAATCGGCTCCACCGAGTCAATGGTGTGGCCGCCTGCAATCGGGATGCCTGCGGCGCGGCAGACGCTGGCACCGCCTTCCAGGATTTGGCCAATGGTTTCCACGGACAACACAGAAATCGGCATGCCCACTAGCGCCAGCGCCATGATGGGCGTGCCACCCATGGCGTACACGTCGCTGATGGCGTTGGTGGCGGCGATGCGGCCAAAGTCAAACGGATCATCCACGATGGGCATGAAAAAGTCGGTGGTGGCGATCAGTGCCTGCTCGTCATTGAGCTGATAGACCGCCGCATCGTCGGCAGTTTCAATGCCCACCAGCAATTCCTTCGGAATCGGCATGGCACTGGTGCCTTTGAGGATGCTCGACAACACCCCAGGCGCAATCTTGCAGCCACAGCCTCCGCCATGCGACAGGCTGGTCAGGCGTGGCTGAACCACTGCCGTGCCATTGGCTGCAGTTGTTGATGTCACAGGCGGGTTATGGGGTGCAGCGTTTTCCATGGCGTTTCATATCTGAAGATGAAAAACCTCATTATCCGGCTGCCATGGCCGATAAAAAGCGTAGCGCTTGCTCATTGCTTGACGCGGCTGATACGTGAGAAGATACTGCGACGACTCTAAAAATGGAGACAAAAATGCCAGATTCCAACGCTTTGCCAGATGCAGCCGCAGCGCCAGCAGCTCCGGCACTGCCACCTGCCACCTATCTCAAGGTGGCCTTGCCACACATTGGCGCCTGGACGCACTATTTTCTGAAAGCAGAGATTCCGGTGCTGGCGTCCACCGCAAAGGCGCTGGAAGACCTGCGTGCCAAGGAAGATGATGTCGATGCCAACATGATCACATCGGTGATTCAGGCCGACCCGCTGATGACGCTCAAGGTGCTGTCTTTTGCCGCCGGCCTGCGGCGACCAGACCACGCCACCGAGACGGAGTCCATCACGACCGCGTTGGTCTTGATGGGGATTTCACCGTTTTTTCGGCACTTCGGCCCGCAACGCACCGTCGAGGAGTGGCTGGCTGACCAGCCCGAGGCGCAAAATGGTCTGCAGCAATTGCTACGAAGAGCAGAGCGTGCAGGCCAGTTTGCGCTTGGGTTTGCGGTGCATCGTGGCGATACGGATGCCACCATCATCCATCAGGCGGCGTTCCTGAACGACTTTGCCGAAATGCTGATCTGGCTGCATGCACCCACCCTGGCCGTGAAAATTCGCGATGCCCAGGCGGCTGACTCCACGCTGCGCTCCACCGTTATCCAGAAAGAGGTGCTGGGTATTGAAATGGCCGACCTTCGCCAGGCACTGATGAAGCTGTGGCGCCTGCCCGAGTTGCTGGTCAACATCAGTGACGACCGCCACGCAGAGCGCAGCAACGTCAAATGCGTGGTGCTGGCGGTGCGCCTGGCACGCCACACTGCGGTGGACTGGGAGAACGCCGCCGTGCCGGACGATGTGGAAGACATTGCCAAGCTGCTGAACAATTCGCCACGTGCCACTCTGGGCTTCCTGCACAAGATCGACCACCCAATTCTGGAAGCCGCCTCACTGGCAGGCATGCCCGAGCGCACGAACTGACCCCCGAATCAGAGTCAATCGCGCGAGTTCGTGATGCGATCAGCCCAATCCATCAACGATGGGGCTGACATCCAAGTTCTAGTCGTCAACGGCATTAACCGCCGTCGCTGGATCCCCGGCATAAAAATAGTCGATCGCAAGCATGGCACCGATGGATGCCACGACAAACGAGCCCACAAGAATCCACAAAAGCGTGTGCTGGTTCGATTTGCGCTTAGGCTCGCCCGCTGCCAAAGGTTGATCTTCTTTCAATGAAACTCCTGTCCGTTCTTGAACCCAGGTGATGGCCACTTGGAGTGGCTGATCAGTGTCACGCATCGACAACATTGACAAGCATTTGTCCAAATACACATAGCACACATAGGTCATTGAACTTTTTAATTAGCACTCTCTCATAGGGAGTGCTAACATTTGACCATAGATCATCAGGAGTACTGGCATGACTCATCACACTGGCACCCCAAGCAATGCGCTGACCCTGGCTAATCCCTGGGCACTGGTTCCCGCTCTTGGCAACTTGGACGCTTATATTTCGGCGGTTAACCGCATGCCGATGCTCACCCTCGAAGAAGAGCAAACGTTTGCGCGCCAATACCGCATCGACAACGACCTGGAAGCCGCTGGAAAGCTGGTGCTGTCGCACCTGCGCCTCGTGGTATCGACCGCACGTCAATATTTGGGCTATGGCTTACCGCATGGCGACCTGATCCAGGAAGGCAATGTGGGCCTGATGAAGGCCGTCAAACGCTTTGACCCCGACCAGGGTGTGCGCCTGGTGAGCTACGCGCTGCACTGGATCAAGGCAGAGATCCACGAATACATTCTGAAAAACTGGCGCATGGTCAAGGTGGCCACCACCAAGGCACAACGCAAGCTGTTTTTCAACCTGCGCTCGATGAAGCAGCGCTTTCGCAGTGACGACGCCATGGCTGACTTGGACAGCCACCGCGACACCTTGAACGACAGCCAGATCGACGCCATGGCGGCGCAGTTGAACGTCAAGCGCGAAGAAGTCATTGAGATGGAAGCCCGCCTGTCTGGTGGCGACGTGTTGCTGGACCCGAGTCCGTCTGACGACGGCGAAGACGCTTACGGCCCGATCTCTTACCTGACCGACGCGTCGCACGAGCCCACCGCCATGATCGAAGCGCATCACCGCGATGTGCTGGCCAGCGATGGCCTGGCACTGGCGCTCGACACGCTGGACGCACGCAGCCGCCACATTGTGGAAGAGCGCTGGCTCAAGGTGAACGACGACACCTCAGGCGGCATGACGCTGCATGATCTGGCCGCTGTCTATGGCGTGAGCGCCGAGCGCATCCGCCAGATTGAAGTCGCCGCGATGAAGAAGATGAAGAAGGCGCTGGTTGAGTTTGCCTGAACACCGCAGCTAAGACGCCAGACTGCCCCAGATAATCAACCCACCTGTCACACGCTGACAGGTGGGTTTTTTTATGTCTGACCGGAGCGATCTCATGACTTTTGTTAACCGCCGAGATACTCTTTTTTTTGTAGCTATCTGTACAGTATCCACCTGGGCTACTGCCCAAAAAAGCATACAAGAGCCAGTTTGGCCGAGTAAAACGGTTCGCATCATCGTCGGCTTTCCAGGCGGCTCGTCGCCCGACCTGACAGCTCGCACGTTGGCCGCCCCCCTGTCCAAGGCGCTGGGCCAGCCGGTGATTGTGGAAAACAAGGTCGGCGCGGGCGGCAATATCGCCGCTGACTATGTGGCCAAAGCCACCGACAACCATACCTTGGGCCTGATGATCAATGGCAACCTGGCCACGGCCAAACTGCTCAACCCCAAGCTGCCTTACGACCCATTGAAAGACTTTGCGCCGATCAGCCTCATCGGTGTATCGCCGCTGGTGCTGATGGCGCCGAAAAACGCGCCGGGCGCTACCGCGCAGGCTTTTCTGGCGGCAGCCAAACGGGCAGGTGACACCTGGAGCTATGGCTCGCCCGGTGTTGGCACGGTGGGGCATATCGGCATGGAGTTGCTCAAAACCAAAACTGGCATCCAGGCGGTGCACGTACCCTACCCCGGCTATGCACAGGTGGCGGGGGGCATGGTCGGCGGGCAACTGCAGTTGTCAATGCTGCCACCAGCCCTGGCCATGGCGCAAGTCAAGGGGGACAAGCTGCGCGCCATCGGCGTGACCTCCAGCGGGCGCAGCAGCCTGGCCCCGGAGCTGCCCAGTATGAGCGAGGCCGGTGTGGCCAACTTCAACCTGGAAATCTGGAACGCACTGGTCGCGCCAAAGAGCCTGCCCGCCCCCATCGTAGCCAGGATATCCGCCCTGGTCAGCGACCTCACCCGTTCGCCCGAGGTGCGGGAAAAGCTCTACCAGCAGGGCTGGCAGGTGGTGGGCTCGTCACCGCAAGGGCTGGCCAACCGCATCACGGCTGATACGACGCTGTTTGGCGGCGTGATCAAGACACTGGCCATCAGCAACCCGTAGACGGGGCTGATCTGGCATCGCCAGATTTGTCAGTCTTTTCGGCCTCTAGCCCTTGTATTCATTGGGCAAGTAGCTCTCCAATTTACAGCGATCAATTGACCGTCCGCAACAACAGGCGAAGGTCTTCTGCGGTCTTTTCTGGCGCCGTGCCGTAGCGTGTGAACAGCCGCAAATGGCCTTGGGTGTCGTACACATAGCTGCCAGCGGTGTGGTCAATGGTGTAGCTGGTGGGCGTCGGGCCGGGCACTTTTTTGTAGTAGACCTTGTAGTCCTTGGCAATGGCGGCGGTCTTTTCGGGCGTGGTGTAGAGCGCCAGAAAACTCGGGTCGAAGTTTTCCATGTAGGCCTTGAGCATCTCGGGCTTGTCGCGCTCGGGGTCCACGGTGACAAACAGGCCCTGCAGTTTGTCGCCGTCCGGCCCCAGCAGCTTCTTGATGGCCACCATCTCGGTCATGGAGGTGGGACAGACATCCGGGCACTGGGTGTAACCAAAGAACATCATGACGATCTTGCCGCGAAAGTCGGCCAGCGTACGCGGCTTGCCATTGTGATCGGTCAGGGCAAAGTCTTTGGCATAGTCAGCGCCGGTGATGTCGATGGCGGTGAATTTCAGCGTGTCTTTTCCACAAGCAGCTAATTGGCTGATAGCCCCCGTCCACAATACAGAAATAGCTATTGATTTAAGAGCGTTTCGTTTATTCATGGTGTGAATCATAGTCCTCGCAGTACGGGTCAATGAACGCGTCGGCAGCTAACCGCCAAACGCCGCGCAGCCAAGCATCGGCCAGAGAATCCGCTGCTGGCTGCCCCCATCTACACGGCTTTCCCGCGCCCGCGCGCCAGCGAGGCGCGCATGCTGTCCAGGCTGATCTCGCTGTGCGCGCTGACCGACAGGCGCGGGGCAGGCTTGAAAGCGTGGCCGTAAATCACTTCAAAACTCAGCTGCAATGGCTGCTGTGCCAGTGCCTGCAACAGTTGCCGGTGCCAGCCGCGACCACGCAGCGCCGCAAAGCGCCCGGTGTGCAGGTTGCGCCCCAGGCCGCGCAGCTCTTGCAGCAGGCGCTCGGGCGTCTCGAAGGTGAGCGTGATGCGTTCCACGTCCATCACCGGCTCGGCAAACCCGGCGCCCATCAGCATGTCGCCCCAGTCGTGCATGTCCGTGAACTCATGCGCAGGTGCGGGCCAGCCCAACGACTTGTAAAGTGTTTGCAGTTCCTTGAGCGTGTCAGGGCCCAGGCAGGAAAACATCAAAAACCCATCGACGGCCAGCGCCTGATGCCATTGCGCCATCAAGCCTTGAGGATCAGCCGCCATGTGCAGCGCCATGTTGGACCACAGCATCTGCGCGGGCTGATCCACCTGCGTGACAACACTGGTTTTGGGCTGCAGCCAGGCCTGCGGCTTCCAGCGCGGAGTCACCAATGTCTTGGCGGCTCGTTCCACTGCAACCTCGCTTGTCTCCAGCACCGTGCAAGCCGCTTTGGGGTAGCGCTGCGTGATCAAGCCATGCGCCTGCAAACCACCCCGCAGCGGCTGCCAGTGCACCCAGTTGGCAGGCTGCACCTTGATCCACTCCAGTCGTTCCTGCATACGCTGCGCCACTTCTTCGTGCAGCCAGGGGGATTCGTTGGCGGGGGCCTGTTGCCAGCGCTGGGCGGCAATGGGGTCAATGGTGGGGGGCGTTTGCTTGGACATCGAAAAACCTTGGGGAGCTGGGAGTATATTGATTGGTACTGCGACTCAGACGGACAGGGACAAAATGAAAACGATGGATTTTTCTGGCTGGCTAGGCGAGAGGAGGCGACATAGCCGAGGCTATGGCAACGACGAACAACAACGCCAGGCAGGAAAAGCCACGTTTTCATGGCCCTGCCCGCCCGAGGCGCAGTACTAAATGTTTGCCAAGCTGATCTCGGGGGTGTTGCCACAAGGCCTGAAACTATCTGCGCTGCCGAGCCAGTGCCGGGTGTGCCACTCCTGGCCCGCGCAGCCAGTGTGCGAAGCCTGCGTAGGACAATTCGCCCAGCCGCACCCGCGCTGCATCAGCTGCGCCCTGCCCTTGCCTGCGGGCATGCGCCACTGCGGTGCCTGCCTGAAAAACCCGCCGCCGCTGGACCGCTGCCTGGCCGCCGTGGCCTACGCCTACCCGTGGCAGACACTGATTCAGGACTACAAATTTCACGCCGAACCCGGCCTGGTGCGCAGTTTTGCCACCCTGCTGCGCGCCGCACCGTGGGTGGAACCGGCGCTGGACGAAGCTGACCTGCTGCTGCCCATGCCACTGTCTGCCGTCCGGCTCAAGGAGCGTGGTTACAACCAGGCACTGCTGCTGGCACGCCAGTTGGAGCCAAAGAAAACCCGCGCCGATGTGCTGCTGCGCATTCAGGACACGCCAGCGCAGCACACCCTGAAACGCGCCGAGCGCCTGACCGCGCTGAACCACGCCTTTGCCGTGGAGCCGCTACTAGCTTCTGTGCTGAAGGGGTTGCGCGTGGTACTGGTGGATGATGTGATGACTACCGGTGCCTCGCTGTACACGGCGGCGCGGGTTCTCAAAACCGCCGGAGCCAGCCATGTCACAGGGTTGGTGATTGCTCGAACTGAGTGATGTGGCAGTCATTCAACGCAGATCGCTACTTCGAGCCTGCGCTCGCAAATACAGACCATGTGGCATCGGGTTGCCAAGTGGCGACCCAAGTCGGGAACTGATCGGCTGGCATGGGTCGGGCTATGCCATAGCCCTGCGCCAGCTCGCAGCCCATTTGCAGCAACATGTTGCCATGCGTCACCGTCTCCACGCCTTCGGCAATCACCTCAAGTTTGAAAGCTGAGGCCAATCCGATGACACCTTTCAGGATGGCCAGGTCATCGGTGTCGTCGAGCATGTCGCGAACAAAACTCTGGTCGATCTTGATCTGGGACGCGCGCAAATGTTTAAGGTAAGCGAGTGACGAGTAGCCTGTGCCAAAGTCGTCCAATGCAAACTTCACCCCGAGTTGGGCGCAATCTTCAATAACCTTTGACACGTGGACCAAATCTGCCAGAGCACTGGTTTCGAGCACTTCAAGCTCCAGGCGGGCTGGAGTGACTTCGGGGTGCTTTGCCAGAACGTATTTGAGACGATCCACAAAGTCGGGTTGCTGCAACTGGCGCGAGGCGACATTGACACTGACGGCAATGGCCAACCCTTGAACCTGCCACACTTCCATTTGGGCCAGTGCGGTATCAATCACCCATTCGCCAACCGCTGTGATGACATCGTCATCTTCAATGATCGGCAGGAATTCTGCAGGGGACAATAATCCGCGATCGGGATGCTGCCAACGGATGAGCGCTTCTGCACCGATGACCTGCCCGATGCGCATATTGACCTTGGGCTGGTAATGCAGGACAAATTCTCTGCACATCAGCGCGTCACGAACCCGCTCGATACTCTCGCGACGGCCGCGTATGGCGCGGTCATGAACGGCATCAAAGATGTGATACCGGTTCTTGCCAGCCACTTTGGCCTGGTACATGGCCTGATCCGATTGACGCAGCAACTGATCAGCGTCGATATCCTCGGTCTGTGGGTAATACGTGACGCCGATACTGGCTGAAACGCGCAACTCGTGCTCAGCGCTGTGCACAGGCTGTGCTGCAGTGGCCAAAAGACGTTCAAGAACCGGCACGCTGTCGTCAGAGCTTTGCAGATCGGGCAAGACGGCAACAAATTCGTCTCCACCAAGGCGAGAGAGCGTATCGCCGTCGCGCAAGGTTTCCTTCATCCGATTGGCGAGTTGAACGAGTAATTTATCCCCGACTTCGTGGCCATAACTGTCGTTGATGGCCTTAAAGCCATCGAGGTCGATGTAGGCCACGGCGATCAGAGAATGCGTGCGGTTTGATCGCGCTAAAGCTTGATCCAAGCGATCAGCGAGCAGCACACGGTTAGGCAGTCGCGTTAGCGAGTCGTAATGCGCCATATGTTCAAGGTGCTGTTGTTGCTCCTTAAGGGCCGTGATATCGTAAAAAAGACCGATGTAGCGCTGAATTTCGCCGTTTTTGTCGCGGACCGTGCTGATCGTCAGCAGTTCTGCATACACTTCGCCGCTCTTGCGTCTGTTCCACATCTCGCCGCGCCATTGATCGGTGCGCAGGAGTGCCTTCCACATGGCCGCATAGAACTCCGGACCTTGACGCCCGGAACTGAGCAGGCGAGGATTCTGTCCAATAACATCCTCCCGGTTGTACCCAGTAATGCGCGTGAAGCCCTCGTTAACATCGAGAATTGTCCCGTGAGGATCGGTGATGGTAATGCCTTCGCTGGCGTGCTGAAAGACGCTGGCGGCCTGGCGTAGCTGCGCATCAGCGCGCTTACGCTGCCGACGGTTGCGTATCAGAAACCCAATCATCCACAGGACCACCAGGCTCATCCCAATAGCAGTGAGCACAAGGATCCATCGGTGATCTTCCCAAATCACGACCCATGGAACGCGCTCATCAAAAGGAGGCGTCCG
>JARLJH010000004.1 GCA_031291305.1 Rhodoferax sp. | reverse complement strand
CTGTGCGTGCCGGGCGGCGTGGAGATGTACGTGGCGCACCACCGGCAGTTTGTGATCAAACGCATGCCAGAAACGGGAAGCCAGCACCACCCTGGTTGCCCATCCTACGAACCTGAATTCCGGCAGTCCGGTTTGGGCGAATTGGTTGGCGAAGCGGTGCTTGAATCCGAGTTGGGTTCCATAGAGCTGCGAGTTGATTTTCCGTGGACAAGGTCCTCCGGGAGAGGCGTGCCACGCGGTGAACCGCAGGATGTGTCCGAGGTCGAAGTGTCGCGTCGGCGCATGAGTCTGCGGGCGTTGATGCACTTTCTGTTCGAGCGTGCAGGTTTCAATCGCTGGACTCCTGCGATGGAAGGCAGGCGCAATCAGGGTGTGTTGCACAAATACTTGCAGGAGGCAGCAGAAAGCATAGTGGTGAAGGGCGTCGCACTGACTGAGAGGCTGTATGTACCCGAGCCCTTCAGCGAAGCTGCAAAGGCTGGGGCCGCCCAGCGACGTCGCGAAAAGCTGGCGGTATTGCGGCCACGGGAAGGGCGGAGTCCTCTGGCCTTGGTCATTGGCGAATTCAAGGCGAGCGAAGTGATGCCACTTGGGCACCGGGTATGGATCAAACACATGCCGGATGCACCGCTGCTGATTTCCGCCAAGGCATGGGAACGCATCGAGCGGGTGTTTGCCCCACTGTTGGAAGCACGGGATGCCGACAACGGTCATAAGGTCCGGCTTATGTTGGCCGCTTTGATCCGCGCTCGGCGCGAACATACCTATGAGATTGACGTCGCGAGTCTGATGCTAACCAGCGAGCAATGGATCCCGATCGAGGGCATTCACGAGTTGCCGCTGGTGCAGGTCTTGGTGAATCAGCAGCGGCGTTTCGTCAAACCTCTGCGTTACGACGCCAGGAATGCAGCAACTTTTCCGAATGCCTTATTGCTGGACGCAGCTGACTCGCCTGTTCCTTTGCATGTGGTCAGTACCTATTTGGATTCGAAAGAACAAGCGGCCAAGGCACTCGCCTTGAAAACAGGCGATGACACGCAGTGGATATGGCGCACGAGTGAATCGATGCCGGAATTGCCAGCCCGAGCGCGTCCATAGCGCGCTGGCAGACTCCCGGGCGTCGGGTCGTGCTGTGCCGTAGGTAGTGCTTCAGCCGATGCCGAAACATCGCTTTTTTCGCGCTGCTTGTTTCTGGAGCGTTTCCTGTACATCCGTGAACATCGTGCTGCTTCGGTTGCCAATGCAACCCCAACCAACCCGACAGCACTTTATGAATCACCAACAGGTAAGCGAGATATGTTTCGAAGAAACCTACACCGTGCCAACGGATCAGACGGCGCGTTCACTGTTCACCCGCTTGCCGCATGGGAAGCACTATGCCGAGACGCTCATCGAGTGTCTGGCTACCGGGTACCTGATCGCGGTCGTCGAATCGATTTGCATCCGGGAGATGCACCGGCAGATCGATTCCGCTGTGGAGGTGGTTGTCGGTCGGACCATCCACCTTGAGCATTGCGGCCCGATACCGCCCGGAGCGACGATTCGTCTGCAGGGCTGGGTTGAGCGGCTGGGCCAGCGTAGCGCAACGTTTTGCATCAGGGCTTACGACGACCATGAACTCGTTTGCGATGGCAAAGTGACATTGGTGGCGGCAGACCGTGCATCGATGGAGTCAAAAATTGCCACCAAGGTGAACGATCTTCTGAAAACTGACGTCGTTTCATAGAGGCAGAACAGCCCGGGAGCAGGTGTCTGCTTACGAATTGATGAATTGGGCGCTGCTTGCGCCCCACCACGTCAGACAGTCCGGTTGACACAGCCGTTTTGCACGAGAGCATGAATCAGCGAATTCTTTCGCGATTCATGAAGGAGTGCATCCATGTCGAATGCAGTGGTCAAGGTCAATGGCAGCCAGGCTACGCTGCCCACCGTGCTCGGGCAAGGCCTGGCACGGATTCCTACCGGCGGAAAAATCCGCGCCGGTATTAAAGTTCTGACGGCAAAGGCGGCCGCACACCCCGATGCCCGCGCTATTTACGAGCGGGGCATGGCGGAGGGCGAATCGTTTATCCAAATTGAAAAGGCGCTTGCCGCAGCACTGCCCCAGCTGAAAGCCCCGCTAATCCCCAAGAACGTGTCCTGGTTCACGGTGCGTGGCCAGGACTTTTCCAATCCAGAGATCGCCCGTCAGATTCTGGAGGTCCACGGGGAAGACCGAGATGATGGCGTTAAGCGCCTCTACCGGTTCCCGGTCGTGTTTCCGTCTGACTTCTGGCAGGTGGTAATGCCCCACGAACTGGCGGCCTGGGGTGCGGCAGAGAAGCGCTACTGGTCTGAATACTCGCCGGATGGCCGTGTGCGCTACTGCAAGCAGCACGCGTCCGTGCCGTTTGATGACACTGGCAAGCGGGTGATTCGTCTGTTTGGCGGGCGCAAGACGATGTTGCGTGAGCAGAACGGTGGTTTGTGTGACCCGGAATCCTGTAGTGAATACCAACTTCGCCAGTGCAACCTGACCGGGCGTTTCCTCTTTTTCATCCCGGGCATCCGCTCGATCAGCGCCTTCGAGTTGCATACGAACAGCTTTTACGCCATGAACATGGCGATCCAGAAGTTCGAGACCATCAGCTTCCTGCGCGGAGGGCGTATCTCGGGTTTTCTGGATAGCCAGCGCACGCCGTTTTATTTGACCAAGAAGCTGATGGAGGTGGCGCGTATCGACGAACAGGGCAGAGCGGTGCGGGTGCCGCAATGGATCATTGATCTGGAAGCCCCCGTCGATGTGACGGCGTTGATACGCCACAACGAGGATGAAGGTGCTGTCATCGTGCAGGCTCGGCAGGCGGTTCAGGTGCTGGAAGGTGCCAAGGGTCTGGAAGACGGCGCTGCAGTTGCCAATCAGATGTCCCCAGCAACAGAGCCAGCCGATAGCCAACCCGATGACAAGGTAGATTGGAAAGATATCGCCGTGAAAGGGCCGACGTTCGAACAGGTCAGTGATCGGGCCAAGTCGTATGGCATCGATCGGACCCAGTACGAAGCCTACGCTAACCAGCGCTGGGGCCCTGGCTGGCGCTTGAATGCTTTCGGTCGCCAACGCGCTTATGACGAGCTGGAGCGTTATCGGAACGACCCGAAGGGCTATCTCGACAAGATCGACTGCGCGATACGGGGGCGGGCGTGAGCGGGCAGGAGTCCGTCAAGACCGCGTTTGGCTCCGAGCACGCCCTTGATGATTTGGAAATCAAGGGGAAGCTGTTGAAGCCTTCACATATTTACCAGACACCCGTTCAGGAGTTCGCCATGATCCGTATTGCCCAGTTTTCTGATCTTCACTACAGCGCCAAGAATCTGGTCGAGGCTGACCGGTGCTTTCGCCATGCAGTGGACCGCGCCATCGCTTTGAAGGTCGACGCTGCCGTCGTGTCCGGCGACTCGACGGACCATGCGCTGGACCTGCATTCACCCGCAGTGGAGCGCTTGGCGCGCAACATCCGGCGTCTGGCTGACCATTGCCCGGTGCTGATGCTGCAGGGCACGTTCTCGCATGAACCGCCAGGCGCCCTGTCTATGTTCCGGCTGTTGGGTGGACGCTACCCGGTGCACGTCGCCGACCGGATCGGTCAGGTGGGGCTCACGGCTGACGGGCGTTGGGTGGCGTCGGAAGACTGGCAGTTCATAGTCCTGCCTATTGGGTTGCGGGCCTTGTTTTCTTGCGTGCCAACGGTGAACAAGGCGGCTGTGGCGGCCACCGTGGGTGCCAGCTCAGCGGCAGAAGCTGTGGGGGAGCATCTTGCCCTGCTGCTTCGTGGGTTCGCAGCCAGCAACCAGGCGGCACGTGCACAGGGCCTGCCCACCATCGGGGTGTCGCACGGTACGGTGTTTGGTTGCATTTCAGAGCATGGCGTGCCCATGGCAGGCTTTGACCACGAATTCACAACCGGCGCGCTGTTTGCCGCAGAGGCTCAAGCCTTCATGCTGGGCCACATTCACCGGCATCAGGCCTGGGAGAACAAGACTGCGGCGTTTGAGGGCAGGGCGGGACATCAGTGCATCGCCTATCCCGGCTCCATCGGGCGCTTTCATTACGGCGAGGAGGGTGAGAAGGGCTTCCTGGTATGGGACATCGGCGCGGGCGAGGTGCGCTTCACGCTGGAGCCCACGCCGGCGCGCCGTACCCTTGACATCGTGTTTGAAGGCAAGCCCGATCTGGCCGGGCTGCGTGAAGCAGTCGAGCGGGAAGGCATTGCCGGGGCCTTCGTTCGGGTGCGCTGGACCGTGGCCGACGAGGATCGGCACGAAGTGGACCGCACGGCGATGCAGGCACTGTTGGCGGGCGCAGCGGAAGTCAAGCTCGAAGGACGCATCGTGCCGGTGGTGCGCACACGGGCGGCGGGAATCTCCCAACTTGCCAGCCTCGCGGACAAGGTGCGGGTTTGGGCCACATCTACTGAAGCGAAGCCCCAGCCGCTGCTCGATTGCCTTCAGGTGCTGGCAAGTCAGACGCCAGAAGCGATTGCCGAGCGAATCCTGTGCTGGACTGCGGTGCCCGCAGCGGAAGTCATGATGGAGTTGTCATTGACCGAAGACGCAGAAGCGGAGTCCGCACTGTTGTTCTGACGGGGCCACCCAAGGCGCGAATGGACTTGAACAAAGCCCATCGTGCGCGAGACTGGTTCCATCCTCTATATGGAGCACGATCATGCAAGTACTTTCACTGACCCTCAAGGGGTTTCGGGGCATCCACGATGGTTTGGGGCGTGATGAACTGAGCCTGGACTTCGAACGGTTGGCCGATGGCGCCGAGCTGGTCGCCATCGCTTGCGCCAATGGGCGGGGCAAGACCACCGTTATGGACAATATGCATCCCTTATGTTGATTTTGGTGTGTCAACACAGGACATCTGTCACCTGTGGGCCGACTCAGAATTGCACCGACACATGCTGCGCATGCGAACCGTAACTTCCCTCCTCAGTGTCTTGGTTGCCCGCTCAAGCCGCCTTGAGGTACATGTCGATGTGCATGGAGGTGAAGGGGCACACCACGCCGCCACTTTCGGTACGTTCTACCAGGCCTAGTTCAGCCAGCGTCAGCACGTCCTCATGCACGCGCTTCACATCGCGCCCCACTGCACGGGCCAGTTCCCGCACCGATAGTTCACCCTTACCCTGACAAGCCCGGACAATCTCCCAGCGCTTCTCAGAAAGCTGACCGAAGAAGTGACCAGGGCTCTCAAAGTTTAAGACTTCGCCTTGATAGGTATCGGCCTTGGCTAACTGCCCCGACGCGCGCAAAGCAGCTTGCCAGTCCGATTGCATGGTGATGGTGAGGTAACGATTCATCATGGTGCTCTCCGGGCGGCGACTGCCGCAATAAAGTCTTCAACCAACTGATCTACACCGACAAAGGCGTACGGAAACTCCTGTCCGTCGAGATGACAGTGGTCACCTTTGCCACGCTCATTGTCAAAGCCAACAACGCGCACGCCATTCAGGGCATACACCGCCCGGTATTTGTAGCCATGCTCTGTGGGCGGCACCGGCGCAGGAACCTTCCAGACCACCAGTTCAATCACCCCGCCTTCGGGTGTGATGTTCTTGAACTTGGTAATCAATCGCGCTTGCATGTTGGCAATTATGCCAACAACAGGGCCGATGGTCAATACTTCGAGGGATGCAAGGGAGCCAGTTGGCCCAGGGGTAGTGCGTGCAAGTCTTTATTGGTCAATTTATCGGCCGGCCGACGCCTTGTGCAGCTCCGTTCAATGACGAGCGCCCACTTTCCGTCAATACCTCTGGCTGTTGAGGGCCCCTTGCAGATTTTTGCCGAGGTCACGCCTCGACCCGGCGCAGTCCGAGGCCCCCGATTCCGCCATCATTGGACTTGATAAAACCGCTGCCCATGAGATTCTGATCGGACCTTCACTTTTAAGGCCAACCATGCAACCTCTCTCACTCACCCTCAAGGGCTTTCGCGGCATCCGCGATGGCCTGGGTCTCGATGAACTCACGCTGGACTTTGAACGCTTGGCTGACGGCGCCGAATTGATCGCCATCGCCGGTGCAAACGGAAGCGGAAAAACCACGATCATGGACAACCTCTCGCCGTTTGCCACGCTGCCGAGCCGCGCAGCGATGGCGGGGTCGGGTGGTTTCTCCTACTACGACCATGTTTATCTACCCGAAAACGAGAAAGACCTGACCTGGGCGCACGAAGGCCGCAGCTACCGTTCGCAGGTGGTCATTCGGCTCAACGGCCGACGCAAGACCGAAGCCTTCCTGCACGTGCTCGACGACAGCGGACGCTGGCAGCCAATGCGCCTCGACGACGGCACGGTGTCCGATGGCAAGGTGGAGACCTATACGCGCTGCGTAGAAAACGTCTGCGGTAGCGCCGAGACGTTCTTCACTTCCGTGTTCTCGGCCCAAGGCAAGCGGCAGCTCAACACTTACCGGAACGCCGAAATCAAGACCTTGCTCGCCGACCTGCTCGGACAGGAGGAAATCCGTGCCCTGGGACAGAAAGCGTCGGAGACGGCTCGGCTGCTCAAGGCCGGTCTCATGGCAATCCGACAGGAAATGGCCGGATTGGACGTGGAGGGTGAGCAGCTGAGCGCCGAACAGTATCGGCTCGGCAGCGCGGCTGACCGGGTCACCCAGGGGCTGGCGGTGCGCCTGGAGGCGCAGCACGTGCTCGATACCGCCCAAGCAAGACATGCGCAGTTGATGGCCGGGCGCGAGCAATCGCGGGCCACCGAGGCGCGTCGCGTTCAACTGGTGGCCGAGCGCCAATCCGTGGCCGACGTTGGCTCGCAGACCGAAAGCGCGCTCAAGGCGCAGGACAAGGGAGAGGGCCTGCGTCTCGAACGGCTGGATCAGCGCATTGCCGACCGCGTGCAGCAAGAGCGTACCCGGCGTCAGTCTCTGGCGCAATCGCGGCGGCGATGTCTGGAAATACTCGCCGGGGCCGACGCGGTGCGGCGTGCGGGCAAGCGCCTGCCGTTGGCCGAGCGGGTGCTGTCCCTGCGCAGCGTGCGCACCGGTGCGTGCCGCCTGCAAGCGCAACGGCTGACACAGAGCCAGGGGACTGAGCGCCTGATCCAACAGAAGGTGTCCAGCATCGAGCGGGATGCGGGCCAGGCCGTACTCAAGGCCGACGAGCTTGTCCATCGGTTCGGACTGACCGGGGAGGTGCCTTGTGCTGGAACCGATTTGCAGGGCCGGTGCCGGTTGCTCGGCGATGCGCACGAGGCGCAGGCTCTGGTTCCCAGCGCCCGGGCCCAGATCGTCCACCTGACCCAGGAGAAGGCGCAGGCGCAACGCGACCTGGCCGCTGTCCGCCGACAGAGCGAGGCGCTGATGGGGGCACCACGGGCATTGGCATGGGCCGAGCACCTCGAAGCCATTGCGCGAGACCGCGTTACCCGTCTGTCCGTGCTGGTCGCGAAGGCCGGAGAGTGTGCACAGGCGCAGATGACGTTGGCCGATATTGCACAGGAACTGGCTGCGCTGGGGCACAGCGACGTAGCAGCCAACGGCGCCGAGACATCTGAGGAACGGACCGAACGCCAGCAGATTGCTGCGTCGCGGCGAGCGATTGCGGAACAGTCGGAGCGGCAAGTTCGGCAATCGAGTGCGGCGCTGGCTCGCCTGGATGACGCCCTTGCGGCGCTGCCGACAGCGTATGACGAGCAACGGCTGGTCCAGGCCGCGAAATCATTGTCGGATGCCCGCGCTGAGGTGGCTTCAACCGAACAGTCACACCTGGCGGCCGTGCGGGACGCGCAGAATCTGGAAGCACTGTTGCAGCAGTCGGTCGCACTGGCCACCCGGCGAGAAAAGGTCGATGCGCGCAGGGCCCATGTTGAAAGCGAACTGGGCAACTGGAACCTCTTCGCGCGCTGCATGAGCAACGACGGCTTGATCGCGCTGGCGATCGATGACGCCGGCCCAGCGCTGTCGGTACTGGCCAACGACCTGCTGCTGGCGTGCTATGGGCCGCGCTTTACGGTGTCCATCCACACCCTGCTGGAAACTGCCAAGGGCGAACAGAAGGAAGGCTTCGACATTGTGGTACACGATGGAGAGACCGACGACAGCAAGAGCGTGGGCCTGATGAGCGGCGGCGAACGCACGTTCGTGGAGGTCTGCCTGACTCGCGCGATCGCACTGTACCTGGCGCAGAACACGGGGCGGCGGTATACGACGCTGTTCTCGGACGAGGCGGATGGCGCGCTCGATCCAGAGCGCAAGCGCATGTTCATGGCGATGAAACGCGAGGTATTGCGCCTGGGTGGCTACGAACGCGAGTTCTTTGTCTCGCAGACGCCGCAACTGACGGCGATGGCGGATGCTGTGATCGATCTGGATACGTTGAAAGTCGGGGCCCGGGAGTCAGGATGTGTCGCCGCTGCAGTCTGAACCATTCCGGGCCTACGCGGGTCAACCGATACCCGCGCGTGTTGTGCTTCCCGTCTGTGTCGCCATCGGAGCGGTCTGTGCTGAATCGAGATCACCTGCGGTTTGATGTTGCGATGCACTTGGGCGATCTCGCGTTCACGTCGCTTCAGCTGCATCCGGCTTTCCTGCCAAGCGCGAAGTAGTGGTCGACCAGCGCAGTCAGGATTTGACAGGCTCCCAAGTCGTCGATCAGCGCATCTGATACCGGGCGACACCGGTCTCATCCAGCTCGATTTTTGCCTCGCCGCGATGCAGTAGATAGTTCAGACAGGCCAGGCTCTCGCCCGTGGCCAGGTTCAACAGGCTGCCGTCGGTCTCGCCGATACTGCGCCCAAACAGGGCGGCAAACACATCGATCGCGCGCCTGGGTTCTTTCAGGGTGTGGCGCAAACGGTCCAGTGTGCGCTCCTGCGATGCTGCCAGGTAGTGCAGCCGGGCGTGCAGGCCGCGAAAACAGTCGTTGTGAGATGGCAAGACAAGCACATCGTCGGGCACCTCGCGTTTGATCTTGGCCAATGACTCCAGCCACGCACGCATGGGGTTGGCGTCCGGTTCGGTGGGGTGGACGGATACATTGGAGGAGATGCGGGGCAACACCTGGTCACCCGAGATCAATAATTTCAGATCGACGCAGTACAGGCAGGCGTGCTCGGGCGAATGACCGGTGCCAACGATAACGCGCCAGGTGTTGGCGCCGATCCTGATCTCTTCGCCATCCTGGATGCGCCGATAGCTGTTAGGCAAGGCATGGATATATTTGCCAAAGTTACCAAAGCGGGCCTGGTAGTTTTCTATGGCACTGCTGCTCCAGCCAGCACTGTGGTAGAACGTGACACCATCCTCGGGCGCCTCGCGGCCCGTGTCGGCAGTTAACACGCGGCAGTTCAGGTATTCCAGCTGGGTCATCCACAGACGGCAGTTGAATTTTCGCGTCAGCCAGCCTGCCATTCCGATATGGTCTGGATGCATGTGGGTGCCAAAAACTCGCGTCAAAGGGCGCTGTTCGTTTGCATTGGCAAATAAATCGCGCCATGCCGCCACGGTTTCGTCGGTACGCATGCCGGTGTCAACCACGGCCCAGCCATCGTCGTCTTCGAGCCCCCAGACATTGATGTGATTGAGCGCCATGGGCAGTGGCATGCGCATCCAGACCACGCCGGGCGCGATCGCGATCACTTTGCCAGCTTCAGGCGGCGATGCGAATGGATAAATGAGTGTCGGCTTCTCAAGCCTGTCGCGTTGAAGCGAGATGTCAGTCATAGGCGGCGACTTTCGCAAGAATCTATCAGAAGGGCAATAGTACCTGTGTTGGTACGTCAGTGTCCTTGCATCCATTGCGAAGGGGGCAGTGGTGGTTCAGCGAGTGCGCTCCCGCAGGAGAGAAGCGGTCCAATGCCTTGGGTGACTCGGCATAACGAGTGTTTGACGCGGGCAGTGGCCTGTATCTGGTCCTAAACTCTGGGCGGCGCTATGCCACGCTATTCTCTGATGAGTCCGATGGACCATTGGATTCTGAGCGCAAACGCATGTTCATGGCGATGAAACGGGAAGTCTTGCGTCTGGGCGGCTATTAACGGGAGTTTTTTGTTTCACAGACGCCAGAGCTGACGGCCATGGCCGATGTGGTGATTGACCTGGATGCGCAGATCAAGTCAGCGCATGCGGCGCAATGCCTGACCGTTTGATGCGACATCCCAACTTCAGGCTTGGTTTCACTTTTGGCAAAATACGCACAAAGAATTTATCAGCACATCGCGATGACAAGGGAGCCTGTTTGACACCTGAACGATTTCACACCCATTCCATGGGGCCGGATGAAGCGGCCCTGCGCGCTGCATTCCTCCACTGCAGCGCGCTGATGCAACAGCGCAATAGCGCGAACATGGGTTTGGCCGTCCACAACAAAAGCAATCTGGACGGCGTTGTGCGCACCGTCTTTGGCGACAGCGTGGTCAAGGTGCTGGACCGGGACAATAAACTGGACCTGAAAGGGATCACGATCCACCTGCTGACCGAGAAAATCCAACTCCGCAAGCTGGAAGGTCCGGTCGTGGCTGCCTTCGTTGACCCCCACAAGCTGGACAAGATCGTGTCCAGCGCAGGGGTTACCGACATTGTTTTTGTGCCATGGGCGGCGGAAGAGCTTCCGATCTATTTGGCAGAGCATCCTTTGTCGCAGGAGATTTTTCGCACGCCACCACTCGACGAACCGGTACCCACCATGGTGTGACTCGATGACGAGTGGCTTGTCGGGCATTGCTCTGTTATTGCGCTACTGAAAAATCCGCGGCTCTATCGTTTCTCCCCGCATGAACGCAATGTAGGCGCAGGCCTTGCCCATGTCTTTGAATTGGGCAATCACTTCATTGAGATGAATGACGGCCCAAGGGCGCTCTGGGGTGTCCGATGGCTGCAGGCTGAGGTCTGGCTCCCGGTAGGCAGAGCGACGGTACAGCGTCCGCCCAGATTTCCAGTCGATGATGTTCAGCACGCAAGCCGTGAGAATGGAACCGCCGCCCGACTCGCCTTCTTCTACCAGCAGAGGGACTTTGAGACTACCGCCTGAGCGGCCAATCTTGCCGACCACGTCATATTCATTCAACCACGGTTCTCCAGTGAGGGTGTTGCCCAACACGAGCCGCACTTTATCGCCTGTCCGACGCCGAGATTCAAGGACGGCAGCAGCTTTGGGATCCGTTCCCGGGTCAAAGTAGGTCTGACGGGTCAGGGCTGAGCGGGACCACGCCGAAACCGCATCCTCGTACTTCTTGTACCCGGCGAGCGCCGCGTAATCGTTCGGGGTGAAGAACAAGTCGGCTCGGTTCAGGCGCTGCGCAATCTGATTCGCATGATCGCGGGCATTGTCGAAACCAAAGCAGCTGTAGCCATAGTCGGTGGCGATCACGTACAGTTTCTGCTCGGTGTTGAGGGTAACCTGCTGGGTCGAACGTTCCTTTCCCAGCAGGATGTTGTCAGTTTGCATATCTTGCTCCAAAAGAAACAGGGCGTCGGCCTTACAGCGCGACGCCCTGAGTGACTTGAGACCACCTTGTGGTGGCCGATAAGATTCATCCGGCCAGCAGCACCTCGGGTGGCTGGTTAATGTGGTGTCGGACCATGCGGTTGCCGACATGGAACAACTGGTCCAGGTACACGGCTTCCAACAAGCTGTCGGGTACCTCGATGCCCAGTTCAATCAGCTTGTCCGACACCGTGTTGATATCGGTCCAGTCGCGTTGGGGCTCATGGAGACTGCTGTAGAGGACACATTCCTCCGCTGCAACGCTCGCGTGTTGATGACTCAGCACCTGCAGGAAAAGATCGTTCAGCGGTCGGTCATAGCCGGCGATCACCACGACTTCGTCGCCTTGGTAGCGCGTGCGGACAGAATGCTGACTCACAACGCCTCTCCTGGGATGCCGAAGACCGGAAGCCCATCAATGACGGCCGAATCGGCATCGAACTTCAGCCAGACGATACCGGCCCGTTCCGCCACTTCAAAGACGGCCGCCAAGTCGGCTTCCGTCGGGATGTCGTAGCGCGGCGAACCGACATAGACAAAGCCGCCATGTGCGGTGGGGTAGGCGTTGACCGAGAGGTCGTTGCCCATCAACTTTAGGCGTGTGGCTGGCGTCAGGTGCGTACTCGACAGTGCCGCCAGGGGCTCGGCCTGCTGGCGCAAGCTGGTGACAGTGGATTCATCCATGGGGGACTCCTTGGGGTTGGGGTGATGGGCTCGCTGCACGGCGGGCACGGGACGAACGGCTGAAGTCCATGCCGCAGGCGCGGCAGCGAAACCAGCGCAATGGGCCGAGTTGGCCCAGCAAGGCCCCGAAGTCCAAACAGACGGGGCAATGGGGTGGTGTAGATGCAGGCATCGTTTCTCCTTCATGACATTGAAGGACTCACTAACCCCGCGAGGCTGGTGAGCCCCTCGGGGTAAGAATTCCTTGACGGACACTCAGGTCAAGGCGTCAGATCAGACCGCGTTCGGAAAAACTGAGTACCGTGCCGCCCGCCACAATCATGTGATCGACCACGCGCACGTCCACCAGGCTCAGCGCCTGCTTCAGCGTCTGCGTCAGGAACTCATCTGCGCGACTGGGCTCCGCATGGCCGCTGGGATGATTGTGCGCAACGACCACGGCAGCGGCGTTGCGGGAAATCGCACCCTTGACCAATTCCCTCGGATAAACGCTGGTCTGAGTCAAAGTGCCTCGGAACAGTTCGACGGCCTCGATCAACTGGAGTTGGGCGGTCAGGTACAGCACCAGAAACACTTCGTGCTCCAGGTTCGCACAGTGCAGGCATAACCAATCCCGCAGCACCTGTGGCGTACCCATGACCGGACCAGTGCACATCTGCGCTTGCAGGTCACGTAAGAGCAATTCGCGGGCCACACCGAGTTTGCGGCTGACTACAGAATCGTTGGCAGCTACCCCTTGGTAGGCTGATTCACTATCACCCACATGGGGTGTGGTTGCAATGTAATCCCTGACCGTTGGCGCGAGCAACTCGCGAACCAGGTCGGCACGGGACAGAAAGGATGGATTCAAGGCGTTCTCCTCTATGGTTAAACAGAAAAGCGGAAACGCCGATCCCGAAGGGAACAAGGTTCCCGCTCGGGATGCGCATGCCAGGGCATGCGCGGTTGGTAAGGCAGGTGTCGACTGCGACGCCGGCAAAGACCGGATGAGCACCCCACGATGGAGTGCACAGAGATCACCTGCAGAGTCTGGCGCAGTGATGGGCGGGGTTCAAGGATGGCCGCCACTACACCACCGGTAAATGTCACCAAAGCCGGAGAGATTTGGGTGGTGTGTTCCGGGGGGCGACTGACTGTCATCGGATGCGTTGCATGGGCGCGACGGGTTGTTCCAGATGGGGCGCCACTCGCAGTGGCGTGACACTGACCTGTGACTGTGGTCGCGGTGGAAATATCTTTATAGCCCACCCCGTAAAACCAGAGACATGCGCGTCAGATTCGGCCAAGATACCCGAAAAACCCATTGAATGGGGTATGACCATGATTCGACTCAACGACCAGATTCGCCTGAACCGCAAGGAAATTGAAGTGTTTACCAAGATCACCGATATCGAACCGGTGGACATTCGCACCTTGGGCGACCTGGAGGCCTATGTCGCACGGTGCAAAGCGCATTACTGGGGTGTTTCGGAGCAAACGGAGTTTGTCCACTGGCTGATTGACCGGGAATACCGGCAGTGCCGCCAGGTCGCATAGCGATGGTGGCTGGGTGGTGTTGCCAGTCCGCGCTCATCGCAATTCAGTATCAAAGATGAGCCTGCCCCACCCCGAAGGGCAAGGCAGGTTCCACGGGGCGTAGCAGGGATACGCCGGGTACGGGACACTTTCAGGCGGCCTTGAGCATCAGGCCGAACAGCTGTTCAATGCGCGAAGCATCGCCCAGTTGCATTGCCTGGCAGACTTTTTTGACGATCGGATCCACCGAAACGTCAACGACATCAGCCGCTTCAACGGTTGCCAGCGCGGCACCCGTTGGCGTCAGCACTTTGAGGGCACCTCTGCCGTTGGTCCAACTGGCTTCGATCGCATGTCCGCGATGGGCATCCAGGCGATCAAGAACCAACTGGACGCCAGCGTCGAAGGCCTCCAGCGTCACGACGTCTTCCAGATCACCGCACGCACGGCTATAGAAATGGACCTTGTACGCCACAGGCGCCAGCGCCTGAATGTCATCAAGACGCAAGTCTGGCATCAGAAAGACAGGCGTCTCAGTCGCACTCACAGGTGCCACCGTCTGGTCTTGTGCAAGGCGGTCCAGTTTCAGCAACAGGGCGTCAGCGTGGTTACGGTCTTGCAGCACGAGCAGGGTGCGCATGGCGAGGATCTCCTGCGTCATGAGTCGCAATTCCTGGACGATGGCGCGTTCAGCGCGTGCCTCGATGGCACGCAGGGTATCAGCAATGGATGTCATGGATGAATTCCTTTCAAAAGGGATGCCGCCAAGCCCCAAGGCAAGTCGACGGGATGGGCTGACGTGCAGCCCACAGGTGTTGACAAATCAGGCCGCCTTGCGGGCAGCCGGGGAAGGGGCCGAATCACTGGCCTGCGCGGTCGCAGCAGCAGGTTCTGCCGGCTCGCCCGTTCTCTGTTGACGGAAGTCCGCCTGCGCCGTGGCAAAGGTGGGCTCTTGGGTCAACTGCCTGGCTTTGGCCATGGCAGGCTCTTTGCCGACATCTCTGCCGGTCTCGGGCAGGCACTCGACGACGATGTCGCCGCTCTGGCGCAGACTTCGACGCCATGCGTTCGGCCATTGGACGAACAGCTGCGTGAACAGCCCACCGCAAAACCAGCGTACGAACATCCCAATCCGTTTGTTGCGCGCCTGTCGGACCTTGTGCGTGCGCAAGGATTCCTTGCAGCACAGGTACAAAGCCAGATGGGAGCGCTTCATGTCGGGATCGGAATCCAGTTGGGCCAGCACTTCGGTAGCGAGGGCAAGGTCGTTGCCAACACGCTTGTAAAAGCTGACCCAGGCTCTTTCTTCCTCGTGCTCGATGCTGGGGCGCTTCGTGCGAGGATGGGGTTTCTCAAGGGACATGGTGTTTCTCCAGATGAAAGAGGGAACACCTTTTCCCCGGCGGGGAGACGGTGGACTCCCCGAGGGCTTGCGAAGATACATGCCACTGATAAGCTCAGTGACAAACAGGAAAGGCCCACACCATGTTTCGTGCAGGCAGCGCGGTAAGGTTCACGCCCAACGAAGTCGAGGACTACCGATCACTCGGTATCGACTTCGCAGGGACGCGAACACAGGACGACATCGAACAGGCGCTGGGCCGGTGGGCCCAGACGCTGTCCGACGAACGTCCTGATCTGCTGGACAAGATCGTCCTGGAGATGGCGAAGGCCAAGGGCGTGCGACTGCCCGCATCGCTGGACCTAGTGGTCAGCGACTTGCCTTCTGCCGGTTCTCCCGTGCAATCCTGATCCAACGGTCGGCGATTTGGTCCAGGTAGACCAGATCGTCGGGCTCAATCTCCCCAGCCTTCCTCAGCCGAGCGATCACTTCCTTGACCAGTTGTGGGTCATCCTTGGCGAGTTGAATCGCCATGGCGGCTACGCGCTTGCGGTAAAGACTGGCCAGCATGGTCAGACTGCCGAAGCACAGGCTTCTACAACCGATGCGTTCTGTTCGGAAACAGACCGGTACGGTTTCAACAATGCGGCCACCACTGGCTTGCGAACCGCGAGCATCCGGGCAAGGCCGGATCCTCCCAGTAGCACGCCAATGGGGCGCGTTTCTCTTTTCACAGGGACTGCGAACATGGTGCTCTCCTTCAGGGTCAGAAGGGGAACACCCATCCCCGGCGGGGAACTTGGAGTTCCCCGTTCGGGAATGCTCGGGCCATAGATGGCCGAGCAGCTTGGTGGCGACACCTTTCGGTATGCCATGAAAACGAAAACCCCCGGTTCTTTCGAACGGGAGCCTTCTATCGATGCCGAACTGCAATGACATGCAAGATGTCACCGCGCACGGCATTGCATGCCGTCAAGCCCGAGGGTTTAACGGCAAGCACAGTGGTCAGCCTGGGGCTGAACGGATCACGAAGCCATGCGCATAAAGCGTATGGCCTGACCAGGCGAAAGCCCGGACTCTTTCAAAGGCAGGTAACGACTGCGACGCCAGTCATACTGGACTTCAGGAGGACAGGAATCCTCTGATGAAGGCTGTGCAGGCTCGATGCCCACGGATAGCCCTAGCAGTGTGGCTCGGGAGGTGGCGAGTGATCAAGGATGTGCCGCAACAGGCAGGGCGATACCACCCCGAAGCGCCCGCAACATCGGGTGTTTTTGGGTGGTGCATGACAAGCTCGGCAGATCAATTGATGAGCCGCTTTTTGCGACAGCATCGTTTTCGGGGAGTTCGATCAGGTTCTGTTGTCTCTGTGGAAAACATGGACCCCGACTCAAGATGGTCACGCGCAAATGGGTGGATAACTCCCAGACGGTCTGTTCACCCAATGTGGATGGGCCGCGGCAACCAGATTGCGGTACACGCAAAAGAAAAGGCCCCGAAGGGCCTTTCGTATTGGGCGACAGAGCCGCGTATCCAAATTACTTCTTCGCAGCCGGTTTTGCCTTCTTGGCCGGGGCAGCCGCTTTAGCAGCGGGCTTTGCCTTGGGCGCCACAGGTGCTGCAACAGCAGGCGCAACCTTCAGTGCAGTGCGCTGATCACGCAGCGTGTTGATTTCTGCAGCGATCTTGTTTTTGCGCTCGGTCAGCTTGGCGATGTTTGTCGTCAGTTTGGCAATGGCCTTGGCTGTCTTGGACACGGGTGCCTTTTTGGCGGGGGCTTTCGCAGCGGGCTTTGGTGCCTTCGCGGGAGCCGTTACTTTCTTTGTTGTCGTTGCAGCCTTGGGAGCCACTTTCTTCGCAGTTGCCATTTGTATTCCTATTTTGTTATCTGGCGAATCTATTTTTGCCAGGCGAGTATTGTCCTCAATAATTTGATGCTCTGGAATTTACTTTTACGGGTCGTCTGTAGAGGCTGACATGGATTCAATCCAACTGGTAGATAGTCTTTGCATTGGTTGATAGGAAGATCCAATGGTTCAAGCCCAGGTGGTTCTTGGCGACGGGTCTGCTTTCGCAAACGCATGAGGATTCAGCCTTTTTGACGCGGCAATTCCGGGAAATGAACACCCGCGATGTGGACAGCGAGTGATAGGTTAGACCTTGACAAGGGATGCTTTTTGAGATATCTTAAAGATATCCAAAACAAGGAGATTTCACAATGAACACCCGTGCCGCTGCCGACCAGATCGCCTTCCGCTACCGTACCGTCGACAGCGCCACGGGCGTGACGCGCGAAACCGCAAAACGCGTGGCGGAACGACTCGGCGTCGATGAGACTCAGGCTATCCACATTGCACTGCACACCATGGCCGTCAAGCTGCTGC
Source organism: Rhodoferax sp. (assembly GCA_031291305.1). Lineage (GTDB taxonomy): Bacteria > Pseudomonadota > Gammaproteobacteria > Burkholderiales > Burkholderiaceae_C > Rhodoferax. The sequence continues at coordinate 65,837 of JARLJH010000004.1, read as the reverse complement.
CGCAGTATGAGGCCGATGATGGTCCGCTGACCGTGGCCCAAGTACGCCAGATCAAGAAGCGTGTTCCGCAGGGCAAGAAGCGTTCAGTGCGCTCCAGCCTGTTCGAGGTGGCGTTGACATGATGCAGCAGTGGTGGGACGAACCCACTGCTGGCGAGATTGTGTGGTGCCACTTCCCCGACGATGTCAACCCGCGCCCGAAACCACGACCAGCGCTGATTCTGGCGGTATTTGACGACGATGCGCCGCAGTTTCACGTTCGAGTTGCCTACGGTACCAGCCAACGCACGACCACCCTGCACCGAGGCGAATTTGCCATCCTGCGTGACCGCAATCTGGCGGCATATGAGGCAGCGGGTCTCAGCTATGACACCAAGTTCGATTTAAAGCAAACGATCGATCTTCCGTATACGACAGAGTGGTTCTCCGTGCCGCCTGCGGCACCACATGGCCAGACGCCCAAGCTTGGCACCTTGCATCCTTCGCTGGTGCGCGCTGTGCAAGCCGCATTTCAGGCGGCCAACGGGTGAGTCAGGGGGGCTGACGGTCGGCATTGGTTGATCGCTGTCGAAAGTTTTGCAGCTCGTTCTCTGGGCATGCCCAATTTACGGGCAGGCCAGTCGTACCATTGCCAGACGCGGGTTGTCGGCTTGCCGGGACCTGCTTGTCCACAGCCTCTGTGGATAAACACGCACAAAAAAAGACCCCCATCGCTTTTCAGCCATGGGGGTCAACTTGATCAAGCTGCCTGTCGCACCTCTTCGGCATCAACCTTCGCGCTGCCCGCTTCATCCTTGTCCAGATCAAGCTGCTTGAGCAGCTCTCGCTGACGGGCGAGCAGATTCACCAGACGGCCTTCGTGTTCAAAGGTCCGAGCCAGCTCCAGCCGGATGTCTTCCAGCCGCTTGCGCCGCACCTCCAATTGCACAACTGCATCGGTGTGGTGCTTGACCACCGATTCCAGCGCCGCCATCAGTGCGGCCACGAGGGCGGGCCCTGTTTGGTACGGTTCGGCGTTGTACAGGCAATGGCCTGACAGGTACAGGTTGGGCACTTCCTCGCCGCGTGCCGCAAGGATGCCCAGGTCAAATCCGCCAAACCGGCCGACCACCCGTTCAATCATCCGGGTACCGGTGCGCACCTCTTCTTTGGCTGCCTTGACCAGACCCCGCAGGACTTCCCCCACGGCGTCCGGTCCTGTGACGGGCCGACCAGCCAGTTCCAGGGCAATTCCCTGCATGGTTTGTGGCTCAACCCGCGCCACGTCCTGGGCATACAGTGCAATCTTCTTCTCCAGGGCTTCGATCATCATCGGCAGCCGTCCCACCTCGCTTTCATTGGCGTAGCGCTGGTTGCGCCACACCGAGAACAGCGTTGACAGTTTGGCCACTTCCGCGTCCACACCAGCTTTTTCGATCACCAGCGGATTGCCGGAAGCAAGGGCTTTGACCTCGGCATACGACAGGGTTGCCAGTTCCACATCTTCGAGTGACCGGATGCCCTTGTCACCCTTCATCACCTGGGCAATGAATCGTGCCTTGGTTTCCAGCGTTTGCCACAGGTACGCATCAAAGCTTTGCTCTGTCACGTACCTGAATATCTCCACGTCCTCACACTCATTGCCCTGGCGCAGGATGCGCCCCTCTCTTTGCTCGACGTCGCAGGGACGCCAGGGCGCATCGAGGTGGTGTAAGGCGCACAACCGGGTCTGCACATTGGTGCCAACACCCATCTTCGCCGTCGAGCCGAGCAGCACCCGGATCCGTCCATCACGCACCGCCTTGAACAGCGTGGCTTTCTGGACGTCGGTGTCGGCATCGTGCACAAAGGCGATGTCCTTCTCAGGCAGACCTGCTTCGATCAGCCTTTGCCGCAAATCGTCATAGACGCTGAACCCTTTGTCCCCCTTGGGCGATGACAGATCGCAAAACACCATCTGGGCACCGCGGAAGTCCGTACTCCTGCGCCAGATGTCCATCACCTCACCTACGCAGGCGACCACCTTGCCCTTGGTATCAAACTTGGCCAGCGGTGCCACCAGCCGGAAATCCAGCGCAGCCTTGCGGCCATCCGTGGTGATCGCAAGCATGTTGTCGTCCTGCGGCTTCACATGGCCGCTTCGGACGGCTTCCGCCCGCAGCACCAGTGTTTCCACAAAGGCCTTGAGCGCCTTGCTGGATGGGCAGGCCACGATGCGTGCTTTGCCCCCGCGTAATGGCGGGACTGGCAAGTTCAGCATTTCCGCCGTGCGGATGTCGGCCACTTCACCAAACACCGCCATCAACTCGGGCACATTGATGAACCGTGCAAACCGCGTGTGCATGCGGTATCCACTGCCATCCGGTGCGATCTCCAGCGCCGTGACGCTCTCACCGAAGGTGGCAGCCCAGGCATCGAACTGCTGCAGCCCGAGTTCCTCCAGCCGGTTTGGCTGCAGGTAACGCATCATGGTGTGGATCTCCGCCATGGTGTTGGCCACTGGCGTTGCCGTTGCAAACACCACCCCACGCTGGGCATGTCCATGGATTTTCATGGTGTAGCGCGTCTTCAGGAACAGATCGAACGCGCGTTCCGAGCTGGTCAAGGGCAAACCCGCGACCCGTGTCATCTTGGTGAATCGGTACAGGTTCTTGTGCAGATGAGCCTCATCGACGAAAAGGCAGTCAATGCCCAGCAGTTCCCAGGTGAGCAGGTCATCCTTCTTCTGGTCCGCCAGCAGCCGTTCCAGCCTGGCTGCCCAGTTCTTCTTCATTGCCTCCAGTTGCTTGACGATCCGGTTGGACTTGTCATTGCTCTTTTCTGCGCGTACTGCCATTTCTAACTCATGAATGATCTCCTTGATAAACGTTTCGGTGAATTGCGGCGACATCTTGATGCGCTCAAAGCTTGAGTGCGTGATGACCACTGCGTCCCAATCGCCCGTGGCGATGCGCGACACCAGCTTCCGCCGGCGGTCGCCCTCCAGGTCTTCCTTGCTGGCCATCAGCACCGACGCGTTCGGGTAGAGCCGGACAAACTCCGCGGTGTACTGCGAGAGCATGTGATTCGGTACCACGTGGCAGGGCTTGGTGATGAAACCCAGCCGACGCAGTTCCATGCTGGCGATCACGCACACTGCCGTCTTGCCCGCACCGACCACATGGAACAGCCCGGTGTTGCCAGACTGCACGATGCGCCAGACGGAATCCAACTGGTGCGGATGTAGCGTGAAGCAGCGGGAGAATCCCGGCAACTTCAAGTGGGAACCATTGAACTGTCGTGGCCGGGTGGCGTTGAACAGCTCGTTGTAAATCCGGCACAGCTTTTCTCGCCGCACCGTGTCCTCAAAGGCCCAGGCAGCAAAGCGGTCTTTGATCAGGCCCAGTTTCTCGCGTGCGGCCAGCGTTTCATCAGAGTTGACGACATACCTGTCCGTCTCGGGGTCCGGGTCGCGTACCGTGGGCACCTGCACGTTCAGTGCGCATTGCACCAGTTCGATGCCGTTCATGCGCGAGGTGCCAAACTCCTGCGTCACCTTCACATTCTGGCGCGCTTCCCACTCGCCATAGCGCACTGACCAGGCTCCGGCCTCGGCCGAATAGCTGACCTGGCAGTCCTTGAGCTCCAGAACTTCCTGGACGAAAGCCTCGACGTCCATGGCGGGAATCCAGACCGCGCCCAGGCGGGGTTCGATGGACGCTGGCGGCAGGTCTTCGGGTTGCACCTGTTCCAGCGCGTCGATATTGCGCCGGTAGGCGCTGCCCGACATCACAGCCTGCTTGAGCTTGGCCTTCACGTTGCCCGACAGGTAGTCGTCGGCGGTTTTCCAATCGCTATCCGCTGGGTCAAGAAAGACCTGTCCGGCCTCGGCCAGCGCCTGCAGCACAGCATCTTCGGGCGCGGCCAGCAATCCGGCCATGTAGGCGGGATCAACCCGGCCACGCCATTGGATGGACGCCGCCAGCGCCTCGGTCGGTTCCCCCGCCGTGGTTGGCTCCACTACCCGTGTCAACGTACGCCGTGTGAACAGCGCCGCTTTCTTGGCGGTGTCCGACTCTTCGTCGTAGTGCTCCAGCGACAGCAGCAGCGGGTAGTCCGGGTCGCGCCGGAACGCCAGCGCAGTGGCCCGGGTGCTCAGGCAACCGTATTTCGTGATGAAGCGGTCGTAAGTGCCGTTGAGCAAAGCCCGCAGATGACCCAGACGCCCGTCGTTGCCTTCGGACAATTGAGCGTCCAGCAAAGTCCGTGCGTAGTCCCGAATCGCGCACATGCCGGTGATCCGGCCTCGCTGCGTGGCGTTGAGCATGCCATGCACATCAGCCATCTCGCTGCCGTCGACCCGGTGCACCCGTCCCTGGTGGAGGCGGTAGCTGCCTGGGCGGGCACCGGGCTCAGATGGCACCACCACGCGCAAAGCAACCGGCTTCCGCGCCAGCGCCTGGTAGACATCTGAAGGGAGCAAGGCCACCCGTTCGGGTAACGCGGCTTCCAGGTCACCGTCGAATACTGCGACAGGCACTTCCTCGTAGCCGTTGCTTTCCTGCCGAATCCGGCCTATGCAGAACTCAGGGTGCTTGGCATACCAGGCATTGATCTGCAGGTATTTCTGATAGCACTGCGGGTCGCGCAATATCTCGGGCACTACATTGAGGTCCAGCCAGGTGTCGTCGATTTGCTCGGCCCGCTGCCGCTTGCGCAGGAACAGGATGTCGGTCTGCACGTCGGTGGACGCGATGCCCGCAAAGGCGCCCCGGGGGAGCCGGATCGCGCCCAGCAACTGGGCTTGGGCCCCCAGGTAGTGGCGCACGCTCGCATCCTGTGCATCCATCGTGTAGCTGGTGGTGATCAGGCACACCAGCCCACCGGGCCGCACCAGGTCCAGCGCGCGGCCGAAGAAGTAGTTGTGGATGCTGAAGCGGGCGTAGGCCCGGTTGCTCACGTCGGCGACCTGGTATTTGCCGAATGGTACGTTGCCGATCACCAAGTCGAACCAGTTGTCGGCGAGCGGGGTTTTCTCGAAGGGAGAAATCCGCACATCTACGCCGCCCGGTGCATACAGCGCTTGCAGCATGCGACCGGACAACTGATCGATCTCGACAGCGGTGACGCTGCTTTGTTCCGCTATGGCAGTAGGCATTGCGCCAACGAAGTGACCGATGCCCGCAGCGGGCTCTAGAATACGCCCGCCAGAAAAGCCGAAGCGCTGCACCGCCTGCCACATAGCCTCGATCACATGGACCTCGGTGTAATGGCTGTTGTTGACCGATGCACGGGCTGATTCGTACTCATTCGGGGTCAGCAAGACACTCAATTGCCGTGCACGTTTGGCCCAGGCAGCTTCTTCGGCTTCAAGGTTGAAGCTGACGGGTAAGCCGCCCCAGCCGGTGTAGCGAAGCATGGTGCTGCGTTCGTCCGGTGTGGCCGGGCGTTGCTCGGTCTCAATCTGGTGCAGCACCTTGATCGCGGCCAGATTGGCCTCGAACTTGGTGACGCTGCCGCCAAGGTTCCGCAGTTCGGCGCGGGTCAGCTGCGACCACAGGTTGCGTGTTGCCGTTTCTGCGGCGCCGGTGACCACGCGCCAGTTGCTGCGTTGGCGTGCCGGTTCAGTTGCCAGTTCGCCTGAAAAGTCGTTCGCATCGGTGGAAACCGGGTCTGAATCTGCCGGTTCAATCTCGATCAAAAGAGCAGGGGACTCGGACGGCTCCGGACTGAACCCGGGTAGCCAGAGGGAAGGCGCGGTAATACGTACCATGGGTGTGTTCTCCAAAGAAAAATGGGGAACACAGCCACCCAGTGGGGAGACGTGCTCCCCGGGTGGGAATGAATGAGAGGGCCAGGAATGCCCCCGTGGATGAATGCGAGCACGTCGGGGCTTCGTGAGAAGCTGACGGGCTCAAAGGGCTATGAACTGAACAGGCAAAAGCCTGCCGTTGGACGATGGCAAGCGGATGAGCGGGGTTGAGGCAAGCGCCCCTACACCGATGGCAGCGCCAGCTTCAAGGCGCTGCGCCAACAACGAAGGCGGGTAACGACCGCAACGCCCGAGCTGACCCAGGAGCGCTCCGATGAGCGCGCTTTGGCCGAGGCCAAGGTGCTGGATCAGTGTGCCTTTCCGCGAAGGCGACGGCGAGTACCTGTGCGATTTGTTCTGTGCAATCCTCGGTAAAACGGGTGGATTGTTGGTGGAGACTTGATGGCGAGGTATTCACGACCCGCCGAGTCCAGGTAGTTTCACGAGCCGCGTCAAGACGGCGGCACATGATCAACCTCCAGGCCTGTCCGGTGGCAGGTGAAGTCTGACCATGGCTTTGCCACTGCGCTTGGCATCCAGCAGTGCAGCATTGGCGCGAGTGAGTGCGTCGATCAGCGATTCGTCAACCTGTCGCTCGGCGACACCTGCCGAGAAACGCAAGCGCACCGATCCTTCAGGGATTGGGTGCGGCGATGCCTCCAGCATCTTTTGCAGCCGTTCAAGTACGCCCAGCGTATAGCTACCGCTCGCGTTGTGCAGAACCAGTGCAAACTCGTCGCCGCCAAGCTGCGCAATGGCATCCGCTCGGCGGACGCGCTGGCGCAATGTTTTCGCGAAATGAATCAGTGCGGCGTCGCCAACGGGATGGCCATATTGGTCATTGATCGACTTGAAATCGTCCAAGTCCACCATCACGCAACACATTCGCGTGCCCGTCGTTTCTGAAGATGACGGATCGGATCATTGATTGGGATTCAGCTCAGGTGCAGATTCACCAGCCGCATCAGGGACTGGGGCAGGGTCTTGTCGACTTCGGTCGAGAGCTGCACGGTTCGACCGCTGGCAAAGCACAGTTCGCCTTGCCTGTCGTCGAACCGCAGCCGCCCCTCTTTGAACGTGCGTTGTGGGTGCGGGCCATCGGCCATGTCCACGAACTGAAGCGCGGTGACGGTCGCCGCCTGTATCCACAGCCATTGGTACACCGTGGCTTTGGGTGTATCTGCTGGCAGGTCAAGCCGCTTGATTTCCGCAAGATGCCCTTGTGGTGCGGAAAACAAAAACAGGACTTCGTACAGCGGTGGCATGGGCAGCTTGGCGAAGGTGGTGCGGAGCAATGCGTTGAATTCAGGCTGAATTTTGTCGTACGATTTCCCGTGGGGTATGGAGCGATGCTATCGCATAGTTGGGGCTTGAAGAACGCGCAGCGCATGAGATTCTGAATGCATGGACAGCACGTTGCCTGTCCTTTCTAACCGTACAGGAGTTCCCATGAAATTCTCGAAAGCCGAAATCGAAGCCGTCATCGAAGCATCCCCCCGCACCACCGTCCCCTTCAACAAGCTGATCCTGTCGGACACCTACCAGGCCCGCTCGGCTGGCAGCACGTCGAAGATGAGCATCGCCGAACTGGCCGCATCCATCAAGGAAAGCAGCGTCCTGCAGAACCTGATCGTCGTGAAGGGCGCACGTGGCCTGTTCGAGGTCTGCGCAGGCGGTCGCCGCCTTGAGGCGCTGACCCTGCTGGTTGCCAGCGGCGAAATTGCCGAGAACTACCCCGTCCCCGTGCTGATCGTGCCCGCCGACAAGGCCCTGATCGCCAGCTTGTCGGAGAACTGCTTCCACATCCCCATGTTAGATCGCGTCCTAAATCTGTCCTGTCTGTCACTGACCGGTCATGGACGGGGAGCAATCTCTCGAGGAACGCTCTTCGACACGCGCCAGGGCAAGCTTGCCCTGGCGCGCGTCGGCCGGCCGGTTGGGGTCCCCGATAACAGCAGGTCTCTCCAACTGTCCTCTTTGTTGAGCTGCAAGGCTTTGCGGGCCATCCACTGTCTGATGACTGAGGTGAACGCGAGAGCCACGGAGGACACTTATGGTCAGAATCATCCGTGCGGTCGCGGGCCACCCGGGCATACCGGAAGGCCTGCCGATTCTTGTGTCGGAACGGATGGCCATCATCGAGCCGGCGTTTTCCTACTTGCTCGAAGTGGCGACGATCCCCGGCCGCTCGCACGCCGCAGAAACCGTGCGCACCTACGCCGAGCATCTGCACGACTGGTTCGACAGCCTCGAGCAGTCCGGGCTCGAGTGGCAGACGATCGGCGAAGCCACTATTGCTGCTTACCGCAACCGGATGCTGGAGAACCCCAGCCCTCATACAGGACGGCCCTACGCGCGCTCTACGGTGAACGACCGCATCCACACGGTCTGCCGCTTCTACACCTGGGCCCGCGGCCGAGGCTGGATCGATGAACTGCCGTTCCACTTCGTCGATGTGCGCGTGTCCTCCGAGCGACGACAGTCCTTCCTCGGCCATCTGCACGCCGGGCCATCGGTGGTGGTGGCCAACGCGCTGACCGTGTCCGAGCACGAGCGCCTGCCGCGCGCGCTGCGCGTCGATCAATTGCGCCTGCTCTTCCCCCGGCTGGACATGCCGTACCGCTTGATGGCTGAATGGGCGCTGGCAACCGGGATGCGACGCAAGGAGCTGTGCGGCCTCTCGGTCTTCCAAGTGCCCGAGACTGCACACCTCGACGCCGATCAGAACCCGCTGATCGGCGTCGCGCTGACCATCACCAAGGGCGACCGGCCGCGCACCACGTACCCGCCGATACGGTTGATCGACCGCACCCACCGCTACATCGAGGAAGTCCGCACGCCCCTGACCCGCGCCCAGCGCCGCCGGCACGCCGACTACCGACCGCCTACGGCCCTGTTCCTGAACAGCCGAGGCGCTGCGATCACGCGCGAGCGACTGTCGGCCGTCTTCAACGAAGCTTTCCGCGCCGCCGGCCTCACTGGTTCCGTGCACTGGCTGCGCCACACCTTCGCGATGACCATGCTCGTGAGGCTGCAGCGGCAGGCACTGCTCACGCCGGACATCAACCCGCTCAAGACCGTGCAGGTCCTGCTCGGCCACAGCTCGATCCAGAGCACCGCGATCTACCTGCGCTGCGTCGAGCTCAACGAGCGCGAGTTGGCCAGCAGCATCGCCTACCTCTACGGCGAACTGATCCCCGATGGCCGCTAAGCGCGCCAAGATCGACCGGCGCCTGGGCGCCGCACCCGTCGCTGCAAAGCCCGGCGCGCTCGATGGCATCGTCGAGTTCCGCGACGGTTGGGGCGAAGTCGCCCGACGCTATGACGTGACGGCGCTCAACTTGCCGGCGGACATCGTCCACGTCCTCGCCGATGCCTTCCGGCATCACCATGTGCCGTCCACGCCAGACACGCGTCGCGCGTGTTGGCAAGCGCTGCAGAGCTTCGCACGCTTCGCCAGCGAAGACATCGGTATCCAGTCGGTCCACGACCTGAGCACGGCTGCGATCGGTCGCTACATCGCGTGGCTGGACCGGCAGACCAACCACGCCGGCGAGTCCCGCTCGCTGTCGGGGCGGGCCAATCTGCTGTCGTACCTGCGCCAACTGATCGAGTGGACCAAGCGCCACCACCCATCACGTCTGCCGCAGCGCATCGACTTCCCGTTCCGGGTGTACTCGAACCGCAATGCCCAGCCGCGCAGACGCCTGCCCGAGGAGCAGCTCAAGGCGATACTGCGGGCCTGCTACGAAGACATCGATGCGGCCTGGGAGCGCTTCGAGTTGGGGCGGCAGATCCTGCGCAGTGACACAGAACCTGCCGGCGCGACAGCAGAGTTGTACCGCCTGATCCGAGACCTTGCCGAGGTGGACAACGGCGTCATGCCGACGCGCCTGACCCTCGTTGCGCATCGCTTCAACATGTCCGCCATCACGCGGCACGGTGGACTGCGCACACTGGCAGGCTACCTGCATCTGACGAACGAGACGGTGCTGCCGTTCTACATCGCCTTGGCGATCCAGACGGCCGCCAACCCGCAGCCGCTGACGCAGTTCCGGCGCGATTGCCAACGGCCCCATCCTCTGGACGAGCATCGCGTGATCATCGACTGGGACAAGGCCCGGGCCGGGGACAAGCTCAAACGCGCTCAGCGGCGCTCCTTCGACCAACGCCGTCGCTACGCCGCACCGAACCTCATCGACAAGCTGTTGGCCATGACCGCGCCGCTGGTCGCGCAGGCAATGCTGCGTGATCGGGAGCGCCTATTCCTGCTCAGGAGCGAGAAGACGCTCACCGTCGCGCCGATCACATTGAGCACCGTCACCCATGGCGTCAGAGGCTTCATCGCCCGTGCCAACGAGCGCATCGCCATCTGGAACCGGGCCGCACCCGAGCGTCCGCGTGCGTTGCTGCTGGACTTCGCCGCGGTGCTCCTGCGCGGCAGCGTGGCCACCGAGCACTACCAGGCCTCGGGTGGCGACATCGTGCATGTGCAGCAGATCCTCAACCACGCGTCGGTGCTGACGACCGAGGCCTACGTCAAGGGGCTGCGGACCGAACAACTGCGGCGCGACGTCGTGGCGCGACTGCAGCGCCTCATGGTCGGCTGGATCGTGGGCATGGCCAACACGTCGGCATCACGAACCAGCAACGTCGTCTCGGAACTTGCTGATCGCGCGACGGCGCCGTTCGGTCATGACTGCCTGAACCCGATGTCCGGCACGGCGCCCGGTACGCAGGCGGGGCAGGCCTGCCCATACCTGGGTGGCTGCTTGCGCTGCCCCGGTCTGGTGATCCCGCTCGACGCGCCGCACCTGGCCCGCATCCTCCAGGCCAAGGAGGTGTTCGAGCGCTCCCGCGAACAACTCGATCCGCAGCGCTGGGAACTGCTCTACGCGCCCAGTTACCGCATCCTGGTGCAGGACATCCTGCCCGACTTCCCGGACGCCTTGCAGGCGCCCGCAGTCGCATTGGCCGCAAACCTGCCGCACTTGCCGGCGCTGGAGTGAACATGGACAAACCGATGCTCGCATCCGATCCGGGCATGCCCAGCGCAGACGTCCGGGTGTCGACGCGCTCGCTGCTGAGCGACAGAGTCTGGCATCTGGACGGGCTGCGCCCCGGAGGCAATCGCAGTGACTTCTCGCTCGACTGGGGCTTCCGGATGCACGACGACAGCCGCTTCAGCGATCCCCAATGGGCGGACTGGTCGGCCGCGGCCAAGCGCTTCCTCTGGAGCCTGAAGGTCGACCCACCTCCCGGCCGCCAGGGTGTGCACGATGGCACGTTGGTCTCGGCCTTCAAGGTCTTGCGCATCCTGATCCGGTGGATGGCCGAACGCGGCGGTCGGTGCTTCGCCGACCTGCACCGCGACGCCGCGGTCGAGTTCATCGACATCGTGGCACAGCGACCCGGCAAGACAGCGGACAAGACCCTGTCAGCCGCAACGCAGAGCCACTACCTCGGCATACTGCACCTGCTCTACCTACAGGGCAGCCGCCTGCCTGACGTGGCCATCGACGAGCCGATTCCGGCATTGATCAAGCGCTCGAAGAACAAAGACGGCGGCTGGCTGCCGTACACCCCTGACGAGATCGCCGTGCCGTTGGTCTCTGCGGCGTTGCGCCTGATCGGCACACCGGCCGACGACGTGATCGCGCTATGGCATCGGGCTCAGGCAGCTTACGACGAGGCGCTGGCTGCCGGCATCAACCAGACCAAAGCCGGGTTCGCGGTAGTCGATGCGCTGGCTGGCTTCAGCTTCTCGACATTGCCTGGCGAAGACAAGCCCTGGCACCCTTCGCCGGTGGCCAGCACCAAGCAGGTCCGCATGCTTGTGTCGCGCATCGGTGAAGCCTGCTTCATTGTGGTGGCCTACCTGATCGGTGCACGGGTCTCCGAGATCCTGGGCCTGGGGGTGGACTGCATCGAAAGGCATCCGTCAGCCGACGGTACCGAGCAGTTCGCCTACCTGGTCGGACGCATCTACAAGACGGCGCGAGGCGCCGATGGCGAGCCGCATCGCTGGGTGGCGCCGGCCCCCGTCGAGCGTGCCATCGCCGTGATGGAGCGGCTGTCGGCGCCGATGCGCCGGCGCAGTCAGCGTGCCGAGCTCTGGCTCTCGTTCGGCAGCAGCGGCCTGATCGGTCCTGCTGCACGCGTCCAACTGCCGAGCATCCAGACGGTCATCACCCGCCTGAACCAGGGCTTCGCGGCGTTCATCGAATTGCCGACCTACCGCGGCGAACCCTGGCACCTGAACACCCATCAGGGTCGCAAGACCTTCGCGCGCTTCGTCGGCAAGCGCGACCGCACCGGACTGGATGCGCTGCGCGCGCACTTCGGCCATGTCAGCCGGGTGATGACCGATCGCGGCTATGTCGGCACCGACTTCGTGCTCGACGAGCTGATCGACCGGCATGCGCGTGACGAAACCCGCCACGCGCTGGAGGAGTTGCTCACGGCCGTATCGCTCGGTGGCAAGGCTGGCCGCATGATCGCGGCTCGGTCCGGCTTCCGTGGGCGCACGCGCGATGGCAGCGTGCAGGCTTACGTCGAGTTCCTGATGGCAGAGACCGATCTGCGGCTGGGCGCGTGCGACTGGGGCTACTGCGTCTACCGCAGTGAAACCGCGGCCTGCATGGGCGGCGAAAAGGGCCCCAACCCGGCCTTGCGCACGCAGAGCGTATGCGCCTCGTGTGTCAACTTCGCGGTCACGGACAGGCACCGGCCGGTGTGGGAGGCGCGGCGCGAACAGAACCTCAGCTTGATGCAGTCCCATGCCCTCGATCGGGAGAGCACGGTGTTTGCCGAGGCACGGGTCGGTGAATGCGACCGCATCCTGGCTCAGCTGGACGGCAGTGCCGAAGATGAAAATAGCGCGTGATGCGAGTCGCATGCCCGTGCTCAACCCGTACGAAAGACGCCGGCAGGAGACGGATCGCAAGCTGCGCGATGCATTGGACCGGCTGATCAAAGGAACGCCGCGCGAGGCGGCATTGCAGGATCGGCGCTACCAGCTCAGCGTGGCCAGCCTGGCACGCGAGTCCGGCGTTGCACGCAATGCGATCTACACCAACCACCGGGCGATGATCGATGCGCTGCGCCAGGCTGCGCAGCAACGGGTTGTGCCGAGCAAGCTGGAAAGCTGGGAGGACAAGCTGGCCCAGCAGCGTGCGGTGATCGACGTTCTGAAGACCGAGCAACGGCACCTCGCTACCGAGAACGCGGCGCTGCTCAAGCGCGCCATCGATGCCGAAGCCGCGGCCGCCCGGCACCAGCGACAGAATGCCCGGCTGCTCAAGGAGCGAGACGATGCCCGTCGGCCGGTCAGCTTGGTGCCACGTGCTGGTACGTGACGATCAGAAGCACGCGGACGAAGTACAGGCGAATGTGTCGCCACGCCAGCGACGTCGCTGCCCAGCAATGACTTCAGGCAAAAAGTACACCGCCAAAAATGACCTAAGGGATGCACCCGGCTGACGAATACACCGCCTTTGCCAAGCTGATGGGGCAGGGCAAGTCGGTCGAAGATGTGGCCGCAGCCTTCGGTGTCACGCCGCTGGTGGTCAAACGCCGCATGAAGCTGGCGACCGTGTCCCCCCAACTGATGGCCCAGTTCCGGGAAGACAAGATTGGTCTGGACTGCCTCATGGTGCTGGCTTCGGTTGATGACCACGACAAGCAAGAGCAGACATGGGCTGGTGTGCCGACCTGGAATCGCCGCCCAGACTACCTGCGCCAATTGCTCACACAGGGCGAGATTGAGTCTGACCGCGACCCGGTGGCCAAATACGTAACCGTCAAAACATATGAGAAGGCCGGTGGCACCTTGCGCCGCGACCTGTTCAGCGACGACGACAAGAAGGCCTATCTGCTGGATGCCCCGCTGCTGGAAAAGCTGGCGACCGAAAAGTTGCAGAAGAAGGCTAAGCAGGTGGCCGCAGACGGCTGGAAGTGGATTGATGTCCGCGTCCGCTACAACTACGACGAGTTCGTCAAGTACGGTGAACTGCGCAAAACCCGGCGTGAACCGACCGAGCAGGAAGCCGCCAGTCTCACGGAACTCGAAACCCGGATCGCAGCACTGCATGACCAGATGGAAGCCCTGGCCGAAGCAGAATCGGATGAGAGCGATGAAAACGGCGAATACGAGAAGCTGGAAACCGAGTCCGAGAGTTTGCAGGCGCAGATCAAGGCACGGGAAGACACCCTCAGCGTCTGGCCCGCCGACCTGATGACCCAGGCCGGATGCGTGGTTTATGTCGGCAACGACGGTGCAGCGGCCCTCAAATGCGGCTTGGTTCGACCAGAAGACCGCAACGACATGGTGCAGGCGGCACGGCTGGCAGGCGAGGGCGGTGATGATGAGTCCCTGGTGTCGCTACCTTCACCGAAGATCCGCCCCGTCCATACCGACAAGCTGATGCGCCGCCTCACTGCCCACCGGGTGGCTGCAGTCCAGGCTGAACTGATGGACCGCCCCGATGTGGCGCTGGCCGCGATCACAGCCCATCTGGCAGTAAAGCTCCTGGTCGATGGTTACCGCCGCCACTACGGCAGCGACGATGCCTTGACGGTGAGCGCGACAAATACCCATGCAAGCCTGCCGTCTGAAGCGGACGACATGAAGGCCAGTGCTGCTTGGCAGAAGGTGGAAGTCGAGCGCGCAACCTGGGCGGCACGACTACCGGAATCGGTGGATGCAATCTTCCCGTGGGTGCTGGCGCAGGAGCTCATCACAGTGCAGCAATTGCTGACCTTCCTCATTGCGTCGACGGTGACCGGTGTCTACGGAGTGGAGCGCAGCAAGCAAAGCACCGATGCGCTGGCTGTGGCATTGGGGCTGGATATGAGCAAGTGGTGGTCGGCCACCGGCCCATCGTATTTCAACCACGTCTCCAAGGGGCGCATCCTCGAAGTGGTGTCTGAGGCCGTTGACGCCAATGCCGCCAGCCCGCTGGCCGCACTCAAGAAGGATGCCGCCGTGACAGGGGCCGAGCAGACGGTAGCAGGCACGGGATGGTTGCCCACCGTGCTACGGGTCGGGATGCCTGAGAAGGCCAGCCTGTCTGGAGATACCGACGAACCGCCTGTGGCAAATGGCGAAGAGTAAGCGGAACCGGATGGTGCAACGTGGCGGGCGCAGGACCCTGCGTTGGCCGGGTAACCAGAAGTCGGCAGTCAGCAACCCTGCGGAGGTTTGCTCAGGTGGACTGACACGGGGAGCGTGTCAGTCCATGAGTTTTGAACTGTAGCAACGGAGGTTTCAAATCATGCTGAGAAAGTGGAGCGTGCATGTGATCCGGGAAGGCCGGTCACAGTACATCGGTGAGGTGAACGAATCCAGCGAGAAAATGGCGCGTTGCGCGGCGCTGTCCCTATTCGGCGTCGGCGCGGACGAGATCGACGCCGGGGAGGCTCCGCCGCGCTGCGTGGCGATCTACCCCGATGACGATTTCGAGGTGTCGCCCGCAGCATAGGGGGATGACCTCAATAGCCGCAGCGCACAAAAAGTGCAAAATTAGTGCATAATTTGGTTCTCCGTTCGTTTGAGAGGAAAGTATGCACACCGCAACCCTTCAGGTTGCCCCAGCCTTGAGTCACGGTTTCGATGGATTCATCGATTTTCTGCGTGACCAGGAAGCAGGGGCGTCCACGCTGTCGCCGAAGCGATTCGGCGACGTGCTGAGCATCGACATCCAGACGCTTGCCACCCAGGCACACGTCCATCGCAACACCATCAGCCGGGCACCGGCATCGGAGAGCGTGCAGAAATTTCTGCGCGAGGCGCTGCGCGTGATGCGCGCGGCCCATGACCTGTCCGGCGACGTCACCCGGGCCATCTTTTGGTACCGCAATGAGCCGTTGCCCCCGTTTGGCTACAAGACAGCAGAGCAGCTGGTATCGGAAGGGCGCACCGAGGATGTCCTGCGCTACGTGGAGTCGCTTGAAGCGGGTGCAGCAGGATGAAGCTGACCGCGCTGGTCGATGTCACGGCTTACCGGATGCATGTGCCCCGATGGGCCGTCGCGCCAACCAGCGGGGCGGGGGCGGCCAGGCATGGCGGGAGAGTCAACCGTCCCGGCGTGGAGGCCCTTTATCTGGCGCTGGAGATGGAGACAGCCGTTCGCGAATACCAGCAGGTTTCCACGCTGTTGCCGCCCGGCACGTTGACGAGCTATCAATTGACCGCGGCGCCGGTGGTCGATTTCACTGCGGGTTACAGCGCATCTGTGTGGGAGCCCATTTGGGAAGACTTCTATTGCGACTGGCGTGAACTGTGGTTCAACCAACGTGTCGAGCCACCGAGTTGGGTCGTTGGGGATGCGGTGATCGCTGCGGGGGCGAAGGGTATTTTGTTTCCCTCGCGTCTGGCCAAGGGCGGAACCAACCTGGTGTTGTTTACCCAAATGCTGGCTGCGCCGGATGTGTTGGAAGTTTTTGATCCGGGAAAGGCGTTGCCGCAGACTCAGGCTTCTTGGTCTTGACGGGAATGGCTGGTGAACCCACCGGCATGGAACAGCACTGAACCATCTCACCGATCTCGCCAGTTTCGGTGGATGCCGCTTTTATTGGCGTGGGCTGTCGTCCGAATCGCCGAGCTCCACTGATAGCGCAGGAGTGGGCGCCTTTGTGCGCATAACAACTGACGAACCTAAATAAGCACCAGCCGATCTGATTCTCGAATGGCCAGCAAGTGCGGCCACCGCTTGCCGCGCCGCCTGGTCAACCTCTGCCGGCAAGTCCCCACTACCTCGCACCGGCGGTGGTTGCCCTGTCAACGCCGAAAAATGCTCAATCAGCGCCTCGTGGCGTAATCCATGCGCCGTGACGCCCAGTTCCCGAAACGTAATCCCAAATTTCTCCAGCACATAGTCAAAGCGACGCAGATTCTTTTTCAGGTCATTGACTGGGTCTCCCAAATAGGCATCCTGGTTGCACACAAGACCTTGGGCGAGTTCGACCGCCGCCAATCTGGCAGGGCTGTCCAAGGGGACAAAACGCACCCTTCCGCCCTTGCCCTTGATCCTCACATACCGATCCGCTGTCTTGCGATCAAGGGGCAGACCCGTTTCGCTGAAAGGCAAGACGTGCTCAAAGGGCCGGAATTGGATGGACTCCTTTCGCCGCAGCCCCATGGCATTGATCAACCGCAGCGAAGCGCCGACATACCGGTCGTAGGCGCAGACCCGCTCAATGAGTTCCTCAATATCAATTCCTGCGGCAGACCAGCTCTTGTCCCGCTGCGCATATTCATGCCGCTGGTATTCCTCCAAGCTCAGGCCGTAATGCGCTGGCCCACGTACAAAGCCATGCTTGCCCATCCACATGCCCAAGCCGCGAAGGAAACTCAGGTAAGTCTGAATCGTGGCAGGGGCCAGATGCTCTTTTTGCCAGACTTGCACCATCGCATGAATGTGCTTTTGTCCCAGGTTGCGTGGATCGGGAATCGTGTTGAACCCGGCTTTGGCTTTCAGGTCACGAAAGAACCGCCGCAGAAACTGGGCGCGTTCATAGCGCGTCTTGTGGGAAACGGTTTTCTCCAGCGAGGTGTGCAGGGTGTTGAAGAGTTCCAGCAGCACCTCCAGCACCTTGAGCGGTGGCGTCTTGCCCGGCGGATAGTCCGCAAGGATTTCTGGGACAGTCTTGTTCGCCCATTCTTGACGGCGCGTGGGTTCACTGACTAACAGGCGGCCGGGGCTGACAGAGCCTTGTTGCCGCCGACGAGAGGATTTGTTTGGCATGGTGTTGTCTTCCATTTCGTGGATGTCCGCCCGCCGCCCGAACGGCGGGAAGGTGTTGAAAGCGTGGAATCGCATAGCAGTCACCTGCCGGACGGATTCCGTCGCCCGGCAGATCAGTGGTCAAAAACTCTGGCGCCGCACGCGACCACCGATGTGCGGTACCTACCCAGTGTTTTGCCAGCCAGCGCTTCTGCGCTGGCCAGCTCGGTCTTCCTTAAAAATGAAACATGTGATCCGTCCCACCTGTGCATTTCTGCAACCATGGGGTTGGTGATGCCCGCCCGCCTCAAGGGCGTCAAAGGGCATCCGTGACAAGGTCAGGCCTTGCACGTACTGATGGATCAGTTCTGGATTCGTAGCGCCATCCACTCGCATGGGTCCACCCCTGACCGAAAGTCCAGGGCGGTGCCGAGTTTGTGAGCGGAAACGCGCGGGGAGCCTAAAGAGGCAAACACAACCGCGCGCTGCGTAAAACGCGTGCTCAAAGGATGGCGGGAACAGGGGCGCGGCATCAGGTGCCGACCAAGTGCTCGAAAACCGTGGCGCGTTTCAGGGAACGCCCAGCGATTAACGCTGGCAAGACCACAAGGGGTTGCACTACGAAAAAACCACGAGGCCATCACCTCAAGGGGCGATGGCGAATTCCGGTTCAAGGACCGGAGTTTGGGGCAGGTAACGACTGCGACGCCTTGCGCTCCTCAATGGAGCAGGGCCAGGACGGCCCTCGGGAACCTGTAGTTGACGCTGACCCAGAGGATGAGTCAAGCAGGCTTGCCGGAAATGGTGTCGATTTCCCGGCGATTTTGGGTGGCGATTGAACGACCGGGATGTACCCGTGAGCCGAGTTTATTGTCCCGAAGGGATTGAAAGTGAGGCTGCATGCGGGCTTGACAAGGGAAATTGCTGCCTCTGGTCCCGGACGTGACCTTGACCGGGTTGATGGCCGGTTCGCAGGCCCGAGCCACGGAAATAACACAAATCGGCTTGATCCGCGCAAATCACACCCTTGACAGCTCGGTTTGCGGTGAGACCGTGGTTCGACACGCAGGGCTCATTCAAGCGTCTGACGAAATGGTCTCGTTTCAGTGTGACCTGACATGGCTGTATTCAGACCCTGGCCAGACCTGATCCCGAAATTCGGCGTTTTGAAGGGGACTTCTGCGTGGATGGACTGCGTCGGGCCACCGATGCTGATCGCCTTGAAACCTGAATTGGAGTCTTTTTATGGAACTGATTATTCGAGCTGTGGACGTTGGCTACGGCAACACCAAGTACGTCACCGGTGTCACTGATGATGAAATCCGCTGCGCCAGCTTTCCGTCACTGGCTTACCCCTTCCCCCGCGACCCGTCCACCACTCTGGGGGCGGATCGGCGCAAGACGGTCGCCATTCCGATTGGCGGCATGTTTTATGAAGTTGGGCCGGACGTGATGCTGGCCGCCGACGCCTTTCGTGCCACGCAGATCCACGACAACTTTATTGACACCCCGGAATACCTGGCGCTGGCGCGCGGTGCACTGCGAATGATGAAGGTTGACACTATTGACCTGCTGGTGGTCGGTTTGCCGGTGGCCATGTTTGCCTTGAAGAAGGCGGCGCTGGAAAAGCTGATGACCGGTTCGCACGACGTGGGCAATGGCAAGACCGTGCTGGTGCGTAAAGCGCTGGCCATGGCCCAGCCCAATGGGGCATTGATTGACTACGCCTCGCAGCACGACAAGGTGGTTGCGATGGAGAACGAGCACAGCCTGGTGATTGATCCGGGTTCGCGTACCTTTGACTGGTTGGTGGCTCGGGGTATGAAGTTGTCGCACAAGCGCAGCCATTCGGTTAACCGCGGGGTGTCTGACATTCTGCAGGTCATTGCGGATGACATCAGCGCAGAGATTGGCCGACCTTACAACCAGTTGGACGCCATCGATCTGGCTTTGCGCACCAACAAGAATCTGACGATCTTCCAGCGAACCTACAGTCTGGCCCGCATGAAGCCGGTGGTGGAAAGCGTCACCAAGCAGGCCGTGGGGGCAATGATGCGCCGTATCGGTGAGTTTTACGATGTCCAGCATGTCATTCTGGTCGGCGGGGGTGCTTTTTTTGTTCAAAAAGGGGGTTAAGGAGGCGTACGCTACGCAAAAGATTCTGGAGGTCAAGGAGCCGATGTTTTCGAATCTGCGGGGCTACCAGATCGCCGGTACGAATTACGCCGCCACCGCGATGCAGGCGTCGTCACGCTCATCGCGTGCAATACGGCCGGAAGGAGAGGGTGCATGACTCAGAAGACAGACCCCAACACCGAGCCAGTGCGCTTGCTGTTTGAAATGACGCGGGAGGACAACCCGCGCCTGTATGACGACCTGATCCGGTTCAACAAGGGGACGAAGCGGGTGAATAGGCTGCGCTTTCTGGCCCATGAAGGGTTGTTGGCGCAGAACTGGTTATTGATGTCGGTGGCAGATGGTTTATCCCGACCGCCTAGAGCTGTATTGCCTGCTTCTATGAGCGTGAACCCGGTCGCTGCGGGGCATGTGGTTCAAGCGTTCGATGCGCCAGCCATTGACGGAGAGGACTGATCATGGCGTCGATAAAAAAGCACGGACACCAGAGGGTGTCGGTCAGCGCATCGGAACTCGCGCAGATGGGGGTGTGCGAACGCTTGGTGGTGTTCGAGCATCGGTATGGCAGGCGACGGACCGCAGAACAGCAGCGGGCAGCCATGCGCGGCCTGCGAGCCCATAAGCGGTTCTATCGGGAGCGGCAGGGGGATTCAGCCCGCCAGGGACGTTGTTTTGTGGGGCACTTCAGATATTGGGCCAGAAAGCTTCAGCGCGCCTGGTACCGTTTGATCCGGTATGTGGCCCGATGGCTTCGGGCCAGGGAATCGCGCGATGGGCCTTGAAACTGTTGCCGTTGTGTGGTTTGTTGCGGTTGTTGTCCTCTGGTGGTACTTGTGGCCGCGTCCTCCTGAGGAAGGGCTACCGCCGGAATTGCGTGGCACTCGCTTGGTCTATGCGGAGCGCCTATTTCGTTCGTTTGGGCCAATATCGATCACGGCCAAGGTGGACAGGGTCTACCGCAATGCGAAAGGAGCGTTGGTACTGGTCGAGCTGAAGACCCGGACGGCGCATCGGGCATATCGGTCGGATGTCATTGAGTTGTCGGCCCAGCGCGTGGCGTTGATGGCACAGACGGGAGAGAGTGTTGCGGACCATGCCTATGTCTTGACGGAGCGACCGGATGGTCTCCGAACGGGATGCCATCGAGTGAGGCTCATGGAGCCTGTCGATCTGAATGCCCTGGTTGCGAGGCGGGAAAAACTGCTTGCTGGAAAGACCGAACCTCAGCAGACCTGCGCACCGGGGATGTGTCAGAAATGTGCGTTCGTTCGGCCATGTGATCCGCCTTGACGGTGAGCAGATCGACCAAATCCGTCATTGGTACTTGCTGCCCATAAGCTGAATCGAATTGTCGGCGTGGTTAGTTCTTCACTTTCAATATCGAGTCAAGATGTGCGCCGAGCACATTCCAAGCGTCGCGCTTCTCGGGAGCAAACTCATAGCGCCCGTAGATACGTCCGAGCTTGCCACCTACGACATGGTTGAGGCACCGTTCACGCACATGCTCGGACACGCCGAGTGACTGCATCAAAGTCGACCCAGTTCGACGCAAATCATGAGGGGTCCATTCACCGCCTGGGAGGACGAGCGTGTTGTCGTTGCGACGATTCTTCAGCGGTTTGCGCTTCTTGAACTGAAATTGGCGGTCCCCAATCTGCTTCGAGACCGACTTCGAACTCAAGTGATTGTCTTCGTCGCGAGATGGAAAGCACCAAATGCTGTCCTTCGTGATCAGTCGAAGTGCCTGAAACTGTTGCAGCGCGAAGTCGGACAGGAACACCATCCATTCGACCTTTGTCTTTGTACTCTCGCGGGGCACAAGCCACTCGCCGGTTTGCAAGTTGACGTGCTCCCAGCGCGCATTGCAAAGCTCCCCTATGCGGCAGCAAGTGGACAGCATGATCCATATGGAAAGTCTCGTTTCGGCGCTCACCGGGCGAACTTCGGTGCGCTTATTCGGGGCATTGTCGTACTCGGCCTGCATCCTGACGAAGATGTCGCGCAGAGTGCGTATCTCATCCGCGGTGAGGATGCGATCACGTTCGTTGGCGAGATCGTATTCGGCAAGCACAACCTGCTTTGCTTCGACAAGCTCAGCTGGATTGCCTTCTATCAGCAACGGTCGCCAAGGTTTGCGTTTCTCGGCCCAGCGAAAGAGTTGGCGGAGATCTGCAAGCTGAAGGACCGCTGTGCGGCACTTTCCCCGCGTGCGGCCAATCTTACGGAGCAGGTCCCGAATGTCTGACTCTGACACGTGGCGAACAGGCTTTGCGCCGAGCGTCGGCAGGATATTCTTTTCGAACGACCTTCGTAATTCTGCGTTGGCATCACCTCGCGCCACGCCATCTGCAAGCCATGCATCGAACATGGCTTTGAAAGGAAGGTCTTCCGCCTTGCGGCGTTCAGCCTCGGCACTGAGGGCTGTGAGTTCTTTTGCCTGTTCAGCCTCGACCGCGATCAGCGCGACTCGGGGATCGAGGCCTCCAGCGATACGTTCTCTTTCGACATTTGCCCGTTCACGTGCGCTGGCCAGTGTGACGTCGTCCATATCGCCGAGAGATAGCTTGCGTCGCCGCCCGCTGTGCGTGTAAATAAGTTGCCACGTCTTCTTGCCAGTTGGAAGCACACGCAAGAACAGCCCGTCTCCGTCGCTGACCAGGAATTCTTTGTCTGTTGGCTTGGCCGCTCGTACGGCCTTTACGGTCAATAAATCACGTGCCATGTAGCCCCACTTTTTAGCAGTACCATGTGTGAGAATGCTCGTGGCAATGGTCACGAGTTAACCCCTTTTCATGATGGCAAGTATTTTAGGTCAAATGCCATGTTCTGGGAACAATCTGGGAACGATTGGCGAGGGCTATGGTGAAACGTTTTGGGACGCTATGACACCAATAATTTCAATAATCATTAATATTATCAATAAGTTAGGTGAAGTTCATGGCATCCAGCGACGTCCCAAGAAGTGCATTAAAAAGGTGTATTTACATGGCTACGAACCAAGGGGTCGTGGGTTCAATTCCTGCCAGCCGCACCAAATGTAAAGCCTGCAACTTGTTATGAGTTGCAGGCTTTTTATTTGGTGGATCTTCTTCAAATTGTGAAATCGGCAGTCTTACGTGAATGTTGATGTTGTCTGTTTGCTTCGCTCAACTTTGACCACGGCAGGCGAGCGGCGCAGGTTCTTGAAGATGGTTTCAAGTTGAATGACGTCACGCACAGCAATGACAAAGCGCAGGTCCATCACACCATGGGCGGCCTCATTGACCATATCAATGTGTGTGATGTCTGCTTCGCCTGCAGCGAGCACGTTCGCCACTCTGGCCAGAACACCTTTGCCGTTGTTGACCGTCACGACGATACCCGTCTCGAACGTTCGTACCGGCTCGTCAGACCAATCCACGTTGAGGAATCTTTCGCTATCCTTTTTAAAGAGTTTTTTCGCAACGGGGCAGTCACTGGTGTGAATCGTCAAGCCTACGCCGCGACCCAGGTAACCCACAATTGGGTCACCGGGAATAGGCATGCAGCAGTTGGAAAATATGACGGAGGTGCTTTCGCTGCCATCAATGGTCACACCACCTTGCGATATTTGCTCTCCGGTGACAAAACGCTCACGGGTCAGCAGCAGGGCGTCTGGTTTTTCACCCGTGTCGGTAAGCAGCACAGCCAGGCGTTTGGCCACAATGCTGGCAATGCGTTTGCCCATGCCGATGTCCGTCATGAGTTCTGCGCGCGTTCGGCAGCCACTAAACCGCAATAATTTTTCCCACACCGTATTTTCAGGAGTGCTGGCGGGCACGTTTTCAATGCCTTCGGCCCTGAGGGCCTGAGTCAGCAATCTTTCGCCCAATCCCTCTGACTCTGTCTGAGCCAGGGTTCGGAGATGTTGGCGTATTTTGGAGCGCGCTCGGGCGGTTCTGACAAAACTTAACCAAGCCGGGTTGGGCGTTGCATCTGGGGAGGTGATGACTTCTATAACGTCGCCATTCTTGACCTCAGTGCGTAGTGGCACGGGCTCGCCGTTGATTTTGGCTAACAGAGTGCGGTCGCCCACATTGCTGTGAATGGCATACGCAAAGTCAATCACCGTGGAGCCCCGGGGCATGGCCATGATCTGGCTTTTGGGTGTGAATACGTAGACGGCATCGGGGAACAAATCGACCTTGACGTGCTCCCAAAACTCGGTGGCATCGCGATTTTCGTCCTGAATGTCCAGCAAGGACTGAAGCCATTTGGAACCCATGCGGTCGCTTTGATTGCCGTCGCCGTGGGGCACTTCTTTATATTGCCAATGCGCGGCTACACCTGTCTCGGCCACCATGTGCATGGCTTCTGTGCGTAACTGAAACTCGACGTTGATCCCGGATGGCCCCACCAACGTCGTGTGCAAGGACTGATAGCCATTGATTTTGCTGATGGCAATGTGATCCTTGAACTTGCCTGGCACGGGTTTGTACAGTTGGTGTAACAAACCCAATGCGGTATAGCTATCAATCAGGTGAGGGACGATGATCCGAAAACCGTAAATGTCGGTTACTTGCGCAAAACTGAGGTTCTTTTCATCCATCTTCTTATAGATGGAATAAATGGTTTTCTCACGTCCCGCAATCCTGACGGGCATGCCATGCTGGGCAAACGTGCCTTCCAAATCCGATTGGACCTTTTGAATGAGGTCGCGCCTGCGGCCACGTGCCTTGGCAACGGCCTTGGACAAAATCGAATATCGCCATGGATTGAGATATTTGAAAGATAGGTCCTGTAGCTCCCGATAAGTTAGGTTCAAACCCAGTCGATAAGCAATGGGTGCATAAACATCTAGCGTTTCAGAGGCAATGCGCGTCCATTTCTCGCGCGGCGCATCGGACAAGGTCCGCATGTTGTGGGTGCGGTCTGCAAGCTTGATCAAAATGACACGGACATCGCGCGCCATGGCCAGCAGCATCTTGCGAAAGGATTCCGCCTGGTTTTCTTCGCGTGTATTGAAATGCAGCTTTTCCAGTTTGGTCAAGCCGTCCACCAGTTCGGCGACTGCCGGTCCAAACCGTTCAATCAGTTCCACCTTGGAGACATTGCAATCCTCCATGGCGTCATGCAGCAGCGCCGCCATAAGTGCCTGGGCATCAAGTTTCCACTCGGCGCACAGTGCTGCAACGGCAATCGGGTGGGTGATGTAGGGTTCGCCGCTGTTTCTCAATTGCCCCAGATGCGCTTCATCTGCAAAGCGATAGGCCAGGCGGACGCTGTCCAGATCAGCCTGACTGAGGTAATCCAACTTGCTGGTCAAAGCGGCCAAACTGGCTGCGGCCGCATTTATCCCGGCCGGGCTCAGCGTGCTGGGCGCTGATTTCAAGGGGGGTACAGTTGTTGGTGGACCTGAATTGAGTTTGGTGCTCATCCCTTGAATATAGCGTGCACAAGGGTTATTGGAGAGACTGGCATAAAAAAGCACCGCATGGCGGTGCCTTTGTATTGGTCAAGCAAACCGCTTAAAGAGGCACTTTTTTCAGCATCTCGATACCAATTCTGCCGGCGGCGATTTCTCGCAATGCCGTCACACCAGGTTTGTTTTTGCTGTCAACTTTGGGCGTATGACCCTGGCTCAGCATGCGCGCGCGATAGGACGCTGCCAGCACCAACTGAAAGCGATTGGGAATCTGCACCAGGCAGTCTTCGACGGTGATACGGGCCATGACTTCTCCAAAACCAGGTAGGCGCACTAAGAAATATGAAGTGCTTTGAATGTTTCAGCCCTGGCACGGCGCTGTGCCAGGTACTTGAGTCGCTGTGCGTGGACAATGGATTTGAGATCAAACACCGCCCGGTCAAACAACTCATTGATTATAACGAAGTCAAATTGGCGCGCTTGTGCCATCTCCAGGGCTGCGTTTTGCAGTCTCACCTCAATCACCTCGGGGGTGTCCTCGCCGCGTCGCTCCAGCCTGGAGCGCAGTTCATCCCAGCTAGGTGGCAGGATAAAGATAGTGACGGCATTGGCAAATATCTGCTTGATCTGCAATGCGCCCTGAAAATCAATTTCAAGAATGACGTCTGCGCCCCGGCTCATGCGCTCTTCGATGGCCTTCTTGGATGTGCCATAGCGGTGGTTGTGAACATGCGCCCACTCTATGAAAGCGTCTGCCTGCACCATCGCATCAAACTCGGTCTCAGAGACGAAGAAATACTCCCGACCATGCTTTTCCTGGCCGCGTGGCGCACGGGTGGTGTGCGATACCGATGGTTGCACATGCGAGTCAAGTTCCAGCAAGGCTTTGACCAAGCTCGATTTACCCGCCCCGCTGGGGGCTGCCACGACAAATAAGTTTCCTGGATAGTCCATACGCTTACTCTATGTTTTGCACTTGTTCACGCATTTGCTCGATCAGCACTTTCATGTCGACCGAGATATGAGTGAGTTCCAGCGCCGCAGATTTGGAACCCAAGGTGTTGGCTTCACGGTGCAATTCCTGAATCAAAAAGTCAAGTCGTTTGCCAATCTCGCCGCCTTTTTTGACCAGTCGCTCCAACTCATCGAGATGCGAAGTCAGCCGAGTCAGCTCTTCGGCCACATCGATACGGATGGCAAACGCAGTGGCCTCGGTCAAGGCCCGGTCTTGCGCCATGTCCGACTTGGCTTGGCCGTTAGTCGAATCCATGGCTTCGGTCCAGCGGTCCAGGAAACGTTGACGCTGCTGTTCCACCAGTTGCGGGATCAGGGGCCCGGCCTTGGTGGCGAGAGCGCGCAGCTGTTTGATGCGGTCAAACAGCATCGTGGCTAGTCGTGCACCCTCACGTTCGCGGGCGGACAACAGCGCGTCTAGTACCTGGTCGGCGAGTTGCTGTGCATCGGCCTGCCAGTCTTTGTCCGGGGCAGACTCGTCCACCGCCAGACGGATCACCTCAGCCACACTGAGCGGTTGCGCCGCAGGCAGCCACGCTTTGACATTGTCCTGAATGGCGTTTAGGCGTTGCAGTAGACGGGTGGAAGGTTCAGTCACTACGCTCGCGCTTGTGCTGTCAATGGAGGCACGCAGCTCCACTTTTCCGCGTTTGAGCCGTGCATTCAGCTTGTCCCGAAGAATGGGCTCGCAGGCACGAAGCTCTTCCGGCAAGCGGAAGGACAGGTCCAGAAAGCGGCTGTTGACCGCCCTGATTTCCATGCCCAATCGGCTCGTAGAACTGCTTTTCCCTTCGCTCTCAGACGCCTCTTTGGTGGGACTGTATTGGGCGCTGGCGTAACCCGTCATGCTGTAAACTGACATTGCAATGCTCGTGAAATGAAGTGCATTTGAGAATAACCCGGTTCTTGCCCCGCTTGCGGTTTCCTGATTGAAAAATATGTCCAAGGCCAAGCCTTCCCCATTGCCCCCAGGCGCCCTCATTGGTGGGTATCAGGTTGTTCGCAAGGTGGCCGCAGGGGGGTTTGGCGTGGTTTATCTGGCTACCAATGCGGAAGGTCAGCAAGTCGCGATCAAGGAATATTTGCCTGCGTCATTGACGACCCGCGAGGCGGGTGAATTGGTCCCGCAGGTGGCCCCCGAAAAGTTGTCGCTGTATCGGCTAGGACTGAAGAGCTTTTTTGAAGAAGGTCGTTCGCTGGCGCAGATTTCGCACCCCTCGGTGGTCAGTGTGATGAATTTTTTTCGGGAAAACGACACCGTTTACATGGTGATGAATTACCTGGAAGGTGCCAGCCTGCAGGATTTCATCATCACTGCGCGTGACCTCAAGCAGAGCAAGGTGTTCCGCGAGTCGACCATTCGCTCCTTGTTTGAAGAGATTTTGCGAGGCCTGCGTATTGTCCATCAGCACAAGATGCTGCACCTGGACATCAAACCCGCCAACATTTTTATCACTGATGAGAATAAGGCGGTGTTGATCGATTTTGGCGCTGCCCGTGAGGTGCTGAGCAAAGAAGGCAACTTCATCCGTCCGATGTATACGCCCGGTTTTGCCGCACCCGAGATGTACCGGCGCGACAGCACTATGGGCCCTTGGACGGATATCTACGCCATTGGGGCCTGCATCTTCGCCTGTATGCAGGGCTTTCCGCCCAACGAGGCACCACAGCGCGTCAACAACGACCCGATGAACCAGGCCTGGAAGCGTCTGCAGGGGGTGTATTCGGACAACCTGATCGAAGTGGTGCAATGGTGCATGACACTGGACCCACTCGCCAGACCGCAGTCGGTGTTTGCGCTGCAAAAAGAACTCAACAGCCCCGGAGAGCGTCGCTACACGCGCTTGAGCGTCGGTGAAAAGGTACGTTTGCAGTTTGACAACATGGTCTCGGGCACCAAAAAGACCGTGCTCAGGGCGACGGTGCCGAGTAACAAACCCAAATGAAGTTCTCCGTTTTCCAGGTCAGCCGCAAAGGTGGGCGCGAGAAGAACGAAGACCGTATGGGCTACTGCTACACCAGTGCTTCGGCCATTTTCATGCTGGCAGACGGCATGGGGGGGCATCCCGACGGCGAGGTGGCGGCGCAACTCGCGGTTCAGGCCATCGCTGCGTTGTTCCAGAAAGAGGCCAAACCCGAGCTTGCCGATGTGCAGGGTTTTTTGAACAATGCGGTGCGCTCGGCGCATCGGCACATTCTGCGCCACGCTATGGATCATGCCATGCTGGATGCGCCGCGCACCACGATTGTGATGGCCGTGGTTCAAAACGGCGCTGTGTATTGGACCCACTGTGGCGACTCGCGGCTGTATATGACACGCGGCGGTGAACTGCTAACGCGTACACGCGACCATTCGCTGCTGGAACAGGATTTGCTCAAGGCATCTACTGATCGGCCCGAGGCTCCTCAAAACCGCAATGTGCTGTTCACCTGCCTGGGTTCGCCGACCAAGCCCGTGTTTGCCGTGACGGGACCAGTGAGTTTGCAGCAGGGCGACCGCATCATGCTATGTTCTGACGGTCTGTGGTCGCCGCTGACAGAGCAGACCATCGTGTCTGACCTGCTGCTCAATCCTGTGGACGTGGCGGTGCCTGATCTGGTGGAAAGAGCATTGCGTGTCGCGGGTCCCAAGTCTGACAATGTGACCTGTCTGGCGCTGGAGTGGCAGACGCCTGACGCGTTTGAATCCACCCGGGGTGCGATCACCACCGACTCGATTCTCGACGGTGAGTTTGCATCCACCATACAGGCTGGCTGGTCGGACTCCGGTGCTGACGATCTGGATGATGAAGCCATTGAGCGCTCCATTGCCGAAATCAACGAGGCGATTCGCCGCTCGGCTCAGAAAAAGACCTGATTTTTTGGATAACAAAGGTTCTGTGATGACTGAATTTTCACGCGCTGAAGCGCGAGCCCATGATGCGATGCGCCCGGTGCGCATTACCCGCAACTACACCATGCACGCCGAGGGCTCTGTGTTGATTGAGTTTGGCAACACCAAGGTCTTGTGCACCGCCTCGGTCGAAGAAAAAGTGCCCGGGCACAAGAAGGGCAGTGGCGAAGGCTGGGTCACCGCCGAATACGGCATGCTGCCTCGCGCTACCCATACCCGCAGCGACCGCGAGGCCGCGCGCGGCAAGCAGTCGGGTCGCACGCAGGAAATTCAGCGATTGATTGGCCGCGCGCTGCGCAGCGTGGTTGATCTGAAATTGCTGGGTGAGCGCACCATTCACCTGGACTGCGACGTGTTGCAGGCAGACGGTGGCACGCGTACCGCCGCCATCACCGGCGCATTTGTGGCGGCGCAAGACGCTGTCAATTGGCTCATCGAGCAGGGCAAGCTGACGACATCGCCCATCCTCGACCAGGTGGCCGCCATCTCGGTTGGCATCGTGCAGGGCACGCCGCTGCTGGACTTGGAGTATGTGGAAGACTCAGCCTGTGATACCGACATGAATGTGGTGATGACCGGCGCGGGTCATTTTGTCGAAGTGCAGGGCACGGCCGAGGGGGCGGCGTTTACGCGTTCAGAGATGGATGCGCTGCTGGCGCTGGCTGACAAGGGCATCTGCGAGCTGATTCAGCTGCAAAAGAGCGTTTACTGAATTGATAGCTATTAGCCCTTTATTTATAAGGGCTGGAGGCATATTTTTCATATGAAAATTGTTTTGGCATCCAACAACCCCGGCAAGCTTGCTGAACTGCAGGTCATGTTTGCGCCGCTGGGTTTCGAACTCATCACACAGGGCAGTCTGGGTATCCCCGAGGCTCCTGAGCCGTTTCACACCTTCATTGAAAACGCGCTGGCCAAGGCGCGCCATGCCGCCGAGCACAGCGGCTTGCCCGCCGTGGCTGACGACGCCGGCCTGTGTGTGGACGTGTTTGGCGGCCTGCCGGGCGTGCAGACGGCGTTTTACGCCACCCGGTTTGGTTATCCCAAGAGTGATGACAACAACGTGCGCGCCTTGCTGGAGCAGATGCAAGGCGTGGACAACCGCCGGGCGGCCATGGTCAGCACCCTGGTGGCGGTACGCAGCGCCCAAGACCCCGAGCCGCTGGTGGCGGTGGGCCGGGTGGTGGGTGAAATTGCCCGCGAACGGCTGGGTACCAACGGCTTTGGCTTTGACCCGGTGATGTTCATTCCCGAGTTTGGTCTGACCTTTGCGCAGTTGCCCATCGAGGTGAAAAATGCCAACAGCCACCGCGGACGAGCGGCTGCAGCGATGGTCGCGCTGATGCGTGAGCAGTGGTTGTGAGTGGTGTTGAGACTGCTGGTCTCATGTGGCATTTGACGGGTACCCAAACATTGGGCCATCAGTTTGATCCAAAGCTTGTTGTGCGACCCGCGAGGCGGGGCCTTTGGGCAGCTTCCTCATACTGGAGTACCAGAAATCGTCAGCCGCCCAAAGGCCCCACCTCGCTAGACGCTCGACGTCGTCAAACGGTTGCTTGCTTGTCCACGGGGGTGTTGGCATTTGGTCAACCAACCTATGTGAGCCACGAATCCTGCGCGGGCGCCCCATCGGGCTACCACGCAGCGCGCACCCCAATTGCTTGATGACGTCATGGTGCGCGCCCAGACAGAGCAGCATTAACAACACATGATTCCGATAAAACCCGATTCGGCCACGTCAGACGTTGCCATACAGCCGCACGACATCCAGCACTACATGCGCCCCGGCACGCTGCAACTCGGCAGCCTGCCGCCCTTGTCGCTGTATGTGCATTTGCCCTGGTGCCTGAAGAAATGCCCGTATTGCGACTTCAACT
The DNA here is from genome assembly GCA_031291305.1 of Rhodoferax sp. Classification (GTDB taxonomy): domain Bacteria; phylum Pseudomonadota; class Gammaproteobacteria; order Burkholderiales; family Burkholderiaceae_C; genus Rhodoferax. The sequence continues at coordinate 35,039 of JARLJH010000004.1, read as the reverse complement.
CGCACGAGATGCGGGCGGCAGACTTGCCCGAGCAAGCCTATCTGAACGCCTTGATGGCCGATCTGGAATCGTCACTGCCGCTGATTTGGGGCCGCAGTGTGCAGAGCATCTTCATCGGTGGTGGCACCCCCAGCCTGTTTTCACCGCAGGCCATCGACCAATTGTTGGGGGGCATCCGGGCGCGGACCCGGCTGGCGGCGGACTGTGAAATCACCCTGGAGGCCAACCCCGGTACCTTCGAGAAAGACCGTTTCAAGGCGTTTCGCGCTGCGGGTGTGACGCGCCTGTCGGCCGGTGTGCAGAGCTTCAATGACGACTTTCTAAAAACTCTGGGTCGTGTGCATAATCGGTCTCAAGCCCTTGATGCGCTTTCGGAGGCTGCTGCAGTTTTTGATACATTCAATCTGGACCTGATGTACGCGTTGCCGGGTCAGACGCTGGACGATCTGCGCTCCGATGTCGCCACAGCGCTGTCTTTTGCGCCGCCGCACCTGTCGATCTACCACCTGACTATCGAGCCCAACACCTACTTTGCCAAATACCCGCCCGCAGCGGTCGATGAAGATCTGGCTGCCGACATGCTGGACCTGATCACCGACATGACCAGCCAGCAGGGTATGAGCCGCTATGAGGTGTCTGCCTACGCCAAACCCGGCCACCGTTGCGCGCACAACCTGAACTATTGGCAGTTTGGCGACTATCTGGGGATTGGCGCGGGGGCGCACAGCAAGCTCAGTTTTGCCCATCGCGTGCTGCGCCAGGTGCGACTGCGTGACCCGGCGCGCTACATGACGCAGGCCTTGGTGGGCAGCGCCATCGCGCAGGAAAACGAGGTCAGCCGGGCGGAGTTGCCGTTTGAATTCATGCTCAATGCGTTGCGCCTGGCGGATGGCTTTGAACTGCAAACATTTACCGAGCGCACGGGTCTGCCTGTCACGGCAATTCTGGCTGCGTTGCAGGAGGCGGAAAGCCGTGGCTTGATGACGCGCGATCTGAACCACGCCCAGCCAACGGCGCGCGGATTCGACTTCCTGAACGATCTGCAAGCGCTGTTTTTGCCGAAAACCTGAGCGTTTTGGCTGGCACAGATCAAGTCCGGGACGATTTTTGTCGATAGGACATACAGGTATCCGCCATTGACGACGACCAAATCGGTCGCTATGGTGCGCAGGTATCCGGCCAGCACCCACCCAGGAGACAACACACCATGTTCTCGGTTTATGGCATGCAGGGGCGTTTGTTTCGCGGCAGCATGGAGCAGTTGCGCCAGGTGGACGGCGTAGGTGCTTTGACGCGAACCCGTCGCGCGCTGCCTGTGGCGCATGAAGGGCGAGACAGGCTGGCCGAATCGTCAGGAGCTTTTGTGGAATCTGAGGCGAACAAGACCAAAGGCCAGGCCGCCAGCGCGGATGAATCCCACCGAAATGCCTTGTCGGCCTACACCGAAACGCTGGCTGGCAGCACAACACGTCACCCGTTGACCCGGGTGTCCGATGTGATGAGCAGGCAGATCATCACCCTCAAAGACACGGCCACGGTGCTTCAGGCCTGGGAAATTCTGAGTGCGAAAGCGGTCGGCCAGGCTCCGGTGGTGGATGCCACCGATCACCTGGTGGGTTTGCTGACACGGGCCGACTTGCTGCAGCCGGAGCGCCTGCCGTCGCCCGACAGCCATGCACTGGCGTGGCGCGCGTTCATGATGCAAAACGTCAAGGACATCATGGTGACACCGGTGCCCAGTGTGGCGCCCGATTCGGATATCCGCCGCGTGGCGCAGGTGTTGCTCGATACCGGTCTGCCCGGGTTGCCGGTGGTGGATGATCTGGGGCTGGTGGCCGGATTTATCTCGCGCTCGGACATTTTGCGCGCCGTGGTCACCGACCCACCGTTGGATCTGTGGGGTTGATCCACTTGAATTTTTGTGAGGAAAAACAGGGTGTAGCCCTTGTAATACCTCGGTTACTAGCTATTAAATGTGACATGGTTTGGCAGCGTCCGTTCATGCACCAGTCATAGTCGGCGGTGAACTCTGAGCGTGTCAGCCGAAGCTCGGGCAAGGTCGTTTGACGGGGCGTGTACTCATACCAGCCGTTGCGCAGTACCGCATCATCGGGCGGCTCCATGCCTGCTGCGGAACCTTTGACGCGGGCTTTGAGCGTCAGCAGCACCGGTGGCTGACCCGCCACAGGGCTGGCGGCCACCGCGTAATCCTCCTCCCAGCGCACTTTTTCGATCGAGTGCATCCAGGCCAGTGTGAAGCGCTGCACCGGCACAAACACCGGCACGGCGTGCAGCGCGCTGGCCAGCGTCAGGCACACCCCCAGGGTCGCCGCCGCCATGTCAGGCCAGCCGTGGCTTGGCAGTGCGGCTGCGCCACACATGCCAAACGACAAACGCCATGACCGATGCAAAGCCGATTTCATCGGTCATGGGAACGGCAGCCACCAAAAAGCAGGCTGCCACAATCACATACAGGCGCTCCAGCCAGTTCAACGGTGTGATCAGGAAGCCAATCGCCCCGGCACCCCACATCGCAATGGCCACGAGAGCTTTGAACACGACGTAGCCGGTATCTGTCCATCCGCCGCTTTGCAGCATCAGCGCCGGGCTATAGACCGCCATGAACGGCACGATGAAGCCCGCAATGGCAATGCGCACCGCCTGCACGCTGATCTTCAGACCGCTTTCGCGCGCAATCGGCGCGGCGGCAAACGCGGCCAGTGCCACCGGCGGCGTCAGGTCGGCCATGATGCCAAAGTAAAACACAAACATGTGCGACACCAGCAGTGGCACGCCCAGTTTCAGCAGCACCGGTGCCGCCAGCGAACTGGTGATGATGTAGTTGGGAATCGTGGGAATGCCCATGCCCAGCACCAGGCAGATCACCATGGTCAAAAACAGCGCCAGAAACAGGCTGTTCTCACCAATCGAGACAATGCGCCCGCCAAGTTCAGCCGCTACGCCGGTCAGGTTGATCATGCTGATGATCACGCCCACCAGCGCGCAGGCAATGGCCACTGGCAGGGCATGGCGGGCGCCGTCCACCATGGCCTTGATGGCCAGTCTGCGAGCATCAGCCCCGGTGTGACGGATGTAAGTCAGGGCAACCAGCAGCGCCACCACCACCAAAAATGTGCCCACGCCAAACTTGAAAAACCCCGAGCAAGCCACAGCCAGCAGCACCCAAAAGACGCCGCGCAACGCCAAACCCTGCACCCCGGTCATGACCGCCGCACCAAAGATCAGCACCACAGTCAGGGCCAAGCCGATAGTGCCGGAAAACAGCGGCGTGTAGCCGGAAAACAGCAGTGCGACCAGGCCGATCAAAGGCATCAGCAAGTACCAGCGCAAGCGCACCGCCGTCCAGGGGTTCGGGCACTCGTCTTTGGGCAGGCCGTTGAGTCCTTTGCGGCCAGCTTCCAGATGTACCATCCAAAAGGCGGTGACGAAGTACAGAATGGCCGGGATAACTGCTGCCTTGACAATGGTGACGTAGGGCACATCGATGGTTTCGGCCATGATGAAGGCCACCGCGCCCATCACCGGTGGCATGATCTGTCCGCCCATGCTGGATGTGGCTTCCACGCCACCGGCAAAAGCGGCGCTGTAGCCAAAGCGCTTCATCAGCGGGATGGTGAACTGCCCGGTGGTGACCACATTGGCCACGCCCGAGCCGTTGATGGTGCCCATCAGCCCGGACGAGATCACCGACACCTTGGCCGGGCCGCCGCGTGTGTGGCCGACCATGCCCATGGCAAAGTCATTGAACAGGTCGATCATGCCGGCCTGTTCCAGAAATGCGCCAAACAGGATGAACAGAAAGATATAGCTCGAAGACACGTAGGTGGGCGTGCCGTACAGGCCATCGGTGCCAAAACTCAGGGCGCCGACGATCTGGTCCAGCCCAAAGCCCCGGTGCGCAAACGCGCCAGGCAAATGCTGGCCAAACAGCCCGTAAAGCAGGAAGAGACCGCAAATCATCGGCAGGCCCCAACCCATAACGCGTCGTGCGGCCTCAAACACCAGTGCAACGGTGACCACGCCAACAACCCAGTCCATCGGCACCAGGTCGCCAGCGCGTTGCGTCAGGTCAGCTTCGTAGACCCAGTGGTACAGACCAAAGACAAAACCGGTCAAGCCAAGCACCCAGCCGAGAACTTTGCCCAACGGCGCCCAGCGCTCATGTTCGTCCCATGGCGGGTACAGGGTGAAGATCATTAGCAACACAAAGCCCACGTGAATCGTGCGTACCACCTGACTGGAGAGTGGGCTGAAAGCGGCGGTGAACAGCTGGAAGCTGGAGAAAACCAGAGCGATCCAGAAGATCGGACGGCTCAGTGTGTCGGTGTGTGCAACTTGACTGTCTGGCATGGGAACCTCGAATCCATCAGAAACAAAAACGGCCCCAAGAGCTGGGGCCGCATGCAAGGGCGGGCCAGCTTACTTGATGAGGCCAATTTCCTTGTAATAACGCGCCGCACCTGGGTGCAACGGGATCGGCATGCCCTTGACGGCGTTTTCGCGCTTGATGGACTTGGCGGCATTGTGGGCAGCATAGAGCGTGTCGAGGTTCTCGTACATGGCCTTGGCCATCTGGTAGGCCAATTCGTCGGGCACACCGGCTTGGGTCACCAGAAAGTTCGGAATGGCAGCGGTGGCCACGTCAGCCGTCTGGCCGGTGTAGGTGTTGGCTGGAATCACGGCAGCCTGGTAAGCGGCATCGCCCACCTTGGCGACCACATCAGCCGGTACGGCCACCACCACGATCTTGATCGAGGTGGCCAGGTCACGGATGGACGATACGCCCAGACCGGCGGACTGCAAGGTGGCGTCCAACTGGCGGTTTTTCATCAGCTCGACGGATTCCCCAAACGGCAGGTACTCGACCTTGCCCAGGTCGGCATAGGTCAGGCCAGCGGCTTTCAGAATGGCACGTGCATTGAGTTCGGTGCCCGACTTGGCGGCGCCTACCGAGATGCGCTTGCCTTTGAGATCTGCCAGGGTTTTGATGCCTGAGTCTTCAGTGGCAACAATCTGGATGTAGTTGTTGTAGGTGGCTGAGAGGCCGCGCAATTTGTCCAGTTTTGTTTTGAAACCGGCCTCGGCGTCGCCTTTTCAGGCATCAGACACCGAGTCACCGAGTGCCATGGCCAGCTCGCCGCGACCGGCTTGTAGCAGGTTCAGGTTTTCAGCAGAGGCCTTGGTGACCTGCGCCGTGGCGCGCACATTGGGGATAGCCTTGGCGTAGATTTGCGACAGTGCGACACCGATCGGGTAGTACACGCCGCTTTGCCCGCCGGTCAGGATGTTGATGAATTGTTGCTGCTGGGCAAGTGCTGCCGTGGCGATGACACTGGCTACCAGGCCGATGACCAAACCAAGTTTCTTTATGGATCGCATAGATGGGTCTCCTTGGAGGCAAAACACTGATTATTCAGCGCCCAAGGTTGACCCATTGCTAGTGTTTTCCCCCGGTTCAGGGTGTTTTTTACCTCAGGCCGCCGTCGCTGGTTTGCTGCTCTTGCTGCCAGTGCGCAGGGTCAGGCCGCCGGCCTGGCGCTTTGGCTCACCCAGCGCAGCACGCGTGATCTGGGTGCTATAGCGCACACGCAGGTCATGCACCAATGCATTGAGTTCTGCGGAGTTCCCGATTTTGTCGGCGTAGCGGTGCAGCACCAGGTAGGCGGTTTCGATCAGCTTGCCGCTCAGTGTTTCCGTGCCGTGGCGGATCAGGTTCACCACCGCCGCCTGCGGGTCACCGCCCATGCTCAGCGACATGGCGGTCTCGGCCAGTTTCAGAATCTGCTGGTGGGCGGCTCTGACCAGTTCGGCATACGGTGGGTGGGTGCCGACGGCGCCAGCCAACAGTTCCGACAAGGCCCGTGTGCCGGCAAAACGCAGTCCCAGTGTGGTGACCACCGCCTCGACCTCGTCGAGTTGGATGGCTCTGTTGGCCAATTGGGCCAGCAGCGCCAGCAGGTTGGAGGCCGACTCGAAATCAAAGTCAGGGTCCTTGACGCGCTGGCATTGGCTGCGTACCGATTCCAGTGCCTGCGCGAACTGGCCTTGTTCAAGCAGTTGCAGCGCATCCACGATGGCGCTTAGGCGCTGCTGGCGGGTGTTGTCGGGGTTGCGTTCGATCAGGCGGACAAAGTCATCATGGCAGCGCTGCAGGCCTTTGCGGTCGCCGCTTTCAAACCGCGAGAACGCCAGCAGCACCAGCGTCTGGCTGTCAAACATCTTCGAGTCCAGCCCCATGCGTGTGGCGCGGTCCAGCGCCTGCTCGGCAGCCTTGCGGTCGCCACAGTAATAACTCATCAGGCCCAGGTTTTGCAGGCGTGTAATCGACGCAGGCGTCAGTGTGCTGGCCATCTGATAGGTGGACAGCGCTTCGGAAAATTTACCTTGTTCGAACTGCGCCCGGCCCATCACGTCGTAGGCGTCGGCATAGTTGGGGTCTTCGCTGATCAGGTTCTCCAGCGTGCTGACGGCTTTGGCGGTCTGACCTTCGTCCAGAAGGGAGCGCGCCACGCCCAGCTTGGCCCACGGCAAGGTTTTGGCCGCCACCACGGCCTGGTACAGCTTTTGCGCCTGCGCGAACTTGCCCACACGCAACATCAGCTCTGCACCCACACGAGCGGCGTATAGCCAGAACAGCCCTTTGGTCTCGAAGCGATGCAGGCAAAGGTCTGCAGCGTGTTCAAAGTCTTCAGCCTCGATGGCGCTGAAGATTTCCTGTAACGAGGCTTTGCGGATGCGTGCCTGACGCAGGCGTTCACCCAATTGGTTGGCTTTGTGGGGCTTGAGCAGGTAGCCGTCCAGCGCCGACTCTGCCGCCTCGGCCACCTTGGCGTAGGTGGCCTCACCCGTGACCATCAGAAACACGGTGGCAAAGGGGAGTAGCTGGTTGCGCCGCAGGTCGTCCAGCAGGTCCTGCCCGGTCATGGTGTCACCAGCGAAGTGCAATTCGCACAGCACCACGTCAAAGCGACGGTACTCAAGCTGGCGACGCGCGTCGACCAAGCGCGCAGTCTGCACCACCGTGCCCATGCCAAAGTCACGTAATTGCGACACCAGCACCGAACGCGACGTGGGGTTGGCGTCAATCACCAGCGCGCTGCTGGTGGACAGGTCGTCTTCAGGTAGCGCCATGAAGGTAAGTGGATAGGATGACATCGGGCTTAATCTAACGCTTCAAGCGTTGAACTCCCCGTGGTACTTTTTACAAAATCATAGCACCATGGCTTGTGGTAGCAGCTCAGAAGCGGAGTCCATGCTGCCTGCAAGGCAGAAGGTGGCGTGGTTGCTCAGGTGCTGGCCGTCAGCATACCGCGCTGCTCAATGAAACGGATCACCTCATCAAGCCCGGTCAAGGTCTTCAGATTGGTCATGACAAAGGGCTTGAGACCCTTGGGCGTGGTGCGCATGCGGGTGGTGTCTGCGGCCATCACCTCCAGATTGGCCCCCACATGCGGCGCCAGGTCGGTCTTGTTGATGACAAACAGGTCACTCTTGGTGATGCCGGGGCCGCCTTTGCGCGGAATCTTTTCGCCAGCGGCCACGTCGATCACGTAAATCGTCAGGTCAGACAGTTCGGGGCTGAAGGTGGCGGCCAGGTTGTCACCGCCACTCTCGATGAAGACGATGTCGGCATTGGGGTGCTCCACCAGCATGCGTTCAATCGCCTCCAAGTTGATGGAGCAGTCTTCGCGGATGGCGGTGTGTGGGCAGCCGCCGGTTTCCACCCCCATGATGCGCTCGGGCGGCAGCGCGCCGCTCACCGTCAGCAGGCGCTGGTCTTCCTTGGTGTAGATGTCGTTGGTGATGGCCACCAGGTCGTACTTCTCACGCATGGCTTTGCAGAGCATTTCCAGCAGCGTGGTCTTGCCAGAGCCCACCGGGCCGCCGATGCCTACGCGCAGGGGGGGCAGGGTCTTGGTGCGGTTTTGGATGTGGTGCAGGGGCGTGGTCATGATCGTTGAATAGTATAAAAATAAGAGCTACTTGCCCTTTATATATAAGGGCTAGGAGCGGAAAAGTCTTGAATATTGCACCTCGTGCTGGCTGCTCAGAATCGCCAGCATGGGGGAAAAGGCCTGGCGGCTGTCGTCGTTCAGCGTGATCGCATGGTCGATGGCCGCCGGGATGTTGGCCGTCAATGCAGACAGGATGCGTTGCCCGGCGCTTTGCCCCAGCGGCACGGATTTGATGGCGGCTTGCATCATGTTCTCTGCCCAGCCAAAGGCGTAGGCCAGCAGGCAGTCGCGCAGCGGCGCGGCGGTGGCGCTGGCTGCCAGGGCAAACGCCAGCGGATAGGTGGGTTGTTGGGTGGCGAGCACGTCAATCTGGGATGGCGTTGCCGTGGTGTGGTTGCGCAGCCATTCGAGCAGCGAGCGGCCCATCTGCTCGGCCTGCGCCCGTAACTCACTGCTTTCGCGGGTCTGCAACACCCAGGCGTTGAGCTCGTCGATGCGCGCGTGATCTGCAGCGCGCCAGGCAGCAATTGCCTGCGCGATCACCGCCAGGTCAGCGCGCGCCAGCGTCGTGTGGAGCTGCTCCACCAGCCAGTCAGATGCTTCCTGTTCTGTCGTAACAAGTTCAGCATTGACGGCGGCTTCGAGGCATTCTGAGTATGAAAACCCACCGATAGGCAAAGCCGGGGAGGCCAGCCACATCAGCTGCATCAGGCTGCTGTCTTGCATGCCGGACGTTTTAGTGGTCGTGGCCGCAACCGGGGCCATGCACGTGCGGCGCAGCGGTGGCGGGCGGTGGCGTGTGCACGTGATCATGGCTGTGATCGTGGTCATGCTCGTGCCCGTGATGGTGGCCACCAAAGTGCCCGCCGGTGGCGTAGGCGCCGTTTTCCGGCTCGAACGGCTCGGTGACTTCGGTCACAACCAGGTGCATGGCGCGCAACATGTCGGCCAGCACGTGGTCAGGCTCGATCTTCAGGTGGTCGGGTTTGAGTTCAATCGGCACATGGCGGTTGCCCAGGTGGTAGGCGGCGCGGATCAGATCAAACGGCGTGCCGTGCGCGGCGTCGTGGGTGATCTTCAGCACGGCTTGCGGCGCTGCCCAGACCATGATCAGCGAGCCATCGTGCGCCACCAGCACATCCCCGCCACGGGCGACCGTGCCGCGCGGCAGAAAGACGCCGAGCTGGCGACTTGTGGAGTCGGTGGCTTCAAAACGGCTTTTCTGGCGCACGTCCCAGTCCAGCTCGACGGTGCTGGCGCGTTTGAGAAGCGCAGCCGCCAGACCAGCGCCTTGGGGGATGAGTTTGGAGACGTGCAACATGGTTGTCGTAGCAAAGTGATAAAGAAATCCGCAGGATCGTACCGCTTGATGGCCACCCAGGCTATCAGCGTGGTGTTGGCGCGTCTGTCAGCACCTTGGTCATGAACAAGCTATATGGGTCCAGCACGTAGTCCGCAAACGGCCCGCACTCGACAAAACCTTCGCTGGCATAAAGCTTTTGTGCTGCGACAAAGGGTGTGTGTGGGCCGGTTTCCAGACTGATGCGCTGGATGCCTTTGGCTCGTGCGGCAGACTCGATGTGCCGCAGCATGGCACGCGCCACCCCTTTGCGCACATGGGCGCTGGCGGTACGCATGGATTTCAGTTCAGCATGCTCGGCGCTGTGCTGTTTGAGGGCGCCGCAGCCCAGCAATGCATCGCCGTCCCAGGCGGTCCAGAAGGTGATGGACGGATGGCGCAATGCGTCAAGGTCCAGCGCGTGCACGCTCTCTGGCGGCGAGTATTCATACATGGCATCCAGATGTGTTTGCAGCAGGGCCTGGATGGCGCTGCCTTGCAAATCGTCGACGCGGATGTCCATGGCCATGAACTCAGGCTCAGAACAAGAAGTAGCGCTGCGCCATCGGCAGGCTCACCGCCGCTTCGCAGGTGAGCAACTGGCCGTCGGCGCGCACGCTGTAGGTTTGCGCGTCGATTTCCATGCTGGGCAGGTAGTGGTTGTGCACCATGTGCTGTTTGCGCACGCCACGGATGTTCTTCACCGCGCTCAAGGTCTTTTGCAGGCCAAAGCGCTCCTGAATGCCCGCATCCAATCCGGCTTGGGACACAAAGGTCAGCGACCCGCGTGCAATGGCGCTGCCAAAGGCCCCAAACATCGGGCGGTAGTGCACCGGCTGCGGCGTTGGAATGGACGCATTCGGGTCGCCCATGGCCGCCATGGCGATGAAGCCGCCCTTCAAGATCAGCGCCGGTTTGATGCCAAAGAAAGCCGGTTTCCAGACCACCAGATCGGCCCATTTGCCGACCTCGATGCTGCCCACTTCATGGCTGATGCCGTGTGCGATGGCCGGGTTGATGGTGGTTTTGGCCACATAGCGTTTGGCGCGGAAGTTGTCGTTGCGCTGGTTGTGTTCCACCAACGCCGCCTCAGATTGGATGCCGCCCAGCACCAGCGGCGGCGCCAGCCAGCCGCGCTGCGCCTTCATCTTGTGCGCGGTTTGCCAGGTACGGATGATGACTTCACCCACGCGGCCCATGGCCTGGCTGTCGCTGCTCATCATGCTGATGGCGCCCAGGTCGTGCAGCACGTCTTCGGCGGCGATGGTTTCCTTGCGGATGCGGCTTTCGGCAAAGGCCAGGTCTTCGGCAATGCCCGCGTCCAGGTGGTGGCAGACCATCAACATGTCCACATGCTCGTCCAGCGTGTTCTGGGTGTAGGGCATGGTCGGGTTGGTGGAGCTGGGCAAAAAGTTCTCCTGGCCCACCACTTTCAAAATGTCGGGCGCATGCCCGCCGCCCGCGCCTTCGGTGTGAAAGGCGCAGAGTCCCCGGCCTTTGGTGGCGGCGATGGTGTTTTCCACAAAGCCGGACTCGTTGAGGGTGTCGGAGTGGATCGCCACTTGCACATCGGTCTCTTCGGCCACGTCCAGGCAGTTGCTGATGGCCGCTGGCGTGGTGCCCCAGTCTTCGTGTAGTTTAAGGCCGATGACCCCGGCGTTGACCTGTTCGTGCAGCGCGGCGGGCAGGCTGGCGTTGCCCTTGCCCAGAAAGCCGAGGTTCATCGGGAAGGCGTCGGCTGCTTGCAGCATGCGTTCGATGTTCCACGGCCCTGGCGTGCAGGTGGTGGCAAAGGTGCCGGTAGCCGGGCCGGTGCCGCCGCCCAGCATGGTCGTGACACCGCTGGCGAGCGCTTCTTCGATTTGCTGCGGGCAGATGAAGTGGATGTGGCTGTCAATGCCGCCTGCGGTGACGATGTTGCCTTCGCAGCTGATGACTTCGGTGCCCGGGCCGATGATGATGTCCACCCCCGGTTGGGTGTCGGGGTTGCCGGCCTTGCCGATGGCGACGATGCACCCACCTTTGAGGCCGATGTCGGCCTTGACGATGCCCCAGTGGTCCAGGATCAGCGCGTTGGTCATGACGGTATCGACGGCACCCTCCGCACGGGTGCGCTGGCTTTGCGCCATGCCGTCGCGGATGGTCTTGCCGCCGCCAAACTTGACCTCTTCACCGTAGCTGCCCGCAGCCAGGGTGTAGTCCTTTTCAACTTCGATGATCAGGCCGGTGTCGGCCAGGCGAACCCGGTCACCGGTGGTCGGACCAAAAATTTCAGCGTAGGCGCGGCGTCCAATCGTGGCCATGACAATACCTTCAAAAAATAGAGCTACAAGCCCTTATATTAAAAGGGCTAGAGGCAAAAAACACTAATAAATTAAAGCGACCCCATCACCAGGCCGCGAAAGCCATAGACGATGCGGTCACCGGCCAAATCCACCAGTTCCACCGTGCGTTGTTGACCCGGTTCAAACCGCACCGCCAGGCCGGAGGCAATGTTCAGGCGCATGCCTTGCGCGGCCGCGCGGTCAAAGCTGAGAGCGCCGTTGGTTTCGGCAAAGTGGTAGTGCGAGCCGACCTGCACCGGTCGCTCGGAGGCGTTCGTCACCACCAGGGTGAGGGTACGCCTGCCCGTGTTCAGGGCGTGTTCGCCGTCGTCGGTGAAAAGTTCGCCGGGGATCATGCGGGTGACCTCAAAGCCAGGCTGCGCGTCTTATGGTCAGTATGGGCTATAGCCACCGCAGACAGGGCGCAAGAAGCTGCAAAAAGCAGAGCAGATTGGGTGGATAGTCGCACGACAGTTTCTCCGGTAAACCCGATCAAGGGTGTCTAAACAATGGGTTGGTGCACGGTGACGAGTTTGGTTCCGTCGGGAAAGGTGGCTTCCACCTGGATGTCGGGAATCATTTCGGCAATGCCGTCCATCACGTCGGCGCGGGTCAGCACGGTGCGGCCCTCGCTCATGAGCTGCGCCACAGTCTTGCCGTCGCGCGCGCCCTCCATGACGGCGGCGCTGATCAGGGCCATGGCTTCGGGGTAGTTCAGTTTGAGGCCGCGCGCCTTGCGGCGCTCGGCCAGCAGGGCGGCGGTGAACAGCAGGAGTTTGTCTTTTTCGCGAGGAGTCAGTTCCATATCGTTTCACTCATTGCTGGGGTCATTAGCTCGCGCGGCCGCTGGTGCGTGCCGAACGCGAGGGGTCAATTCCATGTCGTTTCACTCAAAGCTTTGAATAATTAGCTCGCGCGGCCGCAAATGCTGGCCGAACATGAGGGGTTGGTTCCATGCCTGTCATTATGCAAAAGCTGTGCCGTGTGCATGTGCATGTGCATGAGGTTCTACACGGGTGCGATTCAAAGTCATGTTGTGCTGATAGAAGACCTTTACGCACGCCAGGGCGACTGGGCCAGGCGCATGCGGTTTTGGGGCCAAATTACGCGCGGGGCCGCGTGGATCGGTACGCCAATGCCTCAGGCGCGCGCCTGAGGCCCCAAAGCCCGGTCGCCTGACCCAATCACCCTGGCTCAACTGTGTTGGTTATGACAGATGAGATAGAAAAACAACCGCAAGCCCGTATCAGAAAAGCGCTGTCTGCTATCAAAATAGATTAATCTATTACCCCTGTCGCCTGGGTTTTTTCTGACCCTCTGCGGCTTCAAAAGCTCTTGAGGCGTGGTGACTGGGTCAGGTGACCGGGCTTTGGGGTGAAATGCGTGCGCCCTGGGCATTCGCGTATGACGGCCTATCCCCGCGCGTGCTTTCACCCCAAAACCGCACGCGCCTGACCCAGTCGCCGGCTGGTTCACCCCCTGAACACACTCGCCATGACGCCCAAGAGCAACACCAGAGCACGCGTTGGCCGCCTGACGGTCTACGCCTACACACTACATTGCCTTGAATCGAACCCGCTCCACATTCAACCCGAGCGGCGGGCAGTCAGGGCTAGACGGGGTGGCCGCGTGGCACGAAAACTGCACGTTCCGGCTGGTGAATACCGATGCTTTTCTCCCTTCTGCTGCCGAGCCCGTTTCCGAGCCCAAAGCACCCCAACGCATCACCCTGGTGCGCCGGGACTACAACGGCTGGGTCGCGCGTGAGACGCTGGAAGACTACGCCTTGCGTTTCACACCTCAGCGTTTTCGTAAATGGTCAGAATGGCAGGTAGCCCAGACAGCGCTTGGGGGAGCTGCTGCATTTTTGATACTGGAAGCGGTGGGCGCCACTTTGCTGGTTCAGTACGGTTTCGTCAACGCGCTGTGGGCGATTCTGGCCACCGGCTTGATCATCTTTCTGGCCGGGCTGCCCATCAGCGTGTATGCCGCGCGCTATGGCGTGGACATGGACCTGCTGACGCGCGGCGCGGGGTTTGGTTACATCGGCTCGACCATCACATCGCTGATCTACGCCACCTTCACCTTCATCTTTTTTGCGCTGGAGGCCGCTGTGATGGCGTATGCGCTGGATCTGGCGCTAGGCATTCCGCCGCGCTGGGGTTATCTGATCTGCGCGCTGGCGGTGATTCCGCTGGTCACCCATGGCGTGTCGACCATCAGCCGCCTGCAGGTCTGGACGCAGCCACTCTGGGGTGTGATGCTGGTGGTGCCATTTGTGTTTGTTTTGATGCGCGAACCCACGGCTTTTGCCGGGGTGACGCACTATATTGGTGAGAAAGGGGCGTCTGACGGCTTCAGTCTGCCTTTGTTTGGTGCCGCTTTGACGGTAGGCGTGGCGTTGATGACACAAATGGGCGAGCAGGCCGACTACCTGCGCTTCATGCCTGCGTGTACGCCGCAAAACCACAAGCGTTGGTGGTTCAGCGTGCTGGCAGGCGGACCGGGTTGGGTGGTTCTGGGTGTGCTGAAGATGCTGGGCGGCGTGCTGCTGGCTTACCTGGCAATCCACAACGCCGTGCCCACCGACCGGGCAGTGGACCCCAACCAGATGTACTTGGCTGCTTACGAATACGTCTTTCCCCGCTACGGCTGGGCGGTAGCGGCCACCGCGCTGTTTGTGGTGTTGTCGCAGCTCAAGATCAACGTCACCAACGCCTATGCCGGGTCGCTGGCGTGGAGCAATTTTTTCTCGCGCCTGACCCACAGCCACCCGGGGCGTGTGGTGTGGGTGGTGTTCAACACCGTGATTGCGTTCATGCTGATGGAGATGAACGTGTTTGCAGCCCTGGGCGATGTGCTGGGGCTGTACTCCAACATCGCCATTGCCTGGATGATGGCCGTGGTGGCTGATCTGGTCATCAACAAGCCGCTGGGCTTGTCACCGCCGGGCATCGAGTTCAAGCGCGCGTATTTGTACGACATCAACCCGGTGGGCGTCGGTGCGATGGCGCTGGCGTCCCTACTGTCGGTCACGGCGTATTTGGGATTCCTGGGACCGTTGCCACAGGCATTTTCCGCGCTGATCGCCTTGGGGACTGCACTTGTTGCTTCACCTCTGATAGCGTTCGCAACAGGTGGCAACTACTATCTGACGCGCAGCGCCAGCGCAGCCAACCCGTCTGCCGCCAGCCAGGGCCAGACTGACGCAGGCAGCTATCAGCGTCTGCAAGTCAAAACCTGCGTGATTTGCGAACGCGACTACGAAGCGCCCGACATGGCGCATTGCCCGGCCTACCAGGGTCCGATCTGCTCGCTGTGCTGCACGCTGGATGCCCGTTGCGGTGATTTGTGCAAACCGCACGCCAGCCTGTCGGCGCAATGGTCGGCCAGCTTGCGCTGGCTGCTGCCCCAGACAACCTGGCAGCATCTGGACAAAGGCCTGGGCACGTTTCTGATGCTGATGCTGGTGATTGCGCCCTTGTTGGCCGGTGTATTGGAGCTGCTTTACCAGCAGGAAACACTGGCGCTGGCGCGCTCGGTGTTTGACCCGAAGATGCTGCTGGTCTCGCAGGATGTTTTGCGCTCTGGTTTCCTCAAGGTCTACATGGCACTGCTGCTGATCGCCGGACTGGTGGCCTGGTGGGTGGTGCTGGCACACAAGAGCCGTCTGGTGGCGCAGGAGGAGTCCAACCGCCAGACCCATTTGCTGATGCGCGAAATCGACCTGCACCGGCAGACCGATGAGGCACTGCAGCGCGCCAAACAGGTGGCCGAGCAGGCCCGCGCCGCCGCTGATCAGGCCAATCAGGCCAAAAGCCGCTACATCAGCGCCATCAGCCACGAGCTGCGCACGCCGCTCAACAGCATTCTGGGCTACGCGCAACTCATGGGGGAGGATGCTGGCATTGCGCCGCACCGCAAGCAGGCGGTGAACGTCATCAAACGCGGCGGCGAGCATCTGCTCTCCTTGATCGAAGGCACGCTGGACATCGCGCACATCGAGGCGGGTCGTCTCACTTTGAGCGTCAAGCCCATGCCGTTTGCCGACTTTGTGCACGACATTGCCAGCCTGTTTGAGCTGGATGCGCAGGCCAAGGGGCTGGCTTTTCACTGCGAGATTGGAGGCAGTTTGCCCGACGTGGTGCGTGCCGACGAAAAGCGCGTGCGCCAGATTCTGATCAATCTGGTGGGCAACGCCATCAAATTCACCAGCCAGGGCTATGTGACCCTGCGCGTCAGCTATGCGCGCGAAATGGCGGTGATTGAGGTCGAAGACACGGGGCCGGGCCTGTCCGCTGATGAGCTGACGTGCATCTTTGAGCCTTTCACACGGGCACAAGGCGCGGGGGCCACAGCGCCGGGGTCAGGCCTGGGCTTGACGATTGCCCGCATGCTGACCGACCTGATGGGTGGCCAGATGACGGTGACCAGCACGCCCGGTGTGGGCTCCATCTTCAAAGCCAAGCTGTTTTTGCCCGAGGTACGTTCCAAGCTGGATGCCACCGTGTATTCGCCAGCGTCCAAGCATCAAAACAGGTTTTTTGTGCGCCGCCCGCGCAAGGGTTACAACGGGCCACGCCGCCGCATTCTGGTGGTGGACAACGAGGAAACCGATCGCGATCTGCTGGTCAACCTTTTGCAGCCCCTGGGTTTTGAGATGCGCACGGCGACCAATGGCCACGACTGCCTGGACCTGTTGGCCGCTGGCTACCAGCCCGAAGTGATTTTGATGGACCTGGCCATGCCCGGCATCGACGGCTGGGAAACCATTCGCCGTTTGCGAACATTATTAGCCGATAGCCCTTATCCTGAGCCATATGTTGCTATTGTTTCTGCGAACGCCTTTGACCGTGGGCTGGACAATGGCCTGGGCATAGCGAGCGAAGATTTCATCCTTAAACCGGTGCGCCATGCCGACCTGCTGGACTGGCTGGAACGCCGCCTGAACCTTACCTGGCTGGAAACTGCCCCGCCAGCGGCAGAAGAGGCGCCCCCGCCCAGCAACGAGCTGGTTTACCCGCCCAAGCCGCAACTCGATGCCTTGCGCGAACTGGTGGTGCTGGGCTATTACCGGGGCATCCTCAATCAGATCGATGAAATTGAACTCGGCAGCCCACACTGCACGCACTTTGTCGCCAGCATGCGCGAGCTGGCCAAACAGTTCCAGTTCGAGTCCATGCTGGTCCAATTGGACAACTATGCCAACGAAAACTAGCCTGCAAAGCGCCATGCCCCGGCCGATGCTGGACCGCACCCTGGACCGCGCCAACAGCGACGTGGTGCTGATCGTGGACGACGTGCCCGACAACCTGGCCGTGCTGCACGACGCGTTGGACGAATCCGGCTACACCGTGCTGGTAGCCATCAACGGGGAGGCCGCCTTGCAGCGCGCTGCGCAGGTGGTGCCCGACATCATCCTGCTGGACGCCATGATGCCCGGCATGGACGGCTTTGAAGTGGCGCGCCGCCTCAAAGCCATGGCGCAAACCGCGCACATCCCCATCGTCTTCATGACCGGCCTGACCGAAACCGAATACCTCGTGTCCGCTTTGGAATCGGGTGGGGTGGACTACGTCACCAAACCCATCAAACCCAAAGAGGTGCTGGCGCGCATGGCGGTGCACCTGCAAGGCGCGCGCGAAAAGCGCCAGGCCCGCAGTGCGCTGGACGCCTTTGGCTACGCCAGCATCACCGTGCGTGTGAGCGACGGCAAACTCATGTGGCAAACCCCGCTGGCGCGTGACCTGCTGATGCGCTACTACGGTACCGACGCGCCCACCACGCCCATACCCGTGCTGGCCTGGCTGCGCCGCCATGTGCAGACCAAAGAGGTACTGGCCGAGCCACCGCGTCTGAGCATCGAGCATGGCTCGCAGCGCCTGACCTTTCGCCTGCATCAGCAGATTGGCGACTCCGAAGGTGGGGGCGACTGGCTCATCATCATGCAAGAGGTGAGCGACCAAAGCGTCATCGAAGCCATGGCCCTGAGCTTCAAGCTGACTCCGCGTGAAGCGGAGGTGCTGTACTGGGTGGTCAAGGGCAAGATCAACCGCGACATTGGCGACATCGTCGGCAGCAGCCCGATGACCGTCAAGAAACACCTGGAGCGGGTGTTTGTCAAACTTGGCGTGGAAACCCGCACCGCCGCCGCCGCCATGGCCATGAGCCGCATCAAACAGCTGCATCCGCAGTTTGAGGGGTAAATGCAAGGATTTTTAGCCTCTAGCCCCCTTGGATAAAAAGCTAGTAGCTACGGTTAATATAGCGTCTTGATCCGGCTAACCTGAACGCGAGCGCTTGAGTCCTACTTCTGGGTGCAGCGGTAATGCCGACTTGTTAACGGACGACAGCTCTCACAATGACCCTCGCCAACGGCAAATTGGCGGCTTTCCAACTTTCCATGCCGCCGCGATACCAAATAACCTGTGAGTAGCCCACTTTCTTGGCGCGCAATGATGCGTTAACAGACAGCCAACAGTCGCGGCTCATGCAATAAAAAACGACTGGTTTGGCAGGGTCGGGGCTAAGCAGCTTTAATAAGCCATAAAAGCGTTCTTCATAACTACTGTCGGTTGCAGGATCGTCATAAGCCAGACCACCATTTAGCAAAGTTACTGCACTTGGAATTGCATCATTCACACCAGCCCAAACATCGATCAGTACTGGTGGCTGTGAACTCATTAGTGCAAGTGCCAGTTCCTGGGTGTTGATGGTTTTTATGCCGTCCAGTGACTGAGGGGTCATGTCGTGGACGTTTTGAGTGCGTAAGCCATGCGCGGTGGTGAAGCCACCACCGAATTCTTCGTTGGCGTAAAACTTCTCAGAGGGTGCGGTCAATCTTGCCAGAGCCTGTGTATGGCTGGCAACGCCCGTTGCATACAGTTCACGAACGTCATAGCCGTCAACAGTTTGTGTCTCACACAAGCGTGCTGGTTTGTTTTTGAGGTGATTACAGGCGTAAACAGCCCCCACAAATGCATTGTTAGCTGTATCGCGATTGATGGCTGTGCCCAGGCCGGGTGCATCGACAGGAATAGCAAGCGCTTTGTGTTCTTTGCCTTCCACAAAATTAGTGAGCAGTTTGCGACATGTATCTGCGCTGCACTGCTTTGCACTGATGGTTTCAAAGTAGGCAACGGGATCCGGCAACGCTTGGTTTGGTTCCTGGCCCAGGATTTTCGGCACTTCTTTGTAACCGTCTGGCAAATCAAGCGGGGTCAGAGTATTGGTGGTCACGATGCCCAAGCTAAGTGCATCCAAATCCTTGAATTCAGTGCAATCTTTACGCAAAGATTGCACTGATCGGCAGTGATACGGCGGGCGTTTGGGTGTTCGCGCCGCGTCAAATACTTTGAGCATCGCCCCCGCATCCTCCATGTCGTAAAGGGCAGTATTCATCACTGTGGCGTTGAAACGTTCGGCCATGTTTTGTTTATAAAAAGCATATATCTGAGGCTGCAATCGGGGGTCGACGGCATTTGTGGACGTGTTGTGTGCTCCATGAATCCCGATGTAGGTCAGTGCAGGACGGAATGCGTCAGAAAAAGAACGCTCTTTTCCCCCCATAAACATGATGGAGCAGGCTGACACGCAACTGCCAGCAATTACCGTGTGGATACCGCGTTGTGCAATCAAGCGCCCAACATTCATGCCTGTCCAAAGATCGCCGCCGGGAGAGTTGACAAACGCAACCTTGTCAATACCTGGCTGCTCCAGAGCTTTCTGAAATGTCTCGAAGTCGTTTTCTACAGGTCCAGAAGCGTAGATAGTGCTGCCGTGCACTTCAATTTTCATCGCGTAGTTTGCAAATGACATAAAAGTGAAAACAACACACAAAAAGATCTGTTTCATAAGATGTCATTGAGCGGCGGGGCTTGTCTGCAGCATGAGGTTCTGCCCCGTACTTTACATAGGCTTAGTTACAAAACCGGCGAATTGGGTGTGCAGACATATGGGGTGGTCTCTACGTGCGAGAAGTCTTTCTTCCAATGAAGAGATCAACCCAAACTTGATCAATATAACCTTCGCTGCCAGCTATCCATTAGGTGGCAGGTGAAAACTGATCGTCATCCTACGGCGCTGGCCGCCCCGGCCCCTGCGTGCCTTCGGCGCGGGCTGACAGATACGCGAACAGATCGGTGATGTGGGCTGTCACCCTTGGTTCATCCTGCCAGGCGGGCATGGTCACCACCGGGCCCTGGCGTCGCATGATCTGCTCGATCAGCGCGTCCAGCGACGGTCCGTTCAGATGGGCCTGGTCGGGTGGCAGATTCCAGTCGTAGCGTTTGAGCACCAGGCCAACAAAGCGGCGCGGGCCCATTTCATGCACAAGCGGCAGCAGGCTGGGCGCCTCGGCGGTGCCCAGCGCGTCAGACCCGTGGCATGACGCGCAGCGTTCCTGAAACACGCGCCAGCCGGTATAGATCGAACCTGGCGGTTGGGTGAGTTGGGCCATCTCCTGAGCGGCCTGTTTGTTCTCCAGTTCCACCGTGCAGCCAACCAGCAGCAGGGCCGACAAGGTGAAGACAGCGCCCAGCACCAAAAGGCTGGCGGCGCCCCGGCGGGCAGAAGTGGTCTTGTTGGAACTTGTTAAAAACCTCGTCATGATGGCCCCCTCCGAGTTGGTGACTTGACACGCAGCATACCCGGTTGCGATGGACTTGTTTAGCCTTTTATATCGCTTCATCTTTTGGTGACATGCTTACACGGCGTTGTTTCCCAGCTCAATGCCGCCTAGCGCGGTTTGCAGCATGTCTATGAACACCCGTGTTTTGGCGGGCATGAGCTTGCGCCCCGGAAACACGGCCCAGGCTGTTGCGCTGGGCAGGCACCAAGCGGGCAGCACGCGGCGCAGCTCGCCGCGGCGCACATCGGGCAGCGCAAAATAGTCCGGTACGGCAGCGATGCCGACCCCGGCGCGGGCCAGGCGGATCAGCAACTCGGGGGAATTGGCTGTGGCGCGTCCGGGTGGCACGCCTTGCCAGCGCGCATCGCCCTGCATCAGCGACCAGCCCATGGGTTCGCCATTACCGGCCAGCATGCGCACCGCGTTGTGCTTGCTCAGATCATCGGGGCTGGTCGGCTCGCCGTGCTCGGCCAGATAAGCCGGTGCGGCGTACAGCCCGTTGGAAAACACTGCCAGGCGGCGCGCGGCCAGCAAGTTGTCGTCGGGCAGGTCACCCATGCGCACGGCCACATCGAAGCCTTCACCCAGCAGATCGACGCGCCGGGGCGACAAGTCCAGCTCCAGCGATATACCAGGATGCATGGCGACAAAAGCCGCCAGTGTGTCGGCCAGCAACAGGTTGGCAAAGTCGCTGGGCATCGACACGCGCAGGCGCCCGCTGGGCAGGGCTTGCCGGTGCTCGCGCAGCGCCATCACGGCGTCCACCTCCATCACCACCTGGCGCGCGTGGTCCAGCAACTGCTGGCCAAACTCGGTCAGCGTCTGGCGTCGGGTGGTGCGCAGAAGCAGGCGCTCGCCCAGCAGGGTTTCGAGCTGCGAGATTCGGCGTG
Organism: Rhodoferax sp.; assembly: GCA_031291305.1. Classification (GTDB taxonomy): domain Bacteria; phylum Pseudomonadota; class Gammaproteobacteria; order Burkholderiales; family Burkholderiaceae_C; genus Rhodoferax. The sequence continues at coordinate 13,881 of JARLJH010000004.1, read as the reverse complement.
ACACGGTGGACTTAGGCCAGCCCAGGCGCTCTGCCGCCTTGCTGAAGCTGCCCAGATCCGCCACGCGGGCGAACACCAGCAGGTCATTCGGGTCAAGATGGGTGGCTGATTGTTCCATAGTAAGAACAATGATATCCATTCTGACGGCTTCTCAAGGTGATTAATGGCAAATACAGTACATCCATCGCCTTTTCATCCATTCACCCAGCCTCAGGAGTCATCATGAACATTTTGCAAATCAACGCCAGTGCCCGCCGCGAAGGCGCCAATTCCACCCGCGTGGCCAACAGTGTGACGGCGCGCCTGCAAGCCGCCAACCCGGGTGCCACGCTCACCTTGCGCGACCTGGCCGCAACCCCGCATCCGGTGCTCGACGAAGCGGCGCTGGGTGCGCTATTCACCCCGGCAGACAAGCGCGATGCCGAGCAGGCTGGCCGCGTAGCCTTGGATGACGCATTGATCGCCGAAATCCAGGCACACGACACCATCGTGCTGGGCGTGCCGATGTACAACTTTGGCGTGCCAGTGCAACTCAAAAGCTGGATCGACGCCATTGCGCGCTCCGGCGTCACCTTCCGCTACACCGCCAACGGCCCCGAAGGCTTGCTCACCGGCAAGACGGTGTATGTGGCGCTGGCGCGTGGCGGTCTGTACCGCGACACCGCGCACGACTCGCAAGTCCCTTACCTCAAAAGTGTCTTGGGTTTTTTGGGTATGACCGACGTGCATTTCATCTATGCTGAAGGTTTGGCCATGGGCGCGGAAGCGGCTGAGAAAGCCTTCGCCCAGGCCGAAGCTGACCTGAACGCCGCGCTGGCCTGAACCTCAAGCCAAATCGCTCTCTAGCCCAGGTAGGACCTGGGCATCTTGCTATCAAAGTTAGGAGTAAAGCCATGACCACCGTTTTGCAAACCACTACCGTTCAACATCCACGCACGGTCGAGCGCCTGGTGATCGGCCAAGCCACCTCGGACGGCGCGGGCGTCAAGCTCACCCGCGTGCTGACGCAAAACCTACAGAACCGGCTGGACCCGTTTTTGATGCTCGATGCCTTTGGCAGCGACAAGCCAGATGACTACATTGCCGGCTTTCCGGACCACCCGCACCGGGGTTTTGAGACCGTCACCTACATGATTGCCGGGCGCATGCTGCACCGCGACAGCGCCGGTCACGAAGGCCTGCTGGAAAACGGCGGCGTGCAATGGATGACCGCCGGGCGTGGCGTGATTCACTCTGAAATTCCGCAGCAGGAAGACGGCGTGATGGAAGGTTTTCAGCTCTGGCTGAACCTGCCCGGGCGCGACAAGATGTGCCCGCCCTGGTACCGCGACTTCAAGGCGGGCGACCTGCCCAAGTACACCACCGCGCAAGGCGTGGCGGTGACGGTGATTGCCGGTGAAAGCCACGGCACCACCGGCGCGGTGACGCGCGATGCGACGGCGCCGCTGTACCTGGACATCCATTTGCCCGCCGGGTCGCGTTTTGAGCAGGCTGTGCCAGCCGGGCACAACGCCTTTGTCTATGTGTACCGTGGAGAGGTCACCATCGCCGGGCAAACGGTGCCGGTGCAACGCATGGCCTTGCTGGCCAACAGCCCGCAGGCCGACGGTGTTGTGATCGAAGCCACTACCGACGCCAAAGTGCTGCTGATCGCCGGGCAGCCGCTGAAGGAGACAATTGCCCAGTACGGCCCGTTTGTCATGAACACACAGCAAGAGATTTACCAGGCGCTCAGCGACATGCGTGATGGGCGGTTGGGTGAGTTTGCAGCCTGATGCGCTGGTGATTTGATGGCATAGAGCGGGTGCGAGAGGGTGCACCCGTTGTTTTTTTCAGTTTGCTATGCATACTGAAGCTTCCCGCCCCTGATAGATAAAGGGATAGAGGCCACTTCAGCCGAGGTTAGCCACGCACACGCAGCAGGCCAGCGAAATACGCAGTCAGGTCATCGCGAGCATGCAGCGGGAGAATGTGTCCCACGTACTGATCAGGTCGCACAATCACCACACAGCCAGCGTTCCTGTCGATGCCACGCATCTCGAAGATGTCCTCTCCCCGCTTCAAGTCCGAGCAGAAGACCTTTTCGTAGTCGCACAGCCCCAGTTTGCCAACGTTGGGCCGCAACAGCTTTGGCATGGCAGCGTAATCAAGTTCTCGAAAGCTCTGCTGGAAGACTGCACGTGTGTCGATCACTGCATCTATGTCTTCTCCCGCTGCGGTGTGGCGGTGCAAGGGTAATGCGGCGTCATGCTCCAGCCAGTCGCACAGGGTGGCGACGGCGTCACCTTGGGAGCCCGTGTCGTTCGCTGGCGCAAAAATGAACAGGCGAAACCGCGCGTCGGCATCGATGCAGTGGCCCAATTGCATGGGTTTGGCGTCAGCCAGTCTGACGACGGGAGCCGAATGGAAGCGCTTGCCGATGTCAAAACCCGTGGCGAGATGCTGGTGGGTGGTGGCGCCGGTCAGGGCACTGTGTTCATATTGGATGGTCAGACCGCAGGTGAAAGGCAAGTTATTGACAAACTCGCGCGCTACGCGGGGTAGGCCATCTGCAAGATCGTCCTGCGCTTTGGCGCCGACGACGCGAGCCCACTTGTGGTCGAACTCCACCAGACCCTTGGCGGCGGCGCGTCGTTCGCCGGAATAACTGTGCAGCAAGGCCGGGTCAGCGCGGCCGGTCAGCACAGAAATCAGCTTCCAGCCCAGATTAAAGGTGTCGCCCATCGATACGTTCATGCCCTGTCCGGCCTTGGGGCTGTGGGTGTGGCAGGCGTCGCCAGCCAGCATCACGCGTGGTGACCGGTTTGCAACCTGGCCCTCGGGTACATCATCGAACTTGTCTGTCAGGCGGTGACCGATCTCGTAGATGGACCACCAGACCACGTCCTTCACCTGCAGGTCAAACGGATGGAAGATGCGCTTGGCCTTGGCAATGATGTCTTCAGCGCCCATGCCGCGGTCAGCAACACGCTCATCTTCTCCCAGGCGATCAAGCTCGACGTACAGTCGTACCAAGTGACCACCCTCTCGGGGCAGCACCATCAGGATGCCCTCGTCCTGTGAGCGTACGAAGGACTTCTTTCGCCAGTCGGGGAAATCGGTGACAGCCAACACATCCATCACGCCCCAGGCATGGTGTGCCGCGTCGCCATGGAGAGCGCCTCCAATGGCGCTGCGCACATTGGAGCGTGCGCCATCGCAGCCGATGACATAGTTGGCGCGAAGCGTCGCTGTCTGGCCTAGTCGATCAGGCGCGGTGTGCTCCAGCGTGACCGTGACGGGGTATTCGGCCGCGGTCGGGTCGATCGCCAGGTCAAGCACCTTCAGGCCGTAGTCGGGCTCAAGCCGGGTCGGGGAATGGCGCATGACATCGAGGAACATGTCGTGTACTCGCGCCTGGTTGAGCAACACATGGGGCATTTCAGAGGTGCCATCGGGCACGTCGTCTACTCGGGCGACCCGCGTCAGAGGCGCGTCGGTGCCAGGCGCCCAAAAGGTGGTCTCGTTGATCCAGACCGACTCTCGCATCACCTTTTCTGCAAAGCCAAAGGCCTGAAACATTTCCATCGAGCGCACGCTAATGCCGTCAGCCTGCCCCTTTTCCATGGGTCCTAGCTTGGGTTCAACCAGCATGGTGCGGATTTGCGGCACGCGGGCGAGCTGTGCGGCCAAGCACAAGCCCGCCGGACCAGAACCGGCGATCAGTACGTCCACCGTTTCTGGTAACGGTTCGCCCGCACGGCGGTGGCCCGGTGCAGCTTCGAGCAGATCAGGATCGCCGGCCTTGAAGCCGTTGACGTGGTATTGCATGATGTCTCCTTCAGTTTGGTTGTTTAAAGAATGCTTACATATGATATGCATACATACTATAATTGTCAAACGGGTAACATCGACCTATAACACTGGCGTAATTTGCAAAGAACGGAGGCGCAGATGGACGGGACCAAGATGGCCGGGCACTTGATACGGCGGCTGCACCAGCAGTCAATGCAGGTCTTCCAGACACAGACGCAGGCTGCGGGCTTCGACCTGACATCGGTGCAGTTTGCAGCGCTCAATGCCATTGCCATCCATCCCGACATCGACCAGGCCAGTCTGGCCACAACCATCAGCTTTGACCGCGCCACGATCGGCGGCGTGATCGATCGCCTGGAGCGCAAGGGTCTCGTGCAGCGTGTGGTCAGCGCTCAGGATCGTCGCGCACGCCTGCTTCATCTCACGCACGAAGGCGAGCAATTGCTGGCGGCTTGTCTGCCCGTGGTGAAAGCTCTGCAGGCTGACATACTGGGGATGCTTTCTCCTGCAGAGAGCGAAGTCTTCTTGTCGCTGGCACGCAAGGCGCTTGGACTGGCCTGACTGCCGCCCGTGCCAACATCGCCAACGACTTCGACGGGTACGACGCTGAGCGGCCCCGTTCAAGCCTGGATCGGGCAACGCCTGATCAGGTAGACGCGACCTTGTTGCCCACGCCGAGAGAGGCTGAACAAGATGAAATCACTGGTGCACCCTCGACTTGCCCACTGCGTCGGTCGGCTCGTCGCCAATGAGCGCCGCCGTGGACAACGCTGCTCTTTTGGCAAACCGCCTGGAGTCCACTTAAAACTCGGGGGCAAATTGTTCAAACAACCGGGCTTACTTCTGTCGCTTGACTTCAACTTTGCAGTTGTTACACGTGCATACAACTGAAACAGTCTGAGTACACCCCAATCCACGGTTCGAACGTTTAATCACAGCTTTTACCGCCATGCAGACGATTGACGATGTCTTCGGCGAGGCGAATGATCTTTCTGACGACCATCGATATGGCGCGCATGGATATCCATCGACATTGAAAGTGTTGCGCCAAATCGGCAAACGTGGTCAGTCGGTCTGAATATCGCGTACTCAGGAGCAACGTTGGAAAAACACACACCGATCAAGAAAGTCGTTCACTACGACAAACTGCGAGACTGCAACGTGGGGTGTAGAGCGTCCGTCTGGCCCATTGATCACCCATCAGTACTTGTCGGCACATGCGCAAAAACCAGCCTGGTTCAGAGTTTCGACCCGCTGACGGGGGTTGCTGAGACGGCCAATACGCGATACGTGCCAAGCCTGGTGGCAACATGGCCAGGCATGGGAGAAGACGCGCCCCTGGAGCTGACCTATGACGATGCCAATGACACGGTAAGACTGACAGTCATGCAGCCGTTTGGCGACTCCAATCTGTTAGAACAGGACACCACCCAGCGCGCGACTGATTTTTTTGCCGACCAGACCGACAAAGTGCTATCGCGTTCGGCAGATGGCGGCTAGGTCGATAGTGGCTTGGGCGTGCCATCCATGTAGGGCTTGAGCGCCAGATAGGCCATTTCATGTACAGGTGTCGGCACGCCGAGAGCACGGCCTTGCCTGACGATGTAGCCAGACAGGCTGTCAAGCTCCATAGGCCTGCCTTTGGCGAGATCGTGGTACATCGAGGCATACATTGTCTTGGGGAACGACTGGTGCAGGGCCAGCCCGCGTTGGGCAATATCGGTGGGCAGAGCGATACCCAGTGCGCGGCCCACTGCCGCAGCCTCCTCGAATCCGCGCAGAGCCATCGGAATGATTTCTGGATCGTGATAGATGTAGCCGACCGGCAGTCGAAACAGACAGGTCAACGCGGCATTGGTGGCGAGTGCGACAAACTTGCCCCATTGCGCTGCACGAATGTCGCTATCCACTGCGGCATCGAAACCGGCTGCCACGCAGGCGTCGCGCAATGCGACTGCGCGGTAACTCAAACTGCCGTCGGCCTCACCAAAGCGCAGGCTCGACATCGGCGAGGTGTAGCGAATCACGCCTGGCGCGGATATCACCCCCGATACCATGGCCAGGCCTCCCAATACCCGGTCAGCACCTAAAACGGCACCAATGCGATCCTGATGATCGACACCGTTAAGCACGGAGATGATCGTGGCGCCCGCGTTAACCAGCGGCTTGAGTGGCGCAGCCGCAGCCTCGATGTCATAGGCCTTGACCGCAAAAAGCACCACGTCGCAGTCGCCCACTTCGGTTGGTTCGGCAACAAAATGGGCATTGTTGACATGCAATGTGCCCTTGGGGGTTTCGAGGGTCAGGCCGTTTTCCTGCATGGCACGCAGGTGTTCGCCGCGCGCGATGAACGTGACATCCACGCCACTCAGCGCCAACAGGCCGCCAAAGTAACCACCAACGGCGCCAGCACCCATGATTGCGATTCGCATCGTGATTCCTTCAGAAGGTTGAAGGCTTAAATAGCCTTATTCAAGGCGAAACTTTGAGCGTCTCACCCATGCTTTGCAATGGGCCCAGCGGATTGGTTCGCGCATCCGTAGTTTCAATTTTCGGCTGCCCGTCCCACTGTTTGTAGACGACCGTGCCATCAATCACCACAATCAGCGCTGAAAACTTCCAGCCAGTCGTTACCGTGTTGCGCTTGAAGTTCAGGAAGTCCAGCAGGAAATTGCCTTCTCGCTTCTGATCAATTTTGCTTGGCTCCATCAGATAGCCTACGCAACCATCCTGCATCCGCATGCAGTCTGAGATGCCTTTGGGGATTGTGGCCGGGCTCTGCAGCGGTGACGGCAATACGGCATTGACCACTTGTGCCTGATTCAGCACTTTCATGTTTGCTGTCTTGTAGGGATCAAACCCGAGTTTTCGCACGGTTTGCATGGTTGTGACAAAGGGAATGATCTGGTCATAACTACTCTTCGCTCCGTCAAAATCCGTCCATGGTGCAGTCACCGTCTGCTTGGCCGACGGCAACATGTTTGCACAGGCGCAAAGCTGCGTCGCAGTGATTATCTGCAGAAGGATTTTTGAGGTGGATGCTCGCATCGGATGAGTCTACCTCCCTGAAAAATAGCATGTGAAGAAGCATCAAGATTGCACCTGTGCCACAAAGCCGTGATTGCGATGGTTTCTGCCAGTGACCGGACCGAAATGAAATCATCACCCCTGATCGAGTTGTCCCAGCGGCAGTTCGGTACTGCTTTTGATGCTTCGCAGCACGATGTTGGATCGGATGTTGTTGACGCAGGGGATGCGGGTCAGGCGGCGCAGCACCGACTCTGACAAGTCGGCCAAGCTGGCCGCCACGATTTGCAGGATGTAGTCCGACTCGCCGGTGACGGCAACACACTCCAGCACTTCGGGGAAGGTGATGATTTCGCGCTCAAACGCCGCACTTTCATCATCGCCGTGGCGGGTGAGCGTCACATAGCTGATGGCGCGCACACCCAGGCCGATGCGTGCCGGGTCCAGCAGCGCCACGGTGCGACGGATGACGCCGCCCGCCTGCATCCGGGCGATGCGTCGGCTGACCTGCGAGGCCGAGAGGTGAATCTGCTCTCCCAACTGCTGGTGGGTGGCGCTGGCATCCTGCTGCAGCGCAGTCAAAAGCGCAACATCGTACTTGTCCAGCAGTAGAACGTCATTCATGGGCTTATTCATGCACAAATTATGCGCTTGACAGGCAAACCACCCATGAAAACGCAAACCTGCTGCGGGGCACTTTGACTACGATGCATGTCAGTATTTTTCTGTCGCGCCAACTTCAAAACCCTGTCCTCACCATGTCGATCAATTCCCCTTGTCTGGCCGCTGGGCCTGCCGTGGTTCATGCCCACGAGGCTGCGAACGCGCTCCAGCCGAGCAGCGCTGTGGCGCAAGCTGCCAGCCCAGGCGTTTTGCGCCATCATCCCTTTGAGGATGTGCAGGCGCTGCTCACCGGCACGCTCTTTGTCGCTTTGGGCGTGGTGATGTTCAGCCATGTCGGGCTGTTGACCGGCGGCACCGCTGGGCTGGCGTTGCTGATCCATTACGCCACGGGCTGGAACTTCGGGGCGGTGCTGGTTCTGGTGAATGTGCCGTTTTATGTGCTGGCCTGGCGGCGCATGGGGCGGGTGTTCACGCTGAAAACCATGTTGGCCGTAGCGCTGCTGGCGGTGATGGCCAATCTACTGCCCAAACTGATTAGCTTTGCTGCCTTGTCGACGCTGTTCACTGCGGTGATGGGCGGTTTGCTGATGGGCGTCGGTATTTTGATGCTGTTTCGCCACCGTGCCAGCCTGGGTGGCTTCAACGTGCTGGCCTTGTATCTGCAGGACCGTTTCGGCTGGCGGGCGGGGAAGGTACAAATGGCGATGGACGCGTCGATTGTGCTGGCGTCTTTTGCCGTGGTGGACTGGCAGCATGTGGCCATGTCGGTACTGGGTGCGGTGGTTTTGAACCAGATACTAGCCACCAACCACCGCAAAGAGCGTTACGTGGCGCTGTAGTTCTTATCGACAAAAAGTGCCTCTAGCCCTTTATTTGAAAGGGCTTATAGCTATTCTTTTGGTATATCTGCCACATGGCGGCAGCCTTGCCAACTGCCCCGGCGCGCCAGTTCGGCAGAAATTCTGGGCGCCAGTTCAGACAGGCGCACATTCCATTCGGGGGCGAGTTTTTGCGAGGGTGGCACCTCGCTGCCCACGCGTTGCAGCAGGATGTGCGGCGCCAGGCGTTCGATGAAATCGGCCAGCAGGCTGATGCATTCTTCTTCGCCCAGCAGCGGCACGGCAGCGGGGTTGCGTTGCCAGTCGCGCGCCATCAGCGTGCCGCGCACCAGTTGCAACTGGTGCAGTTTCAGCGCGTGGATGGGCAGGGCTGAGAGTTGGCGCGCACCGTCGAGCATGCTTTCCACCGACTCGCCCGGCAGGCCCAGCATCAGGTGCGCGGTCACTTCCAGGCCACGCGCTGCCGCGCGCTCAATGGCGTCCACGCTGGCGGCGAAGGTGTGGCCGCGGTTGACCCGTGCCAGCGCCGCGTCGTTGCAGGACTCAACGCCGATTTCAAGCTCAATGATGTGGCTGCGCGCCAACTCGGCCAGGTAGTCCAGCACCACGTCGGGCAGGCAATCCGGTCGGGTGCCGATGGCCAGGCCGCTGATATCGGGGTGCGTCAGGGCTTCTTCATACACGGCACGCAGGCACTCGAATTCGCCGTAGGTGTTGCTATAGCTTTGGAAATACGCCAGGTAGCGTTGGGTGCCGGGGTAGCGTCGGCGCAAAAAGTCCAGTCCCGCGTCGATCTGTTCGGTGATGGATTGCTGCTGATCCAGATAACCCGGTGTGAAGCTGGCGTTGTTGCAAAAGGTGCAGCCGCCTTTGCCGAGCAGGCCGTCCCGGTTCGGGCAGGTAAAGCCTGCCAGCACGGACACTTTTTGCACGCGCCCGCCGTAGCGGGTTTTGACGTGCTCGTTCCACGCGCGGTAGCGGCGTTCGCCAAACGGGGAGGGGGTTTCTGGATGCATGGGGAAGTGGTAGCCGGTTTGCAGCGGGGTGTCGCAACGGCCTCACAGTATGCCCGACCAGCGGATGGCTGCATGAAGTGACAGCACGGCCCAGCGCATGGAGGTCAGCGTGCTCACCCATCATGCCGATGCTGAGGCGCTAGCGCCCATGGGCGCTGGCCAGTTGCTGTGCATTGCCAATGGAGTCTGAGACTGCGCAATGTCGTCCGAGACACCTTGTTTTTGACTGCCTGTTGAAGGGCTTCAAGGCAGCGATACCGGTAGTGCAGATTTGCGATCTGCCTGCTCCATTGCAGACGTTGGCAACATAGGATCGACCAGCAGCTATGCGGCCAGTACTTCGACAAAGTGGGCATCGGTCACGACTAGCCCGTGACGATAACGCTCCCAAGCTGCCTTTAAGCGCTTATGGAACACGCTGTCGCGTCGTAATTTGCGGACAGTTTTTAGCATCTATTGAACCCCAGAAGAAGAATGCTCCAAGAGTGGAGTCTTGGGTGTTTACGTCATTGCAGCAGCGGCCCGTTGAACAGGCTGGCCTATCTCCAATGCCAGAAAAATGACAACAACATTACGGGAGTCAAGTTCGTAATAGGCCTTGAAACCCACCGGCATGGAATCGTAATCCTCCAATTCTTCGGACCGACGATAGGTGAAACCCGATGGTGGGCTGGTGCATGTTGTTCGTAGACGCGTAAGGATGGCTGCACAGTTCGACCGACGGGCATATGTAATGTGAAAGAAGAACCGGCAGGTGTCATACCCCAGCAGCTTCGTGAAGTGCGAGGTGAGATTGCCCGTTGTGACAGAGTCAGTGATGAGCGCCTCGATTACAGCAAGAGTTGCCGAGCCCTTGCTGATAACAAGGTCTCGCTCACCGACCCCGCCTGGTTGTGAGAATCCGCCGCGAGGCTGGTCCTCTACCGCCCATTGAGTAAGCAACAGACGCGAGCGTAAGACTTGCTTCAAGACTCCTGAAATGTCGTCCTCTATACGAACCATACCGAGCTCTCTCATCATCGGCGCCAATGCGACGATGCTGGCACAGGCCCCCCGAACTTCCTCAAGCAAGTAATACTCAAGGCTACCTCGTGACTGAAGGACTTGGGCTTGCTCAACAGCCCCCAATCTGGAGAATGCCTCAAACGCGTGACGAATACCTGGCACAGGGTCATCGTCCAGCAACATGTTCGGGGCTGTAGCGTGCGGTCGGTGCGTGTCGATATTCGCCCGGATAGCCGAGAGAAGGTCAGAGCGCCCAAAGGCGCTCTCAGCTTGAGTGAGCACAACCAAGGCTTCTCTCTTGCGGCCCAGCCGTGCCATTGCAAGCGCCCGGAATCCCTCAATACTTGCGTCATGATACGCATCGGTCAGGTCCATCAAAACCTGAAGGCTTTCCCGAGGTTGGCCGACGGCCAGCAGCAACATCGCTCGGTTGACGTCCAAAGCCTTTATGTCTGCTGGAGAGTGCTGGATTAGCGGTCGCGTTTCTTGCTGAGCTTCGGCAAGGTAGCGTTTTGCGTGCGTAAGAGCATCTCCCAACAGAAGTCCAAAGCTATCGCCGCTAAGTAAGCGGCTAACTCGACAAGCAAAAAGATTTATCGGGTAGGACGTGACGCCCCGGTTCCGTTGGGTTAAGTCCAAGAACATAGCTTCGGCAGCCGCTGGATTACCATCCGGCTTCTTCAGCTCAGCAATGCCTCGGTAGAACAGCAGCAAGTCCCCCCCTTCGCGCCGGATAGCTTCACTCAGGTTGCCCGGCAGGCTGTAAGAGGCAATGGCGGGCCAGTCCTGACGCAGCAGCAACATGCGAAGGGTTGCTCGAAGCGTTGCAATTTCCCGGCCCGGCACAGGTCCCCAAGTTCTGGCTTCGCGTTCTGCCGCTATAAATACTTCAGCAATATCTGGCAGCTCCGCGTTCAGAAGCGCATCAACCCGGGCTTGCAATGCCGGCCAGCTCCACACATCAGGCGCATTTTCAGGCGTCAAGCTTTGCAGGTGCCTCTTGATTTGCTCGTGAACCGCGACGGGCGTATTTGCGATGATGCCGGCGAGAACAATAGGCTCATCAATTTGGCAAAGCTCAGTCACAAGCCGTTGGAGTGAATTCCCCTGCAGCCGTCGAAGCGCCCCCGCCAAATCCAGTGCAATTGGCTGCTCCTCTCCCCAGGTGAATCCGAAGCCCGGTCCTGGAACAAATGCGTCGACCCTGCCGCGCAGTGGTTGGTCCGTTGCTCCAGCGTGTACGGCATTCGATAGCGCATCAACAAGCTCATTCGGCACTTCGGTTGGCCACCCCACCATGGCCCGAGACAATAAACGAATATGTATCCTGATGCGCCGGGCCAACAAGTTGCGAACTGAAGGCTGCTCATCTGGGGCTGTTGGTTCGGCCTGTAGCCAGGCCTTTACATTGACAGCCCCCAAGAAGCGGCTGCGAAGACTCTCCTCACATCTCAAAGCAAGGGAAACAAACGACTGGGCGGCTGGCAAGCCGAGTTGGGTAAGTCCGCCACGCTCGGTCTGCAGAAGCAATTCATCTAGGTATAGCGAGACAATCTCTGACGGGGCAATGCGGTCAACTCCCCCTCCCTCAGAAACAAAATCGAGTGCTGCACAAAACCCGGTCATTTTGTCAGTGCCGGACGATGCCGATGCCACTAATGCGGCAAATACTGCGCCCTGGATGCTTGTGGTCGCAGATGCCAACTCCTGCCGCAGCAATGGCAGCATTGCGAAACGCCTAGAGGGCTTACGAGGATTCGACGCCAGCTCGTAGATGCGCCGATACAGCGCCGCCAATTCAGTAGCGGGCACTCGTTCTGCATCAAGATGGTCACCCAACAACGCAATAGCGTCTTCAAACGCAAGCATTGCTGCTGTGTCATTTGCGTGAGCTTGAAAATCCCGATTCCAGCCGCCTGAGTTGTACTCCCAGCTTGCGATGAGGCTGCACGCCAATGGGCAAGTAGCCGGCGCCATCAACATGTCAGCAAGCAGCACCGGCGCTTGCCGTACTCTCGATACGAGCTGCTGAAGCAGGACTGGGCGCTCGACGACAAATTCCATTAACCTGGAAGCCAGATGCTTGGGGTCGAACGTGGCTTCCTGAATTTCATTTAGTAGCACGTCCAGAAGATTTGAGCCTCTAGTCTCCATGTACTCGTAGGCGGTTTTCTCAGCATGCCCCAGTGACAACCATTCCATGCGTTCGACCGTCGTCGAAGGTACCGATGAAACGATGCTATCGGCATCAGCACCTCGATGGGGATATAGCAAGGTTATCGGGGTTCTAGCCGCCTCTCGGAACTCAGCCCATCCGGGCGTGGTTGAGGCTGCCGTGAGTACGGCCAAACCAACCTCCACGAATTCTTCAAATGAAGCCGACTCAAGATAACTGCTCATTGAAAATGATGGGCAATTCAGGAGCTTCCAACTATCTATCCAGCGACTCAGGCGTTGCTGGGCGCCATCTACGCCGGAGCCGGTTGAAGTGCCCACGGGCGTGTCCCATAGTCTCGCGGCTATCCAGGGGCGTGAGATGCATGCTAATTCACCGGGCCGAAATTCTTCTGTGACGATATCGTCGGCGAGGACCTGAAGCTCACCTCCAGGGCTAAACCCGTCCCGCAGTTTGAATACATCCTGGTACCGCGCCTCAACCAACAATTTGAATGCGCTGCCTGCAGCTTGGGGCTGGCGAAAACTAGCCATCACAAGGTCTCCGGGCACTGAGAATCGTCCCCACGCCTGACGAATCCATCCACGCTTAACGAGTTCGTCAAACGATGGCGGTGGATAAAGTCCATCCAAGCTAGGTGAATCTGGGATGACATGAACGGAAACCGTTACTCGCCCGGAAGGTGCTCCGTGCTCATTTTCTTCAATCGCGGCAGGCGTTGCCACTGGCTCAGGCGGGGGTTCGGTCCAGGTGATCGCCTTTTTTTGAGCGGCTTCCTCGTATAGCGCTCGCCCTCTCTCGATGTCGTCGCCGGGTAAAAACTCAAGGTTCAACAGGAGGTCAACGAGTTCCTTGTCCGACACAGGAGGACGGACCACCAAGTCCGAGCCACCTCTCGGCATTGAGTGCGTTGCCAAAAATCGCGCTAGCCGCTCTCGCAGCATTCTGCGTGTCTCAGCCGGCACTTGAGTGCTCTCGATTCGCCTCATCATTCTTCCTTCTTATATGACCTTTTTTTGATTTTCACATGAAGGAAAATGAATGGATAACACATTTCATGATTCAGGCGGCCCATTTCATGTGAGGTAGCAGAAGTACCTATCATGCCGTTGCCCCCAGGAAGTGCGCTTTGCTGCGGAGCGCCCGTTTTTCCTAAGGACAAAGGACCGCTTTGGGTTCAATGCCGAAGGCCATGAACGGCTGCAGGACGGGCTTGAACTGGACGACCAGATACCGGACTGTCGTGTAGACCCGCTTCCAGCCTTTATGTACATCTCTGCATAAAGGCTGTTATGCACAGTTCCCAGTTATGAACAGTTTGTGGTTGCAGTTCGCTTGGAAGCCGCGCAGATATTGACTCTTGCCGGATTTCACGAGGTTCGTTCTCACCATAATTCTG
>JARLJH010000047.1 GCA_031291305.1 Rhodoferax sp. | reverse complement strand
TTCTTTCAGGCGAACGGCTTCTTCAATGGCGATTTCGTCAAACGGGTTCATGCTCATTTTGACGTTGGCGATGTCTACACCTGTGTTGTCCGACTTGACCCGGACTTTCACGTTGTAGTCCACCACGCGTTTGACTGCGACTAATACTTTCATGTTGAATGGCTCCAAGAATTTCAGAACGCGGCAATGCCGGTGATGGCACGCCCAAGAATCAGGGCATGGATGTCGTGTGTACCCTCGTAGGTGTTCACCACTTCCAGGTTCACCAGATGGCGTGCCACACCAAATTCGTCGCTGATGCCGTTGCCACCCATCATGTCGCGGGCCAGGCGAGCAATGTCCAGCGATTTGCCGCAGCTGTTGCGCTTCAGGACAGAGGTGATTTCGGCGGCTGCCGTGCCCTCGTCCTTCATGCGGCCCAGGCGTAGGCAACCCTGTAGACCCAGCGAAATATCGGTCAGCATGTCGGCTAATTTCTTTTGAATTAGTTGGTTGGCAGCCAATGGTTTGTCAAACTGTTTGCGATCGAGTACATACTGGCGGGCGCGCGTAAAACAGTCTTCAGCCGCACCTAAAGCACCCCACGCGATGCCGTAACGGGCAGAGTTCAAACAGGTGAACGGGCCTTTGAGGCCATGCACCTCGGGGAAGGCGTTTTCCTCCGGGCAAAACACGTCGCCCATGACGATTTCACCGGTGATACTGGCACGCAGGCCCACCTTACCGTGGATAGCTGGGGCGCTCAAACCTCTCCAACCTTTCTCCAGCACAAAGCCGCGAATCGGGCCGAGCGTTCCGGACTCGGACACTTCTTTGGCCCAGACCACAAACACATCGGCAATCGGTGAGTTGGAAATCCACATCTTGCTGCCCGACAGTTTGTAGCCGCCAGCCACTTTGTGGGCACGGGTCGCCATGGAGCCGGGGTCTGAGCCATGGTCGGGCTCGGTCAGGCCAAAGCATCCAATCCACTCACCTGTAGCCAACTTCGGCAGGTATTTTTGACGTTGAGATTCCGTGCCAAATTCAAAAATCGGCACCATTACCAGCGAGCTTTGCACACTCATCATGGAACGATAGCCGCTGTCCACGCGTTCAACTTCACGGGCAATCAGGCCGTAGGCCACGTAGTTCAGGCCTGGGCCACCGTAAGCTTCGGGAATGGTAGGGCCAAGCAAACCGATCTCGCCCATCTCACGAAAAATGTTGGGGTCGGTGCTGCCGTCACGAAAGGCCTGTGTCACACGGGGCAACAGCTTGTCCTGGCTGTAGGCGGCTGCAGCGTCACGCACCATCCGTTCGTCATCGGTGAGTTGCTGGTCCAGCAGAAAAGTGTCTTGCCAGTTGAATGAGGCGTGCGCCATGAATGGTCTCCGATTGGAAATAGAAAGGCAGGGGAGGTCCTCCCCGATGGGAGGACGAAAGCTCAAATTACATCTTGCACAAAGGCGATGGAGGCGGAGCGATGGTTGCAGGGAACCGCTGTTCAACCACGGGGCGCAACGCGCCGTCAACTGATCTGACACGACCCACAAAATTGGGCAGCAGCAACTGGTTGTCGGCGGCACGCAAGGCCACCTCACCGTAGATGGTGTCAAGGGTGACGTTCTGACGCAGTGCATTCGTCACGTCGGCGGGCTTGACACTTTTGGCCAACTTCACACCTTCAAACATAACCTGGATGCCGTTGTAGGCCTGACCTTCCACGTCGGTGGGCAGGCGATTGAACTTGGCCTTGAAGGTCTTGACAAAGTCCTTGTTGCGCGGGTTGTCTAGGTCAGGTGAGTAGCCAAGGTTGCCAGGCACACCCTCGTAGAACTTACCCACCGCATTGATCATGAAGTTCGACAGCATAGCGTGAGTAAGCAGCGGGGTTTTGAGGTTGAATTCGGCGGCCTGTTTCATGAAGGCGATGGCATCACGACCGATTTCGGCAATCCAGATCGCATCGACCTTAGCATCTTTAAGCTGCGCGATGTAAGGCGAGAAGTCCTTGGTGCCGACCGGCACATACAGACTCAGGGGTACTTTCTTGCCCTGGGCTTCCACCGCCTTCTTGAACGACTCGGCTGAGTCATGTCCCCAGACATAGTCAGCACCGAGCGTGGCAAATGTATTGCCCTTGATGCTCTTGGCCCATTCATGAATCATGGACATGTCCATCGCGTCGGAATGATTGGTGCGGATGCTGCGCGACTTGCAGCTGTCTCCTGTGATCTTGTCGGACTTGGAAGCCTGCACGAAGTAGGCAGCGTCCCATCGGTCGAGGTTGGATCCAATGGTCAGCGAAATCGATGACGGTACGGCGCCGATTAACAGGTTGTAGCCATCACGGGCGAGCTTCTCGGCGACGCGGCGGCCTGCGTCTGGGTTGCTTTCGTCATCCCCCTCAGCGATCTCGACCTTACGGCCATCGATGCCGCCCTTGGCATTGGCTTCTTCAACCGCGAACCTGATCGCGTTGATGACTTCGCCGCCCTGTTCGGCAAACACGCCAGACTTGGACGAAACGAGGCCGACCTTGACCGGATCTTTGACTTGGGCCATGGCCGTCATTGGCAAGGCCGCGACCAGAGTCAGGGCTGCGAGTGTGCGCTGCAGAGGTTTCATTTTGAACATGTCGTTGTCTCCAGATTGATTTAGATTGCCGGAATCGGCCCGGTAGCCGCTACTCACACAAAGAAATCAGGTCATACCAAAATGTGGCTCTCAAGATTGAGCAGGCTGTCGCGGGTGTTTTCGACCGGCCCTTGCGCTACCACGGCACCTTTGGCCATGGCGCAATAGCGCTTGGCCACACGTACCACCAGACTCATGTTTTGCTCGATCAGCAACAAGGCGGTGCCCTGGTCGGCGACTTTGTTGAAAATCTCGGCCAGTTGGTCCACGATCACCGGTGCCAGGCCTTCGGTGGGCTCGTCGAGCAGGATCAGACTTGGATTAGCCATCAAGGCCCGCCCGACTGCCAGCATCTGCTGCTGACCACCAGAGAGCGCTGTGCCCGGGGTGTGGGCGCGTTCTTGCAGAATGGGAAATAGCTTGTAGACCTCCGGCACATTCCAGGGGCCATCGCGACCGACCGCAGCGCCGAGCAGCAGGTTTTCCTCCACCGACAAATTGGCCACAATGCGTCGGCCTTGCGGCACCACCACCACGCTGTGCTGTGCGGCGACGTAAGGACGCGGTTTTTTCAAAGCGTAAGAACCCAAATGAATTTCTCCGCTGCGCAATGTGGTCAGTCCCAAAATAGTGTTCACCACCGTGGTTTTGCCAACACCATTGCGGCCAATCAAGGCCACCCGCTCGCCAGCCTTCACTGTCAAATCTAGGTCATACAGAATATGAGCTGAACCATAAAAGGCGTTGACTTGTTCAAGCTTCAATAAAACTGTCATGCTGCGCTCCCGAGATAGGCGACGCGCACTCTGGGGTCAGCCCGTATAGTGGCAGGTTCGCCCGTAGCTATCACGCGACCGAGTTCAAACACGGTCACTACATCCGAAATACCAAACACGACATCCATGTCGTGTTCGACCAGCAAGACAGAAACATCCCAGCGCGACGTCAGCGCCTGCAGGTGTTTTGCCAGATCGTGCGACTCCTTGACTGACAGACCCGCCATGGGTTCGTCCAGCAGCAACACGGCCGGGCGGCCCACCAGCGCCAGCGCCAAATCCAGGCGGCGTTGTTCGCCATAACCCAGGTCAGTCGCCACAGCGTGGCTCAGATGCATCAGATCGAGCTCCTCCAGGATGGCATCGGCATCGGCACCGGAGTCAGCCACACCCATCTTGTAGGACGCCAGCTCCACCTGTTGGCGCACCATCATTTGCTCAAAAACACTGGTGCGCTGAAAGCTGCGCGACAAGCCCCGTTGCCTGCGCTCGGTCGAGCCCAGTTCGGTCACGTTAACCCCAGCCAGCAATACCTTGCCGCGGGTTAAAGGTCTGCGCCCGGTGATTGCATCAATGACGGTTGATTTTCCGGCACCGTTGGGGCCAATCAAACCATGAATCTGTCCACGCTTGAGTTGCAGTGCCACACCGTCAACCGCCTTGACTCCTCCGTAATGAATGGCCACGTCCTGGGCATCCAGAACCAGTTCGTTGTCTGATGTGTTCATTCAATGCCCCAATGTCTTGGCCAGCGCGCCGGGTTGAGACTTCCCCCGAATCAACTTCGCCAGTGTTCCGGCAATACCGGTCGGTGAAAAAACGATGACGACAATCAAGGTGATACCGAAGATGGCCATCCAGTGGTTGGCATAGTGGCCCAGAATGTCTTTGGCCAAAAAATACACGACTGCTCCCAACGCAGGCCCCCACAACACCTTGTGACCACCCACCACCACCATCATCAACGCCACCCCCGACAGGCTCCAGTGCAGGTTTTCCGGTGAGACAAATCCCGTGTTCAAGGCCGACAGCAAACCTGCCACACCGGTGACAGTGGCTGACAGGGCGTAGACCGTCGCCCGTGGCAGCAAGGTGCGTATACCGATAAAGCGCGCGCGCTCCTCGTTGTCACGCACGGCCTCGGTGATACTGCCAAAGCGGGTATTGAGCAACAGCGTGAGCAACAGCAACACCACAATCAGCGTCACCCAACAGATCAGAAACATCGTGCCGGGTTTGAGCAGTTGCGACATGGGCAGGCCAAACAGCGTGCTCGGCCACTCAATGCTCATGCCATCGGCTCCACCGGTGAGGCCACGTGAACGTGAGGCGGTCAGGAAGAACATCTGACCAATGGCCAAGGTCAACATGCCAAAGGCAATGCCTGGTACTCGAACAATCACCAAGCCCATGAGAAACGCCATCCCGGCCAGTGCAGCCAGAGTAACGGCGATAGCCGCTTCGGGGGGTATCAGTTTGAGTTGCAGCAGTATCCCAACAAAGTAGCCTGCCGAACCAAAATACAAGGCATGTCCAAAACTGACCATGCCGTTTTGCCGCAGCAGTAGACCCACACCGATGGCAAACACTGCGTAGATGATGGCCTGTGTCAGCAGGGACAACAGGTTGGTGGAACTGCCCAGTGCCACACTGATCCCCACCACCAGGGCTACAGCAGTGCTTATCCCAATTCGTTGAATAGACATCGTCGGTTACCTTTCAAGTTCGGCTTCCGGCAAGCCCGGCGGGTTTCCAGATCAGGATGGCGACCATCAGCGCAAAGGGCAACATGGCCGCAACATCCGGCAAATACACCGCACCCACGGCCTGAATCATCCCCAGCACCATCGCCGCGACAAAAGCACCTGCCAGCGAACCCAGCCCACCAATCACCACCACCACAAATGAATCAATGATCACGTCGCTGCTCATGGATGGCGACAGGGACAGGAAAGGTGCTGCCACCACCCCGGCCAAGCCAGCCAGCGCGGTGCCCAAACCCACCACACCAGCACTCAACACATCCGTGTTCACACCTTGCATGGCCGTGGTGGTGGGGTCGGTGCTGGCGGCACGCACAAACAATCCAATGTTGGAGTAACGCAGCCACAAACTCAGGCCCAGGGCGACCAAGGCCCCTACACCAATCACGGCAATGCGATAAGCCGGCACCGGTGTGCCGAGCAGATCCACTGTGACGTTGAGCGCCTCTGGCGCCGACATCGAAAAGTTGCTTTTGCCCCAGACCGTCAGGACAAAGTCTTCGATGATCAGCAACAGGCCAAAAGTGACCAGCACCACGCTCAAGGGGTCACGGTCCTGCAACATCCGAAAACCATAACGGTCCAGCAACACGCCCAGAACCGCCATGATGGCCGGTGCAGCTACCAGCGCCACCCAGAAGTTGCTGTAACCAGCGATGGAATAAGCAATGTAGGCGCCCAACATGTACAGCGAACCATGGGCGAAATTCACCACCCGGCGCAAGCCATAAATCAAAGCCAGCCCCGAGCACATCACGATCAGCAATGCGCCGTAAACCAGGCCGTTGAATAGATTGATAGTTAACACGGTTTGTCTCCTGATGTATCTTTTGATGTTTCAGGCTGTAGCCGATACAGCCACCGCTCGAAGCGCTGATTCCGTGCTACCAAAAGCCGTCCAGCCGCCATCCACGGGCAACACGACGCCGGTGATGTAGCTGGCCCGGTGCGATCCCAGAAAAACAATGGCCTCGGCAATTTCTGCCGGTTCAGCCATACGCCCCATCGGGGTTCGGTGGGTGATTCCCCGTGCATCCAGCGCACCTTGGCGCTCAAGTTCGTTGATCAGCGCCGTGCGGACATAACCTGGGGCCACGGCGTTGACGCGAATGCCGTCTCTGGCCAATTCACTGGCCATGGCGCGTGTCATGCCCACGATACCGGCCTTGGCGGCGCTGTACGCATTTCGGCTTGGCAAGCCAATGCTGCTGGCAATCGACCCAAGATTGACAATGCTTCCACGTTGGCCCGTCACGCCGGGTGCGGCCTGCAACATGGTGCGGGCCACAGCCTGACTCATCAGGAAGGTGCCCCGCAGATGAACCGCCAACACGTGATCGAACGCCTCGACGTTTTGCGCCACGGTCGGCCCGGTTTGATCACCGATACCCGCGTTGTTCACCAACACATCGATTCGCCCGAAGGTTGACATCACGGCGGTCACCGCCGCTTGAACACTGGCTTCACAAGAGACATCACAAGCCAGTCCGATATGCGGCTGCCCCAGTTCGAGCGCGCGCGCCTGTACGGCATCCACGTTCAAGTCCAACAGCGCCACGCTGTAGCCCTCTTGCGCCCACCTTTGCGCAGTGGCCCAACCGATGCCGTTAGCGGCACCGGTGACCACAGCCACTAAGTTAATCCGTGTCTGCATGGTTTGAGTTTTCCGCTCGGTCATGCCGCAAACGTTTTGGCCGATTCACGCAACCTGAACTTTTGTAACTTGCCGCTGGGTGTTTTGGGCAAGTCTTCCATCAGTTCCAGTCGCTCTGGGTGATATTGACGGGTCACCTGATGCTCCGACAGGTATTGGCTCATGTCTTCCATCGAGAAGCTGTGGCCCGGCTTGACCGTGACAAAGGCACAGGCTTTTTCGCCTAGGCGCGCATCTGGATATCCCACGATGGCGACCATCGCCACCGCTGGATGTTTGTAGAGCAGATTTTCGATCTCCATCACGGGAATGTTCTCCCCGCCGCGGATGATGATGTCCTTGCTGCGGCCATTGATGCGCACATAACCCTCGGTATCCAGAAAGGCAAGGTCACCGGTGTCAAACCAGCCGTCGGCATCGGTGGCATTCAGATGAGGCCGCTTCAGATAGCCGGCAAACATCGAACTACCGCGTGCATAAAGCTTGCCGGTTTCACCGGCAGGCAAAACCTCACCATCAATACCTGTGATCTTCAATTCAATGCCGGGCACCGGGCGACCATCGGTGCTACCGGATTTCTCGTTGGTGCGCTTGGGCTCGGTGATGGTGACGGCGCCGCATTCGGTCATGCCCCAGGCCGAGCTGACGGCCAAACCCAATACTTTGCGGGCGCGCTCGATCAGCACCGGCGGAATAGGCGCCCCTGCGCAGCAGAAGTTAGCGAACGGGTCTGACACCGGTCCGCCCGCTTCAGCGGCGGCACACAGGTCGGCGACAAAGGGACTGGATGCCATGCTGAAGGTGATGTGTTCGTCGCGGATCAGTTCAAGTGCCTGACGCGGCTCCCAGATGTCTTGCAAGACGGTGGTGGCATTCAAGATCAAGGGAATCATCGCCAGGTAGCCAAACCCGGTCAGATGCGCCATGGGTGATGCGCCCAGGATGACATCTTTCTGCGTCAAACCATAGGTGTCGATGAAAGCGTGCAAATTGGCAAACAGCGTGTTGGACGTGTGCATCACGCCCTTGGGTTCACCTGTGGTGCCCGAGGTGTACATCAGCAGCACCACATCGTCAGGCACCAAGCCCTGACCGCTGAATGCCGGGGTGTCGTCGCTCTGCAGCAGGGCCTCGAAACTGTTGGCCCCCTCACCGCCCACCACCACCAGGTGCTGCAGAAACGGCAGATCGCCGCGCATGCCATTGGCCATGGCTTCATAGTCGAAGCCCTTGTAACTCTTGGGCACGATGAAGAGCTTGGACTCGCCAAAGTCGAGCATGAACTTGAGTTCACGCTGGCGAAAGATCGGCATGATCGGGTTGGCCACAGCGCCAATACGCGCACAAGCCAGCGCCAAGGCTATGAACTCCCACCAATTGGGTAGCTGCCAGCTCACCACATCACTGTGACCCACACCAAGCGCTGTCAAGCCACGTGCAATTCGGTCCACCTGCACATCGAGCGCCCGATAACTCAGGCGCACCGGTGCGCTTGTCTCACTTCGGTAAGCGACCACTGCGGCGTGGTCAGGGCAAAGTTGCAAAGCCTGGGCCATGAAGTGGTTGATGGTCTGGTGCCGCCAGAAACCCGCTGCCGTCATGGCAACCTGGCGCGGCGAAATTAAAACGGGATCGAATTGCACGAAAAGTCTCCTTTGCTCATCCGGTGGTTCATACCGGTGCGGTTTGTTTAAAAACGCGATTTACGACAATATATTTCCATACTTGTTTTTTAGCAAGTGCATTCTTTAAAAAATTGGCCCGTTAAAACCTAGGACTTTCCCTAATATAAATTGCATTTTTGAGCCAACTCCATCAAACTAGCGTAAACCCTAGTCATAATTTTATGTAAATGTATTGACATGTTTTGAAATTCATCTTTAAACTGCGGCCACTGGATTAACAAGGAGATCACAGTGAACTTCAACCTGGATGGCGACCAGCAAGCGCTGGTGGACAGTGCCCGGCGTTTTGCCAAACAAAAGCTCGCCCCGGGTTACCGCCTGGGTGACAAAACCGGCCGCGTGGATCGGACGATGGTCAAAGCCATGGGTGACATGGGCTTTCTTGGCCCCGAGTTGCCCGAAGCCTATGGCGGCCTGGGCGTGGACTGCGTTACCAGCGGTTTGCTGCTGGAGCAGATCGCCTATGGCGACTTCAACATGTCATACATCAATCTGCTGACTTCGCTGTGCGGGCAAATCATCGCCACCCACGCGCAGGAGTATTTGAAAGAGCACTGGCTCAAACCCATCCTGGCAGGTGACAAGCTGGTGGCGATTGCCTTGACTGAGCCAAGCGCCGGATCGGATGCAGCCCGGCTCAAACTCAAGGCGGTGCGTGATGGTGAGCACTTCGTCATCAATGGCGAGAAGACCTCCATCTCCCTGGCCGATCAGTCCGATGTGGCTGTGGTTTTTGCCCGCACCGGCACCGACAAAGACGGTGCCAAAGGCATCAGCGCTTTTCTGGTACCCATGGATTTGCCCGGCCTGACCCGCACCGCCTTTGACGATGTGGGCACCCGTGCCGTGGGCCGTGGCTCGATCTTTTTTGACAATGTGCGTGTGCCCGCCGATCACATGTTGGGTGACGAGGGCAAAGGTTTCATCCAGGTGATGCAGGGCTTTGATTACAGCCGCGCCCTGATTGGGCTCCAGTGCCTGGGTGTGGCGCGCGCCTCATTGGACGAAGCCTGGGACTACGCCAAAGGCCGCGAGACCTTCGGCCTACCGATCATCGAACGCCAGGGCGTGAGTTTTCCGCTGGCCGAGTCTGAAACCTACCTTGAGTCGCTGCGCTGGCACTGCCTGCGCACCTTGTGGCTCAAGGACCAAGGCAAACCCCATACCGCCGAGGCCGCCATGTGCAAGTGGTGGGGGCCCAAACTGGCCTGCGAAATCATTCACCAGTGTCTACTCACACATGGCCACGGCGGCTATGCCAGCGACTACCCTTTCGCGCAGCGTTACCGGGACGTGATGGGCTTGCAGATTGGCGACGGCACCGCCAACATCATGAAGATGATCATCGCCCGCGAAAAGTCTGGCATGCGCCTGACTTAAAGCTTGGACATATTGGTTTGAAGCTTGGTGAAGTAATGGATAAACGCCAATCGGTCATCAAACGACAGGTCTTTCAGGGCCGCGTCGTAGAAACTGTGAATGGGGTCTTGCAGCTTAGTCCACAACGACTGCCCCTGGGCGCTGAGCTTGACTTTGCGCGAACGACGATCGTCCTCACTGGTGACGCGCTCGATCAGGCCATCACGCTCCAAACGGGACAGCAGGCCGGTGAGGTTTTGCCGACTCACCAGCAGAAAACGCGACAGGTCACCAATCGACATGCCGTCTGTCACCTGCGGGCGCGACAGCGCGCCCAGCACCGACCACTGTTGCGTGGTGACACCAAACTCTTCAACGGCCTGCGTGCCCTTGGTGTGCAGCGTATTGGCCACCTGGAACAGACGAAAGAACAGTCGGTTGTTGATTTCGTGAATGGCGTGGTTTTTCTCAGTGCGCAGATCAGACATGGGATGGTTGGCAAGCAGGAAGGCGGTCATCGTAAGCGATGAGACGCCACAGACAGAGAATTTTTTGAATTTTTAACAGGAGTAGAAGTTATGCGTGGATTGAAAGACAAAGTAGTTTTGGTCACCGGTGGCGCTGGTGGCATAGGGGCGGCAACCTGCAAACGCTTCGGCGAAGAGGGTGCGGCCGTGGCCGTGGTGGACATCAACCTGAGCGCAGCCCAAGCTGTGGCCAATGAGATCGGGGCCGCTGGTGGCAAAGCTCAGGCGTTTGCGGTGGACCTGACCAACCAGGAACAAGTGACTGCCGGTGTGGCTGCGGTTGAAGCCGCTCTTGGCCCCATTGGTGTTTTGGTCAACAACGCGGGCTGGGACAAGGCTGGCCCCTTTCTTAAGACCGACAAGGCGCTTTGGGAACAGATTGTTGCCATCAACCTGTACGGCTCACTCTACATGCACCATGCCGTGCTCAAAGGCATGTCCGAACGGGGCACGGGCCGTGTGGTGAATGTGGCGTCCGACGCGGCCCGCGTCGGCTCCACAGGCGAAGCGGTTTACGCGCTGTGCAAGGGCGGCTTGATTGCTTTCAGCAAAACCATGGCCCGTGAACTTTCACGCAAACAGATCAATGTGAACGTGGTCTGCCCCGGCCCAACCGACACCGCCTTGTTTGCCGACTTTGCTGGCGAGGGCGAAAACGCCGACAAGCTTCGCCAAGGCCTGACACGTGCCATTCCGTTTGGCCGTTTGGGTCAGCCCGGCGATCTGCCCGGCGCGATTTGTTTTCTGGCCAGCGACGACGCTGCCTTCATCACCGGCCAGGTCATCAGCGTGTCTGGTGGTTTGACCATGGTGGGTTAACTATCAAAAATGGTAGCTGCTTGCACCTATGACATAAGCGCTACAGGCCTATTTCATCCAAAACCTTGATTACTGACTGCATTTCGACTCAACATTGAAGGAACTCTCATGGAAATGACCACCCCTGTCTATACCGACATCCTCTACACCAAGGCCGACGGCATTGCCACCATCACCATCAACCGGCCCAAGCAATACAACGCCTTCACCGCCAACACCTGTGAGGAAATGATCCACGCCTTCAAGGACGCGGACTATGACCGCAGCATCGGCGTGGTGGTGCTGACCGGCGCAGGCGAAAAAGCTTTTTGCACTGGCGGCGACCAAGGCACACAAGACGGCGGCTACGGTGGCCGTGGTGTGATTGGTTTGCCGATTGAAGAAGTGCAAAGCGCCATCCGCGACTGCAGCAAACCGGTGATCGCACGCGTTAACGGTTTTGCCATTGGTGGCGGCAATGTGCTGGTCACGATTTGCGACCTGGCCATTGCGTCCGAGAACGCCCAGCTGGGCCAGGCGGGTCCACGTGTTGGCTCGGTCGACCCAGGTTTTGGCACTGCTTTGCTGGCCCGTGTGGTCGGCGAAAAGAAAGCCCGCGAAATCTGGTATCTGTGCCGCCGCTACACCGCACAGCAAGCGCTGAAAATGGGCCTGGTCAATGCCGTGGTACCGCTGGACCAGCTTGATGCTGAAGTGAAAAAGTGGTGCGACGAGATCGTGGAAAAGAGCCCGACCGCGATTGCCCTGGCCAAGAAATCGTTCAATGTCGACACAGAAATGATTCGCGGCATGGGTGGCCTGGCGATGCACGCCCTCAAGCTGTATTACGAAAGCCCGGAGTCGGCTGAAGGTGGCAACGCTTTCCGTGAAAAGCGCAAGCCAGAGTTCCGCAAACACATCAAATAACTTGACCGATCGGCGCCTGAATCGGGCCCGTTGATGCTGTCAGTTCGCCAGCACCGTTGACCATAACAGCCCAACCAGGAGTAATTCATCATGGCCCTTGATACCGAAACCTTTGAGCTTTTGCTCGCCACGGTCCAGCGTTTTGTCCGCGAGCGACTGGTGCCAGCCGAAAATTACCTCGAAGAGCATGACAAGGTACCCGCCGACATCATCGATGACATGAAAGAAATGGGCTTGTTCGGTCTGACCGTTCCGGAAGAACACGGCGGCATCGGTTTGTCGGTGAGCCAGGAAATCCAGGTTAACTACGAGCTGGGACGCACTGCGCCGGCATTCCGTTCGGTCTTCGGTACCAACATCGGCATCGGCTCGCAAGGCATTCTGATAGACGGCACTCCCGAGCAGAAGGCCGAGTACCTGCCCAAGGTGGCCAGCGGCGAGCTGATTATGTCGTTCGCGCTGACCGAGCCCGATGCCGGCACCGATGCCGCGTCGCTCAAGACCCGCGCCGTACTCGACGGTGAACACTATGTGCTGAGCGGCACCAAGCGTTTCATCACCAACGCGCCGCGTGCCGGCGCCTTCACGCTGATGGCGCGCACCGGCGGACCGGGCGCGAGTGGCATCTCGGCGTTCATTGTTCCAGCCGACACCCCTGGCCTGACGCTTGGCAAGAAGGACAAGAAAATGGGGCAGCGCGGCACCATGACCTGCGACGTGATCCTTGAAAATGCGTGCGTGCCAGCGGTCAACATCATCGGCGGCGTGCCGGGCCAGGGCTTCAAGACCGCCATGAAGGTGCTCGACCGCGGTCGACTGAACATCTCGGCCGTGTCCTGTGGCGCAGCGTC
The DNA here is from genome assembly GCA_031291305.1 of Rhodoferax sp. GTDB lineage: Bacteria > Pseudomonadota > Gammaproteobacteria > Burkholderiales > Burkholderiaceae_C > Rhodoferax. The sequence goes on along the minus strand of JARLJH010000047.1, from coordinate 12,404 downwards.
GCGCATTCTGGACGAGGCCACCGCCTACGCCCGCGAACGCAAGCAGTTCGGCAAGGCCATAGGCGAGTTCCAGTTGATCCAGGCCATGCTGGCCGACAGCCAGGCCGAATTGCTCGCAGGCTGGTCGTTGGTGCAGGAGGTGGCCAGGCGCTTTGATAACAAGCCGGCCCATGTGTCCGATCCCGATCTCTCGATGCGTGTGTCGTGTGCCAAGCTGTTTGCGACCGAGATGGTTGGCCGCGTGGCAGATCGAGGCGTGCAGATCCACGGCGGCGCTGGCTACATCAACGAATACGTGGTGGAGCGCTTCTATCGCGATGTGCGTCTGTTGCGCCTGTATGAAGGCACAACCCAAGTCCAGCAGATCATCATTGGTCGGGAGCTGTTGCGTCAAGGCGGGCAATAAATTGCCACTGCCAGCGCCCCAAGCCAGAAGCCTGTTGCACACCCGAAGCACTGTGTTTCGGGGCTTTAAGCGCGACGACGACCTGTGGGACATTGAAGGCGAGTTGCTTGACACCAAGGCCAACGCGTTGCCGATTCCCGGCGAGCCAACACTCGTCCCTGGTGAGCCGCTGCACGGCATGACGATTCGGGTCACGATCAACGACCACTTTGTCATCCAGGCCATCGCCGTCACGATGGATGCCACGCCACACCGCGAATGCCCGCAGGCGATGGCCAGCATGCAATCCATGGTGGGCTGCACCATGGGTCGGGGCTGGCGCCAGGCGATTGAGCGCAACCTGGGCGGTATTTGTGGCTGCACCCACCTGCGTGAATTGCTGTTCAACATGGCCACAGCCGCCTTCCAGACACTGGCGCATGAATTGGCCGAGGACACCCCACAACACCCGCCACCGTACTTTGGCACCTGCACCACCTGGGATTTCAACGGCCCGGTGGTGACTCGGCTTTACCCACAGTTTGCGGGCTGGCCACGCCAGAGCAAGAAAAACGCTATTACCTAAATAGCCTCTTGCGTTGGTGTTACTTGGGCTAGAGGCCGAAAACGTTTCATTTTTGATGCAAAAGCACATGGATGCAGAATTTTTGGTGTGATTTCAGCTTAGGCCATCAGGTTCAGCGCGATTTTTCCGAACTGCTGACCAGACTCCAGGCGAGTCAAAGCGTCATGAATTCGGTCAAGCGGAAACTCGCTGTCGATCACGGGTTGGATTTGGCTCTTCTCCATAAACAACAACAGAGCCCGAAACTCAGAAAAATCACCGTGGGTCGAGCCAAGAATCTGCAACTGGCGAATGAATATCCGGCGCAGGTCGGCAGGAGGTTGGTCGCCGGTTGTTGCACCACAGGTCACAAGCCGCCCACCACGCACCAAGGATTTCATCGCCATCGACCAGACCGCCTCACCCACGTTCTCAATCACCACATCAACACCACGGCCGCCGGTATACGACAGCACCGCTTTCGCCACATCCTGCGTCTCGCTGTTGATACCGTAGTCGGCGCCCATGGCCTGCGCACGCTGCAGTTTTGAGTCCTCACGCGAGGTCACAATGACTTTGACCCCAATAGCCTTGGCGATCTGCATAGCCGCCAGGGATACGCCACCGCCAATGCCGAAAATGAGTGCAGTTTCCCAGGGCTTGATCTGTGCCTTGGTGAACAACATGCGCCACGCCGTGAGGTAATTGACCCCCATTGCGGCAGCTTGGGCAAAGCTAAGTCCCTTCGGCATGGGGAACACATTCTGAGCAGGCACACTGATCCATTGCGCAAAAGTTCCGTCGCGATGTTCGCCCAGCAATTGCATCTTCGTGCACAGAACGCCCTCGCCCCGCTGGCAGAACTCGCAGCGACCACACGTGATGCCCGGATGAACAACAACCGACTGCCCGACCTTCAAACTTACTTCAGAAGCATCCACATCCTCAATGACACCCGCCGCATCCAAGCCCATGATCTGGGGCAAACGATGCGTGATACCAGCGCCGCTGTTTCGCATGTACAAGTCAACCTGATTAAGGGTTGCCGCTTCCACGCGGATAAGCACTTGGCCCGACTGGCGTACAGCAGGCTCACACGCTCTGACTTCAACCACCTCGTTACCACCGTGGCCGGTGATGAATGCTGCTTTCATTGTTTTTCCTCTTAAATAATCGTAAATAAAGCAGACAGCGGGGTCGCAAACACCCAAGTTCTTGGTGAACATGACGAAATAGTCCAGGCTGAAGGAGTTCTCAGGGCCTTGAGATTCAAACACTTCCGTCGCTAACATCTACAAGCGTTAATGAAATTGTGGTTTACATGGCAATCACGAAAATGCCCTCCAGGTGCGACGGTTTGTGACGCCTAACCCACCGTGACGCCAAATCCTGAATGCTAGCTTTTGCTGGAATTCAAACGCCAACCACGACAGCAGTTTGACCCACCAAAGCATTCAATTCCTACGCGCCAAGCGCGACACCTCCCTCATCGTCAGCAGCGTGTTGCCCACGCCACTGACCGCAATGATGCCAATGCCAGCCCAGGCCCACAGGTCGGGCACATGGGCAAACACCAGCCAGCCACCCAGCATGGCAAAACCGATCTGGCTGTACAGGTAGGGCGTCAGCACCGGGGCCGAGGCGCACATGTAGGCGCGAATCAGCATCAGGTGGCCAAAGGTGCCCAGACAACCCACCAGCAAAAACCAGTGCCAATAGGCCAGCAGCAGCTCGGGCCGCCAGCCGGTCAACACCAGCACCAGGCTCATGACCAGGGAGCCGACCAGGCCGGTGTACAGGTGGGTGGTGTAGGGGTTTTCTTCACCACTCATACGGCTGGTGAGCACCTGAAACCAGGCGTAGCTGGCCACCAGCCCGACCGGGAACACCAGCGCCCAGCCAAACACCTGCCCGCCAGGGCGCACTACCAGCAACACGCCCAGTAGCCCGCCCGCCATCAGCCACCAGCGCAGTCGTGCCACATGGGTTTTCAGAAACCAGGCCGACATGGCCGTAGCCACCAGCGGTGACAGCATCATCATGGCGGTGAACTCACCCACCGGCAAATGCTGCAGGCCAAAGAACGAACACCCGGTGGTGATCAGCAGCAGGCCACCACGCAGCAGTTGAAAGCGCAGATTGCGAGTGCGGAAAAACTCTATTTTTTGTAGCGGGTAGCGCACAGCCAGTGTGCTCAAGACCTGGAAAACATACCGAAACCACAGCAGCATCAACACCGGAATGACCCGGGTGACGTATTTGGTGGTGGTGTCCATGCTGGCAAAGGTCAGCGCCGCCAGCACGATCAAGGTGATTCCCGCGCCCTGGCGGGACCGAAAGAAATTCACAGGTTCCAGCCTGCGCGGGAACCCGATGTGTTGGCATGACGGCGCTTGGCCAAGGGTCAAATCTCCAGCGCCAAGCGGCTGGCTTGTTCGATCGCTCGTCGTGCATCCAGCTCGGCGGCCTTGTCTGCGCCACCCACCACGTGCACCGGCAAGTTGGGCGTGATGGTTTTTAATTGGGCTTCAAGCTCACGCACCGGCTCCTGCCCGGCACAGACGATGACGGTGTCAAACGGCAGCGTCGTCACACTGCCGTCCGCTGATGTGTAGTGCAGGCCGACATCGTCCATGTGCTGGATGCTCACACCGGTCAGGATAGTCACACCAAAACGTTGCACCTTGTCGCGACGTATCCAGCCGGTGGTCATGGCCAGCGAGGCACCGGGGCGTTTGTCGCTGCGCTGCAGCAGCGTCACTTGTCTGCGGGCGGGCAGATGCTCGGGTTTGGGGGCGCGGCCACCGGCAGATTGCGCCGTCATGTCCAGGCCGTATTCGGCCGCAAAGTCGGCCACAGCCGGTGGTGTGTGCGGCGCGTCGCCCAGCAAAAACTCCACCATGTCGTAGGCGATGGCACCGGCACCGATGATCAGCACCCGCGCGCCTACTGTGGCAGCGCCCGACAGGACTTGGTCATACGACAACACATCGGGCCGGTGGATGCCGGGCAGTTCAGGCTGGCTTGGCCGCACACCGGTGGCCAGCACCACCTCGTCAAAATCGCCCTGGGTCAGCTGCTCGGCGGTTACCGCGCAGTTCAGGCGCAGCACCACCTGTTCTTCGGCCAGGCGGTTCCGGAAGTAACGCAACATCTCGTCAAACTCGGTTTTGCCCGGCACATTGCGCGCCAGCCGCAACTGGCCGCCAAGCTCTGACCCGGCCTCAAACAGGGTGACCTGATGGCCGCGCTCGGCCGCGCTGAAGGCGAAGGTCATGCCCGCCGCGCCCGCACCCACCACGGCGATCCGTTTGACTTGCGCTGCGGGTTCAAGCACCCAATCCAGCTCACGGCCGGCACGCGGGTTCACCAGGCAGGTGGCGGTCTGGCGTTTGAAAATGTTGTCCAAGCAGGCCTGGTTACACGCAATACAGGTGTTGATGCGATTGGCCTGGCCCAGGCGTGCCTTGCGGGCAAAGTCCGGGTCGGCCAGCAGTGGGCGCGCCATCGACACCAGATCGGCCTGGCCAGAGGCCAGAAGGTCTTCCGCCACGCCTGGGTCATTGATGCGGTTGGAGGCCATGACGGGAACCGTGACCGCGTCTTTGATGCGGCGCACCGCATAAGCCCAGCCGCCACGCGGCACGTTGTGCGACACGGTGGGCACGTCGGCCTCATGCCAGCCAATGCCGGTGTTCAAAATGTCGGCCCCGGCTGCTTCAGCGCGGCGGGCCAGTTCCAGGGTTTCGTCGCCCGTCATGCCGCCCGCGACCAAGTCGAGTGCCGAGATGCGGTAGATGATGGCAAAGTCCGGCCCCACCGCCTGACGCACCGCCTTGATGATGGCGATGGGGAAATGGATACGGCCCTCAAAGTCGCCGCCAAACTCATCGGTGCGCTGGTTGGTGCAAGGCGCGGTGAACTCGTTGATCAGGTAACCCTCCGAGCCCATGATTTCCACCGCATGGTAGCCAATATCACGTGCATCCCTTGCTGTACTTGCGTAGTCTGCTATGGTTTCATAGACCTCTTGGGTCGTTAGTGCGTGTGGTGTGAATTTGTTGATGCGAGCCCTCAACGCACTGGGGCCGACGCAGCCATCGAATTTGGCATAGCGGCCCGCGTGCAGGATCTGCATACACACCTGGGTGTCGGTGCCGCGCACGGCTTCCACAATGGCACGGTGCCAGTCCATGTCAGCGTCGGCCGTCATGGCGGGGGCATCGTCTTCCATGCGGCCCGTCAGGTTGGGGGAGATGCCGCCGGTGATGATCAGGCCGATTTCGCCTTCGGCACGGGCGCGGTAAAACGCCTGGATGCGCTCCACGGGTTTGTCCAAAATTTCCAACCGGGTGTGCATGGCCCCCATGACCATGCGGTTGCGCAGGTTCAGGTTGCGCACCACCAAGGGCGACAACAGGTGGGGATAAGGGGTGTGGCTCATTGGGCGGCTCCGTAGTTGGGGGCACGTTTTTCGCGGAAGGCGGCGACACCTTCTTTCATGAAGGCTTCAAAACACATGGCCTGGCCACGGTCTTCCAGCGCGATCACGGTGGCCAGGTTGCTGGTTTCCTGGGCCATGGCCAAGCCGTCTTTGGTCAGGCGCAGGCCGACTGGCGACATGGCCAGCATCTCTTGCGCCAGTTCATTGGCCGTCTCCGTCAATTTTTCCTCTGGCACCACCTCGTTGACCAGACCAATACGCAAGGCGCGCTCAGATTTGACAAAACGGCCGGTGTACATCAGCTCGGCGGCCACAGCTGGCCCAACCGCACGCGGTAAAAAGTAGCTGATGCCCATGTCGCAACCGGTCAGGCCAATTTTGGCCATGGCCACGTTCATGCGGGCGTTGGGGGCAGCAAAACGCACATCACAGCCCAGCGCCAGCGCAAAACCGCCACCACAGGCTGCACCTTGCAGCAAACCCACAATGGGCTGCGGGCAACGACGCATACGCAGCACCACGGCAGAGAGCTGGCGCTGCAGGCGCAGCCCCTGGTCGAGTGACACCGTCAACTGGTCCACATCGTCCAGGTCATACCCGGCACAAAAATGCCGACCGGCACCGCGCAACACCACCACGCGCACGTCCTGCCGATCTGGCAGGCTGCCAAAGTAGTCGTACAGCTCCTGGGTCAAGTCCAGATTGAGCGCGTTGAATTGGTCAGGCCGCGCCAGGGTGAGCCACTCCACCGCACCTTCACGCTGGACTTCAATCAAACGCCAGGTGTTGGCCGTGGCAGATGGGGCTTGGGTCATGGTGATACTTTCTCAAATGGTTTGAAATTTAATTGATAGCTGTCTGCACAATACCTATAAGCGCTAGAGGCCAATTTAATGATGAATTCAGAGCGTGCGGGCAATCAACTCACGCATGATCTCGTTGGAGCCGCCGTAGATGCGGTGCACCCGCGCATCGGCAAAAGCACGCGCAATCGGGTATTCCCACATGTAGCCGTAGCCGCCGTGCAATTGCAGGCACTGGTCCAGCACCCGGCCCATCAGCTCGGTGCACCAGTACTTGGCCATGGCGGCCACGGCTTTGTCGAGTTGGTCGTCACATACTTCGGTCAGGCAACGGTCGATAAAGGTCTGGGCAATCTCGATCTCGGTCTTGATTTCGGCCAGGCGAAAACGGGTGTTCTGGTAGTCGGCAATCAAGGTGCCAAAGGCTTTGCGCCCTTTGGTGTAGTCCACCGTCCATTGCAGCGCGGCGCTGCTGGTGGCCACTGCGCCCAGCGCAATCTGCAGCCGCTCCCAGGCCAGCTCTTTGGCCAACAGACCAAAACCTTTGTTTTCTTCACCCAGCATGTTGCGCTGAGTCAGCACCACGTTGTCAAAGTACAGCTCGCAGGTGTCTTGCGCCTTCATGCCGATTTTTTTGAAGTTCTGGCCACGGCTCACGCCAGGCGTGGAGGCTTCCACCACCCACAGGGTCAGATCCTTGCAGTCGGGGTCTTTGCTGGATTTGGCGGCCACCACCAGAATGTCGGCACACTGGCCGTTGGTGATGAAGGTTTTTTGGCCGTTCAGAATCCATTCGTCCCCCTGGCGGATGGCGGTGCTGCGCATGGCCCGCAAGTCGCTGCCCGCGCTGGGCTCGGTCATCACAATCGCGCCAATCAGCTCGCCGCGTGCCATGGCGGGCAGCCATGCCTGCTGTTGTTCTGGCGTGCCGTAGTTGAGGATGTAGGGCGCAACAATGTCCGAGTGGGTGGAGAAGCCGGGGCCGGACTGGCCGAGCCGGGCTTGTTCCTCGATCAGGATCGCGGCAAACAGGCGGTCAGCGCCGCTGCCACCACAAGACTCGGGCAAGGTGGTGCAGAGAAAGCCTTCTTTGCCAGCTTTGAGCCAGATCTCGCGCGGGGCTACGCCAGCTTCTTCCCAGGCGCTGTGAAAGGGTGCGACTTCTTGCTCAAAAAATCGGCGTGCGGAGTCACGAAAGGCCTCGTGTTCCGGGCTGAAGATGTTGCGGGTGAGTATGGTCATGGAGTCTCCTGATTGTTTTTTTGTTGAGGGCAAATGCAGGCATCAATAGCTCTGAAGCTCCGGGGATTTGTAGGGCCTTGTAGGGCCGACTTGCAACGGCCTGGCGGGCTGAAGCCCGCCCTACAAAGACAGCCCAAATTAGTTGCGTGGCGCAAGAAAAGCTTGGATGCGGGTTTGCGCTTCCACGGTGTTCACCAGGGTGTGGATGCCATCGAGTTCGGCTTCAAACCCGGTCGCGGCCAGCGTGCCCACCAGAGCGATGCAGCGTTTGGCGACTTGCAGAGCGGGTGCGGACTGATCGGCAATACGCTGCGCCAGCTTCTCGGCTTCCTGCGCCAAGTCAGCCGGGGCCACGGCCCACTGAACCATGCCGAGCTGGCAAGCGGTGGCGCCGTCCACCACGTCACAGCCCAAAATGATGCGTGCGGCAATGCCCGGGCCGCACAGGCGTGTCAGGCGTTGTGTGCCACCGGCACCGGGAATCAGCCCCAGCTTGGCTTCGGGTAAACCAAGTTTGGCGCTGGTGGAAGCCATGCGCAAATCACAGGCCAGCGCCAGCTCAAAGCCGCCGCCTAGTGCGCTGCCGCCAACTTCGGCCAGGGTGACACAAGGCAAGGCTTCGAGGCGGTCAAACAGAGCATGAAAGTGCGTGATGTTTTCGCGCATGACATCGGCACCGTTGTCTATGGAAAAACAGCTTTGCACTTGTGCCAGGTCGGCCCCAGCGCAAAAGGCTTTTTGATCGCTGCGCAGGTGCAGCACGGCTAGGTCTGTTTTGCTGGCCAGGCCGTCCAGCACCTGCATGAAACCTGCCACAAACTCGGTGCTGATGGCGTTCACCGGAGCGCGCTGCATGGTGATGCGCACCACCGCGCCAAGGTCTTCTACTTTAAACATGGGTTGTTGCTCCGGTGAGGGTTTTGAGTTCTTCGCGCAATTTGAATTTCTGGACTTTTCCACTGGGTGTCGATGGCAAGGCATCCCGCAGCACCAGGTGTTCCGGCAGCTTGAAACGGGCCACACCGCGCTCGATAAGAAATTGCTTCATCTCCTCAAAGCTCAGTGTTTTCCCTGGCTGGCACACCACCACCGCGCAACCCAGTTCGCCCAGGCGCTCATCGGGTATACCGACCACCGCCACCGCTTGGCAGGCTGGGTGCTCCAGCAAAATGTCTTCAACTTCGCGCGCTGAGATGTTTTGCCCACCGCGAATGATCATGTCCTTGATGCGCCCAACGATGCGCACCCCCCCCTTGGCAGAGACTGTGGCCAAGTCGCCGGAGTGGTACCAGCCCTCGGCATCCAGGGCGCGGGCGGTCAACTCGGGCTCGCCCAGGTAGCCGATAAAGGCGTGCGGTCCGCGCGACCATTGCTCGCCTTGTTGACCTGGTGGCAAAGGTTTGCCGTCTTCATCCACCGCGCAGACCTCCACGCCCGGCAGCGCACGGCCGTCCAACTGCCAGGCGGCTTCAATCGGGTCGGCGGGCCAGGTGACGGTGTGGGGCGGGCTCTCGGTCGAACCGTAAATGCTCATCACCCTCACTCCGAGCCGATGGGCACGGCGCACCAGCACTTCTGGAATGGGCGCACCGCCACACAGAAAATAACGCAGGTCGGGCAGGCGTTTGCCCGTTTTTTCCAGGCTGTCCACCACATCACTTAGAAATGGTGTCGCCCCCATGGTCCAGCTCGCGCGGCTGGTGAGCATCTGATCCACAGCAGTACCGCCCTTGAAAATATCCAGCAGGGACACCGTGGCCCCGGTCATCAATGTCATCAAGATGCCGTGCATGAAGCCGCTGGTGTGGGTGACCGGTGAGGCCATGAAACACACATCGTTCTGGTCTAACGCCAGGGTGCCCGACAAGGCACGCTCACCATATGTAGCCGTGTTATGTGTGTGCACCACCCCTTTGGGCTTCGATTCGGAGCCTGAGGTGAACAACAACAGGGCCGGGTCATCGGCAGCGGCATTGTGCGCCCGTGCCAATCGCGGGCCGCTCACGGCTTCTTCGAACGTGTTGCCAACGGCCACGTTGCCTGAACCGATGACCACGATGCAGGGAGGCACCTGCAGCTCTGGCGCAATACGCACCAGGTGTTCGGTGTAGTCCACACTGCGAAAGCGCCCCGGCACCACCACCGCCTTGGAGCGACTTTTGTTCATGATGAAGGCCAGGTCTTTCCAGCCATAAGTGGGTGGCAGCGGGTTGATCACCGCACCCAACTTGAAGGCCGCAAAAGTCACCACGGCGGTTTGCCACCAGTTAGGCAGGTGCATGGTGACCACGTCACCCGCAACAATACCGTGCGCTTGCCAGAAGGCCGCCAACCGCGCGGCGTTGTCGTCCATTTCACGGTAGCTGATGTTGTGACCACTGGCATCGCTGGCGGCCGTTTTATCGGGATAGGTGGCTACGCTGGCTGCGATGCGTTGCGCCAGCGTCTGGCGTTGCCAATACCCAGCCTGGTAATAGCGCTCACGTGCAGTAGGAGACGGTTTCAGATCGATCATGGTGTTTATCTCTCAGTTGCTGGGCGACCGGGAATGAGCCCGTGCGCCGTGTCCATCAAACCCCCATCGGACAAAATGTTCTGACCCGTTATGTAGCCTGCATCAGGTGCTATTAAAAATGAAACGATCCCAGCAATATCCGCGTCCGGGTCACCAATGCGGTGCAACGGCACCAGCGCTTCGCGGGCGGCTTTGGTGGGGGCATCGGCATACACCTTGGCCGTCAGTGAGGTGTGAATCAGCCCCGGCGACACCGCATTGACCCGAACACCGTCCGCCGCCCACTCCTGCGCCAGCGTGCGCACCAGCATCAGCAGGGCCGCTTTGCTCGGGCTGTAGGCGCCCATGCCGGGGTAAGGCTGCACGCCCGACATGGAGGCCACGGCAACAAAACTGCCCCGGCTCTCTTGCAACGCCGGGTAAGCGGCCTTGGCCAGAAGCCAAGGCGCACGCACATTGACGGCAAACACATAGTCCCAGTCCTCAATCTCCAATTGGGCCAGGGTAGATGGACGTGACACGCCAGCGTTGGACACCACGGCATCCAAGCCACCCAGCGCCGCCACGGCCTCCTCGACCAGCCTCGCAGGTGTTGCAGGATCAGCCAGATGGCCCAGTAGCGGCACCACCCGGCCACCACCTTGTGCAGCCTCAGCGATGACGGCCTCAAGCTCATCTGCGTGGGCTGAGCCACAGGCAGCAATTTGTGCGCCTTGGGCGGCCAGGCGCAAGCAAATTGCCCGCCCAATGCCGCGGCTGGCTCCAGTCACGAGAACGCGCATCGTCAATTTGTTGTCTCCTCGAAAGTCGATGAGGCATTGTTGGCGCAGGCGGCCACACTCAGCTTGACGATTCAGGCATGCAACAGCACAATTCGTGCGTCTTACAAAGGATTAATCTTGACTGCAAGGGTTATCCCTAATTACTCGTTATACGGGGTGCAAGCCCAGCCAGGCTGGCAAAGCTGGTTTGATTTTGAGTGGATTCCACAACGTTCCCGACCTTACAACTGGACAATCAGGGCGCATAAACACGATGGCATGATTCAGATCCTGTATTTGACACGGGGGGCTGGAGATGTGCTGATTGACCACTCCAGAACTTTTTTCAAGGCGCCTTGTCTGATCTGGATTCCGGCACAAACCGTGCATGGATTTAATTTCTCAGAGGATGTGGACGGCCCCGTCGTCACTGCCGCGCAACGGCCTCTGGAGTCACAGGTTGGAGTGAGTAGCCCTGAGCTTTTAAGCATCCTGCGCAAACCAGCTGTGATTTCGCTGACAGGTGCAAGCGGCTATGCTGAGTCTTTGATGCCACTGTTTTTGGCTATCGAGCGCGAGTCCAGGGTTCAGGCAGGCGGGCAGTTGACCGCTGGCATGGCGCTGCTCACGGCCATATGTATCCAGATGGCCAGATTGATGCGAGTCAATGACATTGACATGCCAAACGCCCATTCACGCAAGTCTGCCCAGATTGAAAAGTTTCGCCGCATGGTCGATGAAAATTTCAAGAAGCATCTGCCCATTACCAACTACGCCGAGCAACTTAGCATCACGTCTGGGCAGCTTTCGCGTTTGTGTCGAGAAGTGCTCGGGGTCTCAAGCCTTGATGTTATCAATGAACGCATGACCCACGAAGCCCAGCGTCTGCTGATCTATACCGGCAACAGCATCAAACAGCTCGCCTATGCGCTGGGTTTTGCCGATGAAACCTATTTCTGCCGGTTTTTTCGCAAACACACGGGCTTGAGTCCGAGTGAATTTAGAGAGAAAGCTATGGATGCGATGCTCAACCCTGTGAATGTCAGCAATGTTGACTAAATTGGGCTTTGTTGTTCACCACAGTGCACAGTTGTAGTCTCTTGACACTGGAAAAGGAAGCATTTCCCATTGCTTCCTTGGCCCTTGTCAAGTTCGATTGGAACTAGTTTGAACACTCGTTCAGGTATGTTTACGAATAACGGCAACTTATCGTGGCGTATGTAGCAATCTTCGAAATCGATGTGAAACTGCTGACGCTCTGGCTATTGGTATGAATGGCGTGGTATGGAGCGAGCATTTTGGGTAGACCTATTTCAGCAACCCCTGCACTGAAGCCGCACAGTCAGCAAGAAATTGCTTTTGGATTCCAAGGTCAGCTTTTTGACTCTTGGGCAAAAATCGATTGGCAGCTCTACTTGACGAGACCGCATCGGCCAAAACCTCAGTGACTCTTGGCGCTACAACAGAGTCTTTGCGTGGGCTTCATTGATGCGCCGTCTTTGCCCACGATTGACTTCCAGAAACCAGCCATCCGCCTATGACCGCAGATGGCCCTTATGGATAGCTATCCATAAGGGCCATTATGTGAAGGTCCCAATTATGAGAAGTTCAATGCTTCTGGGCAGGTCGATGGCCTGTATATCGGCAATCAACCTGCGCGTGCAGTTCACATAATTACAGGGTCTGAAG
>JARLJH010000046.1 GCA_031291305.1 Rhodoferax sp. | reverse complement strand
GTTTGCCTTGCACTACGCCCATGATTACTACGCCACGGAGGTGCGTGGGGCTCATGGTGGACTGGATTTCCCCGGTGGCCATGCGCCTGATTATGGCGATTTTCTTTACTTCGCCTGCGTCATTGGAACTTCAGGTCAGACTGCTGATGTGAGCTTTTCCAGTCGAACCATGCGCCGCACTGGCTTGGTGCATTGCGTTCTGGCCTACTTCTTCAACACAACCCTGATCGCGTTGACCATCAATATTGCCTCTGGGTTGTTTTGATTCACAGCCTGACCAGTGTAGGCAGACGACCAAGGTGATTTACCCTCGCGAGGCATGTGCTGATCAACCGATTTGATCATGACCGCCATCACACAACTGCCATTTTTGGGACTTATGATGGTGTGTTTGACTGTTCCATAGTGCGGGCCCAACATGGCTGATAAAAAAACATTCTTTCCACGCCAAGTCGTTTATGCCGGTGCAAACCGCTGGGACTGGGCCTTGTTGCCGCTGGTTCTGGCTGCCCTCGTCTTGTTGGCCTATGGTGCTCGACAGATGACTACTCCCTACCAGCTGGGTGCTGTATTACCCATCTCCTTAGATGCCAGCTACCTACCGTATTACCTGTTGCGCACCACCCTGCGAATGTTCATGGCCTTGGCCGCGTCACTGGTGTTTAGCGTCATGTTCGCCGTTTTGGCGACCAAGTACCGGGCAATGGAAAAATTTCTTGTGCCCATGCTGGACATCCTGCAATCCATTCCAATTTTGGGTTTTCTGTCGATCACGGTGACTGGGTTTATTGCCCTGTTTCCTGGCAGCCTTCTAGGTGTCGAATGTGCGGCGATTTTCGCGATTTTTACATCACAGGCTTGGAACATGGCATTTAGCCTATATCAGTCGTTCAGGACTGTTCCGGTGGAGTTGGCCGAAGCAGCGCGGGTATTTCAACTCTCGGGGTGGCAACGCTTTTGGCGGCTGGACATGCCTTTTGCCATGCCATCGTTACTCTGGAACATGATGATGTCCATGTCCGGAGGCTGGTTCTTTGTGGTCGCGTCGGAGGCGATTTCGGTTTCTAAGCAGAACATCAAGCTTCCCGGTATTGGTTCTTACATCGCTATGGCCATTGAAGCAAAAGATCTGGGTGCCATCGGATTGGCAGTTGGTGCGATGTTGGTGGGTGTGCTGCTGTACGACCAGCTATTTTTTCGTCCCTTGTTGGCATGGGCTGATAAATTTCGTTTCGAGGAAATTGGCGGTGAAGAGCAATCCTCCTGGTTGCTGACTTGGCTGCGGCGTACCGAACGTCTCCAATCCTTGGGCGATTTTCTTGCAAATCTGCTGGCGCGAAGCTTCGGCCTTTTTCGCCACCACCATGATGGAACATCAATCAAGTCCCGCAGCACGGAGCCCTCGCCGGAAATGGAGCGGGTGTGGGATGCTGTGCTGGCTGCGCTGATCCTGTTTGCGACCTGGCAATTGCTGAGCTTTATTCACAGCAAGGTGGGCTGGGCTGAGGTTGGGCATGTTTTCGTCTTGGGCTTTTACACCTTTGTGCGAGTGATGCTGTTGATCGGTTTGGCTGCTCTGGTCTGGGTACCTATCGGCATTTGGATTGGCATGAATCCAAAAATTGCGGCACGGTTACAGGCAGTGGCACAGTTCCTGGCAGCATTCCCTGCTAACCTCATGTTTCCCGTTTTTGTATTGGGGATCGTGCACTTTCACCTCACGCCTGACATTTGGCTCTCACCCTTGATGATTTTCGGTACTCAGTGGTACCTGCTCTTCAATGTAATAGCCGGTGCCTCGACCATTCCAACGGAATTGCGGTTTGCCGCTCGAAACATCGGCTTGAAAGGATTGCTTCGGTGGCGCAGATACCTTTTACCTGCAGTATTTCCGAGCTTCGTGACAGGTGCCATTACAGCAAGCGGTGGCTCATGGAACGCAAGCATCGTCGCTGAGTATGTCACCTGGGGTGATACGACCGTAAAGGCGCACGGAATCGGCAGCTATATCGCTGAAATGACAGCAGCAGGCGACTTCCCCCGCATCGCCTTGGGCATTGGAATCATGTGTGTATATGTCATGTCGTTAAACCATTTTCTCTGGCGCCGCCTGTATCGAATGGCAGAAGACCGACTCACTTTTTAAGGGATGCATAGCATCATGAATCAGATAATTGTTGACCTCAAAGCGGTTGGTAAATCCTTCGCCGCAGCTGACGGTACACCGCGCACGGTCCTGGACAAGGTTGACTTTAAACTGCGTGAGCGTGAAATTGTGGCGCTGCTGGGGCAGTCCGGTTCTGGCAAGTCCACCCTCCTGCGAATCATGGCTGGCCTGGTGGAGGCCGATGTGGGCGATGTCCTTTATCGCGGCCAACCGCTGTATGGCCCGGCTAGAGGCATTAGCATGGTGTTTCAGTCCTTTGCTTTGTTCCCCTGGTTGACGGTCCAGCAAAACGTGGAAATTGGGCTGGAGGCGCGAGGAGTTTCAAAGGATGAGCGAGAAAAGCGTGCCGAAAAAGTCATTGACATGATCGGACTATCCGGCTTTGAGGGTGCATTGCCACGAGAGCTCTCTGGCGGCATGCGTCAGCGTGTAGGTATTGCTCGTGCGCTGGTGGTGGATCCTGATGTGTTGCTCATGGACGAAGCATTTTCAGCATTGGACGTTTTGACAGGGGAGCGATTGCGCGACGATATCCTTGAGCTGTGGGAAGAAGAACAAATATCCACCAAAGCCATCCTGGTTGTATCCCACAACATACAGGAAGCCATCATGATGGCCGATCGTGTGCTGATTTTTGCCAGTGACCCAGGGCGAGTTCGCTATGAAATGAAGATTGACCTGCCGCGTCCGAGGGATGCAGAGAGCGCCGACGTACGAAATCTGGTCGATGAAATCTATGCAGTCATGACTGCAGGCCGCGTTCGCGTTGGCAAGACGACAGAAGAACTCGAACCGATCCGACTCGACCACCGACTCCCAGACGCTGACATTGGACTCATGGAGGGCATTCTTGAACGCCTTATGGAAGAGCCTTTTCTGGGACATGCCGATCTGCCACAACTTGCGGAAGAAACAGGACTTACTGACGAAGAGTTGCTACCTGCAGCAGAGGCGCTTGCGCTGCTTGAGTTCGCCGACCTGGTGGGAGGAGACGTCAATCTTACCGACCTTGGCAAGAAGTATGTCGCGGCGGAGCACGAGAAACGACAAGCAATTTTTGCCAAACAACTGCTCAAACGCATATCGTTGGCAGCGCACATATATCACAGCTTACAGCAAGACCCCGATGGAGAACTCAAAGAAGAGCATTTCCTTAACCTGTTAAGCGAGAGCATGAATAAAGAAGAGGCTGAACGAGTCTTAAAGGTCGCAATTGAATGGGGTCGACATGGCGAAGTCTATAGCTATAACTACAACACGGGCATGGTCCATTTGCCAGAGGCTGAAGAAGAAGCAGCCGACGACAGCCCAGCGGCTTGACTCGCTCTGTTTGATTTGAACAATTGTGAGAGTTAGCTTCTTGTCATCAACGTGGTTCAAGAATTGAGTGACGCTCGGATTTGACGTGTGGTTGAGTTTTTCAACGCTCCGCTGGCATTGGCAAATAGCCAGTGTCTCATGTCACATCGACCTGATTGATGGCAGCTGTAACCCCAACCGTTGCTCAGCGCTTACATCGCATAGGTAAATTAAACAGGTAATCCCCCGGCTTTGCCGGGGCGGCAGTAGGAGTTTTACGTTTTCGGGGGTATGGACGCCCATGCTGCAAACTCTCAATCGTGAGCCGCCAAGCAAACGAAAGGAGAAACCAGATGGTCAAGACAGGAAGCCTAAACCACACAAAATGGGAATGCAAGTACCACATTGTGTACATACTGAAAGGTCGACGAAAGGTGTTGTGCGGGCAATTGAAGAAGCGACTGCCAGAGGTGTTTCATGAACTCGCAGGACACAAGGAAAGCCGGATAGAAGAGGGTCACATGATGGGCGATCATGTACACATGTTGATATCGATACCGCCAAAGTACGCGGTGTCACAGGTGGTGGGCTACATCAAAGGCAAAAATGCGATGCATTTGGCAAGGGTGTATGGAGAGAGGAAAAGAAACTTTGCTGGGCAAAGTTTCTGGGCGCGAGGCTACTTTGTATCGACATTGGGTCGCGATGAAGAAGTCATACGCAATTACATACGGCACCAAGAGCAGGAAGATGAAAGGTTAGATCAGCTCGCGCTGTGGAAATAGCCGCCACCGGACAGGTGGCACCAAGAGTTGGTGCCGCGTAAGCGTCCCCGTATTGCCGCTTTGAGCGGCTCACAACTTGAAAGCCCCCGGCTTTGCCGGAGGATGGTTGCTCGCATCTTGATTGTCAACCTCACGTAAATCAGAATATCCAAGAGATACTACGGTTGCTGTTTGCAACACTGGAGTTGACACCACCGACCCCATCAGAGCTCGTTAAGCCTGATTTGTAGTCTACGGTTTGAAGTCTGTTTCTAATGGAATCAAGCATGTAAATGGAGGACGTGTCGGACATGTGTGGCCGTGCGCAACTGACTGCGTGCAAAACCTTCGTCATGCCGTAGCATACTGTTTCAGTGTGGCACAATGACAAACATATGGTTTACCCGGAATTACCCCTTGCGGTGACACACGTGGCTAACGGTCTATTCAAGAATCAAACGATAACATTGACTCACACGAATGATGGTGTGGAGTCTATGCACTTTCTTAAATCCCATATTCACAACCGGCTGAACTTAACAGCCAACGGAGATCAGCATGGAATTCAACAAAGAATTTGACGCGTCTGGACTGTCTTGCCCGCTGCCCATTGTCAAGACCAAAAAAGCGTTGTCTGACATGACATCAGGGCAGATTCTGCGCGTAATTTCCACTGATCCCGGTTCGGTGCGCGACATGGCCGCGTTTGCCGAACAGACAGGCAATGCCCTGCTGGAACAAATCACAGAGAACAGCAAGCACGTTTTCTACCTCAAGAAAGCCTGATCTCCAGCGATCAACAACACACCATACGGGGGCATACATGGCAGAAAAAAAAATGGCACTCATCGCGACCAAAGGCACACTGGACATGGCGTATCCCCCGTTCATTCTGGCATCTACTGCTGCGGCGCTCGGTTGGAATGTGCAGATTTTCTTCACCTTCTACGGCTTGCAGTTGCTTCGCAAAAATCTGGATGACATCAAGATCAGTCCATTGGCCAATCCCGCCATGCCCATGCCCGTGCCGATGCCGGTGATGGTGCAAATGCTGCCGGGCATGGAGTCCATGGCCACCATGATGATGAAGAACAAGATGAAGTCCAAAGGCGTTGCCTCGCTTCAGGAACTGCGCGACATCTGCCTGGAGTCGGATGTCAAGTTTGTGGCTTGCCAGATGACGGTCGACTTGTTCGAGTTTGACACCAGTGAGTTCATTAAGGACGTGGAGTACGGTGGCGCCGCCACATTCATGAAGTTTGCTGGCGAATCAGACGTCTGTCTTTTCATTTGACGATACTCCTAGGCGATGCCCCGAACTCAGTTCCAGGTTTGAGCCGGTGGTCATGAATATTATGTGACCTTGTTGGACGTTGGGACGAAGACCGTTTGTCCTAAATCCAGCAGTTACCCGGTCGTCGGTAACGCATTCGGGGGTCTGAAGGTACCCAGTGTGGGTGCGATCTTTTCACTCACATAGCGCAGTAGAACGGCCCACCGGTCTATCAGCTTGAACTGCTCCGCAGAGTCCTTAACATGCTGCAAAGCCGCACGGATGTTGGCGATCAGCTGTTTGAGGATGTTGGCTTTGCCATGCAGCGGGGTAAGGTACAGCGTGCTCTGCCCGGCGTGGTTGACCACCGTGCCCACTGCCGCCAATAGCAGCGCACAGCTTGTGATGGCCTCCATGCGTGCGTTTGGGTTGGCCGTCCTGCAATACCAGCTCCACCAGTTGTAGACCAACGCACAGGCACGGGCCGTGGTCTGGCAGCGGTTGATGTCCTGCGTGGTAAAGCCACTCAAGCCCCACTGATTCTTCAACTCGTCAAAACCGTTCTGGCAAAACCCCAAGTCCACGCAGTCGGCACGGTCACGGTAGGGCTGCCCAATGGCCTCTAGTGGATACTTCACATCAGTGACCATCACCGCGTACTCCCACAGTCGCTCACCGTCGAGCACATTGGCGCCAGCCAAGTCCAATTGCAACTGCTTGCGATCAACCCGTCTCTCGCGTGCGATGCCACCGCGCAGGCGTTGGCGCACGATGACCACCCGGCGCTTCTTACTTCAGCCATGCAATTGCAGCCAATCCTCGGCCATCTGGCAGCCCTGGTTGTCGGCGCGGCTCCAGTCAGTCCTGGCAAACTGCTGGGCCACAAGACGATGCACATTTGCCGTCTGGCGCAGGCGTCCCAGCGTACGTGCATTCGACCGCCAAGTGTGTCCACGATCTGTGCTTGATCTGCGTCTTCTTTGAGCTCGGCAAGGGCTCCTTTGGGCCTGCGTTTGTGTTCACCCATTGAGTGAGTGTGCCAAATTCCTGCAAACCCGCGCCAGTGCTTGCTCAGAGGGCTATTACGGGTTGCGAACTGCTGTTTCTCGGTTTATTAAGGTTTTCAAGTCTACATAGCCTCCGAGTCGCCTGAAGTCAGCGAAATTTGTTTGCCGATAGTTTGACCTAGATCAGTTGCGCCGCAACATCAATGATTGCTTAAATACTAAACTTCGCTCATGTGCTCAATGAAAATCTCTGTTGGGATTGACTTGGTTACCAAGGTTACGGGTGTACTGACGATGCACCACCAGCGGTCACGGTCCTCAGTGTGCGCTTCATGGTCGACCACTCTCTGGCCATTACTAGCAAGTAGCTTCTATGCGCAGGTACTCGTCGTCGCCCTTGTTACAAGCGCGCTGGCTTACGGACACAGCGGCATCATGACCAGCGTGCGCTGGTTGTTCGCACAGTCCAGAGCCATTCGGGTCTATTGCGGAAGGTTCGTTGCCGCCCTTTTTCTCTCGAACATTGATGTCGCCCGGCGGGTGCTCTCGTCGGACCTGCCGATGCCGCCTGGCGCAGGCAAGCAGAAACCGAGTGCAAACAACTGGAGAAAGTCAACATGAATGATAGCCCTGACAACGATCAACTGCTGAAAGACCTGCTCAAGCGGGTAGAAGCCCTCGAACGCGAGGCACCGAAAGACCAACTCACCATCGGTGTGATGAGTGGTGATCTGGAGCGAGTCATGCTCGCGTTCATTCTCGCGGTGGGCGCGACAACCTTTGACACAGAAGTTGAAATGGTTTTCACGCTCAGGGCCACGGCGGCGCTTCGCGACGCGAAAAAGATCAAAAGGGATCTGAAAGACTTGGAGCCGTCTCCGATCAAATTTGATTTGAAGAAGATCAATGCGATGTCTCTTGAAGATCTCATCAGTCTGGCCGCGGAAACTGGGGTGCGGATCACTATCTGCAACCTGTCGATGGACCTGCTGGAAATCGAGCGCGAAGAATTAATCGACTACCCTAACCTGACCTTTGCCGGTGTAGGTTCTTTTGTCGATTTGTGCAACCGCTCCAGACAATGCTGGTTTATGTAAGAAATCACGTTCACCCCTTTCTTTAACAGATCACACAAGGCGAAATATCATGAATGCTAGTGAATTGAAAGCTCTGAAAGTCGGGAAACTCATCGATGCCCGAGGTACTGCTTGCCCAGGCCCCATGCTTGAAGCAAAACGCGCCCTTGGCGAATGCCCTGTCGGTGCCGTGATGGAAGTGCAATCGTCGGACAGCGGCACCATCATTGACATCCAACGCTGGTGTAAGAAGATGGGGCATGATTACCTCGGTGATGTCGAGAACGATGGGTTCTGGAGCGTGTACCTGCTTAGGAAGGTATAAAAGTGAGTGCCGCTGACAGCAAACATACCCCGAAAATCCTCGTGTTCTCGACGAACGCGATCTCGGATCCGGGAATTGATCAGGCCGGCAGTGCGCATTTGCACTACTCAACGGCCGTTCAGGTCATCCCGTTGCCATGCTCCAGTGGCATCAAGCCTACCTGGATCGTTCATGCACTGGAACGTGGTTTCGACGGGGTTTTTATCGCCGCCTGTGGGGGTGATTGTGCATATCTAACCGACTGCACGACTCGCACCAGTACGCTCGTGGCTAGGGCGCAGACACTGATGAAAGAACACGGAATCAGTCCGAAGCGACTAAAGATGGCAGGGCTCTGTTCCGTATGTGCCGACAACTTTGTTGTTCACATGAACAAATATCAACAGGAGTTACAGTCTCTTGAAGCCTAATACTGAAACACGTCCGCTGGACTACGATGTGATGGTGGTGGGTGCTGGTGTTTCCGGCATGGAAACCGCCGCCTCGATGGGCGATATGGGATACCGCGTGTTGCTGGTGGACAAGGACGCCAGCATCGGCGGCAGGGCCATCCTGCTGAGCAAGGTATTCCCAACGCTGGATTGCGCGAGCTGCATAGTCACACCAAAAATGGCATCCGTTTCGCACCATCCCAATGTGCAAATCATGACCTACAGCGAGGTTGACAGTGTTGTGCGCAACGCCGATGGCTCGTTTGCTGTGGACTTGCACAAAAAAGCATCCTACGTGGACTTTGATGCGTGCACGGGGTGTGGCAAGTGCGAGGAAATCTGTACGGTGACAGTGCCGGATCAGTACAACTACAACTTGGTTACACGCCGAGTAGCGCATATTCCGTTTCCACAGGCCATACCGAAGAAGGCCGTGATTGATCGGCGCGGAGAAGCCCCCTGCACCTTCACTTGTCCGGCCAACGTCAAGGCCAGCGGCTACATTTCTCTGGTCAGGGCCGGGCGCTACAAGGAAGCCTTTGACCTGCACCTGGAAAATGCCCCTTTGGTTGGCAGCCTGGCTCGGGCGTGTTATGCGCCGTGCGAAGGCGACTGCACCCGTGGCGACAAAGAAGGTACGGTTCACATCCGTGGCATCAAGCGCTTTCTGGCCGACCATTACTACGCCGAGCATCCCGAACCCGAATACGGCCCGGTTGAAAACCAGTTGGCGACTCGCGTTGCCGTGGTTGGCTCCGGCCCGGCGGGCTTGAGCGCTGCGTTTTACCTCGCGCGAGAAGGCCACCAGGTCACGATATTCGAGGCCGAAGAGAAGCCTGGCGGCATGTTGCGAACCGCCATCCCGCCTTATCGTTGCCCCAACGATGTGGTGGACCGCGACATTAAGAACGTCACGGCACTGGGTGTCGAAATCAAAACCGGGCATCGGATCACCGATTTGTCTGACCTCAAGCAACAGGGATTCAATGCCATCCTGATCACCACAGGTGCTTCAGATGAAAACGGTCTGGATGTTGATGGCCACGATCTGGACGGTGTCATGGGTTGCATGCATTTCCTGCATGAGGTCAATATCGGCGCAATGCCTGATGTAAAAGACAAGACGGTCATGGTCATCGGTGGTGGCAACTCGGCGATGGACCCGGCGCGGGCGGCCATCCGCATGGGAGCCAAACGGGTCATCATCAACTACCGTCGCGGGCGCCAGGAGATGCCGGCGCATGAATGGGAAATTGAAGGTGCCATTGAGGAGGGCGTTGAGCTCATGCTGATGAGCGCGCCTACAAAGTTCACTGGCAAGGACGGCAAACTGGTTGGTGTCGAATGCATCACCATGGAATTGGGCGAGCCCGACGAGAGTGGCCGCCGCCGCCCGGTTCCGATCAAGGGCTCGGAAAAAGTGATTCCAGTCGACATGGCTGTTCTGGCGATTGGCCTGCTGCCATCGACCACTGATTTCCCATCGGAAATGAAGAACGGCAAGGGTCTTCTGATCGCCGATCCCCAGACCCGTCAGACGGCCTATCCGGACATCTTTGCGTGCGGCGACTGCGTGACCGCACCCACGATGATCATCAACGCCATCGCACAAGGGCGACGTGCGGCGTTCTACATGGACCGCCACCTGAAGAACGAGTCGATGGACGTTGCGTTCGATGGTGTCATGGAGAAGACTAACAAGGCGGTGGTGCTCGAAGAAGCCGAACGTTTTGCGAAGCGCCAGCCCGTTCCACAACCGGTCTTGTCGCTGGAAGAGCGTCGCGTCAGCTTTGAATGCTACGAAAAGGTCATGACGGAGGAGGAGGCACGGCAGGAGGCCCTGCGCTGCATGAACTGTGGCGAGTGCTCACAATGCATGGAATGTGTCAGCGTTTGTGCGCCCAACTGCATTGACTTCTCCCAAAAACCAACACCCATGTCGCTCAACGTTGGCACGGTAGTGATGTCAACCGGCTTCAAGATACTCGACCCGGCAACCAAGGAATTGCTTGGCTACGGCAGGTACCCCAACGTGGTCAGCGGACCGCAAATGGACCGGCTGCTGGCACCGACGCGTCCTTTCAATGCTGTTTTGCGGCCCTCAGACGGCAAGGAACCGGAGAGCATCGCCATCCTGCTGTGCGTCGGGTCGCGCGACCAGACGGTCTGCAATCCGCTGTGCTGCCGTATCGGCTGCATGTACTCCATCAAGCAAGCGCAACTTGCCATGGGTGCGTTGCCCATGGCTGACATCACCATTTACACCATCGATATTCGGGCTTTTGGCAAGGGTTACAACGAGTTCTACGAGCAATCCATCGCCATGGGGGTTGAATATGTCAAGGGCAAGGTGGCACGCATTGAGGAACTTCCCAACGGCAACCTCTCAGTGCATTACGAAGACATGCTGGGCGAGGGTGGCAAGCAGGTGCGCGAGCACGACTTGGTGGTTCTAACCGTGGGATTCCTGCCCAATACCGATGCCTTTGCTCTGTACAAAGGCGGAAAATTGGGTTCGGACGACTTCGGCTACGTGCGCGAAATTGATCCCTTCAGTGAGCCATCGCGCACGAACGTTGAAGGGCTTTTTGCGGCAGGCACCACCATTGGTGTAATGGACATTCCGGACACAGTGCTGCACTCCGGCGCGGCAGCGAGTCAGGCAGCCGCTTATCTTGAACGGACAAGGGGCCAATCATGACTGACGTGACTGCTGACAAACGACGCATCGGTGTCTATGTATGCCATTGCGGCGGGAACATCTCTGACCATGTGAACGTCAAGGAAGTTGCGCAATCGGTTGCTGGCGAAGCGAATGTAGCGGTTGCGCGGACGCATTTGTTCGCCTGCTCGGACGCTTCGCAACAGGAGATGATTGACGAGATCAAGGAAAAGAACCTTGATGGTCTGGTCATTGCCTCGTGTTCGCCGAAACTTCACATGTACACCTTCCGCGCCATGGCGGAGCGTGCCGGGATGAATCCCTACGAATACGTTCACGTCAATCTACGCGAACAATGCTCGTGGGTGCATTCGGGTGACAAGGTCGGTGCCACGTTCAAGGGTATCAACATTGTGCGTGCTGGGGTGGCCAAGGCTGCCTTGACACATCCGCTGACCCCCACCCGCATCGAAACCCAGCAGCGTGTTCTGGTTGTTGGTGCGGGCGTGGCCGGTATGCGTGCTGCTATCTCGCTGGCCGATATGGGCTTGGCGGTTTTCATCATTGAGCGCGAGAACGAGGTTGGCGGTTGGGCAGCGCAAGTCGGGCGGATGGGCCCGGTCAATCAATTGGGTTCCGAGGTCGTTGCCAATCTGCTCGCGCAGATCAAGAAGCACGACAACATTATTCTCTATACCAACGCCGAACTGACTGCCAAGAGCGGCCATATTGGCGACTTCATCGCAACAGTGCGTCTGCGTGGCAAGGAAGATGTCTCGCTCAACGTCGGGGCGATCATCGTCACGACAGGCTTCACGCCGTATGAGCCACGTGTGGGCGAGTACGGTTGGGGCATGCCAGGTGTGGTCACCTTGAAGGACTTTCGCCAAATGCTCGAGGCGAGTGATGGCCCGTTAACCTACAACGGCAAACCGGTACGCGATGTTGGCTTCATCTACTGCGTGGGTAGTCGCCAGGAGAAAAGCGAAGATTGCCCGCATCCCAACACGCACTGCTCGCGGTTCTGCTGTACGGCGACAGCTTTCACCGGCAGCCTGTTGCACGAGTTGGAGAAGAAGCATAACCAAACCATTAACCAGTACCACCTCTACCGCGATGTTCGCACTTATGGGCATCTTGAAACCGTGTACACGAACGCCCGCGCCGACGGCGCGCTGTTCCTGCGCTGGGACCCCAAGATGCCGCCCCGGGTAGAACTGGGCGATGGTCGCCTTTCCATCAAGGCCAAAGACACCCTGTTGGGCGATGAGGAGTTGGACATTGGTGTGGACTTGGTGGTGCTGGCCACTGGCATGACTCCCCGCGAAAACGACGCGCTCAACGATGTGCTGAAGATTCCCAAGAGCAAGGATGGTTTCTACAACGAGATTCACATCAAGTTGCGGCCGGTCGAAACTGCCATTGATGGTGTATGCATTGCCGGAACCGCGCAAGGCCCCAAGAATCTGTCCGAAAGCGTTGCGTCATCCCTCGCCGCAGTCGCCAAGACGGGTGCACTGCTGAAGAAGGGCTTCTTGAATCTGGAGCCACTGGTTGCAAAAATTGACACCGCCAAGTGCATCTGGTGCGACGAATGTCTCAAGGCCTGCCCTTACGGTGCCATTGAGAAAATCCTATGTGGCGACAAGGAAGTGGCGCTGGCAATTGAGTCTTCATGCAAGGGCGAGGGCGCTTGCGTACCGGTCTGCCCCCACGATGCCATCGTCATTGAGGGCTTCCGGGATGACCAGATCATGGCCATGATAGATGCCAGCCTGAAGGAGTTCGTCACATCATGAGCAATACACAGACAACAAAGTTGCGAGACATGCTCGATATCGCTCAGGACGAAATGGTCATGAGAGATCGCATCGCAGACGTCCTCGAACAAGGCCCAATGACCATTCCGGAAATTGCCCAGGCCGTAGGGTACACCTCACGGGAAGTGGCGGTTTGGCTGTTTGGGATGCGCCGCTACGGCCGGGTCGAAGAGAAAGGCCGTGCCGACGTGGATGGATATTTCCAATATGAACTCTCGAAGCGACATCAGTCTGCCGCCGCATGAGTTGGCGATGAGGATAACAAAATGATCAAAGTGTCATCTGAATTGGCGGCCCGCATGAAGAATGCGGAAGGATTTAACGCCGGGGCTTGCTTTCACTGTGGTACCTGCTCGGCACTCTGTCCATTGGGCTACGAAATACTCCCCCGCAAACTGTTCCGCGAGGTCATGCTCGGACTCGAAGACAAGGTCCTTGCCAGTGTCCCGCAGATTTACTCCTGCCTGCTGTGTCGCATGTGCGAGGTGAACTGTCCATCAGGGGTTCATATCGCGGAGAACATGCGCAGCCTGCGTGTCCTGATCAACGAGCAAGAGTTTGGCCTGAAGTAGGGAATTTTGTATGCCTTTACCGATTGCACCCATTCTGGGAATTTTTGCAGACAACCTGCGCAAGCGCGGCAGTGTTCTGCCTCTGTCCAAACGCGCGGCTACAGGCTGGGCCGACGGGCTCAACCTGCCACGCGGTGGAAAGACCGTGCTCTACACGGGGCAGATCTACCAAATGATACCGGCCATTGATGCCATGTCCTCTCAGATGGCCGCGCTCGAGAATTCGTTTTTGACACGGTACTTCGGCATCGGCCGCTTGATCAACAAGTTTGTGAGCATGTCCTTTTTCATGGGCCTCACCACATCCAAGGAGAAAACGACACATTCCGCCCGAGTATTGCGCGACATTGTGGGGCTGCTTCGCGGTGCGGGGGTCGAATTCGGCTATTTGTACGAAGACGAGTTCTACTCTGGCGCACTCCTTCATGACGATGGACTCGATGAAACCTTCGGCAATCATGCACGCCGTGTGGCCGCGCGTTTGAAAGAAAAGGGGGTCCGACGCGTGATCACGGTGGACCCGCACACCACCAACATGCTGCGTCAGGTGTACCCGAAATTCGTCAAAGACTTTGATATCGAGGTTCAGAGCTATCTGGAAGTACTTGCGCAGGCAAACCCTGAGGTCATGGCATCGGCAAACAAGGAAGTCGTGGTGCACGATTCCTGCCTCTATGCCCGCTACGAAAATGTGATCGATCAGCCCCGTGAACTGTTGCGCGCAGCGGGTTTGTCGGTACGGGCGCCGACACTTTCAGCCAAGTCAACCCACTGTTGCGGTGGACCGCTGGAGTCACTGTTCCCGGCCGAGGCGCATCGCATTTCCAACATTCGCGTGGAGCAGCTCGCAGCCCAAGGGAAAAATGTGGTGACCATGTGCCCGTTCTGCTGGGTGAACCTCAGCAAGGCCGCCGGAGACAGGCTTGTCATCAACGACATCGCCAACACCTTGGCCTCCTGCAGTCGGCAAGCATCGTCGAGCGGCTAGACTGCCCGCTTGTGCAAGGCAACTCAAAATTATTCCTTTCTGCAATGGATGAGTTGCCCCAAAGTCCTGTGGGAATTACCAATCGCATGTGGGCCTTGTTTCCGTTGAACAAAATCTTGTTCAACCAAAGAGGATGATAGACTGAGTTGGGAGACATTGGCTTTGACAACAGCCAAGGGGAATAGGCCAACGAGGAAGCAATGTCGACCACGGTTGCCGACTTAGCTAGTGGATGACTGTATTTTTTGGATTTGCATTTTCGCCACCACCTTGCAAGAGCCATAGCCGTCTCTTAGTGTGGAGGAAAACATGATTCCCATCACATTAGACGTTGCATGGCGAGGAATTTCAGACTGTCGAGTCTGTAGTATTCGAGATACGGTTTTGTTTGCCGATTTGAACAAACAAGACTTCAGGCGATTTCATACGCCCATCGACGACATGGAGTTCGACCAAGGCGCTATTGTTCACTCTGGAGGTAGCCCAGCTCAGTACCTTTTTACCATACGAAGTGGTATGGTGAAAGTCGTAGCCTTGTCCAATGAGGTATGAGCCTGAACGGTTTGCGTATTTCCACCCAGGAGTGAGCCTGAGTCGACGAATTTACGGTTGAACTTGTTGCTTGATCATCCAAGGATGGTGATCAATATGGACGAGGCCAAACTGCGC
>JARLJH010000045.1 GCA_031291305.1 Rhodoferax sp. | reverse complement strand
TTCGTCAAATGGGGCTGCCCGAATTGGCGAGGGCCAAGGCAGCATGAGATCAACAAAGTTTCAAGGAACCGCCGGATACGTGACCCGTATGTCCGGTGGTGTGAGAGGGAGGGGCCGTGAGGCTTCTTCCTATCTCGATTAGGGGCCATGTGCCCATCCTGATTTTGGTGGATGGCAAATATGCGTTCACGCGAAAGGACGGTACTGCCATTGAATTCAAGAGTTTCCCTGCAGCGTCCAACATGAAGGGTTCTTGGACCCTGGATGACGCCAAGTCGGTCATATCAGCGGCGCACTAACGCCCCAGCCTGGACTTTATCGACGTCAACGCTATTTGGTAACCATCGCATGCTTTGTAAAAGGGCCAACCATGTATTCGCGCACCAGCTCTCGGGCGCGGTGCAGGCGGCTTTTGATGGCGCCGTCCTGCTCGCCAAGGCGTTCGGCAATCTCGGCGATGGTGAGCTCTTCGAAATCTCGAAGCAGCACCACTTCAAGGTAGTGCGCGGGTAGCGATTCCAACGCTGCTGCCAAGTCAATCCGCAGGTCGTTGTCCGTCTTGCAAAGCAGTTGGTGCTCGGCCTTGTCCTCGTCAAACTCGTCACTTTTGAACATCATGCGTTCGAGCTTGCGGCATTCCCGTTTGATGACTGTGAAAAGCCAAGAGGAGAAGGCGGCGGCGGCTTTCAGGCCCCCGACCTTTCTGGATATGACCAAGAGCGACTCTTGGACGGCATCGTCCACGTCACTCACTTGGCAGTGCCTGCGGGCGTAGCGGCGGGCGTCGGCCTGGCAGACCGATAGCAGTCTGCCGATGGCGGCGGGGTCGCCTGTCTGTGCGGCAAGGATCAAACCGTCCCTTTCGACGATTCCGCTGGCAGACATCGTTACGCGCCCTTGTCGAGCTTGCGCCCGACCATGGCACACATCGGGCAGAAACCGAAGAGGCCCGTCATCGACAACATAGCGCCCATGACACCAGCGCCAACGGCCCAGGGCGAGCCCCAGTTCAAGGCTGCAAAGCCCAGAGCCATCAGGCCCATGACGATGCGAAGAATGCGTTCCCAGGTAGGGACATTTTTAACGTAGAACATGTTGAACTCCTTTGGTCCGTTGGTGTGTGAGGACAGCCCTCGCAGACTAAGAGGTGGCAGGCTTGCAAAACGGTTCGCGGATGATGAAATAAACATGTTGCCGTGTTTGGTTTAGGGCTGGGCGGCAACCAGATTGCCATCAAGGATAAAGATGCGGTCGGTCGGATTGGACAATTTGATGTGCAGGGTTCCCGCACCCTTGAGACCCTTGAAGCTGCCGGTGCCTGTGAGACCACTTCCCAGAAGCCGTTGTCGTTGAGCACGGGCTTGCCATCCTTGCCCGGGAGAAAGATCGCGCGTACGGTCCATTTGATGTAGGCGACGTTGCCTTCGCGTCGAACCATCAAGACAAAGTGCCCTGATCCGTCTTCACTGAAAATCCTTTCGATAGATGTGCTGATAACGGAATTAGAAGCGTGTTGTCAATTGGGTGAGCCAAGCGGGCGAGTGGTCAACCAGCCAGGATTCGACCGGTTTGTCTGCCCCGGACAAGATCATGGCCGCCAAGGCAATCATGATGATGCCAAGCAGCATCTTGCCGGTCTTTCCGGCCTGCATCAGCTTGCTGCGCATCTTTGTCATGGCACTGCGGCTGACATACGCGAGTGCCACCACCGGGAATGCAGCCCCGATGCCAAACACGCCCATTAGAAGCGCGACCTGCGGCAGATTCACTCCTTGGCTGGCAAGAACCACAGCCGCGCCCAAGGTTGGCCCAACGCAGGGGCTCCATACGACACCCAGCACAAGGCCGATGGCGAACTGGCCCCACAGGCCATCGAGGTTCATTTGCGAAATCAGATGGTTGCCCGCGTCTCCGATGCCAGAGGTGGCCGAAGCGAAACGTTGCTGCAGGCTGCCCGATATCAGCACGAGGCCCAGAAGTCCAAGGATGACAGCGCCAACGTTTCGGAATATCGACGTGTCCAAGTCCAAGGCGGAACCGGCCCAAGCCAGTCCCGTGCCGATAACGGCATAGGAGATGGCGAGCCCGCCAGCTAAGACTAACGGCGCTCGCGGGTGGGTATTTGTGGCGGACCCCAGCAGAATGGGGATGATTGGCAGCACGCAAGGCGAGAGCGTCGAAAGAAGCCCGGCCAAGAACCCGAAGCCGTAGGAGCCGAGTCCGAACGCCATCAGTTGACCGTTTTCTTGATGAGTCCTTCAAGGCCGTTGGGCGTGGTGTCGCCCACAGAGCGGCCCACTTCCTTGTCGCCCTTGAAGGCGACCAACGTGCTTTGCATGGTCACCTTGAATTTTTTGAGTGTGGGCTTGGCCGAGTCGAAGTCGATGGTCATGAGGGTCACGTCCTTGTAGTCAGGCTGCTTCATGAGACCGTCAATGATGGGCTTTTGCGCCTTGCAGGTCGGGCACCACGTCGCGCTGATGTCCAGCACCACAGGTTTGCCTTCGTGGGTGAGCTTGTCGAAGTCTTGCTGGTTGAACGGTTTGATGTCTCCGGCTGTCGCCAAGGACATCAGACAGGACAGGGCGACCAGCGCAGTGGTTTTGGTGAATTTCATGGGAAGACTCCTTGTGGTTAATGGGACGGTTTGAAAGTTTTTTGAACGGTCAATAGATAAGCTGCGAGCCCTGCGAGTTCCTTGGAATTCCAAGGTAATGGCTTGGCTGCCATCGGCTTGTAGCCAGCTGGGCGGGTGATTTGGGCTCCGGGATCGCTCGCCGCAAAGGCAGTCGGGGCGGCAAAGGCAGTCAAGGCGGTGGCGAGCAGGGTAATCAAGAGTTTGGGCATGGCGATCCTTTTGTGGTTCTACCGCTAAGAGGCGGCGGGCGACCAAAACGGTTCGCGGCGGATGAAATATTTTTTGGTTGGTCGTCCGAAGGCCGTTTTTCTTACAGATTTGCGCAAAGACCGCACGTTCCATTCGACATTTCGCCACATTAGGTGCTGATTCAAACTCTTTTTACATGGCCGCGAACCCGATGGGGTTGCCGCAGCCTCTTAGCTTCCGAGGGTCAACCTCGCCACTCAAACTAATGAACCCAAGGAATAGACATGAACTCACGTTTCAAGATGGCATCTCTGGCGGCCCTGACCGCCGCAACCCTTGCCTTGCCCGCAGCCGCCCAAGACATGAAGGAGGGCGCCGAGTGCGCGCCCAAGGCCGGAATGTCGAAGTGCTGCGCGAAGTGCGCTGGCAAGTGCTCTCCGAAATGTGCCACCAAATGCATGCCGAAGTGCGCGCCGAAGAACTGATGGCTGGGTCCGGTCATCGAACCTTACCGCCAATAGACGGCGGCGAGAAGGCGGTCGGCTTGCGTCTGCTTGAAACCTACGCGGGCCTGGCGGAGCAGGGCGCCCACCTGTTCGTGGATTTGCTGGGCGGTCAGATGCCAAAGCAGTGGAGCCACTATCCTGAGGACGATGCGATCGACCGGGCCAGTGGCTTTCATTGGTTCTACCACTCGCATTCGCCGCAAGATCGGCCCGCAGTATCCGAGCACGGCCATATCCACCTGTTCGCGCGGCGCAAGCTGTGGGCTCGAAGGCTCAGGTCGGCCCGCGAAATTGAGTTTGCAAAGTTGACTGGCGGGCCAGCGGTTGCCGAAAACACACGCCATCTCCTGAGTACCGGCTTTGACGCGAAGGGCATCCCGACGACGCTCTTTACCGTCAATAGTTGGGTGACAGGCGACAGGATGCTAAGTGCGGGTCTGTCGTACGAGCTGCTGGCCGACATGAAGCTCGACACCGGCAACTAGGCTGTCGATACGGTCATCGAATCGTTGGCCCACCTTTACCGAGAAGAATTGCGACAGTTGCTGGATCAACGCGACAAGGCACTGTGTGCATGGCCAGAAGACAACGTTTTGTCCGATGAAAAGCTCGAATTGCTGTCTGAAATTGCCATTGATGTGGATGCCCGATTGGCTTTGATTTTTGGTGTCTGTCATCCGATGAAGCCTGGCAATCCCAGTGGCCTGCCCAAGATGCCGATCATTCAATATTGAACATGATCAATTGGACGTTGACGCCTGGCTTTCCGCGCCCAGCACATATCCCCGCAGAAATTCGATCACTTCTGGTGCAATTTGGGGCCCTTGGTATTGGGTGGCCAACGCCAGTGCCTGGCGGATATCGCGGGATTGACCAAAGCGCGTTTGCAGTTCTGTCGCTTTTGACAGCCATCGTCTGCTACGACGTTTGGGCAAAAAGGGCTGCAGCGCCTCGGTGGCATAGCGCAGGCGCTTGGCAAAAATGCGGGCGAGGTGCTGTTTGCCAGGCTGACGGGTATCGGCCAGCGCCAATTTGAGTTGTTGGCGAAAGCGGGTGAAACGGCGCCTGGCCCACGGCTGCACGGATGGCGCTGGTTGGCTTGCCGCATGGTGTTGGCGCGTATCTGTGGCACCTTGAAGGGGCAACTCCTCAATGAAACGCGTGATGGCCAGCAGGCAGGCACCAACCGTTGATTCCCGCATGGCTTCGCGCACCCGGGTTCGGCGGTTGTCTGCGCCTGCCTTGAGCGCATCTGTCAAGGCCTGCCATGCCAAGCTGCGTTGTGGGTCTGAACCCGTGTAGGCGTCAGCCAGCGGGGGCAGGGTGTCGATCACCGCCACCTCCAGGTCACGTAATTCACCCAAGATGGTGAGCAGTGGCTTCAGCGCGTCGGTGGCGAGACGCTGGTCATGGAGCACGGGTTTAAAAAGACGAAGCGCACTCTTGAAACGTCGCCATCCCACCCGGGCCTGATGGACGACTTCAGGGTCATCTGATCGCCGCAGTGTGTCCAGATTGGCGGTGAATTGCGAAAACATTTCGCGCAGCACCTGCTGGGCCACCTGATGCAGGGTGCTGTCGGCCTTCAGTACAGGTGGCCGGGCATATTGGGGCTGATTGGTCGTTCCCTGCGCCAGGGCATGGCCGCGTGCTGCCTTGCTCTGGCTCAGCGGGATCACGGCGACGTGTTCGGCCAGCTGTTGGGCTACGGTGAACAGCGATGCCGACTCTCCTGAGAGCAGTTCCAGTTCAAGCTCGCAGATCACCGAACTTTGCCCGTTGGCTTGCACTTCGCCCAGGTCAAAGGCGACCTCGACAACACCGCCATCCTGCGCGGCGACGGTCCACTTTGTGCGATCAAAGCGCGTGGCGAAGCTTGGTGCCAGTGCAGCAAAGATGTGGCCATCAGGATCAATTTGCGGCCAGGCTGTGTTTTGCAGTGCAGCCAGGCTCAGCGTGTCACCCGGAATTTTTGATTCCCATTCGCCTCGCGAGCTCAGCGCAGAATCATTCTGGCAGCTGGTTTTCAGGGTTTGAATCCTGGCCGCTTTGGCGCTCTTGCCCACGCGCCGGATGCGCAGGGCAACGCGCATCTGCTGAAGCCTCTGGTCGGGGGTATCAAAGTAAACGCTGTGCAAACTTTGCCGCGCCGGTTTCACGGCCTGCAAGGGGCTGCATCCAGCCAAATGCTTGGACAAAGACCGCACATCAGACGCCACGAGCGCCAATTTGAGCTCGATCTCGGTGGGATTTTGCTGAAGTTGATCCGGTTTCATGCTTGCCCTTTTCCCTTGTGGCGTGGGCCTTGGCCCCGATGATCGTTGCATATCATTACAAATGAGAGGCGCAAATTCAGTCCGCCTTGAACCCCCAAGGCCGCGCTATTGTGATAATCACCGCCTATTTGATCCACGCCACTTGGGTGGTTTGCCTTTTAGGCGGCCCATGCCAATCTTGACATTGAAGCTATCCATCCCTATTTTTGTCAGTCGTCTGCTTCTGCTTTGGGTACTTGCCTCGCCTTATGCAATTGCCATTACGCCCTTGGACTTGCCAAGTCTGCAGTCGTTGACGGACTATCGCCCCAAAATTCCTTTGCGCGTGTACACCAGCGACAACGTGCTCATTGGTGAGTTTGGTCAGGAACGGCGAGACTTTGTCGCCATCAAGGATATACCTCTTATTCAAAGGCAGGCTCTGCTGGCCATTGAGGACTCCCGGTTTTATGAGCATGGCGGTGTCGATTACAAGGGCGTTGTGCGTGCAGCGCTGGCCGATTTGACCGGCGGGCTCAAGCAAGGCGCCTCCACCATCACCATGCAGGTCGCACGGGATTTTTTTCTGACCAAGGAAAAACTGTTCTCGCGCAAGCTCACCGAAGTGATGCTGGCCTACAAGATCGAGCGCGAACTGACCAAAGATCAGATTCTTGAGATCTACATGAACCAGGTTTACCTTGGCCAAAGAGCTTACGGCTTCAGCAGTGCAGCGCGTGTCTATTTTGGCAAGCAGCTCAAGGATGTGACCATTGCGCAGGCTGCCATGCTGGCAGGTTTGCCGCAGGCACCGTCCAGCATCAACCCGATCGCCAACCCCACACGCGCCAAGCAGCGCCAGCAACTGGTGCTCAAGCGCATGCTTGATCTGGGTTACATCACGGCGGCGCAGTACAAGACAGCGCTGCAGGAAGATATTCATGTGCAGGCGGAAGGCCAATCGGTCAACAGCCATGCCCAATACGCTGCCGAGATGGTGCGTCAGGTGGTGTATGCGCAGTTCAAGGAAGAGACCTATACCCGTGGCATCAATGTCATCACCACACTCGTCAGTGCTGATCAGGATGCCGCCTATGCCGCCGTGCGTCGCCAGGTCATGGCCTACGACCAGCGCCACGGCTTTCGCGGGCCTGAGGCCAGCATCACCCTGCCTCGCAACGCAGCCGAGCGCCAGAAGCTGATTGAAGCGACGCTGCAGAAGCACCCCGCGAGCGACGAGTTGCTCTCCGCCGTGGTTGTTGCTGCGACACCCAAGGCCGTTCACGCCGTCCTGGCGGGCGGCGACGAGATCAACATCACCGGCGAGGGCCTGAGATGGGCAGCGTCAGGCCTGGCATCCAAAGCCGCCGTGGCGCTGAAGATCAAGCCAGGGTCGGTGATCCGGGTGGAAAAAGAGGCCAAGGGCGGCTGGCGCATCACGCAAATGCCAGCGGTGGGTGCGGCTCTGGTGGCGTTGAACAATCAGACAGGCGCATATCGGGCGCTGGTGGGTGGTTTTGACTTCAATGCCAGCGAATTTAACCATGCGACACAGGCCTGGCGTCAGCCCGGCTCGGCCATCAAACCGTTTATTTACGCGGCGGCAATAGACAAGGGCTTTTCGCCGGGGACCATCATCAACGACGCGCCGATTGTTCTCACCAGTGCCGAAACTGGCGGCCAACCCTGGGAACCGCAAAACGATGATGGCGTGTATGACGGCGCCATCAGCCTGCGTACCGCCCTGGCACAGTCCAAAAACGTGGTGGCGGTGCGCGTCTTGCGCGCCATCACGCCGCAATTTGCCCATGACTTTTTGCCCCGCTTCGGCTTTGATCCGGCCAAGCAACCAGTCAACTACACGCTGGCACTTGGCACCGGCTCGGTGACACCCACGCAGATGGCGAGTGCCTATTCTGTGTTTGCCAACGGTGGATACCAGATCAACCCTTACCTGATTCAAAAAGTGGCTGACACGCGCGGCAATGTGCTTTTTGAAGCCAAGCCCGTTGTACCCGCCCAGGAAAGCGCTCGCGTTCTGGATGCCCGCGACGCCTTCATCACTGAC
This sequence comes from Rhodoferax sp., assembly GCA_031291305.1. Lineage (GTDB taxonomy): Bacteria > Pseudomonadota > Gammaproteobacteria > Burkholderiales > Burkholderiaceae_C > Rhodoferax. The sequence continues at coordinate 31,125 of JARLJH010000045.1, read as the reverse complement.
AGTATGCTGCGCGAAGTGACGGTGTCAGGCACAGGTGCCGCCGCATCGCAGAAATTGGGCCGACATGATCTGGCAGGCAAAACCGGTACCAGTAGCGATGCCGTTGACGGCTGGTTTGCCGGGTACAGCGGCAACACCACGGCGGTGGCCTGGCTGGGCTTTGACGACCCTAAATCGTTGGGAACGCGCGAATTTGGTGCCACCGTGGCTTTGCCCATCTGGATCGATTTCATGCGCGAAAACCTGTCCGGCAAACCGCCGCAACTGCCTACGCCGCCTGCGGGTGTGTCGCAGTCCGGGGGGGACTGGAAATACGACGAATTCCTTGTCAATGGGGGCGTGCAGACGCTCGATTTGGACCCGCTCCAGCGCCTGAAGGTGTTTTTTGGCCCTTGATGTCGTGCTGATGACGCCAATGTCTGCCGCTTTGGTTGATGCTAAAAACGACCTGTAGCCCTTATTTTGTCTGGGCTAGAAGCTTCAAATATTAGAGCAAATTGATCACAGCTTGAGCGCTTGGGCGTAGCCGGTCATCTCCAGGTAACCACGACCTACCCGATGGCCTTGGGCGTCCAGCAGCTCACTCAAGCCTTCCCAGTAAATCGCCCCGGTAGACCGGCTGCTGTCAAGTTCCTGGTTATCCACCACGGCGCGCACGGTGTAGCGCTGAGGTGCAACTGTGCCCGACTCGCCGACTGGAACTTCTACTGCCCACTGCACCGGGTAAGTGCTGCCGCTGGCCGGGCTCTTCCAGAATCGTTCGGGCTTGAAGACGACTTGCTCTGGCGCAAAAACCATGGGTGTGGCCGCCCCTTTGGCACGCCAAGAACCACCTGCCCACACCGTGCCACCGGCTTTGTCGCGCAGCCGGAACGCTGTCAATGCACTGCCGTCGTCCAGATTCATGCCAATCCAGTCCCAGCCCACGGCCACAGGTGCCATGATCGACTGGCTCCACTCATGGTCTAGCCAAGCGCGCCCGGTCACTGGTTGCGCCTGGCCCGCCAGCGTCAATTCACCCGTCACGGCAAGCTGCGGCAGGCTGTAGTAATAGCTGGCTTGCTCCGGCTGCGGCCCCTTGCGTGACAGGCCCTGATCACCCTGTAGCAGCAGCGGCTGGGTCTCAAGCAAAGCCAAGTCAAAGGCAAAGTCTTGCCCTTTAGCCCGTGCCTGGTAGCTGGTGCCACGCCGCTGCAGCGACCAGTCGCGCAGCGTCACATCGGTATCGGCTTCGCTGGCCCGCGCCAGATCCACTTTGGTGTCGCCGGAGCTGCGCGCAATGCGCTGGTCGTGCAGCAAGCGCTGGCCCGCCACGTCGGTGACTGCCGCATGCGCAAAGATCAGTTGCTTGGCGACAAAGGCAGAACGCATGCCCTGTGTGCTCGGCACCCGCGAGCGAAAAAAGGTCAGTTGAAAGCCGAAGCGGCGTTGCTGGGCCTGCAGTTCCCCGGTGACGTACCACCACTCAATGGCCGTGTCCGGGTGGCTGCCTAGGTCACGCGGGAATTGCAGGTGGCGTTTCGCCAGCGCCTGTGACATCGGCGTGGCGCTGCCGCTTTGTGCCTGCGCCACACTGGGCCAGAGCGGCGCGCTCAGCGCTGTGGCCATTAGCTGGCGGCGGGTTAAGGAATAGAGTGGGTTATGCAAAATGGTGTAGCAGGACGGAAAAGCTGACTTTGACTGTACCAAGCTTGCCGGGAGCCTGTGGGTGACGGACGCATCTAGGCATTTCAAGCGCGAAGAGTGCTATGTCATGAATAGCCGCATGTGCCATGTTTAGGGGGGCCGAGCCCTCATCATGGGCGACCGTAAGCAATGCAGCGTTGGATAGCCGGATAAAGCAACGTCGGTTTTGTCAACTCAAGGGAACCGATTTTGGCTAGTTGCGAATAAGTGGCAAGTTCGTGAGCCTAGAGCCAGCCTTTGCTGACAAATTCCATCACGGAGTAGAGGCGATTTTCGAGTTCGTGGGTAGACGCGGCGGCTACGATTTGCGCGACACCATGCGAGTACGGCGCTTGCCCATAGACGCGTGTCTCAAGCTTCAGGCTGCATTCGCCATCTCGAATGAGAACCCGGTGATAGGCGTGGCGTGCAATATTGGCTTCAGGGATATGAAGTTGCGCCTTTTGAATGTTGGCGTCACGCACGGAATGGATGTCATTGCTGTCCATGCCTAGTGAGTGAGCCATATTGACAGCAGTGCCTGGAACAGAGGTCTTGGATGCTTGATGCGATTCAACGAGATTGATTTCGTAGCCCCGAAACATTTGACCGCACTGCTCAAGCATCGCCATGAATTTAAGCATGAGGATGTTCGTGTTTGGACAAAGAACGACCGGAAATGCAAGGGGCATAGATTCGATGTTTGATCCGGTTGCCAACTCAATCAACGGTGAAAGCGTTGATTTGCAGTAGGCTGCAATGGCCTCCAGTTCCCTGCCAGAGCCCGCATGCACAACGATTGATCGGCCTGTTTGGCTGCTTCTGGTTGCCCAGGATATGACTTGGCGGGACGCATCTACGCACAGCGTATCAAGTAACTCGGTAGCTAGCTTGCCCGTTCCTGCGACGATGACTTGCATTTGTTAAACAACATTAGGCCAATTTGGCCCGCAATTCCGCCGCCGCACCTGCACAGTCCCCAATGTGTTCCTGTACCCATTCCAGATCGAAATACGACCCCAAATAGCGTTCACCCGCATCGCACAGCAGCGACAGGATCGAGCCTTTCTGGCCTTTGTCACGCATCTCGGTGGCCAGTTGCAGCATGCCTACCAGGTTGGTACCGGTGGATGGTCCGACCTTGCGGCCCAGCAGCTCGGTCAGCAGTTGCATCGCGGCCACCGACTCTACGTCGGGCACATCGATCATGCGGTCCACCAGGGTGCGGATGAAGCTGGGTTCGACGCGCGGGCGGCCAATGCCTTCAATGCGTGAGCCGGGGCCGGTCACGCTGGCGTCGCCGGTGCGGTGGTACTCGCCAAACACCGAACCCACGGGGTCGGCCACGCAGAGCTGGGTGTCGTGCCGCTGGTAGCGCACAAAACGGCCGATGGTGGCGCTGGTGCCGCCAGTGCCTGCGCCGACGACGATCCAGCGCGGCACGGGAAAGCGTTCACGTGCCATCTGGCTGAACATGCTTTGGGCGATGTTGTTGCTGCTGCGCCAGTCGGTGGCGCGCTCGGCATAGGTGAACTGGTCCATGTAGTGGCCGCCGGTGGTGCGGGCCAGTTCGCGTGCTTCGTCGTACACGGCGTTGGCGCTGTCCACCAAGTGGCACTTGCCGCCATAGAACTCGATCTGGGCGATCTTTTCGCACGAGGTGCCGCGCGGCATCACGGCAATGAAGGGCAGGCCCAGCAGCCGGGCAAAGTAGGCTTCGCTGACGGCGGTAGAGCCGCTGGAGGACTCGACCACGGTGGAGCCCTCATGCAGCCAGCCGTTGCACAGCCCGTACAAAAACAGCGAACGCGCCAAGCGGTGCTTCAAGCTGCCTGTAGGGTGGGTGGACTCGTCTTTCAGGTACAGGTCGATACCGCAGCTGGCAAAGCTGGGCAAGGGCAGGGCGATCAGGTGGGTGTCGGCGCTGCGCTGGTAGTCGGCCTCAATGGTGGCAATGGCGGTGTGTAACCAGTTCATGGAATACTCTGAAAATTGAAGCTACTAGCCCTTTATATATAAGGGCTGGAGCCTGTTTTTATACTTACTTGAGATTGCCCGACAAGAATTGCGCCAGGCGCTCGCTCTTGGGGTTGGACAGCACATGCGCGGGGTTGCCTTCTTCTTCGACCACGCCTTTGTGAAGAAACAGCAGGTGGTTGGAGACCTCGCGGGCAAAGCCCATTTCGTGGGTGACGACCACCATGGTGCGGCCTTCGAGCGCCAGGTTTTTCATGACCTTGAGCACCTCGGACACCAGTTCGGGGTCGAGCGCGCTGGTGGGTTCGTCAAACAGCATCACCTCGGGTTCCATGGCCAGCGCGCGGGCAATGGCCACGCGTTGCTGCTGGCCGCCGCTCAGGTGTGCCGGGTAGGCGTCTTCCTTGCCTTCCAGGCCGACCTTGGCGAGGTATTTGCGGGCAATCTCCACCGCTTGGTCGTGCGGCACCTTCATGACATGTACCGGTGCTTCGATGATGTTTTGCAGCACCGTCATGTGTGCCCACAGGTTGAAATGCTGGAACACCATGGCCAGCTTGGTGCGCAGGCGCGCCAGTTGCTTTGGGTTGGCAGCGTGCAATTCGCCATTGGCGCCAGCACTCAGGTGCAACTCTTCACCGGCCACGCTGATGCGGCCCTGATGCGGTTTTTCCAGCAGATTGATACAGCGCAAAAAAGTGCTTTTGCCCGAGCCCGAGCTGCCAATGATGCTGATCACGTCACCCGCGTGGGCGGTGAGTGACACGCCTTTGAGCACCTCATTGGAGCCAAAGCGTTTGTGGATGTTGTCGACCTGAAGCTTGAGGGTGGTGGTGGCTGTCATGGCGTGTTCGGGTTGGCTGGGCTGGCGTGTGATCAGGCGCCCAGCAAGGCACCAGTTTTGAAGGCTTTGGAACCGGCAATCTTGCCGAGTTCACCGCCTGTGGTGATGTAGCGGTCGCGGATGCGGGCGTAAAAAACGCCAGCGACACCGGCCACCACACGTTCGATATGTCCGCCCACCGGGTCGATGACCTCCGCCACCAGATCACCCTTGGCCAGCATCTGGCCAGGTTCGGCAGCAAACACCACCACGCCGGGTGTGCGGGCGTGCAGGGTTTCGGAGCCCGCCAGCGGCGTCGCTTCGCACAGCGCCTCTGGCACATCAGGGGCTTCATCAGATTTCCACAGACCCATGGTTTGCAGCCAGTTAACGATGGCCTGGGCGTCCTGCTGCGCATGGGCGTGGGTCACGTCGAGTTCGCCACGCAGCTCAATGGTGGTGCTGCAACAGGCTTGCGGCAGCGGGTGCGCATGACCGGCCGCTTTGATCTTCTCGGCCAGTTGCCACCAGGCGCTGGACAGGCATTCGTCAAAGGGCAGATTGCCCGAGTTGCGTGCCAGCAAAATTGCGCGGCTGCCCAGATAGTGCGCCAACTCGGCCATTTGTGGCCAGCAGGGTTCTTCGGTATAGAAGTGCAGCACGGCTTCGCAGTCGCAATGCAGATCAAGCACGTAATCCGCGTCGTGCGACAGCGTCAGCAGGGTCTTGCGCAGGCTTTGCAGCTCGGTATCGGGCACCCAATGGTTCAGGTAGTGGCCCATGGCCTGACGCACACGATCAACGTTGGCGTGCGGGTCGTCCGTCAGGGTGGGTATGACCGAAGCCGCCACGGCGCTGGCCAGGTCGGGGTAATGGCGGTTGAAATTTTCTGAGGTATCAAGCTCAAAGCGTCCCATGGGCTTGTGGTCCAGACGCTGCGCCAGACCAATGGGGTTGGCAATCGGCACCAGCACCACCTCACCCAGCAGCAGGCCTTGGGCTTCAGCGGCCTGCAGGGCTGCACGCAAATGGTGCGCTACCAGCATGCCAGGCAGCTCTTCAGCGTGCAGACTGGCCTGAATGTAGATTTTCAAGCCGGAGCCCAACAGGCCAAAGTGCAGACTGGTGAGCGTTTTGTGGCTGCCCAGACTGGGTGACAACAGGGGGTGATCAATGCGCTGCATGGCAACTGTCCTTGTTAGTGTTTGCGCGGGGTCAGGTATGCCAACAGACGACCTTCGCTGAAGCGGAAAAAACCGATCAGGCAAAACGACGCGGTCAGGTAAATGGCGGCGGCCGCCAGATAGGCTTCAAACGGCAGGTAATAAGTGGCGTAAATGCGGCTGGCCGCTGAGGTGACATCCAGCATGTTGGGCACGGCGCTGGCCAGGCTGGTTGCGTGCAGCATCATCACCACTTCGTTGCTGTAGGCTGGAAGGGTGCGGCGCATGGCGCTGGGTAAAACCACTCGCCACATGGTCTGCACGCGACTCATGCCGTAGGCGTGGGCGGCTTCGATCTCACCGGCGCTGGTTTCGCGGATGGCACCGGCCAGCATCTCGGCGGTGTATCCCGCCGTGTTCAGGCTGAAGGCCAGCAGCGCGCAAAAGAAGGGTTCCTTGAAATAGGTCCAGGGCCAGACCGCGTCCCAGCGCGCCTGAATCCACTCCAGCTGGCCCAGCCCGTAATAAATCAGGTAGACCTGAATCAGCAGCGGTGTGCCGCGAATCACGTAGGTGTAAGCACCCACGATCCAGCGCAGCGGTGCCCACGGGCCAGTGAGGAGCAGGGCAAAAATCAGCGCCAGTACGCCACCAATGGCCAGCGACGCAAACAGCAGCCACAGCGTGATGACAATGCCGTTGCCAAACAAGGCCAGGTTGTCCGGATCAAAAATGACGGCCCACTCCATTACAACTGGCCTCGTTTGGTGCCCAGGCTGTAGCGGGTATTGACTTTTTTCAGCACCATCAGCGACAGAGTGGTGTAAATCAAAAACAACGCCCCGGTGAACATGAAAAAGATGAACGGCGAACGCGTGGCCGCACTGGCCTGCTTGGCAAGATAGGTCATTTCCTGCAGGCCGATCAGACTGATCAATGAGGTTGCCTTGATCAGCACCAGCCAGTTATTGGTAAAGCCGGGCAGGGCGTAGCGCACCATTTGGGGTAGCGTGATGCGCACAAAGGTTTGAAAGCGGCCCATGCCAAAGGCCCAGGCGGCTTCCATCTGGCCTTTCGGGATGCTCAGGATGGCTCCCCGGAATGTTTCCGTCATATAGGCACCATAGATGAAGCCAATGGTCAGCACGCCAGCCATGAAAGGGTCGATATCGACCGTGGCCTCGCTGCCCATCTTTTCCAGCAGCGTGTTGATACCGATGGTGCCACCGTAAAACACCAGCAGCATCAGCACCAGATCAGGAATGCCGCGAATGATCGTGCTGTAGAAGGTGGCAAGCCAGACCAGGACTGGCTTGCCTGAGAGTTTGGCCGCAGCACCGGCCAAGCCAAAAAGAACCGACACCACCAGTGCCAGCAAAGATACCCCCACCGTCAGCAGAGAGCCGTGAAGGATGACCCAGAAATATGACTGCATCGGGTGAGGTAACTGGCGACTGGATAGTGTTTACTTGCCGTAAACGTCGAACTTGAAGTACTTGTCGTTGATGGTCTTGTAAACGCCATTGGCGCGGATGGCCTTGATGGCGGCGCTGATCTGGGCCTTGAGCGGGCCCTGGCCCTTGCGCAGTGCCACACCGGCGCCGGTGCCGAAGTACTTGGGAATGTACAACTCGTCCCCCTTGAGTTCATAGGCTTCGCCACCCGGCTTACCCAGGAAACCACCACCCACTTCAAGAATATCCGCCACAGTTCCGTCTAGGCGACCGGCCTTGATGTCGAGGTAAACCTGGTCTTGAGCGTCGTAGGACACCACTTCTGCGCCTTTGGTCTTGAGTTCACCCAGCGCGTATTTTTCTTGGGTGGAGGCCTTCAGGACACCAATCTTCAAGCCTTTGGTGGAAGCGGGGCCGGTGTACTTGAAGTCTTTCTTGAGCACCACGCGGCTTGGGGTGTTGTAGTACTTGTCAGTGAAGTCCACTTGCTTCAGGCGCTCTGCAGTGATCGACATCGAGCTGATGATCACATCATATTTCTTGGCCAGCAGACCGGGAATCATGCCGTCCCAGGGTTGTTCGACAAACACGCAGGTGCGTTTGATCTGGGTGCAAATGGCGTTGGCAATGTCCACGTCAAAACCGGTGGGCTTGCCGTCCGGGGTTTTGTAGGTGAAAGGTTCGTACGTGGCGTCGATGGCGACCTTGAGGTCTTTACCTTCGGCGAAAGCGCCCATGCTCAGGGCAGTCATGGCAGCAACCAGCAGGAGTTTCTTCATAGAGGGACTTTCTTACGACAATGCCGTTGGACGGCGGGTTAATAAATTATGAACGTGACATTCTATGGCTAGCGTCAGGCCGCATTCGTGCAGGTTTCTACTTATAGGACATGTGCCTTGTAGATGCAGCAAACTTTGTGCCAACGTCATGGCTTAACATCTTGGGACATGCCTACTGCTCTCTCAGCCACTTCTTCAAAGCGCGAATTCCTTCACGCTCAAGGGCAATGCGTTTGCGCAGGTGTCTTTGCGGGGTTGCCTGCCTGTGGTAAGGCCTGCTGACATGAAACTCGGGTACTTTGGTCGGTGGGCAAAGGTGGTTTTTGGGGTCTGGCTGGGGCTGGTCGCTGCAACGCTGGCATGGCCCGTCGGGGCAACAGACAGTGTCAAGATCGCGGTGCTGGCGTATCGGCCCAAACCGCAGACGCTGGCGAAGTGGCAACCGCTTGCAGGCGTGCTCAAGGCAGCGATTCCCGATCGCGATTTTGAAATCGTTGTGTACAACCTGGACGAGTTGCAGGAAGCAGTGTCGCGTCGGCAGGTGGATTTTGTGCTGACCAACCCAGGGCATTACGTGCTGATGACGCGACGCTCCGGATTGAAAGCACCGTTGGCGACCCTGCTGGTGGAGGAAAGTGGCCAGGAAGTTGCCACTTTGGGTGGCGTCATGTTCAGCCGTGCCGCAGATCGGACGGTCCAATCCCTTGCCGACCTCAAAGGTAAAACCGTTGCTACTGTCGGCACGGATTCTCTTGGTGGCTACCAGATGCAGGCCTACGAGGCGATGCAGGCCGGTGTGAGCTTGCCGGTCAATGCAAAGTTGCTTGTTGTGGGCATGCCGCAGGACAAGGTTGTCACTGCTGTGCTGCAGGGCCGGGCTGATGTGGGTCTGGTGCGCACCGGCCTGCTCGAAGCCTTGCAGCGTGAAGGCCAACTCGACATGCGCCAGGTGCGCGTGATCCATCGCCAACGCCTGCCAGCGTTTCCGGTGCAGTCTTCGACACCGCTGTACCCTGAGTGGTCGTTTTCGTACCTTGGGCATGTGGATGAACATCTCGCCAGGCGCGTCACTGCGGCGCTGTTTTCCATTCGCCCAGACTCAACCGAAGCTCGGGCGATGGGTATCCGGGGCTTTTCCGTGCCCGCAGACTACACGCCTGTGGCCGATGTGCTGCGCACCTTGCGCTTGCCGCCGTTCGATCTGAGCCCGACCTTTACCTTGGGCGACGTGGCCGAACGGTACCGCACGCCATTACTGTTGTCTCTGCTGGGGCTGATGCTGGTGGTGATACTCAGCGCTCGCCTGTGGCTGGCACAGCGTCTCCTGCGTGCGGAGGTGGCCAGCCGCCAGGCTTCTGAACTCACCACCGAGCGTTCGCGCCAATTGCTCAAGACGGTGATTGACAACGTGCCCTTTGGCGTGTTCTGGAAGGGGCTTGATCATCGATTCATGGGAGGGAACAGCCGATTTGCCAAGGATAGCGGGCTGGCCAGTTCGCAAGAGGTGGAGGGTAAAGACGACTTCGATGTGACGGAGCGGGACAGGGCCAAGGCATTCAGGCGTGACGACCTGCTGATCATGGAGTCAGGACACCCCAAATTGTTTTTTGAGGACAAATTCGTCAACCGGCATGGGCAACAGCGCTGGAACCGGGTATCCAAAGTACCTCTGCGCGCTGCCGATGGCGCGGTGTTCGGTGTGCTTGGCATTTATGAAGACGTCAGCGCACAAAAGCGGATCGAAGAGCAACTGGTGCTCGATGCTAGCGTGTTTGAGCACGCGCGCGAGGGCATTGCGATCACCGACGTGGCGGGCAACATCATCAACGTCAATGCGGCCTTTACCACCATCACCGGCTATAGCCGGGAAGAGGTTTTGGGCAAGAACACGCGACTGCTGAATTCAGGGCGGCATGGCCCCGAGTTTTTCCAGGCGATGTACGTCGAGTTGCAGGACAAGGGCTACTGGCACGGCGAAATCTGGAACCGACGCAAGAATGGCGAGCTCTATGCCGAATTGCTCACCATTACCGTGGTTCGTGATGCGCAGAGTCAGGTGCAGCATTACATTGCCATGTTTTTTGACATCAGCGACATCAAAAAACAGCAACAGCAGTTGGAACACATTGCCCACTTCGATGCACTCACCAATTTGCCCAACCGCGTTCTGCTGGCCGATCGGCTGCAGCAAGCGATGGTGCAGGCGCAGCGCCGCGGGCGCTGGCTGGCGGTGGCCTATCTCGACCTGGATGGTTTCAAATTGGTGAACGATACCTATGGTCACGACGTCGGTGATCTGTTGCTGGTGACGATCTCGGACCACATGAAAGGCACTTTGCGAGAGGGTGACACCCTGGCGCGTCTGGGAGGCGACGAATTTGTGGCGGTGCTTGCCGATCTGACCGATACCGATGACTGCACGCGAACCCTCAATCGCATGTTGGCGGCGGTGGCCAGTCCAGTGCCTTTCGCTGATCAGTCGTTGCACGTCTCGGCCAGCCTGGGCGTCACCTTTTATCCGCAGACGGAGGCGGTGGATGCCGACCAACTCTTGCGGCAGGCGGACCAGGCCATGTACCAAGCCAAGTTGTTGGGTAAAAACCGCTTTCACGTGTTTGACGCCGCGCATGATCGCAGTGTGCGCGGCATGCATGAAAGTCTGGACGAGATTGCCCGCGCCATTGAACTGCGCCAGTTTGTGCTGTATTACCAACCCAAGGTGAACATGCGCACCGGCCAGGTATTGGGAGCAGAGGCCTTGATCCGCTGGCAGCATCCCGAGCGTGGCCTGCTGCCGCCCGCACAGTTCCTGCCGCTGATTGAAGACCACCCACTGGCCGTTACGCTGGGTGAGTGGGTGATCGGTGCCGCCTTGCAGCAGATGCAGCAGTGGCATGCCCTGGGCCTGGCCCTGCAGGTGAGCGTGAACCTGAGCGCACGCCAGCTGCAGCAGGATGATTTTGTGCAGCGTGTGGGTGAACTGTTGGCCAGTGCGCCAACGGTGAACCCGGCGCTATTGCAGATGGAGGTGCTGGAAACCAGCGCCCTGCAAGACCTGGCACGCACTTCCCAGGTGATCCACGCCTGCGCCCAACTGGGCGTGGGGTTTGCGCTGGATGACTTTGGCACTGCCTATTCGTCGCTGACTTATCTGAAACACCTGCCGGTTCAAACCATCAAAATTGATCAAAGCTTTGTGCGCAACATGCTTGGCGATGCAGACGATCTGGCGATTTTGCAGGGTGTGATCAGCCTGGCACGCGCCTTCAAGCGCGAGGTGATCGCCGAAGGCGTAGAGACGGTGGCGCATGGCACGCGCCTGCTGCAACTGGGCTGCGATCTGGCACAAGGCTACGGCATTGCCCGCCCCATGCCTGCCGATCAGTTCTGTGGTTGGATGGCGCGCTGGCAGCCGGACGCAGCGTGGGCGGTGGTGGCCCCGGATTCCATCACCAGTCCTCTTTGACCGCCAGCACCGCATCCTTGCCCGCCGCCGCGCGCGCCGCCAGCCAGGCCGTGACGGTGCCCGCCAGCACCACCGCTAGGCAAAGCGTCAACAGCTTCAGCCACGGCAGCATCAGGTCCATGGTCCAGTGAAAGCTCTGCGGGTTGACCACGTCCACCAGCACCACCGCCACCACCAGACCTAGGCCGAGTCCGGCAATGGCGCCCAGCGTGGTCCAGGCCAGGCCTTCGAGCGCCACCACGCTGAGGATCTGGCGCCGCGTCAGCCCCAAGTGCGCTAGCAGGCCAAATTCCTTGCGCCGGGACAGCACCTGCGCGCTGAAGCTGGCCGCCACGCCAAACAGACCAATGGCAATCGCCACCGCCTGCAGCCAGTAGGTGACGGCAAAGCTGCGGTCAAAAATCTTCAGCGACATCGCGCGGATTTGCGCTGTGGTACCAAATTCCAGCAGGCCGTCAGCGCCGTGTTCCGAGTCCACACCATGGGCCGCTTCGGCGCCGAGGCCCGCACCGGGCTCGGCCAGCGCCTGCAAGGCCTGCTTCACGCGGGTGGCGTCTTCGGGTTTGTCCAGCCACAGCGCCAGGTCATTGGCGCGCTGGTCGCCCGTCAGGCGCCGGAAATCGCTCAGGTCGATGGCGATGGAGCCCGACTGACGCGCATAGTCGCGCCACACGCCCGCCACAAAAAATATAGCTGTTGGCCCTTGTGTTTCCTGGGCTAGAGGCCTAAAAGCCTTGGAGAGTGCGGGCAGCGACTGGCCCACCTGGGCACCGTGCAAATCCACCACGGCTTCGCTCACGTAGATGCCGATCTGCCCCGCAGGCACCGGCAGCGGCGCCGCCAGCAGCGGTAGGCTGCGCGCCGGGTTGCCCAGCTCACGCGCCAGCAGCGCCACGGGCGGCTGGTCCGCTTGCAGGCTCAGCGGCAAGATGCGCTGGGCCTGCAGCTTTTTCACCCTGGCCAGGTGCGCGGCGGCCTGCACAAATTCGGGGCTGAAAAACACCGTGTCGCTGGCGCTCATGCTGCCAGCGCTGCGCACATACACGTCGGCCGGCAGCATGCGGTCCAGCCACTGGGTGACCGAGTCGCGAAAGCTGGCCACCATCACCGTCAGTGCCACAGCCAAGCTCAGCGACGCCACCACACCGCTGACCGCCACCGCCGCCGTGTCGCGCTGGCGTCGGGCGCGCTCCACTGCCAGCAGCGGCAAGGTCCGGCGCGACAGTCGGGGTGCCAGCCATCCCAGCAGCAACCCGATCAGCCAGGGCAGCGCCGTGATGCCGCCCACCAGCAGCATGCCCACCGACACATACGCGGCGATGGGTATGCCAAAAACGGCTGGAGCCCTTGTTAATACTGCACCAGCAGCTATCAAAACAAAACTGACCCAATGCGAACGCGATCCTGCGCCCAGATTGCCCAGCCCCTTGAGCGTTTGCGCCGGAGGCAACTGCTGCGCCGCACGCGCTGGCCACCAACCGCCGACTAGCGCCGCACCCACGCCGAGTGCGCCATAAATCAGCGCGGCCACCCAGCTGAACTGCAGGCTGGGCGCAGCGCCCGAAAAGAAGCCGCCACCCAGATCACCGCCCAGCAGGTTCAGCGCTAGTGCTGCCAGCCCCGTGCCCAGAGCCAAGCCCGCCGCGCTGCCCACCAGCCCCAGAAACAGCGACTCCCACAGCACCAGCTTGAGCCGATCCCGCCCCGACAGGCCCAGCACGCCCAGCAGGGCAAACTGCTGCGCGCGCTTGGCCACGCTCAAGGACAGCACCGAGAACACCAGAAACGCCCCGGTGAACAGCGCAATCAGCGCCAGCACGGTGAGGTTCACGCGGTAGGCGCGCGACAGCTTGTTGATCTGCGACTCGGCCTCTTGCGGCAGCGCCACCGTCACATCGGCTGGCCAGCCAGGCGCGTCCTGCAACTGGCGGGCAAACGCGGCTCGGTCCACACCCGCCTGCAAGCGCAGGTCAATACGCGTGAGCTGCCCGCCTTGACCAAACAGGTCTTGCGCCGCGCCCAGATCCATCACCGCCAGCGCCGGGCCGCTGGCCCGCACGCTACCAGCCACGCGGACATCGACCCACTGCATGCCGCTCTGCAGCTTCAGCGCGCCCGACTCGCCAGGCCCGGTCAGGCGGCGTGCGGCGGTGTTGAGGAAGATGTTCCCCGGTGCAAACAGCGCCCAGCGGCCTGACTGGCCCGTTGATGGGGTCGGCAGCGGCAGTAGGTCGGGGGAGATGTCGAACACGCTCAAAGCATCCACGCCGACCACACGCAAGGAGCGCTTGCCATGCGGCGTCATCACGTAGCTGGTGAGCTCAAGAATGGGTGAAGCCGCCGTCACACCTTGGGTTTGTGCTATTGTTTTGTAAATTTCTTCGTCGAAATTCCCCTGCACGCTGCGCACTTCCAGATCGCTCTGGCCGCCCACCGAGCGCGCCGCCTGGGCAAATTCATCGAGTGCCGAACTGTTGATCAGATGCACCGAAAACGCCAGCGCCACCCCCAGCATCACCGCCAACACTGCCGCCGCGTTGCGCCAAGGGTGCTGGCGCAGCTCTTGCCAGGAGAAGGTTTTCAGCAGGTCAAGCATGGGGTGGTGCGCGTTTGTGGTTGAGTGCGCTGCGTGGGTGGCCGAATGCGGCGCAGTGGGTGGCTACGCGGCTGTCCCCCGACCCTGCGGGTCTCCTCCTTGATGCCGCTACGCCACCCACTGCACCGCATTCGGCAAGTGGTGCTTCTGGTTTTTGTGCATCGCATACCAAGATCGTTGGGAAGATCAGGCTGGTGGGGCGCTCGGCGCCGCGGCATCAAGGAGGAGGCCAAAGGCCGGGGGACAGCCGCGTAGCCGAGTGCCCCACCAGCCTGATCCACCCAGAGACGGCATGCAGGCGCGTGGATGTCATTCCGGCACAAACCGGTAGTCCCGTGTGATTTCCGCCACCTGCACGATGTACGACTCGTACCAGCGCTCGCGCCCGAGCTGCTGCGCCAGCACGTGTTCCGAATGCGATTTCCAGGCGCGGATGTGCGCTTCTGAGGGCCAGTAAGACAGGGCAATTTCGTTCTGACCCTCGGTGACGGCGGTGAATTCCAGGCAACCGAATTGGCTCAGTGCCAGCTCGCGCATGCGGCTGGCCACCTGCGTGTACTCGCTGTCGGCGTTGCGCACTTTAGCGCGGAATATGACAATGAACATGGGGGGGATCCTGCGGCTGTGGTGTGGTTGCACGGCAATCATGGCATTTTCATATCAATCCGACAGGTTGTTACGTCGCCATGCTGCACGCTTCTCGAATTGGCGATATTTCCAATGATTTCAACAATATCATGAGCTATGGTTTCATTGATGTTGAAGTTGTGATTGGTATTTAGGAAAAATAACTTTACTTTATCGCTGAGCACATACTTGTTTTCTATTTCTAGACCGCCATATTCATCGTGAATGCCTTGAAATATGAGCATGGGTGTTCGTAAATGTGCCAAATGTGAATATCTGGCTGGCTCGTCACCTTGGTCAGGATGTTTGAACGGATAACCTAAACAAACGATATGCTTGAGGCCGAGTTCATCAGCGATCAAGGACGAGACGCGCCCTCCAGATGAGCGCGAAAGAACAATGGTCCTTGCTGCAATACCTCGTTTGCATATTATTTTTTTTAGTGACTCGCAACGGGATAATATGGATTTATTTTTTCTCTTGTAGAGATAGATTAAATAAGATGGGTGTAGCAAACAAAAAAGTATTTGTACTATTCGCAAATTAAATTGTTTAATAAATTTTGGAAGAAAGATAAGTTTTTTCTCTACTTTATGCAAGAAATAAATGACTTCAGCTGCTGGGTCTTCCCAGATAATTTCGACATTGTTTTTCCTCAGTCGGCTAAGCAGAGTCAGATTTAGAGCTTCATCTTTTTGCCAGTCATCACGACCAACCAAAAGAAGGACATTATTTTTTGTCACGATGATATTTCAGGGATAGTGCAAAAAATAACCTTTGGATTCAAAGGCGCGACGCGGCTTTATCGCGGCGCGTCCCTTGGAACGACGTGCCTTGCCGCAGTTTTAGATCCTGCAATAGCGTGAAGACCTTCTTGGGCGACGGTGGAGTACCACCGTAGGCGATAGACAGGCTATTTTCCGAATGTCTTGCGCGGTCTGTCGGGCTGCCAGCGTAATGGAAAAAGCGTGCTTGTTCTTCCTGTGAAATCCTCAAATCAAAGGCGACACAGGTTTTTAAATCATTGTCATTGTCGAGGTACTTGGCAAGTCGCACGTTGGCGATGTTTGACCAGGGGACCAACAGCCATGCATTCTTGCGTCCTTGACCAAGGACAGTGACAAGAAGCTCATTACACGGAAAGAAAATCCCATCGGTAGCGGCCATGAACTTGATGGTGCCCCACATGTCTTTGTAGAGAGCAAAGAAGGTGAGCGCTGGCACGAGAACGCAAACTAACCCACGGAAGCCCAGCGGCATTTGGCCCCAGTTTTGATACGACAGGATGGCTGTGGCAATCGCCATGATCCCGAAAGCCAGGCGAAGAAGAGTGGTGAGCCATGCGGGAATACGATGAACATAGTGTTCACCCACCAGGGTTGGCCTCTTGGGAAAAATCTGATTCACGAGACGCTCAGTTGGAGGCATAACGAAGTCAGTTGTCGTTCTTCACCGTTGTGTTAAAGGATACGTCATGCCGTAGGTATCCATCGGGAACGCTCGGCTTGAAAGTGGTGGCTAAAGAACGAGGTTGTCAATCGCAGGCTGGAATGGCTTCATTGGACTTGGGGACGAACTCATACACAAACTGCTGGTCACTGCTTGCTGTCCTATATTTCAGTCTCGCTGTGGTCAATGCGGGCAATGTATCGGTCGTTGGGTCCTTGTGTTCAGCCTGACGATTTTGCAAGGTGACCCGCAACTTCGGTGGATCATTTTGCACGGGATAGAGGGCTAGCTTTCCCCCATGCGTTAGCTTCCACCATAAGCCGACTCCCGTCGCACTGTCAGGCTCCATCGAAACCGGGTTGAGCCAAACCGTGAATTTGTCATCCGGGATGGTCTTAGGCAGCGTGAACCAATAGGTCACGTTACCTTCTGGCCCCTTTTCTCGATCAGGAAGACGCACGTGTATGGCGACGTAGTCCTGAGCGGGATATCCATACCCTCTCTCGTATACCGGTTGATTGGCGACCGTTGAGTCCTTGATAGGCATGAAGCCAGAACTGTCACTAAAGTGTCCAGACTGGGTTAGGACCTCTCCATACCCCAACCCGTAGACCTGAATAGCCCTGAGGTCGCTGGAAGCTGCAACACGTCGAATGACCTTCGGTGCAAGTTCTAGCTGTTTCGGAGAATACTTTGTGAACAGAGGATGATTTTCGAGTCGATCCAGTTCAAGATCATTGAAGTAGATTCGTTTGGCTGGCAAACATATCTGAATCCGAACGTCAGCTTTTGCGTTCGATTTGACATTGCCATTCAGCCCGATTGGGCTGGTTGAGCACCCTAGCAGAACCAAAATAGCGGAACAGCCGATACCACGGCCAAGGCTTTGAATGTCAGGCATGCGGATCAAATAGATCATTCAGCTTCTTCCCCAATCTCGGGCTCAGATCATACCGGGGTAGCACGCCGATCTGTCGGAAGACGATCCAGCTCATTGGCAAGGCTGCACATCCAGGCACCCCGCAAGCCGTTGATGAACACCCAACACTGCGTGACGCTGTGTCATTCGGATTCCCGATGGGGTTGTCGGCTGTCTGTACGGAAAATCGAATAAACATCGCCTGCATCGAAATTTTTTCTTTATAAATCAATGACTTGCAATTTTGTCTGATTGGTACGCTCCGTGCTATCCATCAGTGGCCGCAGTCGTGCGGCACGGCTTCAGGCCGCAACCGGATTGCAGGAGACCACATGAGCACAACATATCGAATCGAAAAAGACTTTCTGGGCGAAAAACAGATACCAGCCGACGCCTACTACGGCGTTCAGACACAGCGCGGAAAAGACAACTTCCACATCACCGGCATCCCGATGTCGACCGAGCCCTTCTTCGTCAAAGCGTTCGGCTACGTCAAGAAGGCGGCCGCCATGGCCAACCGTGACCTCGGCTGTATCGATGCCCAAGTGGCCAGCGCCATCATCGGCGCCTGTGATCGGCTGATTGCCGGTGAGCTGCGCGACCAGTTTGTCACCGACTTCATCCAGGGCGGCGCTGGCACATCGACCAACATGAATGCCAACGAAGTGATCGCCAATGTGGCGTTGGAAGCCTTGGGCCACAACAAGGGCGAGTACCAGTTCGTGAATCCGAACGACCACGTCAACTTCGGTCAATCGACCAACGATGTCTATCCAACCGCTTTCCGTCTGGCGCTGATCCTGCGCCTTGCCAACTATATGGAGGCGCTACGCAAGTTGCAGAGTTCCTTCTTCGCCAAAGCCAAGGAATTTGAGAAGGTTTTGAAGATGGGGCGCACGCACTTGCAGGATGCCGTTCCCATGTCGCTCGGTCAGGAGTTCCACGGCTGGGGCACGACCCTCGGCGAGGAAGTTGAACGCATTGCCGAAGTCCGCCAGTTCCTGCACGAGATCAATCTCGGCGCCACAGCGATTGGCACCACCGTCACCGCCGCACCGGGTTACCCGGAACTCGCCACCAAGTATCTGTCTGAGTTGACGGGTTTCAAGTTCATCCTGGGCGGTGATCTGGTCGAGGCGACCTCAGATACCGGTGCCTACGTGCTGCTGTCGGGTGTGCTCAAACGCACCTCCACCAAGCTGACGAAGATTTGCAACGACATCCGTTTACTCTCCTCGGGGCCGCGCTGCGGGTTCAATGAGATCAACTTGCCGCAAATGCAACCGGGCAGCTCGATCATGCCGGGCAAGGTCAACCCGGTGATTCCAGAGGTGGTCAATCAGACGGGCTTCTTGGTCATCGGCCTCGACCTCACGGTCACACTGGCCGCTTCGGCCGGTCAGTTGCAGTTGAACGTGATGGAGCCGGTGATCACCTACGCCTTGTTCACGTCGATTGCGACGATGGAAAACGCGGTCAACAGCCTGCGTATCAACTGCATTGACGGCATCACCGCCAACGTTGAACACGCGCGCGATCTGGTTCTGAATTCGTTGGGCATCATCACCGTGCTCAAGCCGTCGCTGGGATACAAGCAGTGCGCCGAAATCGCCCGCGAATGCCACCAAACAGGCAAGTCCTTACACGACGTTGTCGTCAAGGAACGCCAGCTGATGACCCAGGAACACTGGGACACGGTCTTCTCTTTCGAGAACCTGATCAGCCCGAAGTTCGCCAAGTAATTCTCACCTGAGCCACTCCCCGAACAGGCGGGATCCATTAAGAGTCTATTAAACCTAGGAGCAAAAAATGAGTGAAAAGAAGGGTATGTTCGACTGGTATTTCAAGACCAATCTACTGACGCGGATCATGGTCGGACTGGTCGCAGGCTGTATCGTCGGCATCTTGCTCGGCTTCGGCAACCCGGCAACCAGCATGGCATTTGTTGACCACACCAAGATCTTTGGTGACATCTTCATTCGCTTGCTCAAGATGATTGTGGTTCCGGTGATTTTCTTCTCGCTGATTGGCGGCGCGGCCAGCATCGCGCCCTCTCGGCTGGGGCGTGTCGGTGTCAAGATCATTGCCTTCTACATGGCAACGTCGGCTGCCTCAGTGGCCGTAGGCCTATTCTTCGCCAACTTGCTGCAACCCGGTTCCGGCATGAACATCATCGGCGCCGAAGCGGTCAAGGGAAAGGTGGCCGAAGCGCCGTCGCTCTCGACCATCTTCCTCAACATCATCCCGACCAATCCGGCCGAATCACTGGCCAAGGGTGACGTGCTGCCGATCATCTTCTTTGCCATGCTGTTTGGTCTGGCGATTTCCTTCAGCAAGGAATCCGAGGATGCGACTGTGGCCAAGGGCGCGCAATCGCTGTTTGAACTGGTCAACGCGGCGGCTGAGACAATGTACAAGATCGTTCGCGGCATCATGCAGTACGCACCGATTGGCGTGTTTTTCCTGATTGCCATGGTCTTTGCCCAGCAAGGCGCCAAGGCACTCGGTCCGCTGCTTTACGTGACCGTCACGGTCTACCTCGCTTTCATTGCGCTGACGATCATTGGCTATGGCGGTTTGTTGGCGGTGTACCGGCTCGGCGTTGTCAAGTTCTTCAAAGGCGCCAATGAGGCGCTGATCACCGCTTTTGTGACCCGTTCCTCCAACGGCACGTTGCCAGTCACCATGCGTGTCTCTGAAGAAAAGCTGGGCGTTCCGCGCACCATTTCGTCCTTCACCTTGCCGCTGGGCGCCACCATCAATATGAACGGTACGGCCATTTACCTGGGTGTGTGTGCGATGTTCATCGGTTACGCCACCGGCCACCCGCTGAGCTTGGAGCAGCAGATGATTGTGGTCACCACTTCCACGCTGGCCGCCATCGGCACCGCAGGTGTTCCGGGTGCTGGCGCCATCATGTTGCTGATGGTGCTTGAATCGGTCGGCATGAAGGTTGAAGCTGGTTCCGCCGTCGCCGCTGCCTACGCCATGATCCTGGGCATTGACGCCTTGCTCGATATGGGCCGCACCTGTCTGAACGTTGGCGGGGACATGGTCTGTACCGCGATTGTTGCGAAGACCGAGGGTGAGCTCGATCTGTCAAAGTGGGAAGATTCGCCCACACCGTTGATTCCGGTTGGCGAACGCGCCTACTGATTCATGTTGGCAGGACCTTATTGATTCAGAACAAGTGCTGCCACGGATCGGCCTCTGGCGGATACTTGTTCCTGTTGTTGTAACCCCAGCCGTATCCTTTGTGCGCCATGGGGTTATGACGCTTTTTGAATTCCACCTGCCAAACTCATGTTCATCCGCCGTCCATTGCGTTTTTCCCTGCTGCTGCTGGCGCTGGCCGCACTGGTCGCTATCGCGTCGCTGACGACCTACCAGATCAGTCAGCGCATGGGGCTGACGGAGCTGCAGACAACCGGTCAGCATCGGCTTGATCTGTACGCCGCAAGCCTGGAGCGCGAAATCGGCAAATACGCCTACTTTCCGGCCACGCTCGGACTTGAAGGGGATGTTCTCGATTTTCTCAACAAGGTGGACGACAAGACCCTTGTTGCCAAAGTCAACGTTTACCTTGAGCGACTCAATGAACGCGCGGGCACGCTGGCCATTTACGTTCTCGACGACAAGGGCAAGGTGCGCGCTAGCAGCAACTGGCGGCGTAGTGACAGTTTCATCGGAGAAGACCTTGCCTTTCGTCCCTATTTCCACGAAGCCATGGACACCGGCAGTGGACGTTTTTTTGGCATCGGAACCACGCGCAGTGAACCCGGTTACTACCTGTCATCGGCCTTGAGCGACGACAGCCGCACGCTCGGTGTAGCCATCGTCAAGGTCGGCCTGGATCAGCTGGAGCAGTCGTGGTCCACCGTCGAAGCGCCGGTTCTGGTTTCCGACGAAAACGGCGTGGTCATCCTCAGCTCGGTGCCCGATTGGAAATTCACCACATTGCGAGCGCTGGACGAAAACACCCGCAAAACCTTTGACCGCACCCAGCAATACAACCATCGCGCTCTGCAACCGCTGGGCGTCAAGGAAATCGCTGATCTCAACCCAGGCGCCCGTCTGGTGCAATTGGCCAAACAACAGCAAGAAATGGTGTCACCCTATCCGGTGGCGGGCAATTTTTTGGCGCAATCGCAGGCAATGCCCGGCACGCCGTGGACGCTGACAGTGTTCTCGTATGTCAAACCGGTCAATGAGATGAGCGCCATCCGTGCCAGCGTGGCCGGTGTCACGACCATCCTGCTGTGCATTCTGGCGTCAATGATCTACCAGCGGCGTCGGCACCTGCGAGACCGCTTGGCCGCCCGGGAAGCCCTGCAAAAAGCCCACGATGAACTTGAACGCAAGGTCGAGGAACGCACGGCAGACCTGTCTGCTGCCAATCAGCAACTTCAAGATGAAGTGGTGGAACGCGTGCGTGCCGAACGCACGCTGCGCGCCGCGCAAGATGAACTGATCCAGGCGGGCAAGCTGGCCGTCATTGGCCAGCTTTCGGCCGGTATAGCGCATGAACTCAACCAGCCTCTGGCGGCGCTGCGCACGCTGTCGGGCAATGCGGCGCGTTTTCTTGAGCGTGGGGACGATGCGACCGCACGCTCCAACCTGGAGCGCATCGCCCAACTGGTGGACCGTATGGGCCTGATCACCGGGCAACTCAAGGCGTTTGCGCGCAAATCCAGCGGGCAACCTGGGCCCGTTGACATTCGCCAGGTCGTGACGCATGCGGTCGCCATCCTCGACCAGCGCTTGCGCGCCAGTGGTGCCGAGATCAACACAGACTTTCCGCAGGATGCGCTTGTCGCCCTGTGCGATGCTAACCGGCTGGAACAGGTTGTCGTCAACCTGATCAGCAATGCGCTGGACGCCATGGCCGAGCGCGCCAGCCCGAGCGTGGAAATATGTGGCAGCATCCACGGCTCGATGTTATGCCTGGATGTGCGAGACCATGGTGCTGGCTTGAGCGCGGAAGCCTTGTCACGGCTGTTCGAACCCTTTTTCACAACCAAGGACGCTGGCGTCGGCCTGGGGCTGGGTCTGGCCATTTCGTCCGGTATCGTCAGTGACTTCGGTGGTACGCTCACCGGCGCCAATCATCCTGACGGAGGCGCCGTCTTCACCCTGGAAATCCCCGTTGCCACGCAGGCACCTGCACCATGACCGAAGCCCTCAAAGTACTGATCATCGAAGACGACCCCGATGTTCGCCTGGGCTGCGAGCAGGCGCTGCAACTCGAAGGCATCCAGACCGAAGGCGTCGCCAGCGCCGAGGCAGCCAGGCTGCTGCTGGGCAAGGATTTCCGCGGCGTCATCGTCAGCGACATCCGCCTGCCGCGCATGGACGGCATGAGCTTTTTGCGCGAAGTCCACGCGGTAGACGCGCAACTGCCGGTGGTGCTGATCACCGGCCACGGCGACATCTCGATGGCGGTCCAGGCCATGAAAGACGGCGCCTATGATTTCATCCAGAAGCCTTTTTCGCCGGAATACCTGGTCGAAGTGGTGCGTCGCGCGCTGGAAAACCGACTGCTCACACTGGAAGTGCGCGACCTGCGCAGCCGTCTCGATGGCCGCGACCAGATCGAGGCGCGCCTGATCGGCAACACCGCCAGCATGCTCAAGTTGCGCAAACTGATTGCCGGACTGGCCGACAGCGCCGCCGATGTGCTGATCCAGGGCGAAACCGGCACCGGCAAGGAACTCGTTGCCCGCTGCCTGCACGAGGCCAGTTCGCGGCGCAAAGGCAATTTTGTCGCCATCAACTGCGGTGGCATGCCCGAGACGCTGTTCGAGAGCGAGATTTTTGGGCACGAGGCGGGCGCCTACACCGGGGCCAGCAAGCGCCGCATCGGCAAGATCGAGTACGCCGACGGCGGCACCCTGTTCCTCGACGAAATCGAGACCATGCCCGTCTCGATGCAGATCAAACTGTTGCGGGTGTTGCAGGAACGCACGCTGGAGCGGCTGGGCTCCAACACCCTGATTCCCGTCGACTGCCGCATCGTCGCCGCCACCAAGGAAGACTTGCGCGCCCTGGCCGACCAGGGCCGTTTTCGCGCCGACTTGTACTACCGCCTCAGCGTCGCCACTGTGCCTTTACCACCCTTGCGTGAGCGGCGTGAAGACATTCCGCTGCTGTTTCAACACTTTCTGCTGCAGGCAGCTGCGCGGCATGGTCGGCCGGTGCCGCCCAGTGACGCCGCCTGCATCCGCCAACTGGTCGGTTACCAGTGGCCGGGCAATGTGCGTGAATTGCGCAATGTGGCCGACCGCTGCGTCCTGGGCATCGAGT
Source organism: Rhodoferax sp. (assembly GCA_031291305.1). Taxonomy (GTDB): domain Bacteria; phylum Pseudomonadota; class Gammaproteobacteria; order Burkholderiales; family Burkholderiaceae_C; genus Rhodoferax. Next base: position 7,904 of record JARLJH010000045.1, on the reverse strand, counting down.
CTGGCGCCCCGCCCTTCGGCAAGGAAGAGGATGAGCGCATGCATCCACTGGCCGACACGGTCAACGCCTTCGAGCGCGCCCTGATTGCCGATGCCTTGCAGCGACATGGCGGCAGCCTGGCACGCAGCGCCGAAGCCCTGGGTGTGGCCAAGACCACGCTGCACGACAAGATCAGGAAATATGGCCTGTCGGATACCGGTGCGGCCTGACAAAGCTAAACCAGTGGTTCAGGTTTGCTGCGCACCTAGACGCGGAAAATGACGATGAACATGCGCGACTTTTTATGCGCCGGATTCATACCACTGTCAGGTGCCATCGTGATGCAGAGACTGTTCAATTCTGCGGTCTGGCACCAGCCACATCAGGGCCACCGCCGCATACAGCGCCAGCGCTACCCATGCCCAAAAAAAAGTAGAAACGATGCCAAGTGCATACATGACAGGCGAGAGCTTCCCCTTCCAATCATTGCCGATAGCGGTCTTCAGGGGAGACTCAGGACCCTGCACGGCAATGATGGTCTGCTGCAGAATCCAGTAAGCGACCGCTGCAGCCAGCAGCACACCACCATAGAGCGCGGAAGGGGCCGCGGCGAAGTGGTTCTCGCCCATCCAACCGGTGACGAACGGAAACAGCGACAGCCAGAAAAGCAGATGCAGGTTCGCCCACAGAATGCCGCCTGTCACCTGGTTGCAGGTGTGGAGCATGTGATGATGATTGTTCCAGTAGATTCCGATGTAAATGAAACTGAGCACGTAGCTCATGAAGACCGGAATCAGTGGCGCTAACGTGCCCAGACTATCGCCATGCGGAACCTTCAACTCCAGCACCATGATGGTGATGATGATCGCGAGAACACCGTCGCTGAACGCCTCAAGCCTGCTCTTGCCCATAGTCACACTCCAGCAGAGTTCAAAGGAACCGCCAGCGCACCAACACGGACGCTGCAGTTGGCACCGCAAATAACAGGAGCAGGATCGGTAGCTCCTCGGTGACCGAATACCCCGCCTTGGTTACACCAATCCACATGTTGGCCCCAGTGAGAGCCAGCCAAAGAATGGTCCCGAGCGTGAGCGCCCAGGTTGGCGCCGATGGGAAATGTTCCGAAAACAGCTTCCCCACAATCAACAGTGAAGCTATCAAGAGCAAGCCTGAAGTGAGAAACAGTGCAGTGCGCATGGGAGCATCTCCTTATATCGAGGTTGAAAGGATACTGGACAGAGAACGTAGAAGTCACCTTTGTTGCGTCGCAAAATTGCGTCCGGTTGACTGCCAGGTTATCTTGCATTCCGATACGCCTCTATCACGTCTTTTGGAAGCCAAACATATTTCAGAACTTCGTCGAGCAGCTCTGGATGAAGCGTAAGCGGCGAATTCGCTGCCTGTAAACCGCGTTTCAGTCGAACTGCCCTACGGGATGACTTCCCAAAGAACCCGTTTTGCCAAACGAGAGCCGCTCTTGCTGGGTGATCAGTTTTTTCGACAATGGATTCCAGAAGACCACCAGCAATTTGAAATTCCTGTGGGTGGCGCGACTCGGCATAAATATTTCGCCTGATCTCGATAGGAAGAGCATCAATCTTGGCTCCACCTATGTCATGGAACTCACAGCGCATCGTGCGGGCGTATCTCCGCAGCTCCCATACTGCGCGATCGAGTTCGACAATCTCCCCGCCCTTTACATACCATGAACTCTCGAAGTATCTATGGCGACCATACGTATCCAAGAAAACTAGAAATTTTTTGCTGGGTTCGGTTAGCCGGAGTTCGAACGGCTTAGCTTGATCGAACTTTTTGAGGATATCGCCAAGGTCATGACCTCGGCTCGCTTTAATCCTATTCAAGACGAGCACGCACTTTAAGTATTTCTCGAATGCTTGAAGGCTAGACCAAAGAAACTGGGGAATAAGCCGTGACCGAAACGCCAATCGAGCCGCGATGTAATCTTGGTCCGCCGTGTCCCGAAAGGAGCGTGTCGCGAAGTCGTTGAGAAGTGCCTCGGTGGTGTTCATGAAAGATGAAGTCAAGGTCATCGGGGCTGCGCAGTTTCATCGCGCAACGTCCGATTGATCGCTGATTTAAACGGCCTTCTGTGCATACGCTTCCTGAACCGCTTCATGATTGGAGATACAAGCCGCTAGGATTACGAGTGCATGCCTCAAGAGATCATCGCTGCGTTGTGGCTCAAACCAATGACCATTGAACTTGCCGCCGTGGAACAGGTTGTTCCGTACCCGGCAAACCAGCCGCAAGATAAGTTCAGCTTGGTGCTTGTGGTCTGGGAGCACATCTTTCCAATCGAGTAAGCCATCGGATCCTGCAATCTGCTTCTTTGGCGGATGCTCGACGAAGTACCGAATTGCTACTTTGAGCTCCGTAGAACCCGGCGTTTCAAGCACGGCGCGCACTCCGTTAGCAAACGCGCCCCAATCAGCTGTTGGGTCTTTCCGATTAGCTTCGCGAAGGCCAACAACCTTCAGGCAGTACTCGCACCGAGAGAACTCACGGAAGAATTCGAAAGCCAGCTCGTCTAGGTTCGATGAGGAGAGCATGATAAGTTCTGTATCCGTCTAACGATCAGCGTATATCCCCTGTGCAGCGATGCTTGTAGAAACCATAAACACCCTCCGCAGCAGACAAATCATTTTGGACTCAACCGCCCGCGTGGGCGGTGGCGATTGGGGATAAAAAAATTTCCCCGTTTCGGTTTCAGATCATACCGGCGCAGCAACGCCAATTTGTCGGCAGGTGACCCAGTTCACATGCAAAGCCGTGCATCCACCCAGCCACGCAAGCTGTTGACAAACGCCCAGCCCTGTACACGCGGCAAGTCGGCCAGGGTGATGACGGCTTCTTTCAGGCGGTCTTGGGCGATGAAGGCGACGCGGCCTACACCGGGCAGCAGGCCGCAGCGCAGCGCGGGGGTGAGCCACTGGCCGTCCAGCAGCACCGCGATGTTGCCGCGTGTGCACTCGGTCAGTTCATGGCGCTCGTTGTAGAGCAGGGTGTCAAACAGCGCTGGGTCGGTGGGGGCAAAGGCTTCGTAGTGGGCGCGGCGGGTGGTTTTGAAGCGGGTGAACTCACTCTGCGCTGCTTCAAAAGGTGTAGCTGCTAGCCCAATCATTACTTGGGCTGGCGTGCTATTTTGTACAAATTTTTCGGCAAGAGGTGCGCCCTGGGCATCAAGCTGTAAGCGCACCCGCCAGACGGTGGTGTCGTCGCTGCGCATGTCGGGGTCGAGCAAGGCTTGCAGAGCGGCATACACGCGCGGCTCGTCGTACGGGTAGCCAAAATGCCTTGCAGCCTTCGTCAATCTTGAGAGGTGTGCTCCTAAATTGTGAAAAACACCGGCTTGCAGGCGCAGCGTTTCCAGCAACGCAAACGGTTCGCTGGCGCGTTCCAGAAAGCCGCGTTTGTGTTGCCATTCGCGCCATTCGTTGGTGGCGGTGGCGTCAGCTGTGATGCCGCTGCCAATGCCGCAATACGCCTGCTCACCTCGGATCGTCACCGTGCGAATCGCCACGTTGAAGCTGGCGTGGCCACCTGGGCGCACCACACCGATGGCGCCGCAGTAAACGCCACGTGGCTCGGGTTCCAGGCGGCGGATGGCCTGCATGGCGCGCACCTTGGGCGCACCGGTGATCGAGCCACAGGGGAACAGCGCGCGAAACACCTCGTGCAAGCGGGTGCCCGGTCGGGTTTGTGCGGTCACGTCTGAGACCATCTGGTGCACCGTGGGCAAGGTCTGCACCGCAAACAGGGACGGCACCTTGACCGAAAACGGCTGTGCGATGCGCGACAGGTCGTTGCGTAGCAGGTCAACGATCATCACGTTTTCCGCACGTTCTTTGGGGGAGGCCGTGAGCGCCTGCACCAGGGCCGCATCCTCCTGCGGCGTCTGGCCGCGTGGTGCCGTGCCTTTCATCGGCCGGGTCAGGACGTGCTGGCCGTCCCAGTCAAAAAACAGCTCGGGAGACACCGACAGGATCTGCTCGTTCCCAGTGTCAATGTAAGCCGCGTAACCACCGGGCTGGGCTTGTTGCAGGCGTGCAAACAGTTCGGGTGCGCTGCCGACAAAGTCACCGTGCAAAGGTGCGGTGTAGTTCACCTGGTAGTACTCACCGGCGCCAATCGCCTCGTGGATCGTGGCCAGATGGGTGTTGAACTGATCACGACTCAGTGGGCTGTGCCAGTGAACGGTGGTGGCTGGGGTGTTGGCAGCGGGCGTGCTGTTTTGCGGCCAGAGCAAGGCAGTTTCAAACACCGCAAACCAGGCCAACGGGCCATCGGCGGGGTGGGTTTGCAGCGCCGCATCAAAGGCGCTGGCGGCTTCATAACGCAGGTAACCGACACACCAGCGGCCCGCCTTGGCGTAGGCTTCTACGGCGTCAAGCAGGGGTTTGACTTGCGCTGGCGTGAGGGCGACCAGTGTCTGCAGCGGTGCATCAAAGGCGCAGCGCAGACGCCCATCACCACCCTGCAGGTCGGCAAAATCAAGCCGGATCTGCATGGTCCAGCAAGCCGTCGCTCGTCAGCAGCAGGGTACGGTCGGCGCGGGCGGCGGCGGTTTGGGAGTGGGTTACCAGCACCATCGCGGCGCCGTGGGCGCGGGTTTGGCTGATGAGTGCGTCCATCACACGCTCGGCGGTGCGTGGGTCGAGGTTGCCGGTGGGCTCGTCGGCCAGCAACAATTTCGGGCGGTGCACCAGCGCCCTGGCAATCGCCACCCGCTGCAACTGGCCGCCGCTGAGCTGTTGTGGCAGGCGCTCACCCAGGCCGTCGAGCCCAACCTCGGTCAGCATGGCCTGTACCCGGGCATCGTCAAACTGGCCTAGCAGCATCAGTGGCAGCGCCACGTTTTGGCTCACGCTCAGGTGTGGCAACACGTGAAAGGCCTGGAACACAAAACCGGTTTTCTCGCGGCGCAGGCGCGCCAACTGGTCGTCACTTTGGGTGCTGAGGTCCAGGCCGTCCAGTTGCACGCTGCCGCTGTCCCAGGTGTCGAGCCCGGCCATGCAGTTGAGCAGGGTCGATTTGCCCACGCCTGACTCGCCGATGATGGCCACAAACTCGCCCGGCGCCACCTGTAGCGAGACGTGGCGAAACACCGGCACGTTGCCGTAGTGTTTGCTTAAATCCTGAATGACCAAACTCATGGCGGCGAAACTAGCACGGATGCCGAGGCTGCACCGGCCAGGGCGGGGGTAAATCCATTCATGAAGCAGGTGTGCTTGCGGGCTCGCCCCGGGCAAAAGCATCGGCCAGCGCCAACACCTGCTGCAGTGCATCAGGCGCATCGCAGGCCACCACGTGCCGCTCAGGCATGCTGCGTAACCAGGTGATCTGGCGTTTGGCGAGCTGGCGGGTGGCGAAGATGCCTTTGTCGCGCAGTTCGGCCAGTGCCGGGGGCTTGGTAGCGGGTGTCTCGAAAGCGTCCAGATACTCCCAGGCTTGGCGGTAACCCACGCAGCGCATCGAAGGCAGATCCGGGTGCAGGTCGCCACGCGCACGCAGGGCTTTGACTTCATCCAGAAAGCCACCCGCCAGCATGGCATCAAAACGCTGGGCAATGCGCTGGTGCAGCCAGGCACGGTCTTGCGGTTCCAGCGAGATCAACATCGCATGGCTGCCTGGACTTATAGTGTATTTTTGGCCTGTAGCCCAGGTAGCGTCTGGGCTAGCAGCTACATTTTTGGTAGTGTGAAAGCTCGCCATGGGTTGGCCGGTGAGGCGGTACACCTCCAGCGCGCGGGCAATGCGCTGCGAGTCTGCCGGGGCCAGCCGCGCCGCCGTCACCGGGTCCACCAAGGCCAGCTCGGCGTGCAGTGCGGGCCAGCCTTTTTGCGCGGCTTCCTGCTCAATCTGCTGGCGAATTGCCGGATCAGCTTTTGGCATGTCGTCCAGCCCGTCGCGCAGCGCCTTGAAGTACAGCATGGTGCCGCCCACCAGTAGCGGCAGCTTGCCGCGCGCGGTGATGTCGTCCATCAGCGCCTGGGCATCGGCCACAAATTCAGCCGCGCTGTAGGCGTGCAGCGGGTCGCGGATGTTGATCAGGTGGTGCGGCACGGCGGCCAGCTCTGCTGCGCTGGGTTTGGCCGTGCCAATGTCCATACCCCGGTAGACCAGCGCGGAGTCCACGCTGATGATCTCCACCGGGTAACGCTCGGCAATCGCCAGCGCGGCAGCGGTTTTACCCGAGGCCGTGGGACCAGCCAGCGCCAAATAGCGGGGCAGGGCAGGCGGCTGGGCGCGGGTGGTGATCTCAGCGGCGGTCTGGCGAGTGGTGGTGGGGCTAAGTGTCATGTGGGCAGTGTGGGGCGGTCCGCCGATGTTACGCAATGTAGAGCTGGTTTCAGACTGGCAGGTCAAACCTGTACCTTGCCGCGCTCGCTAGAATTTGCCTGCCGAGTTTTTCGGTAGGTTGTACGTCTTCAGGGCAGGGTGGAATTCCCTACCGGCGGTGATTTTGGTGCCAACCAGCATTCAAAAAGCCCGCGAGCGCTTGCATGGCTTGCCTTGCAAGGTCAGCAGATCTGGTGTGATTCCAGGGCCGACGGTTAGGGCTCGTAGAGAAATAAGCTGGACTTTTTGACAGCCATATTTGGGATGCAGTGCTAGGCGCAAAACGTGCCGTTTAGCTTTGCTAAACAAGCGATTTGCAACGACGCAATGCGCCCAAAGATGGCTAGGCAAAAGTACAAATGATTGCTTTGCGAGCCCTTAAAGTCCGGATGAAAGAAGATGTGTCGGGTGCCAAATTTCTCCAGTTTTTACTGGGGACGTTGGCGCTTGGCTATTCAATTCCCCTGAAACGTCTTTTGCACTTAACTTTGCGGAGCGTTTCACCCATGGCTATTCAAACTTTTGCCACCCCCACCCCGGTTTCTCCTGAAATTGTTCAAACCGGAAAACTTGTTCAAAGCACCTTTGCACAGCGAATGCAGCGCGCCCTGTCCGACTTACGGATAGGGCGCCCGGTGTTGCTGATGGACGATTTCGATCGGGAAAACGAGGCCGATCTCATCGTTGCCGCCGAAAAAATCACCCAAGAGTCCATGGCGCGAATGATCCGTGATGGCAGTGGCATCGTCTGCCTTTGCCTCACGGATGAACGATTGCGGCAACTGGACTTGCCACCGATGGTTGCCGACAACAACAGTCGTTTTGGCACGGCGTTTACCGTCAGCATTGAAGCCAAGCAGGGTGTGACAACCGGCGTGTCAGCCGCAGATCGCGTCACCACCATCCGAGTCGCCATGGACGCGGGGGCACAGCCGGATCACCTGGCGCGACCAGGGCATGTCTTTCCCTTGCGCGCCATGCCTGATGGCGTTTTGAGTCGCCGTGGGCATACCGAGGGCTCGGTCGATCTCGCCCAAATGGCCGGATTGATGCCTGCCGCTGTCCTGTGCGAGTTGATGAATCCAGATGGATCCATGGCCAAGGGTCAGGAGGTTGTGCAATACGCGCTCTTGCACGACTTGGTGATCTTGTCGATTGACGAGCTGGTCAGTTATAGGCTGCTAAACAAGTGATGATTGGTTTGACATCTGCGAACCACCGTCAGATGTCAAACGGATTCCCAGGATTGGCAAAGGCTCGACCGAAATAGTCGGCTGTAATTTGCCACTACCCTGGACAGCCAATTACGCCGCGATTTCCCGTGCGCTGATCTTGTATTTGAAGTCGTCCGGCGCGTAGGAGTTCAGGCGGCCCGAGGCATTCTCGGCAATAGGGTACATCAGAAAGCCCAGCGCTGGCCCGGTGGAGCCTTGTCCAATGAGGTATGAGCCTGAACGGTTTGCGTATTTCCACCCAGGAGTGAGCCTGAGTCGACGAATTTACGGTTGAACTTGTTGCTTGATCATCCAAGGATGGTGATCAATATGGACGAGGCCAAACTGCGC
>JARLJH010000003.1 GCA_031291305.1 Rhodoferax sp. | reverse complement strand
TCGCCCTGCGATTTCGCCTTGAGCTTCCTCCGCACCCCGCCTCGCGACGACGCACTTGCCCTTTGGCTAGCCTTCGGCTCTACAAGCCTGGCACCGGGACTTGCACCCGGCTGGATTCGTGCCATGCACGGCACACACGCCAACAGCAGCGGCTCGCTTCTCGCCAGCAGGCGTTTCCATGTCGATTTCAATCACGCGCGCGTGCTTGCCCTGGCTGGTCAGCCATTCGCGCAGAGGCTTCAAGGCCGACTGCACGGGTGGGTGCGCAAAGGCGATGATTTCCACGACAGGTTGCGCGGCCCAGACGCTGTCCATAGAAAGAAGCAATGCAGCAGCGGAAGCACTACTGATCAAGGTTCGGCGGTTAAGGCTCATGCTGGTTCCTTCTGTTGTATTTGTGGGTCGCCACGAGAAAGGGGCGTGATCACTTGCAGTTGTTATGAAGCTTCCACATTTCTTCGTGGCCGATGGCCTTGGCGAAATCAGGCACTTTGCACCGTTCGACCTCAGCGGGATCGATGGGCGCTGCTGATTGAAGGGGAGCTGGTGCCTCGAGTTTGGCAGCACGCTTGGGTGCCGTGCTGTAAACCCACTGCGCAATGGCTCCAGTTGCCGCAGCAAACGCGATGAGGACAGCAGCTTGAGCAACAGTCACAGAAACACCTTGATCTGCGGGCATCTCACACACACCACCAGGACAGAGCTGTGCTTTTTCTTTATTGAAAAAGTTGTAAATCTTGCACCCAATGCAGATGCCAAATGCCGTTTCAAAGAAGAGCAAAGTCAGGCACATCGAGCACACAATCAGATTGATCGGCCCAATAACGTTGTTGAGCACTACCAGATAGAACATGGTGGCGGCCAAAACAAAACCAATGGCCCATGCGAAACGCTTTTGCGGTGCGCCGCTCCACTCGTCCTGCTGCTTGCGCACCATCCACTGCCCCAAAATCATGATCGGGGCAAAGCGCGGATTCACAAAGATGCGGATGCTGAAATCGATCAAAAAACTGACCACAAAGACCCGTGTGGGTTGAAAGTTGCCAGTGAGCCAAGCATTCATAAAGCAGATCAACCCCAGGAAAAACAATACGCCTGCTGCAGCTCGCACTGCTCGTTCATTGAGAACGGGAATCTGGTATTCAGGGCGCATCTCGCCAAATTGAAAGATGGATTCGGACATAGTCATCTCGGATAAAGAACTGTCCAGAGTATTGCGGGTAAGTGATAATTATCATATGATTAAAATCATACGAATGAGAATTTACCGATGTCTGCAGACGCTATTCAAGAACTTCACGAACTGCTGCCAAGGGGTTTGATCGCCTCGTGCGAGGAAGCTGCGCTTCCTAAGGGGGCCTGCCTATTCAAGGTCGGCGACAGGCCGCAGCACATGTTTTTCGTGGTCAGCGGCGAAGTTGTGCTCGAGCGGCCCGGCCTGCAAGGCACTTCGGTGATTTTGCAGCGCACGCGAAAGGGATTCGTGAGCGAGGCCAGCCTCAAATCGGCGAAATACCACTGTCACGGTCAGGTGGCGGTGAACGCAAAAATCATCCAAATCCCTGTGCGGGAAATTCGCGATGCGCTCGATAACGACACCGCCTTTGCCGGACGTTGGATTGGCATGCTCAACAAGGAAGTCAAACGGTTGCGTTTGCAATGCGAAAGACTTTCACTCACCAAGGTGCAGGACCGCTTCGTCCATCTTCTGGAAACCGAAGGCGACGATGGACGCTTCCCCATCGGTGCTGGCATCAAGTCCTTGGCTGCCGAACTCGGCGTAACCCACGAAGCTCTCTACCGATGCATCTACGCGATGGAAAAGCTGGGAGCCCTCACACGCAATACCACCCATATGTGCCTGGCAAAAGCCACGGACCAAAAGGCGCCATGAATGTGCTGAAACATCCAAGGGCGGCAAAAAAGCGTCCCTCGCTGTACGGGCGTGTGATGCAGCAAAATAGCTTCAAACAAAACCTGATGTTTTTAAACCAACTTTAAAGCGTCTTGATTTTCCAAAGACGGACCTTTGGGTAGAACTCATGTCACAACACTATCGCCCGTGCGACTTATTAGACTGGACGTAATTCATTGATTTCAAAAGATAAAAACCTCAGCTCAGGCGAAGACGGTGTAAATGCTGCGCACACCCCCATGATGCAGCAGTACCTGGGCCTGAAAGCAGACTACCCGCAGACCCTGCTGTTTTACCGCATGGGGGATTTCTACGAACTGTTTTACGCCGATGCCGAAAAGGCAGCGCGCCTGCTCAACATCACCCTGACGCAGCGCGGCCAGTCCGCCGGGCAGCCGGTGGTGATGGCCGGTGTGCCCTTTCATTCGGTGGAAACCTATCTGGCGCGGCTCATCAAGCTGGGTGAATCGGTGGCGATCTGCGAGCAGGTGGGCGATGTCGCCAGCGCCAAAGGACCGGTCGAGCGCAAAGTGGTGCGCGTCGTCACCCCTGGCACGCTCACCGATCTGGAGTTGCTCAGCGACAAGACCGAGGCCATCCTGCTGGCCGTGCACCAGGGGTCGCGCAACATCTGCGGCCTGGCCTGGCTGAGTGTGACACAAGGCATAGTGCATCTGGCCGAATGCGCGGCGGACGATCTGGCCAACTGGGTGCTGCGCGTGAGCCCGGGCGAGCTGATCTTCAGCGCCGGTGCCACACCGGCTTTCGAGGCGCGGCTGCGCGCCATTCCCGCTGCGACCTCGCTGTCCATCTCGGTGCGCCCCGACTGGCAGTTTGACGCAGGCCTGGGCCAGCGAAGCCTGACCCAGCATTTGCAGGCCGCCAGCCTGGCCCCTTGGCAGGCGCAAGACCTAACCCAAGCGCAGGCGGCAGCAGCAGCACTTTTGAGCTATACCGAGCACACCCAGGGCCGGGCACTGACGCACATCCACAGCGTGCAGGTGCAGCGCGCCGATGACCTGATCGACCTGCCACCCACCACCCGGCGCAATCTGGAGCTGGTGCAAAACCTGCGTGGCGAGGACGCGCCCACGCTGTTCTCGCTCTTGGACACCTGCATGACCGGCATGGGCAGCCGCTTGCTCAAAAGCTGGCTGCTGTCACCCCCGCGTGACCGCACCGCAGCACGCCAGCGGCTGACCGCGATTGAGGCACTGCGCTCTGGCGCCGCCCAGTCAGCCGGTGCCGGGCCTTGGGACAAGCTGCGCCAGCAGCTCAAGGGCAGCACCGACGTGCAACGCATCACCGCGCGCATTGCGCTGCGCCAGGTGCGCCCGCGCGAGCTGGTGGGCTTGCAGGTAACGCTGCATAAAACAGAGCTACTAGCCCCCGTATTACAAGGGCTAGAGGCCTATTTGACATATATATCCGCCGAGCTTCTGCCCCCAGCAGGCTGTGCCGAATTGCTGAGGGCCGCCATTGATGCCGAGCCCGCCGCACTGATTCGCGACGGTGGCGTGATCGCCTCGGGCTTCGACAACGAGCTGGACGAGCTGCGCGCCATCCAGACCAACTGCGACAGCTTTTTGCTCGATCTGGAAACCCGCGAACGGGCGCGCACTGGCATCACCAACCTGCGCGTGCAGTACAACAAGGTGCACGGCTTTTTCATCGAAGTCACCCAAGGCCAAGCGGCCAAGGTGCCCGACGACTACCGCCGCCGCCAGACCCTGAAAAACGCCGAACGCTTCATCACGCCCGAACTCAAAGCCTTTGAAGACAAAGCCCTGAGTGCCCAGGAGCGTGCCCTGGCGCGCGAAAAATGGTTGTACGAGCAAGTGCTGGATCAGTTACAGGCCTATGTGCCCGCGCTCACGAAACTGGCAGACGCGCTGGCCACGCTGGACGCGCTATGCGCCCTGGCCGAGCGCAGCCTCACCCTGGACTGGTGCGCGCCGCAGTTTGTCAAAGAGCCGTGTATCGACATCAATGCCGGTCGCCACCCTGTCGTGCAAGCGCGGCTGGCCGAACTGAGTTCGGGTGCCTTCATTGCCAACGACACCCGCCTGAGCGTCAAGCAGCGCATGCAGATCATCACCGGCCCGAATATGGGCGGCAAATCGACCTACATGCGCCAGATTGCGGTGATTGTGCTGCTGGCCAGCATGGGCAGCTACGTGCCGGCAAGCGCCTGCCGCCTGGGGCCGATTGATGCCATCCACACCCGCATTGGCGCCGCCGACGATCTGGCCAACGCGCAATCGACCTTCATGCTGGAGATGCTCGAAGCCGCCCAAATCCTCAACGCCGCCACGCCCAACTCGCTGGTGCTGATGGACGAAATTGGCCGCGGCACCAGCACCTTTGACGGCCTGGCGCTGGCCAGCGCGATTGCCACCCAACTGCACGACAAAACCCAAGCCTACACCCTGTTTGCCACCCACTACTTTGAGCTGACCGAGTTTCCCGCCACCCACCACGCGGCCATCAACGTGCATGTGAGTGCGGCTGAATCAGGCCGCGACATCGTCTTTCTGCATGAAATCCAGAGCGGCCCAGCCAGCAAGAGCTACGGTATTCAGGTGGCACGCTTGGCTGGTATGCCTGCTACCGTGGTCAACCACGCCCGCCACACGCTGGAGGCGCTGGAGAACCAAGCCACCGCGCATCAAGCCCAGGTGGATTTATTTGCCGCACCACCCGCTACAGAAGACATAGCTTCTAGCCAAGTAGAAACCTGGGCTAGAGCCATAAATCCCGATGAACTGAGCCCGCGTGAGGCGTTGGAGGCGCTGTACCAGTTGAAGAAGCTAAGCGCTCTGTCCTGACGATCAACAGAACTTTTGCAGGGCTATACGGCCAAGTCAGGCAACAACACAGGCTTTCGCAATAACGCCACCTGCAGGCCCAAGGTAAAAAAGGAATACATGCCCAACCAAATACCGGGCACGCTATTTCCTGCCTTTGGTGGGATCTTCCTCCCAGGGCTGGGCGCGTCGGGCCCCACGCTGCGGCTGGCCTTGCGCCGCACCTTGGGCGGCATCTGCGGGATGCCTATTGTCGATCTGCGGCCCGCCTTCCGCAGGTGCGCGAACCGGCGGTACATGTCGAGTTGCGTCAGGGGCGTGGTTGTGCTGCGTCGCTTCAGAACCAGTCGGATGTGCGCCTTGGAAGGGCCGCGGCATGCCTGACGGGGGCACCCGATTCGGTTGGGGTTGAGGTTGAATACCACTGCGCGGGTGATCCTGCCCTGGGCTTTGAGGCATGCCGGGCATCGTTCGTGGACGATTCGGCTCAGGATGACCCATCACCTGACCCGGACGGCCATGGGGTTGTGGTCGAAATACGGGCTGTGGCCGGTCCATCCAGCGCTGGCGCTGCGGATACCAGGGACGATTGCGGTAATAGCTGTCCCAATAGTCACCCACGCTGAACGCAATGATGCCGATGCCCAACGCCGCGCCATAACTCAACAGCGGAACGCTCGCACCCTGATACGAATAAATGATGTTGCCGGCGTACACCCAGCCGCGATCTTGCCCCACTGTCACGTCACACCATCGGTAGTCCGCCACACACCCATCAACAACGAAAGAAACACCCGAGCCAATGACGGCAACCACCGGATAGTCTCGCGACGGCCCGGCTCGCAGATTGATCTCCTTCGCCGCGTACCCAAGTTGCTGTGCAGACGAGGCTACAGGCAAGCCCGTCAGGGCAACCACCAGCGGCCAGAAAATATTCAGAGATTTCACGGAACACCTCCTTGTGGCGCGTGCATCAAAAGAAACGCACTTCCCATATTAAGTCGTTCTGACACGACTGGCTGTGCGGCACCGCACATGGCACTCGGGGTACGAAGGAAGTGCACAAGCTCAAGAAGCTGGCGGTAGCCTGAAGGGCACGCCCAAGCGCTTACCAGGACAGATACGCGTAACCCTGCTGCTGCAGTCGCATGACAGCTGCGGCGCCAAAATCTTCCACCTCGATAAAGTCATGCATGTCTGCAGCGCCCCAGCCAATGGTTTTCATGGTGTTTTCACAGGCGATGAACTTCACACCATACGACTCCGCCATGCTTCTGACGCGCTGCTGAAACAGCTTGGGCACCGGCCGCCTGGGCTTTTGGGCCAGCAGGTGGATGCCCGGCCCCCAGACCACCACCACGATGCTGATGTCATCGACATACTTGCCCAGCATGGCGCTGATGGAGTTGAAAATGTCCTGCTGGTATTCGGGGTCTGCCTTGTTGAGCTGATAAATGATCTTGTTACGAGTGCCATTGGCATCCATCACCGTGCCTAGTGATGACCCATCTGCGGTAGAGGCTGCCGATGCCTCCATCGTGGTGCTGGCTGCAGCCAGTCCCGCCAGACTGCCGATCAAATGGCGACGCGAAGACAGATTGAAGTTCATGGCAAGAGTAGTCTGGGTAAGAAGTGGTGCATGGAGGCCACACAGGCCGACCATGAAAGAATTTTCAATGCAAAAGTGGCAAGAATATAAGCCAATATTGATTTTGATCAACATCCCTCCATCGAACCACTAGGGGATACCCGAAAACCAGGAACTCCGGGCACACGGCTTGCTTGGGATGTCTGATGGACAATAGCCCCTTTGCCTATTTCACACTGCTTTGCATTCCACCTCCATGACTTACTGCGTCGCCATCAAACTCAATGCCGGAATGGTCTTTCTGTCCGACTCCCGCACCAATGCCGGGCTGGACCAGATCAGCACCTTTCGCAAAATGATCGTCTATGAAAAGCCCGACGACCGCTTCATGGTGCTGCTGTCAGCGGGCAACCTGAGCATTTCCCAGTCGGTGCGCGAGATTTTGCAGGTCGAGAAACTCAAGGACCACGATGAAGATGAAGGTCTGACCATCTGGAACGCCAAAAGCATGTTTGACGCGGCCCGCGTGCTGGGTGCGGCGATCCGCCACGTGTATGAGCGCGACGCGGCAGCGCTCAAACTCGCCGGTGTCGATTTCAATGTCAGTCTGATCTTTGGTGGCCAGATCAAGGGCGAAGGCATGCGCCTTTTTCAGGTCTATTCGGCAGGAAACTTCATTGAAGCCACGCCTGAGACGCCCTACTTCCAGGTGGGCGAATCCAAATACGGCAAACCGGTGCTGGACCGCGTCATCACCCCCACCACCCCGCTGGACGAAGCCGCCAAATGCGCGCTGGTGTCGATGGATTCCACCCTCAAATCCAACTTGTCCGTCGGCCTGCCGCTGGACTTGGTGGTGTATGAAGCCAACCGCTTCGAGAGCGACAAAGTGGTCTGCATTGACGAGAACAACCCCTATTTCAAGATGCTGCACAACAGTTGGGGCGTGAAGCTGCGCGAGGTCTTTGACAGCATCGAAGACCCTATGTGGAACGGCGAAGCCACCAGCGTGCCGCTGATGCAAACTGCCGGGCGCAGCCTGCCACTCAAGAAAATCACCACCCCGCAAGAGAAATTAATCTGAAAATCATCTTTTCCCACGCCAACAGTTTTGGCGCTGACACCTACCGCCTGATGTTCCAGGCGCTTCGCCAGCGTGGTCTGGCGGTGCAGGCCATCGACCAGTTTGGTCACGACCCGCGCTATCCGGTCACCAGCAACTGGCCGCATCTGGTGCAGCAGTTGATCGACTTTGCCCGGCCGCAGGTCGACGCGGCCGGTGCTCCACTGTTTTTTGTTGGCCATTCCCTGGGTGGTTTTTTGAGCCTGATGGCGGCGGCAAAAGCCCCTGAGCTGGCGCGCGGTGTGCTGCTGCTGGACGCGCCCGTGCTCGGCGGCTGGCGTGCCAGCGCTGTTGGTCTGGCCAAACGCACGCAGTTGGTAGGTGCCGTGTCACCCGGCAAGGTCAGCCGACGCAGGCGCTACCAGTGGGCCAATGCTGCAGATGCTTTGGCACACTTTCAAGGCAAACGCGCCTTTGCGCAATGGCACCCGCAGGTGCTGGCCGACTACATTGCTCACGGCACGTTGGATACGATGGTTGACGGCGACTCCAAAAGAGTCTTGCGCTTTGACCGAGATGTAGAAACCGCCATCTACAACACCTTGCCCGACAATCTCGAAGCCATGCTGCGCCATCACCCGGTCCATTGCCCGGTGGCCTTCATTGGCGGCACGCGTTCGGCAGAGATCCGGCAAGTGGGTATGACGCTAACCCAGCGCGTAACCCATGGCCGCATCATGATGCTTGATGGCAGCCACCTGTTTCCGATGGAACAACCACTGGTTACCGCAGCAGCTATCGAGGCTGCGCTGCTGAACCTGTCGTCAAGCCCCAGAGTTACGGGGTAAAAACACCGTCATGGTGGTGCCCTGTTCCACCACGCTTTTGACATCGATGTACCCGCCGTGCTTTTTGACAATGTCATACGACAGCGACAAACCCAAGCCCGTGCCCTTGCCCACCGGCTTGGTGGTGAAAAACGGGTCAAAAATGCGTGACAGGTTCTCCGGCGCAATGCCTTTTCCAGTGTCTTGCACCGAAATCCATACCTGACTGTCGTCAAAACCGGTGCGCAGCGTGATCTTCCCCTTGTCCGCCAACGATTGTGCGGCGTTGACCAGCAGGTTCATGAACACCTGGTTGAGCTGAAACGGGAAGCACATCACAGGTGGGACACCGGCAAACTCCTTGACCACCTCGGCCTTGTACTTGAGCTCGTTCCAAACCACCCGCAGCGTGCTCTCCAGGCCGTCTTCCAGGTTGGCAAGTTGCCGCTCGATATCCTCCACATGCGAAAAGTTTTTCAGGTCCTGCACGATGCGCGTCACACGCTTCAAGCCGTCGAGTGATTCGTTCAACAGCACCGTGATGTCATCACGCATGAAGTCAAAATCGATCTCTTTCTTGAGCTGTTCAATCTCCAAGGCAGTCGTCGCGGGCAAGGTGCCTTTGGCCTTTTCATAGGCCACCAGCAGTTTCAGCAAGTGCAACACATAGGTCTGCAGCGAGCCCAGGTTCGAGTTGACAAAACCGACCGGGTTGTTGATCTCATGCGCAACCCCAGCCGCCAGTTGGCCAATGGATGCCATGCGCTCAGACTGCAAGAGTTGCGCCTGCGCGGCTTCGAGTTCTTTCACCAATTGCGCCAGACGCTCCTTCTCCTGGTTCAGCGTCTCATTGAGCGTGTGCAGATCGGCGGTACGCTCCAGCACCCGGCGCTCCAGCCTGTCGCGCGACTCACGCAGCGCCTGGGCGTCCAGCGTGCGCTGTGTGATGTCCTGCACGCTGAACACGCGGCCGATGATCTGCTGATCCAGATACTGCGGTCGCGACCCGATCTCAAACACGCGGCCGTCTTTGTGACGCACAGTGTCTTCGGTTTCATCAGGGTCAACAATGGCATTCAGGCGCGTGCGCAGCAGATCTTCTTCGACGACCGAGCCCGCCATGAACTCAAAAACCTGCGCATCATCCTGTGCACGCAGCAAGTCGCTGGGAAACTCCCACATCTCGCCAAACCGTCGATTCATGCCGTTGACCTTGCCGCGCCAATTCAGCACCAAAATGCCATTGCCAGTGGACTCCAGCGTGGCACGCAGTTGCGACAGTGTCAGCGCCAGAGCATCCTGAACCTCTCGCACGCCCTGCGCCTGCGTGGCCAGCACCAGCAGCCACTTTTGGCCATCCTGATCCAGCACGTGAACTGATTTATTCACCGTCAACAACTCACCATCAGATCGCAAGTACTGACTTTCCTGGTTGTGCACCTCAGCGTACTGTCCAGCGCGAACATCTTCCCAGTAAAAAACATCCTGCAAGGCGCTTTCAACGTCGGTGATCGACATGCCGCTCAACTGCTGCGCCGTGTAGCCCAGCGCCGTGGCCACCGTCGCGTTGGCACTCACGATGTGCAGGCTAGAAGGATCCACCAGCAGCATGAGGTCCAGACTGTTGTCCAGCATGAGCTGCGTCAGATCGCTCATGGGTGGCCTGCGGCGGGCCGCTTGGCGGCCGAGTCAAAGTAGTAGCTCACGCGTTTGCGCGGGCTCAGGTAGTTGTACACCTCACGCGGCACCTGCACAGGCCGGATAGCCTTGCCAATATTCAGGTCGCTCTGCGAGTCCATGTCCAACAGAATGGCTTCTTCCTTGGGTACCTCCGCGTCATAGATCACCACAATGGGCTTCATGGGCCGCGCCGTATTCACCGTGGACACCATGCCGATCAAACCATTGGAGAGTTGCACGATGGTGCCAGGCGGATACACCCCCAAGCATCGGATGAAGGCACTCAACAGCTTGGGGTCAAACTTGCCGCGCAATTTGGCAAACATCAGCGACAGCGCTTCATGCGGCGTCAGTGCGTCGGCAATCGACACCGGGTTGCACAACTCGTCGTAATAGTTGGCAATGACCACGATACGCGACAGCAGATGAACCGCCTCACCCTTGAGCTTGTTGGGGAAACCCGTGCCATCAAACAGCTCATGGTGCTGGCCGATGATGGCCAGTGCGGTGGAAGCAAGGTGCATGCGCTTGGCCATTTCCACGCCGTAGGTGGGGTGCAGCTCGAAAAAGTTGCGCTCTGCCGGTGTCAACGGCTCGGTCTTCATCAGTATTTTGTCGGGGACTTCCTTGCGACCAATGTCATGCAGCAAGGCACCTACCCCCAGCACGCCCACCACCTCCACCGGCAAGCTCAGGTCGCGCGCCATCATCATGGACAGCATGGTGACGTTCAATGAATGGAAGTACAACTCCTCGCCACCCAGCTTGTCGCCCATCACCTGAATGGCCAGCTCGGGAGCGCTGAGAATCGAGTCGGCAATCTTCTGCACCAGTTTGCTGGCTTGTTGTACCGTCTCAGCTGGGCGGCTATAGAGGTCCCTTTCGATGTCACGCACGGTTTGAGCGGTATCCACAAAAGCCCGCTCAATGCGCTCGGCGGCTTCACGGCGCACTTTCATCTGCGCCATCATGGCGCGCTTGGCCTGCATGGCGGGAGACGGTTCCAGCTGAAGTTCGGGCACAACCGCTTTGGCAACCACCGGATCCGGGGCGGCCTCCAAGGGCGACAACACCGTCTGCAGCTTCGCGTCGCTGAGTTCCGGACTGAACCGCAAGGTTTTCAGCCCAAGACCGCGAATCGTCTTGATCTGGTCTTCGCTGGTGATCTTGAAGTGGCTAAACGCAAACGGGTGATCAAACCATTTCAGGTCCAGGTGAACATACATGCCCACCTGCAACTGATCTGGCGTGATCACAGGCGTTTGTGACATACCGTTATGCCGCCCAGGTCACCACACCCGTCCAAGCCGTCAACAGCACCACCAGACCAAAGGCGATGCGGTAATACGCAAAGCCAACAAAACTGTGGGTGGCGATATAGCGCAACAACCAACGGATGCACAGCCAGGCACTGATAAACGACACCACCAGCCCGACGCCAAACAGCGGTAAATCCGCCAGCGACAGCAAGGCACGCTCCTTGTAAAGGCTATAGACCCCGGCGCCGATCAGGGTCGGAATGGCCAGAAAGAAAGAAAACTCGGTCGCCGCCTTGCGCGACAACCCCAGCAACATGCCGCCGATGATGGTGGCCCCGCTGCGGCTGGTGCCAGGAATCATGCCAAGGCACTGCACCAACCCGACTTTCAAGGCATCCAGCGGCGTCATGTCATCCACTTCCAGAATGCGCGGAACCGGCTTGGCCACCTTTTCCACCCAAAGAATGATGAAGGCCCCCAAGATAAACGCCCCGGCAACCACGGGTGGATTGAACAAATGGGTTTTGATGGTCTTGTAAACCAACAAACCAATAACCATGGCCGGCAGGAAACCAATCAGCACATTCAGTGCAAAGCGTTGAGCTTGCCTCTGATGAGGCAGCGACACCAGCGTGTCGCGAATCTTGTGCCAGTAGACCAGAACCACCGCAAAAATGGCACCTGTCTGGATGGCAATGTCAAACACCTTGGCTTTGTCATCGTCAAAATTCAACAGGGAACCCGTCAGAATCAGATGCCCGGTGCTGGAGATCGGCAAGAACTCGGTCAGCCCCTCAACCACCCCCATCACCACCGCCTTCAACAGCAACAAAATATCCACGCAAAATCCTCCAAATCGGGCAATTATCACCGTCTGCGGTTTTACTGCACTTCACGCCGCAGAACCCGCTTTTCGTCGCATTGCACTGGTTTGAACCTGCCAGATGCTGCACTATAGTGGTGTGATGCAACTCTCGCTCAAGCGCGGTCTTCAGGCCATAAGCTTCAATACCCTGATTGCCCTGGGTATCGCCGCGTTTGACGAAAATGGGTTGGTCAGCAACCTGGTCTATTCGCAGTGCATTGGTCTGAGCATCTGGGCGCTGATCGAGCTGGGCCACCACACCCTGATTCGGGACTATGAAACCCAGTTGCACCGCATGTTCTGGATTGTTCCGATCAGCGTGGTGCTGGGTTACCTGATGGGCACCACCATCAGCAGCGAGCTGCTCGGCAACCACGGGTTTGACTTCCTGGCCCAGCAACCACACAAAGCCTTGGGGTTTTTATTTGTCAGCATGACCGCAGGTGGCGTGATCAGCTATTTCTTTGTGAGTCGCGAACAGCTCGCCATGGCCCGCCTGAACCTGGCGCGTACCCAGGCCGATATTGAGGCGGCCCAGCGCCAAGCTGCCGAAGCGCAGCTCAAACTGCTGCAAAGTCAACTCGAACCCCACATGCTGTTCAACACGCTGGCCAACCTGCGCGCACTGATCGCGGTTGACCCGACCCGGGCGCAGGACATGCTGGACCGTATGGTGGCATACCTGCGCTCCACCCTGAGCGCATCGCGCGTCGCCACCCACCCGCTGCAAGCCGAATTTGACCGCTTGCAGGACTACCTGGAACTGATGGCTGTGCGCATGGGGCCACGCCTGCACTACACGCTCGACCTCCCCCCGGCGCTGGCCGCGCAACCGGTGCCCCCGCTTCTGCTGCAGCCACTGGTTGAAAACGCCATCAAACACGGTCTGGAGCCCAAAGTGCAAGGCGGTAGCATCAGCGTGCTGGCCCGGCTGACTGACAAAAAGCTGGTGCTGGAAGTGCAGGACACCGGCGTCGGGCTACCCCCATCCCTAGCGCCTAACGGCTTTGGATTGAGTCAGGTCCGCGAACGCCTGTTGGCCACTTATGGCGCACAGGCAACTATGACATTAATAGCTGATAGCCAAGGTATGACAAGGGCTACAGTCACTTTTTCTATATAAAACAAGAACCATGCACGTCACACCACCCACCGCCCTGATTGCCGAGGATGAGCCTCTGCTGGCTACCGCGCTACAAGCCGAACTGGCCCACGCCTGGCCAGGGCTGCAGGTGGTGGCCAAGGTGGGTGACGGTGCATCCGCCGTCGCCCAAGCGCTGACCCTGCGGCCCGACGTGCTGTTTTTTGACATTCGTATGCCTGGCCTTGACGGGCTGGACGCTGCGGCGGAACTGGCGGATGCTTGGCCCGCGCAGACCGCCACCGACAAAGCATTTCCTGCATTGGTGTTTGTCACCGCTTACGACCAGTACGCCGTACAGGCATTTGAGGCCCAGGCCGTGGACTACTTGCTCAAACCCGTGCAGCCTGACAGATTGAAAAAGACAGTGTTAAAAGTGCAGAAAGCCCTTACCAATCATACACAGTCAACTATTGATTTTGAAGCAACTCTGGGGCAATTGCGCAGCCTGATGACCGTAGCACCCAATCCAAGCATTGAGCCTTTGAAAGTCATTCAAGCCGGGGTGGGCAACAGCATCCGCATGGTGCCGGTCGACGATGTGCTGTTTTTCGAGGCCGCCGACAAATACGTGCGCGTACTCACCGCCAGCCACGAGTACCTGATCCGCACCCCGCTCAAAGACCTGCTGCCCCGCCTTGACCCGAACAGCTTCTGGCAAATCCACCGTGGCACCGTGGTCAACGTCACCGCCATCGACAGCGTCACCCGCGACGAGGCGGGCAAGCTGTGGCTGCAAGTGCGCGGCCAACCGGAGCGGCTGGCGGTCAGCCGCTTGTACGCTTATCTGTTCAAGGCGATGTAGGGTCGCGCGCTCACCGCCCTTCCAACAACGGATTGCGGTAACTGTGCGTGGCGCTGATGCGCATGTTGAGGTAGTCGCCCGCCTTCTGCACCGGGTATTTGGGCTGCTCACCGGGTGACAGGCAGGTGTCCAGGCAGGCAATGTCGCAGTGGTACGGCGGAGTCACAAACAAAGGGATCGAGTAGCGGTCCTGAAACGCCGGGTTCACCACCCGGTGCGGGTTGGAGGTCCAACGGTCGTTGGTCCAGATCGCCATCAGGTCGCCAATGTTCACCACCAACGCGTCCGACGGCACCTGCACCTCGATCCACTCGCCATCACGCTTCATCACCTGCAGCCCACCCACACCGTCGTCAGCCAGCAGCGTGACCGAGCCGTAGTCGGTATGCACCCCGCTGCCCAACTGGTTGGCGGCCAGCGGCGTGATTGACTGTGGCGGGTAATGGATGAATCGCAGGTGGTACATGGTCTCGCCGGGCTGGTCCACGATGAAATCATCGTGCTTACCCAGGGCCCGAGCCATGGCGCGCTGCACGCGAAACGCCGCCTCTTTGGCCTGGGCGTAATAGGCTTCCCAGGCTGCGCGGAATCCGGGTGTCGATGGCCACTGGTTCGGGCCGAAAAACGGCGTTCCAGCCAGCACCTCCGGGTGGTCGGGGCCAGCCTCACCACCGGTGTCGAGC
This sequence comes from Rhodoferax sp., assembly GCA_031291305.1. Taxonomy (GTDB): domain Bacteria; phylum Pseudomonadota; class Gammaproteobacteria; order Burkholderiales; family Burkholderiaceae_C; genus Rhodoferax. The sequence continues at coordinate 26,514 of JARLJH010000003.1, read as the reverse complement.
GTTTCCTTCAGGTCACCTTTCTGGGATTCGTCCAGCGCCTCGGTAGCGATACCGACATAGCCCCGGTGGTACGGCGACTTGCTGATGGCGATGACGTTCTTGCGCTCCAGCGGCTCGGCAAAAAACAGAGCCGCCTCTGCCAACATCCGCGCCTTGACCTCAGATGACACGCCGTGGCCGGTGATCAGGAAAAATCCGGTTTCACGGCAGGTGGCGTCCAGCAGCCGGGCCGCTGCATCCTGTGCGGCAGAGGGGGCTGCGCCGGTGGCGAAACAACTGACATCAATGGTGGGCAATGAGGACATGGAGGGGGTTCCTTATAGGTGGATTCGGCATGGAGATAGCCTTCCCGCTAAAAGTATCGCAACCATACCATCCATATCTGATGCCGCAAACGGAGCAGCTTGAGTCACTTGATGCCGCTCACCCGAGGGCAACGGCGAGTTGTGTTAGCTACCGCACATAAGTAAGCAGCAGAAAAGCACAGAATGACCAAGCAGACAACGAATAACTGTCGCCTTTTGCCGTGTCACGGCCAGCGCGGATTCTCACAGTGGGCCACACGCAATGCCAGATGCGTGATCTGCCTGTGGGGTCAGTTGTCAGTTTTGGGGGTCCGCTGATGCCTGCTATCCATACCTATCCTGACGTGTTCTACTGCGACAACGGATGTAGTCCGGCGAGGGTATCCATTCGATCCAAGTCAAGGTCCACATCGGGTCGCCCAAACGTTGACATTTCGCCGATACAGGCAATCCAGACCCAATAAGGGAAGCCATTGTGAATACGCCCAAACGTCAATCCCCGGCAACGCGGCAATCCTCGCGAGCACAAGACACCAGGCCCCACCTGCCCAAAAGCCTGACTGGCATCGTTGGGTTGGACGAGATCACCGGTGGCGGATTGCCCAAAGGCCGACCAACGCTGGTATGCGGCGGTGCAGGCTGTGGCAAGACGCTGCTGGCGATGGAGTTTCTGGTACATGGGGCGACACAGTTCAATGAACCGGGCGTGTTTATGGCGTTCGAAGAAACCGCCCAGGACCTGACCCAGAACGTGGCCTCACTCGGATTCGACTTGAATGATCTGGTCGCGCGCAAAAAAATCGTTCTGGATTTTGTCTACATCGAACGCAGCGAGATCGAACAAAGCGGCCAATTCGATCTGGAAGGTCTGTTCATTCGTCTGGGATCTGCCATCGATGCCGTCGGCGCCAAGCGGGTCGTGCTCGATACGGTCGAGTCGCTGTTTACAGGATTGCCCAACCAGGCTATTTTGCGTGCTGAATTGCGCCGATTGTTCCGTTGGCTGAAAGACAAGGGCGTCACCGCCATCATCACCGGCGAACGCGGCGATGGAACGCTGACGCGTCAGGGGCTGGAAGAATACGTGTCCGACTGCGTCATCGTGCTCGACCATCGGGTAAGCGAGCAGGCCTCCTCGCGGCGCTTGCGTGTGGTCAAGTACCGTGGCTCGACCCACGGTACCAATGAATACCCGTTTCTGATCAATGAAGACGGCATTTCGGTGCTACCTGTCACCTCGCTGGGTCTCAAGCACATCGTCACCAGTGAACGTCTTTCCAGCGGCGTTGCGCGTCTCGATGCGATGCTGGGCGGCAAGGGCTATTACCGCGGCAGCAGCGTGTTGATCTCAGGTACGGCGGGAACTGGCAAAAGCAGTCTTGCGGCCCACTTCGCCGACTCCGCATGCCGACGAGGCGACCGCGTACTCTACTTCTCCTTTGAAGAATCTCCCGATCAAATCGGGCGCAATATGCGTTCCATCGGAATCGACTTGCAACAGTGGGTCATCAAAGGCCTTTTGCAAATCCACGCGAACCGTCCATCGTCCGCAGGCTTGGAAACACATCTGGCCATGAAGCACAAAGCCATCGAAGACTTCAGACCACAGGTGGTAATCCTGGATCCGCTGAACAGTTACGTCATCGGAGACAACGAGATCGAAGTCAAATCGATGTTGATGCGGTTGGTGGATTTTCTGAAGACCCGGCAGATCACGGGTCTGTTCACCAACTTGGCGCAGAGCGGCAACCCCGTCGAACAGACCGAGGTCGCTATTTCATCAGTGATTGACACCTGGCTGTTGCTGCGCGATATCGACAGCGACGGTGAACGCAATCGCTGCCTGTCCATCCTGAAATCGCGCGGCATGGCGCATTCAAACCAGATACGCGAGTTCATGCTGACCGACCACGGCGTGGAACTGCGCGACGTCTATGTCGGACCGGAGGGGGTTCTGACCGGCTCGGCGCGGCTAACAAAAGAGGCGGAAAACGAAGCCACGCTGTTGATCCGCAATCAGGAAGTCGAGCTGCGTCGAATCGAACTGGAACGCAAACGCACGACGCTAGAAGCACAGATCGCCATGCTTCGTGCCGAGTTTGCGGTGCAGGAGGTCGCTTCGTTGAAAATCATCGTTCAGGAAAAAGCAGAAAAGGCACAGCTCGCGCAAGGACGCGTGGACATGGGGCTGAGCCGCAAAGTCGATGCGAAGCCGAACAAACGAAAGGGGTTCGCGAAATGAGAGCCGACCCAGCCCGGATCGCGTTGCCCGATGCAGACAGAGCATCACTCGAAGTGGCACCAACCCGCTACATATTGAAACTGTACGTGGCAGGACAGTCGCCGAAGTCCGTCAACGCCATCGCCAATATCAAAAAGATCTGCGATGAAAACCTGCAAGGGCGTTATGAACTGGACGTGATCGACCTGTACCAGCAGCCGCAGCTCGCCCAGGGCGAACAGATCATTGCCATACCGACACTGATCAGAAAACTTCCGCTGCCATTGCGCCGCATCATCGGCGACCTGTCAAATACCGAGCTCGTGCTGGTGGGACTGGATATACGAAAGAAGGCGTAATGCCCACCAAGCTCGCCCCCAAACAGCTGGACACAGACAACCGGGACCTGCGCGCCCGGCTTGAAAAAGCTGAAGCGACGCTGAGCGAGATACTCAGCGGCGAGGCGGACGCGCTGTTCGTCACCGGCGTGGCTGGCGCGCAGCTGTTTACCCTCAGGGGTGCCGATCAGTCCTACCGGACATTGATCGAGAACATGAGCGAAGGAGCGCTCACTCTGACACCGCAGGGCTTGGTGCTGTACGCCAATCGGCGCTTTGCTGAGATGCTCAGAACACCGCTCGAAAAAGTGATCGGCTCAGAGATCCGCAACTGGATCGCATCCCCGAGCTGGGAGGTCGTTCACGCACTGCTGCAAAAAAACACGATCAACAAGCACCGTGAGGAGCTGGTCCTCGCTGCCGCTGACGGAACACCGATACCGGTCTACTTGTCAGTGAGCCACCTGGTTCTGGATGAGACTGATTTCATATGCATGGTCGTGACCGATCTGACGGAACAGAAACGCCATGAGGCGATGCTTACCGAAGAAAAACTCGCGCGCGCGATTCTGGAACAGGCCGCCGACGCCATCGTGATCTGCGACGAGAACGGACGGATCATGCGCGCCAGCAAACAGGCGCAAGCGCTCTATGGCAACCACCCCATCGGTCAACTGTTTGAGCAGGCTTTTCCCCTACACCTGTTGGATGGCAGCGTTTTTTCTGCTGTCAATTCGATCAAAACGAACAGTAACCTCTCACTGGAGGCAAGGCTGAAACACAACGGACAGGAGTTCGATCTTTTGGTCAGTGTCGGCCACCTGAAGGGGCCAAAAAACGAACTCCTTGGCTACGTTGCGACGCTGACCGACATCACTGAACGCAAGCAAAATGAGATGAAGTTGCTCGAAAGTGAACGTCGCTTCACCGACCTGCTGGAAAACGTAGAACTGATATCGATGATGCTGGATCGCGAGGCGCGGATCACCTATTGCAACGATTACCTGCTCCTGCTGACCGGTTGGCAACGCGATGAAGTCTTCGGAAAAAACTGGTGGGAACTTTTCGTGCCGCCCGAACTTCACGAGTTGAAAGGTGATTTTTTTTCGTCACTGCTCGACAACCACCCCGAGGCGCTGCATCACGAGAACGATATCGTCACCCGATCGGGTGAGCGCAGGCTGATACGCTGGAACAATTCGGTGCTGCGCTCAAATACCGGCGATGTGATTGGGACCGCGAGCATTGGTGAAGACATCACCGAACAGAAGAAATCTGAAGCCAGTATCAAGTACCTGAACCGGGTTCTCTCCATACTGAGCGGCATCAACGCATTGATCGTGCGTGCGAATGACCGTGAAGAGTTGTTCAGTGAGGCCTGCAACATCGCGGTCGGAGAAGGTGGGTTCCGCATGGCCATGCTGGTCATCGTAGACCCCCGCACGATGCTGCCGCTCACGGTCATATCGGCAGGAAAGGGCGACGAACTTCTGGCCGCGATCAAACAAGTCATGTCATCCAGTGAAGAGATGCAAAAGACCCTGATCGCGCGGGCGATCCTGGAGAGGAAAGCCGTCATATCGAACGATGCGCAACAGGACCCCAGTCTCCTATTCGGCAAACAGTATGCAGAAGCAGGGATCAATTCGATGGCGATATTGCCGCTGATCATCTCGGGTGAAGCCATCGGCATATTTGCGCTTTACGCCAGCGAGATTGATTTTTTTCAAGGCGATGAGATGAAGTTGCTGACGGAGCTGGCAGGCGACATCGCTTTCGCCGTCGATCACATCGAAAAGCACGAGCGGCTCAATTTCCTCGCCTACTACGACGATCTCACCGGTCTTGCGAACCGCAGCCTGTTTTTCGATCGGGCAGCGCAGCATATCCAAAGCGCCATCAGTGGCGGGCACAAACTGGCGATAGGTCTGATTGATCTGGAACGGTTCAAGAACATCAACGACAGTCTCGGCAGACCCGCCGGTGACTCCCTGCTGACGCAGATGGCGCAGTGGCTAACTCAATTCACGCGGGATGCCGACCTGCTTGCACGAATCGACGCAGACCATTTTGCTTTCGTGGTGCCCGACGTCAAGGCAGATGGCAACCTGACCGGGCTGGTCGAGAAAGTGATGAGCAATTTTCTGGTGCATCCGTTCCACCTGAAAGACAGCACATTCCGTATCGGCATCAAGGTCGGCATCTCGGTATTCCCGGATGATGGTGTCGACATCAACATACTGTTCAATAAGGCCGAGGCCGCACTCAAAAAGGCCAAGACAAACGGTGATCGATATCTGTTTTTCATGCAAAAAATGTCTGCATTGGTGGCCGACAAACTTGCGCTGGAAAATCAGCTGCGCGAGGCAATCGACAAGGAAGAATTCGTGCTGCATTACCAACCGAAGGTGAATCTGGTGAGCGGCAAGGTCACCAGTGCCGAGGCGCTGCTACGCTGGAATGATCCGCGCACCGGACTGGTACCGCCAGCCATGTTCATCCCGATCCTGGAAGAAACCGGCCTGATCAATGAAGTCGGGCGCTGGGCACTGCGCAAAGCCATGGAAGATTACCTGCGCTGGCGCGCGGCAGGCCTGCCTGCCGTGCGTATCGCGGTGAACGTGTCGGCACTGCAGTTACGTAACACCAACTTCTTGAACGAGATCAGTCGGGTCCTGTCCCTGGATGCGCGTGTGGCGCAGGGATTGGAACTGGAGATTACCGAAAGCCTAATCATGGAGGATGTCCAACATAGCATTGACACGCTGACAGCGATCCGCGCCATGGGTATCACTTTCGCCATTGACGATTTCGGCACCGGTTTCTCCTCGCTCAGCTACCTGGCGAAATTGCCCGTGGACACGCTGAAGATTGATCGCGCCTTCGTGATCGAAATGGATAACCCGCAGGGGCTAGCGCTGGTCTCCGCCATCATCATCCTGGCGCATGCCCTGAAGCTCAAGGTGGTGGCCGAAGGCGTCGAAACCGAGAAACAATCACGCCAGCTCCTCTCGCTGAACTGTGACGAAATGCAGGGCTATCTATTTAGCAAGCCGGTGTCGGCTGAAATATTTGAAGCCAGATTCCTGACTCCGGCTGCGGTGGGCATCCAAATTAATAGCACGTAGGCAAGCCAGTCCACCACAGCCACGACAGGTACACCGGTACGAGGTCTATTCAAAGCCGGTCGTTGCAGACAGTCTCGGTGGATTTTGGTGCGCAACCTTTTGAACCGTTCAATCCTGCTTCGGTCAATGCCTGCAACCGCTCGGTCAACGCTGCGGCGTCCATCGCCTTGGCAAACAACCAGCCTTGGTAGGTGTCGCAGCCGTATTGACGCAAAAAGGCCAGTTGCGCATCGGTCTCCACACCTTCAGCGATCAATTTCAGGCCCAGGCTCTTGGCAAGTGCGATGATGGCGCGCGAAATCGCCACATCACTGGCATCTTCGGGAATGCCGTCCATGAAACTCTTGTCAATTTTGAGCTTGTGAATGGGCAGCGCCTTGAGGTAGGACAGAGACGAATAGCCGGTACCAAAGTCGTCCAGCGCCACGCGGCAACCCATGGCTACCAGCGCTGCAAGCTGTTCGCTTGCCTGCTCGGGCTGGCTCATGGCCAGCGATTCAGTGATTTCAATGTCGAGCCACTGCGCCAGTGCACCTGTGCGCAGCAACGCCTGGCGCACTTGCTCGGGTAAATCGCGCTGGCGAAACTGTTGCGCCGAAAAATTCACGGCCACTCGCAGAGGTGTGCCTGCCTGTGTCCACGCGGCAATCTGCTGGCATGCCGTTTCAAGCACCCACTCAGACAGCGGCAAGATCAAGCCGGTGGCCTCCGCCACTGGAATAAACCGCGCGGGTGGGATGTGGCCTAACACCGGGTCAAACCAGCGTAGCAAGGCCTCAGCCCCCACGATGTCACCGGTTTCGACATCCACTTGTGGCTGGTAGTGCAGTTGCAATCCATTGCGGGCCATGGCCTCCTTCAAGTGGGTATGCAGTTGCATGTTGTCATGTGCTGAACGGTCCATGTCCTGCGAGTAGAAGGCGTACGCGCCGCGGCCATTGGCCTTGGCCTGGTACATGGCCATGTCAGCGTAGCGCAGCAAGGTTTCGCTGGTGGGGGCATCGTCCGGGTAAAACGCCACGCCGACGCTGGCACTTGAATACACATCCTGATTCTTTAGGTGATAGACCTCCTTGAGGACGGCGAGCAATTTGTCCGTCACGCCAATGGCATCGTCGGGGTTGGCCAGATCGGGCAGCAGCACGGCAAATTCATCGCCACCCTGGCGCGCCAGCGTATCGTGTCCACGCAACACGCTGCGCATGCGCGCACCCGCTTGCGCTAACAAGATGTCGCCAGTGCTGTGGCCAAAGCTGTCGTTGATGGATTTGAAGTAGTCCAGGTCGATGAACAATACCGCTACATGCAGACGTGAGCGCTCTGCGCGCGCCAGCGCTTGGTCCAGTTGCAGGCGAAACAGCCAGCGGTTGGGTAGGCCGGTGAGTTCATCGTGCGTGGCTTGGTGCTTCAGCGAATCCTCAAACTGTCTGCGTTCAGTCAGGTCGCGGATGTAGGCTATGGCGAAAGGCGTGCCTTCATCTTCCCAATGTCCCAAAGAAATATCCACCGGCAGCATCAGTCCATCACGACGCACCAGATGCAAATCCATCAGGCCCATGGGCCTGGAATGCGGGGCCATGAAATGATTGCGCATCGATACTGCGTGGCGCGCGCGCAGATGTTCAGGTAAAAAAATATCAACGTTTTGCCCCGTCAACTCCTGTGGGGAATAGCCCGACAGTGTTTCCATGGCTGGGTTGGCCAACAAGATTTTGCCCTTGCTGTCTACCCACAAAACGCCATCTGGTGCAGCGCTCAAAATCAGCTTTTCGCGCAAATGTTGCACTTCCAGGCGTTGCAGCGGGCGTTGCAGGGCCTCGTTGAAGGTGGCGTGAAACAAATACAAATAGGCCACTACCTTGTACACATGCCCAATGGCATTGGCCACGCCCTGGTCATGGATGCCGAGCATGGTAAAAAACAACTCGGACACCGCCGACAAGGCAGCCGCGAGCACCAGTGCCATGACACATTCACGCTGCAAGGCCCGGCGGCGCTGCCATAGCACCCCAAGAGTGACCACATGGATGGCGATGATCAGCCATTCGAGGCCAATTTTGAGTGGTGTCAGACCCACACCAGGTACAAACAACGTCGGCACTTGCTGCGGCCATAGCAACCCAATGGCTGCCAACACGCCAACCACCAGCAGCATCACAGCCAGTCCAACGCGCTTGCGCGTCGCACTGACCTCCGACTCGTCTCGCAGCCAGACATACAGCAGCAAGGCACCTGCGCCAAGCAGACGCGCCGCCAGCCAGAAGAAGATGGATTTTTGCGCACTGTTAGGGCTGATGGCATCAGGCATGCCCACGTAGCTCATCAGATGCAAGAAGTCCAGTAGGCCGACACCCAGAAACATGATGCCGAGCAGTACCACGGCGTTCTTGCGGATGGACAAAATGGCGCGATAACCGGTGACAAAAATCAGCAATGCCACCACCACCGCGAAGACTTCAATCGCTGTGTGGAAAAACACAAAATCGTTGGCTTGCAAGACAACCGGGCGCTGCGTATGCAACACCGCCCAAAGTAGGGGGGCAGCCAATGCCAGTGAAGCCCAGCCAAAAGCACTTTGATACGGGTGGACGTGCGCGGCTGGCAGATGAGCGAAATCTGGCTTCATATCAAAAGCTTGCCTGCAAAGCCCCCCACCCGCCCGCCAGCAGGCTCTCGGAGCCCAGAGACTGGAACTCGTTTTGATGGGCAGGCAGATGGGCTCTCATGGATCAGCTCCGGTGAATGCGTTAGATGTCGTTTTTGTCGGCGTAAATCGCGCTACATATTTCGAAGCATCTTGCAGATGATGTGAAAGGGCCAGAGGTCAAAAAGACTCCCAATTGCCATCCTCACTGGCCGATGCCACGGTTTGGGGTGCCAATTTTGGGGGCACCGGGCGTACAGTCGGCTTTGAAGGCGATGCCAAGGCTCGTCGCTCGGTACTCTTGTATGCCTTTGGCGCGGGCTGGGGAGAGCGAACCGTCACCGGGCTGCGAATGCGTTCGGGGCGTGCAGAATCGCGAAGGGCGTCATTGGCGTTCAGCTTGAACACCGCCACGGTTCCTACCAGGTCTTGCGCCTGGGTTTTTAGGCTGCTGGCGGCTGCCGCCATTTCTTCTACCAGAGCGGCGTTTTGCTGTGTCACCTGGTCCATTTGCGTTACCGCTTCTCCCACTTGGCTGACGCCCTGACTTTGCTCACGGCTGGCACCGCTGATCTCACTCATAATGTTAGTCACGCGTTGAATGCTGCTGACTACTTCCCCCATGGTGATGCCAGCCTGATCGACCAGCCGAGAGCCTTCATTCACACGATCTACGCTCGCGCTAATCAAGGTTTTGATTTCCTTGGCGGCCTCTGCCGAACGCCCGGCCAAGCTACGTACTTCGCTCGCCACCACCGCAAAACCGCGGCCTTGTTCACCTGCGCGAGCAGCTTCCACTGCTGCATTCAAGGCCAAAATGTTGGTTTGGAAGGCAATGCCATCAATCACACCAATGATGTCAAAAATGCGCTTGGACGAGTCGTTGATGTGTTTCATGGTTTCTACCACCTCAGCCACTACCTCGCCGCCTTGCAGCGCCGTACTGCTGGCCGCATGTGCCATTTGGTTGGCTTGCTGCGCGTTTTCTGCGTTTTGCTTGACGGTGGCGCTCAGTTGTTCCATGGAGGCGGCGGTCTCTTCCAAGGCACTGGCCTGCTGTTCGGTGCGGGAACTCAGGTCGTTGTTGCCCTGGGCAATCTCTGCACTAGCGGTGGCTACGCCTTCAGAGCCAGCTCTGACCTGTCCGACGATGCCCAACAAGCTGTCGCGCATGGTCTTGAGGGCGTACAGCAGGCTGGATTGGTCGCCGTCTTTGAGCAAAATGTCTGCGGTCAGGTCGCCCGCTGCGATGCGTCGGGTGATGTCTGCCGCAACACCAGGTTCACCGCCGAGCTGGCGCAGGATGCCTCGTGAGATCAGCAGGCTCACCATCAACAGCAGTCCCGCCAGCACAGCGGCACCGACAGAGGATGTGACGACGCGCTCCATGATGACCGCGTTCACGTTGTCTACATAAACACCCGACCCAATAATCCAACCCCAGGGCTCAAATGCCTTGACGTAGGCCACTTTATCCACGGGAGTCTGACTGCCCGGCTTTGGCCACATATAGGGCACAAATCCAGAGCCGTTGGCCCTCGCCATTTTGTCCATGTCTACCGACATCAGCCTGCCGTTCGGGTCCTTAAGCCCCGAGACGTCCTGACCTTCAACTTTTGGACTGGGGTGCATGACCATCTTTAACTGATAGTCCTGAATGAAGAAATACTCTGACCCACTGTACCGAAGCGGTTTGATGGTCGCCATGGCGGCCTGCTTGGCAGCTTCCTCCGACATCGTTCCTTTGACAGCAAGATCATGGTAGTGCTGGATCACCCCATACGCGGTTTCCACTGCTTGCTGCAATCCCAGTTCACGCTCCTGCAAGAGCAGACTTCTCTCAGAGTACAAAAAAGCGGCAACCAGCAAGACAATGCCGGCCAACGCAGCCCCAATCAGCACACCCAGACGGGTGGAAATTTTCAGGTGATCCAAATTCATGACCGCAAACCTCATCAAAAGCCATAGCGTGCATCGGGTGCACTGGCCAGCATCACAAGGCGGGTTCACGGCCTGAAGAACGTGCTGCCGGGGCAAGGGCAATCACGTTTGTTTTACAGGGTACGTTTATAGCAGCTTTTGCGATAAATCAAAGAAAGACCTGAAACAGACTTGAGTGGCGTGTTAAACATTGATGGTTTCAGCCGCCGTGATGATGCGTTGCGCCAGCTCAATCAACTTGCAGCGCTGGCTTCTTGCGCCTTGACGTAGCAAGTCAAACGCCGCTTTGCGCGGCAGGCGATGCTGCATCATGGTGATGCCCACGGCGACATTGATGTCGCGCTCGTTGTCCAGCGCGGTTTGCAATTGCAGGCGCGTGGTTCGCAGCTCTTGCAACTCATTGGCACGTGCCAGTGCGGCCTCAATGACCGGAATCAGTTGCGCCGGGTCAATCGGCTTCACGGCATAACTTAGCGCACCTTGCTGGGTCGCTTGTGCCACAGTGGCCTGGTCGCTGTAGGCGCTGAGCATCATGAAGGGAATGTGATCAAGTTCACGCAGTCGCTGTGCCAGTGTCAAACCGCTTTGGCCGGGCATATGCACATCAAGAATGACCAATTGAGGCCGCTGGTGGCCCTGGGCTAACCAATTTTCTGCGTCATCCGCGGATTCTGCCGTGCTGATTTGGTAGCCGACCTGGGTCAGGGCGCAGGCCAGGGTTGTCAGGATGAGTCGATCATCATCCACCAAAAACAGGTGCTGACTGGGAGGAGTGTGCAGGGTGGTCATGCTAATTCTCAGTGTCAAGGGTAAGCACAGGCGTTCCTATTTGCAGCAGGGTATGCACCTGATCACCGCGTTGTGTCAGGGTCACGGTCACGCCCTCCCGGGGGCGTAGCGACTCAATCAGTTGCAGACCGTGCTGGCGCCCAGCAGGGATATCCTTGTTTTTGTGCAGGTGTCCCTTGTTGACAATACTCAACTCGACCCCATCGGCGCCAAGGCCTTGCCGTATTGCGACGTTCACCTGTCCATGCGCTTTGCCGCCATGTTTGACGGCATTCACCATCAGTTCGTTGAGAACCAGAGCCATCGACACCGCCTCTTTTTCCACCACGACACGAAAAATCCAATGGGGTGGAATGTCTACGGTGATTTCCGTTTGCCAAATCGTACTGGTGGCCTGGGCAATCTCGCGTGTCAACTCGCACAGCCGCACCCGGGATTTGTCGTGGCGACCTTGCAGTCCGTGGATGATGGAAATACCATTGAGATGACCCGCCACCAGTTGCATTTGTTCTGCAATCTCTGGTTTTTGGCTGGCAAACTGCTGCAGCAAACCGCCGATACCCTGTAGGTTGTTCTTGATGCGGTGGTGCACCTCGCGCACCAGAGCATCACGATGGGCCGCTTCATGTTGCATGCGCTGCTGATCCTGTTGCTGCTTCAAGGTTTGATCTGAGAAGGTGATCACATAGTGTGTGATTTGCCCCTGTTGATTTTTGACAGCCGTGGTAGTGCCATGAGCAAAAAAGTCCTTGCCGTTTTTGTTTTGTAGCCAGCGACCGCCCTGTTCTTTTCCCTCGTTGATGGTTCTTGTCCAGATGTCTTCAAAAGATGACTCGGACTGTCGCTTCGAGCGCAGGATCTTGGTGGTTTTGCCCAGCAGTTCCTGTGCGCTGTAACCAGTAATTTCCGTGAAGACTTGGTTGACCCGCAAAATCCGGCGCTGACTGTCCATCACAGCGATGGCCTCCTGGGTTTCAAAGGCGACCGCCGCAACGCGGAGGTCTACTTCGGCCTGCTTGTATGTCGTGATATCGGTGTGGGTGATGGTGATGCCATGCTTGGGGTCTCTGCCAATTGGCAAGGCGCACATGGAAAACCAGCGCCGTTGATTGGTCAGTTGATAAACGTATTCAAGGTTGAAACTGGGCAAGACACCCGCCAGTACGCCCTGAATACCGTCATGTGCTGCGGTGGCGGTGTGCGGATGGACATGGATGTTGGTCAGACAGAACATCGGATAATTAGTACCAACGCCAACGTTGGGTGCTGATGACCTTGGTTTAACACAGTTTTCCAGCACAAAACGCTGCCAAGGCTCATTCACCAATCGAATGACACCATATTGGTCAAGCACTACAACTGCAGCATTGACGGAGTTCAGGATCGCCTGGTCCATGGCATTCCTTTGTATCGCGGCCTGTTTTGAGGACGTGATGTCAACCAGCACCAGGCGCAATACCTGTGCGCCGTCGTCGCCAGGCGCCGCGATGGCATCCATACGGGCAAAAAATGGGCTGCCGTCGTGCTTGTGCATGCGCAATTCGCACGACTGCGCGGGGCACTTTTCAAACAGCTGTTTACGCAGCAGGTTATAGGTGTCCTGATCTTCCCGCTCAATGAAGCGGCTGATGGGCTGCAAGGTTAATTGGCTTCTGGCCACGCCCAGCATGGCCGCTGCCGTGAGGTTGCTTTGCAGGATCAGCCCTTGTTCACTGACCGTGACATAGCCAACAGGTGCCAAGTCATAGAAGTCGAAGTAACGGGTTTCAGCCAGATCGCGCTCGGCCTGGGTGCGGCGAAGCTCCTCGTTTTGCATTTCCAGCTCAATCTGATGCACCTCCAACTCACGCAGCAGGTGCTGCATGGCCTCGGGCGACAGGGTTTCCTGCTCGGCGGACGGGAATGCCGACTGGCCAGCTAAATGCAGCTCGGCACGTTGGCGCAATACCAAACGTTCTTCAACTGATAGCGGGGTGGCGGGATGACCAACTTGACTGTCCACAGGGTATCTCCCGTGTTGTGATATTTTTCGAAATTCTAGCGACCGGCCTGTGGATGTAACCATTCTGTGACAGCAATAGCTTCAAAGCAGCAAAAAAGGCACCTTGCACAGTTGCGGCTGCCGTGCTGGACACTTGCCGATAGCGCTTCCACCAGGCACCACACGGCGCCAACAGAAAATACTACAAAATACATAGCTATAGATGCAGTGAAATCGGCGTCTACAAGCCAAAATCTTCAAAACACCCAAGTCAGCGCCAGATACGCCTGTCGGCGGGTGGGCAGCTGGGCCAGCACCGACTGTGCCGGGCCGCCATACTGCCGCAGGCCGCCTTGCACTTGCACCCGGTTACCTTTGTACAACAGCGCGGCCGTCACCATGCGCCCGCCATCCAACGGGTGGTAGAGCAGGTCCAGCGTGGGTTGCCAGCCTTCGTGATCCCAACTCAGGCGCAGGTACAGGTTGCGGCGTTGCAGGTTGGTATCCGTCCCAAGTATTTGCGTCTGCCAGGCCAGGTTGCCCGCCACCGCCGCCGATGCGCCCAAGTCTGCCAGACTGCTGAGCTGGCGGTTGCGCGCTGACCAGGTTTGCCACTGCGCATCGCTGGGCGCACTGCCGTCCCACCAGGCTTCAAACAGCAGGCTGAGCTGACTCTCGTTCGTCCAGGTGCCGCCCAGCAGCCACTGCGCGACATGGGGCACGCTGGCGAGTTGCCACGGGTTGCTGGTCAACAAGCCGCTGGCTGTGGGACGCATGACGGTGCTGTCCACCCGCTCGGCATAGCGCAGCGAGCTGTGCAGCTCCAGCGCATCTGTCGCCACCCAGGCCAGCGCCGCGCCCAAGCTGCCTCCGGTGTGGGCGCCCACGCGAGCAAAGCCATACCAGTCTGCCGCGCCGCTGCGCTGGTACAACCGTGCCGCCAGCGCGGGCTCCTGCGCGCCCCAGGTATCCGATGACGCCGTGGGGTTGACCCACACCAGCGACCAGGCGGTGTTGTCGGTGAAATGCTCGGCCAGCAGCAGCGGCCGTCCCTCGGGTGTGTTGCTGATCAGCGTGCGGCGCGTTTCCTGCTGCACCATGTCGTTGGGGCGGTAGCCGTAGCCCACGTCCCAGGCGACGATTTTTTTGCCCGCGCTGAACTGCCAGGCCCCCGCGTCATGCGAGGCATACAGCTCATTGAACCAGGCATTGCTGTCGGTGGCTTGGCCGTCGTCGCGCTGTTGCTGCAAGGTCAGCACGCCGGTGATGCCTTTACCGCTGGCGCGCAGCTCGGTCTGCAAGGTGGCACCACTGGTAGGCAGGTCGGCAATGCTGCTTTGCAAGGCATGGCTAGCGGCCAGCGGGCCTGCGGTATTGGCTTGTACGTCGTCCCACTGCAAGCGCACCTGGCCGCTGAGCTGCGGCAGCGCGTCTTGTGCCATGGCCGCACCGCCTGGCAGCGCTGACATCAACGCCGTCATCAGGATGGCAAATCGGAGCACCACTCACTCCAGCGGCGGGTTGCGCACCAGAAACATCGGGTTGAGCCACTCCGGCGGCACCACGCGCTCCTGGCGGTTCAGGTAACGCACGTGGGTGGTTTTGTGGTTGCTGACCTGGTCGGTCAGCACCATCTCGGTCACCGTGGTGGGTGTGGTGGCTTTGTCCATGACAAAACGCGCCTGCTTGGCCAGCTTGTCGGACAACACATACAAGTCAGCACGCACCGGCTCATGCCGGGCTTTGCCCAGCCACAGCTCGATGCGCTGATAAGTCACCCCCTTGCGGGTGGCGTTCAGGCTCAGGTGCAGACAGGTTGGCGCCTGTGCAGCGCTGGCAGCGATTGAAGCAACGGCGGCGGGGTTGGCAGCGGGTGCGGCACACGCTTCTTCACCCACCAGCTTGCCGGTGTAGTCCTCAGCCCAGCTCATGGTGGCAATGTCGCCGGTTGAGGCGTCGCCCAGCAGCTTTTGCATCGGCGTGATGCGCAGCGGGCGCTGGCTGTTGGGCATCAGCAACCAAAAGTCGTCGCCCAACATCAACACCTTTTGCCCAGCTTCGGCCGGGCTTTGCATCAACACCAGAGACTTGCGCCCGGCCTGCGCAAACACCTTGTAGCGGCGTTCCTTGTCGGGCGAGCCATCGGCGTTCTGCACGTTGATGAGGGTGTCCACCTGCAGGTTGTCGGCGCTCATGCGGAATTTGTCGGCGGCTTTGAGGAGCGTGGGCACATCCTGGGCATGAACGTTCGCGGTTGCAGTCGCGGCCAGCAGGCTGAGTGCGAGAGGTAGGAGTGTGCGTGGTTTCATGATGCTGTCCGATTTGTAAATATTTAGCATTTTTTGCCTGTAGCCTTTGTATTACCTTAGCATGTAGCTATTCAATTGATAGTTTTCTATGTGCTTCTTGGCTTTTTGTCATTCGACAGAGTCGTTGATCCCCCCCTATCCCCCCGCCCTTTCCACCCCCGCCGGGGTGGAAAGGGAGCCGAACAGCCATATCTGGCCGCGTGTTTTGAATGATCAAGTTCAAGGCGCTGGGTCAACGGGGCGTTTGGGGTGTTGTGCAGGTATTGGATTGATCACGCTTGAGCGTTGATACCTGACCCAAGATCGCTAACGCCGCGTGCCCATCACCGCCCAGTTGCTCTCTCGACATGAACTCGCTCCCTTCAAAACGTTGGCCAAATACGGCTGTTAGGCTCCTCTTTCCACCCCGGCGGGGGTGGAAAGAGGCGGGGGAGATAGGGGGGGATCAACGCACGCCTCACGCAGTGAAAAGAAGCAACATCAAGTGTGAGCCAGCGCATCAACAACCGCCATATTCACCGTCTTCCTGGCCACCCAGGCCGAGGCCGCCATCGTCAGCAGCACCATGGCCAGCAGCGTCGCCACATACATCACCGGGTCGATGGTCACGTTCAGCGGGTAACCCACGGATCGTCCTGGCGGTGGGGGCATCTCAAACGGCACGATCAGCAAAAAGACCGACACGGCCAGCGCCATCACCGCCCCCACCAAGCCGCCCACGCCGCCCAGCACCATGCCCTCCAGCGACAGCGTGGTCAGCAGTTGATTCGGCAGCGTGCCCAGCGCGCGCAAAGTGCCCAGCTCGCGGGTGCGTTCGATGATGGCCATCGACATGGCGTTGGTCACGACAAACACCACGATCACCGCGATGATCAGCCCCAGCGCGCCAAAGATTCGGTTGTACAGACTGCGCACCGCTTTGTAAAAGAAGGCTTGGTCTTCCCAGGTTTGCACGGTCAGCGCTGGGAACTCGGCGGCCACGCGCGCCTGCATAGGCTGTGTCAAATCCATGCGACTCAAAAACACCCCCAGGCTGGACACTTTTTGCGTGTTGAGCAGCTTTTTCGCGGTGGCGATGTCGGTGTAGATCAGCCGTTTGTCCATCTCGGGCACGCCGGTGGAAAACAGCGCCTTGACGGTCACGTCCATCGCATTGAGCGCGCCGTCGGTGGTGCTGGCCAGCAGAGTCAAACTGCTACCGGGCTTGGCTTTGAGGTTGCGCGCCAGCGTGTCGCCCAGCATCACCTCGGGGGCCTTGGCATCGCTGCCCAGCACCTCACCACTTTGGATGGTCAAAAACGGCCCTTTGACCGCAAACTCGCTGTCGGGCTCCACGCCCAGGCCGATCATCACCACCGACTTGTCGCCGTTGCTGATCAGGCCGCTGAATTCCACGCGGGGCAGCACGGCGCGCACCGACTCGTCGGCCAGCAGCTTGGCGCGCACTTCATTGGCGTTGTCCATGCCATGCTGCAGCGGGGTTTCTTCGTCCTGGGTGAATTGCGCTGGCTTGCCAATCACCAGATGCCCCGAGTCGCGGGCTGCCGCTTCAGCCAAGGATTGATAGGTGTACAGCGCAAAACCACCCGCCAGCAAGATGCCCGCCGTGCCCAGGGCGGCAATCGACACCGTCACGGCGGAACGCCGGCGGTTGCGCAAGGTGTTTTGCACGGCAAATTTCAACCACATGAGATTCATGCGTTTCCCCTGTTTCCAATGGATTTCCGGCCTCTAGCCCAGTAGATACCTGGGCATACAGCTACTAAATTCATACCAAACTCCCATCCAGCAAGGCCAGCGCCCGATCACAACGCCGAGTCAGGCGGCTGTCGTGGGTGGCAATCACAAAGGCCGCCCCTTCGGCGTGGCCGCGTTCGCGCATCAGGTCCAGCACCTGGTCAGCGGTGTGCGAATCCAGGCTGGCGGTGGGCTCGTCGGCAATCACCAGCCGCGGGCGTTTGACCAACGCGCGGGCAATCGCCACGCGCTGGCGCTGCCCGCCCGACAAAGCGTCGGGCAGATGCTGGGCGTGGTCTTGCAGGCCCACGGCTTGCAGCTGGGCGTTGACCCGCTCGCGCCGCTCCGGCGCAGACACGCCAGCGATGAACAGCGGGTAGTCCACGTTGTCAAACACCGTCATCACCGGCACCAGGTTGAAGCTCTGGAACACAAAGCCCAGGGCATCGCGGCGTATGAGCGTGCGCTGCACCTCGTTCAGGCCATTCACGTGCTGCCCGCCCAACACGATGTCGCCTGAGTCGGGCGTGTCGATCAGCCCGCACAGGTTCAGGATGGTGCTTTTGCCGCTGCCCGACGGCCCGGTCAGCGCCAGCAGCTCGCCACGCTGCACCGACAAATCCACCCCTTGCAGCGCCGGGATCACGTGTTCGCCCAGGTGGTAGGTTTTGAACACCCGGTGCATCTCGATGACCGACTCCATCGCGGCGCTCATGACGACAGCGCCTGCAGTTGGGCGCGCGCCGCTTGCTGCTGCGGGCCGTTGGCCTGGATCACCTCGTTCAGGTATTTGCGGGCGTCTTCGGGGCGCTTGTCTTTGATGGCTTCTTTGGCCGCCACCATCCAGACGTTTTCCCGAAAGCTCAGCGGGCTGGCTGCCAGCAGCGGGCTGTCCACCACCGCCTGCAACAGCTTGGCACCGCGCGGGCCGCGGTTCATGAAGCCTGGCACCGCCAAAAACGTGTTGGCGGCTACGAAACGCACCTCCAGCGCAGCAGGCACGTTGTGCTGCAAGGGGGCGCTGTGGGCCGATGTCAGCATGGCCAGTGACTTGTCCAGCAGCGCCATGCCGTCTTCTGCAAAACCCATCTTTTTCCAGGGGAACCAGGTGGTTCGGGCTCGCATCGCCGTGGCGGCACCGGCATAGGCCATCACCACGGGGTTGATCGGCTCGGCCCGCAACAAGCTTGTAAAGGAATCCGCTGCCGGTTCAATCGCGCTGCTGTCCCCCGCGCGGGCTTGAGTAAACAGCTCAAACGCAGCGTCAAACTGCGTGTCGGGCACCGCAAGCGCTGCTTGCGCGGCGATCAGCAACAAGGTCGCCACCGCCCTGCCGGACCATCTGTAAAAAATTCTGCTGACCATCCATCACTCCTGAAAATGCCCCCCTGAGGCGGCGATGGCGGCACTGTAAAAAGCACGCTTGCGCACCGCAACGCCGGTGCGACGAACGGCAATTGATCGGCGCGAAATGCAGTTCAGCCAGCATGGAAAACGCAGTCGTGGGATGATTTACCGCTACGCCAGCCCCCGACCTCGCCATGTCTGACACCCTTGCACTCGCTTCATTGCCGCTGTTTCCGCTGAGTACCGTGCTGTTTCCCGGTGGCTATCTGCCGCTGCAAATTTTTGAGGTGCGCTATCTGGACATGGTTGGCAAGTGCTTCAGTGCCGGGGCGCCGTTTGGTGTCGTGTCCCTGAACCACGGCAGTGAGGTGCGCCAGGCCCCCAGTAACGAGCCAGGCGGTGACAGTTTTGCGCAAGAGCTGTTTTACCCCGTGGGCACGCTGGCGCGCATCACCAGCCTGAGCCGCCCGCAGCCGGGACTGATGCTCATCCAATGCACCGGACTGCAGCGCTTCACCGTCAAAAGCCACGAACTCATGAAACACGGCCTGTGGGTCGCCGATGTCACGCTGCTGCCCAGCGACCAGCAAGTACCGATTCCCGCCGATCTGAAGGCGGTGGCCACCACGCTAAAGCGCGTTATCCGCACACTGCAAGAGCAGGAAACGCGCGCCGACCAGATGCCCATCCAGCCGCCCTACCAAATGGACGACTGCGCCTGGGTGTCCAACCGCTGGTGTGAACTGTTGCCGATGGCACTGGAACTCAAGCACAGATTGATGGTGCTGGACAACCCACTGGTGCGCCTGGAGCTCGTCAATGACCTGCTGGAACACAACGGCATTCCTATCTGACTGAACTTGCAAAAAGCGCCAGTGGCGGCGCTCAAGGCTCGCCTGAGAGCCTGCATAATCATCTTTTTTGGCACCCCCCATCCACGGCTTGCCATTCAACAGGTGATTCATCATGAGTATTCGCTACACCAACGTCATCAACCACCTGCCTGAAACCAAGATGCGCCTTTACCCCACCAAGGTGATCAACATCATTGGCGGGCCGGGCAGCGACAAATCACTGTTTTCAGCAGCCATCGTGCTGCATTTGAGTCTGCATGGCAAAACCATTGAAACCATTCCCGACTTTGCCAGGTCACTGGTCTGGCAGCAAAACTTTGAAGTGCTCAAAAACCAGTATTTCATTGCCCAGCGCCAATATGAAATGCTGAACCTGATTGACGGGCAAGTGCATTTTCTGATCACTGAATGCTCGCTGCCACAGGTCATGTTTTACAACGAAAACTACACCGAAAACATCTGCGACGTGGCCAAGACGCGCCAGCAAATTCTGGAGTGGTACCGGCAAAACGACAACATCAACATTTTGGTCAAACGCGGCGACAAGAAATATATGCGCAGCGGCCGTTTTCAGGACGAAGAACAGGCGCGCGAGGTAGACGCAGGCCTGCGCGCCATCCTCATCCGCGAGCACCTGCCGTTTACTGAGCTGGCGCCCGACCTCAAAGCCATCCACGCCTTTGCCGAGACGCTGCTGATCTAGTCAGCGTCTTGAGACGCATCCCTGGGCCGCAGAGCTGGCGGCACCCAGCTTGAAAAATAGGCGTTGATGCGCTCCTCGTGGCGCTGCCACCAGATACCCAAAGCCACCACGCCCAGGCCCAGCAGCGTCAGCACAAAGGCAAACGCCAGACTGTCGCCAAACACCCGGTGTGACAGATAACCCAGGTAACTGGCCACACCCAACCCGCCAAACACCGTGAACACCCGCCGCCCGATAGCAGCGCCGGCAAACACCATCACCAAATTGATCAGGCAATAGACCGCCTTGCCCAACTCCGAGTCCGAATTGCGCCAGCTCAGGCCGCCCCAAAACATCAGCGTGCCAAACAGATACAACCAGAAGGCGTAGTCCTGCCGCCAATCGGCATCCGTCGCCTGGCGGCAGCGTGCATCCACCCACAGCGCGATAGCGATGGTGGCAATGCCAAACACCAGCGTCACATCGCGCATGAAGGCAAAGTCCCACCCATCGCCCTGCTGCATCAGGGCGTTGGCGGCATCCATGCTCAGGTACCACAGCGTCACCGCGATCGGCATCACCATGAACGGCAGCCGGTAGCGCCACAGCATCACCACCCCGGCCGCCAGCGTCACAAACTCCAGCGTCAGCCAGCGCCAATTGATCTGCGTGTGGTAAGCCGAATAGTCCACCGGCCCGCCCGGTGGCCACAGGCCCAGACCGTTCTGCGCGCAAAACACCACCAGCGGCACCAGCACCACCGCCAGCGTTGCCAAAATACCTGCTGGCACCGGTAAGTGGCGTGCTTTCAAGTGGTCCGCCACCTTCAGGCAGCCCAACAGATACGCGGCGCTGATCACCATCAGCCCCCAGGCGCCAAAGGCATCCCAGCTCAACCGCATGAACAGCGTCATGGCACCAATGGCCACCATGCCGCCAAAGTAATACAAGGTGTTGGTAAAACTGAAACGCGGTCCGGCCACGGGGGGCTTTCGACGCCGGGCCTCTGGCTGGGCAGCCAGACGCTGCGGGCTATCTGCCGCAGCCCAACCAGCCCACATAGCACGCGCGTCCGTCGGCAAAATGGCACCACGCCCGGCCGCCGCCTCAAGGTCTTGCCAGCTGAGTTGAACCCGTACACCAGGTGCAAATACATCATCGCCAGAGGCATCTGCAGAGCGCGTGCCTAGCCCACTGCCAACCATATCAGCGTCATTTTTTGACATCAGAAACCTCACAAGACTCTAAGCCGCCAGACTGCTGCCCCACACCATCTGGTCACGCCCAAGCGCTTTGGCTTGGTACAACGCACGGTCGGCGTTGCGCATGTTTTCAATGACATCCTGCTTGGCGTCCAGCATCACCAGCCCAGCCGTGCAGGTGTAGCTAAACGCTGGCACTTGCGGCAACGGCTTGGACTGGCGCACCAGACTCAGCACCCGCCCCACTGCCTGCTCCAGCGCTTGCGGCTCGATATGGGGCAAGAGCAGCATGAACTCTTCACCACCCAGGCGACCAAAGCCATCGTCACGCCGCAGGGTGCCGACCACCAAGTGCGCAAAGTGCCTCAGAACCTGGTCGCCGCCAGCATGGCCATAGGTGTCATTCACCTGCTTGAAATGGTCCAAGTCCAGCATCACCAAACCACACGGCTGATGCAGCGTGCGTAGTTGCTCCAGCCGCAAGTCCAGCTGCTGCAAGACATGGGCGCGGTTGCTGATGCCCGTCAACACATCGGTTTGCGCGGCGCGCAGGGCACCGTCACGATCCTGGCGCAGCGTGCGTTCGCTGACCCGCATAGCCGTGATGTCAAACGCCACACACAGCATCCAGCCCTGCTCGTCCACCGTCTCGGTGACGTAAAGCCAGCGGCCATCGGTCAAGTCGGCTTCAAAAGCGCGAAACGGCAATTTGCCCCGGCGCGAGCGGGTGGAGGACAGCCAGGCCTCAAAGTCGGTGGTCTGAATGGCCGAGCCCACGCCCAGCTCAAAGCTGTGACGCATCAGATCCGCCCAGCTCAAGCCGGTGATGGACGCCATGCCGTACATGCCGCAGTACGCCGGGTTGGCATAGCGCACCGTGTCCGAGGCATCAAACAGCGCAACACACAGGGGCGATTGCTCATACAAACGCGCCATGTGCAGTGCATTGGCTTGGGTGACGGCGGCGGCGGACTTCATGAAACCTTGGGAGCGCAAAAATGTTGAATAACTCTGGCTCTCAGTGTACGGGGCTAGGTGCGTTTTCTCAAGCGTGGCAGGGCCTGCGCGGGCCTTGATCGAAGAAGCGCCGACTAAAATCGCCAAATGAGCACCCCTACCCCCGCCACCCCCACGCCCGACACCGTCAAACCCAGCAATTTCCTGCGCCAGATCATCGAATCTGACCTCGAAAAAGGCACCTACGCCACCCGCCGTTGGGGCGGCAGCCCCGGTGACGCCGCGCACCACGCCGCAGGCCAACCAGACCCGGCCAAAATCCGCACCCGCTTTCCGCCCGAGCCCAACGGCTACCTGCACGTGGGCCACGCCAAAAGCATCTGCCTGAACTTTGGCCTGGCGCGCGACTACGGCGGCGTGTGCCACCTGCGCTTTGACGACACCAACCCCGAAAAAGAAGACACCGAATACGTCGACAGCATCATCGACGCGGTGAAATGGCTCGGCTTTGACTGGAGCCAGCCCGGCAACGACAAACCCTACCAAGCCAGCGACTACTTCGACTTTATGTACCGCGCCGCGGAATATCTGATCGAATCCGGCTACGCCTACGTGGACGAACAAACCCCCGACCAAATGCGCGCCAACCGGGGCGACTTTGGCAAACCCGGCGTGGACAGCCCGTTCCGCAGCCGCACGCCCGCTGAAAACTTGGAGCGTTTTAGGCAGATGGCCCAGGGAACGCTTGCGGATGGCGCTATGGTCTTGCGAGCAAAGATCGACATGGCCAGCCCCAACATCAACATGCGCGACCCGGCCATCTACCGCATCAAACACGCCGAGCACCACAACACCGGCAACAAATGGTGCATCTACCCGATGTACACCTTTGCCCACCCGATTGAAGACGCGCTGGAGCAGATCACCCACAGCATCTGCACGCTGGAGTTTGAAGACCAACGCCCGTTTTACGACTGGCTGATGGACCGCCTGTGCGAAGGCGGCCTGCTGGCCAGCCCGCCGCCACACCAGTACGAATTTGCCCGCCTGAACCTTACCTACGTCATCACCAGCAAACGCAAGCTGGCCGCGCTGGTGAACGAAAACAAGGTCAACGGCTGGGACGACCCGCGCATGCCAACCATCGTCGGCCTGCGCCGCCGGGGCTACACGCCTGCGGCGATACAAGCCTTTGCCGAACGCATTGGCGTGACCAAGAGCGACAGCTGGATCGACTACGGCACGCTGGAAGGCTGCCTGCGCGAAGACCTGGAACTCAAAGCCCACCGCGGCTTTGCCGTGCTGAACCCGGTGAAACTGGTGCTGACCAACTGGGACGACGTCATGGGCGCGGGCCACCTGGAACCCTGCACCCAGCCCGCCCTGCCCCACCCGCCCGAAGGCGTGGAAAGCCCCACACGCCACTTCACGATTGGCAAAGAAGTGTGGATTGAGCGCGAAGACTTTGAAGAAGTGCCACCCAAGGGCTACAAGCGCCTCTTCCCCGGCAACAAGGTGCGGCTGAAAGGCGGTTACGTCATCGAATGCACCGGCTGCACCAAAGATGCCGACGGCAAGATCACCGAAGTACTCGCCACCGTGGTGCCCGACACCAAAAGCGGCACCCCCGGCAGCGACAGCGTCAAGGTCAAAGCCGCCATCACCTGGGTGGGCGTGGCCGACGGCGTCAACGCCGAAGTGCGCATGTACGACCGCCTGTTCCTGGACGCCCAGCCCGACGCGGGCGGCAAAGACTACCTGGAAAGCCTGAACCCCAACAGTCTGAAAGTCATCACGGCCATCGTCGAGCCCTCACTGGCCAACGCCGTGGCGGGGCAAAACTTCCAGTTTGAGCGGCATGGCTACTTTGTGGCGGATCGTATTGATCACGTTCAAGGCAGCAAGCCGGTGTTTAATTTGGCGGTGGGGTTGAGGGATTCGTGGGGGAAGTGACTTCCCTTTTATTGTGTGAATATCTAACAAAAAAGCCGAGGTATTTTCCTCGGCTTTTTTGTGCAAACAATAAGTCAATTACACGTTGGAGAAGTCCTCCAAATCCTCAGCATCACCGTACGCAAGGACTCCTGCCACATCCCCGTTAAACCGATTAGAACGCAAGGCCGAATTTCTCGCTGATCTGAGAACACGAGAAAGCTCCTTCCGAAAATCTAAGGCCCTTTCTTCAAATGGATTAGAACACCACTGAGAAGATAAACCTCGTTTCTGACTTTCCTCTAGAAGTGGCATATAAGAGTTTTTGCAGTAATTAAAAAAGCAATAAACTCTACGCACCCTAAGTCGGGTTCTATTCAACATATTTCTCTCTGCATCAATTTGATGACTAAGAGATTTCAATTCCGTCCATACTGGTGGATCAGCAATATAAGTATCGAACAGAGTGTTTTCAAGAAACGTAAAATTTGACAACAACTCGCGGATTATGTATCCACCCAATCGGGAGGGCATATAACTAGATGAAATAGATGGCTCGCCATGGTTTGCAGTAAAAGCAAAGCGATATCGACACAAATCCTTAAGAACAGAATCAGTATATGACTCTCCATACCCTACCATCTTCATACTTTCCGACAATGAAATCCCATCAATAAATCGAAAACCATTATCACTCGCATAAGCAACAATTGCCGCCAACAAATACAAACGAAGCAATTGAGCACTATTAACAGAAAATCTTGCATCGAATGGATTACCAATCGGAGAATACTCCTCATTATAGACAGTTTTGGTCCCAAGAAGAATAGCACGAAATGCCTCATGTCGTGGCAATATGTATTGCCCAGTGCGTCGATGAAACTCAATCGCACGCCCAGGATTCGTGTAGCCACGTTCCAAAAATTCACGAGTCATACGCAAAGCAAGCCGCACATCTTCGGTAGCTAGTACCTCAATGCGAGCGCCAATTTCGGTACCCAAAACTGAACCCTGCAAAAGCTCAACGATTAGCGCCGCATTGTCTACTCGTATTTTTGCACCATTCTCAGCAACAAATTCACCCCTCTTACCTTCAGCAAGAAATTTGGCAAGATTAAACCTTTTTGAAATCACGGATGATATTTTTGGAGGATCAATTTGCACGGTTTCAAAATCAAATGCATCAATGGCAGGTGAGTTGCGGTGTTTAGCAAAAGTAGCAGGACGAAGGCTTAATATTAAATTAAGCGACAGATTTCTGGCTATCGCCAAAACCTCGGTAAATAAGCGAGACTGCTCCTCCTCATTTTCGATTTGATCAACATTATCAATAACTAGAAAGAATGGCTGTGAATTGGTTGCATACTTAATTACCCTATCTACATAAGGTCGTATATCACGGTAATCTTGAAGGATAAGATCAGAAATCTTTTCATCCATCTTTTCTTGAAAGTTAACCAATCTCGAAAGAGGTCCTGTTTTGAGAGCGCGAATTTCATCCGCATAAGCTCTTTCAACGCAGGCCCCGGCGTCACCCAAAAATTCATCAGCACCGATGTATTCACGCAACGCCCGATAAATGAAATCAGAGGCAGAATTTCCTGGTGGGTTACTCAAAAAATCTAGATGCGCCCATTGTGGTTTAGTCACTTTCCCTGCCACATCAAAGTAATCCCGCAACCTAATTTTTCGCGTGTAATGCAGGAATGTTGTTTTACCTGCACCAACTGTCCCCAGAACCAATAGAGCCAAAGGTCGCCTTCTCTTACCCACATCCACCACTCTCGAATATAGCGCCTGTGCATCTTTATCCTTCATTGGACGGGTGATCACACCACCGACAACAGACTCCCTCTTACCAACATGCATTTTGATCTTGTGGTCAAACTTAATGGATTCCGGAGTGGCCACGTAGCATTTTTCAAATGAATCTGGCTGCAACTCAACAATTGAATCCGAGAAAGCTTTCATAATCTCATCTTCAATAACAGGAAACACAGGATTACTAGTATTTTCCAATCCAGGTATGAGCCTGAAGGCGGAGGAAGTTGAGAACTTCTGACTGGTGGCTTGACCGGGTTAAAGCTGGAAGTTTACGGTGCCCGGTTTTTGGGCTTGGTTTCTCTTGGCTTCTTTTTCTATCAGGC
>JARLJH010000044.1 GCA_031291305.1 Rhodoferax sp. | reverse complement strand
GCGCAGTTTGGCCTCGTCCATATTGATCACCATCCTTGGATGATCAAGCAACAAGTTCAACCGTAAATTCGTCGACTCAGGCTCACTCCTGGGTGGAAATACGCAAACCGTTCAGGCTCATACCTCATTGGACAAGGCTCCGAGTTGACGATGGCCTGGTCCTGCGGGTTAATGTGCAGTTCTCTGATAAATGCTTGGTCAATCTTGAGAATGTCGATTGGGAAATTCTTGAGATAGGCCAGTGACGAGTAACCAGTACCGAAATCGTCAATGGCGATCTTGAGACCCAGTGCCTTGATACTGTCCAGCTTGCGGGTAACCTCCCTGATATTGCCAGCCAGGGCGCTTTCAGTGAGTTCCAGTTCAAGCAACCGTGACAGATCAGGTTCACTGGCGGCAAGTTCGGTCAGAGTGGTGAGCAAGCGATCACTGCGAAACTGGATTGGCGAGACATTGACCGCAATGGCCGTGGCAAAGCCCAGTTGTTCCCGCCAACGGCGGGCAGCCAGCAAGGATTGACGTAATACCCAATCGCCGATATCGATGATTAGCCCGCTTTCTTCGGCTACCGGAATGAATGTGACTGGCGAAACAATTTCCCCGCTAGCCAGACGCCAGCGCAGCAACGCCTCAACGGCGTGAATTTCGCCTGTCGCAATGGTCACCTTCGGCTGATAAACAAGGAACAACTCTTCACCAACAAGGGCCACACGTAGCCCGTTTTCCATCGCCAGACGTTCGGAGGATCGGTAAAGCAGATCGTTTTCGTAAAAACGGTGGATGTTTCGCCCTTCGCGCTTGGCTTCGTACATGGCCATGTCGGCGTTGCTGAGCAATTCGCCGATGGATAGTCCATGCTCGGGGAACAGGCTGATGCCGACGGAAGAGGTCACCCGCAGTTGGTGACCGTCGATATTGAAGACATCACCAATGCGTCGCATCAGGTTTTCTGCAATATCAACGGCTTGCTGTTTGTTTCCCAACTGCGGAACAACAATGATAAATTCATCGCCACCGTGGCGGGTGATCCAGGCGGGTGGTTGAACGACATTGTTCAGGCGTTGCGCCAGTTCCTTGAGCAAAATGTCGCCGAGTGCGTGGCCGAGGGCATCGTTGATATTCTTGAAGTTATCCAGGTCAGCACACAGTATGGCGATGTGCTTGTTCTCGCGCCGTGCGGTCTCGATTTCGCGGGCCAAATCGCGAGCCAGCAGAGATCGGTTGCCGAGTTCCGTAAGTGGATCATGGAAGGCCTGAAACTCGATCTGCCTTTCCTTGCTGATCTCGGCCGAGATGTCGGTGAAGACGAAAATTATGCGGACATCAAGCGATTCAGGTACCGGCATGACACTGATCCGGCTGTGGAATTCGACTCCGGTCGGAGTCTGGATCAGCACATGTCCGCGTAGATGAATCGCAGCCCCTCCGATTACCGTGGAGCAGATGCCTTCAATTTGCCTGCCGTTACGTTCATCGATCACTCTCAGCAAGTCATCAAGCGTCTCGCCTTCGATACTATCGTCGAGCCTGTCCAGCAGCGTGCGGGCGGAGGCATTCGCAAAACGCACCCGGCAGTCGGCATTGAGCGCGATCACGCCGTCCGACAGGCTCCCCAGAACAACTTCAATTTCCGCCATGTGTTCACGCAGATTCTGCTCGGCCAGCGAACGTTTGCGCATTTCGTCAGCACGTTCAACCAGAAAGCTGTTGATAGCCTGGGTCAGGGTGTCAAGTTCGTCGTGACTAGCCCCCCTTCGGCGATTCAACGCAACCCGTGCGCAAGGATCTGTCGGACGAATCGCTGCGACCGAAGCCGCCAGTTGACTGACATGACGAGCGATCAGACGATAAACGATGACGAAAATTACGATGGTCAAACCAAGTATCTTCACCAGTTCGGTGATGATCAGCGTATGAATCGCGTCGGCGGTGTGTTGGCGAACTTCTGCGAGGGACTCCGAAACCTTCAGCGTGCCAATTTGCCGACTGCCGTCCGGGGCCATGATCGCTACCGACCATTCCTGTTCGGCGATCTGCGTACTCGTCGGCTGGCTGGCCTCTGCCACAAGGGCGTGGTCATCACGGACTTCGAGATGGCTGATGGCGCCAAAGTGAGTCATACCCTGCAATATGGCTTGCAGAGAATTGATATCGTAATTCCACAAGTCGTCAGCAATGGCCACGGCGCTGCGTTCGACGAGTTTTTGGACGTCGTCGTGTGCCGCCTGGAAGATTCGTTGTCGTTCATGCAAAACGCCAATCGTTGTCACCAAGACAAAAATCAGCAAACTGGCCACCAGCACATAAAGCAAGGTGCGAGCGGCGAGTACAGAACGTTTCAGGAAAGACATTTACGTTGCGCTCCTCTGCATCGCCAAGTCATCAGTCGTCATCTAGGGTTGGTTGGCCGCATAACCCTGTCGACATCCAGCGTGTCGGCAATAGCTTCCAGTCGGGCCATAACCCTGGTTGCATCCGGATAATTCTTGTTCAAGACCAGATAGACATCCTGGCTCGACACAACTTCCGACTGCAACCCAAGCAAAGGTACGGCGGCGAGCACTTCGGTAGCCGGGCCGACGTAGTCGATGACGTAATCGGCACGTTGTTGCGCCAGCATCCTGAAGGCGGCCAGGTGTGTTGGCGCCAGATTGTTGCTGATGTGATTGTGTTCATCATTCAAAAAACCAAGCAGGCCACCATAGCTATAGCCATGTATTGAAATGATATTTTTGTTGACAAGGTCGTTGACACCGTTGATCGGTACCCTGCCGCCGAGATGGTAAGCACGGACTTCGACTGACGTGATTGGCTTGCGGCTAAGCAGGCAACACGCCTGCAGGTGCGGTGATTTGACAAGCATGGAAAACTGAGCCGATCCATCCTGCAGGCTCTTGAACATGCGCGCAGCCGGATACCTACGGCTATGCCAAGGTATACCAGCCTTAGCAAATAACACGGCAGCAACCCGAAGCAGCGGATTCTCGGGCTCGCCCTTATGGTTCACGCGAGTGGTCCACACCGACTGATCTGGCGAGGCATATTCAATTTCCGGAACAGTGGATTTTTCTGTCCCGCAGGCGGTTTCCCATGGCAGCGCCACCAAAGCTGCCAGCAGCGGCAAAAAGAAATAATGGGAGGGAAAATGTCGCATGCCGCCTTCCGGAACTGCAGTAGAGCACTGGCGTCTGCTACTGAAATAGTAGAAAAATTATACTCAGCGCTCCCTGCTGGGGAGACGTTCAAGTCGTTCTTCTGTCCAAACTGCATGAATCAATATCCGTGCGCCATGCAAAACCGCACAGTTTTGAAAAAACCACCTCCAGTACTGAATCGGGTACCAGGACTTTCAAGTAAACCAGTCCGGTAAGCCAGTCAACGGCTCATCAACCCCAGCATCAAAGCGATTCTGGCCTTGACGGGAGACAAGTCCTCAGAGTGCGCAAATTCGCTATCGGCCACAGGCAGCACCCGCCCATTGGCGCAACGGGTTGAGCGCACCACCTTTACCCCCGACTGCACAGCCTGACGCAACGCCCTTTCAAGATCGTGGTGCAGCGTGCCGTTGCCGGTGCCCGCCACCACCAGACCGCGCAGTGGTGCCACACTGTCGCGCGGTTGCAGCATCGCCAAGACGACCTGACCATCACAGCCAGCGTAGTTCATCACGATCTCAACGCGCGGCCAGACCTCGTCCTTCAATATATCTTTGATAGCTACATGCCCTTTATTTACCTGGGCTAGAGGCCATTTTCTTAATAATCTAACCTGCGCTTCTTCCACGTAGGCCAGTGGCCCAGCATCCCCCGAGGTGAAAGCATCGACCTTGTAAGTATGGGCTTTTTGCACGTCCAAGCCGCCGTGCACCGTGCCTGCGCACACCGCCACCACGCCGTGCGAGCCAGGGGTCAAGGCGACGGTCACCGCGTCCATCAAATTTTGCGGGCCATCAGGATTCAGTGCCGAGGCGGGACGCATGGCGCAGGTCAACACCACGGGTTTGGCACTGATCAGATCCTGCGGCAACACGGCATGCAGAAAGTAAGCGGTTTCCTCCAGCGTGTCGGTGCCATGCGTGATCACAACCGCGCTCACTTCTGCCTGTGCTAAATGGTGCACCACGCGCTGAGCCAGCGCCAGCCAGATGTCAAAGCGCATGTCCTTGCTGTCCACTTGCGCCACCTGCTCCGTGCACAGATCATGCCCCTGCAACACCGCAGGCAAACCCGGCACGCCGTCCAGCAACTGTGCCACCCCAACCTGCGCGGCGGTATAGCCAATGTTGTCGGACGCACTCTGCGCCGTGCCTGCAATGGTGCCGCCCGTGCCCAACACCACGACTTTTTTTGAAATTTGATCAGATACCACTTGCAAGCTTTCTAAAACTGATTAAAAATACAGTTACTGGATATGAAAACAGTGTTTTTAATACCAGCCCCGTTTGCCACCATGCCAACATCAGGAGTCACCATGCTCACCAGACCCAAACTGACAGATCGCCAGCAACAGATTCTGGATCTTATCCAGAGTGCTATCGCCCGCACCGGTGCGCCACCCACACGGGCCGAGATTGCGACCGAGCTGGGCTTCAAGTCGGCCAACGCCGCTGAAGAACATTTGCAAGCCTTGGCGCGCAAAGGAGCGATTGAGCTGGTCAGCGGCACCTCCCGCGGCATACGCCTGCGCGGTGACGCACTACGTTCCATCAACGAGTCGCGTGGTTCTCAGTTTGCGGCCCCTCTGGCCGCTTTGGCGCAGCTGGCCTTGCCGCTAATAGGCCGGGTCGCAGCCGGATCACCGATTCTGGCGCAAGAGCATGTAGACCGAACCTATTACGTGGAAAACAGCCTGTTCCAGCGCAAGCCGGATTACCTGCTGAAAGTACGCGGCATGTCCATGCGTGACGCGGGCATCATGGACGGTGATTTACTGGCCGTGCAAACCACGCGCGACGCTAAAAACGGCCAAATCGTCGTCGCCCGGCTGGGTGACGAAGTCACCGTCAAGCGCTTCATGCGCAACAAAGACATCATTGAGCTGCACCCAGAAAATCCCGACTACCAAACCATCCTGGTTGAGCCCGGTGAGCCCTTTGAGATTGAAGGCCTGGCTGTCGGCCTGATCCGCAACACCATGCTGATGTAAGCCTCCATATCAGTCACATTGCACGCTTAGCCACCTCATTCCAGCCTCCTTGCCTGTGAAAGCCCACACCATGAACAACGCGAACTACACCACCCCTGTCATGAACTCGTTGAAGGTACTGTGGCAATGGCTGATGGCCAAACCAGGGCAGTCATTGCAACAATCACCCCGGCCAGTTGTCAGATCCAAGTGGGTGGCTTCACCTTCGTTGCTCAAGTGTTCTCCCCAACAGCAAAGCCAAACCATCAAGGTTCAGGCAATCAGCACAACTCCAGGCAGACCCGTACGCGTGCTCCAGGTGATGGAAACTGGTCAAGGTCCAACTCAGGCGGGACGGTTGCGAATTTCTGGGCGCATGGCCGATGTATGCGCCGAGTTGGATCGGCTGGCCGCTCGAGAGTCACTGCAGCACTGAACCGCAGGTACGGACACCCGGCGCGATAAACACTCAGAGCTGAGCCGCCGCCAGCGCGCTCAAGGGGTAAAAGTTGGGCATTCCTGAGCGCCTGGATGACCAAACCGGCCGCTGAAGGCACAATCGGCGGCATGAATATCGTAATTTTGGATGACTATCAGGACGCTGTGCGCAAACTGGCATGCGCCGCCAAGCTGGAGGCCTACCAGGCCAAGGTCTATACCAACACAGTCAAGGGATTGGGGCAATTGTCGGTGCGGCTCAAAGACGCTGATGTGATCGTGCTCAACCGTGAGCGCACACATCTGCCGCGTGCGGTCATCGAGAAACTGCCGCGGCTCAAACTGGTGGCGCAGACTGGACGGGTTGGCCCACATCTGGATGTCAATGCCTGTACCGAACGCGGTATCGCCGTGGCTGAAGGCACTGGCTCCCCCGTGGCACCCGCTGAACTGGCCTGGGCGCTGATCATGGCATCCATGCGGCGTTTGCCGCAATATATTGGCAACCTTAAACATGGCGCTTGGCAGCAGTCGGGCTTGAAGTCCAATGCGATGCCGATCAACTTCGGCTTGGGAACCACGCTAAAAGGCCGCACACTGGGCATTTGGGGCTATGGCCGCATCGGCCAGCTGGTAGCGGGGTATGGCAAGGCGTTCGGCATGCGGGTCTTGATCTGGGGCCGTGCGCCATCGCGCGAACGCGCTGTTCTGGATGGCTATGAAGTCACCAGCACGCGCGATGAATTGTTTGAAACATCCGATGTGCTGTCCCTGCATCTGCGTTTGAACGAAGACACTGAAGGCATCGTCAGCCTGGACGATCTTTCCAGAATGAAACCCACGGCCTTGCTGGTGAACACTTCCCGCGCCGAGCTGATACAGCACGATGCTCTGCTGAGCGCGCTCAACCGTGGTCGCCCTGGTATGGCGGCTGTGGATGTCTATGAGTCCGAACCCATTTTGCAAGGCCATGCCCTGTTGCGCCTGGAAAACTGCGTTTGCACCCCGCACATCGGCTATGTGGAGCTCGACAGCTACGAGATGTACTTTGGTGCTGCCTTTGATAATGTCGTGAACTTTATCAAGGGTAGACCGACCAACATCGTCAATCCCGGTGCCCTGCAGGTCAGGCGCTAAAACCTTGATTCGCTTACCCACGTGCGTCAAGCGCGTGGCAAGCTTGTCACCTTCTTTTACAAAGATGCGCAGTTATGGGCAACAACGACAACTTTTCCGGCACCCGTGTTGTGCCACCAGGCCAGTCCTTTGACCAAATTGCGTTGGCGCACTGGCTGACCCAGCATCTGAAGGACTTTGCGGGCCCATTGCAGGTGGAGTCTTTCAAAGGTGGTCAATCCAACCCAACCTACAAGCTCATTACGCCCAGCCAGACCTATGTGATGCGTTCCAAACCCGGCCCAGTGGCCAAACTCCTGCCATCCGCCCACGCCATCGAGCGCGAATTCGCGGTGATGACCGGTCTGGCAAACACAGATGTGCCAGTGCCCCGAATGCTGTGCCTGTGCGAGGACGAAACGGTCATTGGACGAGCGTTTTACATCATGTCGTTCATGAACGGGCGCATTTACTGGGACCAGTCCCTGCCCGGCCTGAGGCCGATTGAGCGTGGTGAGATTTATGACGAGATGAACCGCGTGATCGCGGCCCTGCATTCTGTGGACTACACCGCAGCGGGACTGGCCAGCTACGGCAAGCCCGGCAACTATTTCGAGCGCCAGATTGGCCGCTGGAGCAAGCAATACCAGGCCTCCATCACCCAGCCCATTGAAGAGATGGACCAGCTAATGGCCTGGCTGCCCGAGCACATACCGGCCATGGCACGCGACCCGGCGATGGTCAGCATCGTCCACGGTGACTTCCGCATGGACAACCTGGTGTTTCACCCAACCGAACCGCGCGTCATTGCCGTGCTCGACTGGGAGCTTTCCACGCTGGGCCACCCGCTGGCGGATTTCAGCTACCACTGCATGGCCTGGCACATTACACCAGGCGCGTTTCGAGGTATTGGCGGGCTGGACATCAAGGCTCTGGGCATCCCGCTTGAGGCCGACTACATCCGTCAGTATTGCCAGCGTACCGGGCTGACCTCGCCGGAGCAGCTGACCACTGACTGGAACTTCTACATGGCCTACAACCTGTTTCGCATGGCGGCCATTTTGCAAGGCATCGGCAAACGCGTCGAAGCCGGCACCGCTGCCAGTGCACAGGCCATTGAAGCCGCTGCAGGCGCCCGACCACTGGCCCACCTGGCCTGGCAGTTTGTGCAACAGATTTAATACTAATTTGATAGCTCCTTGCCCTTTATTTAAAAGGGCTACACCCTGTTTTCTTATATAACTTTTACTCAACTCTCCACCCCTGTAAGGCCACCATGGACTTTGACTATTCCCCTAAAACCAAAGAGCTGCAAGCCAAATTGCTGCGTTTCATGGACGACTACATCTATCCAGCCGAAGGCGCACACCATGCCGAGGTGCAGGCCAATACAGCAGCTGGCAAACGCTGGACTCCGCTGCGAACTATTGAAGAGCTCAAACGCAAGGCACAGAGTCAGGACCTGTGGAACTTGTTCTACCCAGTGGACAGCGAACAGGCCGGTGGCATCGAGGCCGGTGCGGGCCTGACCAACCAGGAATATGCGCCGCTGGCCGAGATCATGGGCCGGGTGCCATGGGCCAGCGAGGTCTTCAATTGCTCGGCACCCGACACCGGCAACATGGAAACCATTGCCCGCTACGGATCTGAAGAACACAAGCTACAGTGGCTCAAGCCCCTGCTCGAAGGGCGGATGCGTTCGGCGTTCTCAATGACCGAGCCGGATGTCGCCTCCAGCGATGCCACCAACATCGAAACGCTGATTGAGCGCGACGGCAACGACTACATCATCAACGGTCGAAAATGGTGGATCAGCGGCGCGGGCGATCCACGTTGTGCCGTTCACATCGTCATGGGCAAGACCAACCCCGAGGCAGACCGTCACACGCAGCAAAGCATGATTCTGGTGCCTGCCAATACGCCAGGTGTGACTGTGATGCGACCTTTGAATGTGATGGGCTACGACGACGCGCCGCACGGTCACATGGAAATCTCTTACAAAAACGTGCGCGTGCCTGCCGACAGCATTTTGCTCGGTGAAGGCCGGGGTTTTGAGATCGCGCAGGGACGCCTCGGACCCGGACGCATTCACCACTGCATGCGTCTGATCGGCCTGGCCGAGCGCGCGCTGGAGTTGATGTGCAAGCGCGCCAACAGCCGCGTGGCTTTTGGCAAACCCATCGCCGCCCAAACCGTGACACAGGAGCGCATCGCCGAGGCGCGCTGCAAGATCGACATGGCGCGCCTGCTCACCCTCAAAGCCGCCTGGATGATGGATGTGGCTGGCAACAAGTTCGCCAAAAACGAGATCGCCATGATCAAGGTGGTGGCGCCCAACATGGCCTGCGAGGTGATCGACTGGGCCATCCAGGCCTTTGGCGGTGGCGGTATGTGCGACGATTTTCCGCTGGCTTACGCCTACACAGCCGCACGGACACTGCGCTTTGCCGACGGCCCGGACGAAGTGCACCGCAACGCGATTGCCAAGTTGGAGTTGCGTAAATATGCGCCCAGCGCCAAATCAGTGGAAATGCCCGTCACGCGGGGCTGCTGATCAGCGCGAAAATCTACCTCAATGCTTTGATATCAATAGCTTCTAACCTATTATTTGTGGGGGCTCGAGGCTATTTTTAATTGCAAGCATCTGACAGAAAATCAGGAACCTATTTGCCCAGATTGGGCAGCCCTGACCACAATTCATTGAGGTCAGGAAAATTCCACATGGCCGGGTCTTCCCGGCAGATGATTTTTTCAAGCGTGGTGGGCTGCGACAGGTCAACCATCACCGGAACGATCCGCATGTTGGACTTGCTGGAAAAAAATACTTTGATCAGCGGTGTGGTGAGCGACTTGGCTGACTGCTCGGTTACCACGCCGATGCGCCCTGACTTCAGTCGCACCAGCGAGCCCACCGGGTAAATGCCCATGCTTTTGACAAAGGCTTGAAACACCTTCGGATCAAAGTGCCCCTTCCACTCGGCCATGCGGCGCAATGACTCCGCCGGATCCCAGCCAGATTTATAGGGGCGGTTGGAGGTGATGGCGTCATACACATCACACACGGCACCCATCTTCGCATACAGGCTGATCTCGTCACCCTTGAGCTTTTCGGGGTAACCGCTGCCGTCCATTTTTTCGTGGTGGTGTAGCACCACGTCCAGTGACACGGCATCAACGCCCTTGCTGGCCATCAGCATTTTGTAGCCCTCGGTGGGGTGGGTGCGCATGATGTCGAATTCGGCATCGGTCAGCTTGCCCGGTTTGTTGAGCACATCGGTGGGCATGGCCACCTTGCCTACATCGTGCAGCAACCCAGCCATAGCGCAGAGCCGGGTTTGCGACTCGTCCAGACCTAACTGTTTGGCTAACGCCACCATCATCGCGCACACCGCAACCGAGTGCATGTAGGTGTAGTCATCCGCCGTTTTGAGCCGCGCCAGGCTGATGATGGCCCCCGGGTTGCGCGACACCGATTCAGTAATGTCTTCCACCAACTGGCGAGCACCGCCCACATCCACGGCGTTGCCCATGCGTACTTCTTCAAACATGGAAACCACGGCCGCCTTGGCTTGCTGGCAAATGCGCGCGGCACGCACAACTTCCTGACTGGCTGTGACCGGAGCAATCTCCTGTGGGGATATAGTCGGCGCCATCTCAGTGGACTTGGACTCTATGGCTACCGAAGTGTCTTCTATCTCGCTGACCACTGGTGCGCCAGCGGGCACATCCAAGCCTTTGCTGCAGTCAATCATCACCTCTTTGATCTTGCTGGCCAAAATCAATTCGATGTCTTTGGGATCCTTGATCACAAAACCAGTGCGCCAAAATGGGTGATCCATCCAAGAGCCGCAAAACTCTTTCAGGTGCATTCCCACCTGCAATTGATCAACATGGATACGTTTGAGCATATTTTTATTACGTCAACACCAGTACAACGCTGGATTCAGACTCATTCCGTGCGAACTGCGACGCCAAGCTGACGCAGGTAGTTTGCCACATCCGAGCGTAGTGCACCGGCCAGACGCGCCTTTTCGGCAAGCTCGGCTGCGGGGCCAACTTGCCCCTGTGCTGCGAG
The DNA here is from genome assembly GCA_031291305.1 of Rhodoferax sp. GTDB lineage: Bacteria > Pseudomonadota > Gammaproteobacteria > Burkholderiales > Burkholderiaceae_C > Rhodoferax. The sequence continues at coordinate 44,580 of JARLJH010000044.1, read as the reverse complement.
CGACACCGCCGCACCGAGCATCCAACGTGGCTCGTCTGGATGCAACTCCAACCCCTTTAAATAGGCGCGAACTGCCTCTGGGTGAAGCCCGAGGCGCTGCGCCACGTTGCCACGCAAGGCCCAGATATCTGCCAAGTCAGCAAGCGGCTGCTCCAACCTGGACAGCACTGCCCAAGCGGCACTGGTTTGCCCTTGAATCAGCGTCATGCGGACATATTCCCGCACCAACGCTGCCAAAGCCACCGAATTCCCCGTGGATGACGATTCCAGACGGTCGATGGCAGTGTGCAGCAACGCAATAGCTTGTGCCCGGTCGCCGAGCGTCCAACGCTCCTGCGCCTGCGACAGCACTTCCTGTACACCTGTGTGACGCTGTTTCGGCATCTCAACAGCGACAATAGGTACGGCAGGCAGAACCGCCTTGCCATCAGACACCACGCGCTGCGCGCTCGGACCAAGACGGTTGGCCCGCTTGAAAGACGAAAACTCGGTGGCCTCTTTCAGTTGTCCCACAGGGCGCACCGTTTGCCCAACCTTAGTCTTGGGCTTGGCAGTTATTTCGGCCACTACAGGTGGTGCTGGCTCGACTTTTGAGATTGGTTTGCTTTGCCCTATTGGTAAAGTGGCCGCCACCGTCGGAGACGGCTGGGGAGCAACCGATACCGCTACCGCAGTCGAAGCCACAGTAGATGCAGCCAATGAGGGCGCAACAGCGGCAGGACCGACTGAGACGGTTGTACCCACCGTTCTGGTCGGAGCTGGCGCAGGCAAGGCCACAACGGAACCTAGGTCAGGTGCCTTGGCCGGTCGCAGACTCACCCACATCACCAGACCAACACATGCTATCAACAGAAACAAAGCCAATACAAAGCCCCATGTCTTCCCAGACCGCTGAGGCGATATACCGTCTGCTGCGCCGTTCAAGGCAACTGTTCCTGCAGTCAGATCACTGTACCCAAAGGGTTTGGGAACGCCTGCTGTGTCCTTGTCAACCTGACGGCTGTCCAGGTCACGCAGCATTTTGTTAATCACACTCATCTCTGCGTCCCCTTATGCCACAGCCAGGCCGGAAGCCAACGGCTTGTGCCGCTATGCCAATCTGGTTTCTGCCGAAAGCCAGGCGTGTCTGCCGCTGCCATGCGCACATGCGCTGGCGTTACCCGATGGGTGTTTTCTCCATACGCCAGCATCAGACACTTGTGCGATAACACGTTAACCAACCGTGGCACCCCACCTGTCAAACGGGCCATCAATCTTGCAGCCGACGGCTGAAACACCTGCGTGTCTGTTGCCTCACTGATCGCCGCCACAGCTAGCCGATGCTGCAGATAGCGCGCTACCTGTTGCTCGCCCATCGGTCCCAAATACTCACTGAAGGTGATGCGTTGCAAGAGTTGACGAATCTCCGGTCGGGCCAGCTTGGTGTCCAGCTCGGGTTGACCCAGCAACACGAGTTGCAACAACTTCTGCTTTTCAGTCTCTAAATTGGACAGCAGACGCAGGCTTTCGATCGATGCCAGCGGAATAGCCTGGGCTTCATCGATGCACACCACCACCCGCCTGCCCTGCTGCGCGTGATGAAAAAGGCTTTTCTCCAGCAAAATCATCAGCTGACGCCTGCTTTGATAAACCTGCCCTGGAACACCCGGCATTTCGGTCGCTACCGTATCTATATTCAGTTCGTGCAGCAATGCCAGCAACAAATCATCCGGTCCCATGTCGGGATTGGGAATGTAGGCGGTGACGCATTCGTCCTGCAGGGTTTTGAGCAGTTGACGACACAACACAGTTTTGCCACAACCGACCTCGCCGACGATTTTCAAAAAACCCTCGCCACCACGCAACGCCACCAGCAGTGTGTTCAACGCTGCCTGGGCGCTCTCGTGGGGGAAAAAAAATGCGCTGTCAGGCGTGATCGAGAACGGGAACTCTCGCAATGCAAAATGACGCAAGTACATTGCAGCGCGTTACTGCACTGGGTGTTGAACCACCTGACCGTCCATACGAATCACACGGGCACGTGCTGCATCCATGTCATCCAGTGCAGCCCGGGAACGCCGGTTTTGATCATCCCAATCTTCCTGGTTGCGGATGATGGTGGGTTTGATCAGTACGACCAGTTCCTTCTTGCTGCCGGTGTTGGCCTTGTTACCCAACAAGGATGAAAACATGGTGTTGCTTGAACCTGGCAAGCCTGATGAACTGCGGTTCGACTCCATCTGCATCAAGCCCCCAATGGCAACAATCTTTCCGTCCTGAATCCGCACCAGCGTATCGGATTCGTTCACCTCGCTGGAAGCCAGCGGAAAGCGGTAGTTACCTACGGTCCCCAAGTCGACCTCACGGGTTTTTTCAGTAACTGTGGTAACCGACGGATGCACATGCAGAGTGATGGTGTCGCCATCATCAATCTGTGGCGTCACGTCAAGCGAGATACCCGAGAAAAAAGGCGTCAAGGTGATATCAGGAAGCGTTGTTGTGGAATTGGTCGTTGTGGTACCGGCGGAATTTGACCCTCCGGTTACCCCGGTAACAAAAAAGTCGTCTGTCCCTACCTTGAGTACAGCCTTCTGGTTGTTGAGCGTGGCAATGCGAGGGCTGGACAAGATTTGCACATCCCCGCGCGTCTCCAAGAAACCCAGGACAGCCTGAAACCCTTCTGTGGCAAATGCCAGACCAAACAGACCGGCACCTGCCGTTGGTAACGCGACACCGTTGGCCAGCAATCCGGTCGTACTAGCCACGAAGCCAGGCAAATTGGATTGAACACCACTGATCAAAGTGTTGCTGGTGCTATTGCCACTGAGAACACCAATGGCCCCTGTCGAGTTGCCACTATTTTTTAGAGCTGACCAGTCAATACCGCTCTGATAGCCATCACTCAGACTGACCTGAACAATCTTTGCTTCCAGCATGACCTGACGCTGCACCGATATCTGCGCAGCCTTCAGAAATTTCGACACCTGGCGAAGTTCTTCCGGCATGGCACGCACCGCCATGATGCCAGCTTGAGGGCTTGTCACCACACTACGGCCTTCGCCCGGACCGACCAGCCCCTTGACCGCATTGGTCAACTCAGACCAATAGTCGGTCTTTGAATTGGTGGTCACCCGGCTGCTTTCTGCCTGTATGGAGCCTGTCGTGGTTCCACCACCGCTGGTGTTGCCGGAGCTACTCGTACCTGACGAGCGGCCCTCACTGCCGGACGATACGCGTAAATCACTGTTACCGCTGCGCTGCGAATTGGGATAGTTGATGGTGAAAATACGGGTCTGCAAGGTGGGAGCAAAGATGGTGATACGCCGACCATCAATCTTGAAATCGTAGCCATAAACGTCGCGAATTGCCTCCAGCGCCTCCGCGATAGTGACACCGCGCAACGTCACCGACAAGGTGCCAGACACGTCCGGATGCATCAGCATGCTGTAACGGGTGTCAGCCACCATCGCCAAAAACACATCACGCGCAGGGGCATTGTTAACCAGCAGGTCAATCCTGGGTTCTGGCGGCAAAGCAACGGGTGGCGGGGCGGGTTCAACCAAAGCGTCGGCAATGCGCGCTGGAACAGGCGCTGAGGCTGCAGCTACCGGAGCAGCAGGCATCGGAACCTCGGCGCGAATGGCATCGCTGACACTGGGCGTGCGCAGTGGGCGTTCAGCGGCGCAGCCTCCTATTGCAAGCGCCGCGATCACCAAGCCAACGCGGGCAAGCTGCTTGCCAATCTCCAGATACAGCGGATCGTGCCGGATATTCAACAGGCATTCAGTCATGGCGAGTTCTTCAGTTTTCATGGGTAAGACTCACGGTGTGATCTTGGCAGGGCGCACCAACACCGGAGCAACAGACGGTTTTTTCGGGGCAACGGGGGCGACGGCAGCGCGTCGCTGCACGCCATTGAACAAAGGGATTTTTTGCAGCTGTCCGTCATCGCGCAGCCAGACCTCGGTCTCGGAGATGCGTTCGATACGCGCCGAACCGATGCGCTGTCCTTTGGCGTAAAGACGCGTGCCATGCATCAGATAGTGCACACCGCCACGCGTCATGACCGAGATGCTGCCGGATTTGAGTGCTTCATCTTGCTGCGCGCCACTTGAATCGAACATGCCTGCAGCCGCTGGAGCAATGGTCGGGTCGCGCAGAGCCTGTCCCGCCGCTGACGTGGAGATGCTCAGCAACGCCGCCGCGAAACATATCAAACAGTTGGCAAATGTCGGCATTAGCGCACCATTGCTCTGGTTCATGGGGTGGTCTCCCCAAGCAAAAAAAGCTGCAAAGTCAACTCGGGCTGGCCCTTGTCCGACGATAAAGTCATGACACCCCAACGCACGTAGGGCATCGATGACTCCAGAGAAGCCACATAACGCGTCAAATCGGGGTAAGCCCCCGCAACGGTGATGGTCACCCCCTGACGCGTCAGCCCTTTGGGCAAGCTGCCTGCACCGTTGTTGTTACCCGGCCCTGCCGATTCCGGTGGCAGCGCCGCCGTGCGCACCAGTGTCAAGCCGTCCTGGCGGCGTAACAACTGCACCAAAGCCTGTGCCAAAGGCGTCGAACCCGCAGCGCCGGGCAAGCGTTCACGTACCGCCTGATTGATCTGGTCAAGTTGCGTTTGTGTGGCCTGCAATTCAACGCGCGCTGCCTGGTCGGCATCTTTGGGCTGTGCACTGGCGCGCACGCTGTCACGCAGACGCTGCAATTCGCCATTTTGCTTGTCCAATCGCTGCATCAATTGCTTGTGGACGGTTTGTGCAGGTGACAACCATAGCGTGTCCACCAACGCTAAACAGCACAACAGAATCGATACAAAAAGAAAAAGTCGCTCACGCAAACTCAAATTGTCAACGCGCGCCATTTGCGCCTGCCACTGCGCCTTCATGGTTTGACTCCAGACGACGACGGGGCGGTCGCCACTTTGCTCAGCAGACTGAACGACCACATGGCTGGCTTCTCATCAGACGCGTTAGCTCTCCCAGAAGCGTGTGGGGCCGTGCTGACCGACGTGGCCTGCACCAGCGTATTGGCGGGTTTGACACCCTCCACTTTGACAGTATTCAAGCTCTGCCCCTGTAACAGCGGGCTGGCGGCCAGTTTGCTGACCCATTCATTCAGCGCAGCTGGCTCCAGCGTGTAGCCGCTGAGATCAAGCAACTGGTCATCTGCTTTGACTTGCGTCAGCCAAGCGACCGCAGGAATGGTTTGCGCCACCAGGCGCAGGCGCGCTGAATGCCCCTGCCCCGGTGCAAACAAACCTTGACTCAATGCCTCAAGTACGCTTTGGCGCTGCTGGAGTTCCAGCTTTCGCTGCCTTAGCTCTTGCACTAACGGTGACTCAGACGCGCCCGCGCTGGCATTTGCACGCTCTAGCGTGGCACGCAAGTCTTCCAGTTCTTTGCTTTGTGATGCCAAGGTCGCTTGCAAACTGGCTGACGTGGTATTCAAACTCCATATCCAGACCGCAGCTAGGCCACCACCGACAAGCAACACCACGGCCAGCGCCTGCGCCAGGGATTGAGCAGCAAAACGCTTCTCCTGCTTGCGCAAAATAGGGAGACACAGATTGACTTGTTGCGGCATAGTGACAATAAAACGCTGGCAGTCAAACTACCGCGTTGGCTCCTCAGTGCGTAACAACACACCCAGCAAGGGTAAACAGGCCACCATATCTGCGGTGGGGACGGCGTCCAGCCCCGAAAAAATGGGCTTGACATCCAGCGGCACCACCACCTGCCCGAGCTGCCTGGTCAGCCAGATTGCCAGCTCGGCACTGCGCTCGCCAGCGAACACCCGTAAACCTGTCAAGGGCAGGCTGGAAAAGGTTCGATCCCACACGTCAAGTGACCGCTGCACCTCTAGCAACAACCGCTGAGAGCGGTCATCGTCTGATGAAACAGCGTGTTGATCTTCGGCTAGAGACGTATTTGCATCGGGTAGATCAAGATCAAGTGAAATATCCCCAGCCCCATAAGCCGGGACATATTCCTGCACTGGCGTGAAGCCGTCGATGGGCGCACGCTCGGTGACGCCTTGCAGCCATCTTCCGGTCAAAAAACCATCCGGCACATCAAACCGCCGGTTGTAAAACAGCTCTTCATTGGCACTGATGGTCAACACTGCTTGCTGCCCCTCGGCCAGTACCAAGGCTGCGCTGGCACGCTCCAACGAACCGTCTCTCCGGGCAAGCGCCGTCTGCAGATTGCGCTGCGCAGTTTCATGGATATCAATGACCGACACGCGACAATCCAAAGCGGAGACAAAATCCAACGCTCCTTTCACCACAGCATTGGTCGCAGCCACCACAAAAGAGTGACCGGAACCCTTTTGTTGACCATCCCCCACACGCATGACGTCGATGATGACATCGTCCACGTGGGTTTGCAGCATTTCACGCACCTGGTAACGCGCCGCAGCACGCAATTCCTCGACAGGCACATTCGGTGTGTCAATCTGGAGCAATTGGTATTGATCAGAACACAACATGACAGTCACGTCAGCGCCTTTGAGTCCCAATGCCTGCAAGCGCTGCTTGAAGTGACCGACATCATCCGCGCCCTGCACTTCCGTCCCTAAGGCCAGCACCTCATACGAACCATCGCCCAACCTCTTGGCATGCACGTATGCCAATACCCCACCTGACCAGGAGAGTACCCACTGGGTACTAGAGACACTGCGTTGCCACGGCCAGCGCATGGTCAGGCGCGCCCCCGAGCAGGTTGATGATGAAGTCGGACAATGACTGGCATTTTTAGAATGATGAGGCGACAGCTGCTATCGCTCTAATTTTAATAGCTATCTACCCATCATGAATAAGGGATGAAGAGCAAAAAAGCTTAAAGAACTTGAATCAGTAGTTTTCACGTCGATAAATGATGGGGGATTTTGGCCCATAAATGCCAAAGGTCGCACGGGCACAAGGCAAATCGTCGTATAAACCAGCGGCTCCCGTCTGACCACTGCAGTTACCCCAATTACCCATCAGGTAGTTGGGGACCTGCAAAATGATGTCAAGCCAACCCGGTTGTTGCGGTGCGGGAAACTGCAAGGTGGACTGACCTGTCGTCAGCGGGCTGTTCAGAGTCGGCACCGTACTACTGCTCTGCAACTGGTTTTTACCGGTAATCACAGGGTAAAAATACAAACCTGGCGCACCCGCCGGTGTAGCACCTGTTGCCAACGTTTGGACTGCTGGCACGCTTAGCGCCGTGCAACTGTCATCAGCGTTGTTCACAAAGAAGCCACCATTCCAGTATTGGGCTTGCAATGGCACAGGCAAGGCTAACTTTTCCGAGCCAAAGGCATTTTGCAGACGCAGGCGGCCAAAGCGAACTTTAGTGCTGGTGGCAATGCGCTTGGCGGTGCAAGTGCCATTGCTCGTGCCCGTGCCATCGGCAGTACATACGGTCGTGCTGGCAGCCATGTCGCGATTGATCAAACTGGCGGTGTCAGTGGCATTGAGTGGCAACACTTTCAAACCGATGTCCAGACTATCGTAGGCACCATCGGGTGTCGCGAGCCTGGCAAACCCGGTAGCCACAAAAGGGTACTCGCCGCCAGCCCAAGTGGGAGTGCCCAAACCCGTCAGGCGAGCCACGCTCAGGCTGACACCATCATTGGCATTTTCAAGCTCGGGTACCACAGTGGCACTGCCAAAGAAGGAGCCGCTGAAGTTGCTGGTCTTGCCACCACCAGCGTTCTGAGCCTGCACCGTTGCCGACGTCGAAAACGTCTGTCCCATGTAGGTAAACGTGCCACACCCTGGTGCAAACGACGAGGACGTCACTGCAAAATGATCCGGTATAAAACGCCCAATATGGTTGCTTACGGATGTGTTTCCAAAATTGCAACCGTATTTTCCGCTCGCATTGAGCGTGTTCGAAAAGTCGCCAACCACACAATCTCCTCCCGCCTGGTCACCAGACGTCGCCGTGAAGGTGTCGTCATACACGCCATCTGCCTTGAAGCGGAAGTAGCCCACTTCATCATAAGTAAAACTACCACTGGCACCATTACCAGTGCTAACTGACGCAGCACCAGAAAAAACCGGGCCACCGGACAAATTGCCAACCCCTGGCGAAGCCCTGCCGCCAACAGGCACGTAGGGCCACTCTAAAAGTGCACCATTGACTTTGGGTGTGCCGTCATATCCCACCTTATTGGTGTCGACCGTCACATTGAACGTGGTGCCTGCTTTGACGGCAGGGGTTGCAGATGCACTCTGCCCGGTGCTGTCCGCATTGGCGTCGGTCGAATAAATTGATGAAAAGGTTGTCGGGCGTATGGCGAAGTTGTCCGTTGAACACGCTGGCGTGGTGCTGCCCACTTGGGCGCGCACCCGGACATTGCGCGCAGCTTTTGGGTAGTTGAACGTGATAGATCTGCGGCCACCGTTACCAGAGACAAAAACCAAAGGAGCAGCCGTCGTCAACCCGGCACTGCTGGGACAGCCCGAGGTACTAGCATCCACCAAATCCACATTCACCGTGCCTGCATAGGTCGTGTTGATATTGGTCCCCGAGCCCATGGCCAGCACATCGATATTGAAATTGGTGCCCACCAGTTTGGTGTAGATGCGGGTGTGGGGTGCAGCACCTGACTCCACCGCATCGAAGGCGCACGACGCGGCAGCGAAGCTCATGCTGCAGTTTGTCACACCGTTGACCTTGCAAATGGTTGCATTGGTTGCTAGCGGCGACGCACTGCTAGTTCCTAACGTCACGGTGCCCGCCGTACCGTCGCTGAGTTGCCGTGTCGTGATACCACCGCTGAAGCTGAAAGTCGCCCCATTGACCCAACTGGCACCCGTGGGTGTAGCCATGTTCAGAGTCACGTTACCGGTGTAAAGCGTGCTGCATGCGGCATCGAGGCAGGCTTTGATTACCACCGTTTTAGGCGTGCAGACAGACCCAACACCATCATGTTCAATCTGAATGTGGTCGTAGGACCCCGAGCATGATCTGCCCAGCGTCATGTCGGCCTGTACCTCGGCAGCGGACAACTCATAGTTGTACAACTTGACTTCGTCAATCATGCCGTGAAAGTTGCGTGCTGGAATCAGGGCACACCCGGTATTAGTACCGATGTCACCCCCTATGTAAAAATCGCAATTATTCGTCGCCAACGTGCCTTTCCAACTGTTGGTATTGGTGTCAAGAACGCCATTGACATAGATACGTTCACGCCCCCCAGATGTTGATGAATCCATGGTGATGGCCACGTGTGTCCACTTGTTCAGTGGAATCGTAGTATTGGAAGTGAGGTCGGACGCCTGCCACCACCAATATAGCTTGCCAGAAGGATTGATGTGAAATTCGTAATTTACGTCATTCGACAGAATTGAATACAAATCGCTTGATGGGTAAACCGTCGGATAAATCCAGGCCGATGCCGACAGCTTGTTGGTGTATTGAAGCAATGGATTGCTAGACACCGTCACCACAGCCTTGCCATCGAAATTGCCGGCATTGCAAAAACCGCCGACAACAGAAGAATTCTGCGCCGCAATCGTGGGACTAGGTGACACCGCGTTGGTTGTTGTCGGCGTCGATGTCGTCACCCGACGGCCTTGCAAGCCAGTACCACCACTGTCCAGAACCTCACCAGCGGCGCCCGTCCAAGAGCCTGCTGGTTCATCCATGCGAAAGTCTGTTGTCGCCGCAGGAAGTACCAAAATTGACGCACTGGCATTGGTAGCGCCCGGCGACGAGGCTGTGTTGGTATAAGCGCCTTGCGCCAGTAAATTCACAGCGAGCGTTAACTGCGCATTCCCGCTGGCAGCTATGGAAGGCACCGTCCATGTGATTACTTGGCCAGACACCGACACTGTTCCCAGCGTTGACGCACTCGCGGCATAACTCAAGCCGGTCGGCAGCGTGTCGGTGACGATAACATTGCTCAATGGCGTCGCAAACGTATTGCTGGCAGTGATCGAGAAGGTAACCACATCACCCACTACCCCTGCCGAACTGCTAACGGTCTTTGACAGACTGAGGGCCGGTAGCGAACACAGGCCAGGTGCCGGGAGGCCACTGTTGTTAGTGAGGCAACTGCTGCCACACCCCGATGCTGACTGGCAACACACGCCACCAACGGTTGTGTTCCAAGCAAGGGTAATGGACCCGCCACTGGACGCCGTAGCACAACCCTGCACTTGGGCGGAAACACCACTCAATGCAACATTGACAGCGCTGACGTTGCCGGCCACCTTGTCGGCATAACCGCCGGTGATATTGCCGCTGGTGGCCGTCAGATTGCCACCGAAGACATTCGATCCACCACTTTGGATGCTACTGGCGCTGACGTTGCCGGTGATCGTTGTGGCCCACTGAGTCACCAGACTGCCAGAGGCCGTCACAGTGCCCGTGACGGTCCCCCCAATGAGGATATCGCCGCCTGCACTGAGATTGCCCGTAATATTGTTGGCACCGCCGCTGAGGGTCAAGGACCCGGAAGTGTTGATGCCGCCATTCAAATTGATGTTGTTACTACTACTTACTGTGACCGTTTGCGCATAAAGCACAAAACCCGCGACGGGATTGCTGATGTTGATATTGTTGTTGCCTCCAAAGTTGACCCCATTGGTCACTGTCAGGGTTAAATTGGCATTGCTGACGACAACGCTGTCAGCCCAGTTCAGACTCAGGCTTGAACAAGTGACACTGGTACTTGACGTTGCACTGCATCCCGCGGGCGGGTTATCCGGCAGAGTGTAGGTGGCGGCAGTGGCCAACCCGCAAAACGAAACCGCAACAAGCAACGCCGTAAAGCGCTTGAAATGGCACACCACCGCCCTCAAATCAAACCGAATCAACGTGCCATGCACTGAACCAAGGGCGAAGCAGAATGCCATAAAAAGCATAGCTACTTGCGAACGCTTTACAAAGGCTACAAGCATATTTTGCATAAATATCAGATCAATGACTAGTCTCCATGCTGGCCGACAAGCTGCGTTCTATATAACCTATGGAGCCAACGGCTTGACCCGCCTTAAAAGCAACCACGTTCAATTGGTAAATCACCGGGCTGTCCGGCCCCTCGCTATAAACATTTCTGGCGCATTTAATTGCCAACGTAAAGCCGTCAATCGACGAAAGCAAGCTGGGGGTCGCTGCGGTGGGCGCAATCGTTGTCAACGTTGCAGCTGGACACAATGCGGAATCTACCGGGATTCTGCCAAAGCCCCACTCCAGCCCGGCGCGGGCAGCCCAATACGCCCGGGAACCCTGCAAGTCCTGGGCCGACGTCAATTGCTGAGTATTGGAAAACGTCAGCATAAAACCGCCCAATGCAGCCAAAATTACAACCAAAAATATAGCCGCTATCGCTGCAAAACCACGGGTCTTGAGACCTTTAGCATCCAAAAAAGAAGGCCGTGAGTTCATGGCACGTTACTGACATGGACTTCATGCTGCAAGCTCACCGTCTCACCACTGTCGGTCAACTGAAGTCGCATGCTGATCAGCGCGTTGCGTTGCAGGTCCGAGCCACTGTAGTCGAAGTTGCACGAACTGACCCCGTTGGCCATGATGGCCGCACCTGTCACCGATGACGGACACGATGATGCAGCCAGTGGCAAAGTCAGAACCTGCCGGTACAGCGTGCCATTGCCATACCCCTGAGCATTCGTGCCACTGGCCCCAACGCAAACGTAGCGAACGACCTGTTCGCCAGCCGGGATCACAAGAAACCGCTTGTTGGGAGATTCCAGCGGGAATTGTTTAGCGTTGATGGAAATGACGCTCTCTGCGGGTGCGCCCGACTCGGCATTGGCCGCCGTTACCACAGAGGTGTTATCTGCGGCATACGCATCTGCTCCCGAAATCCCCAAGTTATAGATGGCCACCAAATCGCCCGTAGCGATCTGCTGATCGGCTGGCAAATCGGCATTTCGTCCCAGCATGTTGAAACTGATGTCTCCCGCAGCCAGGGTGAAATCCAGCATATCCCCACCGCCACCCACATCCGCCCGGTAGCGCGCACCGGTCTTGGTGGGGATGAATTCCACACATTGGCTACCCGCATTGCGGATGCTGTTGGGCAGCGCTTTGCGAATATCGCGCTCCATGCGCCTTACCACCGTATCAGCCACGTCGGTCAAACCCGCCCGGCGCGCGCTGGCAAAGTAGGCATCAATGGGGCTTTTCATGAAGACTGCCACCATCCCGCCGATCACGCCGATCAAGACGATAACAATCACCAGTTCGATCAGCGTGAAACCGTGCTGGCAACGTCGGGTAGGAAAGTTGACTCCCATCATCAGTAATTGGCACGGTAACCACTTAAGCTGACACTGACGCCAGGCCCGGTGACCGAGACCGTGATCTTCTTCGATGTCACACCGGTGAGGTCGCCGCTGACAATCACCGTCACTGGCGGAGAAATGTTGTACGACGTCAGACCCGGTATTGCGGTTCCGACCAGGTCGACAATGCCAGCCGTGGTGCTGTAGCCCGCGTAGTCGCTGACATCGTCAAACTTGGAGCGATCCGTGCCACTGTAACCCCCGGTGGGATTGCTGTATTGTTTCAAAAGAATTTCTTCCAGCAGCGACTCGGCAATGGCTACCGCCTGTTTGCGCACCATCGGGTCAGCGCTCGATTTCACGACGGTATTCATCACTGACAAAATGCCCGCCAATCCCACGCTGACCACAACGATGAAGATGATCAGTTCAATCAGCGTGAAACCGCGTTGAGGCTTAGTCATGGACATAACCCGTGGCGGCTTCAACGGTAATATCTGCTGCGCCGGTGACACTAACGGTGATGTTGCTGGTCAGAGGTGTACGCGAAGTGCTCACCGGTTGGCCCAATCCATCAAAGATGAAACTGGTGGCACCGCCGTAAGCGGTCCCCACCCTGGCCGTAACGGTAGCGGGACTTTCACCCTTGGGTCCAACCAGATTGACATTGCAATTGATCGCTGGCGAGGGTGAACTTGTCGGCGTAGGGTTCTCGGTAGTCAAAAAGGCGGTATTGGGGTTGCTCACCGTGTCAAAAGTCACGCAGACCATGCGCCGCTGCGCAATCGCTGCCTTCTGGGCATAGCGAAACAGCGCTAGAGTTTCATCATGCAACCCACGGGCATAAAAATCACTATTCTGAAAAATACGCGACGATGCAAACACAGCCAATACGCCAAGAATGACGATGACCATGATTAACTCAATCAGGGTGAAACCGCGCTGACGCATTATTTCTGGATTGCCAACGTATCCACTCCACCGAACTGCGACCAAGTAACATTACACTTAATAAAATTTACTGCAATTTATATAGCAACAAACTCAATAAGGACGACTATTCTAAGCAGAATTCAGCATATCAGCCAAGTAAGCACGGTATTGAAGGCGCTCGAGCGATTGATAGTTCATATCTTTGCATGGTTGTCAATGCACAAAAAGACATACACAGCATCTGCCAATCAATCACCCCAAAAAAAAGAAACGAGAGTTTCTTCTATGGAAACCCTCGTCATGGAAAGATTGAAAAGATTTAATTGGCTGCGCCAATAGCCGTGAATGTCGCAGTGCCACCTGATGCACATGTACTTCCGGTTCCGTAGTTCAAAGTACAACTCACACCTGTACCATTGGTGGTCGATGCACTATCTGCAGTCAAATATGGGGCTGTTGTACTGCAAACGGTTCCGAGCGTTATCGATGGCTGGAGTAACGCTCCTAGATCGGAGCATTTGGCAACCTTCACACATTTACCAGTGGTTGCAGATTGGCTAGTCAAAGAGCAACCAGCATAGTTGATCGCCGAGGCTGAAGACAGGGCGCCTGCAACGCCTTGGACGGAAGCCAATTGAGCATCACCCTTTAAATCCACAAACTTTGGCAACGCCACAGCTGCCAAAACGCCCAAGATCACGATCACCATCACCAGTTCAATCAGAGTAAAGCCGCGCTGCACCTGTTTCATGTTGTTCACCTTAAAAAATGCAAAGAATCTTGCTACCGGAAATCGTAGCATCAATGGCCGGAGTATAGGTACAAGCGAATGGTTCAATCTATGAAATTGTTTCCCCAAAGATACTTTTCTTGCGGTACAAGTTGTAAAACTCCCGGCATACCGACCACTTTAAACCAGATCAGAGAACTGCTACTGGGGCTGTTGAGCCACAGGTCATCCATGGGCCGATAGCCAACACAGGGGCAAGATGGCACAAAAAACCAGGACCCAGGCGGCACATCGGCGGCCTTGGCAGTGTCCATCTCACCTCTATAGTTGCCAGGGCGCGGCTGGACCAGCTCAAACGGATTGGTATGAACAGGTGCAGCCGATCCTGAAACTGGTCGCACCTGCTGTTGAACATGGTCAATCACGAAGGCTGTGCGCAATGCACCAACCGTTGATTTGATAGCAGCTAATTCAGATTGGCCCTTGGTTTGTTGTGCGAAATGCAAAAAGAAAACCACGAGCACAGAAATCACCACCACCATCAACAGCCATTCGACTGGTTGCAGCCAATTGGGTGCTGATGAGCGCGTCGTTGCGCCCATTGTCACAGCTAGCCTCCGCCTTTGCCCATGGCCGCCTGCCCCAGATTCCACAGCGGCAGGAAAACGCCCAGCGCCAGCAACAGCACCAACACACCCACAATCGCCAGCAGCAGGGGCTCAATGGCTGCCGACAATCCTTTGATGTTGTAGTCCGTCTCTCGCTCGTACATACCGGCAATCTCGAACAGCAGGTTGTCAAGCTCACCAGTTTCCTCACCCACTGCGATCATCTGCAACACAACCGGTGTAAAGACCCCGGTGGCCGCAGCGCACCGGGAAATGCTTTCGCCGCGCTCAATGCCGTCACGCATTTGTTCAATCCGGCTGCCAATAAAGGCATTGTCCACCGTCTGCGCCACTACCGTCAGAGCTTGCACCAGTGGCACACCACTCTGGCTGGACAGGGCAAAACTGCGGGCAAAGCGCGCCAGCGTGGCTTTCAGGATGATGTCACCCACAATGGGAAGTTTGAGTTTGCGTGCATCCCAGTTGTATCGACCTGCAGGGGTGCGGATATAACCACGCACCAACATGCCTAGGGCAATACCCACTGCGATCATCAAAGGCCACCAAGCCAGCATGAAGGCCGAAAAACCCAGCAAGCCACGTGTGATTAGCGGCAATTCAGCATGGAACCCAGCAAACACCTTTGCAAAAACGGGGATCACAAAGATGTTCAGGATCACCACGGCAATCGCCATGGCAATGATCACAAAAATCGGATATCGCATGGCCTGCTTGATGCGTTCACGCACATCGCGCTCAAATTCCATGTGCTCATTTAGGCGCAAAAACACCTCTGTGAGTTTGCCAGTCATCTCCCCCACGCGGATCATCGAGATATAAAACGCGCCAAAGATATCCTGATGTCGGGCCAGTGCAGCAGACAGTTCCCGCCCCTGGTCTAGACTGGAGCGGATGTCTTTCAGCAGGTCCACCATGGCCACTTTGGTGCTGGAAGCCTCCAAGCCAGCAAATGCCCGCAAAATCGGAACACCTGCCTTGTTCAGCGTGTACATCTGACGGGAAAAAATCAGGATGTCCTCCACCACCACCGATGGCCGACTCAGTCGTTCGAACCAGTTTTCTTGCCCAGGTTTGGCCTTGGCACTGTCTATGATCTCCCCAATATGCACGGGTGCAACACCCATGGCCAGAAGTTGATCGGCCACGCTGTTTTCGCTCAGTGCATCTATTTGCCCCTGAACTGCCTCACCGCGATTGTTGCGGCCACGCCATGCATAAGCTGCCATACGTTTTTTGTAAACAGACTTCAGTTGTCCTGATCGTCAACGTCAAAACCGATACGCAGAGCTTCTGCCAGCGAGGTGCGCCCTTGGCGAACTAGCTCCAAGGCATGAAACGACATGGTTCTCCCTCTCATGCTCTCGCGCCCGAGTTTCATGAAAGCAGCGGGATCAGAACGCGAAGCTGCCTGAGTCAGCGCAGCATCCAACTCCAACAACTCGTAAACGCCCTGGCGGCCCGCATACCCTGTGCCGTTGCAGGCCGAGCATCCCCGACCACGCCTGGAAGCTACCGAGTCCACGTCGTCCACCATGCCCATCAGCCAGGAGAGTTCTTGCGGTGTTGGCAGGTGAGGCTCACTGCACTCCAGGCAGTTCAAGCGCACTAGACGTTGGGCAATCACAGCCTGCAAGGATGTCGCCACCATGAACGGCGGCACACCCATGTCCAGCAAACGAAAAGGTGTGCTAATGGCGTCACGCGTATGCAACGTTGATAGCACAAGGTGCCCTGTAATAGCGGCTCTCAAGCCAATTTCGGCAGTTTCCTCGTCACGCATTTCACCGACCAGAATCACGTCTGGGTCCTGACGCAGACAGGCTCGCAACACACGTGCAAAAGTCAAATCAATCTTGTCGTTGACCTGTACCTGTGACAATCCGGGCAGGCGGTATTCCACCGGGTCTTCCACCGTAATGACTTTCAGCTCGGTGGCGTTGATTTCAGACAACGCGGCATATAACGTGGTTGTTTTGCCCGAGCCTGTCGGACCGGTCACCAGCACCAGGCCCGAGCTTCGGCCAATCACCTCGCGAAAGCGCCGCAACATATCGGCGGGCATACCTATGTCGTCGAGTCGCTTCATGCCAACACCCTGCTTGAGCAAGCGCATGACAGCAGACTCACCGTAGTTTGTAGGCAAAGTTGAAAGCCGCACATCAATGGTGATGTCACGCAAGCGCACACTGAAGCGGCCATCTTGTGGTAATCGCTTTTCCGAAATATCCAGCCCTGCCATCAACTTGAGCCGTTGCGCCAAGGCACCGCCAACGCGTTTATCTGCCTGGGTCTGGGTTTGCAACACTCCATCGACCCGCACACGTATCTGCAAACCAGACTCCTGCGGTTCAATATGCACATCGGAAGCCCCAACCTGCATGGCATCCTCAAACAGCGATTGCAACAGCCGCACTACTGGTGCGCCTTCGGTGCCCACGCTGGCTGTGAGTTCTCCAAAGTCAACGGCATCACCGAGATCTTTTTCCAGAGCACGGGCCAGCCCACTAATTTCTTCCGTGCGACGGTAAAGCCTGTCGAATGCCAGCGCCAACTGACTCTCAGGCACCGCAGCAATCGAAATCGTCCGCTTGAGCAACCGCGTCAGTTCGTCAAAAGCAAACAGGTCCAGCGGGTCTGCCAGCGCCAACAACAAGGTGTCACCTTTGTCTTCCAGCACCAAGGCACGAAAGCGCCGTGCAGCCGACTCTGGCAAAAGCTTGACGACATCGGCCCGAAATGGAAAGGTTTTGAGGTTGACGAACGGAATGCGCAGTTGACGCGCCAATCCATTGGCCAATAACTCCTCGGTGATTAGTCCGGTCTCAATGAGCAAGCGGCCCATTTTTTTACCCGTCTGCTTTTGCAGCAGCAGGGTTTGCTGCAATTGCTCCTGAGAAATCAAACGCTGCTGTACAAGCACGTCACCCAGTCGGAGTTTTTCTGGACGCCCGGGAATAACAGGTGAACTGGCCGCAGTGGAAGATGTCAAGACTTGATTCATACCCAGCTGCGTTCTCGATCAATGCAAATGACGAGGTTTACGGCCCCCACCGTGGCCCATACCACCGGGACCGCCGCCAGAACCGCGCGGAGGTTTTCCGAGCTGCAAAGAGTTAACCAAATCATCAAAACGCTGGCTGAATAAAATATCAATCGCAGCCACCACACCACCAAGTTCAGCACCATCAAAGTGGCGCTCCATCAGATTGACGACATCCTGTACAAGCAAGTCACGCTGGACCTGCATGATTGACGCAGGATCGGGGCCTACAAACAGCATGACAAAATCGTCACGTGACTCAGCATCTGAGACATTCTGTTCGTCATCATCGTCAAACTCGGTGTCGTAAAACGTGACCTCAATGGCAGCACCAGATTGAGCTACGTCATTCAGGTTCATGCACATTTCGTCCAGCGCCTGGCGGAAATCGTCATCACCCTCAACCGTCCAGCACATTTGCAGCAAATGTTCCTTGGCATCAAACAAAATGCCAGGCTCATCTTCATAGAAACTGCCGGAAGCAGCCGCTAACGACTTGGCGCCAGCGTATTTCCAGAGTGGTTTGAGCGCATCCTGCACGTTGTCGGAAGTGACATCGGTGCGCAAGGCCACCTGGCCATGAACATGAATTTCAAAAGGGGCGTTGTAACGAGCCATAGGTCTTGAGTTTAAGTGGTGCCCGAGACCGGAATCGAACCGGTACGCCCGTTATTCACGAAGCGGCGGATTTTAAGTCCGAT
This sequence comes from Rhodoferax sp., assembly GCA_031291305.1. Lineage (GTDB taxonomy): Bacteria > Pseudomonadota > Gammaproteobacteria > Burkholderiales > Burkholderiaceae_C > Rhodoferax. The sequence continues at coordinate 26,312 of JARLJH010000044.1, read as the reverse complement.
GTGTCTACCTATTTCACCACTCGGGCACAGCTGTATTGTGAAACAAAAAAGCCCCGCACATTGAACTTGCGAGGCTTACATGAGCCTATTTCAGCTCCGTCGTCTGGAGGCGCGACCCAGAGTCGAACTGGGCTAGACGGATTTGCAATCCGTTGCATAACCGATTTGCTATCGCGCCAAAACCTGCTAGAAAAAAGGGAAGCCATGCTTCCCTTTTTAAATATGGAGCGGGAAAAGAGTCTCGAACTCTCGACCTCAACCTTGGCAAGGTTGCGCTCTACCAACTGAGCTATTCCCGCGTGGATGCAAACCAAGATTTGCATCTATTAAACCTATGGAGCGGGAAAAGAGTCTCGAACTCTCGACCTCAACCTTGGCAAGGTTGCGCTCTACCAACTGAGCTATTCCCGCGTTGCAAGCCCATGAGTATAACCCAAAGTTTGGCTTGTATTTCAGAAAATTCAAAAAACCTTGTTAGTGTTTCACCGCATCTGAGGTTTGTCCGGAACCTATCACAACTTCAGATGTCGTGGCCGCCACGGGCTCATCTTCAGGCAAGGGGGTGGGCATGCGCTCAAGAGCGATCTCAAGCACCTTGTCAATCCAGCGTACCGGCACAATCTCAAGACCATTCTTGACATTTTCCGGAATGTCCTGCAAGTCTTTGGCATTTTCTTCTGGGATCAACACCGTCTTAATATTGCCACGCAATGCAGCCAACAATTTTTCCTTCAGACCACCAATGGCTGTTACCTCGCCACGCAGAGTGATTTCTCCAGTCATCGCCACATCGCAACGCACAGGGATACCAGTCATGGCGGAAACAAAGGCAGTGGTCATGGCAGCACCGGCACTAGGGCCATCCTTGGGTGTTGCACCATCAGGCACGTGAATGTGAATATCTTTCTTCTCGAAAAATTCGTCCTTGATACCCAGTCGGTGTGATCGACTGCGAACCACTGTGCGAGCTGCCTCCACCGACTCTTTCATGACGTCACCCAAAGACCCTGTGCGGGTGATCACACCCTTGCCAGGCATCATGGCTGCTTCAATGGTCAGCAAATCTCCGCCGACCTCGGTCCAAGCCAGGCCAACCACTTGACCCACCTGATTTTTCTTCTCAGCACGACCATAGTCATATTTGCGCACACCCAGAAAATCATTCAGATTTTCACCAGTCACAGTCGCCATCCCACTCATCTTCTTGAGTTGCAGAGCTTTGACCACCTTACGGCAAATTTTGGAAATTTCTCGCTCCAAAGACCGCACACCCGCCTCACGGGTGTAATAACGAACGATGTCACGCACCGCTTCTTCAGTCACCAACAGCTCAGATTCTTTGACACCATTATTCTTGAGCTGCTTGGGTAACAGGTACTTGACGGCGATGTTGGTTTTTTCGTCTTCGGTATAACCCGCCAAGCGAATCACCTCCATTCGATCCAATAGCGCTGGCGGAATATTCATGGAGTTGGAGGTCGCCACAAACATCACATCGCTGAGATCAAAATCGACTTCCACATAGTGATCACCAAACTTGTGGTTCTGCTCCGGATCCAAAACTTCTAGCAAAGCGCTAGATGGGTCACCCCGAAAATCAGTTCCCAATTTGTCGATTTCGTCCAGAAGAAATAAGGGATTACGCGTCCCAACCTTCGACAAACTCTGCAACACCTTGCCAGGCATAGCTCCAATATAGGTGCGCCTATGGCCACGGATTTCGGCTTCATCGCGCATTCCACCCAACGCCATGCGTACGTATTTGCGCCCAGTTGCCTTGGCGATCGACTGCCCCAAGGATGTTTTACCCACACCCGGAGGACCCACCAGGCACAGGATGGGTGCTTTGACTTTGTCCACACGTTGTTGTACCGCAAGGTATTCAAGAATACGATCCTTGACCTTATCCAGCCCGTAGTGGTCCTCATTCAATACAACCTCAGCATTGGCTAGGTTGTGTTTAATCTTGGTCTTGACCGACCACGGCATACCGATGAGCACGTCGATATAAGTACGCACCACTGTGGCTTCGGCAGACATGGGTGACATGAGCTTGAGCTTCTTGACCTCTGCCTCCACCTTTTTCAACGCCTCCTTGGGCATCTTTGCAGCCTTGATCTTTCTCTCTATCTCTTCAATGTCGGCTCCATCTTCTCCCTCTCCCAATTCTTTTTGAATGGCTTTAACCTGCTCATTCAAATAGAAATCGCGCTGGTTTTTCTCCATCTGGCGCTTGACCCGGCCTCTGATCTTTTTGTCAACATTCAAGATATCAACTTCACGCTCAATTTGCCCGTACAAGTTCTCCAGCCGATCTTTGATGCTGGAGAGTTCCAGCACGGCTTGCTTGGCATCGAGCTTCAAAGGCAGGTGGGCCGCGATGGTGTCCGTCATACGGCCTGGGTCGTCAATGCTGGAGATCGACGTCAGAATTTCTGGCGGAATTTTCTTATTAAGTTTGACGTACTGGTCAAACTGCTGCATGACGGCGCGGCGCAACGCCTCAATTTCGCTTGCCTTGTTTTTTGGCTGGGTCTCAGAATCGCCAACGACTTCGACCGGTGTCACGCTAGCGACAAAATAAGACTCGCCATCTTCCACTTTGGTAACCAAAGCGCGCTGCTGCCCCTCCACCAACACCTTGACAGTTCCATCTGGCAATTTCAACATTTGCAAAATGGTGGAGATACAACCAACATCAAACATGTCGGTGACTAGCGGATCATCCTTTGCAGCAGCCTTTTGCGCCACCAGCATGATGCGCCGATCAGAGTTCATCGCAGCTTCCAGCGCCTTGATGCTCTTGGGCCTGCCGACGAACAGGGGGATGACCATGTGCGGAAACACAACCACATCGCGCAACGGCAACAGTGGTAAATCAAACAGATCGGCAGGCAAAGGGGTATACACAGACATAAAAATTCCTCTTGTTACCCAGTCGATATGGAGAGGCTTGCCTATTTTTCAAGCAAGCTGCTTGTTCTTATTATCTGCAAGCCACAAAACTTCTATATTGCCAACAGGCAAACAAAGGCACACCAAATCAAGCCTTTTTGGCAACTTCACGGTAAACAAGCAAAGGCGCCTTGTTCTCCTCAATAGTGGATTCGTCAAGCACCACTTTTTCCACATTGGACGAGTTCGGCAAGTCAAACATCGTGTCAATCAGCGCCAATTCAAGAATGGAGCGTAAGCCACGGGCACCGGTTTTACGGGCCAGCGCCTTTTTGGCAATTGCCTTCAAAGCAGCGGGCCGAATTTCGAGATCGACCCCTTCCATGGAGAACAACTTGCCATATTGTTTGACCAACGCATTCTTCGGCTCGGTCAGGATCTGAACCAAGGTTTCCTCACTGAGTTCACCAAGAGTCGCCACCACCGGCATACGCCCTACCAATTCCGGAATCAAGCCAAACTTGATTAAATCCTCTGGCTCAACTTCTTTGAACACATCGGTCAGACTTCGATTCTGCTTGCTCTTGACCGTTGCACCAAAACCTATGCCTGACGATTCGGTGCGGTTGTCAATGACTTTTTCCAGACCGGCAAACGCACCGCCGCAAATGAACAAAATGTTGGTGGTGTCAACCTGTACAAAGTCCTGATTCGGGTGCTTACGCCCGCCCTGAGGCGGCACGCTGGCCATGGTGCCTTCAATCAACTTGAGCAGCGCCTGCTGTACGCCTTCGCCCGAAACGTCACGTGTGATCGACGGATTGTCGGATTTGCGGGAAATCTTGTCGATCTCATCGATATAGACAATGCCACGCTGTGCCCTCTCCACCTCGTAATTGCAGCTTTGCAGAAGTTTGAGGACGATGTTTTCAACATCCTCGCCCACATAGCCCGCTTCCGTCAGCGTAGTGGCATCCGCCATGACAAAGGGCACGTCCAGCATGCGCGCCAGAGTCTGCGCCAGCAGTGTCTTGCCGGACCCCGTAGGACCGATCAGCAAAATATTGCTTTTAGACAGTTCTACATCGTCCTTGGAGGACTTTTCCTGGTGTTTAAGCCGTTTGTAGTGGTTATAAACCGCCACCGCCAGAATGCGCTTGGCGGGTTCCTGGCCAATGACATAGTTGTCTAGATTGGCCTTGATTTCCGCAGGCGTTGGCAAGTCGCCAGAGCCAGCGGTCTCTGTGGTGAGAGGAAGTTCGTCCCGAATGATTTCGTTGCAAAGTTCAATGCACTCATCACATACAAAAACCGACGGGCCGGCAATCAGTTTTTTAACTTCATGCTGGCTTTTGCCGCAAAACGAACAGTACAGCGTCTTTTCGCCGGAGGAGCCTTTTTTTTCGGCCATGTGAACTACGCCCTTTTGGAGATAACCTGGTCAATCAGACCATATTCCTTGCATTCCTCAGCGGACATGTAGTAGTCGCGCTCGGTGTCACGCTCAATACGCTCCAGCGGCTGCCCGGTGCGCTCGGCCAAAATCTTATTGAGTTGCTCACGGGTTTTGAGAATTTCTCGCGCCTGGATCTCGATTTCAGTCGCCTGACCCTGACTGCCACCCGAGGGCTGGTGGATCATGACCTTGGAATTGGGCAAGGAAAACCGCTTACCCTTGGCCCCGGCAGCCAGTAAAAACGCACCCATACTGGCAGCCATGCCGGTACACAGGGTGGACACCTGAGGTTTGATGAAGTTCATGGTGTCATAAATCGCCATACCGGCACTCACAGAACCGCCAGGCGAGTTGATGTAGAAGGAAATGTCCTTATCAGGGTTTTCACTCTCCAGGAACAGCAACTGTGCGACCACCAGATTGGCAACATGGTCATTGACCGGGCCAACCAAAAAAATCACTCGCTCCTTGAGCAGACGTGAGTAAATGTCGTAAGAGCGTTCACCACGGCCTGATTGCTCGATCACCATGGGCACCATGCCCAGATTCTGTATGTCCATTGCACTCCCGCGAAGGTTGGGGTTAATTATCAAAAACTGGCCCTACTGTAGCCAAAAAAACAAGCCAGCAAATGAAATGGGGCTTGATTGTCTGACCACAAGCCAGACCCAAGCCCCAATTTGGACAATGTCAGCGATTTACGCCTGGTTTTGTGCCATCAATTCGTCAAAGCCGACCACTTTTTCAGTCACCTGAGCCTTGGAAAGCACGAAGTCAGTCACATTGTTTTCAAGCACGATGGCTTCCACCTCAGCCAGGCGCTTGTTGTCGCTGAAATACCAGCGGGACACTTCAGCAGGTTTTTCATAGCTGGCAGCCAATTCGTCCACATGAGCCTTGATCTGCTCCATCTTGGCTTGCAGGCCATTGGCACGCACCAGTTCCGCAACCACCAGACCCAGACGTACGCGACGCTCAGCCTGGGGACGAAACACGTCATCTGGAATCGTAACCTTGTCAGCGTCCTTGATGCCGCGTTGCTTGAGGTCAGCGCGCGCACCTTCGAGCAAGCGGGCCATTTCAGCCTGCACGCTAGCATTCGGCAAGTCCAATTCAGCCTTGGCCACCAAAGCGTCCATCACAGCCGTTTTGTTGCGCGCCAGCAAGCGGTACTTGACTTCACGCTCCAGGTTTTTCTTGATGTCGGCGCGCAGCCCTTCAACGCTTGCGTCTTCGATACCCAGCGACTTTGCCAGAGCACCATCGACTTCAGGCAAGTGCGCGGCTTCGATCTTCTTGACCGTGACCATGAAGTCAGCAGTCTTGCCTGCGACATCCTTGCCATGGTAGTCCGCAGGAAAAGCCAACGGGAAAGTCTTGCTTTCGCCAGTCTTCAGACCCAGTGTCGCTTCTTCAAATTCTTTGAGCATCTGACCATCGCCCAAAATGAACTGAAAGTCTTGTGCCTTACCGCCTTCAAAGGGTTCACCGTCAATTTTCCCTTCAAAATCAACGGTCACACGGTCGCCAGCAACGGCTTGCGCGTCATGCGGACGCTGAGAGAAAGTACGGCGCTGCTTACGCAGGATATCAAGAGTTTTTTCAATAGCAGGCTCAGACACTTCGGTGGTAACTTTTTCAACTTCAGCCGTCGTCAGGTCACCAATCTTGACATCCGGATAGACCTCAAACACAGCCTCGAACGCCAGTTCACCTTCAGGAGCACCGTCTTTTTCATTGATCTTGGGCTGACCAGCCACACGCAGCTGCGCGTCATTGGCCGCATTGAAAAACGCTTCACCCACCTTGTCATTCATGACCTCATACTGGACCGAGTAGCCGTAGCGCTGTGTCACCACGCTCATCGGAACCTTGCCCGGACGGAAGCCGTCCATCTTCACGGTGCGAGCCATCTTTTTCAGGCGCGCGTTCACTTCCGATTGAATGGTGTCCAGGGGCAGGCTCAACGTCATCTTGCGTTCGAGCTTCTCAAGAGTTTCTACAGCAACGGCCATCTTTCATCTCCAAAAATATGAGTGGTGCGCGGGGGGGGACTCGAACCCCCACACTGTTGCCAGCGTCAGGACCTAAACCTGGTGCGTCTACCAATTTCGCCACCCGCGCAAATTAAAGGGGGCTGGTAAAGACCGCCCCCAGAAATTGGTTAGCCGTGGATTTTAACCTGACACACAACCATCCCGAGACCAACCTCACTTCATAAATGCCGAGAAGCTGCAGGCCCGCCTACTTGCTCTGTGGTGTCACCCTGAACCAGGCCGCATACATGGCGGGCAACGCCAGCAAAGTCAGCACCGTGGCCACCATCAGCCCACCCATGATCGCCACCGCCATTGGCCCCCAGAAAACCGAGCGTGACAGGGGAATCATGGCCAGCACAGCCGCGGAGGCCGTCAACACAATCGGACGCAGTCGGCGCACCGCCGATTCGACAATAGCTTCCCAAGCGGGCACACCCCGGGCACGGTCCTGCTCGATTTGATCGATCAAAATCACCGAATTGCGCTGAATCATGCCCATGAGCGCAATCACCCCCAAGAGCGCCACAAAGCCAAACGGCTGATTCAGCAGCAACAAAGCGGCCGCAACCCCAGTGATTCCGAGTGGGCCGGTCAAAAACACCAACACGGCGCGGCTGAAACTGTGCAATTGCAACATCAGCAGCGTGAAGGTGATGAACAGCATGATGGGAATGCCCGCCACGATAGCCGCTGAGCCTTTGGCGCTTTCAGCTGAAGCACCAGCCACCTCAATGCGGTAATCACCTTGCCCAGCTTGCCCCCAACGGACTTCCAGTGCCCTGAGCTTGGGCAGCAGTTCATTGGTCACCGTGGCACCCTGCAGCCCCTCTGCAATGTCGCTTTGCACGGTGATGGCGTAGTCACGCCCCTCGCGCCATAACACGCCGGGCTCCCAGGTAAAGACCGGCTTGGCGATCTGTGTCAACGGCACAGACTGACCGGAAGCCGTCGGCAGATACGCATTGGCGATGTCAGTGATGGCGTTGCGCTCATCAAGTGGCTGGCGCAGCACGATGCCGATCAGTTTGTCACCCTCGCGAAACTGACCGATGGTCGTGCCGTTCAAGATGGTCTTGGCGGCCTGTGCGATCGACTGACTGGTCACACCCAGTGCGCGCGCCTTGGTCTGATCCACTTCCAGACGCATCACCTTGATGGACTCGTTCCAGTTGTCGTTCACGCCGCGCGTATGGGCACTTTGCCGCATAACGGCCTTGACCTCGTCCGCATGTGCCCGCAAAACCTGCGGGTCCTGACCGATCACCCGAAACTGCACCGGATACGGCACCGGTGGCCCGTTGGCCAACAGCTTGACCCGGCCACGCACTTCAGGAAACTCCTGCGCCAAGATCGTCGGCAGTTTGTGTAACAACACCTCGCGTGCCTGCAAATCCTTGGGCAATACGATCATCTGCGACACATTGGTTTGCGTAAAAATCTGATCCAACGGCAGGTAAAAACGGGGCACACCAGAACCTACCCATTGCGCAATCGACTCGACACCTGGCTCGTTCAGCAGGCGTGCCTCCACGCGTTTGGCCACTTCTTCGGTACTGACAAAAGCGGTACCCTCGGGTGACCACAAATCCACCGTAATTTCCGGACGCACGGAATCAGGAAAAAACTGCTCTTGCACCTGGGTCATACCAATCAATCCCGCCACAAACATCCCCAGCGTAACGGCGATGGTGACCCAACGTCGACGCACGCAGGCATTCACTGCGCGGCGAAACCAGTTGTAGAACGGCGTGTCGTACATGTCATGCACCTCGCCACTTTCCAACACAGCACCACTTTCGGCGTGTGCTACCACATGCGGCGGCACTTTGAGCAGGCGCACCCCCATATAGGGCACAAAATACACTGACACGATCCAGCTCAGACACAGCGCAATCACCGTCACGGCAAAAATCGCAAAGGTGTATTCACCCGTCATCGACCTGGCAATACCAATTGGCAAAAAGCCGGTGGCGGTAATGAGTGTGCCGGTGAGCATCGGCATGGCGGTGATCTCGTAGGCGAAGGTGGCAGCACGCACCTTGTCATAGCCCTCTTCCATCTTGCGCACCATCATTTCCACCGCAATGATGGCATCGTCCACCAACAAACCGAGGGCAATGATCAGCGAACCCAGCGAAATCTTGTGCAGGCCGATGCCCCAGTAGTTCATGGCCAGAAACGTCATCGCCAGCACCAGCGGAATGGTGATCGCCACCACCAGACCGGGGCGCATGTCCAGCGTCCAGCGCCTGAACAAGGGGTGCACGCCGGGGCGCTTGTGCAGCCCCAGGCTCAGAAAACTGACTGCCAGCACAATCGCGATCGCCTCGATCAGCACCTTGACAAATTCGTTCACTGAATTCGCCACCGATTTGGGCTGGTCCTGGATCTGCGCCAGCGTGACACCCGCAGGTAGCGTCTTTTCAATGCGTTTGACCGTCGCTGCCAGCGCCTTGCCAAGCGCGATGATGTCGCCACCCTTGGCCATGGACACGCCAAGTGCAACCACTTCATGACCCTGAAAACGCACCTTCACCGTGGGTGGATCAACATAACCACGCTTGATCTCAGCAATGTCACCGAGACGGAACTGCCTGGCAGCCGCACCGGTACCCGAACCATAGCCTGCAGCACGAATCGGCATCGCGGCAAGGTCCTCAATGGCCTTGAACTGACCCGCCACCCGCACCTGCACCATGTCCAGCGGTGTCTGCACGGCACCGGCTGATTCAATGGCGTTTTGCTGGCTAAGCTGCGCCAGCACCGCGTTCATGTCCAGACCAAGTTCCGCCAGGCGCTTTTGCGAGATCTCGACATACAGTTTTTCGTCCTGATCACCAAACAGCTCCACCTTGGCCACGTCAGGCACGCGAAGCAGCTGCTGGCGCACGTCGTCGGCAAAAGTCTTGGCCTCGGCATAACTGAAGCCTGGCGCCTGCAATGCGTAGATCACACCAAACACATCGCCAAAGTCATCGTTGAAAAACGGCCCTTGCACGCCTTGCGGTAGCGTGTAACTCATGTCACCAATCTTTTTTCGCGTCTGGTACCAGACGTTAGCCACCTCGGCGCCGCGCACGTAGTCCTTGATTTCGAAAATGATTTGTGACTCACCCGGTTTGGAGTAACTGCGAATCCGGTCGGCGTAAGGCACATCCTGCAACGTGCGTTCCAGCTTGTCGGTGACCTGTTCGGCCACCTGCTGGGCACTGGCGCCCGGCCAATACGCGCGCACCACCATGGCCCGGAAAGTGAACGGCGGATCTTCGTCCTGACCCAACTGAAAGTAGCTGGCCGCGCCGAGAACCATCAGCACGATCATCAAAAACCGCGTCAGCGGCGCATGCTCCAGCGCCCAGCGCGACAGGTTAAAGCCCTTTTCCGGGTGCAAATGCATGTCAGTCATGTGTACCTCACTGCGCCGGAGCCGACACTGCCGCTGATGGCGAAGCAATTGCAGGGTTCTCGAAAGCTACTCCATTGATAGCTGTCTGTGCTTTACTGGTAAGGGCTACAGACTGATTATCCTTATATAGCATGACTTTTTGGCCCGGCGTCAGCACATGCACACCAGCGGTCACCACCTGCATGCCAGGTGTCAAGCCACTCGCCACCACAATGTCATTACCGTCGGCCGTGGCCACCTGAATAGGTTGCAGCCTGACGGTCATCGTGGCCGTGTCCAGCACCCACACGACGGTCGCTTGCCCTTCCTGACGCAGCGCAGTGGTGGGCAACTTGATGACTTGCAAGGCGCTGCGCTGCAATCCTGCGGGCAGCACCGACACGGTGCGGCCCAGCGCCAAGTCGCTGGTGGCAGACAAGCCCGCCTTGACGGTGAAGGTTCGCGTCACCGGGTCCGCGCTGGCAGCCACCTCGCGCACCACAGCGGTTTGTGGCTCGGTGCCCGCCCAGACCCGCACCGCCACGCTGGAGCCCAGCTTGATGGCCGCCACCTTGTCCTCGGGCACGACAAACACCACGTCACGCGGGCCATCTTGCGCCAGCTGTATCACCGGTGTGCCAGCAGCCACGACCTGACCCACCTCAGCCAGCACGGCAGTCACGACGCCGGGGCTGTCCGCCAGCAAATTGGCGTAACCCGCTTGGTTAACCTGGGCCGAAAGCTGCGACTGCGCCGTGTCCAGCTGCGCCTGAGCCGCTTTCATCGCCGTGTCGCGGTGCTCAAGTTCGGCCGAGCTGATGAAGTTCTGCTCTTTCAGGGCCTGATAGCGCTTGAAATCCGCCGCTGCCAAATCACGGTTGGTGAGAGCTGCAGCGACTTGCGAACGTGCCGCATCGGCTGCCAGCTTCAGGTCTTGTGGGTCAAGTTGCGCCAGCACCTGGCCGGCCTTGACGCGCCGGCCCAGCTCGACCGTGCGGGTAATCAGCTTGCCGCCGACCCGAAAGCCCAGGCTTGATTGCACGCGGGCGCGGACCTCGCCAGCATATTCCAAGCCGAAAGCCACGGGCTGCACACCCACTGTCATAACTTTGACGGCACGGATCGGCTCCTCAGGTGCGGCTGTTTTGGAGCACGCCAGCAGCAGCGACGCGAGCGCTATAGTCAGGCTCAACCCTGACAACCGGGCAATGGATGGCGACGAATGCATGGCGTGACCTCAGAGAAGAAAACAAGTTAATGACCAGTAGGTTATTAATTCTAAGTAATTCCGCAGGGCCATCCATGCAATCCAATGGATACCCTACCACCGCGTTGACCCTGCCGTGAAAAGCCCAAAAACAATCAATGTACCTGCCATGAGCCAGCCCGTCACCCACTACGAGAATTTTCCGGTGGCCTCCTTACTATGCCCGGCACATCTGCGCCCAGCCATTGCGGCTATGTACCACTTTGCCCGTACCGCAGACAACATAGCCGATGAAGGCAACGCCGATGCACAGCAGCGCTTGAACGAACTGCACGCCTACCGTTCTGACCTGCTGGCCGCCGCCAGTGGGCAAGCTGGCAATAGCCGCTGGGCCAACGTGTTCGAGCCCTTGCAACACGTCTTGCAAGTGAACGATCTGCCTGTGCACTTGCTGACAGACTTGCTCGACGCCTTTGAGCAGGATGTGCGCTACACCGCCGAGCAACGCCGCTATGCGAATGACACTGAACTGCTGGACTACTGCAGCCGCTCGGCCAACCCGATCGGCCGCTTGCTGCTGCACCTGTATGGTGTGCAAGACAAGGTATCGCTGGAGAAAAGCGACCATATTTGCAGCGCCTTGCAACTCATTAACTTCTGGCAGGACGTCAGCGTGGACGCTGCGCGCGGACGCTGGTACATCACCCAAGAATCATTGACCCGTTTTGGCCTCACTGAGGCCGATTTTCTGCCAACCAGTCAGTCCGAAGGTGCTGCGCTATTGATAGCTGATTGTGCAAGCATCGCAAGGGCTTTGATGCTAAAAGGCTCTGAATTGCCGTTCAAGATACCGGGACGCGCTGGCTGGGAGCTACGGCTGGTGGTGCAAGGAGGCCTGCGGATACTGGACAAGATCGAGGCCATGGGCTGCACCACCTGGCGGGCCCGCCCCAAACTCTCCGCGTGGGATGTGCCGGTGTTGCTGTGGCGTGCACTTTGGATGAAGCCGGGGCCCCGATAATCTTCGCGCTATAGAAATTTCCCAGCCACGCCCTGCCCGTTGGGACCTCAAAAAACATAGCAAGTCATGCCCTGCGCTGACGGCGTGACAGCCCTGCAAACGCAGACGCAGCCGCTATCACCCCCGGCTTTCAAACACCACCTATAGCGAACAAACACTCTTCAGACACCATCTGTAGTAGTTTTTCATCAAATTTCCGGCAAATTGACTTTATACTTTCTGCCATTGATGGTTCCCGCGATGGGATGAAAAGGGAAGCCGGTGCCAGGTCATTGACCTGAATACCGGCGCTGCCCCCGCAACTGTAATCGGCAAGCGTTTCGCCAAACGTAGCCACTGGACGCGTCCGGGAAGGCCTGCGAAACGCGTTGAGCTGAGAGCCAGGAGACCTGCCTCAATGCGTCCTTTTGTTTGTTTTTTGGGGCGGGGTGTCCCTGACGAGAAGGTGTGACGTGATCCAAAGTCGTTGACCGGTTGCGTCGCGTCATTGCCGGAGTTTCTCCGGCCGTGCCGATGAGCGGCTTGCGCTCGACCACGTCCTCGGCTCCCCGCCCCCCACTATGGAGAATCGCCTTGCCATCTACTCATCCATCTCTGTCCGCAGACTCGGCAGATAACGAATTCGCCGTTGCCGCCCTGCAGGTCATCCGTCGCAATGGCGGACTCGTTGCCTTTGATGGCGACAAGATCAGTGTTGCTCTGACCAAGGCCTTCATTGCCGTAGAGGGCAGCCAGAGCGCCGTGTCTTCCCGGGTGCGCGAGGTCGTCGCCCGTTTGACGCAAACGGTGATCCGTGCGCTGACCCGGCGCATGCCCGACGGCGGCACGGTGCACATCGAGGACATCCAGGACCAGGTCGAACTGGCGCTGATGCGCTCGGGCGAACACGATGTTGCCCGCGCCTACGTGCTCTACCGCGAACGCCGCACCGCCGAGCGTGCCAACAGCCAGACCGAGGCCATCAAGGTCGCCGAACTGTATGTGATCCACAACGGCCAGCGCCAGCCGCTGGATCGCGCACTGTTGCTCAAAAACTGCGAGGCCGCCTGCAGCGGACTGGGTGAGGTGGTGTCGGCATCCACCATCTTCGAACACGCCCTGAAAAACCTCTACGACGGCGTGCCGCTGACCGACGTCTACCAGGCGCTGATCCTCGCCGCGCGCACACTCATTGAGCGCGAACCCGCCTACAACCAGGTCACCGCCCGCCTGTTGCTGGCCAGCCTGGGTCGCGAAGTGCTTGACCGCCCGGTCACACTGGACGAACTCGCAGCGCTGCATGGCGACTATCTGCCAAGCTTCATCAAACAGGGCATCGACGCCCAACTGCTCGACCCACGCCTGGCCACGTTTGACCTGCCGCGCCTGGCTGCCGCACTCCAGCCGCAACGTGACCTGCAGTTCGGCTATCTGGGCCTGCAGACGCTGTACGACCGCTACTTCCTGCACATCGAAGGCCGCCGCATCGAACTGCCGCAAATCTTTTTCATGCGCGTCGCCATGGGTCTGGCCTTGAACGAGATCGACCGCGAGGCGCGCGCCATCGAGTTCTACGACCTGATTTCCAGCTTTGACTTCATGTGCTCGACACCGACCCTGTTCAACAGCGGCACGCTGCATTCACAACTGTCGTCGTGCTACCTGACCACGGTATCGGATGATCTCGAAGGCATTTACCAATCCATCAAGGAAAACGCCTTGCTGCAGAAATATGCGGGCGGCCTGGGCAACGACTGGACGCCGGTACGCTCACTGGGCAGTCGCATCAAGGGCACCAACGGCCAGAGCCAGGGGGTGATTCCGTTCCTGAAAGTGGTCAACGATACGGCGGTGGCCGTGAACCAGGGCGGCAAGCGCAAGGGTGCGGTCTGTGCCTACCTCGAAACCTGGCACCTTGACATCGAGGAATTCCTGGACTTGCGCAAGAACACCGGCGACGAGCGCCGCCGCACGCACGACATGAACACCGCTAACTGGATTCCCGACCTGTTCATGAAGCGCGTCATGGACAACGGCGAATGGACGCTGTTCTCACCCGTCGATGTACCCGATTTGCACGAGAAATTCGGTGCTGCCTTCGAGGCGGCTTATGTTGGCTATGAGGCGCAGGCCGCTGCCGGGCAACTCAAACTGCACAAAAAAGTGCCTGCCGTGCAGCTGTGGCGCAAGATGCTGACCATGCTGTTCGAGACCGGCCACCCGTGGATCACCTTCAAGGATGCCTGCAACCTGCGCTCACCGCAGCAGCACGTTGGCGTTGTGCACTCCAGCAACCTGTGCACCGAGATCACGCTCAATACGTCCGACTCGGAAACCGCTGTCTGCAACCTCGGCTCGGTCAACCTGCTGGCGCATTTGAAAGATGGCGACATCGACCAGGCCAAGCTGGCTCGCACCGTCGGCACCGCGCTGCGCATGCTCGACAACGTGGTCGACATCAACTTCTACGCCACACCCAAGGCACGCAACGCGAACATGCGCCATCGCCCGGTGGGCATGGGCATCATGGGTTTTGCCGACTGCCTTTACGCCATTGGCCTGCCGTATGCCTCTGCACAAGCCATCGAATTCGCCGACCGCACCATGGAAGCCGTTTGCTACCAAGCCTATTGGGCCTCGACCGAACTGGCCCGCGAACGCGGTCGCTATTCAAGCTTCACCGGCAGTCTGTGGGATCAAAGCATCCTGCCGCTGGATTCGATCCAGTTGCTGGAGAACGGACGCGGTGGCCATGTCGAGTTGAACCGCGACGCCCGTCTGGACTGGGCAGCGCTCAAAGAACGCATCGCCCGCTACGGCATGCGCAACTCCAACTGCGTGGCCATTGCCCCGACCGCGACCATTTCCAACATCGTCGGCGTCTCGGCCAGCATTGAGCCGACCTACCAGAACATCTACGTCAAGTCGAACCTCTCCGGCGAATTCACCGTCGTCAACGACGCGCTGGTCCGTGACCTGAAGGCGCTCAACCTGTGGGACGAGGTGATGGTGTCCGACCTCAAGTATTTCGACGGCTCGCTGGCCCGCATTGAGCGCGTGCCCGACGAACTCAAGGCTCGCTACGCCACCGCCTTCGAGATCGACCCGACATGGTTGATCGAAGCCGCAGCGCGCCGCCAGAAATGGATCGACCAGGCGCAGTCGCTGAACCTGTATCTGGCACAGCCCTCGGGCAGAAAGCTCGACGAGATCTACAAGTTGGCCTGGACACGCGGCCTGAAAACCACCTACTACCTGCGCACACTCGGCGCCAGCCAGGCCGAAAAATCCGGTGGACGCGACGATACGGCAACGCCAGAGGAACCCAAGTTCTGCTCCATCGACAACCCGGACTGTGAGGCCTGCCAATGAGCACCAACCGTTTTGACGACTGGGACACCCCTAGCCAACCCGCCGCCCAGCCAGTAGCCACAGCGAGCCCGAATCACGCACCCGAGGCGACTTCCAGCCCACTACCCACAGCGACAGCCACCGCCGAAGCGCCTGCACGCCCGGCGCTGGCACCAATCAACGCCGCCGACAAGCGCATCGTCAATGGCAAGGCCGATGTCAACCAACTCGCGCCGTTCAAATACCCGTGGGCCTGGGAGTACTTTCTCAAGGCCAACCGCAATCACTGGACGCCGCTGGAAATCAGCATGGCGCAGGACGTGCACGACTACCACCACAAGCTCAACCCGGCCGAGCGCCACGTTTTTGAGAATGTGCTGGCCTATCTGACCACCTCCGACATCCTGGCCATGCGCAACATTGGCCTGGCCGTCATGGAGAAAATGACCGCGCCGGAACTGCAGATCTACCAGGCCCGCCAGGTCTATGAAGAAGCGCTGCACACCTGGACCTACCAGCACTGCATCGAAAGCATCGGCCTGGACCAGCAGGAAATTTACAACCGCTACCGCGTGGTGCCGCAAATCCACGGCAAGATCGCGCTGGCCAACCGTCGGCTGGAGCGGGTGATGCGTGCCGACTTCGACCTTGGCAACCGTGACAACCTGCACGAGTTCGCGCTGTCGTACTTCTTCTTTGCAGTCATCTTTGAAGGCTGCTGGTTCTACAACGGCTTTACACCTATCTTTGCGCTGCAGCGGCGCGGCCTGATGAAAGGCACGGCTGAGCAGTTGCAGTACATCATGCGCGACGAAGTCATGCACTGCGCCTTTGGCACCCGCGTGATCCGCGAACTGCTCAAGGAAGAACAGCTCACGCTCGATCCCGCCGCGCTGCGCCAGTTGTGGGACGAAGCCGAGGCGGCTGAGCGCGCCTACGCTGGCTACATCCTCAAGGAACCGATCCTCGGCTACAACGCGGAACTGCACGTGCAGCAGTTCCGTTTCATCGCCAACCGGCGGGCTCGCCAGGTCGGTGTCGAAGAGCCGTTTCCCGGTGCTGAAAACGTGCTGCCCTGGTTGGACGAGCAGGCCAACCTGCGCAAGGAAAAAAACTTCTTTGAAACCCGCGTGACCGAGTACCAGACAGGTGGCGCTCTGGCCTGGTAGACAAGCTGCAATGTGGGTGGCCGAGTGAAGACTTGGCGGCCCCAGGTTTTCAAACGTATCTGTTGACGGTGTAACTGGATGTGGGGCACACGCTGGGCGGGGATCAGGTCACACCTCTCCCCGTTTAAACTCAGCCGCAACCAAGCCTCCTTATGACCCCCCAAGACTACGTCCAGCAAAAAGCCGCCGCCTCGGGCAGCAGCTTTTATTACGCCTTTTTGTTTTTGCCGCCACCCAAGCGCGCCGCCATCACGGCGTTTTATGCGTTTTGCCGCGAAGTGGACGACGTGGTGGACGAGGCCACCGACATCGGTGTCGCCGCCACCAAGCTAGCGTGGTGGCAACAGGAAGTGGCCAAATCGTTTGCCGGGCAACCCAGCCACCCGGTGATGCAGGCGCTGATGCCTATCGCCAAAGACTTCGCCATTGAGCAGCGCCATTTGCAGGCGGTCATTGAAGGCTGCCAGATGGATTTGAACCAGACCCGCTATCTGGACTACCCCGGCCTGCAACGCTATTGCCACTTGGTGGCAGGCGTGGTGGGTGAAGTGGCGGCGCAGATCTTTGGCCAGACGCGGGCGCAAACCACCGCCTACGCCCACACGCTGGGTCAGGCGCTGCAGCTCACCAACATCCTGCGCGACGTGGGCGAAGACGCCATGCGCGGGCGTATTTACCTACCGGTCAACGAGTTGCAGCAGTTTGGCGTCACCGCGCAAGAGATTCTTGACCGCACCTACTCCGACCGTTTCACCGCGCTGATGCGCTTTCAGGCGCAGCGCGCCCACGGTCTGTACGACCAGGCCATCGCCCTGCTCAACGCCGACGACCGCCGCGCCCAGAAGCCTGGGCTGATGATGGCCAGCATCTATCGGGCGCTGCTGGGAGAGATTGAGCGCGAGCAGTTCAAGGTGCTGCACCAGCGCATCAGCCTGACGCCCTTGCGCAAGTTCTGGCTGGCCTGGCGGGTGCAAGCGCTGGGTCGGTTGTAACGCATTGTGGCGGCTGCTGGCTTGAAGATTGCCATTGTGGGGGCTGGCTGGGCCGGTCTGACCGCCGCCGTAACCGCCATCCAGGCCGGTCACTCCGCTACTGTTTTTGAAGCTACCGATGCTTATGGTGGAAGGGCTAGAGCCCTAAAAAGCTTATTACCTGATGGTACACCCGTCACGCTGGACAACGGTCAACATATTCTGATTGGTGCCTACAGTGAGACGCTGCGCCTGATGCGCACCGTCGGCATCGAACCCCGCGAGGCGCTGCTGGACCTGCCGATGACCTTGCAGTTTCCCGATGACCGCGGCATCCGCTTCCCTAACTGGCCAACGCCGCTGGACGCACTCGGTGGCATTTTGAGTGCGCGCGGCTGGTCGTGGTCTGATAAATGGTCGCTGCTGCGCGCCGCCATGGGCTGGCAACGCCAGGGCTTTGTGTGCGATGCATCGCTGAGCGTGGCCGACCTGTGTCAGCGACTCACACCACGTATCAACGCCGAGCTGATCGAGCCACTGTGCGTGTCGGCCCTGAACACCCCAGCGCACCAGGCCAGCGCCAGCGTTTTTTTAAGGGTACTGCGCGACGCGCTGTTCGGAGCCGCCGGTGGCTCGCACCTGCTGCTGCCCAAAACCGACCTCGGCGCGCTTTTCCCGCAGGCAGCGGCCACCTGGATCCAGCAACATGGTGGCCAAGTACACGTCAAAGCACGGGTGGAAACATTGGCGTTTAGCGCCGGGCAGTGGCAACTGGGCGGCACAGGTCTGGGCTCGCTGGATGACAACCGCTTTGATGCGGTCATCTGGGCAACTTCTGCATCAAATGCGGCTCTAGCCCTTATGCAATATGGGCTGACAGCTCCTGAAAGCATATCTAGTCAGATTACAAGCTGGGCGCACGCGGCGCAAGCCCTGCGCTTTGAAGCGATTGCCACCGTGTACGCCTGGTCCACCAACGCCCGGTTGACCCATCCCATATTAGCGCTTCGCAGCAGTGCAGCGCATCCGGCTCAATTTGCTTTTGACCGTGGTGCGCTCAATGGCCCGGCAGGCCTGCTGGCGTTTGTCGTCAGCGCTTCACACGGTGACCGTGCCAAAGTTCAGGCGCAAGTGCTGGCGCAAGCGAAAACCCAGTTGGGGCTGACCCTGCAGCCGGTCCAGACCGTGATCGAAAAGCGTGCCACATTTGCCTGCACGCCCGGCCTGCAGCGCCCTGCTCTGCAGATCGCACCGGGTCTGCTGGCCTGTGGCGACTATGTGGCAGGCCCCTACCCGGCCACGCTGGAAGGGGCGGTGATGAGCGGCGTGGCAGCTGTGCACGCCCTCACCGCCTGAGACCTCAGGCTGCGCGTCCGGCCAACAGGCCACCCAGCATGCCCATCAAGTCACCGGTATTACCCAGGCCGCCAGCCGGTGCTGCACCGTGGGGGGTTAGTTTGTCGATCAAGCCCGGCAACATCGTCGACAGCTGGCCGGAAAGCTGCGCCGGGTCCATGCCCAGTTTGCTGGCCGCCTGACCCAGCACATCACCACCGAGCACATTGGCGAGTTGGTCCCCTGAGATTGGCTGGTTTTGGCCATGGCCGATCCAAGACTGCACCACATCACCCAAACCAGCCTGGTTAAATTTTTCCACCAAACCGTTCAAACCACCGAGTTCACCGTTGTTGGCCAGCAAGCCACTCAACACATGGGCGATACCGCCTTGTTGCTCCACCTGGCTACTCACCATACTGATCACCGAATCGAACAAACTCATAGAAATCTCCTGGAATTGAAGCGGCAAATTATCCACAGCTCCGCGTGTCTGCCACTTTCACCCCTTTATGATCCAACCATGAACCGGACTTATTTCGCATACGCGCCATGAAACTCACCCTGAAAATCATCGCCGGACTGCTGCTAACTCTGCTGGTGATCGCAGGCGGCGGCGGTTATTGGTATGTTTCCAGCAAGCAGCCGCAGCGCTCTGGCGAATTGCCCCTGACGCAGCTTAGTGCCCCGGTGACCGTACGTTATGACGAGCGTGGTGTGCCCCATATCAAGGCTGCCAATGAAGCTGACCTGTACCGCGCTCTGGGTTATGTACACGCGCAGGACCGCCTGTTCCAGATGGAAATGGTGCGCCGTCTGGCGATGGGTGAGCTGGCCGAAGTGCTGGGGCCCAAGTTGCTGCCCGTGGACAAGCTGTTTCGCACACTGCGCCTGCGCGAACACGCAGCCAAGGTAGCCGCTGCATTGGACCTCGAAAGTCCGGCTGTCAAGGCGCAGTTGGCCTATCTGGACGGCGTCAACCAGTTTCAGGCCAGCCACCCGTCCCCGATGGAGTTCGATCTGATCGGCATCCCCAAGCGGCCTTTCACGCTACAAGACACGATAGCCGTGTCAGGTTACCTAGCCTACAGCTTTGCCGCCGCTTTCAAGACTGAACCGGTGCTGACCTATGTGCGCGACGAGCTGGGTGCAGACTATCTGCGTATTTTTGACCTGGACTGGCACCCGCTGGGGGTGCTGAATCAGGCCACCGCCGCAACCACCAAGCCCGACTGGCAGGCCTTGAGCGCATTGGCCCGAGCCGCCAACGCCGCCCAGGACATCGCCGGTGTGCCTCTGCTGGAGGGCAGCAATGCCTGGGTGGTTTCTGGCGAGCGCAGCTCCAGTGGCAAGCCGCTGCTGGCCGGTGACCCACACATCGGTTTTTCCGTACCTTCGGTGTGGTATGAGGCGCATCTGAGCGCGCCCGGCTTTGAGCTGTACGGCCACTTTCAGGCCCTGAATTCGTCCGCCCTGCTGGGCCACAACAGCCAGTTTGGCTGGACGCTGACCATGTTCCAGAACGACGACATGGACCTGATCAAGCTGCGTACCAACCCCAACAACCCCAACCAAGTGGCCAGCATGGGCGAATGGGTCGACCTGCAGACCACGCAGGAGATCATCAAGGTTAAAGGTGCCAAATCCGTCACTTTGACCCTGCAACGCGCCCCGCAGGGCCCGATCATCACCAATGCATTTCGCGACACCCTGGGTGACAAACCGATTGCCATGTGGTGGACATTTCTGGAAACCGACAACCCCATTCTGGATGCGTTTTATGAACTCAACCGGGCCAACACCCTGGCCAAGGCGCGCGAGGCTGCCAGCAAGATTCATGCGCCCGGCCTGAACATCGTCTGGGCCAACGCCAGCGGCGACATCGGCTGGTGGGCCGCTGCCAAATTGCCCATCCGTCCGCCCGGTGTCAATCCGGCGTTCATTCTGGATGGCGAAGAGGAGGAGTCCGACAAACTGGGCTTCTACCGCTTCAGCGACAACCCGCAAGAGGAAAACCCGCCACGCGGCTACATCGTGTCAGCCAACCAGCAGCCCATATCGACCAGCGGGATGCCGGTGCCTGGCTACTACAACCTGTATGACCGTGCCCAGGTGCTGGAAGACCGACTCGGCAATGACAAGATCCAGTGGAACGCGCTCAACAGCGAGTCGCTACAACTCAGCACACAGACCGCCTATTACTGGCGCGTGCTTAAACCCCTGCTGCCGGTGCTCAGCAACGTGGTGCGCGATCCGCTGGAGCGCTCGGTGTTTGACAGCCTGTCACTGTGGGACGGCCAATACACCCCGCTGAACATTCCGCCCACCGTATTCACCCAGTTTCTGTATGAACTGACCAAGGCCGCCATGGCTGACGAATTGGGCGAGACACAATTCAAGAATCTGCTTGCAACCCGTGCGCTGGATCTGGCGCTGCCCCGGCTGGCCGACGACGAGAACTCGCCCTGGTGGGACAACATCAACACAAAAAAGGTGGAAACCCGCGAAGACATCGTGCGCATCGCCTGGAATGCCACCATCGCGCATTTGAAAGCAACACTGGGCCCCAGCCCCAACGACTGGGCCTGGGGTCACGCCCACACCCTGACACACAAGCACCCGCTGTCATCGCAAAAGCCATTGGACTGGCTGTTCAACGTCGGGCCTTTTGAAATGGCCGGAGGCCGCGAGGTGCCCAACAACATGTCCATGCCAATCGGCCCCGCTCCCTGGTCGGTGGTGTATGGCCCCTCCACCCGGCGCATCATCGACTTTGCCGACCCCGGTAAGGCGCTTGGCATCAACCCGGTGGGGCAAAGCGGCGTTCTCTTTGACAGCCATTACGACGATCAGGCTGCCGCCTACGCAGTGGGCGGCTATATGCAGGAATACCTCAACGAGCCGGATGTGGCCGCCAACACGCGCAGTACCCTGACACTGCAACCCGCCAAACGCTGAAGCAGGCAGATTTATAACGCCGCTGACATCAGGACGCTGCGCAGTCAGGGAAAATGCACCATGCCTATTTTTTCCTCCCCTTTCGCCGCCGAACCACCGTTTGTTCACGGGCAAGTACCGCGTACCGGTGTCTTGTATTGCAATCTCGGCACACCCGACTCGCCCGGCACATCGGACGTACGTCGCTTTCTGGCTGAATTTTTGGGCGACCCGCGGGTGGTGGAAATCCCGCGCCTGCTCTGGTTACTGATCTTGCATGGCCTTGTTTTACGCGTTCGCCCGGCCAAATCAGGTGCCAAATACGCCAGTATCTGGACAGCGGAAGGCTCGCCACTCAAAGTCTGGACCGAGAAACAGGCCAAGGCCTTGCAGACCTGGCTGACGCAACGCCAGCATCAGGTTCTGGTGCGCTATGCCATGCGCTACGGTGCCACCTCCATCGCCAGCCAACTTGATGCACTCAAAGCCGAAGGCGCCACTCGCGTGCTGATCGTGCCGGCCTACCCGCAATATTCGGCCACCACCACCGCCAGTCTGTTTGACGCCGTGTACCAATGGGCCGCTACCGTGCGCAGCATTCCCGAACTGCGCTTCATCAACCACTACCACGACGACTCGCGCTACATGGCCGCACTCGCCGCACTGGTGTCGCAGCACTGGCAGGCGCATGGCCGCCCGGATGTGCTGGTGATAAGTTTTCATGGTGTGCCTGAGCGCACATTGCATCTGGGCGACCCATACCACTGCGAGTGCTTCAAGACAGCACGGCTGCTGGCCCAACACCTGGGCTTGAGCGCCGACCAGTTCAAGGTCACATTCCAGTCCCGCCTGGGCCGCGCCAAATGGCTGGAGCCCTACACCGAGCCGACCCTGATCGCCATGGGCAAGGCCGGTGTCAAACGTGTCGATGTGATTTGTCCGGCGTTCACCAGCGACTGCCTGGAAACCCTGGAAGAGATCAACCAGGAAGCCCGCGAAGCCTTCCTGCATGCGGGTGGTCAGGAGTTCCATTACATCGCCTGCCTGAACGACGACCCGCAATGGATTGCCGCACTGGGCGAGATCACACAGCAGCACCTGCAGGGCTGGCCGACGCAAACTGCACCTGACGATCAAGCCCTGGCCGCCTCCAGAGCCGCCGCATTGGCGCTCGGAGCCGACACATAGGCTGTCAGCGCACCATAACCCCTGAGAGCTGCTGCATGATTTCGCGTCCAATCGCGGTCAGAGGCACGGTTTTCTCAACACCGCCGCGTTTCACCGCCTCCTTGGGCATGCCATACACCACGCAGCTGGCTTCATCTTGAGCGACTGTGCGGGCACCGGCCTTGCGCATTTCCGCCAAGCCCGCCGCGCCGTCGTCGCCCATGCCGGTCATGATCACGCCCAGGGCGTTGGCCCCGGCGCATTTGGCCACCGACCTGAAGAGCACATCCACCGACGGGCGATGCCGGTTGACCAGCGGGCCATCCATCACCTCGACGTAATACTGCGCGCCGGTGCGGCGCAGCAGCATGTGTTTGCCACCTGGCGCAATCAGCGCCCGGCTGTTGATGACGCGGTCATTGTTTTGTGCCTCCTTGACCTCGATCTGGCACAGGCCATTGAGCCGTTCGGCAAAGGCTGCAGTGAACTTTTCGGGCATGTGCTGCACGATCACGATACCAGGTGTAACCCGTGGCAGACCGGTCAGCACCACTTCAAGCGCCTGTGTGCCGCCCGTGGAGGTGCCAATCGCCACCACACGTTCGGTGGTCTGAATCATGGCTGAGTGTTTGTCCACCGCCGGCATGATGACGTCGGCCGTGTTCTTGGCTGATACATGAAGCGCCTTCACATTGGCCTTGGCAGCCGCCTTGACGGCGCTCACCATGTCTTCTGAGGCGTCTTCCAGAAACTGTTTCAGACCGACTTTGGGCTTGGCAATGATCGCCACAGCACCTGCAGCCAGCGCCGCCATCGATGTCTGCGCGCCCGCCTCCACCAGCGTGGAACAGATGACCACCGGTGTGGGCTTTTCGGCCATGATCTTCTTCAAGAAGGTGATGCCATCCATGCGGGGCATCTCGATATCGAGCACGATCACGTCAGGCCATTGCACCTTCATGCGGGCAATGGCCAGAATCGGGTCCGCCACAGCGGCTATGACCTCGATATCCGGGTCGGCAGACAACAGCCCTGTGACCACCTGACGCACGACAGCGGAATCATCCACCACTAAAACCTTGATCCGGCTCATGATGCACACCCTTCGACTGCTTTTTCACAATCGACTTCAAACTGCGATGGCCGGACCTGGCGCATCCAGACATCGCCATTACTGACGTTAAAAATGATCTGCCGGTGGCCCACGCCAAACAGACTTTCACTGACCGCCTCGATGCCCAGGTTCTTCAGCAGCAACCGGGCTGCCTCGCCATTGCGCTGCCCCACTGTGATGGCACTGGCACGGGGCTGACCCGGAAACATGTTGCCACCACCAAAAATCTTGGCCTGGCATTGCCGTGGATCGACACCGGCAGCTCTCAAGTCTTTCAACATCCACTGCAAAGCTTCATCACCGTAACGACCGTCCAGCACGTGCTCTGGCACAGGGACACTGCGGGTGGGCAGCAAAAAGTGCGACATACCCCCCATACGTGCCTGCGGATGCCACAACGTGATCGACACGCATGAACCCAGAATGGTGCGTATCTGAAAGCTGGCATCCCCCACAAACAGCTCACCTGGTTGCAAGAAAATGTCCATCAAATCTTTCAGGCGAGTCAAGTCAGGCTCCCTTGCGGTAAATCGCCGTTTCCACCATCTTCACCGCCTGTGTGATGTCATTGAGACTTTCAGAATGCCCCACGCAAAAGTAGCCTCCGGGCTTGATGGTGGAGATGACCCGCGCCACCACTTCGCGTTTGGTCTGGTTGTTGAAATAAATCATCACATTTCGTAGAAAAACAATGTCGAACTGCCCCAGCTCGGGCAGTGTGGCGTTCAGGTTGACCTGGCGAAACGTCACTTTACTGCGCAGACTGCGATCCACCAGCAATTGTCCCTCGTAGGGTCCAACGCCCTTGCGGCAAAAGCGCTTCAGGAATTCGGGGGGAATGTGGCGGCCGCGTTCCATCGAGTACAGCGCCTTGCGTGCGCCATCAATGACACGGGTGCTGATGTCGGTGCCCAGAACCTCCCATGGCGTGGTCTGCATGCAATCGGCCAGCACCATGGCGATGCTGTAAGCCTCTTCACCACTGGAACTGGCTGCACTCCACACCCGAAACGGCTGCGGGCGACTGCGCTCCTTCAAAGCCAGCGTACGCAAAAACTCAAAGTGCTTGATTTCCCTGAAGAAGTAGGTCTCATTGGTGGTCAACAGGTCAACCGCCATCTGCACTTCGTTAGGGTGCAGGCCCGACTTGAGGAGCTTGAAATACGCACCAAAGCTGTCGAGCTCATATACCGCCAGACGCTTGTTCAATCGCCCAGTGACCAGCTGCTTTTTGGCATCTGCCATGGTGATGCCCGCGGCTTCATAAATGAAACGCTGAAACTGGGCAAACTCGGCGTCGGAGATGGCAATAACCTGCAAGATCGCTCCTTGAATATTTTTATGAACTTTTGGCCTTTCGCCCACATCTTATATTGGCTTAAAGCTATCAAAAAAATATCAATTTAAGACATCTCCGCAGCGTTGGCCATCTGCCCCATCTGACCAATTTCTTCGGTAGACAGCACGCGATTGACATTGAGTAGGATGACAAACTTGCCATTCACCTTGGCGATGCCTTCAATGAAATCGGACCGGATCTTGGCCCCAAAGCTCGGTGCTGGCTCGATCTCGGAAGTCGGTATCTCCAGCACCGCCTGTACCGAGTCCACCACCACGCCCATGTTCTGGTGTTCACCTTCTACGGCTGTGGGCACCTCGATGATCACGATGCAGGTACTTTTGATCACCGGGGTGCTGGGCTTTCCAAAGCGGTTTGACAAGTCCATCACCGGCACCACGGAACCACGCAGGTTGATGACGCCGCGTATGCAGGCGGGCATCATCGGCACTTCAGTCAGGTTGGCGTACCAGATGATTTCCTTGATACTCAGAATGCTGATGGAGAACATCTCTCCGCCGAGCATGAAGGTGAGGTATTGTTTTTCCTCACCTGCCGCCTGGGTCGCCACCTGGTTGGGTGGCCCCTTTCTGTCAGCTTGGACCAGTGCGTTCATGGTCGACTCCTGTCAAAACTTGGTGAACTGGGATTCATCCAGATCCGCACTGGCGGCCTGCGCCGACTTGAATGCCGGTTTGGTATGGAAGGCCTTGACAGCACCGGGCTTTTGAGTACTGGCGCTGCTTTTGCGCACGGCAAAACGCCCATCCGTGCTGCCCTGCCCCGCGCTGTCGAGTTTGAAGAAGGACATGGTTTGTTGCAACTGCTCGGCCTGGCTGCTCATCTCCTCACTGGTCGCCGCCAGTTCTTCAGAGCTGGAGGCATTTTGCTGAGTGGTCTGGTTCAACTGACTGACTGCCGAGTTGATCTGACCCACGCCGCTGCTT
>JARLJH010000043.1 GCA_031291305.1 Rhodoferax sp. | reverse complement strand
GCGCAGTTTGGCCTCGTCCATATTGATCACCATCCTTGGATGATCAAGCAACAAGTTCAACCGTAAATTCGTCGACTCAGGCTCACTCCTGGGTGGAAATACGCAAACCGTTCAGGCTCATACCTCATTGGACAAGGCTGCGACTGGTCTTGGCAAGCCCGCGCCCCTAAAATGGATTTGGATCAGGAGGTACAAAATGCACAGACAGTTGTCATTCAGACTGGAGTCATCCGGTTCAAGGCAGAGAGTAGCGGCATGGGTGCTCTGAGCCCGGATTTGGCCCTTCGCTTGACGGCGGCCGTGGACAGCATGCCGGCGTTTCCGAAAAGTGTACAGAAGATTCTGACCCTGACCCGCGATGTGGCTTGCGCGCCAAAGGATCTGGTACAGGTGATCGACAAGGACCCTGTGGTGACGGTGAAGGTTCTACGGGTGGTTAATTCAGCCTATTACGGTTTAGTTAAGCAGATCACGTCCGTTGACCAAGCGGTTGTTTTTCTGGGTTTCAACGCCATTAAAAACCTTGCTTTGAGCATTGCGGCTATCAGCATGCTGCCCGAGAGTCCCATGGCAGGCTTTGATGGTCAGCGCTATCTGTTGCATTCGTTGACCTGCGCCAGTCTGGCCAGGCAATTGGCACACCGCTTGCCAGGCTCTGATCCGCAGGACTGCTTCATTGCCGGCCTGCTGCATGATTTTGGCAAGGTCGTCGTGGCGCAGTTCATGCCGGTGGAGTTTCGCCGTGCCATGGAGTTGAGCTTATGGAAAGAGGTCAGCCTGCACGTCGCGTTGCAGGAAGTGGTGGGTGTAGATCATGCCGCCATCGGTGCCATGCTGGCGCAAAAGTGGCATTTTGCCGATGAACTGGTGCAAACCATTGCCTGCCAGCACCAGCCCGAGCAGTACGACACAGACATGATGGCTTGCGTTTTTGCCGCAAATCAGCTTAGTAAGCAACTCGGTTTCGACTTTGGTGGCAGGCTGCTGGTGCAAGCGCTGGCCCCCACCGTTGCGCAGCGGTTGGGCGGTCAACTTGAAGATATCATGGATTCTCTGGGAGACATCACCTCGCTGATTGAAGAAGCTAGAGTGTTTTCCAGGCTGTGAGTTCAGACTGCGGGTTTCAACACACAAAGACACAGACATGACCCAGATACTTGGTACAGGTTCTACGGACGATACAACACCGTTGCCGTCCCCCACTATTTTGTGTGTGGACGATGAGCCCAGCATCCTGTCTGCCTTGCGCCGCCTGTTTCGTGCCAAGGGATTTCAGGTGCGCGTGGCTGAGGGCGGACAGGCCGGGTTGGAGGTGCTGGCCAGCGAGCCGATTGATCTGGTGATTTCGGACATGCGCATGCCGGAGATGGACGGTGTGGTGTTTCTCGAGCAAGTGCGCCAGCGCTGGCCCGACACCATGCGTCTGTTGCTTACTGGGTATGCTGACATTACCTCGATCATGGGCGCCATCAACCGGGGTGAGATTTATCGCTACATTGCCAAACCCTGGGACGACAACGACATTATTTTGATCGTGCGCAGTGCCCTGCAGCAGCGCGCCATGGAGCAGGAACAGCGCAGACTGCAGGCACTGATCAAGGCGCAGAACGAAGAACTCAAGGTACTGAACGCCAGCCTGGAAGCCAAGGTGGCTGAACGTACGGCAGACCTTAAGCAGTCCAACAGCGCATTGCAGGTGGCCAATGAACAGCTCAAAAACAACTTCATCACCTCCATCAAGATTTTTACCAGCCTGATTGAGCTGCGCGCCAGCCACCTGGCCGGGCACTCGCGCAGGGTAGCAGACCTGGCCCGCAGGTTGGCTCAGAAGTTGGCACTGAGCAACAAGGCCGCGCAGGAGGTGTTCGTTGCGGGTTTGTTGCATGAGATCGGTAAGGTCGGTTTTGATGACGACTTGCTCAACACACCGGTGGCAATGCTCAACACAGCGCAGCTGCAGGCTTTTCGCAAACACCCGCCACGTGCTGCACAGTTGCTGTTTCCTCTGCCCGAGCTCAAGGGCGCGGCAGAGACCATTGCTTCCCAACTTGAGCGCTACGACGGCACGGGCTATCCCGAAGGGCTAGTCGGTAAAAATATTCCCATAGGTGCGCGGATTTTACTGGTGGCCAGCGACTACGACAGCTTGCAGATTGGTACTTTGGCACAGCGCAAACTGGTGCCAGCCAAAGCGTTGGAGTCCATCATGGAAGGCCGTGGCAAGAGCTATGACCCAGAAGTGGTGAATGCTCTGGCCTATTTGATGGGTGAGGCCGAACAGTCGGCTGGCATGGCACACCTGGCTGTGGACGCGCCGCGAAAGGTGCGTGATCTGTTGCCCGGCATGGTGCTGTCGCGCGATCTGCTCACCCCTAGCGGGCTGCTGATGTTGACAGCCGGGCACGTTCTTGAGGATGCCGTGATCAGCAAGATCATGGATTTTGAAAAATCCATGGGCTTGAATCTGATGGTTGAAGTCGAGTCAGGTCACCCATGACAGCCCACAAGCATGACCACGTGCAGCAGGAGCGACTGCTCAAACTGTACGCGGCCTTGCTCAAATGTGGGCAGGCCATTATTCGATGCGACCAACAATCCGCCTTGTTTGACGAAATATGCCGATATGTGGTGGAACTCGGTGGCGTGAAAGTGGCTTGGATCGGGCTGATTCGGGCCGATGACCCTCACGTTTGGCCGCAATCGCATTTTGGCGACAGCCCGGACTATCTGCAAACCATTCGGCTCAGCTTGCAGGCAGAGTCACCGCCTGTGCATGATCTGGTCAGTCATGCGCTGCAGCATAACCAGAGTGTCTGGTCGCAGGATGTTCTGAACGACAAGAACATGCTGGCGCTGCAACCGGACGCGCGGTTGCATGCCTGGCGCTCGGCAGTGGCACTGCCGTTGCGGCTGATGGACAAGCCGGTGGGTGTGTTGTGCATCTACGCTGATCAGGTCAATGCTTTTGACACCTTGACACGTGAGTTGCTGGAACAACTGGCGTCCAACATCAGCAATGCGCTGGATTTATTTGAAAACGATGCGCAACGTCGCCAGGTTGAATATGCCCTGCAGGAGAGTGAGGTGCGCTATAGCGCGCTGTTTGCCAATAGTTGCATGCCCATGATGGTCGTGGATCCGGCCACTGGCCAGATTGTTGATGCCAACATTCTGGCGCTCGACTTTTATGGGTGGGACAAAGCGGCGTTCACGTTCATGAAGATGACGGACCTGAATACCCTCACACGAGACCAGCTGCAGCACGAAATGGCGTTGGCGGCTTCGGCCAAGCGGTCCTTTTTTGAGTCCCAACACCGGCTTGCCAATGGCGAGATACGTGATGTTGAGGTGTTCAGCCGCCCGGTGACCTTTGACGGCAACCCATATCTGATGTTTGCCATCCATGATGCCAGTGAGCGTCGGCGGTTGCAGGCACAAATTCATAGTGCGCAGGCACTGACTCAGCGTTTTATTGACCACCTGCCCGGTATCGCCTTTGTCAAGGACAGTGAGTTGCGACTGATGATGGTCAATAAGCAGTGGGGCGAGACGTTGGGTGTGGCACCCGAGACCCTGATTGGCAAGAGTGCACACGACATTTTTCCGGCGGCCTTTGCAGATCAGATCACCGCCATAGACCAGCAGGTGCTGGCCAGCGGTCAAAGCAATATTTACGATGAGGTTTTTGATGGTCGCCATAGTGAGACTAGTCTGTTTGTCATGGAAGATGATGCGGGCAAGCGTTTTTTGGGCGGATTCAGTGTCGATGTCACTGATCGCTATCGCACCAACGAGCGCACCCGCGCCATGTTGCGACTTAACGAGATTGAAGGCACGCTTGATGAAAAGCAGTTCTTGAGCGCGGGCCTGGAGTCGGCACAGATGTTGACCAGAAGCAAGATCGGTTTTTTGCATTTTGTCAACCCAGACCAGGAAACGCTCGAGTTGGTAACGTGGACTGAAGGGGCCTTGCAAGGTTGCACGGCTGCTTTTGATACCCATTACCCGGTCAGTCAGGCGGGCATCTGGGCAGACTGCCTGCGGCAGCGTCAGCCGGTGATATTCAACGACTACGCTAGCTACCCGGATAAGCATGGGTTGCCACCCGGCCACGCGAATCTGGCACGGCTGGTTTCGGTGCCAGTCATGGTCGATGGAAGCGCCCGCATGCTCATGGGCGTGGGCAACAAGGACGCGGACTACGACCAGCATGATGTCGAAACCCTGCTTCTGATGGGTAACGCCATGTGGCGCATCGTCAGCCGCTTGCGGGCCGAGCGCGCGCTGCAGCGGCAGGTTAACGAACTGGTACAACTCAATCGCGACCTGACCACTACCCAACAGCAGTTGCTGCAGTCCGAGAAGATGGCTTCCATTGGCCAGTTGGCTGCCGGTGTTGCCCACGAGATCAACAACCCCATCGGGTTTATTAAGTCCAACCTGGGCTCGCTGGCCGATTATGTGGATAAGTTGCTGGGTGTGGCACGTGCCTACTCCCAGCTTGGAGACTGCCTTGAAACCAACGACTCGCAAACTTCGGCGCAAGCCATGGCGGCGGTCAAGCAGAGCATGGCTGAGGCCGACTTTGAGTTTTTGCTGGCGGACCTGCCTGAACTGATCGCCCAGTCACGCGAAGGGGTGGAGCGTGTTAGCAAGATCGTCATGGACCTGAAAAACTTTTCGCGGGTGGGCGAAAGCGAGTTTCAGTGGACCGATTTGCATGTGGGTCTGGAAAGCACCATTAACGTGGTCTGGAACGAGCTCAAGTACAAGGCCGACGTCATTCGCGACTACGGTGATTTGCCGCGCGTGTATTGCGTGGCTTCGCAGATCAACCAGGTAATGATGAATTTGCTGGTGAACGCCGCACAGTCGATGGTGCAGCGCGGCGTCATTACCGTGCGTACCGGGGTTCAGGACGACCAGGTGTGGCTTGAAGTACAAGACACCGGTTCTGGCATTGATGTTGCTGTGCAGGCACGCATTTTTGAGCCTTTCTACACCACCAAGCCTGTCGGCCAAGGCACCGGGCTGGGGCTGTCGATAGCCATGGGTATTGTCAAGCAGCATCAAGGCACGCTGTCGGCGCAGTCGGTGGCGGGGCAGGGCAGCACCTTTCGTGTGACGCTGCCCGTCAATGGTGGGCGTGAGGTCACCCAGACATTGGGCGCGAATCCCGAGCTGGAGTCCAAGGCATGAAACTAATGGCCTGGAGCGACCATTTTGTGACGGGCATCAGCGCCGTCGATGCGCAACACCATGCGCTGGTGGACATGGTCAACGCCGTTGCACCCAGCCTGTCCTTGGGTGATGCTGAGGCGTCGCGCGTGGTGGCCCCCTTGCTGGATAAGCTCGTGCATTACGCCGATGTGCACTTCAAATTTGAGGAAGCGCTGATGACGCGCACTCAGGTACTTCCCGAGTACCTGGTTCAGCACCATCGCACGCATGAGGCCTTTGTGACCGAAGTGCTGCAAATGCGCCAGCAATATGAGCAGTTGGGAAACCTGACAGGCAAGGAGCTGCTGCAGTTTCTGATCAGTTGGCTGACCTTTCACATCCTGTCTGAAGACAAACGCATGGCCAGTCAGGTACTGGCCATAGGCGCCGGTGACACGCCCGAGCATGCCTTTACTGCGCTCGGCCCGGTGGGCGGGGCACCCAATGCGGTTTATAACGATGCCCTGATCGACTTGTTTGGCTTGCTCAGCGAGCGTAACCGAACGCTGACCCAGACCAATCAACAGTTGCTGGCTGCAAAAGCCGAGCTGGAGACGGTCAACCGTTCGCTGGAGTCCCGGGTGCAGGCGCGTACTCAGGAGTTGTCGCGCGCCAATACGGCACTGCTGGCTGAACAGCAGGCGCTGGAAGCGTCGCTGGCGCAACTTGAGCGCACACAGTCACAACTGTTGCAATCCGAAAAAATGGCCGCCGTAGGCCAGCTTGCCGCTGGCGTGGCGCATGAGATCAACAACCCCATCGGTTTTGTCAGTTCCAACCTCGGCACACTGACGCAGTATTCAGAACACTTGCTTGAGGTGATTGACCTGTCTCGCCAGATGATCAATTATTTACCCCCTGAGCCCAGGTGGAATCTGGAAAATGCGCTACAAAAAATAGAGTATGACTATCTGCGTGCGGACTTGCCGGATTTGCTCAAGGAGTCCAAAGACGGTCTGGCCCGCGTTAAGCACATCGTGAGTGACCTGCGCGATTTTTCCACCTCCGATGAGGGTCAGCGGGTTACCGCGGACCTCGACGCCGTGCTAGAGCGTGCCCTCCTCGTCGTGGCCAGCGATCTCGCTGGCAAGGTGGATGTGGTGCGGGAGTTGGTCCCCTTGCCTCAGGTGTTGTGTGTTGCCACGCAAATCACCCAGGTGTTTGTCAACCTGCTTATCAATGCCGCCCAAGCGATGACTGTGTCGGGGCGCATCACCTTGCGTAGCGGTTTTGACGAAGATGATGTGTGGGTGGAGATTTCCGACACCGGTTGCGGTATGAGTGAAGATGTTCAAAGGCGCATCTTTGAGCCGTTTTACACCACCAAGCCCGTGGGGAAGGGCACCGGCCTTGGCCTGTCCATAGCCTGGGAAATCATGCAGCGCCATGACGGCGGCCTCCAAGTCAAGAGTGCGCCGGGTGTTGGTAGCACTTTTCGGGTAATTTTGCCCATTTCCAAGAAAGCGGTTGATGTTTGAATCTGCAGAAATCGGTCACCAGATGTCCAAGGCGGCTTATCGGGCTGCAGTGCCCACCCTGCGCGCCGCCTTGCTGGAGGCGCAGATCAGCCTGTTTGAGAAGCGCAAGACACCCGTGGTGGTGCTGATCAGCGGCCAGGATGGCGCGGGCAAGGGTGAAACCATCAATGTTCTCTATGAGTGGATGGACCCGCGCTTTATTTCTACCCTGGCGTTTTCCGAGCCCAGCGACGAGGAGCGCGAACGCCCGCCCATGTGGCGCTACTGGCGCAGCCTGCCGCCCAAGGGACGCATCGGCATTTTTGCGGGCTCGTGGTATTCCGACCCGATCCGTGAACGCATTCAGGGCGAGATTTCCGTCAAGGAACTGGATGCCCGTGCCGAGCAGATCAACCGCTTTGAGGAGATGCTGGTCGATGAAGGCGCGTTGGTGCTCAAGTTCTGGTTTCACCTGACCAAGGACGGGCAAAAGCAGCGCCTCAAGGCTCTGTCATCAGACCCGCGCACAGCCTGGCGCGTCACTAAGTGGAACTGGGATCGTCTCAAAACCTACGATCAGTTGCAGGAGGTGGCGGGCCATCTGTTGCGCATCACCAATACCGCTGCCGCCCCGTGGGTGGTGGTGGAGGGCACCGATGACCGCTATCGGTCCATGACGGTCGGGCAGGTGCTGCTGGCTGCCATCCAGCAAAAACTGGCTGAAACTGAGCCGCCGCACGCTGTTGCAGCCCCAATGGTACGTATCGATCTGGACGGTCGCAACGTGTTGTCTGAGCTGGATCTGACCCTGGCGCTGGCTGACAAGCCCTATAAGGACGAGCTGGCGCGTTGGCAAGGCAGATTGTCTGAACTGGTACGCGATGAGCGTTTCAAGGGCCGATCGCTGGTTTGCGCATTTGAAGGCGCAGACGCTGCGGGCAAGGGCGGTGCCATCCGGCGGATTGCCGCTGCTCTGGATGCGCGCCAGTACCAGGTGACGCCGGTGGCAGCCCCCACTGACGAAGAAAAAGCGCAGCCGCATCTTTGGCGTTTTTGGCGGCACCTGCCACGCCACGGGCACGTGGCCATCTTTGACCGCACCTGGTATGGCCGGGTGCTGGTGGAGCGGGTGGAGGGCTTTTGCACCGAGGCCGATTGGCTGCGCGCCTATGGCGAGATCAACGACTTCGAGCACGAGATGATCGATGCCGGTGTCATTGTGGTGAAGTTCTGGCTGCAGATCAGCCAGGCCGAGCAGCTCAAGCGCTTCAAGGAACGAGAAAAGATCGCCTTCAAGCGTTTCAAGATCACCGAGGAAGACTGGCGCAATCGCGAAAAGTGGGACGACTACCAGCAGGCTATTTGCGACATGGTGGAGCGTACCAGCACCGGTGAGTCACCGTGGACGTTGGTGGAAGCCAACGACAAGAACTATGCCCGCGTCAAAATCCTGCGTACCCTGTGCCAGCGCCTGGAAGCCGCTTTGAAAGAAGAATCAGCGTCCGGCGGAAAACCAGCCAAAAAAGCCGTGAAACAGGACAAAATGGCGCGCTCCGGAACTATGAATAAGTCTCCCAAGCTTAAAACCTGAATTGCCCCGACCATGAATGCCCCGTCAATGAGCAAGTCACGCAAAATTCTGATTGTGGAAGACGAGGCTATTGTGCTGCGCGATATAGCCCAGCAGGTACTTGGCATGGGTTATCAGGTGGTCGGGCCATGTTCGTTGGGTGAAGAGGCCATAGGTCTGGCCGACCTGTGGCGACCCGATCTGGTGTTGATGGACATCCATCTGGCAGGCGCGGTGGACGGCATCAGCGCCGCACAGACCATTCGACAGCAATTCGGCATCCCGGTGGTTTTTTTGACGGCCTACGCGGCCGACGACATTTTGGAGCGTGCCAAACTCACCGAGCCTTTTGGCTACGTCCTCAAACCGTTTTCCGAGCGGGAACTCAAGACCGTGCTGGCCATGGCACTGTACAAACGCAAAGCCGAAGCCAAGCTATTGACCACCACCCGCCAGTTGCAGGCTCTGTCTCGCCGGGTGCTGGAGGTGCAGGAGCAGGAACGCCGACGCGTGGCCCTTGAGTTGCACGATGAGCTGGGCCAGTCGCTCACGGCGATCAAGATCAATCTGCAGTTGGGTGAGCGCTTCAAGGATCAGGTTCCGGCCGACCTGTACCAGGAAAATATCCGCATTGTTGAAGAAGCCCTGCAACAGGTACGAACGCTGGCCACTGCGCTGCGACCCTCCGTGCTGGACGATCTGGGCCTGGCACCAGCGCTCAAATGGGTGGCTGAGCAAAGCGCCAACCGGGGCGGATTTGAGGTTCAGTTTCACCATGAGCGCGAGCTGGGTCGCCTGGCACCCGAGATTGAGACGGCCTGCTTTCGCATCGTTCAGGAGGCCTTGACCAACATCAGCCGCCATGCCAAACCCAGCAAGGTGCAGATCAACCTGTGCCGTGAGGCAGATGACATGGTATTGACTGTGTCGGACGACGGTCTGGGTTTCGACACCGCAGCCATGCTTGAGCGCGCCACTACTGGTTCCAGCTTAGGCGTGCTTGGTATGCGGGAGCGCGCCACATTGGTGGGTGGACAACTCGATATCCAATCGCAGCCGGGCGAGGGCAGCGTGGTTGAACTGCGCTGTCCGTGGCGAACACAAGGGGAAGCATTTTGAACAACATGCGCGTCGTGCTGGCTGATGATCACGCGCTGGTACGTGCGGGATTGCGCAAGCTGCTTGAATCCATGCCAGACATCAGCGTGGTGGGCGAGGCGGGCGATGGCCTGGCCTTGCTGGCGCTGGTTGAAGAGCTGAAGCCGAGCTTGGTACTGATGGACATTGCCATGCCGGGACTCAACGGTCTGGAAGCCACGGCGAGGTTGGTCAAAGCCATACCCGGCATCCGGGTGATGATTCTGTCGATGCATCAGAGCGAGGAATATGTGCGCCGCGCCCTGCGCCATGGCGCAGTGGCCTATTTACTCAAAGATTCGGCACCGATGGAGCTCGAACTGGCCATGACCGCGGTAATGCGCGGCGAGACCTACCTCAGCCCCGCAGTTTCCAAAGGCGTGTTCGACGACTATGTGCACCGCCTGCGTGAAGATGACCAACCCAGCGAGCAACTGACACCGCGCCAACGCGAGGTGTTGCAACTCATTGCCGAGGGCCTGAGCACCAAAGACATTGCCCGTCGACTGAACCTGTCGGTGAAAACCGTGGAGACGCATCGCACCACCTTGATGCGTCAGCTTGATGTGCACGAGGTCACCGGCCTGGTGCGCCACGCCATGAAGCTCGGCCTGGTTTCAATATAAGAAATTCATTTCTAGCCCCCGATTTATAAGGGGATGATGCTATTTAATTCGTATTTTTGACGGCCATGGTTCAGCGTCCGGGTTCGGTGAAGGGCGATGGGTCAGTGGCGGGCTTTCAGGTGTTTTCCTGACCGGAATCAGGTGTTTGCCGTATGTTGTTTGCACGGCGTCAGACGTATCGTGCGGCATGCCCAATTTTCCGTCCGTTGCCGCGCACAATTCAAAGTCTCCCTGGGCGACAAGTGCGCCGCACATCCTGATCGTCGAAGACGAAGCCATCATCCGCGCAGATATTCGCCAGCAGTTGGAGGCGCTGGGTTATTTGGTCGTGGGTGAGGCGTGTTCCGGGCAGGAGGCGGTGTTTCTCACAGGGCGGCTGTGTCCCGATCTGGTGTTGATGGACATTCGCTTGGGCCCGGGCATGGACGGCATTGCAGCTGCCCGTGCGATTCGTGAGCATCAGGCGTTGCCGGTCGTATTTTTAAGCGCTTATGCCGCGGATGACATTCTGGAGCGGGCCATGTTGGCCGAACCTTATGGCTACATCCTCAAGCCATTTTCTGAACGCGAGTTGCATACCGTGCTGCAAATGGCGCTCTACAAATACCAGCGAGATGTGCGTGAGGCTGAGGTCGCGCAACGCAACCAAGTGATTTTGGACAACCTCACCAGTGGAGTGCTCACGGTGGGGCCGCAAGGCGTGGTGGAGTCCGTCAACCTGGGTGCCTGCACTATTTTCGGCTATGCAGCTGATGAAGTGATGGGCCAGAACGTATCGATGCTGATGCCTGAGCACTTTCGTGAAGCTCACATCGCGTATCTGCAGCACAACGAATCCGAATCGCTGAGTCGGGTGATTTGCCACCAGCGCGAGGTGAGTGGCAGGCGCAAGAGCGGTGAGATATTTCCGCTGAGGCTCACTGTGTCACGCATCATGGTGGCATCGCAGGTTTCATATATTGTTGTCCTGGCAGATATCAGCGAGCGCCGTCAGGCGGAGGAAAAAATCCGGAGTCTGGTTTTTTACGACGAACTGACGGGTTTGCCCAATCGCCGCCGCCTGCTCGACAGGCTGCAAATCGCTATCAAGGCAGCTGCCCGCTCAGAACAGCACGGGTCGCTGATTCTGCTGGACCTGGACTATTTCCGGCACATCAATGACACCTTGGGCCCGACTTTTGGTGACGACATGCTGCGTCAGGTGGGTGTGCGTTTGCTGGCCTGCGTGCGCGAGGAAGACACGGTGGCACATCTGGGGGGTGACGAATTTGCCGTCATGCTCGAAGCCCTGGGTTTGAGTGGCGAACCTGCAGCGTTACATGCCAAATCAGTGGCACAAAAAATTCTGCATGCTTTGTGTCAACCCTACGACCTGCACGGGCGGCCATACGTCGGTTCGGCCAGTCTTGGCATTGTGATGTTCGACAAACGCGCGTGCGACTTTGATGAGATGCTCAAGATGGCAGATGCTGCCATGTACCAGGCCAAGGGCGCCGGGCGCAAGACAGTACGTTTTTTTGATCCTGCCATGCAGGCGCTGGCGGTGGCGCGCATGGAGCTTGAAAAAGATATCCAGCGCGGTCTCGCGCAAGATGAATTTGTGTTGTATTACCAGATGCAGGTGGATGCACAGGGCGCTCCTGTCGGTGCTGAAGCCCTGGTGCGCTGGCAACACCCGCAGCGCGGTTTGGTGTACCCGGCACAGTTTATTGCCGTGGCCGAAGAAACCGGTCTGATCCTGCAGCTTGGCCAATGGGTGCTTGATACCGCCTGCCAGCAATTGGTGCGATGGGCCGCCGACAACGCCACAGCCCTTTGGACGATGGCGGTCAACGTCAGTGCCCTGCAGTTTTCACAGGATGACTTCGTTGAAACCGTGGCGCGGGCGGTGGTGGACAGCGGTGCAGACGCGAGTCGCCTCAAACTGGAACTCACCGAGAGCATGCTGATTGCAGACCTGCAGCAGGTGATCACCAAAATGCGCAACATCAAGGCCATGGGGGTGAGCTTTTCGCTGGACGATTTTGGGACTGGCTATTCATCTCTGACGCACCTCAAGCGCCTGCCGATGGATCAGCTCAAAATTGACCAGTCATTTGTGCGTGATTTGCTAACCGACCCGGATGACGCGCTGATCTGCCAGACCATCGTCGCACTGGGCCACAATCTGGGCATGCAGGTGATTGCCGAAGGGGTTGAAACCACGGGTCAGCGCGATTTCCTGGCAGGCATTGGTTGCGATGCTTTTCAGGGATATCTGTTTGCCAGACCGCAACCACCCGAGGCGCTTGAATTCTCCGGTATTCATATGGAAAATAAGCCTGTAGCCCCTATAAAACAAACATAGTTAGCTATCAATTCATGCGTTTAGTCAGGCTTCTGCTGTCATGCATGTTGTGCGCTGTGGCCGGGCTGGTCAGCGCACAAACCTTGCTTGCGCCCATGCCAAAGGCCAGTACCACGGTCACGGGCAACAAGGACTCGTCCTACAGCTTTCGCGATTCCAGTGGGCAGTTGCAACTGCAGGCCGGGCAGGATGACGACCGGCTCATTCAACGCGGCGCGGCCAATGGCTGGTTGGCTTCCCGTATGGATGCCGCCAGAGCGGTGCCGTATCGGCGTTTCATTGAGTTCACAGTATTGATAATCCTCTTTCTGGTCATCGTGTTGATGCTATGGAATTTGATGCTGCGCCAACGTGTGCGGGCAAAAACCAGATCGTTGTCGGAGTCACTGGCAGCACTCGAGAAGACCCGACAGGATCTGGAGCAAGCCTTGGCGGAACAGCGAGCCATGCTCAACAACGAGTTGATGGGTGTTGTCAAGGTACAGGACAGAAAGATAGCATGGGCTAGTCCGGCGTTTGAGGCAATGTATGGCTATTGTCCTGGCGAGTTGGTGGGCAAGCCAACACAACCGTATTTTCCCAGCGAAGAAGCCTACCTGAAGTTCGCTGAGAAGGCCTATCCCACGCTGATGTCAGGTCAGGTCTATCGTACGCAGACAGAGTTTTTGACCCGCGATGGCAGGCATATCTGGGTGGAGTTGAGTGGCTCCATGCTAGCGACGCCAGCCGACGCTATGTTGTGGACTGTTCTGGATGTGACGCAGAAGCGACAGGCGGATGCTGCCCGTGATGAAGCCCTGAGCCGCCTGCAAAAGCTGGCCAACAGCGTGCCTGGCATGGTGTATCAGTTTGTTCTCAGGCCTGACGGTAGCTCGTGCCTGCCTTTTGCCAGCGAGGCCATGCGCGACATTTATCGGGTAAGTCCGAAAGACGTGCAGACCGATGCATCGGCCATGTTTGCTATGCATCATCCCGATGATCGGCAGCAGATCATGGCGTCGATTCGGAAATCTGCGACCCACTTGACACCTTGGCAGCTTGAATACCGGATCAGGCTCAGCGATGGCAGCGAGCGTTGGCTGTTTGGTAACTCGCTACCTGAGCGGCAAGACGATGGTTCGGTGTTGTGGCACGGCTTCATCACTGACATCACCGAACGCAAGGCGGCAGACGACCGGTTGCGCCAGTTGTCTCGCTCGGTGGAGCAGGCGCCGGTGTCGATCATGATCACTGATTTGCAGGGCGATATTTTGTATGTTAACCCGACGTTTACCCACCAAACCGGCTACACATTGGCCGAGGCGCAGAGGCAAAACCCGCGCATCCTGCAGTCGGGCCTGACGCCGCCAGAGGTCTATGTGGAACTCTGGGACGCCCTCTGCCAGGGTCGCGTCTGGCAAGGTGAACTCCACAATCGCAGAAAAAATGGCGAACTTTTCGTCGAGCAGGCGGTGATCGCCCCCGTGTTGGACGCCAGTGGCAAGACCAGCCATTACGTGGCTGTCAAGAAAGACATTACCCGGCGCAAGCAAGCTGATCTGGCGCTGCAGACCTCGCTCAAGGAAAAAGTGGCTCTGTTGCACGAGGTACACCACCGCGTCAAAAACAACCTGCAGGTGATCACCAGCCTGCTGCGACTGGAGGCGGGGCGCAGCGACCAGCCCGAAACGCGGGCCGTGCTTAAGGACATGCAGGGTCGCATTTTTGCCATGGCGTTGTTGCACGAGAGCCTGTACCGCACCGGCATCTTTGCTTCGGTGGAGCTAGGAAGCTACCTCAAGCAACTGGCGACACAGGCATTTCGTAGCCAGACGGGACTTTATGGCGAGGTGAGGCTGGTGTTGGATGTGTCCGAGGTGCAGGTTGCTATGGATCAGGCCGCGCCTTGTGGGTTGCTGGTCAATGAACTTGTCTCCAATAGCCTCAAGCACGGTTTCCCTGCCGGGCGTAGCGGGGAATTGGTGGTGAGTTCCCAGCCTTCCAGCCAGGCAGGATGGTGGTGTCTGACGGTGCGCGATAACGGTGTGGGTTTGCCGGACGATTTCGAAGCGCGGCGCGCCCAATCATTGGGGCTGCAGCTGGTATCCGATCTGGCGCGGCAATTGGACGGCAAGCTCGACATCGGTCCCGGGCCGGGCGCGGTCTTTTCTGTGACGTTCTGCCTTCAGGTGTTTCCCCCGACAGACTAGGGTGTTGGCCCGATATCGTTGAACCGCTGCTGTACCTAAAGTACAGGTCATGTTCAGTCATTTCACACACACCCGACGCGCAGCGGTCACGCACGCATGGATGCTCACCACCTGGCCGCGGGGGAGGACGCTGTGGCGCTGCAGATCATGCTGGTAGACGACAACCTGACCTTTTTGGCGTCCGTCAAGACAACGCTCAAGCTGCTCCCGTCCACCGAGGTGGTTGGTGAAGCGCATAACGGCGCGCAGGCGCTGGAGCTGGCGCAGCGCCTAAAGCCAGATCTGCTGCTTCTTGATATTGTGATGCCTGGTCAGAGTGGCTTGGACGTGGTCAAAACTATGCAGGGCTGGCCGCAAGCGCCGCGCGTCTTGTTTCTGACCATGCACGACAACGAGTCGTATCGCGCCGCAGCTCAGGCGCTCGGCGCTTTGGGTCTGGTGGATAAGGCCAATTTTGTGAACGAGTTGCTGCCCATCATTTCGAATCTGGCAGCGCAGTCCAGTGAGGTGTCGCCATGACGCTCTCACTGCCAAAAGCTGCGCACAGGTTTTACCCCGTTGTATGGGGGGTGGTTGCCGCGCTGGCTTTGCTGTGGGTGGGTCAGGCCAGCCTGTTGTCCATTGGCGCTGCGGTGATGCTGCTGATCGGTGCCGTCGTGGTCGGGCGCCGCATGGACAGGCAGGAAACAGCCTTGCATCAAGCGGTTGCAGAGTATCTTGAGGGTCAGGCGGTATACAGCCAGCACGTGGTGCCGGTCTGGAACGGTCACATTGAAGCTTCACGTAGCCAGATGGAAGTGGCCATCAACGCCCTGTCAGAGCGCTTTGGCGGCATCGTCGACAAGCTTGATGTGGCTTTGCGCACGGCCAACCAGGAAACCGACGGCATGGACAATAGTGGCAGCGGCCTGGTGGCAGTCTTTGCCAAGAGCGAACAGGAATTGAATGCCCTGATCACGGTCCAAGAAACCGCCATGAAAAACATGGAACAAATGCTGGCCAAAGTCCAAGGCCTGGACCGCTTTGTGGTTGAGCTGCAAGACATGGCCTCGGATGTGGCCCGCATTGCCCAGCAAACCAACCTGCTGGCCCTGAACGCCGCCATAGAGGCGGCCCGCGCTGGTGACTTGGGCCGGGGCTTTGCGGTCGTGGCCAAGGAATTTCGCATGCTCTCCAACCAGTCCGGTGACACTGGCCGCAAGATTGCCGAGAAGGTCAAAGTCATCAGCGCCGCCATTGTTGACACCTGCACAGTGGTGCGTGAGTCCGTTGTCGCTGAAGACAGTTCTCTTGAAACGGCCCATGCCACAGTTGAACGAGTGGTGTCCGACTTTCGGGGCATCACCGAAGCGTTTCAGCGCTCGCGTGACCTGCTGCACGGAGAGAGCGTCAGCATCCAGTCCGAGGTCAACCAGGCGCTGGTGCAAATGCAGTTTCAAGACCGCGTCAGCCAGATTCTGACCCAGGTCACCAAAAACATCGCCCGCCTGCCCGCCGTATTGCAAGAGACGCAGAAAGCCTATGCCACCACTGGTGAGCTCCAAGCGCATGACCCACAGGACATGCTTGATGAGATGAAGAGGACCTACGTGATGGCCGATCAGCACGTCATTCACGAAGGTGGCAAGGTTGTGCAAAGCAGCGCCACCACAGACATCAGTTTTTTCTAGGGGAGAACGAAACCATGGCCAAGACCATCATGATTGTTGACGACTCCGCCTCCATGCGACGGGTAGTCGGTATTGCGCTCAAAGGCGCGGGCTACGACGTACTCGAAGGCGTGGACGGCAAAGACGCGCTGAGCAAACTCACCGGTCAGAAGGTGCATCTGATCATCAGCGACGTGAACATGCCGGTGATGGACGGCATCACTTTCCTGAAAACAGTGAAGCAAATGCCCGCCTACAAGTTCACCCCCGTGATCATGCTGACCACTGAGTCGGAAGAATCCAAGAAGCGCGAAGGCCAGTCAGCTGGCGCACGCGCCTGGGTGGTCAAACCGTTTCAGCCAGAACGCCTGGTGGACGCCGTGCAAAGGCTGTGCCTGCCATGAATACATCCACCACGCAGACGCCGAACATTCTGAAGATTGACGGTGAGCTCACCATTTTTCGCGCCATGGAACTCAAGCCAGCCTTGCTGGCCGAGCCACCTGTCACCGACATCGACCTCTCTGGCGTGACCGACCTTGACAGCGCCGGTGTGCAACTGCTGATGCTGGCCAAGAAGACGGCGCTGGCGCACGGGCGAGACGTGCACCTGGTAGGCCACAGCCCGGCGGTGCTGGATGTCTTTGAGCTGCTCAACGTGGCGGCCTATTTTGGCGACCATCTGGTCATGGATTCGCGCGCCGCCAAGAGCGCGGCAAGGAGTTGACATGGACATGGATGACGCACTGGAGCTGTTCATTGTCGAAAGCCGTGAACTGCTCGAAGACATGGAAGCCGCCCTGCTGGCCATTGAAGGCGCAGACGACAAAAGCGAAATGGTCAACGCCATCTTTCGCGCCGCGCACACCATCAAAGGCTCCAGTGGCCTCTTCAGCCTGGACCACGTGGTCGCCTTCACCCATGTGGTGGAAAGCGTGCTCGACAAAGTGCGCGCTGGCCAAGTCGAACTGGCCGACAAGCTGGTGGCGCTGCTACTGGCATGCTGCGATCACATTGGCTCGCTGATTGATGGCGTGGCCGCTGGTGAGCAAGCCGGTACCCCTGAGCTGCAGGCCCAGGGCGAACCGCTGGTGACCCAGTTGCGCGCCTATCTGGAGTCCGCCAAGGTCGAGGCCAGCACGACCCAGACCAACGCTGCCGATACAAGCCGCCAAGTCCCCACTGCAGAGACCGAACAGGTACAGCGCATCGACGGCAACACCGGCAACACGGCCAACGCCGACCACTGGCATATTTCGCTGCGTTTCGGCCCAGATGTGCTGCGCAACGGCATGGACCCACTCTCCTTCATCCGCTACCTGGGCACCATGGGCAAGGTCGTGGCCATTGAAACCGTGACGGACGCCCTGCCAGATCCCGAGCACATGGACCCCGAGCTGTGTTATCTGGGTTTCGAGATCGCGTTCCAGAGCGCCGCCGACAAGGCCGCGATCGAACAGGTATTCGAGTTTGTGCGCGATGACTGCCGTCTGGTGATCCTGCCGCCACATAGCTTGATCTCTGACTATGTGAACCTGATCAATTTGCAGCAAGGCGAAGCCGCCCGCCTGGGCGACATGCTGGTGCGTTGTGGCACGCTGACCACTCAAGAGCTGGACATGGCGCTCAATTCTCAATCGGATGAGCCAGACAAGCAGATCGGCAGGATTCTGGTCGAACAAGGTTCGGTGCAACCTGAGGTGGTGGAAGCCGCCTTGAGCAAACAAAAGCAGGTCAAGGAGATGGGTGCGGCCGAGAGCAAGTCCATCCGCGTTGATGCTGACAAGTTGGACCAGCTCATCAACCTGGTCGGTGAGCTGATCATCGCTGGTGCCAGCGTGAACATGATCGCCCACCGTGCCAAGGTGATAGAACTGCAGGAAGCCACCTCCAAGCTCTCAACTCTGGTTGAAGAGGTGCGCGACAGCGCCCTTCAACTGCGCATGGTGCGCATTGGAGCCACCTTCAGCCGCTTCCAGCGCGTGGTGCACGATGTGTCGCGCGATCTCGGCAAAGACATCGC
The DNA here is from genome assembly GCA_031291305.1 of Rhodoferax sp. Lineage (GTDB taxonomy): Bacteria > Pseudomonadota > Gammaproteobacteria > Burkholderiales > Burkholderiaceae_C > Rhodoferax. The sequence goes on along the minus strand of JARLJH010000043.1, from coordinate 3,973 downwards.
GCTGGTGATTGACGGCGAAGACACCGAGTTGGACAAAACCGTCGTCGAAAAGATTGGTGACCCGTTGATGCACCTGGTGCGCAACAGCATGGACCACGGCATTGAGAGTGCCGAGGTGCGCGCTGACCGTGGCAAACCGGCGCAGGGCAGCTTGAAACTCAATGCCTATCATGACTCGGGTGCGATTGTCATCACCGTGCAAGACGATGGCGGCGGCTTGAAGCGTGACAAGATTCTGGCCAAGGCCATTGAGCGTGGGCTGATTGAGGCGGGTCACCATCTGAGTGATGCCGAGGTCTATGCGTTGATCTTTGAGCCAGGCTTCTCGACCGCCGAGAAGGTGACCAATCTCTCGGGCCGGGGTGTCGGGCTGGATGTGGTCAAGCGCAACATCACCGCCCTGCGCGGAACGGTCGGCATCACCAGCGAAGAGGGTGTGGGCACCACGGTGACGGTGCGCCTGCCGCTCACGCTGGCCATCATTGACGGCTTCCTGGTGGGGCTGGGCAAGTCGGTGTACGCCATACCGCTGGACATGATCGAGGAATGCATTGCCTTCTCGGCTGAGCCTGGGCACGACTACACCAATTTGCGGGGTGAGGTGTTGCCCTTTATCCGACTGCGCGAGTTGTTTTCGCTTCCCGGTACCGCTGCCAAGGGGGAAAACATTGTGGTGCTCAAGCACGCTGGGCAAAAAGCCGGGCTGGTGGTGGACACCCTGCTGGGCGAGTTCCAGACCGTCATCAAACCGCTGGGGCAGATGTTTGCTCAAAGCCCCTGTATCAGCGGTTCAACAATTCTGGGCAGCGGCGATGTCGCCTTGATTCTGGACGTGCCGGCGCTGGTACGTCAGACAACGGCAACCAAAGTTATTCATCAATGAAAGTTCGAGAGGCCATCAACATGAAACTCACTGTCGCAAAAAAAATGTCTCTGCTGGCCGGCTCCGCGCTGCTTGGCATAGTTGTGCTGACCGGCGTCGGCCAACAGCAAATGAACAAGGTGTATGAAGCCACTAACTACGCCAATCTCAACACGGTTCCCAGTTACCAAAAGCTGGTTGAGATTAGTGACCATTTCGGAAACTTGCGCGAGTACTCACTGTTTCACGTCATCATCCAAGACGATGAAGGAATGAAAATGGCTGCCGCCAAAGCCAATGAGTCGCGTATGAAACTGGGAGAAGCTATCACATCGTACGAAACCAATGGCTGCATTGGTGTAAGTTGCATGTCGGATGAGAAAGAAAAGAAGCTGTTTGACCAGCTCAAATCGAGCTTGGCCGAATATGACGTTCAGCGCTTGGCGCTCTCCGAACTCTCCAAACAGAACAAGACCAAAGAGGCTGAAATAGCAGTGAGGAATCAGGTGATCCCTGCCGTCCAGAAGTTTCAGGAGGCCATGAAGGCTGAGCTTGAATATAACGTCGAACTCGCCCACAAAACCGCCGCTGACGGTGTAGCTGCCAAAAGCAGCGCATTGATTCTTTCGCTTCTCATTGCCGTCTTGACGCTGACCGCAGTTGGAATCATTGCCTACGTTATCACCCGTACCTTTTTACGCCAGTTGGGCGGTGAGCCGGATGCGGCGGCAGAGACCGCCAACAAGATTGCTGCGGGCGACTTGTCGAGCAAAATTGAGCTTAAGGCTGGCGACACCACGAGCTTGATGGCCGCGATGCTTCGTCTAGCCGACAAACTGGAGTGGTATCGCTCCATCATTGACGCCGTTCCATTCCCGATCCACGTCATTGACATGGACATGAAATGGACTTTCCTCAACAAGGCGTTCGAGAAGCTTATGGTCGAGCGCGGCTATGTACGTGATCGTCAGGACGCAGTGGGTCGCCCATGCTCCACGGCGAATGCAAACATTTGCAATACTAAGAACTGCGGCATCATGCAGCTCAAGAGTGGTGTCAAGGAAAGCTTCTTTGATTGGGGTAACCTGAAATGCAAACAAGATACCGCCAATGTGCTCAATGCCAAGGGTGAAACTGTCGGATATGTCGAAACGGTGTCTGACCTCTCAGCAACCCTGGGTGTCAAGAGTTACACCGAAAAAGAAGTCCAACGTGTTGCCATGAATTTGGAACGATTGAGTAACGGTGATCTCAACCTTGATCTGAAGACGCAGGATGCTGATCAATACACATTGGAGGTCAAAACACAGTTCGGCAAGATCAATAAGAGCTTCGAGCAGGTTGGAACAGCACTCAGCGCATTGGTGGCTGACACCAATCTGTTGTCCAAAGCAGCAATCTCTGGGAAATTTGAAATCCGTGCAGATGCCAGCAAACACCAAGGTGACTTCAATAAGATCATTGCCGGAACCAATGCCACGCTGGACGTGGTGGTGGACAAGCTGGAGTGGTATCGCTCCATCATTGATGCCGTGCCGTTCCCGATCCACGTCATTGACATGGACATGAAGTGGACCTTCCTCAACAAGGCCTTCGAAAAACTGATGGTCGATCGCGGCTATGTGCGTGACCGGCAAGACGCCGTGGGTCGTGCCTGTTCGACTGCCAATGCCAACATTTGCAACACCAAGAATTGCGGCATCATGCAACTCAAGAGTGGTGTCAAAGAGAGCTTCTTTGACTGGGGCAACCTGAAATGCAAACAAGACACCGCCAATGTGCTCAACGCCAAGGGCGAAGCCGTCGGTTATGTGGAAACCGTGACCGACCTCTCTGCGACTCTGAGCGTGAAGGGCTACACCGAAAAAGAAGTCCAGCGCGTCGCCATGAACCTGGAACGCCTGAGCAGCGGTGACCTCAACCTGGACTTGCAGACACAGGATGCTGACCAGTACACACTGGAAGTTAAAACCCAGTTCGGCAAGATCAACAAGAGCTTCCAGCAGGTTGGGGCATCGCTCAACGCCTTGGTGGCCGATACTTCCATGCTGACTGAGGCCACCCTGGGCGGCAAACTGGCCACACGTGCCGATGCCAGCAAACACCATGGCGAGTATCAGAAAATTGTCAAAGGGGTCAACGACACTTTGGACGCGGTGATCGGCCCGCTGAACGTGGCCGCAGGCTATGTGGAGCGCATCGCTGTGGGTGACATCCCGCCAAAGATCAGCGACACCTACAACGGCGACTTCAACACGCTCAAGAACAATTTGAACGCGTGCATAGAAGCGACCAACCAGCAGGCCAGTGCGGCTCAAGCGATTTCTCAGGGTGACTTGACGACGACGGTCAAGGTCCGCTCTGAAAACGATGTGATGGCCAAGAGCTTGATCAGCGTGACCAAGGCTGTCAATACATTGGTGGTTGACGTGAGCGCGATATCACAAAGCACCGTTGCCGGTGAATTGGGAACCCGAATCGATACGGGTAACCATCAGGGTGACTACCGCAAGGTGGCGGAGGGTCTTAATGCGGTCATGGTGGCAGTCAACACCCCGGTACAAGAGCTCACCGACGTGCTTGGCGCCATGGAAGGTGGCGATCTGACCCTATCGATGAAGAAAAGCTACGCTGGTACCTGGGATGCGCTGAAATCTGCTGTCAACAACATGCTCAAAAAGTTGACGAATGTGGTGACCGATGTGAACTCGGGTGCCCAAGCCCTGGCCAGCGCGTCCGAAGAAGTCAGCGCCACCGCCCAAAGTCTGAGTCAAGCGGCCAGCGAACAAGCCGCAGGCGTGGAAGAAACCTCGGCAAGCATCGAACAGATGACAGCGAGCATCGCGCAAAACACCGAAAACGCCAAGATCACCGACGGTATGGCCAGCAAAGCCGCCAAAGACGCCTCAGATGGAGGTGAGGCCGTCAACGCGACAGTTGAAGCGATGAAACAGATCGCCAAGAAGATCGGCATCATTGACGATATCGCCGCACAAACCAATTTGTTGGCCCTGAATGCTGCGATTGAAGCTGCCCGTGCTGGTGAACACGGCAAAGGCTTTGCCGTGGTAGCCGCTGAAGTACGCAAACTCGCTGAGCGCAGCCAAGTGG
>JARLJH010000042.1 GCA_031291305.1 Rhodoferax sp. | reverse complement strand
GCGCAGTTTGGCCTCGTCCATATTGATCACCATCCTTGGATGATCAAGCAACCAGTTCAACCGTAAATTCGTCGACTCAGGCTCACTCCTGGGTGGAAATACGCAAACCGTTCAGGCTCATACCTCATTGGACAAGGCTCCGAATTGACACCAGACTGCAAGTCCGCTATGGACAGCGTTGGGGATTGCGGTCAAGAGGTCAAAAGAATCTGTGGCACCTCCACCGGAGCCGGTGCGTTGCGCGAGTGCCTGAAAACACACGCCAAGGAGTTCAGCGCCAGCTGCCGGGCAGCCACGCCTGCTCAGTAAAACCAGAGGTATCACCACCATGAGCTACGACGCTGTGCGCCACGCCATTTCGCCCGAGTGGCGACCCTGGATTGCTGCGCTGTTCGGGCTGGTGTTGGGTGCAGCCACGCTGGAAGGGCTGGTGCAGCAATTTCTGCTGCGCCAGCCCTACGACTGGCGGGCTTACGCAGCCTCACTGGGAGATGCCATGGGCCGGTTCGCTGTTGACAGCCTGGGTTTGTCGGTGGTGACCCCCGTTCTGATGTGGGTTTACGCGCATCGGCTCGGGGAGATACCGCTCAATGCGATGACACAGTGGTTGCTGCTGTTCTTTCTGGAGGAATTTTTGTACTACTGGTATCACCGTTGCGCCCATCGGGTGCGGTGGTTTTGGGCGACCCACGCGGTGCATCACTCCCCCAACGAGCTGACACTGGCGGCCTCACTGCGCTTGGGTTGGACCGGCAAACTCACTGGAACCGGTCTGTTTTTTGCGCCGCTGCTGTGGTTGGGCTTTGCGCCGTTTGCGGTCTTTGGGATGTTGGCGGTCAATCTGTTGTACCAATTCTGGCAACACGCGACCTGGATTCCCAAGCTGGGTCCTTTGGAGTGGGTGCTCAACACCCCTGCACACCACCGCATTCATCACGCCTCCAACCCGGAGTATCTGGACAAAAACTATGGTGGCGTGCTGATCATTTTTGATCGCTTCTTCGGCACCTGGGTGGCTGAGCGAGATGACGTTTCACTACGTTTCGGACTAACCACGCCTTTGCGCAGTCACAACCCGCTTGTGATCGCCACGCATGAATGGCGACACCTTGCGCAGGACCTGTGGGCATCGCGCAGTGTGTCAGATGTGGCGCGTGCACTCTTCGCACCGCCAGCACCGCGGCCCCTGGCGACGTTGGCGCCTTCTCCAAGCGGTGTTGGCGTTTCATAAATTGCTGGAGATGGGCAGCGTGACCCGCACCACATTGGTATTGGCCTGCCGCAGAAAATCAAGCTGCCCGCCCATACGACCCACAATTTGCCGCACAACCGTCAAACCCAAACCGACCCCTGGGGTAGAGCGACTTTGGGTACCACGCGCAAAGGCTGCTTGCAGACGTTTTAATGCTTCTGGTTGTGGACCCTGACCCGCGTCAGCAACATCAATCACCGCGTTGCCCTGCAGGCTTGAGACCGATACACACACCGGACAACGACCATGCTTGAGCGCGTTGTCCACCAAGTTGCTGACCAATCGGTCCAGCAATAATTCATTGCTATTTGGCACTCGCAGGGACTCTGGCACAACAATGGTCACTTCCTGTTCAGGCTTTTCGAAGCGCGCTACCGTGCTGCGCACCAGCGCCACGACATCCACCGTTTCATTCAGGGCCAGCTCTTCCGAGCGCACAAAATCCATGAAACTTTCTATCAGCCGGTCAGCCACCTGAACATTGCGAATGATGGACTCCTGACGGGTGTTTTCTCCGTCGCGGTCAGGCAGCAGTTCAGCGGCCATGCGAATGCGCCCCAGTGGACTGCGTAAATCGTGGGATACACCGGCCAGCAAAATGGCACGCTCACGTTCATGCGTGTCAAACCGCAGCAACAAATCGGAATAGGCATGGTCGATGGACACTATTTCAGGCGTCGCACCGAGTAGTGCGGGATGATCAGTCGAGGTTGTGGACGCGCGTTGCCCTGGTGCGTGGGTTTGCATGCGCAGCCTCAATTGTTCCAGTGGACGCGTCAGCCGCCGGGTGAAAGCCCAACTGGCGCCAATCAACAGGACCGAAACCACCAGCAATGCCAGCAGAAGTCGGCCAGGCCATTCGGGCGTCAGAATGTGCCCCGGCAAGGCGAGCCAAACCGGCGACTTGGCTGGGGCAAGAACATGCAACCACACCACCTGCTCGTCTCCGACATGCCCAATCATCACATCATCCACAACAATGTTGCTGGTTTTCAAAGTCCGGCGTATGACCCTAAACCGAGGGGCGAGTATGAGCGGGTGTCGCGCATCGCTTGGGGGCTGCGTGCTTTGCATCAATACCGATGTGTCGCGTGACGGGTTGATGCCTGTACCCAGTGCCTTGGTGATTTGAACCGACCAGAGTTCGGCGTACAGTTCTGCGATGGTCATGTTGCGCTCAACATAAAACACGCCTACTGATAAAAGCCCAAGAGAGACCACCAGCGCCAGCTGCATCAACAGCAGGCGCACAAACAGCGTGTTAAATCGACTATGGGGCGATGCAGGCATGGGTGAGGCAGATGGTTTTTTTACCCGCGCGGTACAAAAACGTAGCCCTCGCCACGTACGGTGTCGACCCACTCTTTGCCGGGTGAGGCTTCGGCAAGCTTGCGGCGCAAGCGTGCAACTTGCACATCCACGGTGCGGTCCAGCGGCTTGTAACTGCCTTGCTGAACTGCTTCGGTCAAAGCGTCTCTTGAGAAGGGCACACCAGGTGTTCGCGCCATGGTGACCAGCAATTTGTACTCAACGCTGGTCAGCGGCACGGAGACCGCGCCCACCAGCACCTCGCGCCCAAGCAGATTGATGGTCAACCCTTCAAAGCGCAGCTGTGTTGCGTCAGCCCGCCCCGGTGTTTGACGGCGTAACAGCGCACGCACACGGGCCACCAACTCACGTGGCTCAAACGGTTTGGGCAAATAGTCATCGGCACCGATTTCCAGACCCAGCACCCGATCCATCGGGTCACCACGCGCGGTCAGCATGACGATGCCCAGTCCTGGGTTCTTGGTGCGCCAACGTCTGCAAATGTCAAAACCATTGGCGTCGGGCAACATCACGTCCAGCAGTACCAGCTCTGGCTGCCACTGTGTCAACGCTTTTTCACCCTCAACGGCATTCAGCACCGATTGCACCGCCCAACCCTCACGCGCCAAGAGCTCCGCCACCATGTCAGACAGTTCAGCGTCGTCATCGACGATCAGGATCAGTGGTTTGCTCATCCACTGAAGTGTATTTCTATGTACTTTGGCGCGACGTTAAGGTTACAAAACTGTCGCAATTCGTCGTACAACGTGGTCAACGCCGCTTCGCGTAACTATCAAATGCTGTAGATGCAGTTGGCTGGCAGCCAGCATAGCCTAGGGGGATGACCTCGTGAACGCCCGGCGCCACACCAGCAGCAGGTTATTGGCGGGCATGGTGTGCCGTTCAGCCAGCTGCAAGCCAAAGGTTTGGGCTGCGCGCTCCAGATCCTCGCGTTGTCTGACACCCCATGCCGGGTTGCGCTGGCGCAGACTTTCATCAAACGCCAGGTTGCTTGCGGCGGTGGGCACGTCATGTTCAAAATACGGGCCGTAGGTCACCAGCAGGCCGCCGGGTGCCAGATGCCGTGCGCTGCCGCGCATCAGGGCCGGGCCGGTTTCCTTCGGGCTGATATGCAGCATGTTGGCGCAAAAGATCAGGTCAAAGTGGGGAGCGCCAGTCGCGCTTGGGCAGGCAGGCAGCCAGACATCGGCGCAGACATCCAACAGCGACGGTTCCAGCACATTACCAAGACCCGCTTGCGCCACATGCGCGCGGATGCTGGGCAGGCTGCCTGGTTGCGCGTCAGTCGGTTGCCAGCGCCAGCCGGGCAGGTGGCTGGCAAACCAGGCGGCGTGCTGCCCGGTGCCCGAGGCAATCTCCAGCGCGGCACCCTGAGCGGGCAGCAGTTGCCGCAGCTTTTCAAGGATAGGGTGCTTGTTCTGCTCGGCAGAAGGGCTGAAGTCGGGGGTGTTCATGCGGGAGTGCTCGTTGTCACGAATGTGAATGAAATTGGCCTATAGCCCTTTTCTTGTCTTGGCTTTTAGCTATATTTATGATAGCTTTTAGGCGTGATGTTACAGGCCTGGGTGGCCGGGCGCAGTCGCTGCTGCAATCGGCTTGCCACGTCGCCAGAACAGCCCCATCAGCGGTTTGACGCTGATGCCGTGCAGCAGGATCGACAGGGTCACCACAATCAGCGTCAGTCCGATCAGCTGCAACGCCAGTGGCTCCGGCAGCCCGTGTTCGATGGCGTACATCAGGTAGTAGAGCGAGCCCACGCCGCGCACGCCAAACCAGGCCGCCAGACTGCGAATGCGCCACGGTGTGCCACTGCCAGCCAGACCAATGAGCACGCTGGCCGGGCGCGCCACCAAAAACAGAAACAGTGCCAGGCTCACGGCCGCCCAGGTCCATGAGTTGACGAACAGCGTGCCGCCAATCAGCACCACCAGCAGCACTTCGGACAGGCGTTCCAGATGCTCCTTGAACACCAGAGCGCCTTGGCTCACGGTAGCGAGTGCTTCGCCGTCAGCTGCGGCAGGGTCTGCGCTCGCCAACTTCAGCTCGGTCTGGCGCAGCGCCACGGCGGCAAAAAACACCGCCAGAAAACCCCAGGCATTCACCATTACACACAGGCCATAGACTACGCCGATCAGCCCCAATCCAAGAAAGTCGTCCATCAACTGGTGGTGATGGGGCGCGCGGCGCAGCTTCCAGCCCAGCCGTGCCAGTGTCACGCCTGCCGCGACGCCAATGAGCACCGCGCCCAGCGTGGCCCACAGCACCTCCACCAGCCACCAGCGCAAACCCGTGTCACCCAGATCGTGAAGCCCCAACAGGCCCAGCCCCAGCATCACAAACGGAAACGCGCTGCCGTCGTTCATGCCAGCCTCGCTGGTCAGGGTAAAGCGCAGCAGGTCGCGGTCGCCGGGGTGGCGTACCTGCACGTCGGTGGCCAGCACCGGGTCGGTGGGTGCGACGATGGCGCCCAGCAATACGCCCGCACCCAGCGGCAGCCCCAGCAGGTAGTAGCTGAACGCGGCTACCAGTGCAACGGTGATCGCCATCGACACGGTGGCCAGCAAGATGGGGGCGCGCCAGCGGGTCAAGGTAAACGGCACCGGCATCTTGACCCCGGCAGAAAACAGCGAGATCAGCACCGCCACTTCGGTCAGTGCTTGCAGCAGTGCTGATTCTTTGAGCGGGTTGAAATGAAACAGATTCAGGGCGCTGGGCCCCACCAGCAGCCCGAAGGCCAGGTAGACGATGGACGATGTGACTGTGGAGCGTTGCAGCCAGGTGGCTGTCAAGCCCCGCACCAGCAGCAAGGCACCGATCAGCAAAAACCACTGCTGGCTAGACATCTGGACAGATCAAGTACATGCGTTCCAGTGTAATGACCGCAGCGCCAGCTTGCCCGTCCACCACCGTCCAAACCTTGGTTTACACAGGGAAAAGCGGGGTGACTCGGGCACGGACAAACTTACGCTACTTCAATCACAAACTGCTCACGCGGGCGGCGCACTTTTTTAAGGTTCACCAGCCAGTCGCCACTTTCCTCACGGTAGCCCAGCGGCAAGATGGCCACGCTGCGCAAGCCACGCTCGCTCAGGTTCAGGATGCCGTCCAGCGCTTTGGGGTCGAAACCTTCCATGGGGGTGCTGTCCACTTCTTCAAATGCGGCGGCCATCAGAGCTACGCCCAAACCAATGTAGGCCTGACGGGCAGCATGCTCGAAATTGGTCTGTGCGTCGCGCGCAGGGTAAGTGTTGAGCAGCATCTTGCGGTAGTTTTCCCAGCCCTCATTGGTGCCGCCGCGCTGTGCGTTGGTCATGTCAAACATGGCGTTGATGCGCTCGGCGGTGTAGTTGTCCCACGCCGCAAAAACCAGCAGGTGTGAGCAATCGGTGATCTGGCCCTGGTTCCAGGCGATGGGTTTGATCTGCTCGCGCACGGCCTTGTTGGTCACCACCAAAATCTCATAAGGCTGCAGCCCGCTGGAGGTGGGGGCAAGACGGGCGGCTTCCAAAATTCGCTCCACTTTGTCCTGTGGGACGACTTTGGCGGGGTTCATTTTTTTGGTGGCATAGCGCCAATTCAGTTTTTGGTGCAATTCAGACATGTCGGCTTTCTTGAAGGTTGGGAAAAAGCTGCTGCAGGTAACAGCAGACAGGCCAGCTTGGGGCGGCCATGTGGTTTCTCAAGGGCCGCGTGTAAGCGGCCATGTTGTAACGTCAATGTGTGACAAAGGTGTAAGTCACTTCCTCGGCCTCCACCATGTCCAGGAAGTCGTTCAGGGCGGCTTCGTCCTCGGTGGTAGTCCAGGTGTCTTCCGGGTCCGAGGCAAACAGCGGCTCGATGGCCAGGTCCAGAAACTGGCCATTGGGGAGCTCAATCACCTGACCACCTTCTGATGTTTCGACCAGTTTCCAGTCGTCTGGCACCGACATTTCCAGTTGGATGGTGATGTTGAGCTTCTTCATGGTGGCATCCTTCAGTTGTAAGGGCGCGAGGTTAACCCAGTTGCGCGGCTTCTTTGGCACGCATCTTGGCAGCAATGTATTCGCCGTGGGTGACATACAGCAGTCCGGCAATCTTGCTGATCAAGTGGTTTTCGTTGGCGTCGATGTGGCCGTCAGCATACGCCACTTGCCACATGTATTCCACCACCTGAATTTTTTGTGGCTGCGTGAAATGGTCGTTCATCGCACTGGTGAACGTGAAATAGTCGTTGGCACGCTGGGCGGTAGCTTCAGCCTGCGCTACCAGTTGGGTCAATTCGTCGTCGCTCAAGGCAAACCGCGTGCGCAGCGTCTGCAGGGTGACGCTGCGTTCCACGTCGCTCACCTGCGCGTCAGAGCGCATCACATCCACCAGCAGCACGGCGGTGGCCAACTGCAACTTGCGTTCATCGCTTTGCTGCGATGAATTGCCCTCAGGCAGAAAAAATTGGGTCAGCAGGTTTTTGAGCGGGTTGAGCATGGGTGGATAGGCATGGGTCTGTGGGGCGCAGGGTCTCGGTGTGACTAAACGCAGTTAAAAGTTTAACGTCGTCAGTATTTGCGTGAGGTTTGTGCGGGAAGTCGTGCCGTTTGGGGCACAGCTGTTTGCCGCCTAAAAGTGTCGGGTGCCGCGCAATAGGGTCTGGGTCTTGCCACGATCAGTCGGTCGCCTGCGATGTGGGTGTGCATTGCATGAATACCTGACGCTTGCGTGCCTCGCTTCGCAGCGTTTCCAGATATACGTCACGGTCAGCTTACTGCTTACTGCTTACTGGTAATCCAATTTTGGAATTATTGGTGCTTGCCAAGTTTAGGCGGAACCATCATGCAACCTGACGGTGCTGGCCACATCGAGGATAGGTCCCAATTGCGCAGGTGATCAGCATTATTTACGCTAGAAAAGCGTGTTTGCGACCACATGCGTTCGGTGATGGCCCAAAGGGTGTGGAAAGACATGATGGAAAATGATTCACGGCAATGCCGCAGCCGCCACCGAGTGGATCAATTGACACCATTCAAGGGCCTCACACTCCACTGATCGAGTTGACGCTGACTGTCTGCTGCTTCTGCGTCGATGGAGTCAGGTTGGGCATCCTGGGGGCAGCCTTCGTGCGCTTGTGGCTTGCTCGACACAGCCACATCTTTTTGAGCGACTTGTGTATTGGCTAGTGGAGATGATCCGTCCCACACGAACGGGTTATGAAATACCGG
>JARLJH010000041.1 GCA_031291305.1 Rhodoferax sp. | reverse complement strand
GCGCAGTTTGGCCTCGTCCATATTGATCACCATCCTTGGATGATCAAGCAACCAGTTCAACCGTAAATTCGTCGACTCAGGCTCACTCCTGGGTGGAAATACGCAAACCGTTCAGGCTCATACCTCATTGGACAAGGCTCCTTGTGGCCGTCGACCATGAAGTCGCGTATCATGTTCGCGTCGATCCGGTCGTAGTTGCCAAGATCCGCATACACCGTTCCCATGGCGCTGGTCGATTGGCTCCACGGTCCGACCCGTTTGTAAGACACGTTGAAGCGGTAATTGCTCCAGCCGTGGCTGACCCGCGCGGTGTAGATGTTGCTCGGTGACGATATGCCGAGCGCGTCGGCAGTAACGCCAGAACTTGTCGTCTCGTTGTCCATCATGTGCGTCCAGGAAACGCTGTACGAGGACCGGGCAGCAATATCGCCCTTGATGAGCAATTCCAGACCGCGCCGATGCACATCACTTTCCGTGTAGTAGTAATAGGTCTCGCCATCGACGACGTAGGTCGATGTCGATGCTGTCTTCTGGTTCTTGATATCGACGTCGAACCAGGTCAGTGTTGGCCTGAAGTACGAAACCAGATTGGCTTCGAGGGCGAGTTCCTTGCGCTTCTGCTTCTCGGCATGCAGGGGTGCGCCAGAGACTGTGGCAAGATTGAAATCACCATCGGTTCCTTCGTCGCCATCAAAGTATCGGCCGTTCAACGCATACATGTTATTGATTTGCCAGCGTCCACCCAGCGTGAAAACAGTAGCTGGCGCCAGGTCCTGGTCGGCATTGGCCTTCAGCGCGGTGGCGATTTGTTTGGCGGTCGGGTTCCCGGTCAGCGCTGCCGACCAGTCGATGTGCTTGGTGTCCCGACGATAGCCGCCATCGAGGACGACGTCGCCATTGAACAGGGTTTGCTCCACGGCGGAGGACCAGCCATCCACGGAAGTGCGCCAGTTGCTATACGGAGTATTGGTGTTCGGCCCGAAACCCTCGCTCAATGTGTACTGCTTGCCAACCTGAACCAAGGTGTCACCGAACCGGACGTTGTGGCGAATGCTGTAACCACTGGTCTTTTCCTCGAACTGGCGGCTTGTCACCGTGGCGTTCGCAAAGCTCGCGTTGTATTCCTGCTGGTTGAACTGTGTGTTGTACGCCGACAGCAGGGTCGTCTGGTTGTCGCTCCACGCCATGCTGGCGTTGTAGGCCATGAGATCCGTCTTGAGTGGGTCGTAGTACCACTTGGCAGGGTCCAGCGCCCCTGTCGTGGTCACGCCGCGCTGCATCTCGAAACGACCGTCGTCATGATAGGCGGTGACGCCCATGGAGAATCTGTCGAGGGTGAACCCGCCAACGAACATGTTGGCATCGGCATCCTGGCCATCAAACCAGGTGTCCTTGCTCGGCACGTCCCGACGCGAAACCATGCCGGCGAGATAACCGTTCGCGGAATCGCTCTTGCCAAGTTGCTTCCCGACATACAGGCTCTCCCCATTGGCGGTAGGTTGAGCATCTGCTTTCTCCACGAAGGCGCTGACTTCTGCGTCCGTCCCCTTGGGTTGTCGGGTGCGAATGATGACGAAGCCTGAATTGATGCCGGACCCGTCTGCGCTCGATCCTGTCGGGATGGTCGGCCCCAGGAGAAGGGACGTCGAACCACGAACAATCTGCACTTGCTCAATGGCCGCGAGTGGAATCTTTTGCAGGATGCGATTGAAGTTGGTTGGCAAAACGGCGCCATCCAGGATGTAGGTGAGGTTGCCGCCGCCCCGTTCATCCAGAAAGAACGGACTGCGCCGCCCCTGATAAGTCATGTTCATGCCGACTGCTTTGTCGAGCAGATCAAGCACGTCCTTGGGGTTCAGCGCTTCGATGTCGTCGCGGGTCATGACTTCCGTGCCGAAGTGCGCAGACTTTTCAATGCGATAGGGGTTTTTGATGCTGTCTGGCACAAGCTCTGCGCGCGTAGCCTGGTCGGTGACTTCGACCGTGGGCAGGGTGACCTCTTCGGCCCCAGCGAAGCCGATGAACGAGGCTCCTAGAAGGAAAGCGAGTGTGGCCGGACCTTGTGAACGTTGGGATGAATGCACGACAAATACTCCGTATCAGTGGGTTAACAAATCGTCAATATCTGCATCCGTCGGCGTCACGCCGAAAAGCAGGCGATAGAAATCGCGCGTCTCATGCTTGACATCGAACGGATAAAGATCGGGGTAGAAAAGGTTGGCCAGCCATTGCGCACCGAGTGCACGCATTGCTGACGGTGGACGATCCACCCAGTTGTGCGGCCAGCGCGGCACCAGGTGGATGCGCCCGGCCTTGACCGCACGAATGCCCTGCCAGCGAGCGTCGTTGCGAATGGCGGCAGCAGCGGCGCGGTCCTGCACGATGATGATCTCTGGATCGAAGGCGAGGATCTGCTCGATGCTGATCCGCTCCATGCCCATGTGGTCCTTGGGCTGGCAGCGATAGACGTTGTAGCCGCCGGCCAGTTCGATGGCCTCGGTATGGAAGGAGAGATGGCAATCCGTCGCCAGGCCATCCGGGCCTTCGGCGTAATAGACGCGGCGGCGATCATTCGGCAGTTTCCCAACGCTGCTCGCCAGGCGGGAGATTGCCTTTTCGACGTAAGCCGCCTGGGCTTGCGCTTTGGCCTCGGCGCCCAGCAGCTTGCCGGTAAAGCGCAAGGCCTTCGGCCAATCGGCCAAGGTGTCCATCTGGATGAAGACCAGTGGAATGCCCATGCCAACAAAGGCTTCCTCTATCTTCTTCCGATCAACGAAAGGACTATTCCAGGCGAGCGCGAGGTCCGGTTTGAGCGCCATAACACTCTCTGGATTCATTGTCTGACCAACCCCGAAGATGCCGCCGCCCACCGGCAGCGTCAGCAAGCGCGGCGGGTAGAACTTCTTCGCTGGCTCCTCGATCTTGAAGCTGAGGCTGACCACGCGGTCCGGCGCCACCGCGTGCAGGAGGACATTCAGTGGCGGCGCCGAGCCGAACACCCGCTCGATTCGGTCCGGCACGACGACCTTGCGACCAACCATGTCGGTGATTTCAAGTGCCAACGCGTTCAACGACATCGCTAACCCGGCAATGGCAGTGAGGCTTCTGCATAGCCTCACTGGTGTTCTTGCGTTGTATTTACACATGTATAACGAAGTTGAAATTGCCACGGTCCGTTTATCGCAATACCCGTGCCATTGCCTCCATTCCTATCTGCCAGTCATTTGACGGTGCAGCAACCTACCGTTATGTAATTAAAAATACAACAATTGTTGTACTTCCGTCAATTTGTGAACGCTTTCCGACAACGCAGCAGACTCGGCGTTGATCAGCGTGATCGGTGGTCGCAGTGTGGGTATGGCGCTGTCAGCGGCGCAGCCACGGCTTGTGGCTTATTCCATTTCTAAATCATCCGTGTCGTTGTTGTCTCGCCTTGTCTTGCGTCTGCAATGCCTTCGGCTCGACGCCTAGACACAAATGATTTGGAAATGGAATTAGATTTCCAGATGGCTACACGTCGTGAACGTCAGCATGCGCTGCTTTGCAGGTACCATGCTTTCACCTGTGTCGTGTCGCACAGTGCCTCTTCAGGCGCTGGAGTTTTGCTATATAAAAGATAGCAATAAGCCCATTAAAGACCTGGGCTATAGGTAAAAAAGTATCGCAAATTCTCAGGCGAGCTGCAAAAATCCCAGCACTTCATCCAGATGCTGGTCATAGTCGCTCAGGCCATGATCACCTTCGGGCAGCAGCTTGATGCTGGCCCCGGTGTAGTGGCTGTGCATCTCGCGCCAGTCCAACACCTCATCGCCTTTGGCGATCACCGCAAAGTAGCGCTCGGGCTGGCTGATGTGGGGCAACTCCATCGCTTGCAATTCGTCAATGAAGCGCGGCTCCATCACAAAGTGTTTGTCAGAGTCGTGCCACAGGGTGTGCTCACCCACATGGGCGGCCAAGTCACGCGCCGGGTGCACCGCCGGGTTCAACAGCACTGCCTTGCACCCCCAGCGTTCGGCGAGCCAGGTGGCGTAAAAGCCGCCCAGCGATGAACCGATGATCGCTGTAGACGTCTTGGGCCAATCCGCCGTGGCTTGCAGCACCTCTTGCAGTGCTTGTGCCGGTGACGCGGCCAGCATCGGGCACAGCCAGACCACCTCGGCGTGGTGCTGTGCCATGGCGGCCGCTGTCATGCGCGCCTTGGTGGAGGAGGGGGAGGACAAGAAACCGTGCAGGTAGAGCACATGGGTGACGGGTGTGGTGCTGGCGGGTTGAGGTGACTGCATCTTGCGGTGTTTAGGCTTTGACTGGAGGTTGGGCGCGGCTTTCGCCTTGACGGGCGAGCATCCATCCGGGGTATTCCGGTGGCAAGGCACTAACGGCATTGAGCGTGGCCAGGTCTTCCTCGCTGAGAACCAGTTGAGTGGCGGCCAGATTGTCGGTCAATTGTTCGGGGGTTCGGGCGCCCAGGATGACGCTGCTGACCACCGGGCGGCTGAGCAACCAGGCCAGAGCCACGCGGGCCACCGACACCTCGTGGCGCTGTGCGATCGGGCGCATGGCGTCGACGACGGCGAAGGCACGCGGTTTGTCCACCACGGGGAAGTCAAAGGTGGCGCGGCGCGTGCCCGGCGGGCCGCTGCCGTCCGCGCTGAACTTGCCACTGAGCAGACCACCGGCCAGTGGGCTCCAGACCATCAGTCCAAGTTGCTGGTCCTGCAACAAAGGCACCACCTCACGCTCCAGATCGCGCCCGGCCACCGTGTAGTAGGCCTGCACGCTCTCAAAGCGCGCCCAGCCGTTTTTGTCTGACATGGCCAGTGCCTTCATGATCTGCCAGGCCGCCATGTTGCACAGGCCGATGTAGCGCACCTTGCCCGAGCGCACCATGTCGTTGAGCGTGCCCAGCACTTCGTCGAGCGGGGTCAGCGGGTCAAAGCCGTGTAACTGGTACAGGTCGATGTGGTCAAGCTGCAGGCGCTTCAGGCTGGCATCCAGCGCGTTCATCAGGTGGTAGCGTGACTGCCCACGCGCGTTGATGGCGGTCTCGCTCATCACCCCGGTAGCCTTGGTGGCAATCACCAACTCATCACGTGGCAGGCCCAGGCGTTTGATGGCGTTGCCGGTGAGTGTTTCGGACTCGCCCAGCGCGTAAACATTGGCGGTGTCGATGAAGTTGACCCCGGCATCAAACGACTGCTTGACCAGTGCGTCGGCACCGTCCTGGCCCAGCGCGCCCATGACCTTCCACCAACCCTGGCCACCAAAAGTCATGGTGCCCAGGCACAGTTCGGAAACATACAGACCGGTTCGGCCCAGTAAACGGTAACGCATGGTTTTTCCTCCGTCGTCAAAGTGTTGGCCGCAAGCCTAGCATTTTTCCCAAATCCTGACGGTTGGCATTGGCTGGGGGTGCGTTCCAAAGTGAAGTGTGCTGATAGAAGACCTCTACGCACGCCAGGGCGACTGGGGCAGGCGCATGCGGTTTTGGAGCCAAATCACGCGCGGGGCAATCTGGATCAGTACGCCAAGCCCTGAGGCGCGCGCCTTTGGCCCCAAAGCCCGGTCGCCTGACCCAATCACCCTGTCTCAATCGTGTCGGTCATGACTGAGGTAATAGAAAAACAACCGCAAGCCCTTATCAGTCAAACTCTGACAGCTATCAAAAAAGATGCAATTGTTGCCTTTGTTGCCTGGGCTTCTCACATACGACAACTTACCCCCGCGCGTGCTTTCGCCCCAAAACCGCATGCGCCTGACCCAGTCGCCGCGCCGTGCGTCGATGCTGCTTATTCATCGCCCTGGACGCACTCCACATGACATCCAATGACATCCAATGACAACACAAGAGACCGCGTTGGCAGCCTGACGGTCTGCGCCAACATTTGAATCGCAACCGGCTGGAACCCGCACCAGGCTTGCAGCACACTGCCTGCTCACCCGCTGTTCAGGACTCCCAACGCCAAAGGCAGGCTGGCCATGCCCAGCAGGGTGGACACCGTGACCAGAGCCGCCACAAAAGCGCCGTCATAGCCCATGCGCGACGCCAGCACGTAGCAACTGGAGGCGGTGGGCAGCGCAGAAAAGGTCAGCAACATGGTGGTCTGTATCGGGTTCAGATGGAACAGGTGCGACAGCAGCAACGCCAGCAAGGGCATCAGCAAGTGGCGAATCAGCAGCAGCGCACTGCCCAGCAGCTTGGCGTGGTTCAGGGCACCGAGTTGCATGCCCGCGCCGGCTGCCATCAAACCCAGTGCCAGTGACGCCCCACCAATGCGGCTCACCGTGGGCTCCAGCCAACCCGGAATGGACCACCCCAGCAGATTGGCGACCAGCCCGCTGGCGGTGCCAATGATCAACGGGTTGCGTACCAGTTCACGCAGAAAACCGCGCTGCGCATGACGCGCCATGGGCCAGACGGCGCCAATGTTCATCAGCGGCACGCTCACGCCGATCAGCAACGCTATCACCGCCACGCCCTGGGTGCCTGCCAGCTTGGAGGCCAGGGCCAGGCCGATGAATGAGTTGAAACGAAACGCCACCTGCGCGCTGGCGGCGTGCTGGCGCGCGGCAATGTGGCCCCTGAGCCCGGGCCAGTAGGGCACCGAGTAGGCCATGGCGATGCCACCCAGCCCCAAGGCCCAGCCCGCACCCACCAGATTGCTGGCCGCACCCAGGTCCAGCGGACTCCTGACGATCGATTGGAACAGCAACACCGGGAAGAACATGAAGTACACCAGTTGCTCTACTTGCGTCCAGACCGTTCGGTTCAGGGGCGTGAAGCGGCACACCAGGTAGCCGATCAGAATCAGCGAAAAATCGGGGAAAAGCAGTTCGGCAAAGTTCATCCGGCGAGAATAGCAGGCATGTCTGACCACGTTTCCCCGCCGATTGCTAGCCCTGATCCGGTTATTGATACTTTTGTCGATGCGCTGTGGCTGGAAGACGGCTTGTCCAAAAACACCCTGGCGGCGTATCGCCGCGATTTGACCCTGTTTTCAGCGTGGCTGGTGGCGCGTGGTGGGGCGTTGGTGCGGGTGAGTCAGAACGATATCAATGGCTATTTTGCGGAGAGGCACTTCCAAACCAAAGCCACCACCGCCAACCGCCGTCTGACGGTGTTCAAACGGTTTTTCCACTGGGCCTTGCGCGAACATTTGGTCAGCGCAGATCCAACGCTCAAACTGCTGTCTGCCAAGCAGGCGCTGCGCATGCCTAAAACCCTCACCGAATTTCAGGTGGAGGCGCTGCTGGCCGCCCCGGACGTCAGCATGGCACAGGGCGTGCGCGACCGCACCATGCTCGAACTGATGTACGCCAGTGGCCTGCGGGTGAGTGAGCTGGTCACACTCAGGGTCTTCAACGTCAGCCTGAACGACAACGTGCTGCGCGTCTTTGGCAAGGGCAACAAAGAACGCCTGGTGCCGTTCGGCGAAGTCGCCAGCCTGTGGCTCAAGCGCTATCTGGCGCAGCCGCGTGCCGAGTTGCTGGCGGGGCATCTGACCGATGACTTGTTTGTCACCCATAAAGGCCCGACGCCCGGCACCGCCATGAGCCGGGTGATGTTCTGGATGCTGGTGAAGAAATACGCGCTGTTGGCTGGCATCACGTCGCCGCTGTCACCCCATACGTTGCGCCATGCGTTTGCCACGCATTTGCTCAACCACGGTGCGGATTTACGTGCCGTGCAAATGCTGCTGGGTCATGCCGACATTTCCACGACAACCATCTACACCCATGTGGCGCGGGAGCGGCTCAATCAGTTACATGCCCGCCATCACCCGCGTGGGTGAGCTTAGCCCGTGATGTTTTCGGCCCAGGCCAGCGCTTGCAAATGCGCCCAGTTGACCTGATCGCCGGTGAACTGCAGTTCGGTGGCCGTTTCGGCAAACAGGGTGTCGTCGGCGTTTTCACACGCCAGGGTGAGTTGCAGGAAAGGTGCCAAAACCCCTTTACCGTCTAGCAGGGCCTCGGTGACTGACTGTGGCAGCGAGATGGCTGCCAGCGCTTCACCCAGTGGCAAACCCAACATGGTGTCCAGTAGGGAAAAGATACCCACTACAAAAGCGTTGTCGCACTCTTCGGGTGACAGCAGCTGCGCGGCCAGCAATTCCATCAACCGACCCCGCACCACGGCAGAATGGGCGACTGCATTTGACGCACCGGTTGATCCCGAAGTGGTCATCAGCAGTGCCGCCCAGCGAAACAACTTCTTCAGGCCCAGCAGCATGACCGCATGGCGAAATGACGTAACTTCGCAACTCAAACCAAACCCCGCCGAGTTGATGAAGCGCAGAAGGTTGAAAGACAGTGTGGGGTCGTGCTTGAAAACTTCTTCAATTTCGAGGGTGCTGGCCTGCTTGCGCACCAGGTTGATCAGGTGAATGATGGCTGCCTGCGTTGGGCGAATGGTCTGTCCCTTGACCAGCACCGGACGTGAAAACCAGTAGCCCTGAAACAACTTGGCACCGGCAAATAACGCGGCATCAAACTGATCGATGGTTTCAATTTTCTCGGCCACCAATTGAGCGCCAGGTTGTGTCGTCAGCTTGGCAGCAATTTTTTTCAGTTGATCCGTCGTCACGAGGTTGATGTCCACCTTGACGAACGAGGCCAGCGGCAGCCAGTTGGCGTAGGCGTCTTGCATCACGGATTCGTCAAAGGCCAGCCGGAAGCCACGCTGGTGAACCCCGATCATCGTTTGCAAAAAAGCCTCAATGTCTTCCGGATCGGACTGATCTTGCGGCATCGGCGGTATTTCAAGCACCACGCGGTCCGGCTCAATCAGGTCCAGATGGCCACCAGCCAGGGTCTGGTGCGTGCAATTGATGAAAATGGTCTTGCTGGTGTTTCGCATCTCGCTGTCGGCGTTGGACAACAAGTTGAACAGCAGCGCGGCATCACTGGCAGCCGTGTAGGCGTGGTTGTCCGAAGATCGGTCAAACAGTTCGTAGCCAAAAACGTTACGTTTGACATCCAGAATGGGTTGTCGGGCAATCGCCATGGTGGAACTCGCGGTTGTAGAGTCGAGATCGGGTTGCTTGGGTGGAGGTGACATGGGGCAGAGGGTAGGTTGAGCGTGCTCAGGCAGTTTGCGGTGTACCACACAACGCAGCCAGTTCGTCGTCGCTGAAACCAGCCGCGCGTCGGGCGGGCAAGTTGAAAGGACCTTTGAGCTGTGGCGCACCATGCGTCAGGGCAAGTTGGGTGTAAGTGACGACCGGATCGAGAGAGCGTTGGGCGCACAGAGCGCTGTACCAACGGTTGCCCGTGGCGACGTGGCCGATTTCGTCCTTCAGGATGATGTCCAGGATGGCGGCACCTCGCTTGTCACCAATGGATACCAGCTTGTTGCGGATGGCTGGGGTGACGTCCAGGCCACGTGCCTCCAGCGTGCGCGGCACCAGAGCTAGGCGGGCCAGCACGTCACTCCGGGTGCGCTGGGCCATGTCCCACAGCCCGTCATGCGCCGGGAAATCACCATAAGCGTGGTCCAGAGACTGCAGATGCGCTTCCAACAGTTGGAAATGCAGGGCTTCTTCCACGGCCACCTGCCACCAGTCCCGGTAAAAGGCCTCTGGCATGTCGGCAAAGCGCCAGACGATGTCCAGTGCAAGGTTGATGGCATTGGCTTCTATGTGCGCCAACGCGTGGATCAGACTGGCGTGACCTTCGGGGGTGCCGACGGCCCGGTTTTTCAGGGCGCTGGGCTGGACCAGAAGCGGACGCTCGGGACGGCCTGGCACGCCCTGCGGTTCGGTCAGACAAGACCGCGTATCCACCTGAAATTCCCAGGTATTCAACGCACTGATCGCCGCTGCCTTGGCCTGTGGGGCGCTGATCAACAGCAGCTGCAAGGCTTCTTCGCGCAGGGAGCTTGTCAAAGCCGATCCACTCGTGCGCCGGGCAAGAGGTGCCGCCTGTGCAGGGGTGATCGTGCGGGGTAATGTCATGATGGGCGTCTCAATCCTACAATTCTAGGTAACTTGAACACGAAAGGCTGCAATGGCGATCTATGAAGTGGAGGGCATTTGCCCAACGGTGCCGGAGTCGGCATGGGTGGCCGACAGCGCCCAGGTGATGGGTGACGTGGTGCTGGGCAACGAGGCCAGTCTCTGGTTTGGTGTGGTGGCGCGCGGTGACACGGCTGCCATTCGCATTGGCGCACGCACCAACATCCAGGACTTGAGTGTGCTGCACGCCGATGTGGGTATGCCGCTGACCATTGGTACTGGCGTGACCGTGGGCCACAAAGCCATGTTGCACGGCTGCACCGTCGGCGACGACAGCCTGATCGGCATTGGCGCTGTGGTGCTCAACGGTGCAAAGATTGGCAAGGGTTGCCTGGTAGGTGCCGGTGCACTGGTGACTGAGGGCAAGGAATTTCCGGATGGCTCAATGATCATCGGCAGCCCAGCTAAAGTGGTGCGTAGCCTCACCTCAGAGCAGTTGCAGGGCTTACGCCTGAGTGCCGATCACTACGTAGCCAACGCACAGCGGTTCAAAGCCACGCTGCACAAAATTGCCTGAACCATCCTCCCAACGATTTAACCTGGAATCCAGCTTGTCCGAAATCCATAAATTCCTGTTCGATGGCCTGCCCGTGCGGGGTGTGCTGGTCCGCCTGACTGATGCCTGGCGCGAGATTATGAGCCGTCGAGCGGCCAATACCACCCATGGTGCCTACCCGCTACCGCTGCAAGAGCTGTTGGGTGAAATGACCGCAGCGGCCGTGCTGATGCAGTCCAACATCAAGTTTGACGGGGCTTTGGTGCTACAGATTTTTGGTGATGGCCCGGTCAAACTGGCGGTGGTGGAGGTGCAACCTGATTTCGGCTTGCGTGCCACTGCCACGCTCAACGGTGCGCTGAATGACACTGCCAGCCTGAGCCAGATGGTCAACGTCGGCAATGAGGGCCGCTGCGCCATCACCCTGGACCCGCAAAACCGCCAGCCTGGCCAGCAACCGTACCAGGGGGTGGTTCCGCTGTTTGGAGACCGGCACGAAAAGCTCGAAAAATTCAGTGACGTGTTGCAACACTACATGCTGCAAAGCGAGCAACTCGACACCACGCTGGTGCTGGCCGCTGACGATCAAGTGGCCGCCGGGCTGCTGATTCAGCGCTTGCCGATGCAGGGCGCAGGCAATCTGGCAGGTAGTACACCGCGTGCGAATGAGGACGATATCGGCCTCAACGAAGACTACAACCGCATCGCCCTGCTGGCGTCCAGCCTCAAGCGTGACGAGCTGCTGACGCTGGATGCCGACACCATCCTGCATCGCCTCTTCTGGGACGAAAAGCTGCTTCGCTTCGAGCCCTTGAGCGGGTTCAGTGGGCCGCACTTTTCATGCACCTGCAGCCGCGAGCGCGTGACCCGGATGCTGCTGAACCTTGGCGCAGAAGAGGCACACAGCATTCTGCAGGAGCGCCCCGATATCGAGGTGGGTTGTGATTTTTGTGGCCAGCAATACCGCTTTGATGCGGTGGATGTTGCACAGGTTTTTCGCCAGCCAGACCAGCTACCGCCCGGCAGTGAAGCCGTGCATTGACGATCTGGTGTGGTGTTTCATGCTTGACGGCACATTTAAAACCAGTGGATTTTTGGTCAGGGCTAGGCGCAAACCACAGCGATACCCGTAGGTATCGCGCGGATTTGCAACGCCGCCATGGCCGAAAAGACGCGGTTTTAAGTGCCGAATAGCGTGAAACGCCACACTAGCCTACAGCAGGCGGTCGTCGCGGTTCAGGGCTTCGTCCAGGCGGGCCAGCAAGACACCGAGTTTTTCAGACGGCTGGCCCGGCAGGGCTGACGCGGCACTGGTGGTGGTCGGTGGCTGATGCGCGTTTTGGTCGGTCAGGTCAAAGGCCAAATTCAATGCCGCCAGCACCGCAATGCGGTCACGGGCGCGCACCTTGCCACCATCGCGAATCTTGCACATGGCGGTATCCACCCGCTCCACAGCACCCAGCAGCCGGGAATCGCCACCGTCCGGGCAGCCCAGCAAATAGCTTTGGCCCATGATTTGTACTTCAAGTTGCTTCATGCATCACCCCGTGATGTGGCTGTCTTGAAGGCGGGCTTGACCGTGCTGCTGCCCGCCTCAACGGGCAATCGCTCCAGCAAAGCATCCACCCGCGCGCGCGCAGCGCCAAGGCGCGATTTGAGCGAATCGCGCTCTTGCGTGAGTGAGTCAATTTGCTGGTTGAGCAGAGCATTGGTACGCATGAGTTCCTCATAGCGCACCAGCAGGCGTTCAACGCGCTCGGTGATTTGGTCGATTTGAGATGGGTCCGGCATAGCCGTGCATTGTAGGGTTTCGGCAAGTTGGCGCGACTAGAATACGCAGCGTTGG
Organism: Rhodoferax sp.; assembly: GCA_031291305.1. Taxonomy (GTDB): domain Bacteria; phylum Pseudomonadota; class Gammaproteobacteria; order Burkholderiales; family Burkholderiaceae_C; genus Rhodoferax. Next base: position 64,444 of record JARLJH010000041.1, on the reverse strand, counting down.
TGCTCGCGGTGTGGTTCACACGCCGCAGTTCAACGGGAAGCAGGAGGGTGCCGCTTTAACAAGCTAGCCTAACCTGCGCTGCCCCCGCAACGGTAAGTGGACGAATCTTCATTGATTCCGCTGTCATCGAGACCACTGGATGTTTTGACAAATATCTGGGAAGGTGATGATGGTTGATTCCACCAGCCCGGATACCGGCCAACACGGTGGCTGTGCGCTTAAACAGCGTGCAACCGTGACGCTCATGCACTGTCGGGGACGATGGTGAGAGCACTTTGAAGCTTCTTCTTTATTATGAAATCTTTTGTTTTTTTTGCATGCCAACGCGCACCCGTGCGTCTTGCTGCGTCCACTTTGGCGATGATGGTGGCTTTTCCGGTGCTGGCGCAGAGCCAGGCGGTTGGAACTTTGGGTGAGGTGGTCGTGACGGCAACTCGCGCCAAGCAGGCTCTGTCTGATGTGCTTGCGGACTTGACGATTGTGGACAGCGATCAGATTCAGCGCAGTGGGGCAACCGGGCTGGCCGACGTGCTGGGACGTCTTCCGGGCGTCGAGTTCCAGCGCAATGGCGGCCCTGGGGCAACGACTTCGGTTTACATCCGTGGCGCGGAAACGCGCTTTACAGCGGTCTTCGTTGATGGTGTGCGCATTGACTCGCAGTCAACAGGGGGGGCTTCCTGGGAGTCCATCCCCTTGGCACAGGTTGATCATATTGAGGTGCTTCGAGGTCCGGCCGCAGCTGTCTATGGGTCGGACGCCCTTAGCGGTGTTGTTCAAATTTTCACGCGTCGTGGAGAAGGGGATTTTTCTCCGTATCTGGGCTTTGGGATGGGCACCTACGGCACAAAGCGGTCGGAGGCAGGTTTCAGTGGGCAAAGCGGCAACCTCGACTATTCCCTGGGGCTGGTCGATGAGAAAAGCGATGGTTTCAACGCCAGACCCATCGCCGGGCAAAACCCCGATCTGGATGGCTACAACAGCCAGTCGGCGAACCTCAAACTGGGTTACCAGGTCAACAACGCGCATCGACTGGAAGTCACTTATCTGAAGAACGACCTTGACTCGCAGTACGACTCGGCGGGAACGTCAACGGACAACCATTCCCTGTATGAGTTGGAGACCGACGGTTTGAGCTGGCAAGCACAGTGGACGGACGCGTGGAGTTCACGCTTGAGTGCGACCAGTTCGCATAACCAGTACAAGACCATGCCTGAGCCCTCGTATCTCACCATCACCAATCTCAAAGGTTACCTGTGGCATAACGAAATTCGTCAGGGAGAGCACCTGGTGACTGTCGACCTGGAGCGCAAGGAAGACCACCTGGAAAATGCGCCGATCAATCAGGACCGGTTTCAAAATGGTGTTGCCTTGGGTTACGGCTTCAGTGGCAAACAGCACCTGCTTCAGTTGAATGTTCGCCATGATGACGACAGTGAGTTTGGAGGCAAGAGCACGGCAAGCGCTGCCTATGGTTATGCCATTACCGGGCAATGGCGTGCCACGGCATCAGCTGCGACAGCGTTCCGTGTGCCGACGTTGTTCCAAAGATTCAGCGCGTATGGCGACCCAAGCTTGCAGCCTGAAACGGGTAAGAATATTGAAATGGGTCTGCGTTACACCGAGGGCTCCAGCAGTTTCGGCGCGGTGGTCTTTCGCAACGAAGTCAGTAACCTGATCACGTACGTCAACGGTGCAGGCGCCTGTGCGTCATCATATGGCTGCTACGCAAACACCGCGCGCGCCGTTTATGAAGGCATCACTTTGACGGCGACGCACCGTTTGGGTGGTGTGAACCTGGGCGCTTCGCTTGATCTGCAGGACCCGCATGACGTAACGACAGGACTTCAACTGGCGCGCCGTGCCAAACAGCATGCGATGCTGACGGCAGACACACGGCTGGGGGCCTGGACTCTGGGGGCCGAGGCACAGCTGTCAGGTCAGCGCTATGACACCGCCGCCAACACGCTGGTGCTGCCGGGTTATGGTCTGATCAATCTGCACGCAAGTACCAATCTGTCCAAAGACTGGTCGCTGGTGATGAAAGCCGATAACCTGTCCGACAAAACCTACCAACTGGCCGACGGTTATGCCCAGGCGGGCCGGACTGTTTATGTCGGGGTCAAATGGGCGCCCATGTAAGGTGACGTGCCCTATTCAGCTATTGACACATGACATCTATCACACCAGCCACCTGCCCCGCACTCCTCGTCGCTGCCCCCGCATCCGGCCAGGGCAAAACGACTGTGGTGTCGGCCCTGGCGCGGCTGCACGCGCGTCAGGGCCGACGCGTGCGGGTGTTCAAGTGCGGGCCGGACTTTCTGGACCCGTACTGGCATGCGCTGGCCAGCGGTGCGCCGGTGTATCAGCTGGACCTGTGGATCAATGGCGAGGCCGACTGTCGTGCGCGCCTGGCGGCTGCGGCGGTGGATGCCGATCTGATCATTGTGGAAGGCGTGATGGGCTTGTTTGACGGCGACCCGAGCGCGGCGGATCTGGCGCAGCGCTTTGGCTTGCCGGTGCTCGCGGTGATTGATGCCGGTGCCATGGCTGGCACCTTTGGTGCGCTGGCCTTTGGCTTGCAGCACTACCGCCCGGACCTGCCCTGGGCCGGTGTGCTGGCCAATCGCGTGGCCAGCGAGCGCCACGCGCTGATGCTCAAAAGCAGCGTGAGCGAGCCCGAACAATGGCTGGGCGCGGTGATGCGTAACGCGGCCTTGTCGCTGCCCGAGCGGCACCTGGGCCTGACGGTGGCCAGCGAAGTGAGCGATGCGTTGGCCCGGTTGGATGCTGCCGCCGATGCGCTGGCAGTCACGCCTTTGGGTCAGATGAGCCTGGACGACTGGCAGCGCTGGACGGTGGACTTTAAAGCACCTGTGATGGGCCCGGAAGGCTTGATGGCAGAGTGTTCTGCTCCGTGTCCCCCGCCCGCTATGCGGGCTCCTCCTTGTACGGAGCAGAACACTCTGCCATCAAACCTTCCTGCGTTTCTTGGGAAAACCATTGCGATTGCCCGCGATGCCGCCTTCTGTTTTATCTACGCAGCCAACCTGGATTGCCTGCGTGACCTGGGTGCGGAGCTGGTCTTTTTCTCGCCGCTGATGGACGCCGCAGTGCCTGCCTGTGACGCGGTTTGGCTGCCCGGCGGTTACCCGGAGTTGCATGCGCCAACCATCGCCGGCAACACTGCTTTGCGCGACAGCCTGGCGGCGCATATTGCGGCAGGCAAACCGGTCTGGGCCGAGTGCGGTGGCATGATGGCGCTGTTTGACACCTTGATCATGGCCGATGGTGAGCGCCATGCACAGTGGGGCTTGCTGCCCGGCACGGTCACCATGCACAAGCGGCTGGCGGCGCTGGGTCCGCAACAACTGTCATTGACCAGTGGCACGCTTCGCGGCCACACGTTTCATTACTCCACCACTGACACGTCGCTGCTCGCTGCGGCGCGCACGGCACGACCGGAATCTGACCCCTTGCCCGATGTCGGAGAGGCGCTTTGGCAGCACGGCAGCGTGCGCGCCAGCTATTTCCATGCGTGGTTGCCATCGTGCCCTGAGGCGGTGGTGGAGTTGTTTTCGCCGCCAATGGTCAAGGAGTCGCGCGGATGAGCACTTCGCCCTGGTCGGTGCCCCAAGGCCCGCGGCGCATCGTTTGCCTGACCGAGGAAACCACCGAGTGGCTTTACCTGTTGGGGCAGGAGCACCGCATTGTCGGTATCTCGGGCTACACCGTGCGGCCCAGCCGTGCACGGCAGGAAAAGCCGCGGGTCAGCGCGTTTACCAGCGCCAAACTTGACAAGATTCTGGCGCTGCAACCAGATTGCGTGCTGGGCTTTTCCGACATGCAGGCCGACATTGCGAGCGCGCTCATTCGTGCTGGTGTGCAGGTCACCGTCTTCAACCAGCGCAGCGTGGCCGAGATTTTTGAGATGCTGTTCCAGGTGGCGGCGATGGTCGGGCAGGGCGCACAGGGTCTGGCATTGATACAAAAAATGCAGCATGATCTGCAAGCTATACAAGGGCTAGTGGCCAATTTTGCATATAGACCCAAAATCTATTTTGAAGAATGGGATGTGCCGCAGATCAGCGCCATCCAGTGGGTGTCAGAGCTGATGGATATGGCCGGTGGCGACGATATCTTTCCCGAGCTGGCCGTCCAATCGTTGGGAAAAATCGCATCCTGGCCGATGGTGACGAGGTGGTGCGGCGTAACCCGGACATCATCATTGGCTCGTGGTGTGGCAAGAAGTTCCGTTCTGAAGCCGTGGCAGCGCGACCCGGCTGGAGCGAGTTGGCAGCGGTGAAAACCGGGCAACTGTTCGAGATCAAGTCGTGCGACATCCTGCAGCCCGGACCTGCGGCGTTGACCGACGGCGTGGCGCAGTTGCACCGCATCGTCATGAACTGGCACCAGCAGTTTGGCCAGGCTGCCATTGCCGGGCACGGTGCATCCGGCCTGCCCGCAGGAGTCAGCCCATGACCGCGCCCCGCATCGCCCGCAGCGAGTTGATTCTGGGTGGCCAGAAAAGCGGCAAGAGTCGCCGCGCCGAGATGCTGGCGCGCGACTGGCTGGCACAGTCCGGCAGCCATCGCGCTGTGTTGATCGCCACCGCCCAGCCTTGGGACGATGAAATGCGCCAGCGCATTGCCCGCCACCAGGCGGATCGGGCGCTGCGTGTGCCCGGCATGAGCACCTTGGAAGAACCCTTGAAGCTGGCCGAGGCGATCCAGGCGCACAGCCGCGCCGACACGCTGATCGTGGTGGACTGTTTGACCCTGTGGCTGACCAACTGGTTGATGCCCACCGAGGTTGAGCTAACGGTTGACACACCAGCAGCAGACGATGCGTTGTCACATACGTCGCAAGAATTTATAGAAAATCAGCTTGTGGCCCAGGTGAAACAACGGCATATAGCTACACTATTGGAAGCAATCAAGCTGGCCCCCGGGCCACTGGTGCTGGTCGGCAACGAGATCGGTTTGGGCGTGATCCCGATGGGCCGCGAGGTGCGTGCCTTTGTCGATGCGCTGGGCCTGCTCAACCAGAGCGTGGCCGCCAGCTGCCAGCGCGTGACGCTGATGGCGGCGGGTTTGCCGCTGACTTTGAAGGACGAATCATGAACACACTGTGGGCTGCGTTGGCTTCGGGACGTGCCGCCAAACTCGGCGTGCGTCGCTGGTTGGGCGTCTTGCTGCTGGGCTGCGCCGTCAGCGCCCACGCCTACGAGGTCACGGACGACGCCGGTGTGCGAACCAGCTTTGCCCAACCGCCACAGCGCGTGGTTAGCCTGCTGCCGTCGCTGGCCGAGACCGTCTGCGCGCTGGACCAATGCGCGCGGCTGGTGGGGGTGGATCGTTATTCGGACTACCCGGCCAGCCTGAAAACCCTGCCGAAGGTCGGCGGTGGGCTCGACCCAAACATCGAGGCCATCGTCGCGCTACGCCCGGATGTGGTGTTGATGGCCACTTCGTCGCGCGCGGGGGAGCGGCTGCGTTCGCTGGGGTTGAAAGTGGTGTCGCTGGAGCCCAAGACGCATGCCGATGTGCAGCGCGTGATGCTCAAACTGGGTGAAGTGCTGGGCGTGCCCGATGCCGCCAAAGTCTGGCGCGTCATTGACGCGGCGGTGTCGGCTGCGGCGCAATCGGTGCCTGATTCGGCCAAGGCCACGCGCGTGTATTTTGAGGTCAACCAGGGGCCTTATGCGGCGGGCGAATCCTCTTTCATCGGCGAAACCCTGACGCGCCTGGGCGTGAAAAACATCGTGCCCGCCAAGCTGGGGCCGTTTCCCAAACTCAACCCCGAATTCGTCGTGCGCGCCAACCCGGACCTGATCATGGTGGGTGACCGCAATGCCATCGCCATGGCGCAGCGCCCGGGCTGGCAAAGCATTCGCGCCGTGCGTGAGAACCGCGTGTGCACGTTCAGCCCGGCGCAGTCGGATGCGCTGGTGCGCCCCGGCCCGCGCATGGCCGAAGGCGCGCGGCTGATGGCGCAGTGTTTGACCGACAAGGCGCCAAGAAGCGCAGTGGCGGGGGCCAAGCCTTGACCCTGCGCAGCATGTCTTTCGTGGCCGGGGCGTTGGTGCTGTTGAGTCTGGCGCTGCTCGCGCTGGGCGTGAGTGTCGGCAGCGCCGGATTTGAAAACCTGCTTGGTCCCTTGCTGCACCCTGAGCTGGACCCCGCCGCCACGGCCATGGCGCAGCAGATTGTGGGCGAGATCCGCCTGCCGCGCACCCTGGGCGCCTGGGCCGCAGGGGCCTTGTTGGGTCTGTCCGGTGCCATCGCACAAGGGCTGTTTCGCAACCCGCTGGCCGACCCGTATCTGCTGGGCAGCGCCTCGGGCGCATCGCTGGGCGTGGCGCTGACGCTGGCGGCGTTGGGGGGTGGTTCCAGCGTGCTCGGCGCCAGCATGATGAACGGTGGCGCGGCGGTCAGCGTGTTTTCCGGCAGTGTGCTGGTGCGCCTGGGCCTCACCGGTGCGGCGTTTGTCGGTGCGGTGCTGTCTGTGCTGTTGACGCTGGCCTTGTCGCGCGGTGTGCAGCACACGCTGCGCCTGCTGCTGGCCGGTGTCGTGGTGGGTGTGGTGCTGGGCGCGGCCACGCAAATGGTGCTGTTGTTGTCACCCGATTCGCTGCAGGCCATGCAGGCCTTCATGCTCGGCTCCACCGCCTTTGTCGGCTGGACGGCTTGCCTGTTGATGGCAGGCGTCTGGCTGCTGTGCGTGGTGGCGGCGGGTTTGCTGGGGCGTGTGCTGGACGGCCTGAGCTTGGGCGAAGCCACGGCGCAGAGTCTGGGTCTGCCGCTGGGCTCACTGCGTGTGGCCTTTGTGGCGGTGCTGGCATTGGCCACCGGCACGGCGGTGGCGCAGACCGGCTTGATCGCTTTTGTCGGCCTGGCCGCGCCGCACCTGGTGCGCTCGGTCATCAAAACCACGCATGGCCGTTTGATGTTGCTAGCCAGCCTGATGGGCGGGGCTTTGCTGATGGCTGCCGACACGCTGGCCCGTGGGCTGATTGCGCCGCAGGAGCTGCCCGTGGGGGTGCTCACGGCGGTGCTGGGCGGCGGCTACCTGCTGTGGCTGATGCGCCGCAATAGCCGCAGTTTCACCGGGGGTGGCGCATGAACCATGCTGCGCATTCCATAGCTATTCAGGCAGTTGATATAGGGGCTTGCATCGGAAATGTCGAGATATTGCATGACATCAGCCTGAGCCTGCCGCAAGGCCGCTGGACCAGCATCGTCGGCCCCAATGGCGCAGGCAAATCGACCTTGCTCAAGGTGCTGGCGGGCCTGCTGCCGCACAGCGGCTCGGTGCGTTTGCTGGGGCAGGATTTGCACAGCCTGCCACACCGCCAGCGCGCCCAGCAGCTCGCCTGGCTGGGTCAGAACGAATCCTCGGGCGATGACCTGACGGTGTGGGACGTGGCCTTGCTGGGCCGCTTGCCGCACCAGGCCTGGCTGGCCGGACCCAGCCCCAAAGATCTGGCGGCAGCCGAGACCGCCCTCAAAGCCACCCAGGCTTGGGACTGGCGGCATCGCAGCCTGGGGCAACTGTCGGGTGGCGAGCGCCAGCGCGTGCTGCTGGCGCGTGCCCTGGCGGTACAGGCGCAGGTGCTGCTGATGGACGAGCCGCTGGCCAATCTGGACCCGCCGCACCAGGCCGACTGGCTGGGCGTGGTGCGCTGCTTGTTGGAAGTCGGCGTCACCGTCGTCAGCGTGCTGCACGAAATTTCCATGGCGCTGCATGCTGATGAGATGCTCATCATGGCTGCTGGCCGCGTCACGCATCAAGGTGCCTGTGATCACCCCACCACGCACCGCGCGCTGGAAGCCGTGTTTGACCACCGCATCACCATCCACCCGCTGGCCGGGCAATGGGTGGCGTTGCCCAATTAGTGGGGATCTGCCCCGATTGACCGCCGATTTAGGACTGAAAAACACCTTATGCAGATTGAAACCCCACCTTCAGAGAAACCCTACGACAAAGCCGAGGGCGAACGCCGTGGCCTGATCATCGTCAACACCGGTGACGGTAAAGGCAAAAGCACCGCCGCGTTTGGCCTGGCGCTGCGCGCCCATGGGCGTGGCAAGGCGGTGAAGATTTTCCAGTTCATGAAGGTGCCCAGTGCCCGCTTTGGCGAGCACCGCATGTTTGAGCAGATTGGTATCCCCATCGAAGGCCTGGGCGACGGTTTTAGCTGGAAGAGTCAGGACCTGGAGCACTCCGCCCAGCTGGCGCGCGATGGCTGGCAAAAGGCCAAAGCCGCCATCCTGAGCGGCGACTATTTCATGGTCACGCTCGACGAGATCACCTACCCGCTGATCTACGGCTGGCTCCCTTTGGACGACGTGCTGGAAACGCTCAAAACCCGCCCCAGCCAAGTTCACGTGGTGCTGACCGGCCGCCGCTGCCCGCCCGAAATCATCGAACTGGCCGACACCGTGACCGAGATGCAGATGGTCAAGCACGCGTTCAAGGCGGGCATTCCGGCGCAGCGCGGGATTGAAGATTGACACATGGCGAGCACCGTCCATTCAACAGGATATAAAACGTATGACGCACATGAGCTCTGATGACACTACCGTGGTGACCAGCCCGCTGCACTTTCACGCTTGCCTGGACCAGCACCCCGAGCGCCCCGCCTGCGGCCAGCCGGTCTGGACGGTGGACCAAGTGCTGGCGCTGTTTGAGCTGCCGTTCTCCGACCTGATCTTCCAGGCGCAGACGGTGCACCGCGCCCACTTTGACCCGAATCTGATCGAGCTGGCGACGCTGGTCTCGGTCAAAACCGGTGGCTGCCCGGAAGACTGCAGCTACTGTCCGCAGTCGGTGCACTTTGACACCGGTGTACAAGCCAGCAAACTCATGGGGGTGGAGACCGTGCGCGCCGCCGCGCTGGCCGCCAAAGATGCGGGTGCCAGCCGTTTTTGTATGGGTGCCGCCTGGCGTGCGCCGAAAGACCGCGACATCGAAGCGGTGGCTGAACTGGTGCGCACCGTCAAAGCCACCGGGCTGGAGGCCTGTGCCACCTTGGGCATGCTGTCCGACGGCCAGGCCCAGACATTGCAAGAGGCTGGGCTGGACTACTACAACCACAACCTGGACAGCGCCCCCGATTTTTACGGCGACATCATCAGCACACGCGACTACCAAGACCGCCTGGACACCCTGGCGCGGGTGCGTCAGGCTGGTATCAGCGTCTGTTGCGGCGGCATTGTGGGCTTGGGTGAGTCACGTTTGCAGCGCGCCGGGTTGGTGGCGGAATTGGCCAACCTGTCGCCGTACCCGGAGTCGGTGCCGATCAACCACCTGGTCAAAGTGGCAGGTACACCGCTGGCTGACCAGCCCGACCTGGACCCGCTGGAGTTTGTGCGCACCATTGCGGTGGCACGCATCACCATGCCGATGGCACGGGTGCGTTTGTCGGCAGGACGCCAGAGTATGGGTGACGCGGTGCAGGCCCTGTGTTTTGTGGCCGGTGCCAATTCGATTTTTTATGGTGACAAGCTGCTGACCACCGACAACCCGCTGGGCAGTGAAGACCAGGCCCTGCTGGCGCGCCTGGGGCTGCAAACCGGCAAGCCGCTGCCCCGGGCCTGACACCCATGAGCCTGCTCGTTCCCGCCCTGGCCCTGTTGCTGGCTTTGCTGATCGACCGCTGGTTTGGTGAGCCGCCCGTGCGCCTACACCCGGTGGTGTGGATGGGCAACTACCTGGGTTGGGCTGGTGCACGCTTGCAGCGCGGGCTGCGTGGCGCGACACCGGTGCTGCTGCCAGCGCCGATCAATGCGCCGCGGGCAGAACTGGAAGAGGCGGCAGACTATAAGGATTTTTGGCTCGGAGCCCTTTATTGGACTGGGGGTATAGCTCTGTTTACCGTAGCGACAGTTGGGCTGGAGAGCATGCTTTGGGGTGGTGCACGCTGGGTGGCAGTAGCTGTCCCAGGTGGCTCCGCCGCCGCGTGGCTGGCTGCTGGTGTTGCGGCGGTGCTGCTGGCGTTGTTGCTCAAGCCGATGCTGGCCTGGACCATGCTGAAAAGCGAGGTGCAAGCAGTGGAGGGCGCTTTGGGCGCATCGTTACAGGCCGGGCGTGAGCGCTTGAGCTGGCTGGTCAGCCGCGACACGACGACTTTGAGTGAAGCCCAGGTGCGAGAAAGCGCCATTGAGTCGTTGGCGGAAAACCTCAACGACTCGGTGGTGGCGCCAATTTTCTGGTTTGTGCTGCTGGGTTTGCCTGGCGCGGTGGCTTACCGCTTTGCCAACACGGCGGATGCGATGTGGGGCTACAAAGGTGTCTACAAAGGCCAGAACTGGGAATGGGCTGGCAAATGGGCGGCGCGCGTTGACGATGGTCTGAACTGGCTGCCCGCGCGGCTCACCGGGCTGTTGTTGGCATTGATCTGCGGGTTGAACCTGGCGGCGCTCGGGGGAGAGGCCGCCAAAACCCCATCCCCGAACAGCGGCTGGCCAATGGCCGCGATGGCGCTGGCGCTCCATATTCGTTTGGGCAAGCCCGGCGTGTATGTGCTCAACCCCACGGGCCGGGAGCCTGTGGCTGCTGACGTGGATCTGTCGGTATCTTATGCATCAAAAGTGCTTCTAGCCCTTATGCTACTTGCGCTGATAGCTCTTTATTTGAAAGCGATGGTGGTCGGGTGAACCAGGCTCAGATCAGCCCATGGATGCACGGTGGCCCGGACGCTTTGGGTGCGCCGCAGCATGATTTCTCCACCAACAGCAACGCCTGTGGCCCGTGCCCCATGGCGCTGGCTGCCGTGCAGGCGGCGGATGCCACGCGGTACCCCAACCCGACCTACACCGCACTGCGCCAGAGTCTGGCGGACTTTCATGGTGTGTCGCCAGAGCGGGTGCTGTTGGCGGGCAGTGCCAGCGAGTTCATTTTTCGCATCACCGCCTGGGCAGCGGGGCAGGGCGCGCGTACCGTGCATTTGCCGGTGCATCACTACGGCGACTACGCTCGCGCGGCGCAGGCCTTTGGTTTGCGCTGCGAAACCACGTTGACCGGTGTTGCGGATGCGTGCCCCACGGAGTCGAGTTCGCGGACGCTGGCCTGGGCCTGCGAGCCATCCAGTCCGCTGGGGCAGCCACACACGGATTGGCCGCGCTGGCTGATGGATGGCTCAGCACCGGCACCATCTCAAACCGTGCTGGTGCTGGACCGGGTTTACGCGCCGCTGCGCCTGAGCGGTGTCACGTCGTTGAGCGACGCCCAGCTTGATCGGGTCTGGCAACTGTTCTCACCCAACAAGGCACTCGGTTTGACGGGTGTGCGTGCTGCGTATGTGATAGCTCCATGCCTAGGAATGGCCGGGGCTGGAGGTCAAAATGTTTCTGATGTTTCAGCATTGCTGCAGATGGCGCCATCCTGGCCTGTGGGAGCGCATGGTGTGGCCATGCTGCAGGCTTGGACGCAAGCCGTCACGCAAGCCTGGCTGGCCGGCAGCCTATGCCAGTTGCGCGACTGGAAAGCCAGGCAGATCGCTCTGTTGACGCGGCTGGGCTGGACGCTACAAGCCAGCGAGGCCAATTTTTTCTGTGCCCGGCCGCCTAAGCAGCTGGACCTTACCGAGCTGCGGCAAAACCACGGTATCAAGCTGCGTGATGCCACTTCGTTTGGCCTGCCGGGCTGGTGTCGGCTCGGTGTGCTCGGGCCGGATGCGCAGGATGCGCTTGAAATTGCGCTGCAAACGTCTCTCACAGGTTCAAACATTTTGGAAAACGCTGTATGACCGCCACCTGCATCATGGTTCTAGGCACCACCAGCGGCGCTGGCAAAAGCTGGCTGACCACCGCGCTGTGCCGCCACTACGCCCGCCAGGGTTTGAAAGTCGCGCCGTTCAAGGCGCAGAACATGAGCAACAACGCTAGGGTGGTGGCGTCAAGCAATGGCCAGGGTGAAATTGGTTCGGCACAGTACTTCCAAGCTCTGGCTGCCAAAGCCGTGCCCGATGTGCGCATGAACCCGCTGTTGCTCAAACCCGAGGCAGATACCCATAGCCAGGTGGTGTTGATGGGGCAGGTCAATGATGAACTCACCGCCATGCCCTGGCGTGGCCGTAGTCTCAAAGTCTGGCCGCAGATTGCCGCTGCGCTGGATGCGCTGTGCGCCGAGAACGACGTGGTGGTGATCGAGGGCGCAGGCTCACCGGCTGAAATCAATTTGCACGACAGCGACATCGTCAACATGCGGGTGGCGCTGCACTGCAACGCCGCCTGCCTCTTGGTGACCGACATCGACCGGGGCGGCGCTTTTGCCCATCTGTACGGCACCTGGGCGCTGCTGCCGCCAGGAGAGCGGGCGCTGATCAAGGGTTTTGTGCTCAACAAGTTTCGCGGTGACGCCAGCCTGCTGGCTCCGGCGCCGCAGATGTTGCAGGACTTGACCGGCATCCCGACCATCGCCACGCTGCCGATGTGGTGGCAGCACGGCTTGCCCGAGGAAGACGGCGTGTTTGATGACCGCAGCATTTCCAAAGGCGCCGTCAACCTCACGGTGGCCGTCATCGCCTACCCGCGCATCAGCAATCTGGACGAATTTCAGCCGCTGAAAAACATTCCCGGTGTGCGCCTGATGTGGGTGCGCTCACCGTCAGAGCTGGCGAGTTTGAACGTGACGGATTGGATCGTGCTGCCTGGCTCCAAAAGTACCAGTGCCGATCTGGCTTGGCTGCGTGCGCAAGGTTTGGACGCAGCGGTGGCGCGCCACGCCGGGCACGGCGGCGCGGTGTTGGGTGTATGCGGCGGACTGCAGATGCTAGGCGAGGCGCTGATTGACCCGCATGGCATTGATGGCAATGCGCCTGGCCTGGGACTGTTGCCGCTGGTGACGGTGTTTGAAGCCAACAAAACTGTTTGCCACACGCGGGTCAGCTTTGCGGCGGAAGCGGTTTTGCCTGTTGCAGATGACGTTGGACGTGCGTGCGCCAGCGGGCATCGGGCCGGGGGCCTCATACTGCCAAATGCGCAGAAATCGGCCCCCGGCCCGATGCCCACTGACGCAGGCCAATGGATAGGCGAACGTTCCAATTGCTGGGATTCGCTTGCGGGTGTGTCAGTCAGCGGCTACGAAATCCATCACGGGCAAACGGCCCAGCACCCCGACATGGCGCGGGCCGGTGATGTAGCGCGTGAAGTCTTGCCGGGTGGTTTGGGCTGGCAGAACGCTGCGGGCAACGTGTTGGGCATCTATCTGCATGGCCTGTTCGAAGACTCCGCCGCGCTGCAAGCGCTGTTTGGCGCACGGCTGAATGCTCCGGTGCCGACGTTGGAGACCGTGTTTGAACGCATGGCCGACTTCATCGAAACGAACTTTGAACCAAATGCACTGCAAGCCCTTTTGCAGTCTTGAACCTTTGCTCACTTTTTAACAGTCAATCACAGAGGAACCTTATGAATCACACCTTGCCGCAACTGTCCGACATCCGCGACGCAGCTTTCACCCAGGCGCTGCAGCACAAGATCGATACCAAGACCAAGCCGCTGGGCTCGCTGGGCCGACTGGAAACCTTGGCCCTGAGCATCGGCCAGATTCTGGGGAGCGCATCACCTGTGCTGAAAGACCCGCAGATGGTCGTTTTTGCCGGTGACCACGGTCTGGTGGCACGCGGTGTGTCGGCGTTTCCGCAGGACGTGAGCTGGCAGATGGTGGAGAACTTTCTGGCCGGTGGCGCCGCTGTGAGCGTGTTCTCGCGCGCCAACGGCATCGCCCTGACGGTGGTGGACTGCGGCGTGGCACACGACTTTTTGGCTGGTCTGCCCGCGGGCACGCAACGCCCAGGCCTGCTGGTGCGCAAGGTACCCGGCGGTGAGAAAGGCACGGCGGACTCGTCGGTACAGGCCGCTATGACTGACGCGCAATGCCAGCAGGCGCTGCAAAACGGTATGGACATCGTCAAAGGCTTGCCGGGCAATGCGCTGTTGTTGGGTGAAATGGGCATTGGCAACACCTCGGCCGCTTCGCTGCTGTTGTCGCGTTTGGCTGGGCTGGATATTGAAGTGTGCACCGGTGCAGGCACCGGGCTGGACGCGCCCGCCGTGCAACGCAAAACCACCGTGTTGCGCGGGGTGCTGGCGCGTCACTCGGATGCCAAGGCACCGCTGGAAGCCCTCGCCGCGCTGGGCGGTTTCGAGATCGCCACGATGGTGGGCGCCGTGATGCAGGCCGCGCACGAGCGCCGCGTGGTGGTGGTGGACGGTTTTATCGCCACCAGCGCTGTGCTGGTAGCGCACGCGCTGCAGCCGCTGGTGTTGCAGCGCTGCGTGTTCGCCCACCGCTCGGGTGAGCGTGGTCACGAGTTCATGCTGCAGTACCTGGGCGTCCAAGCCTTGCTGGACTTGGGTTTGCGCCTGGGCGAGGGTTCCGGCGGTGCGTTGGCTTGGCCTCTGTTGCAGTCAGCCTGCGCCATGCTGCGTGAGATGGCGAGCTTTGAGTCGGCCGGGGTGTCGGAAAAGGCGGCGGTGGATCAGTCCGTGGGGGTTTAAACGTGACATCCGGTGTGGCTAGCGTCGTCGTGCCGGAAGTCAGGTCAGTCGAAAAGCAAGATTGCTTGAACCTTTTTAGGACTAGACCGCAACGATCGATCAGCCAGGCCCTACGCCATAGGGAGCAGGAACCATATTGACGATGCGGGAAAACAGCGCTTTGTATTCCCCGGCAGGGCCTGACCAAGGATCTTTGTTGGCTTCAAAGGCTGCGTCAATGCCCGCCCAGTCCTGTGGCGCAAGTCGCTGACGGGCCAGGGGCAACAGTTCTTTTTCTTCAATGCCCAGGTGATTCCAGGAGGACTCGATGTAGGTGCTGGCGGCGCGGTCAAAGCTTGCAAATCCGTTGCTACCAGTCTGCTTGTACTGCTGCAACGCATCGCGCAAGGCCAAGGTGCTGCGCGCGCCTTGTTCGTGTTCATGTTTCAGCTTGTCGATGAGTGCTGCTGCTTCAGGAATGACATCCAGGATTTTGACAAACAGCACTTCGTCTTCTTTGGGGTGATGCAGCTTGTCAGGCACGTCGGTGATGTAGGTGATCATGGCTTCCAGCAAGACAAAGTCAGGTTGGCGTGCGCCGCTTCGAACGCCGTCGAGGATAAAGCACAAGGCTTGTAGCACGGCGCCCAGCGCGCGGTGTTCGGCGTGGATGATGTCGATGGCTTTCATGTTGGATTCCAGTATTGACGGTTCAATGGGCAGACACACCCAGCCAGCTGTCTAGCAGTTCAGCATCGTCCAGCAAGGTTTGACTCTGCCCCTGAAACGCGCACCGGCCGCGCTCCAGCACCAGAGCTTGGCGGGTGAGCGGCAGGATTTGGCGCGCATGCTGCTCCACCAGAATCACCGCCATGCCGCTTTCCTCGGTAAGTTGCTGGATGATCGACAGCAACTCCTGCACGATCAGTGGCGCCAATCCCTCCAAGGGCTCATCGAGCAGCAGCAGCTTGGGGTTGAGCATCAGCGCCCGGCCAATTGCTAGCATCTGCTGCTCGCCACCCGAAAGCTGGTTGCCCATGTTGGCACGGCGTTCTTTGAGGCGGGGAAACATGGCATAAATCTTTTCCAGGGTCCAAGGACCTGGTGTCGTCACCACGGTCAGGTTTTCTTCGACAGAAAGGGATGGAAAGATGTCGCGCTCTTGGGGTACCCATCCCAGACCCAGGTGGGCCCGGGCATGGGCTGGCACTTTGCAGAGGTCTTTTCCCGCAAGCATCATGCTTCCGGATCGATAGCTGGCAGCGCCCATCAATGTGGCTAGCAGGGTGGTTTTTCCCATGCCATTGCGACCCAATAGGGACAGGCTGTCGCCCTCGTTTAGGGTCAAGGAAATATCTTCCAGCACCACCGCTTCACCGTAGCCAGACCACACGTTTTCGAGCTTCAAGAGTTCAGCCATGAACCGTCTCCCCGAGGTAAACCTCTTTGACTTTTGGGTCGTTGGCGATCTGCTCAGGTGTGCCCTGCGTCAGCAGACCTCCATTGACCAGCACCGATATCTGATCGGCGAAGCGAAAAACCAGGTCCATGTCGTGCTCAATTAGCAAAATCGTCACATCGCGCGGTAGCGCGGCAATGGACGCAAACAGTTCACGGCTTTCCGAGGTCGGCACGCCAGCGGCCGGTTCATCAAGGAGTAGCACCTGCGGCTTGGCAGCCAGCGCCAGCGCAATCTCGATCAGGCGCTGCTTGCCATAGGCCAGGTTGCGGGTGGTTTCATTCCTTACATCGTTCAAGTGCAAGGTGTTTAGCAACTGCAAGGCCTCATCGATAGCTTGCTGATGGGCGCCAACCGGTTTCCAGAAGCGCGCGCCCAAGCCGAGTCGTTCGTTAACGGCCAGTACGACAGACTCCAGAACTGTCAAATCGGCAAATAGGCGGTTGATCTGAAAGGTTCGCGCCAGCCCCTGTTTGACACGCTGGTGCTGCGCCAGATGGGTCACGTCTTGGCCTTTGAGGATGACCTGTCCGCTGGTGGGTTCCAAAAAGCCTGTCAGGAGGTTAATCAGCGTGGTTTTCCCTGCCCCGTTCGGGCCGATCAAGGCATGGCGCGCGCCTGCTTTGACGTTCAGGGTGACGTTGTTGGTTGCACAAAAGCCACCAAATTTTTTGATCAGATTTTGCGTTTGGAGGGCGTAAGTCATTGGCGCGCTCCTTTGGAGGCGCCCAGACGGCGCGCAGCCCGGCGCAAGCCACCCAT
This sequence comes from Rhodoferax sp., assembly GCA_031291305.1. Taxonomy (GTDB): domain Bacteria; phylum Pseudomonadota; class Gammaproteobacteria; order Burkholderiales; family Burkholderiaceae_C; genus Rhodoferax. The sequence continues at coordinate 47,743 of JARLJH010000041.1, read as the reverse complement.
GACACCGTCACGAGCAAACAACACAATCAACATCAACAGCGCACCGAGCCAGAATTGCCAGTACTCCGGGTTGAGGTCTGATAGCACATGGTGTGCGGCCATGAACACAATGGTGCCAATCATCGCGCCATACAGATTCCCCGATCCACCCAGCACCAGAATCAGTAACAGCTCGGCAGAGCGGCTAAAGGACAGCACATCGAGTGCGACGAACTGTGTGGTTTGGGCCAACAGTGCACCTGCGATGCCTGCGTAGGCGGCACCAATGGTGTACACCGCAGCCAGCCGTGTATTCACCGGTGCGCCCAATGCTGGCATCCGCGCCACATTCAGCCGAATACCTTTCAGGCTCAACCCGAACGGGCCGTTCACCAGTTTGCGAGCCACCCAGAACATCACAAACAGAACCACGATGGCATACCAGAATGCCGTTTTGCCAACCAGATCAAACTCGAAATAGCCCAAAACGGGTTTCATCTCGATGCCTTGCAGGCCGTCGACGCCGCCAGTGATGGATGTCAGTTTGTTGGCGACCTCAAATAGCATCATCGCAACACCCAAGGTCACCATCAGGCGCGTGAGGTCAGCACCGCGCAAGACCAGCAGGCTGGAGACAAATCCCAGCATGGCAGCCACCACACCGGCGAAGAACAAGCCGGAAATTGGCTCTCCCCAGCCATGGTTGGCAAGCAAACCCGCGGCGTAAGCGCCGACACCAAAAAAGGCGGCGTGCCCCAGAGACACAATGCCAGCAAATCCCAGTATCAAATCCAATGACAGGCAAAACAGCGCCGTGATTGCGATCTGCGTCAAGAGCACCAGATTGTTGGGAAAAACAAAGTAAGCCAATACAGGCAGCAGCCAGAACGCCAGTTCTGCAAGCCGCCAACGGTCGGCACGTTGCAGTGCCGAGACGTCAAGAGTTAAGGTTTTCATAGAGTACCAGTTGGTTGGTGACACTGCCAGCTTCAACGCGCCGCCTGGCGACCAAACAGGCCTTGAGGGCGAAACACCAGCATGACGACCATCACGGCATAAATCAAAAAGGAGCCGAATTGCGGCACGTAGTACTTGCCCGCCACGTCGACCACGCCCAGGATCAGCGAGGCTACCAACGAGCCCGCTATGCTGCCGCTGCCTCCCACGGCCACCACGATTAAGAAGTACACGATGTATTTGACTGGAAAGCCCGGGTCCAGACCGAGCATCTCTACACCCATGGCACCGCCCAGCCCGGCCAGGGCAGAACCAAGCGCAAAGGTCAACGTAAAAATGCGCTCCACGTTGATGCCCACGCCACGTGCAGCGCGCGGGTTGTCTACCGAGGCTCGCAGTTGGGCACCAAAACGTGTGCCACGCACCATGCGCTGCAGTGCGATGGCTATCAGCAGGCTGATCCCAATCAGGAACAGACGGTAAACCCCCATGTCCAGACCGGGCAACTTGATCTGCCCGCCCAAGAAATCAGGCAAGGACAACGGCTGCTGCTGCGCGCCAAAGAAATACTGTGCACCCGCCATACTCATGAAGACCAGACTGATGGAAAACAGCACTTGGTCCAGATGCGTTGCACCGTACAGGCGGCGGTACAGCGTGCGCTCCAGCAGTACGCCGACCAGCGCGGTAACCATTGCTGCCAGTGGCAGACATGCCAGGAATGGCACCCCCAACTGGTTAAGCAAAGTCACACAAACATACCCGCCCACCATGGCAAAGGCACCGTGCGCTAGGTTCACAAAGTTCATCAGGCCCATCGTGACCGACAGGCCAACGCTGATCAGAAACAGCAGCATTCCTGACGCGATGCCGTCAAACAGAATCGTCATGTTGATCGCCTATGTCGAGAATGATCAAGCGCGCTTATGGCTTGCCCGGGTCACGCACGTTGGCAACCTGCTCGAATTCAACATTCTGCAGTTTGCCCGCTACCTTTTCCACCTTGCGGATGTAAATAGTTTGCACGATGTCGCGTGTCAGCGGGTCGATGCTGATGGGCCCGCGTGGGCTTGTCCAGGCCATCCCTTTTGCCGCCGCCATGAACTTGTCGCCAGTGGCGTCGCCACCTGTCTTTTCCAGCGTCTTGGCAATCAGCTGCATGCCATCAAAGCCGCTCACTGACATATAGTTGGGCCGGTCCTTTGGATACGCTTTGTAGTAAGCCTGCACATAGGCTTTGTTCTCTGGCGAGTCATGCACTTCCGAATACTGCAGCGAGTTGACGATGCCCAGAGCGTTGTCTCCCACGCCGTCGAGCACATCTTCTTCGGTCAGGTCACCGGTGGCGATGATGCGAATACCTGCCTTGGCCATGTCCCTTTCCGCAAAGCCTTTCATGAATGCAATGGTTTGTTCGCCGGGTGGAACAAACAGAAATACTGCTTCAGGCTTGGCGTCCTTGATTCTTTGAAGAAAGGGTGCGAAGTCCGGGTTCTTCACCGGTGTACTCACTTCGCCGACGATTTGTCCACCAGCAGCGGTGAAGGTTTTTTTGAACTGTGCCTGTGCATCCTGTCCGGGGCCAAAGTCGGCAACCAGTGTGTAGACCTTCTTGATGCCGTTCTTGGCAGCCCAGCTGGCAATTGGGGCGGTGATTTGCGGCAGAGTGTGAGAGACGCGCAGGATGTAGTTCGACTTGGTGGTGATGCTGGAGGTTGCAGCGTTCATCACAATCATCGGCGTCTTGGACTGGGTCGCCACATTCGCGGCAGCGAAGGCCGAGGGAGTCAAACCGAAACCACCCAGGATATCGACCTTGTCCTGAACCACCAACTCCTGTGCGGCACGCTTGCTGATTTCAGGTGCCACACCGGTATCGTCTTTGATGATGAGTTCGACCTTGCGACCCGAAAACGTGTCACCCGATTGCGCCAAGTACAGGCGTACGCCGTGCTCGATCTGCTTTCCATAGGCAGCAAATGGGCCCGACATGGGTAACACTAGACCAACTTTGAGAGGTTCGACGGCGTGGGCTGCAAAGCTGAGTGCACAGGCTCCCAACAGGGCGGCGAATTTGACTGGATATTTTGATATTGTCATGGTTTGTCTCCTATGAATTTGCTGAATTACGCGGCGTCCGGCTGAACCGCCGGTGCTGCTCGTTGGAAGGCTGGTAACGTGGCGCAGGCGCGGTCGATGGCCTCGATGTGAGGATAAGGTGCGAGATCGACCTTGAAGCGCCGTGCACTTTCCACCTGTGGGATGAGATAAATATCCGCAAATGTGGGGGTGGCGCCAAAGCAGAAATCGCAGCGACGGGTGTCTTTCGCCAGCAGGGTTTCGAGTGCGTCAAAGCCGGTGGTTATCCAGGTTGCGCACCAGGCAAGCACGGCGCTTTCATCACAGTCCAGGGTCTTGCGCAAGTACTCTAAAACGCGACGGTTGTTGATGGGGTGAATATCGCAGCCCACGACAGCGGCCAGCGCCCGCACTCGCGCCCGATCCACTGGATCTATGGGCAACAGTGCCGGTGTGGGGTAGCACTCCTCCAGCCACTCGATGATGGCTGGCGACTGTGTCAGCGTAGTGTCTCCATCCACCAATACTGGCACCAAGCCCTGCGGGTTGAGTGCCTTGAAACTGGCACCCAGATGTTGCTCTTTACCCAGATGAACGGCGATGTAGTCGTAGGGTAAGCCCTTCAGATTTAGGGCAATGCGCAGCCGGTGCGAGGTGCCACTGCGAAAGAAGTTATGCAGTTGCAGCATGGCTTAGTCCGTGGCCAGACAATTGCCCACGTTCCAGCTATACAGCCACTCCATCGCGTCATAAAAGCGCTCTGGCGTGCGGCCTTTCCACAAACTGTTGCGCACCAGGCGTTCAACGCCTTTGGCGTGGTACAGGCGGCCCATTTCACGGCCCGACAGCACGATGCGCGCGGTGCGTGTCACGCGAGAGCGCTGGTACAGGGCCAGTGCTTTGCTCCAGTCGTTGTTGTTGACGCGTAGCGCTTCGCCTAGCGTCACCGCATCTTCCAGTGCCATGCAGGCCCCTTGTGCCATGTATTGCGTGGTCGGGTGTGCGGCGTCACCGAGGATGGCGGCCAGACCAAATACCCATGTGTCGATGGGTTCGCGGTCGGCTGTGGCCCAGCGCTTCCAGCTTTTCGGCAGGTCGATCAACTGGCGCGCCTTGGGGCAGATGCCCTGGAAATAGCTTTGCACTTCTTCCTTGCTACCTTCGGTCACACCCCATTCTTCCTTGCCGCGACTGTGAAAAGTCACCACCACGTTGTATTGCTCGCCGCCGCGTAAGGGGTAATGCACCAGATGGCAATTCGGGCCAACCCAGATACTCGCAGCGTTCCAACGCAGGTTTTCCGGAAAGTCCTGTTTTTCGACGACCGCCCGATAAACAACATGACCGGTGACGCGTGGTGGATCGTTCACATATTGTGTACGTACCACTGACTTGCCACCATCGGCGCCAATCAGCGCCTGTCCTTTGTAACTCTGACCGTTGGCACAGTGCACGGTGACGCCGAGGGCATCCTGCTCCACGCGTTCGACCCGGGCTGAGGTGACAAACTCCACCTTGCCGGATTCCTGCGCGCCTTCAAGCAGTGAGGTATGAATATCGACGCGGTGAATCACCGCATAGGGGTTGCCAAAGCGCGCGCGAAATGCTTCCCCAGTGGGGATTTTGCCAACCTGATATTCGTCCAGCGCATCGTGCATCACCATGTAGTCGGTGAAAACCGAGCGATTGCGTGCTTTGTCGCCGACGCCCAGCGCGTCAAAGGCATGAAAAGCGTTGGGGCCAAGCTGGATGCCAGCGCCGATTTCACCGATGTGATCGGCCTGTTCAAGCACCTGGACATGAAAACCCTGGCGCACCAGCGACAGGGCCGCAGCCAGACCCCCAATACCGCCACCGGCGACAAGAACGGGAAGTTGTTGTGTCATATTTGTCTCCTGAATTGGAATATGTTTAATCAGCGGCGCCAATCGTCAGATGAACATCGCCGACGTTGTCGATGTGGCCGGTGATAACGTCGCCAGTGACCACCGCGCCGACGCCTTCGGGGGTGCCGGTGTAGATCAGATCGCCAGGTTGCAGGTGATAAAACTGTGAGAGGTCAACCAACAACTCGGAGATGTTCCATATCAGTTGGCTCAGGTCACTGCTTTGCTTGGTTTGGCCATTGACTTGCAGATTGATGGCACCTGCCCCCAACACGCCCAGTGCGCCTTGGGGCACGATCTCAGTACATACTGCCGAATGCTCGAAGTCCTTGCCGAGGTCCCACGGACGACCTTGATCGCGGGCAACAAGTTGCAGGTCACGACGAGTCATGTCCAAACCGGCCGCATAGCCATAAATCATGCGAGCTGCCTCAGCTGCGGTCACGCGAAAACCGGGCGCACCGATGGCGACGACCAGTTCCATCTCAAAGTGGTAGTTGCTGGTGCCTGCAGGGTAGGGCACAGTGGCGCCTGACTCCACCAACGTGGAGGCAGCTTTGGTGAAATAGAACGGTCGAACGGTGCTCTTGTCCACAGGGCGGCCCATCTCTACCGCATGAGCGTGGTAGTTACGACCAACACAAAATATGCGGTTGACTGGGAAGCGGACACCTTGGTCTCGCACTGGCAGTGAAGGGGTCGGCGCTGGCGCCCAGAGGTAGTTGGAGTTGGTCATGGGGTGTCTGTTGTTATGGGTAAAGGAATCAGGATCGGACTTCGTAAACGCCAAGCTTCTTTTGCAAAGGGGCATCGTCAGCGATAAAGACAAAAGCAGGCTGATCAGCCGACTGGTTCTTCAAGGTGATCGGGGTGTAGCCCGGCACACAGCAGGTGTCAGCCTCACTCAGATTGAACTGGTGCCCTTGCAGGCTGACACAGGCGCTGCCTTCGATCTGGTGAAACACCATGGCGGTGGAACGCGTCGGCAGGGACAGGGTTTCGCCAGGGCGCAGCATCAAAGCTGACAGGCCGAGAATCTTTAGGCTGTCGGCACCGGTTTCGGGGTTGATGTAAGTGACCTGAACGGCCTCCATGTCTGGTTGCACACGAGCGAGGATTTCAAGTGCGGTGCGTACCTCCAACCATGGATAGCGCAGCATCGGAAAGTTTTGTTCTGAGCGAACAAACACTGGCGACGGAACGACTCCGCCACGCAGGTAAGCCTGATCAGTGAATTCGTCGGTGACCGTCTGTGCCTGGCCTTCTGCCACGTAGGATGCTTCCATGTAATAAATCATGGGCAGGTCCAGCACATCCAGCCATACGACGGGCTTGTCGCCATCGTGACCATGCTCGTGCCACAAGCCTGTGGGCGTCAGTATCAGATCGCCGCGTTCCATCAGACACTTCTCGCCACCTACGGTGGTATAAGCACCTGAACCTTCAACAATCATGCGTACAGCGTTGGGCGTATGACGGTGTGCTGGTGCCCACTCGCCAGGCAGCAGCAATTGCATGCCCAGATAGATGGTTGAACTAGCCTGCATCTTCTCCAGGCCGTGGCCAGGGTTGGCCAGCACCAACACGCGACGCTCGGCTTTTTCGATGGGGGTCAGATCGCCCGCCTTGAGCAACAGTGGGCGCATCGCCTGGTAAGGCCAGCAGATGGGCTGTGTTTTGATGGCGGGTTTCACCGGTGGCAGCACGGTACGTAGGCTGGGCCATAGAGGCACCAGGTTTTGTGCAGTCAGCTCAGCCCGGTAATCTTCGGGCAGGTCTTCTAGGCGGCCAAGTTCTTGCATATATTTTTGTCTCCATTGGGGGGTGTTGGGTGGTGCGGACGGATCGTAGGATCGGCATCACATGCTGTAAATGCATCTGCTTTAATACCAACTATCGAAAATTCGAATAATGGAGGCAACGATGAATACCATCGACATTCGTCTGCTGGCGGTGTTTGAAGAGATTTACAAAACCCGCAGCGTGACCGCCGCTGCTGCCGCCCTGGACCTGGGGCAACCCGCAGTTAGCGTGGCGCTTTCCAAACTGCGTCACAACTTTGGTGACCAGCTATTTGTGCGTACCTCGGTCGGTATGGAGCCCACTCCCTTTAGCGAAGGGCTGATACAACCCGTGCGTCAGGCCATGGAAGCGCTTGATCTTGTCATGGGCCACCATCATGATTTCGATCCAGCCAGTTCGCAGCGCATCTTTCGCATTTGCATGACTGACATTAGCCAGTTGGTTTTGTTTCCCAAATTGTGGGAAACGTTGCGTGTGAGCGCGCCAGGCGTTCGTTTTGAAATCTTTCCCGTGTCCCAGGACATTGCCCGATTGTTGGAGAGCGGAGAGGCAGATTTGGCAATGGGCTATATGCCCCAGTTGGAGGCAGGTTTTTACCAAACCCTGCTTTTCAACCAAAGCTTCGTCTGTATGGTCAGTGCGAACCATCCGCGTATCCGGAGCAAGTTGACGCGGGAACTGTTTGAATCGGAAGACCACGCGGTTATCACGTCATCCGGGGCGGCGCCACTGTTGATTGATCAAGAGCTTGACCGTCAGGGTATGAAGCGACGGATCGCACTGAAAATTCCCAACTTTATTGGTGCTGCTTTGGTGGTAGAGCACACCGATTTAATCATCACTATTCCTGAGCGCTTAGGGGTAGTATTGCAGGGACGAGCTGCGGTGAAAACCTTCCCCGTGCCTTTCCCGTCATCGCAATATGCCGTTAAACAGCACTGGCACGAACGGTTCCATAACGATCCGGGTTCACGGTGGCTTCGACGTCTAATCGCTGATTTGTTGACGACCAAGCTTACGGTGAATTAGTCCGCCCAGTCTGGAGGAAAGCGCAGCATTCTCATGCATCGCGAGCTCAACCTCACTGTGATTTTCGTTTTAGTCGGGGCAGGAACAGAGCCCCGTAGCCGCCAACTCTGCGGATACCCCGCTCCAGGCGAAATCAAACCGCTTGGATGCCTGCAGCGTTTGCGCTGGCGCCTGGCGCAGCGCATGGGCGACGCCAGCCAGCACACTGTCGATCACTGGAACTGGCACCTTCGGCTGAATGCCAGCGGCCATGCCCGCCAGACCTGCGCCTCCGAGAATCACCGACTGCACACCCCAGCGTGCCACCGCCTCATTACAGGCGTGCGCAAGCAGCACCTGCGCGGCCAGTGGGTCGGCGGCCAGTTCGGCGCCGGTGGCGGTCACCGTCTGAATGCCGACCAGTTGCTCGCCAAAGCCCAGGCCGTGTGCCAGGCGTTCGAGGATGGGTTTCCAGCGTTCACCACCGGTAACGATGGCAAACCGGCCCAGTGCGGCTGCCGCCATAAACGACGCTTCTGCTAGACCGGTCACCGGGATTGGACTCACCTGGCGCAGGGCCAGCAAGCCGGGGTCGCCAAAGCAGCCGATCAGGATGGCATCGATGCGGTCTTGCCCCGGTGCCATGGCGGCAGCCCAGGCATCCAGCGTGGCGTGGGCGGCCACGGTGTAGCTGGCCTCGCAGGCAATGTAGGGGGCGCCAAAGCGCGCCGTGCGTGTGACCACTTGCACTTGCGGCCCGGCTGCTGCCTGCGCATGGGTTTGCAGCAACGCAGTGATGGTCGACGAGGTATTGGGGTTGATCAGCAGCAGGCGGCGCATCATTCAAAGTTCGGTAGCGCTGGCGGATTCGGCGCCAAACAGCGACAGGAGATCGGGCACATCGGCATCGTCCTGGCTGAACTGCAGTTGTGATTCGAGTTGCGCCAGATGCTCGCCCATCAACCGGGCGGCTTCTCTGGCATCGCGCAGGCGGATGGCGTCCAGCAGGGCGCGATGTTCCTGGCAGCCACAGCGACTGGCGTCGTACTGGGGATGGACGTTGGTGCCGTAGGTCATCAGAATCAGCGAGGTACGCGATACCAACTCGCGCAGGATACGCCCCAGCGTCTGGTGTTGGGCCGTATTGGCGATGTGCAGGTGAAAGTCGCCCGACAAGCGAATGGCACGGCGCATGTCTCCGGCCTGTCGCGCCTTTTCTTCCTGCGCGATGCATTGCGACAGCACCGCAATATCGTCAGCGCTGGCCTTGGTGACAAAACGGGTGATCAATGTCGACTCAATCATTCGCCGCACCTCAAATACCTCACGCGCCTCGGCCTCGGTGGGTTGCGCCACGGTGGCACCGCGATTGGGTGTCAGGGTGACGATCTGCTCATTGGCCAGGCGCACCAACACCGGGCGGATGCGCGTGCGCGAGACGCCAAAAGCCGTGGCAAGGCGGTCTTCAATCAGCTTGGTGCCGGGCGGCAGACGGTGGTCCAGGATGGTGGCCACCATGCGCTCATAGATTTCGTTCTCGGTCAGAACAATGGGTTCACTCATGACACACGTTGTGCTTTCTGGCGCCGAGCCAACAGACTGGACAGCCCGACGGCCAGACCCATGACCACAAAGGACACCACCATCGTGACGGTGCCCAGCGCATAAATGGACGGCGTGGTGACGGTGGTGGTCAGCCCCTGCAGTTCCAGCGGCAGGGTATTCACGTCGCCAATGGCCTGCGAGGTGCGGGCAATTTCGTCCCAACTCAGGGTAAAGCCAAACATGCCAATACCCACCACCGAGGGTGCAATCAGCGGTAACACCACGTGTCTGAAGCTTTGCCATGGCGTGGCGCCCAAGTCCCGCGCCGCCTCTTCATAGGCCGGGTTGAAGCGGTTGAAGATAGCAAACATGATCAGCAGACCAAAAGGCAGGGTCCAGCTCAGGTGGGCACCGAGTGCCGAGGTGTAGATGCCCAAAGCCGTGCCGTAGTTATCCAGCGTTCCTTGCATGCCCCAGGTCTCCAGCACCTTCTTGATGCCGGTATCGAGCAAGCGGAACTCCAGGCCAATGCCCAGCGAGACAATGATGGACGGCATGATCAGACTGGCCACCACCACAAAGAACAACACACTGCCGCCAGTCAGCTTTTTACGAAAAGCCAGGCCAGCCAGCACCGAGAACACCACGGTCAGCGCCATCACGGTCAAGCCTAGACCGAGCGAGCGCCACAGCGCCGCTCCGATGTCCACCGAACCCAGGCCTTCGGCCAATTTCTGGAACCAGTGCAGCGACCAGCCGCGCATGGGGAATGTCAAGCCACCATCTGGGCCCTGAAAGCTCAGCACCACGATCACCAGCATCGGGCCATAGAGGAATAGCACATAGGCCGCAAAGAAAATTGCCAGCAGCCAAAAACCGGGCGCGCGCTTTTCTTTCATGGTCAAAGCTCCTTCCGGATATCGACCATGCGGGTCAGCGCCCAGATGATCATCAGCACCACCGACAGCAAAATGACGGCATTGGCGGCGGCCAGCGGAAACTGCAGGTAAGAGGTTTGCACCTGGATGATTTTGCCGACAGAGGCAATCTGCTGGCCACCCATCACGCCGATGGTGACGAAGTCGCCCATCACGATGGTGATGACAAAAATGGAGCCGATGATGATGCCGGTTCGGCACAGCGGCACGATCACGTTCCACAGCGTCTGCCAAGCCGTGGCGCCGCTGTCGGCAGCGGCTTCCAGCAGGCTGCGGTCGATGCGCATCATGGAGTTGAAGATGGGCACGATCATGAAGGTGGTGAACAGGTGCACAAAGGCCAGCACCACCGAGAAGTTGGAAAACAGCAGCCACTCCACCGGTTGGTTCACAGCACCCAGCTTCACCAGCACATCATTGACCAGCCCATTGCGGCCCAGCAATGGAACCCAGGCAATCATGCGGATGACGTTGGAGGTCCAAAACGGAATCGTGCACAACACAAACAACACAACCTGCACGCCACTGGACTTGACATGGAAGGCCAGAAAATAGGACACGGTGAAGCCGATCACCAGCGTGAGAAACCAGACCAGCACGCTGAACTTCAGCGTGGACAAATAGGTCTTGAAGGTGACACACATATCACCACTGGAAAAGCAACCGTCAAAGACGTCAACGTAATTCTTGAACGTGAAGCCGGGCAGCATTTCATACTGGTTGTAGTCCCAAAAGCTGACCATCAGCACCAGCGCCAGCGGGATCAGAAAGAACAACGCAAAAACAGTCGTCAAAGGCAGCGCCTGCCACCAGGCCGCGATACTGCGGCCTGGTGCGCGGGCTGACACCGGATGTGAGTTGGTAACAGGCGCACTCATATTCAAATCACCTCGGTGTCTTACTCACGTTCAGGCAGCTACGAACTCATTCCACTTTTTGACCATGTACGCGTTTTCGTCCATGACCGCATTCCAGCAGGCAATGCCACCCATGCGGGCCTCATAGCTGCCGCCGTCGCGCACTTCGCCCTTCTTGGCCAGCAGGTCGCCATGCGGGCTCTTGATGTCTTGCGCGGCGGGCTTGCCTTCCATCCAGTAGGCCCATTCGTAGGGTTCCATCTTGGCCTTGGCGGTTTCCAGCACGGCGCTGTAGTAGCCCTGGCGGTTGAGGTAGGCACCCGCCCAGCCGTCCAGGAACCAGTTGATGAACTCATAGGCGCCATCCAGCTTCTTGCCTGACAGGGTTGCGGGCAGACCAAAACCGGAGGCCCAGGCGCGATAGCCTTCTTTGAGCGGCTGGAAGTTGCAGGCGATGCCCTTGGTACGCACGGCAGTCACCGCAGGTGACCACATGGACTGGATCACCACTTCACCAGAAGCCATCAGATTGACGGACTCGTTGAAGTCTTTCCACAGGCTGCGGAACTGGCCTTGCTTCTTGGCTTCAATCAGGGTTTTGATGGTCAGATCAATCTCCTTCTTGGTCATGTTGCCCTTGTCCGGGTACTTGTAGAGGCCCATGGCTTCAACCACCATGGCGGCGTCCATGATGCCAATGGAAGGGATGTTCAGAATCGCAGCCTTGCCCTTGAATTCAGGATTCAGTAATTCGGCCCAGGAATTGATAGGACGTTTGATCAGGTCGGGGCGAATGCCCAGCGTGTCGGCGTTGTACACGGTGGGGATCAGCGACATGAACTGTGTCGGGCTGGTCGCAAACTTCTTGCTGTGTTCACCTTCCAGATAGATCACCTTTTTAGGTGCCGTGCCCTGATCGCCGACCTTTTTGCCTGCTACTTCACCTTTGGTGAACAACGTGGTGATTTTGTCGGCGTTCTTGATGCGCTTGGTGTCAATGCCTTTGAGGTTACCGGTTGGCACAATGTTCTTCAGCGAGAAATACTCGGAGTCGATCAGGTCGAAGCTGTTGGGTGCAGTGACGGCACGCTTGGTTACGTCATCGGTGGTGACGGCCACGTATTGAATTTCAATGCCGGTGTCGGCTTTGAATTTGTCGGCAATTTCCTTGTCCTGATTCACCGCCGTACCCAGGTAACGCAGCACGATTTTTTCTTGAGCGTGGACTGCGGGGAAAAGGCCGGTGGCCAAAATGCCAGCTGTGCCTTTGAGTACCGTGCGGCGCTGTAAGGCGAGTGCGCCAAGGGTCGAATCTTTCATTGCGTCTGACATGGAGTAACTCCTTTGGGGTGGTGAAACTTCTTGCGAAGGTTGAGGGGAACAGGGATTTGGGTTGACCATCAGGCTTGTAGCGCGTGGGCAGATTCGGGCGTCCAAGCCAGTTGCACCGCATCGCCGACGTCAAACGGGGTGGCTGCAAACTGACTTTCGGACAGCATGACAGAGTATTCGGCGCTACTCACCACCGCGTGTTGGGACGCCGGGTTCTGCAGACCCAGGAGCACATAGGTGCCTTGATATTCCACGTCGGTGACGAGGGCCGAAATGCTGGGCAGGTCAGAGATTTCTTGAGCGCCGGTGTGGGCCACACGTGTTTGGTCGGTGCGCACCCCAATCTTGCCTGCGGGGGTCTCAATCACGTTATGGCCTCCCATGAAACGCGCCACAAATTCGTTGATGGGTTTGTTGTAGACGCTGTGGGGTGAGCCGCTTTGCTCGATCACGCCATGGTTCATCACCACCATGGTGTCGGCCAGAGCCATGGCTTCTTCCTGCGAGTGGGTCACATGGATGAAGGTCAGCCCCAGCTCCTTTTGCCAACGTCGCAATTCAGCGCGCATCTGGATGCGCAGAAAGGGGTCTAGAGCAGACAAAGGCTCGTCCAGCAACAGCGCCTTGGGCTGCGTGATCAGGGCGCGAGCCAAGGCCACGCGCTGCTGCTGACCACCCGACAGTTCACCGGGCTTGCGCTGAGCCAGATGACCCATGGCCACACGTTCCAGCAGGTCCTGCGCTTTGGCCTGGCGTTCAGTCTTGGTCACGCCCTTCATCTTCAAACTGAAGGCCACGTTGTCCAGTGCGCTCAGGTGGGGAAACAGCGCAAAACTCTGGAACATCATGGCCGTACCACGCTCCGCGGCTGGCAAGTCCGTGATGTTGCGGTTCTCCAGTAGCACGTCACCACTGGTGACCGACTCGTGCCCGGCAATCATGCGAAGCGTGGTGCTCTTGCCGCAGCCTGAAGGCCCGAGCAGGCAGCAATAACTACCGCTAGCAATGCGCAGGTTGATGTTGTCCACGGCGGGCTTGCCCGCGCCGTAGCGCTTGGTCAAACCAACGACTTCAATGGCACTTCTGGAGGAGGTGACGGCATTCATATGGCTGTGCATGATGCAAACGCCGTGCCAAGACTTTGTATGCAATTTTCAAAGAAAATGTATGCAAAGTGCACTGACTTTGTGCGATGCGCCTTGCAATTGTGCGGAACACCTCATCAAACTGCCTGCAACATGCTCAAGACGGTGCGCATTCAAACTCGCATCACGGCATTGCACTATGGAACGGAAGCTGCTTGGAAGCTGCGCACAGCATCAAGGAATGTCTATGAACGAAGCTAAGTTATTAGGTCCCAAGGAGATCGTGGAAGAATTTCTGCGCATCATCATGATTCCCGACCCGGAAGGGGCGCGCGCCTTCACCTCACCCGAGCTGCGCATCCGCTTCACCGGCGGGCGGGCCATGCGCGACCCCTCGGAATGCAGCGCGTTTAACGCCGGTCGCTATGCCTGGGTCAAAAAGCGTTTTGAACAAACTGACCTGGTCGCCGGTGCCACCGATGACGAGGCGATTGTTTACAACATCGGCACGCTCTATGGCGAGTGGCCTGACGGCACACCGTTTGAAGGCAACCGCTATGTCGACCGCTATGTGGTGAAGCAGGGCAAGATTGTGCAAATGGACGTGTGGAACGACAGCGCCGAGAGGATGCTGGTACGCGCTGGCCTGGCGACGCTCTGAGTATGAGTACCTTCAGCACCATTCCCGACAACGGCCGTTTTGCCTACAGCGCCATCACCGACCGCCACGACTTCACCTGGCCGCAGGGCAAGCGCTTGGCAGTCTATATCGGCTTTAACCTGGAACACTTTGCCTTTGGCGAGGGGCTGGGTGCGGGCATTGGCCCGGCCTCTCCCCAACCGGACGTGCTCAACTACAGTTGGCGCGAGTATGGCAACCGGGTTGGCGCTTGGCGCTGTCTCGAATTGTTTGATCAACTCCGCCTGCCCACCGCAGCTCTCATCAACACCGCCTTGATGGATCATTGCCCGGATCTGTTGCGTGCCGTTATCGACAGAGGCGATGAACTGGTAGGACACGGCCACAGCAACTCTTTTCGTCAATCTGATTTCACCGAGGATGCGGAACGCGAGTTGCTGGCGGGTTGCCGTGAGCGCATCGCCACACTGCAAGGCCAGGCACCCGCTGGTTGGCTGTCACCCTGGATATCCGAGAGCCGTACCACCCCCGACCTGCTGGCCGAAGAAGGCTACACCTACACGCTGAACTGGGCGCACGATGACCAGCCCACACCGATGCAAACGCGCTCAGGTCAAACGCTCTGGTCGATTCCCTACCCGCAGGAGCTCAATGACATTCCGATGGTCATGGGCCGTCACTTGGATGGCGCGGCCTTTGCCGACATGATCATCGACAACTTCGACGAGATGCTGCAGCAAAGCCAACAACAGAGTCTGGTGATGGGCATTGCGCTGCACCCGTATATCGTGGGGCAACCTTACCGATTGCGACACCTGCGTCGTGCGCTGCAGCATATCGCCGCTGCGCGTGATCAGGGCGACATTTGGGTCACCACACCAGGTGCCATCTGCGCGCATAGGCAGTCGCTACAACTGCTTGCGTCATGACCCCCAAGACGTCAGCACACTCGACTCAGGGCATGGTCACCAGTCCCCATGCGCTGGCGACGCAATGTGGTTTGGATGTGCTGGCCAGCGGTGGCAACGCCATCGACGCGGCCATTGCCACGGTGGCCAGTCTGTGTGTGACCTATCCGCATTTCTGTGGGCTCGGTGGAGATGCCTTTTTGCTGGTGAGTGATGCTACCGGTGCGGTACAAACCATCTCCGGCATCGGGCAGGCAGTCGCTGAGGTGTCCGGCTATACCGGGAGCATTCCGGTTCGAGGTCCACGCGCGGCGCTGACCACCGCCGCCACAGTGGACGCGCTGGGGCAGGCACTGTCCATCAGTCAAAACGACTGGGGTGGAAAGAAAAGCTGGAGCGACCTACTGAGCCCGGCCATCGCACTGGCCCACGAGGGATTTGCCATCAGCGAGTCCGAGCGCTTCTGGCTCGATTTCCGCTTGAAAGAGGCCAACAGTTTGCCGGACATTTACGACACCTATTTACACGAAGGGCAAGTGCCACCCAGAGGTTTTCTGCGTCAACAGTCCGCATTGGCACGCACCTTGGAAACGCTGGCCGAACGTGGCCCACGCGACTTTTATGAGGGGCAATTGGGCCGCGCCATTGCCGATGGCCTGCGCACAGCCGGATCGCCACTCACTGGCAAAGACCTCGCGCAAACCCGCGCCCGCATCGAGCCGCCATTGAGCGTGGCGTACCGGGGTGGAGAGTTGCTGGCGCACCAACCGCCAACGCAGGGCATCACCACCCTGCAAATCATGGGTATATTGGAGCGCTTTGACCTGCGCAACATCGCCGAAGGCAGCGCCGATCACTACCATCTGCTGGTGGAAGCCGTCAAACAGGCTTTTTTGGACCGCAACCGCTGGGTCGCCGATCCGGATTTTGTGAACGTACCGGTGGAAAAAATGGTGTCGGCCCCGCATTTGAACGCCGGTGCCAACGCCATCCGCAGGGATCAGGCCTTGCGCTGGCCGCACCCGTATCAGCACGGCGACACGGTGTATGTGGGCGCAGCGGATGCGGCCGGCCGCAGCGTGTCTCTGCTGGCGACGGTGTATTTCGATTGGGGGAGCGGCGTGCTGATCGGTGACACCGGTATCCTCTGGCACAACCGTGGCGCATCGTTCTCCCTGGAGCCTGGGCACCCCAACGTGCTTGTGGCGGGCAAACGCCCGTTCCATACGCTCAACCCCGGCATGTACCGAAAAGACGGCAAGGTGCAATTGCTCTATGGCACCCAGGGTGCCGACGGCCAACCACAAACTCTGTCGGCAGTACTGACCCGCCTGATCGATTACGGCATGGACCCGATGGCGGCTCTGGCGGCGCCCCGCTTTCTATTGGGGAAAACTTTTTCCGATGCCACCGACTCGCTCAAGCTGGAAGCGGATGTTGCACCAGAGGCAATCGCTGACTTGCGCCAGCGCGGCCATGCTATCAGCTTGCTTGCCGCAGGCAACCCACTGATGGGGCACCCCGGTGTCATTGCCATCGACTCGGTCAGCGGGAGTATGACAGGCGCCCACGACCCGCGCAGCGATGGGCTTGCGCGAGGGATTTAACCCACACATAAGCGAGGTGTGTCGGAAACATCTGACAGTTGAAAGCTTGTTGTGCTGACTAAGTAGAACCGAAAAACTGGTTCAAATCGGGCACCGCATTACCGGAATCCAGTGACCAACGACAGTCCCGCAGCTCGTTCAGACTGGAGAGAGGTGCAGCATTTCCATGCATACTCAATTGATTGTTGAATGGTGCATTTGAAAATACGAAGGAGAAAATCACATGATCAAACGTTTCGATGTCGGCCCCCGCATGTCCGAGATGGCCGTGCACAACGGTACGATTTACCTGGCTGGGCAGGTGGCTGACGACATCACGCAGGACATTCAGGGGCAGACGCGCCAAGTGTTAGCGGCGGTGGATGCGCTCTTGGCGCGTGCTGGCAGCGACAAAAGCAAGATTGTGATGGCGCAAATTTTTCTGGTGGACCTGGCTGACTTTGATGGCATGAACGCGGTCTGGGATGCCTGGGTTGCCGCTGGCCACACACCGCCGCGCGCCACTGTTCAGGCACAGTTGGTCAAGCCCGGTTGGAAGATTGAAATGGTGGTGATAGCGGCGGCCACTCCCTAACAAAACCAGAGGTGGTACTTGTGATTGTTGGTCCGTTGCTGGCGTTTGTGGCTTGTGGGTACAGCACGCTGCAACTTTTCTGGTCTGGTGCGTCTTCATAGGCGTTGAGTCGGTTTCGGCTGCGTTATTGGGGCAATGAGGGAGTCATGGTCCGTCTCCAATGCCATAGCGCCGCAGCCGCTGCGCAATGACTGAGTGCGAACTGCCCAGGCGTTTGGCCAGTTTGCGGGTGGAGGGGAACTCGCGGTGCAGGCGCAGCAACAGGGCTTTTTCATAGTCGGCCATGGCTTGTGCCAGGGTGTTGACTTGGGCGGTGTCGCTGGGATCAGCGGGGCTGGCCGCGCTGGCCAGTTCCAGGTCGCCGATGTCGATGAAGGCACGCTCACTCATGGTCACCGCACGGAAAATCACGTTTTGCAGTTGGCGCACATTGCCCTCCCAGGGGTTGGTCAGCAAGGCAGCGCTGGCGGCGGCGCTCAGGCGCATGGGCGTGCGGCGGGCCTGGGCGCAGGCTTTTTCCAGAATGGATTGGGCCAGCAGCAGGATGTCGTCCGGGCGCGCGCGCAGGGCGGGCATGTGCAGGTTGAGCACGTTCAGGCGGTAGAGCAAATCCTGGCGAAAATTACCGTTGGCTACCATCTCATCGAGGTTGCGGTGGGTGGCGCTGATGATGCGCACATTGACCTTCAACTCGCGGTCACCACCCACTCGGCGAAAGCTGCCATCATTCAAAAAACGGAGCAGCTTGGCCTGTAGATACGCGGACATTTCGCCCACTTCATCCAGAAACACGGTGCCGCGGTCGGCCAGTTCCAGCAGGCCCGGTTTGCCACCGCGAAGCGCCCCGGTAAACGCGCCGGGTGAGTAGCCAAACAACTCGCTTTCGGCCAGGTTTTCCGGCAGCGCGGCGCAGTTCAGGACAAAAAACGGTTGCAGGCTGCGGCCACTGGCGGCGTGGCAGGCGTGGGCCAGCAGTTCTTTGCCGGTGCCGGTTTCGCCGGTGATCAGCAGCGGGGCATCGACCAGCGCCATGCGCGCGGCACGTTGCTTGAGTTGCAGCATTTCTTGCGAGTGGCCCAGCATCGCGTCAAACCCGCCGGTGCTGTAGTTTTGCAGGGCGCTGAGTTGTTCGCCCATGCGGCTGGGAGCGCGCAGTGTGATGACGGCCCCGGCCACGCGGGCATCGGCTTCTTGCAGCGCGGTGGTTTCCATCATGTAGGTTTCACCGCCGAGTTCGACTTCGGTCACGGGCAGTCGGTAATCGCATTCGGCCAGGGTTTGCATGAACTGTGTTTGCCCGATCAGGCTTTGGAACGTTTGGCCGATGACGGAGGTTTGCATCGATGCGCAGGCGGTGTTGGCTGCGCGGTTGGCCACCACCACCAAGCCATCGGCATCCAGCGCGAATACCGGGTCGGTCTGGGAGGACAGTAGCGCGTCCAGGTACAGGCGGCGTTGGGCGCCGGGCAGCATGGCCACCGGCGTGACGGTCTGCACGCCGGGTACACGCATTAGGTCGGCGCGCAGACCGGTCAGCCCGGCATCGTCGAGCTGCGGGGCTTCGATGTAGACGTGGGGCGGCTCCACCTCCACGGCGGTGACGTTGTAACCTCGTTGCGCCGAGGTGGCCAGAATTTCCTGGGCGATGCCGACGCGGTCGGTGAATTGCACGTCGATGCGCATGGTGTTTTTCTGTATTGAAGTCAGTACATTGTATTGACTTCAATACATATTGCGTAGTCTGTTGATACTAATGAAATATTCTTGTTTTAGTAGCGAGTGATCTGGTCTGTCTGTATTGCATTCAATACACCGTTCCTGTTTTGGCTGGCGACTGTTTTCTAAGTACTTGATTTATTGGATTATTTTTCTCATGGCATGAGACGTGCTAACGCTAGTCGTGTAGGTGGCAAACCAGCTGGTTCGCCCAAGGCTTTCAAATCAAGGAGTTGGATGTGTCTGTACTGATTCTCGGCAGCGGCGTGGTGGGCACCACCATTGCGTATTACCTGGCCAAAGCGGGCCACGCGGTAACGGTGGTAGACCGGCAACCGGCCCCCGCCATGGAAACCAGCTTTGCCAACGCAGGCGAGGTGTCGCCAGGTTATTCCGCCCCCTGGGCTGGTCCTGGCGTGCCCATCAAGGCCATCAAGTGGATGATGATGCACCACAGCCCGCTGGTCATCAAACCGATGGCTGACCCCAGCATGTGGCGCTGGAGCCTGCAGATGCTGCGCAACTGTACCGAGGCACGCTACGCCGTCAACAAGGGCCGCATGGTGCGCCTGGCCGAGTACAGCCGCGATTGCCTGCGCGAGCTGCGTGACGAAACCGGCATCCGCTACGACGACCGCGCCCAAGGTACGCTGCAACTGTTTCGCACGCAAAAACAGCTCGACGGTGTGGGCAAAGACGTTGAAATCTTGCAGCAGTACAAGGTGCCGTATCAGGTGCTGGATCGCGCTGGTTACCTGCAATACGAACCAGCCTTGGCCGCTGTCAAAGAGAAGTTTGTCGGTGCGCTGCGCCTGCCGGGCGACGAAACCGGCGATTGCTTCCAGTTTACCCAGCGCCTGGCCGAGATGGCACGTGAGCTGGGCGTGCGCTTTGAGTTTGGCGTGAATATCCAGAATATCGTTCATCAGGGTGAAAAGGTCGTCGGCGTGCAGACTGACCGTGGTTTGCTGACGGCGGATCAGTATGTGATGGCGCTGGGCAGTTACTCGCCGCAGTTGGCCAAACCGCTGGGCATTGAGCTGCCGATTTACCCTGTGAAGGGTTTTTCGATCACCGTGCCAATTACCGACGCCACGCAGGCCCCCGAATCCACCATCATGGACGAGACCCACAAGGTGGCGGTGACGCGCCTGGGTGACCGTATTCGCGTGGGTGGCACGGCGCAGCTCTCTGGCTTTAACCTGGATCTGGAAGCCGGGCGGCGCAAGACCTTGGAGTTTGTCGTCACCGACCTGTTCCCGCGTGGGGGCGACGTGGCTCGCGCCGAGTTCTGGACGGGCTTGCGCCCGATGACCCCGGACGGCACACCGATTCTCGGCGCTTGCCGCATGCGCAATATGATGCTGGCCACCGGCCACGGCACGCTGGGCTGGACCATGGCGGCAGGCACGGGTCGCGTCATTGCCGACCTGATCAGTGGCAAGACTCCTGAGATCAGCATGGAAGGTCTGGGCGTCAGCCGATACGACCGGGCGCGTGGTGCCGTTCGCGCGACGGGCGAGGCGGGGTTGCAAAGCTGTTAGCCTATGCGCCTTGCCCCGGTTTCGGGGGCATTTTCTGATGTGATGCCATGCCCCCCTTTGCGCTTCAATTTGTTCGCCACTATCTCTTAAGTCTGCAGTTTTTCACGCGCATTCCGATCACCGGGCGGCTGGCGGCGTGGGTGGGTTACAGCCCCGCCATGCTGCGCGCCAGCGCCGGGCATTTCCCCGGTGTTGGTGTGTTGGTTGGTGCGCTGGTTGCGGTGTTCACGGCCATGCTGCTGATGGCGCTGCCCGCCACCGGATCGGCACCGCTGGTGGCCGCCGCACTGGGTACAGCGTTGGGTGTGCTGATCACCGGGGCGTTTCACGAGGATGGCCTGGCCGATGTGGCCGATGGTCTGGGCGGTAGTCATGACCGTGTGCGTTCGCTGGAGATCATGAAAGACTCACGTGTCGGCGCGTTTGGTGCCATCGCCGTGGTGCTCATGCTGATGTGCAAGGTGACCCTGCTGGGTTTGTTGGGTGATGTGAGTGCCTCGCTGATGGTGGTGGCACTGTTCGTGGCCCATGTGGTGTCGCGCACCTGGCCGTTGCTCACCATTCGGTTGCTGGCGCACGTGGGTGATGTCGCGGGCTCCAAGTCCAAACCGCTGGCTGATCAGATCAGTCTGGGTGCGTTGGTTACCGGATTTTCATGGTTGTTTTTGTCGCTGGCCCTTGCTGTATATGGACAGGTGGCTACTGACTTCATAGCTATCGATGTGGACCTGCAGAGCCTGTTGATGGCTTTTTCCAAAGCTGTTCTGGCATCGTTTGTGGCTTGGGTCATGATGACGCGCTGGTTCTGGCGACGGTTGCAAGGCTTCACTGGCGACTGCCTGGGTGCGACGCAGCAAGTCTGTGAGTTGGCCTTCTATCTGGGCTTGGCGGTGAGCGTGTGAACCTGGCTACTACGGCACCTTGCCGGGACACCCACCGGGCTCGCAGGCATGGTTGATCTGTATTTGGTGCGCCATGCACAGCCATTGATAGCGCCCGGCGTGTGCTATGGCGCGCTGGATGTTCCTGCTGATCTGGTAGCTACCAGCCAAGCGGCTAACGTACTGGCCAAGACGCTACCCCAAGCAGCGCTGCTGATGACATCGCCACTACAAAGATGCGAGCTACTTGCCGTTAATCTATGCGGGCTGAGGCCTGATTTGATCTGTAAGACAGATGTTCGGCTGGCTGAGATGAATTTCGGACGCCATGAAGGCAGACGCTGGGACAGCATCCCGCAAGACGCCTATGCGGCCTGGACGGCCAGCTTTTGGCAACACCGCTTTGGTGGGGCGGAGAGCGTGGCCGATGTCATGGCACGGGTTGCCAGCGCTTGGGATGAGGCGGTGGCCTGCGGCAAGCCTCAAGTCTGGGTCACTCACGCCGGGGTGATCCGTGCAGCCAGCTTGTTGGCGCAAGGCATGTGCCGGGTGGATCAGGCGAGCGACTGGCCGCAGACCGCTCCGGCGTTTGGTCAATGTCTGTTACTGCCAGGGTGTTAGCTGTTGAACAGCGACATGTCTTCCAAGGCGGCGACATCCGGAGGGTTGCCCATGAGGGCTTGCGGCTCCAGTTTGAGCAGGTTCAGCAGCATCAACGGTAGCGTTTCAATGGACTGTTTGGTGACCGCGCCGCTGTCAGCCAGCCGTGCCGCCAGATGCATGGCCGCCGCCAGTCGTGACAGATGGTCTGTGGCGAGCGGCTGCGCGCAGTGGCGCAGGCCGCGGACCAGGGCTAACGGAAAGTCCCATTGTTGGGCCAATTCTGCGGTGATCTCACCTTCATCAAACCCCACCAGGCGGCGCTGAAGCGTCCAGCGCGTGACGCTGTCAGAGGGTGTGGCTTCAAGGGTGTGTGCGTGCTCAGGGCGCGCCTGCACCACGCTCAGCCCGCCCAGGCGCAGCATCATGCCGCACAGCCACGCTTCTTGGTCATCTACCTCGCACAGATCGGCTAGCCACTGCGCGTAACCTGCGCACAACAGGCTGTATTGCCAGAACGCCATGCGATCCATACCGGGCGGAAACCGGCACGCATGTGCCATACACAATGACAGGGCGCGTGTGCGCACCATCGATATACCCACCACACTGACCGCGCGTTCAAGCGTGTCCACCGACCCTGACAGGCCAAACAGTGCGCTGTTGGCCATGCGCAGTAACGTGGCGGTCAGGGCGGGGTCCTTCTTGATGATGCGACACACGGCAAAAGTGTCGGCATCGTCATCGTTCAGGGTTCGGATCAGCGCCTGTCCGGCCTCGGGCATTACCGGCCATTGCACGGATTGGATCAAACTTTGCAGATCACTGAACGGTGCACGGTCAGAAATGCTCATGATGTGGGCGGGCGTTGGGTTTTGGGGGAGTAGTCGCAGTAGTCGGCGACTGCGCACTCCCAGCAACGTGGAGTGCGTGCCTGGCACACATAACGGCCATGCAGGATCAGCCAGTGGTGCGCGTGGATCATGAATTCTTCAGGAATGCGTTTGAGAAGTTTGAGTTCCACTTCCAGCGGGGTTTTGCCCGGTGCCAGGCCGGTGCGATTGCCCAGACGAAAGATGTGCGTGTCCACGGCCATGGTGGGCTCGCCAAAGGCTACGTTGAGGATCACATTGGCGGTTTTACGGCCCACGCCGGGAAGGGCCTCCAGCGCCTGACGCGTGCGCGGAACTTGGCTGTCATGCTGCGCCACCAGCATCTGGCAGGTTTGCAGCAGATGCCGCGCCTTGGCGTGGTACAGACCGATGGTCTTGATGTAAGCCTCCAGCCCTTCCAAGCCCAGATCGAGCATCTTTTGTGGCGTGTTGGCCACTAGAAACAGTGCTCGCGTGGCCTTGTTGACGCTGACATCGGTAGCCTGGGCCGACAGCAGCACGGCGCACAGCAGCTCAAACACGCTGGCAAATTCCAGCTCGGTCTGCGGCTGCGGGTTGCTGGCGGCCAGGGTGGCAAAAAAGGTCTGAATCTGTGCGGGCTTCATAGGCTCAGTTCAGGCTGATGAAGCCGTCGGCAGGCGGAAAAGTGGCCTTCATCCAGCGCACATCCAACCCCAGGGTTTCGATCACATCGTGCGGCAGGGCATCGATCGCCAGCGCGTCGGCATCGGGCGTGTCGGCCAGCAGGCCGGCCAGGTTGACCACCGCGCCCAGGCGCGAGAACGCCTGTTCCACCAGGGGGTCATAGGTGCGCTCAAGAGCCTGCGCAATCTGCATCGGAAAATTCCAGCGGCGCGCCAACTCGGCTGTAATTTGGCCCTCGGCAAAGCCGACCAGACGTTTCTCGCGCTCCCAACGTGCGCCAGGCTGGTGCGGCAACCGTTCGATCTCGGTCAGCGCCTGCGGGTTGGCCTGGCCGATGAGCAACTCGCCCAGGCGCAGCATCATGCCAGTCAACCAGGCTTGCTGGCCGTCCATGTCCAGTGCAGCTGCCAGCCATTGTGCATAGCCTGCGCAGGCCATGCTGGTTTGCCAAAATTCCTGCAGCTTGAGGCCAGGAGGCGGCGCAAACGCGTCGCTCAGACAGGCGCTTAACGCCAGCGTGCGCACCTGGCCCAGGCCGACCATCTGGATCGCATCGTCGATGGAACCCACGCCGCGTGGCAGGCCAAACTGAGCGCTGTTGGCTAGGCGCAGTAGGCGTGCGCTCAGGGCAGGGTCACGGCTGATGAGGTGGCTGATCGCATGCACATCGGTGTTCTCGTCATGCAACGTCTGGATCAGCGCGTGCGCAACCTCTGACATGGAGGGTAGCGTGACAGAGGCAAAAAAAGCATCAAGACCTTGCATGGGTTTCCTGAGAGGAGAAGAGGCTGGCTTATCGGTCACAATTTACCCTATTTACCAGCCATCAAGCCCCGCCATTTGCGAGGAATGTGGCCTCGAAGCCGATTTTTGGCATTTCTTTCCTGAAAGTCTCGCACCATGCAATTTGCTGACCGTCTGCAAAACGTCGAAACCTCCGCCATTCGTGAGCTTTTCAAACTACTGGGCAAGCCTGGCATCATCAGCTTTGCTGGCGGTTTCCCTGACCCCGCGCTGTTTGATGCCGAGGGCATTGCCCAGGCCAGCGCCTTTGTTTTGGCCAACAACCCTGGCCCGGTGCTGCAATATGGCGCGACCGAAGGCTATGGCCCGCTGCGCGAAGGCATCAGCCAGTTCATGGTGGGCAAGGGCTGCACCGTGGTGCCAGAGGGGCTGATCGTCACCACCGGTAGCCAGCAGGCACTGGACCTGATTGGCAAGTGCATGATTTCACCGGGAGACAAGGTGATCGTCGAAGCGCCCACCTTTCTGGCCACCATTCAGTGCTTTCGGCTCTATGGCGCGCACATCATTGGCGCGCCGATTGATGCTGATGGCGTGGATGTGGACAAGCTTGAAGCCCTGATCGATGAGCACAAACCCAAGCTGGTTTATCTGATTCCGAGCTTTGGCAACCCCAGCGGGGCCACGCTGAGTCTTGAGCGGCGCAAGCGCATTCTGGAGATCGCCGTGCGCACGCAAACGCTGATTGTTGAGGACGACCCCTATGGGGAGTTGTATTTTGGAGCCGCGCCGCCGCCCAGCTTGCTGGCCTTGAGTGACACGGTGCCCGGCAGCCGTGACTGGTTGGCACACTGCGGCAGCTTCAGCAAAATTCTGTCACCTGGCTTGCGCGTAGGCTGGATGATTGCCCCGCCCGAGTTACTGGCCAAAGCCGTGATGTGCAAGCAGTTCAGCGATGCTCACACCAGCAACCTGACCCAGGCCATCTGTGCGCAGTACCTCACCCTGAATCGGTTGGGCGACGCACTGGCTGTGGTGCGCAAGACCTACGCCGAGCGCGCCCGGGTTATGGCGCAGCGTTTACAGCGCGACCTGGGCGATGCGATTGATTTCAATGCGCCGCAAGGCGGCATGTTTTTCTGGGCTAGGTTGACGGGTGCCAACGGTCAATGCGCGAACGCTACCAACTTTGCCAAACGTGCCATCGAGAAGTTGGTGGCCTTTGTGCCCGGTGCGCCGTTCTACGCACATGACCCGGATCTGGCGACGTTGCGCCTCTCGTTTGCCACCGCCGATGTCGCCAAGATAGAAGAAGGCATTGGCCGACTGAAACTGGCGTTAGGCTAGGAATTTATAAGAAATCAGGCCCTAGCCCTTTTCCATTAAGGAAAAGCTACTATCGAAAAAATAGTGATTGACGACCTCGTCGGTTGAGTGCTCGGAGAGGCATATGCGATTGCGGCCTTCATTTTTGGCCTGGTACATGGCGGCATCTGCCCATTTGGTGATTTCTTGCACGTCGGCATTGGCGCTGGCAAATACTGCGATGCCGATGCTCGCGGTGCAGTGATGCTCGACGTGCAGGGAGTCATTATTCTGGCTGGGCACTGAAAGTGAGTAGGGTGATGCCAAGGTTGATTTGATTTTTTCGGCCACGGTTTCAGCGTATTGACGGGCTTTTTGCCAGTCGGTGTCGAGCTCGGCAAGCAGCACCACAAACTCGTCGCCACCAAAGCGCGCCACGGTGTCCATCTCGCGCACACATCTTGTCAGGCGCATAGCAGCTTGTGCCAGCAGCAAGTCACCCACAGCATGACCGTACTTGTCGTTGAGTGGTTTGAAGTTGTCCAGATCCAGAAACATCAGTGCCCCAAAATGCCCGCTACGGCGGTTGGCTGAAATCGCCTGGCGCAAGCGGTCATCGAGCAGGCGCCGGTTGGGCAAGGAGGTCAGGCTGTCATAAAACGCCAGTTGGCGGATTTCACGTTCAAGATGTTTGCGCTGGGTGATGTCGCGGATCGACACGTGTATTGCTGGTTCGCCATCAAATTCGATGGCGGTGCCCTGCACCTCAACATCGATGGGGCTGCCATCCAACTGCAAAAAACGAGTTTCGGTGCTGGGTGGTAGCGGCTCGCCTTTTTTGATACTTTCCATGCGTGCCAACTGGGTTGGCCGAAAGTCGGGGTGAATCAGGTCAGTGGTCCTTTTTCGCAGCAGGCTTTGCACACTGGAGGCACCAAACAGCTTGAGGGCGGCTGGGTTGGCATACATGATGTGTGTGTTTCGATGCACCAGAATAGCCTCGGGTGTCCATTCGATCAGAGTTCGGTAACGTTCTTCGCTTGCTTTCAGGGCGAGTTGCGTTAGTTTGTGCGCGGTGATGTCTTGCACGATGCCCAGCGCGCTGATGGGCGTGGCGTCCGGCGCGTATTCAATCTTGGCTTTTTGACGTACCCAGTGCACAGCACCGTTGGCGATGATTCGGTGTTCGATATCCAAAGTGCCATTTTTTAGCGCGGTTTGCCAGGCTTGTGTCACCGCCTGGCGGTCACTTTCATGCACCATCGCTATATAACCTCGATAGTTGGTACTGGTACCTGAAGGGATGCCCATAATCTTGCAGCCCTGGGCCGAAGGTGTGATTTCATCGGTGACGAGGTCACCGAACCAGCTGCCGAGATTGGCAACACTTTGCGCGCGCTCCATCAAGTTGGCGGTTTGCTCCAGCAGCTGGGTGTATCCGGCGAGTTCTTCGCTCATGGCATCGAGTTCACCTATCTGGTGTTTGTAGGCGCGCATGATGAATGCTGTAAGAGCGGCGGACAAGGCATAAAGTATGACCAAATGCATGATGTGGCTTGACGACGGTGTCATCATGCCCATGGGCAGGATGCCCAACAGTTTTGCTGCCCACAAGGCCAGACTCAGCGCTGTGATCAACAATGTCAGACGGATGGTAGACGCGGTGTTGCTGAGCCAGCCATAGTTAAGGATCAAAACCGGAAAAATCGGAATGATCGGCGAGTTGATTCCACCAGTGAAAACCGCGATGCCAGTTGCTGCCAAGCACACGCCATAGACCAGGCTGATGATGGACCGGTTAATTTGCCCGCAAGACAACCACCACCAGCTCATCAACCCCACGCCCAGCATGGACAGGGGGCCCAAAAAAGCCAACGGGGTCGAGGCTGTATCCATGGCCAGCAACGCCAGGGTCAGGACCGACACGACCACCAGCGCTGTGATCGCGTAACGCAGAATTGCCCGCGCGGATTGGCGCCCGATGGATTCTTGGGATCGTTCGCTCATGACAAGCAATTTCCGGCAGTGCATGGAAGCGTCAAAACCACCCCTATTCCGGCATTTATGCGCGCCGGGTCATGCTTACTTGGCCAACGAAGGCTGGAATTGTTCTTTGAACCTGGCGGAATTTTAAGGCAACGCTGAATGAGAGCTTGTCCGTCAACGTTATTTGCGGATGGGCTCTTAATACTCTTTCTTGTCCACCCACATGCTGGCGTCAAAACGCACCACGCGGTTGCGGCCGGTTTCTTTGGCTTGGTAGAGCGCCACATCGGCATATTTGACAGCCTGCCAGAACGTGTCGCTGTCGCTCGGAAAGTCGGAAATGCCGATCGAAATGGTCTTCTTGATCACCACACCAGCTACCTGGGTCTTGATGTTTTCGACCGCCACACGGATTTTTTCGGCGATCGAATCGGCCTTGCCGCTGTCGGCATCCTGCAAGATGATGAGAAATTCTTCGCCGCCGTAGCGGATGACCATGTCAGAGGCCCGCACTGATTGTTTAAGCACTTTGGACAAAGCCTTGAGTACGGCATCACCGGCATCATGGCCATAGGTGTCATTGACCATCTTGAAGTAGTCAAGGTCAAGCATCAGGATCGACAGGTGGCCCTTCTTGCGATGCACATTGTTGACCAGAGTTTCCACGTATTCCTCAAGGAAACGCCGGTTGTTCAAGCCGGTCATCGGGTCGCGCAGATTGGCTTCGCGCAGGGTTTCCATCAGACGTTTGGTTTCAAGCACCGGGGAGGCTTCACGCAGATACACGTTGACATAGGGTTCCATGTCGAGCACATGCTGCTGGTCCTGTGGTGTGCTCACCAATTGCAGCACGCTGCCAACGGCGCCGGACTGGATGATCGGGAAGCAGATGTGCCTATGACTGCCAGGTTCGGTGGGACGGAACGCAAAGCAGATATCGGGCGAATTCACACCGTCAACCATGTGGCCGGTGCGGCGCGCACGACAGGTTTCGGGGTGAATCTGGATCTGCGGGTCGCACCAACGACAGTCCGCGCCAATCTGGCCATCCACGACAATGGGTGTGATCTGGCGCCTCTGGCTGTTGAGTTCGTAGATTGAGAACGTCGTCAACTGGTGGTCTTGCTGCAACAGGGTTGCCAGTCGCTGATAGATCTCGATCTTGGATTCATCTTCTTCGATGGCCTGCTTGAAATGTGACGCCTTGGTCAAGCCATCAACCATCGAGATGGTGGAACTGAGCAGGTTTTCGTCGGGTGAAGATGTGCGCCCGGTCAGGCGCGAAACACTGTCACCGATGCGGTTGAGCCCGTCATCGAGAAATTTCAACAGCCGGTTCAGGTCCGCCGCGATGTGACCAATTTCGTCATTGGTTTTGTGCTCGATGTGTGATTTGAAATCTCCCTCAATGGCCTTGTGAACGGCGCGCTCGACTGCCATCGCGGTATTGGAGATTGGCTTGAACAAGCGCCGCATCAAGATCAACAGCAGCACGGAAAATGCCAGCACCACCGCAACAATACCGGTTACCGCCAACAACGCTTTGTTGCGAATGGCAGAGATCGACATGCTCATTGTCACGGCGCCCAACACAGTGCCTTCTTCCACCTGATGGCATTGCAGACAGTTGGGGCTACCATGGGACGAGGCGATGTAGGGGATGGTGCCCTTGAAGATCAGGTCACCATTGACCTCATCCAGCGTGAACTGAGGCTTTCCTTGGCGCAACACTTCACGCACATCGTTTCCGACATCGGTTTCCTGTTGAAGCCCAGGGCCGAACTGCTTGACCACATGCGGTGAGCGAACCACATAAGCCGATTTGAGCCCCTGCACCTCCATTAGTCGCTTGAGGAAATTCGCGCGCTTGTCGATGGTGCCGTTGATCATCGACTCGGTCAGCGTCACTCGCACGATTTCTGCAGCGGTGCGAATGTTTTCGGTTGCAGAAATGATGGAGTAGCTGCGAAATGCATACAAGCTGATGGCAACTAAAGCTGCCAACAACAAACCCACAATGGTGGCAAAAAACAGGGTGGCTTTGGTGTTAAGACTCATGCGCCACAGGCGGGGGGTGTGGGAGTGAAGGACAGCATGGGGCGCGATGTTAGTGTGCCAAACATGCCATTTTCCTGATCTCGGACAAGGTTTCCCGTGATTGCCTAACAAATTGCAGTCAAATAATCATTTGGCAGAGTGGCGAACTTGTCAAAAAACACCTTCTATTGATCGGTTTGAGGCAGGCGACTGAGCAGGGTCAATGGCGTTCCGAATCCGTATTGCCCAAGGACCCTTCTGGTGTCTGTCAGAGCTTCGCGCGCTATCGTCTGGTCTTCATCGCTGCCGTGTACCACCAGCAGTCAAGGCATCACCGCGGTATGACGCTAGGAACCTGCTTGACCGCGATTGGGAGCGTAGTCTGCACAAGCACTATGGCCGCACTGGCTACTGGTCGCGTGCCGAAGCGCTGGAAGCCCAGCTTTAAGAGGGTGTCGCTGCGGGGTGCGGCGACACCAGGCGGCTGGCATCACAGGTTGAGAGCGTTTGTCAGATCACCCATTGGCTTGCCGCCGTTCTTCACCAGAGAGTCGTCACGCAGCTTCAGGCCAGACAGCGTTTCCAGACCGAAGGTGCGGGTGATGAGGCGCAGCACCGAGGCGGTGTCGTACTGGGTGTGATCCACCGTGCCCTTTTTGGCAAGCGGCGACACGATGATTGCCGGAATGCGTGTGCCTGGGCCAACCCAATCACCCTTGGGTGGCGTCACGTGATCCCAGGCACCACCGTTTTCGTCGTAGGTGATCACGATGACCATGTTCTTGTACTGCGGGCTGGCCTGCAGCTTGGCCACCAGATCGGTGATCTTCTGGTCACCATCGGTCAAATTCGCATAACCCGGATGCTGGTTGTAAACGCCTTCAGGCTTGTAGAACGACACCGCAGGCAGCGTACCGGCGGCTGCGTCCTTGACGAGGTCGTTGTAGTCCTGCAAGTGAGCAGCCCGGTAGGCGGCGTTGGTGTTGGGGTCGAGCTTGGCAAAGTAGTTGAATGGCTGGTGATGAGGTTGAAAGTCCACCGAGGCGGTGCTCGCCACACCGTTGGAATCGCCTGCATAGATCACCGTGCGCTTGGCGGCAGGGTCTTGTTGACCGTCGGCAGTGGCGGCGGTCCAGGCACCGGCGTACCACTTCCAGCTGACGTTTTTCTTGTCAAGCAGGTCGCCTATGGTGGTGGCAGTCTGTGCCGGCAGGGTGGTCGCCTTCGAGGGGTCAGTCAACTTCATGTCACCCGAGGCGACAGGCGTATTGCCGCTGGGCTGGTATGGCGGCTGCATCGTGTTGATGCCGTAAAACTTGTTGTCGCCGGCGTAGTTCTTCGGTGTCAGATTGCCGCTGAGCACGAAGGTTGGCTTGCCGTCCATGGCGGAGGCCGGGCTGTTTGCGGCAGAGGTCAGGTTGTAGGTGAAGTTGCCTTGGGCATCCTTGTCGACAACCGCAATGGTCGGCTTGGCGGCTGCGGTATCGGCGTTCGGATATTCGGGCGCGCAAGCGCAAGCCAGATACTGGTGGTTCAGGAACGAACCGCCAAACGCCGCCTGGAAGAAGTTGTCTGCCAGCACGTAATCTTTGGCGAGCTTGTACAGGCCAGATCCGCTGTAGTCGAAATAGCCCATGACCACACCGCCTGAATCGCCCCAAGCGGCAAACGCATCATTGGCACCACCATTGATCTGCATCTGGTTTTCAAAGAAGCGGTGGTACATGTCACGCGTGACGCTTGTGGCGTCCAGAGTGACACCTGCGCTGGTCTGGAAAGCTGTGGCGATATTGAATGGTGCATTGGCCAGATTCATGCTCTGCCCCTGGGTGACCACCTTGGTTTGCCCGGGGGCAGTTACGCCACCCCAGGTCGGCGGCAGGGTGCTCAGCACCGTGCCATTGCGATCCTTTTGCAGCGCGAAAGATTTGAGCTTGCCGGTGCTGTCGAAAAGACCATTGGCGCCCGGGAAATTGCCAAACAGGTTGTCGAACGAGCGGTTTTCAGCATAAATCACCACCACGTTTTTCACATTGGTTTGCAGGCTTGTGGTGAGCTGCTCGGTCTGGCTCTGGCGGACGGGGCCGGAGCTGCTGCAGGCAGCGAGTGAACAGGCTGCAAGCGCAGTCAGTGCAAAGGCATAACGGGTGGGAACAGATTGGCAGGCGAGCATGAAGAGACCTCGTGTTTCGTGACAAAAATGGACGCCTCAAATGGTGACACGAGAAAATGACAAATCGGTGAATTCACAGTTGAATTCATCAAATTTTCATATTGACGACATATAACCTGCACCATGCGCTCACCTCCCTATTCGCTGTCAAAATTCCTCGTCGGCTTGCGGTCGGCTTCTGCCGCAGTTGTGCTGGCGATCGTGGGGCTTGCCATTGGCGGTGGTGGGTTCGCAGCAACCTGCACCCCGAAGCTAAAGCCGACCACCCCAGCTGGCTTTTATGCCACGAAATATGAAAAAACACCGACCGCAGCGGCGATGACCGCAATGGGGCGAGTTCTGTTTTTTGACACGGCTCTGTCCGCGTCGGGCCGGATGTCGTGTGCCAGCTGCCATGACCCCGCCAATGCGATGGGCCCAGCCAACAGCCTGTCCGTGCAACTGGGTGGACCACAATTGCAGGACGCTGGCAACCGCGCGGCACCGTCGCTCAAATACTTGCAGACCTCACCGGCGTTCACAGAGCACTTTTTCGGTTCAGAAGGCAACGATAGCGAAGACCAGGGCCCCACTGGTGGCTTGACCTGGGACGGGCGCTTCAACCAGCCCCACGCGCAAGCCACGGCGCCTTTGCTGTCACCCGTGGAAATGGCCAATGCCGACAGCCGTGATGTGCTTGCCAAGCTGCGCAAATCGCCGTCGGCGGCCCAGTTTCGTCAGACCTATGGTGATCATGTGCTGGATGCTGGCAACGAGTCACTGGCCTGGAATGGGCTCTTGCTGGCGCTTGAAGTGTTCCAGCAGAGTCCCGCAGAGTTCTACCCTTACACCAGCAAGTACGACGCCATGCTGCGCAAGCAGGTCGCTCTGAGCGCCAGCGAGCAGCGTGGGCTGGCGCTGTTCAATGACACACAGCGGGGCAACTGCGCAACCTGCCACATCAGCGTCATCCAGTCCGGAGCCTTTCCGCAGTTCACCGATTACGGCCTGATCGCGCTGGGCGTGCCGCGCAACGCCGCCATTCCCAGCAACGCCAATCCGACTTACTTCGACTTGGGGCTATGCGGACCCTTGCGTACCGACCTGCAAAGTCACCCAGAATACTGCGGCCGCTTCAAAACGCCCACACTACGCAACGTCGCGCTCAAGAAGAGCTTCTTTCACAACGGTGTGCTGCACAACCTGGAAGAGGTGATCCGCTTCTATTCCGAGCGCGATGTCCATCCCGAAAAGTTCTATCCGCGCAAAGCTGATGGCAGTGTCGACAAGTTCAACGACCTGCCCGCCATGTACCGGGGCAATCTGGACTCATTAGCACCGTTCAACCAGCCCAACCGCAGGCAGCCGCTGTTCACCGAAGCTGAAATCGCCGACCTGCTGGCGTTTCTGAACACCTTGACGGACGGCTTCACCACCCCATGAAGCAAGACTAACCCAAATTGGCGTCCACATGCACCTGCAGCCACCACTCCAGCAGTGCCAGGTGCCACAGCTTGCTGCCGTTGATGCGGGTGAAGGCATCCGGGCCTTCCGGCTCGGCCAGCAGTTTGTCGACGTAGTCGCGATGGTACAAACCGCGTTTCAAGCAGGCGTCCGACATCAAAATTTCGCGCATCAGGTCCAGGAACGCCCCTCGCACGTAGCGTAGCGCTGGCACCGGAAAGTAGCCTTTGGGGCGGTCGATGACCGAGTCAGGGACCAACCCACGCGCGATGGCTTTGAGTGGGAATTTGCCGCCTTCTTTCAATTTCAGCGCGGGTGGCATTTTGGCGGCCAGCTCGACCAGTTCGTGGTCCAGAAACGGTGTGCGCACCTCCAGCCCCCAGGCCATGGGCATGTTGTCCACGCGCTTGACCGGGTCGTCCACCAGCAGTGTGGTGGCATCAAAGCGCCAGACTTCGTCCAGAAATTCGTCGGCCTGCGGTTTGGCAAGCTCAGCGGCTACCAGTGGCGAGGTCACATCACCCACCTGAAAGTCAGGCATGATCATCTGCAAATACTCGGCATGGTCGCGGTCAAAGTAATGTTGACTGAAGCGCTCCAGGGGTGTTCCTTGAGCGGCGTCCATCTCGGGGTACCAGAAATAGCCGCCAAACACTTCGTCTGCACCCTGGCCCGACATCACCACCTTCACGTCTTTGGATACCCGCTCGCCCAGCAGGTAAAACGCGATCACGTCGTAACTGGCCATCGGCTCGGTCATTTGCTCCACGGCTTCGGGCAGGCGCGCGAGCACCTCGCTGTTGGGGATGTGGTACTGGTGGTGGCGGGTCTTGAAGTAGTTGGCCACCTGGTCCGAGAACTCAAACTCGTCGGCCTTTTCGGTGCCGCCGCCCATGTCTTCAAAACCGATGGAAAAGGTGCGCAGATCTTTCACATGATCGGCCAGCAAACCCACCAATAGGCTGGAATCGAGCCCGCCTGAGAGCAACACACCCACCGGCACATCGGCCGCCAGCTGGCGGCGTTCCACGCTTTTGTCCAGCGCGTTGCGGGTAGCCTGCAACCACTGGTCTTCAGGCAGATCCTTCACAGGGCGGGTGGCATCCAGCGTCCAATAGACTTGCTGGGTCATGCTGCCGTCGGGGTCGATCATCAGCGTGGTCGCGGGTGGCAGCTTGCGCACGCCCTTGAGCACGGTGCGCGGCGCGGGCACCACGGTGTGCAGGGTGAAGTGGTGGTGTAGAGCCACGGCGTCCAGCGTGGTATCGACGCCGCCACCGGCCAAAAGCGCTGGCAGGCTCGACGCAAAACGCAGGCGTTTGCAGTCTTGGTTGATGTACAGCGGTTTGATGCCAAAACGGTCGCGCGCCAAAAAGAACTGGCCGCTGCGCTGGTCCCAGATGGCAAACGCAAACATGCCCTTGAAGCGCTTGACGCAGTGGTCGCCCCAGGCGTGATAGCTTTTGAGGATGACCTCGCTGTCGCCTTCGCTGAAAAAATGGTAGCCCATGGCCTGCAGCTCGGCACGCAGCTCTCGGTAGTTGTAGATAGTGCCGTTGAACACCAGGGTGAGCTGCAGCGTGGCATCCACCATGGGCTGGTGCGCGTGGCTGGAGAGGTCGATGATCGACAGGCGGCGGTGGCCAAATGCCACCGGGCCGTCGCTGTAGGTACCGGCGTGGTCAGGGCCACGGCGCGCCAGTTTGTCGGACATGCGGCCAATGGCCGACATATCCGGGGCTTTACCGTCAAAGCGTAGTTCGCCACAAATGCCGCACATCAGCGAGTCTCCTCGTCGCTCACCACAATCACCGGCGCAAAGCCGCCGCCGGGGGTGCGAAAGTTGGTGGTCTGCCCGCTGTACATGCGGGCGGCCAGAAGCTGCACCTGGCCAGCGTAGGTGAATGCGCGCACGTCAAATTTGAGGTCGGTCAGCACGCCATCCACGTCGATCATGCGCTCGGACGGCGGCACCAGAGCTTGCGCCACAAAGTCGCCCTGCAAAATTTCACCCCAGACGCGGCGGGTGAGCTTGTCGCCCCGGTAGGCAGCTTTGGCACCGTAACCTGCCACCGGTTTGAAGAAAAGTTGGCGGCGCTGTGCCCAGAGTTCGTCGGCGCGCTCCTGGGTCACCAGGCGTGTCACAGGAACACTGGCCTCCAGCAGCTTGCGGTCAGCCGCGTTGGTCCCCCAGGCTGCCAACAGCGCATCTTGGCTCAGTGCGATCAGATTGCGCTTGTCGGCCAGCAGGGCGTGGCCATAGGGGTGCGGTGTGAGCACCACAGCACCGGCCTCATAGGCTTGGCGCAGCGCTTGCTGCGCGGGTTCTTCGAGGTAAAAGTCGGTCAGCCGGTTGTAGACCATGTCTACTGGCATGTTTTGGTACAGCAGGTGACCACCTTGCCATTGCAGTTCGCTGGGGTCGGCGATATCGGCTTGCAGGCCGTGCTGGGTAAACAGTTGTCTGAAAAGTTCGAACTCGGGGGCTAGATACTGTTCCTGCGGTGCGCTGTCCACAATCAGCACATTGCGTAAGGGCTGGTCGCCGCGTTGCAGCCGCCACTCGGTGGCAAACATGTCAAAAACGGTTTGTGCCAACGCACTTTGCTGAGCACAGGCGACAAAGGCGCCGCCGAGCTCCTCGCAACAAGCCACCTGCGCGCGCGCCAGGGCAGCATTGAGGAGTAGCCCTCCGGCATTGGTGTTGATCTCGATCAGCTGTGGTCCCTGGCGACTCAGGTGAAAGTCGTAGCCCATGCACACACCTTGCGGGCCCCAGGCGTACTGCGCCACCGGGTTGACGCGCGACAGGGCTTGGGCCTGATAACCTGGTAGAAATGCTACACGCTCGATAGCGTCTACCACAGATCTGATCTGGGCCTGCACCTTTTGAGACACAAAGACCACGCTGCTGGAAAACA
This sequence comes from Rhodoferax sp., assembly GCA_031291305.1. Lineage (GTDB taxonomy): Bacteria > Pseudomonadota > Gammaproteobacteria > Burkholderiales > Burkholderiaceae_C > Rhodoferax. The sequence continues at coordinate 11,657 of JARLJH010000041.1, read as the reverse complement.
GGTTGGGCCGGGTTTTCAGCAGCTTGTCTGTCAGGCCAGCTAGGCTGGGGTCAGCCTCCAACTGTCCACGCAGTCGATCCGTGTCCAAGGTGCGGCAAAAACAGTCGCGGTTCAATGCCTCTGCAGGGGTGAGGCTCAGGGTGGATTCTGGGAGATGGGCGGTGGTCATGAAAGCAAAAAAATCCAGCAGGGATCACGGCGTGGGTCAGAGTTGCGGGCGTCGCCATTGGCGAGCCGAGCATCGGAGGTGATCATGCGCCGATTCTGCCTCAGTCTGAAAGGCAGAGTGCGGCACGGCGCAATCGTCGTTGCCGGGTTCTGTTTTCGGAGGATGTGGTGCAACTCAATCAATGGCTTAAATAGGCTGTAGCCCTTATAAATAAAGGGCGAGAAGCTATTAAATATGTATTTAATCCATGACCTGACGGGACAGCCAGCAGGCACTCACTGGCGCGGCAGCAGCAGCGTGGCGGCCAGCCCGCCTGTGGCGCGGTTGGCCAGCAACAGGTCACCGTCGTGCATCAGGGCAATGTCACGCACGATCGACAGTCCCAGACCGACGCCGCCACCTGGCTGACTGCGGGCGTTGTCACCCCTGTGGTAGGGCTCGGTGACGCGGGCCAGTTCGTGCGCTGGGATGCCGGGGCCGTTGTCCTGCACGGTGATGCTGAGCGCCGCCGCGCTGTCTTCGACAAGAATGCTGGCGCCCCGGCCATACTTGAAGGCGTTGTCGATCAGGTTTTGCAGCGCCCGGCGCAGGGCAGAAAGCCGTCCGTTGAAGGGAGCCCGCGCCTGACCCTGGATCTGGATGCTGCGGCCCAGCACCTGCGCATCGTCGGTCATGCTTTCCAGCAGCGCGTTGATGTCGATGGGGCGGCGCACTTCAGTGGTTTGCAGCGCGCGCAGATAGTCCAATGTGCCGTCGAGCATGGCCGCCATGGCGTCGAGGTCGGCACCTATTTGGTCACGCAAAGGGGTGTCTTCGATCAGTTCGGCACGCAGGCGCAAGCGGGTCAGCGGCGTGCGTAAGTCATGTGACACGGCAGCCAATGCCCGGGCCCGCTCCCTTACCAGCCGCTGGATACGGGTTTGCATGCGGTTGAAGGCCTGGGCGGCGCTGCGAGTTTCCGTGCTGCCTTGCTCGGGCAACGGCGGCGCGTCCAGGTCATGGCCCAGGGTGTCCGCCGCCTGTGCCAACTGCTGTAGCGGTCGGGTTGCCTGACGCACCGCAATCATCACCACGGCGGTGACGATGATCAGGGTCAGCAGCAGTTGCAGGATCAGCTTGTCGGGCAGCGCCGGTGCGGCTGACTCGGCGCCCTGCGTGATGGTGATGCGTACCCACTGACCATCTGCCAGGCGCACATCAAAGCTGCGCGAGCTCAGTTCGTTGAACGGCGGTCCACCTCCAGGTCCCACATGGCGAATTTGTCGCTCGCTGCCTAGCCTCTGGGCAACCAGGCTGCCAATCGCGCCTCGCGGTGTGGTGGGCGAGACCTGGGACGACCCGATGAGCGCCACGCTCAGGTCGCTGTCTTGCAAGGCGGGCAAGGTGTTTTGACGTTGGTCAGGTCGGGCAGCCTCCAGCACACGGACGGTACGGGCGATCTGGTCGGCAAAGTTCAGCCCACGAGCCTGTGTCACGACAACCGTGCGTTCGCCCCATTGCAGCCACAGGCTCACGCCCTGCGCCACCAGCAGACCCGCCAGCAGCAGCAGTGCCAAGCGCGCGTACAGGCTGGAAGGCAAAGCGCGCCATCGGGCTTTGGAGGTGATTGGGGTGCTCATGGGCAGGAGCCGCGAGCTTGCACGCTGGCGGCCAGCACATAACCCTCGCCGCGCACGGTTTTGATCAACGTGGGTTCTCGGCTGTCGTCGCGCAGGCGCTGGCGCAGTCGGCTGATCTGCACGTCAATGGCGCGGTCATAGGCCTCGGCCTCGCGCCCGTGGATCATCTCGATGAGCTGGTCTCGCGTGACCACGCGGTTGGGGTGTTCCAGCAGGATGCGAAGCAGGCGAAATTCTCCCCCCGACAGCGGGATGGCCACACCGTCGGGCGCTGTCAGCAGCCGCTCGGCGGTGTCCAGACACCAGCCTGCAAAAGCCAGGCAGCGCACTGGTTCGGGCTGCAGGTTGGGTGGCAGCGAGCGCGTGCGCCGCAGGATGGATTTGATGCGCGCCAGCAGCTCGCGCGGGTTGAAGGGTTTCACCAGGTAATCGTCTGCGCCCATCTCGATGCCGACGATGCGGTCGGTCTCTTCGCCGCGTGCGGTGAGCATGATCACCGGCAGGCCGGACTTGGCGCGCAGGTCACGGCATAGGGTCAGACCGTCGGTGTCGGGCAGCATCAGATCCAGCACCAACAAATCCACCGCGTGGCGCTCCAGCATCTGCCACATTTCGCGCCCGTCGCGGGCGGCAATGGCCTCAAAACCGTTGCGCGCCAGGTAGTCCACCAGCAGACGACGGATGTCGGGCTCGTCATCAACGATCAGGATGCAGTCGCTTTTATCCATGTTGCTCTTTAAAAACCGTTGGGTAACGAGCGTAACGCCAGTCTCGCCATCCTGGTCCGCTTGGACCAGGACGAGTTTTGTAACCCACTGTAACGCAGGGCCACCATGCAACGTGGTGATGCAAAAAGGCCCATGGCACTTCACTTGTTGTTGACAAGATCGCGCTCAAATAGCCTTTAAGGATGCAGGCGCGCTGCGATCCGTTTTTTAGTCAACACAAGGAGTTCATTATGAAAACATCTACCCTTCTGAAAGGTCTGACACTGACCGCAGCATTGACAGCGGCGTTGTCGGCTTCCGTTCTGGCACAAGCCGGCCCGGGTCCCGGTGCCGGCATGGGTGGCGGCATGGGTGCAGGGATGGGGGCTGGCATGGGTGCAGGCCCTGGCGCTGGCATGCGTGGTATGCGTTTTGACAGTACCAATACGCCTGGCTGGGCGCTGATGACGGCCGAGGAACGCGCTGCCCAGCAGACCCAGATGCGTTCGGTCAAAACCTACGAAGAATGCAACGCGTTGCGTGACAAGCAGCATCAAGCCATGCAGGAACGTGCCAAGGAAAAAGGTGTGACCCTGATGGTGCCGCGCCAAAACGTTTGTGACCGCATGAAAGCGCGCGGCTGGATCAAATAGCGGGCATGCTGTGGTTAGCAAGCTCGCCAGAGCCGTGCCTGACAGATGTGAACCATTGGATAAAACCTAATCCTCTGCGTTTTGCGCCACGCTACCGAGCCAGGGGAGCTCAGACCAAGCTGCATCGGGTTGCCAGGCTGCAACCCAGGCGGGTATGTTTGCGCCTGGCATGGGGCGGGCAATGCCGTAACCCTGCGCGAGTTCGCAACCCAAGTGCAGCAGCGCGGTGCCGTGCGCCACAGTTTCCACCCCTTCGGCAATGACTTGGCGTTTGAAAGCTGCTGCCAAGCCAATCACGCCTTGCAGAATGGCCAGGTCATCCGGGTCGTCGAGCATGTCGCGTACAAAGCTTTGGTCGATCTTGAGCATGGCAACGTTCAGGCGCTTCAGATAGGTCAACGACGAATAGCCCGTGCCAAAGTCGTCCAGAGCAAACATCACCCCCAACTGCGCACAGTCTTTGATGACTTGCGATACCTGCGCCATGTCTGACAAAGCGCTGGTTTCCAGCACTTCAAGTTTCAGACTGGTTGGATTGACTTGCGGATGAGCCGCCAGAATGCTTTGCAGGCGCGCCACAAAGTCGCTTTGCTGGAGTTGGCTAGCACCGATGTTGACACTGGCGTGCAGTTTCAGACCCGTACTGTGCCACTGCTCGATTTGGGTCAAGGCAGTGCCAATCACCCATTCGCCCACCTCTATGGCCAGCGGATGGTCTTCAATCACTGGCAAGAACTCGGACGGAGCCAGTAGTCCCTTCTCGGGATGCTGCCAGCGGATCAATGCTTCTGCACCAATGACTTTGCCACTGCGCATGTTGACCTGGGGCTGGTAATGCAACACGAGTTCGTTTTGTGTTAACGACAGGCGGATGCGCTCCAGGCTTTCGTGGTGGCCGCGAATCGTGCTGTCCTGCGCAGCGTCGAAGACATGGTAGCGGTTCTTGCCAGCCACTTTGGCTTGGTACATGGCCTGGTCCGCCTGACGCAAGAGTTGATCGGGTTCGATGTTCTCTGCCTGTGGGTAGAAGGTGATACCCAGGCTGGCTGAAACCTGTGGTCTGAATTCACCCACCTGCATCGGCTGCGCAGCCACCTCCAGCAATCTGTTGACCAATGGTAAGCAATCTGATGCGTTTTCCAGATCAATCAGAACGACGACAAACTCATCGCCTCCAATGCGAGCCAGCGTGTCACCTTCTCGTAGCGCCAGCTTCATACGGTGCGTCAGGGTGATAAGTACCCGGTCGCCCACTGCGTGGCCGTGTTGGTCGTTGATGGCCTTGAAACCGTCCAGATCGAGGTAGACCACAACCAACTGTTTGCCGCGCCGATGCATCTGCGCCATCGCCTGTTGCAGTCGGTCAGACAACAGCACGCGGTTGGGCAAATGGGTCAGCGCATCAAAGTGAGCAATGTGCGTCAACTTGTCTTCATACTCCTTGCGGGTGGTGATGTCGTGCGATATGACAATAAAGCGCGCGGGAGCCCCTGATCCCACAAGTTTGCGTGCCACGGACAATTCGAACCACTGTGGCCCTTGTGGCAAATCCTGCATCAATTGCTTGCCATTGGAAACCCCGCTGGTGTGGGCTTCAAGAAGCGCATCGAGAAGCACTTGTGCCGATTGTTGGGGCATGACGTCGGTCACCTTATGGCCCAGGAAGGATTGGACGGTGGCTGCCAATGGATGGCTGTGCGGTACATGGCATGCGTAATAGGTGCCATCAAGTCCCATTTCAAACAGTGGGTCGGGAATAGCATCCAAGGTTGCGGCTAGCTGTTGTTTGGAGGCTTCAATATCATGTGTGCGGGCGTCAACCTGTTGCTCGAGTTCATTTTTGTGCGCAATCTGTCGCATCTGGAGTTTCGCCAGATAGGCGATCAGCATTGACAAGGCCAATCCGATGCCGGAATTGCGCATCATCTCCATAGGTGCCCCCCAACCAGCATGCGGGGCGACGCTCAGCGTCCATGCGCCATTGGGCACGTCAATGCTTTTTTTGACCGGGTTGCTCAACTCTGCAGGACTGGATTCGATGATGGTTTGTGCTTTGCCGGTTTCGATGTCGACGCGCCAAAGCTTGTAGTCAAGACCATGGCTTGTCAGGCTGGGGAGTCGGGCTGAATCAAGCGCTTGCGGCAGGCGCAGCACGATGTTGGTAAACCCCCAAAAAATCGGCCCGCCGTTGGCTTGATCCAGAAAAATGGGCAAACGTGCCACCAGGCCCTCGCCGCCTTGGCGCAATGGCAATGGCCCTGCCAAAGTGAGCAAACCGGTATTTCGGGCAAGCTGCGTTTCTGCCTTCATGACTGGGTCTTGCAACAGATCCAAGCCAATTGCCTTTTCATTACCAGCTTTGGGAATAGCGTGACTGATGATGCCGCCCGGAGCCATGATCATGATGGACACCCCAGGGTAGTTGGGCAGCATTTTGATGGCAACATCATCAAAATTGCGTACAGCACCTTGACTCTGTTGCACCAGTGCGGACAGTGCATAAACCGCCGACAACGCCCGGTCCAGGTGATTTTGAACCTCGGTGGCCCGGTCATTGGCCAAGGCGTAGGCATTGGCACGTGCACTGGCCAGTCGATTGATCTCAATCTGACGAATGGTTACGGCGCTGATGAGCAAGCAAAATCCAAATGTTAGTGCCGCCACGAACGATGGTTGTAGCGGACGTTTCAGCATGGGGTTGCTTGGGTCATTTAAAGTTAGGTTGAAATATCAGATTATGAAGCCCGTAAGCTGGGTCGACGGTAGGGGGCGGTCATGGGTCTAACTGCGAGTGACAACGATGCAGCCTAAATGTTGACTACCCTGCGCATTGGCCTAGTCGGGATCAGTCGTCTTGAAAGAAGGCATCCATTCCATCAATGCTCATTCAAGGCAGGTCCCAGGTCAATACATTCACTTTGCGCTGAAGAGTGACCAGCGGCGCCAGCACCGCCCACTCGTTTCACTCCGTACATGGCTTGATCCGCGCGGCGGATGATGTCGCTGGGGCTGGCTTTGGGATAGGGAAAGCAGCAGAAGCCCAGACTGGCCTGAACCCGCAGTATCTGCGCGTCTCCAGGCAGGTTGATTGGTTCGGCCAGCTCGGCGATCAGTGTGGCAGTGAGCGCCAAGACGGCCGCATGATCAGGAACATTGGTGGCGACGATGAAGAACTCATCTCCGCCCAGCCGTGCGACGGTATCGCTGTCACGTACGGCCTGGTGCAAACGCTTTGCCACCATTTGCAGCACATGATCGCCGGCTTCGTGGCCGTAGGTATCGTTCACAGGTTTGAAACCATCGAGATCGATAAAGATGCCAACGGCGTTTTGTTCCAGGCGTTCGGCACTTCTGATCGCTTGTTCGAGCCGGTCATGCAGCAGCTCCCGGTTGGGCAGGCCGGTGAGACGGTCGTGCAGGGATCGCTCCAGGTGGTGTCGGCGTTGTTGATCCAGTTCTTGTTCGCGATAGAAGAGCCTGCGCCTTTGCGCTTCGCTCAGGTAGCCATCGAAGGCGCCGATCATGTTGGCGCACAGAATGAAAAAGTCATGCGTCAACAGCAAGCGTGTTGTGTAAGGATGAAGTTGCCAGAAGATGATGTTGTAGACCGCGACGAGGGCGAGGTTGATGGATAGCGCATGGATAAAACGGGCGCCGACAAAGGTATAGGTAAACAGGATCGTCAGTACCAATGCGGCGTTGTAGTAGATAGCGACGCGCTCGGAGCCAACCCACAGCAGCGTGACTATGCCGGCGGCGGCGTAGGCGCCCACCAAGGCGAGAGGAATCGAATTGAGGCGCTCGAAGCGTGGCGTAAAGGTGTAGAGCAAGGTCAGGATCGCCGGTCCCATGGCCGTCCAACGTATGACATTCACCGTTCCCAGCAATTCCGGGGGGATGTACCAGCTGTCCAGAAAACCCGACAGTGCGTACAGCACCAGACCGACGATGATGGCAAGTCTGCAGTGACGGCGCAACGCTGGTAACGAGTGCACGCGGTAGCTGGTTTCCAGTGCTGGATCGAGAAAGTTCAGGGATACCGGATGCAGGGGAACGATGGGAGACACAGATAGCCTTATGCGGTCGAACAGGACTCCACAGGGTATGCCGTTGGCAAGCGCCTGTTAGTGGGCGCGGGGCAGTATATCAAGAGGCATTTCAGGCATCGGGTCATCGCTCAACCTCGCTCGTACCACCCCTTGCTGCGGTTGACGATGTTCACCACCAGCAGCATCACTGGCACCTCGATCAGCACCCCAACCACAGTGGCCAGCGCCGCACCGGAGTTGAAGCCAAACAGGCTGATGGCGGCGGCCACCGCCAGTTCAAAGAAGTTGGATGCGCCAATCAACGCTGATGGGCAGGCAATGTTGTGTTTTTCGCCTACCGCACGGTTCAGCCAATAGGCCAGCCCCGAGTTGAACGCCACTTGAATCAGGATCGGCACCGCCAGCAGGGCGATGATGAGCGGCTGCTTCAGAATAGCCTCGCCCTGAAACGCAAACAGCAACACCAGTGTGGCCAGCAGGGCGGTGATCGACCATGGGCCGATTTTTTCCATGGTGGCGTCAAAAGCCGTCTGGCCTTTTTGCAGCAAGGACTTGCGCAGGATTTGCGCCACGATCACTGGAATCACGATGTATAGCGCCACCGAGATCAGCAGCGTGGCCCACGGCACGGTGATGGCAGACAAGCCCAGCAGAAAAGCCACCAGCGGTGCAAAGGCGACGACCATGATGCTGTCGTTCAGCGCCACCTGTGACAAGGTGAACAGCGGGTCGCCGTTGCTCAGGCGGCTCCAGACAAACACCATGGCGGTGCAGGGCGCTGCGGCCAGCAAAATCAGGCCGGCCACGTAACTGTCAATCTGATCGGGTGGCAGCAGCGGCGCAAACCAGTGGCGGATGAACAGCCACGCCAGAAACGCCATGCTGAAGGGTTTGACCAGCCAGTTGACCACCAGCGTGACGCCAATGCCTTTGACGTGCTGGCGCACCTCGTGCAGTGCCGAGAAATCGACTTTCAGCAGCATCGGGATGATCATCACCCAGATCAGCAGCCCCACCGGCAGATTGACCTGCGCCACTTCCAGCCGACCAATGGCCTGAAACACGCCTGGCAGCCATTGCCCCAGCGCGATGCCGACGACGATGCACAAGGCCACCCAGACCGACAGAAAACGCTCAAACACACTCATCGGCGCGCCTGCGGCACGCTTGGCAGTCACTTCACATTGGGCACTCATGATTTACCTCCCAACCAGTTGACGGGCCGAGTCTTGCAGCATGGTTTTGGCCAGCTTCTCGGCAGGCAGGCTGATCAGCAGCTCCAGATGGCGCTTGAGGGCGTGCAAGGTCTGGCGGAAGGCCTCAGTCTTTTGCGCATCGCTGCCATCACCGGCAGACGGGTCCGGGTAACCCCAGTGCGCGGTGGCGGGCTGGCCGGGCCAGTAGGGGCAGACTTCACCGGCGGCGTTGTCGCAGACGGTGATCACCAGGTCCATGTGCGGCGCGTCCGGGCGGCCAAACTCGTCCCAGCTTTTGCTGTGCAGGCCTTCGATGCTGATACCGGCTTGCCGCAACACCTGCAGGCCCAGCGGGTTGGGCTGCTGGTTGTCACGCGGGCTGCTGCCGGCTGAATAACCCTTGAACCGCCCGCCGCCAATGTGGTTCAGGATGGCTTCGGCGAGGATACTGCGCGCTGAGTTGTGGGTACACAGGAACAGGACGTTCAACACTTTGTCTGTCATTTCAAACTCCAGGAATTAAAAGTTGGGTAATTGGCGGCGTGGCAACGCTGGCTCAGAGCGACTCCGGCATCAGCGTGGCGGGTTGGCAAAGTTCGGCGCATTCTTCCGGGTGCCCGGCGCAGCACTCGGCGGTCAAATAGCCAATCAGGTCTTGCATCAGCGTCAGATTGGCGCGGTAGCGCTGGTAGCGCCCCTCTTGCACCACCGAAACCAGTTGCGCGTTGGCCAGCGCCTTCAGGTGGAACGACAAATTGGTGGGTGGCACGGCCAGCGTGCTGCCAATTTCACCGGCCACCAGGCCCGGTGGCCCAGCCTTGACCAGTAGCCGGAAGATGTCCAACCGTACGCCCGAAGAGAGCGATTCAAAAACTGTGGTGGCGAGTGTCTTGTCCATACTGCGATATTACAACGATTATTGAATAGTTGTATTGTTCAGCATAGAATAGTTGAAAATATATGAAAAATCAGCCTGTAGCCCAGAAAATTAAAGGACTAGTAGCTATCCAATAAGTAGCATTCAAGTAAGCGCAAACGTCAATGCCAGCGCTGGACTCAAAGACCTTGCCTGCGCCTACGCCCAGAAAAAGTCACGCCGCCACGCCAAACCACTTGCCCACACCGGCGGTGATTGCCATCGCCAGCGCGCCCCAAAACACCACACGCGCTATGCCCTTGCCGATGCCCGCACCGCCTGTGTAGGCGGCCAGGGCACCCAAAACCACCAGAAACAGCAACGACGTGGCTGCCACCACCGGCGTCAGAGTGCTGTAGGGCGTGAGCCAGGCGGTCAACAGCGGCAGCCCCGCTCCGACGATAAACGCCAGCGCCGAGGCCATCGCCGCCTGCAGCGGGTTGGCACTCACGGTGTCCGTCAAGCCAAGTTCGTCCCGGGTATGGGCGGCCAAAGCGTCGTGGGCGGTCAGCTGCTTGGCCACCTGGTGCGCCAGATTATGGTCCAAGCCGCGGTGCACATAAATCGCCGTCAGCTCGGCGAGTTCGTGAACGCTGTCGGTGGCCAGCTCGATACGCTCGCGGGCAATGTCGGCCTGCTCGGTGTCGGACTGCGAGCTGACCGACACATATTCGCCCGCCGCCATCGACATCGCCCCTGCCACCAAGCCCGCCACACCGGCTACCAGCACGGCGCTTTGCGAGGAGCTGGCGGCTGCCACGCCCAGAATCAGGCTGGCCGTGGAGACGATGCCGTCGTTGGCGCCCAAGACGGCGGCGCGTAGCCAGCCAATGTGTTGGGTGCGATGGTTTTCTGAATGGTGTTTTCGCATGGGTTTGGTGCTCAAAGTTTGGGTTGACACAGGTTATAGGCGCCAACCCCGGTGCTATTTTGTTCGCCAGACCACGCAAGAGTGGGGTTGATTCGGGCAATTTTGCCCGTCAATCGCTTCGTCGCAACGCAAGGCATGGCCAATGTCCACCGCGTGCCGCAAGCAGCGAGCCGATAAACTCGGGTTCTTCGTCATGCTTGAATTGATCAAGTCCTTTGTGACTTCTCATCCGAAAACATGAAACCTTCCTCATTCAAATTACTTCTGATCGGAATTCTTTTGTTGTGCGGGTTGAGCGAAGCCTCCCAAGCGGGTCCGTTGTTTGATCGCTGGCGTGCCCGGCGGGCCGAACAGGCCACTGCCGCAACAGAGCATGCGCTGCCCAATGGCGTTCGACGCCTGAGCAATATCGCCTACGGCAGCGACCCGGCGCAAACCTTCGATGTCTATCTGCCGCCCAACGCCCATGACGCTCCGGTCATCTTCATGGTGCATGGGGGCGCCTGGGCAATCGGCAATAAGGCGATGGGGCGGGTGGTAGATGCCAAGGTGGCGCGTTGGGTCGGGCGTGGCTTCATTTTTGTGTCGACCAATTACCGCATGCTGCCATCGGCCGCGCCCGACCTCCAGTTGCGTGACGTGGCCAGCGCCCTGGCTGCAGCTCAGGAACGGGTGCCACAGTGGGGCGGTGATGCACGGCGTTTTGTCCTGATGGGGCATTCGGCCGGTGCGCACCTGGTGTCTTTGCTCAACGCCACGCCGCACCTCGATGCTGCGCAGCCCTGGCAGCCGGTGCTCGGGGTGGTCGCCCTCGACAGTGCCGCGATGAATGTCGAGCAAATCATGCGTGCCAAGCATTACCGCCTCTACGACAAACCCTTTGGCAAGGACCCTGCCTACTGGCGTGCCATGTCGCCAACCCTTCAGTTGCAGGCTGGGGCCAAACCGTTGCTGGAGGTTTGTTCGACGCGCCGCGACGACTCTTGTCAGCAGGCCCATCAGTTTGCCGAGCGGGCGACTCAGCTTGGCGTGCGCGCCGAAGTGCTGGAGGAGGACATGTCGCACGGCGACATCAACAGCCAACTGGGCGACGCGCTGGCCTACACCGCAGCGGTGGAAAAATTCATGGCCGAGCTCGACCCGGCGTTGGCCGCCCTTTTGCGCTGATGGGCTGGTCTTTCAGCTGCATCGATAACCTCAGGTTTGTTCAAGAAAGGAAAACATGAAAAATCTCCTGCTGGTTCTGCTTGCCACTTTGTCCCTTGCTGCGCATAGCGCGTCGAATCCTTCCTGGGCCATCGACGTCTCAGGCGGCCAGGACCACCCGCTGATCCATCGTGTGTGCCGTGCATGGCACGAATCCAGCCGGGTGCAAGTCCCGGTGCCAGGCTTGTAGAGCCGAAGGCTAGCCAAAGGGCAAGTGCGTCGTCGCGAGGCGGGGTGCGGAGGAAGCTCAAGGCGAAATCGCAGGGCGATG
>JARLJH010000040.1 GCA_031291305.1 Rhodoferax sp. | reverse complement strand
GCGCAGTTTGGCCTCGTCCATATTGATCACCATCCTTGGATGATCAAGCAACCAGTTCAACCGTAAATTCGTCGACTCAGGCTCACTCCTGGGTGGAAATACGCAAACCGTTCAGGCTCATACCTCATTGGACAAGGCTCGCGTTTGACAAAACTGGAAGTCGCTGTCAAAACACCCGCCTGCTGGTTGCCAACAAACGCCGCGTTGAGGCTGACGCCAAGCGGAAAACCCGATGCGCCAGGCACGAACTCGTCCTTGCCATAGGCCAGCACAGTTGCGCACACATCAGCAAACCACAGCATGGCTCCCGCGTGCACCACGCCAAACGGATTGATCACGCCCGGTTGTACGGGCATCTCTGCCACAACCTGCTCGGCTGACCGGTGGATGATGGTGAACTCGATGTCGCCATGAACTTTCATTGCTGTTGTCCTTTCAGGTGTTAGGTGCGAAGCGGTTGGCCGAAATACACAAATTGGCTCAAGCACATGGGTACTTCAGGCAACCTGGCCCAGATACGCGCCAGCCGACAGACCCTGCTTCACATGGCGGCTCAAATCATCGGCCAGTACTTCATCCTTGCCCTCGGCCAATGCAATCAATGTCTGGCGCGCCACATCCAGCGGATCGACTTTGGGCATGGTCACGCCGCTAGCCATGTCGGTATCCATGAAGCCCACATGCACACCCACCACCTGGGTGCCCTGAGGGCGTAGCTCACCGCGCAGACCGTTGGTGAGTGACCAGGCAGCGGATTTGGACGCGCTGTAGGTAGCCCCCGCGCTGATATTGAGCCAGCTCAGCACTGACAACACGTTGACGATGGCACCCCCGCCGTTGGCTTTCAAAATAGGCGCAAAGGCCAAACTCAGCGCCAAGGGGCCAAAAAAGTTGGTCTCCAGTTCGGCTCGGGCCGCATTCGCACTGCCCGGCGCTAGGAAGGCGGTGCTGCGGTAAATGCCGGCGTTGTTGATCAGCAGGGTCAGGTCTGTGCATCGCGAGGCTGCGCCGGCAATGTCGGCAGCGTTGGTCACGTCCAATTGAATCGGCACGACACCTTGCAGTGTGATGCTGCGGGGGTCACGTGCGGCGGCATAAATTTTGGTTGCGCCCTCTTGCAGCAGTGCGTTGACAAAGGCTTGACCCAGGCCACGGTTGGCCCCGGTGACCAGGACAACAGAGTTTTTGACTTGCATTGTGAAATTCCTCGGGTTGATTTGTTACATGATGACCATCATCATTAAATTATATGACGATCATCATTAAAATCACAAGACCTACCGGAGAAAGACATGAAAGTCACCAGAGAACAAGCCATCCAGAACCGAGACCGTGTGCTGGATGTCGCCTCACGACTGTTTCGCGAACGCGGCTTTGACGGCATTGGCGTGGCCGATTTGATGAAAAGCGCAGGCCTGACGCACGGCGGCTTCTACGGGCAGTTTGGCTCCAAAGAAGCGCTGATGACCGAGGCCTGTTCACGCTCGATTGACAGTGCACTGGAAACATGGACTAAGGTCGGCGGGCGAGCCAATGGCAACCCCCTGGCTGCCGTGATGCAGGGCTATTTAAGCAAGCAACACCGCGACAACCCAGGCGCGGGTTGCGTGATCGCGTCACTGGGTGCCGAGACCACGCGACAGGGAAGCAGTCTGCGCCGAGCCGTGACCGATGGCACACGTAAGATGCTGGACCTGCTCACCTCATTCGCGCCGGGGCGCACTCAAGCGGTGAAACGCGAATGCGCCGTAGTGGCATACGCCAGCATGGTGGGCGCGCTGGTACTGGCTCGCGCGGTGGATGACGCGGAACTGTCGGACGAGATACTGCAGGCGGTGGTGACAGCATTACCCGGCGCCAGCTCCTGCCAGATATCCTGATCCAGATAAGGCTCGTGCCTACATTTGCTGGTACGTCGTACCCATTGAATACTGGTGAACGCAATCCTGTTGCAACAGTTACGGTTTGCGCGCATCAACGTGCACGGAGTTTTGGCCGACGACTGACAGGCTTACTATTGCTCTTTCATTTGCAGCGACTTTCCCAATGAAGCAAGGGGCTAAAGCCAAAAAACAATGCATAAGTTGTTTGATCAGCTCACCTCCGGCCAAGCACGCATCGCCACAGATACAACACGCCGTAGCTCCTCGCGAGTTGCGCCGCCAGCCGCTTGTACCGCCGCGCCCTGCCCCACTATGGTGAGATAGCGCGCCAAGTCGGCGACATCAACGCTGGAAGCAAGCTCGCCTTCGGCCTGGCGCGCCCGCAGTTCGATTCTGATCGCGGTGCTGGCAGCGCTGCCGATATAAGTCCCGGCCATCAGCTCAACCAAATCGGCAACCGGGCACTTTTTTGGAGCAGCCGGTGCCGTTGAGGCAATCTTCACGGTCATGGCTTTGCGGCACCAGTTAGCCCCACCCACTTTGAACTGACATGAACCCGACTCGCTCAGTAAAGGGCTTGACTTGGTAAAACTCCATTCACCAGCTTTGTGTAGAGCTTCGCTTGTGCGAAGCACTCCATGAACGCCGCTCACCGCATCCTGGCACGGTGGACGTTGACGTGAGCATCACCACTTGCCCGATGGACGCATCGTTAGTGACGTGGACATTGAAGACCTGAAGAAAAAGGCCACCTGGCCCGCCCCATTGCCCGGCGGGGTCGACCCCATGACGTGCTTGAATTGTGCAAAGCGGTCCTCTATGTTGTTGATCAAACCTAGGGACATTCAGGGTATTGCAGCATTCATGAAGACGTTAAAGTCGGGCTTACTCGTTGCCGCCTCTTGCAATGGGAGCCGTCGAGATACCCCAAAATCCAACAATGCTATAAATTTTGCAGCTTCTTACGCAATGGATACCAGCGCTACAGACCAAATTACTTCTGAAAAGTTGACCCCCAACACCAACATCGGTGCGCAGGCCAGCGTGCAGGTACAGGCGCTGCTGCGCCTGCGCGAGCTGATACTGGCAGGCGAGTTGCCCGGCGGGGCCCGCATTGCCGAACTGACTATTGTTGAAAAGCTAGGCTTCTCCCGCACACCGGTACGAGCCGCGTTGGCCCGGTTGGAGCAAGAAGGTCTGCTGGATGCCCTGCCCAATGGCGGCTATGCGGTCAAAACGTTTTCTGAACGTGACATTTCCGAGGCCATTGAGCTGCGCGGCACGCTTGAAGGCCTGCTGGCCCGACTGTCTGCCGAGCGCGGCGCGCCTCCCGTGGTGCTGAACGAGGCACGTGAATGTCTGCGCGACATTGACACACTGCTGGGCCAATCTGCGCTGAATGCCGATGCGTTTTCTGGCTACGTCAGCCTCAATGAGCGCTTTCACGCTCTGTTGAGCGAAATGGCTGACAGCGCAGTCATTAGCAAAGAGCTGGAACGCGTATGCAGCCTGCCGTTTGCGTCTCACTCGGGTTTTGTCGTGGTGCAAGCCCATTCGCCCAAAGCCCGCGACATGTTGATCGTCGCGCAAGACCAGCATTGGCAGGTGCTCGATGCGATTGAACGGCGCGAAGGCTCCCGCGCCGAGAGCTTGATGCGCGAACACTCCCGCATCGCCCAGCGCAACCTGCGTGAAGCGGTACTGAGCCAGCGACTTGACCAGATGCCGGGTGTACGGCTGATCCGCAAGCGCAGCTGAGTGCCCTGGCTACCCTGGCGCAGCGTCGCCCCTGGTTATAGCAAAGCGGCATAACAAAGAGTCTGGAATCGCTATTGCGCTCAACTTCATTTGCCTGCACATTAGGGGAAAAATAGCAAACCCAACCACCACTTTGGAGACAACCCATGAATAAGAGGCAATTCTTTCACGCCGTAGCCCTTGCTGTATCTGCACTAGCAGCTAGTAATTCAATAGCACAAGGCAACACCTTCAAAATTGGCCTGATTCTGCCCATGACCGGACAACAGGCCAGCACCGGGCGCCAGATTGAAGCTGCCGCCAAGCTTTACATGGCGCAGAACGGTGACATGGTGGGTGGCAAAAAAGTGGAGCTGGTCGTCAAGGACGACACCAGCGTGCCCAACGTGACCAAGCGTCTGGCCCAGGAACTCATCGTCAACGATAAGGTTGACGTGCTTGCCGGTTTTGGTATCACCCCTTCGGCCATGGCCACGGCGCCGTTGGCCACGCAGTCCAAAACTCCCATGGTGGTGATGGCGGCTGCCACCAGCAGCATCACCCAGGCATCGCCTTACATCGTGCGCACCAGCTTTACGCTGGCACAGGCGTCGGTGGCCATGGGTGACTGGGCTCCCAAGAATGGCATCAAAAAAGTGGTGACGCTGGTCAGCGATTACGGCCCCGGTATTGACGCTGAAAAGTACTTCCTGCAGCGCTTCGAGCTCAATGGTGGAAAGGTTTTGGCCTCTTTGCGGGTGCCCTTGCGCGGCCCAGACTTTGCGCCCTTCCTGCAAAAAGTGCGTGATCTGCAGCCCGATGGCCTGTTTGTCTTTGTGCCGTCCGGTGCAGGCGCTGCGGTCATGAAGCAGTTTCTGGAGCGCGGCATGGACAAGGCCGGTATCAAGCTGATCGGCACTGGCGACATCACCGATGACGATCAACTCAACGACATGGGTGATGGCGCCCTGGGTGTGGTGACCTCACATCATTACTCCGCAGCGCATCCTTCGGCCGTCAACAAGGCGTTTGTGCAAGCGTTTGAGAAAGCCAACCCAGGCATGCGTCCGAACTTCATGGCCGTGGGTGGCTATGACGGCATGCGCGTGATCTACAACGCGCTCAAGGCCACCAAGGGTCAGGGCGGCGGTGATGCGTTGCTGGCAGCCATGAAAGGCCAGATTTTCGAGAGCCCACGCGGCCCGATGTTCATCGACGCACAAACCCGCGACGTGGTGCAGAACATTTACCTGCGCAAGGTCGAGAAGAAAGACGGCCAGCTGTACAACATCGAATTTGACGTCATCAAGGACGTGAAAGATCCGGGCAAAGAGAAATAAGCGACTCAGAAGTCCGGCAACTTTGCGTTGATCACCCCCTTGGGCGTGGTGATTGGGCAATGTGACCGGGCTTCGGGGTGAAAGGCGCGGAGATGGTGCATCGATGACCGACAACGACTCACGCGTGATTTCACCCCGAAATCGCATGCACATTGCCCAGTCGCCGCGCCCAAGCGTAGCTACACCCCATCACACTATCCAAGAGATACGCCCCTGACTTCTGAATCCTGACCAACGTGACTCACCCCATGCTGCTCCAACCAACGCAACCCGATCATGCTGACCATCCTCTTTGACGGCATCGCCTACGGCATGCTGCTGTTCATCCTGGCCGTGGGCCTGGCCGTGACCATGGGCTTGATGAATTTCATCAACCTGGCCCACGGCGCCTTTGCCATGGTGGGCGGCTACATCACCGTGCTGCTGATGCAAAACCTGGGCGTACCTTTTTTGCTGTGCCTGCCGGTGGCTTTTTTGGGGTCGGCACTGCTCGGTGGCCTTCTGGAGCGCACGCTTTACCGACCGCTGTATCACAAGCCACATCTGGATCAGGTGTTGTTTTCGATTGGTCTGACCTTTATGGCCGTGGCCAGCGCCGATTACTTCATTGGTTCCAGTCAGCAGATCATCCAGTTGCCCGAGTGGCTCAAAGGCCGCACCGAACTGGGCTCCGGCGCCTGGACGCTGGGCATGGGGCACTACCGGTTGTTCATCATTCTGGTGTGTGCGGCCTTGACCGTGGGTCTGCAATACGTACTGACCAAAACCCGCTTTGGCAGCCAGTTGCGCGCTTCGGTAGATGACCAGCGCGTGGCTGCCGGGCTAGGCATCAACGTCAACATGGTGTTCCTCGGCACCTTCGCGGTTGGCTCCGGTTTGGCCGGACTGGGCGGTGCGCTCGGTGCCGAAGTGTTGGGGCTGGACCCGAGCTTTCCGCTGAAATACATGATTTACTTTTTGATCGTGGTGGCTGTGGGTGGTACCTCCAGCATCACCGGCCCGCTATTGGCCGCCCTGCTACTGGGCGTGGCTGACGTGGCGGGCAAATACTACATTCCCAAACTCGGCGGCTTCATTGTGTACAGCCTGATGATCGCGATTTTGATCTGGCGCCCGCAAGGCCTGTTTGTGCGCAAAGGGGGTAAATGATGTCGAACTCGCAAGACCTCCTGCAAAAAACCGGCCGCTGGAAAACCTGGGAATACCCGCTGTGGATTCTGGCCCTTGCGCTGCCGGTGATATTGCCCAGCCACGCGCTGATCATCAACGAGATCGCCATCGTGGCGCTGTTCGCTCTGTCACTGGACCTGATTCTGGGTTACACCGGCATCGTGTCATTGGGCCACGCCGCGTTTTTTGGCATGGGCGCTTATTCGGCCGCTCTGTTTGCCAAGTTGGTTATGCCAGACCCCCTTGTAGGCCTCGTGTTTGGTATGGCAACAGCTACTGTATTGGGAGCATTGTGCAGTGCCACCATCTTGCGGGGTACCGACCTGACCCGGCTGATGGTCACCCTGGGCGTGTGCCTGATTCTGGGCGAGCTAGCCAACAAGATGTCGTGGCTGACCGGCGGTGCCGATGGCTTGGAGGGCGTTGTCATGGGGCCGCTGCTGGGCAAGTATGACTTTGACATGTTCGGTCGCACATCGGCCCTGTATTCACTATCTGTGCTGCTGGTGTTGTTTGTGTTGGCCCGACGTTTTGTCAACTCACCGTTTGGTGCCACCCTGAAGGCGATTCGTGACAACCGGCTGCGGGCCATGGCCATCGGCATATCAGTCAACAGCCGCCTGGCCGTGGTGTACACGGTGGCGGCAGCATTGGCGGGCGCTGCTGGTGCCTTGTTGGCGCAGACCAGCGGCTTTGCCTCGTTGGACTTGTTCGAGTTTCACCGCTCTGCCGATGTGATGCTGGTGCTGGTGGTGGGCGGCGTCGGCTGGCTGTATGGCGGCGTGGCGGGCGCTATTGTGTTCAAGCTGATGCAGGACGCCATCTCAAGCATCACGCCGCAGTATTGGACCTTCTGGATCGGCATGTTCCTGGTGGTGCTGGTGCTGGTTGGGCGCGAACGCCTGATTCGCCCCTGGACCTGGCTCAAACCGCGCAGCACAGGGAGCCACTCATGAGTGTTCAAACATCCATGAACGCGGGGGCTGAGACGGTGTTGTCCGCGCAGGGCCTGGTGATGAAATTCGGTGGCATCACGGCCACCAACAACGTCACGCTCAACCTGCAAAAAGGCGCGCGCCACGCCCTGATCGGCCCCAATGGCGCGGGCAAGACGACCCTGATCAACTTGCTGACGGGCGTGTTGCAGCCTACCTCGGGCGCCATCATCCTGGAAGGGCGCGACATCACCCAGCTGGCACCGTATCAGCGGGTGCGTCGCGGCATGGTTCGTACCTTCCAGATCAACCAGCTGTTTGACACGATGACGCCGCTGGAGGCGCTGGCCATGACGGTGTCGCAGCACCAGGGGCTGGGCAGCAAATGGTGGCAGCCGCTGGGTTCGAAAAAACACGTCATCGAGCGTTGCGAACAATTGCTCGAACAGTTTCACCTGAGCGCCGTCATGAACCAGGAGACGCGGGTCATGGCCTACGGCAAGCGCCGCTTGCTGGAGATTGCCATCGCGCTGGCCTGCGAGCCACGTGTGCTGCTGCTCGACGAACCCGTGGCTGGCGTGCCCGCCGGTGAGCGCGAAGAGCTGCTGCAAACCGTGGCCGCCCTGCCCGCTGACGTGTCAGTCTTGCTGATTGAGCATGACATGGACCTGGTATTCAGCTTTGCCAACCGCATGACGGTATTGGTCAACGGCACCGTGCTGACCGAAGGTGACCCAGACGCTATTGCCAACGACCCGAGGGTGAAGGCGGTGTATTTGGGGCATGGCGACGAATTGAACGACGCTGTGGGAACTGCCGCTGGAGATGATCACCATGGCTGAGCTATTGCAAGTACGGGATTTGAGCGCGGGCTACGGCGAAGCTGTGGTCTTGCATGATGTGTCGGTGTCTATTGATGAAGGCCAGACGCTGGCCCTGCTGGGGCGCAACGGCACCGGCAAAACGACGCTGATCAACACCCTGGCGGGGGCCACGCGTCAGCATGGCGGCAGCATCGCACTCGGTGTCGGCGCGGCAGCGGTCACCCTGCACAAGCTACCATCACATGTGCGCGCGTCTGCGGGCATCGGCTGGGTCCCGCAAGAGCGCAACATCTTCAAGTCGCTGTCGGTGCATGAAAACCTGACCGCCGTGGCACGGCCCGCCCGCAAGGGGCGCAGCTCCAGCCCCTGGACACCAGAGCGCGTCTATGAACTTTTTCCGCGGTTGGCCGAGCGCCGCAGCAATCTGGGCACGCAACTGTCGGGTGGCGAGCAGCAAATGCTGGCGCTGGGCCGCGCACTGGTGCTGAACCCAACCCTGCTGCTGCTGGACGAACCCTGCGAAGGGCTGGCGCCAATCATCGTGCAGGAGTTGTTGCGCGCCATCCGGCGCATCACACGTGAGGAAGGGCTGTCAGCCATCATCGTCGAACAACATCCGCAGGCGATTTTGGCCATCTCCGACACGGCAGCCGTGCTTGACCGTGGCACGGTGGTGTATTCGGGCACGGCACGCAGCCTGCAGGAGCAACCAGAGTTGCTGGATAAACTCCTAGGCGTGGCGCGATAGCCATCCATTTTGCTGCTTATTACATAGCAATAAAGCATTAATATACAGGGGCAAAAGCCTGTTTTTATATAAATAATCTAAGAGGTACCCTCGTGGTTAAAGCAAGCATTCAAATCATTCACGACGAGCACACCACGCTGGCGTCCATGCTGCGCTCCATCGGCATGATGGTGGAACGTGGTCCGGGTAAGAAGCCACAAGACTACTTTGATGTGATGCGCGCCATGCTGTTCTACATCGACGAGTTTCCCGAGCGCTTGCACCACCCCAAAGAGACAGAATTGCTGTTTCCTCCGGTAGCGCGGCTGGCGCCAGAAACCCGCGAGGTAATTGAGCGGCTTGACAATGACCACATCAAGGGTGAAGCCGCGGTGCGCGAATTGCAGCACCTGCTACTGGCCTGGGAACTGCTGGGCGACACCCGGCGCGAAGCTTTCGATACCGCTATCAAACGCTACCTAGGCTTTTATCTGGAGCACATGCGCCTGGAGGAAACGGTGGTCATCCCCGCCGCGTTGAAAGTCCTCGGCGATGCCGACTGGCTGGAAATCGATGCAGCGTTTGCAGCCAACTGCGACCCACTCACCGGCAAATACCCGCGTGACCCGATCTACGACAGGCTTTTCACCCGCATCGTCAACCACGCCCCGGCACCGATTGGGCTGGGCGAAAGCTAAGCGCCCAAATTTTTATAAGAATATTGGCTGACAGCCCCTTGATCTAAGGGGCATGTAGCTACCTTTAGCGTAGCATCCACTGCCGCATGGCACTGGACACCGCCTCGGGCTGCTCCAGCGTGGACATGTGGCCGCTGTGCGGCACGATGCACAGTTGCGCGCTGGCGATGACTTGAGCCATGGCGGCATGCTGAGCCGGTGGGCTCCACACGTCGTGTTCACCGGTCAGCACCAGTGTCGGGCAGGTGATGGCGCTCAGGCCGGGCGCGGCGTCTGGGCGCGTCAGCAAGGCGTTGATTTGCGCTGAAAACTGCTCCGGGCTGCTGCATTCCAGCATCTCCAGCACCGACTCAAACAGCGCGCTGCCGATGACATCCGGATGCACCATGCCCGGCAACCACTGTTGTCCCATGACACGCATGCCCTTGTCTCTAGCGAGTTCAACCAGCGCCATGCGCCCTGCCCGCTCCTTGGCACCCGCTTCGCCCTGCGCCAGCGGGTGGGTGCCTGTATCAAGCAGGGCCAGTCGCTCGACGCGTTCGGGCGCCAGGCGCATCACTTCCAGCGCCACGCGACCGCCCATCGAATGCCCGGCCAGCGCAAAGCGCGCTAACGCCGTGCTGTCCAGCACCAACCGCGCCATGGCGGTGATCGAATCGCGCAAACCGTAATCCACCACGGCGCAATCCACCAGATCCGACAAAGACTCAATCTGCGGCGCCCACACGGCGGCATCACACATCAAACCGGGCAACAGGACAAGGGTGGGTTTCATGAGCTTGGCTTTCAATCAACACGGGTGAAGGGATTAAGCCACAGGATCAAAGATCCAGCACCAGCCGCGGCGTCTTGGCGCGCGAGCAGCAGGGCATGAACTGGTCGTTGGCGGCCTGTTCCTCGGGCGTCAGGTAGGCATCTTTGTGATCCGGCACGCCTTGCAGCACACGCGTCAGGCAGGTGCCACACACGCCCTGCTCGCAAGCAAACGGCACATCCACACCTTCGGCGGCCAGCGCTTTGAGCACACTGATGCCTGGCGGCACCACAACCACCTTGCCGGTGCTGGCAAGTTGCACTTCAAAACTGTTGGCATCGGCAGAAGAGGCCACCTCGGCTGCAAAAAACTCGTAATGCAGTTGCGCCTCTGGCCAACCCTGGGCGCGGGCACTGCGCAGCACCGCATCCATAAAGCCTTTGGGGCCGCAGACATACAGATGCAAACCCGATTCGGGCTGCGCCAAGGTCTGGTCGATATCGAGCTTTTGCGCGGGCGCCTCGTCGTCAAAATGCCAATGCACCCGACTCGCAAACGCCGAACTCCCGATGCGCTGCACAAACGCCGTGCGCGCCCGTGAGCGGGTGCAGTAATGCAGATCGAAATCCGCGCCGGTATTGGCCAAACGCTCGGCCATGCACAGCACCGGCGTGATGCCAATGCCGCCTGCCAGCAACAGATGCTTGCGGGCGTCATGTGCCAGCGCGAAGTGATTTTTGGGGGTGCTGATCTGCAGCAGCTGCCCTTGCAGAACCTGCTCGTGCACCGCCACCGAGCCGCCGCGTGAGGTCGGGTCCCGCAACACAGCGATCTGGTAACGGTGATTCTCAGACGGGTCGTTGCACAGCGAATACGGCCGGGTCAGGCCACCGGGCAAATGCACATCAATGTGTGAACCGGCTGAAAACGCAGGCAACACCTGCCCGGGTTCTGCCACCAGTTCGATGGCACAGATGTCGGGTGCCTCCTGCCATTTGCGCGCCACACGCACGTTCAAGGTTGAGCTTGTCATGTTGCTATGGTGTTGATAGTTACGCGGCAACGGCTGTATTGGGCTTGGCACGCTCAAGTGCCATCAACCGGTCGATCACACGGCGTGACTGGACGCCACCGGCGTCAATGTTGAGCATCAGCAACTGGCGATCCGGCTGGGCCAGAATGTTTTTCTGCTGACGTTCCAGCATTTCGCGGTCCTCCGCAAAGATCGCGCCTTGCCCTTCGCGGATGCTGGCCGTCAGCGCGGCGTCCTGCGGCTTGAACTGGCGCACCATGCCCCAGAAGTAGTGAATCGAGGTCTCGGTCTCGGGCGTGATGAAGTCCACCACCACGCTGTAGGCCTTGTCCTGCGGCGCGGCGTTGTACCCACCCTTGCCCGCCAGCGCCACACCCACTTCGATCAGCACATGACTCGGCGGCGTGAAGCGGCAAATCTGCCAGCGGTCCACCGGGCCATCGTCGGGCAAGTCATTGGCGCGCAAAGCCATCTGCCAGAACGGTGGCGGTTGGATGCCGCTCATCTGTCGGCTGGTGATCACGCTATCGCCTTCCACCTTGGTGGTGCATGGCGTCTCGTCAATCTCTTTTTGGCCAATGCTGGTGGAATGCACATAGGTTTCGTGCGTCAGGTCCATCAGGTTGTCGATCATCAGACGGTAGTCGCAGTTGATGTGGTAAAGCCCGCCACCGTACGCCCAAGCCGGGTTATCGAACCATTCAAACTCCGGAATCAGCGCCGGGTCGGCCAAAGACTGCTCGCCCGGCCACACCCAGATAAAGCCATAGCGCTCCACTGCTGCATAGGTTTTGATAGCAGGAAACCCACGCACTCTCTGGCCTGGCATAGAAATTGTCTTGCCTTCGCAACCCATTTCAAGCCCGTGGTAACCACATACCAGTTTGCCGTCGCGTACAAAACCCAGCGACAGTGGCGCACCGCGGTGCGGGCAAAAGTCTTCTACCGCCGACACCTGGCCGCCTTCACCGCGAAAGAACGCAATGCGCTCATTGCAGATGGTGCGGCCCAGGGGTTTGCCGTCGATGTCTTGGGGGGTACCGGCAACGTACCAGGTGTTTTTCAGGAACATGGTGAACTCGCTTGAGGATGGAATGGGGTCAGTTGGGTTAGATCATTTCGACGGATTGCGGGCACTTGGCTGAGGCGACTGGGCAATGTGCGTGCGGTTTTGGGGTGAAATCACGCGGGAACCTTCGCCAAAGCGCCAATTTCTCCGCCGCGCCTTTCACCCCAAAGCCCGGTCACATTGCCCAATCACCCCAACCAAGGAAAGCAGAACATCCACGACAGCTCATCGCCGCTTGACAGTTTGGGTTTCGTCGTCATGCGCCAATTATGTATACAACAAACTTAATATTCAAGCGATATTGACCTAAATCAAGGGTAAACACCGATGAAATGTATACACAAATCCAAATTCAGACCGTAGTCCTCCAATGCACCATGGCCTGACTGAGCAGCGTGCGCCGACGCACGCCCCGATTGAACGGCCTATTCCACCCGCGTGACGGACGCCGGTTTGAAGCCCAGGTCTGCCAGCTTGCCCTTGCGAGCGCGTGCGGCGCGGGCATTGTTGAGGCTGCGAATTTCCAGCGTTTCGTCACGCACCTTGCCACCGCGGCCGATGCCGTCGATGCGCACGCTTCGGGTGTAGGCGGCGGCTCCAGCCAGCGTGTCCCTGTCCTCCAGGTCAATCAGCATCAGACCGCGCCCGCCATTGGCCATGGTCTTGAGGTCACTGATCTCAAACGTCAAAATGCGCCCGCCGGTCGATGCGCAGGCCACATGCGTGGCAGCCAGCCAAGGCGCAGAGCCAGCATCACAGGCAACCACCGAAGGGGCACACAGGGTTTCGCCTTCGTTGACAGTCACAAACGCCTTGCCGGCCTTGAACTTGCTCACCATGTTTTCCACATTGGCCAGAAAACCGTAAGCGCCCGAACTGGACAACAGCAAGCTGGCGCCAACCGGCCCCGCAAAGTAGAACAGCAGTTGCGTGCCCGCTTCCAACTCAATCAGACTGGTGATCGGCTGACCATCACCGCGCCCGCCGGGCAGCAGCGACACCGGCACGGAATACACCCGGCCATTGGAGCCAAAAGCCAGCAGCGTATCCACCGTGCGGCATTCAAAGGTGCCGTACAGCGCGTCACCGGCTTTGAAGGTGTATTCCGCCGGTGGCATCGCGTTGCCAGAATTGCCATTACCCGCAGCGCCCTTGTCCTTGGCCCAGCCTTTTTGTGCACGTACCCAGCCTTTTTGGCTGACCACCACGGTGACAGGTTCGTCCACCACCTTGATTTCCAGCACCACTTTTTTCTCGGCCTGGATCAGCGTGCGGCGCTCGTCGGCAAAGGTTTTGGCGTCGCCTTCGATCTCCTTGATCATCAGCCGACGCAGCGCCGCCGGACTGCCCAGAATTTCTTCGAGCTTTTGCTGCTCGCCACGCAGCCCGCTGAGTTCCTGCTCGATCTTGATGGCTTCCAGCCGGGCCAATTGGCGCAGGCGGATTTCCAGGATGTCCTCAGCCTGCCGGTCGCTCAACTTGAAGCGCTCAATCAACGCCGCCTTGGGCTCATCACTGTGGCGGATGATGGCGATCACTTCGTCAATATTGAGCAGCACCAGCGCCCTGCCCTCCAGAATGTGGATGCGCTCCAGCACTTTGTTGAGCCGGTGCTGCGAGCGCCGCTCAATGGTCGTCTGGCGGAAGGCAATCCACTCAGTGAACATTTGGCGCAGCGACTTCTGCGTCGGTCGACCATCCAGGCCAATCATCGTCAGGTTGATCGGACTGGTGGTTTCCAGGCTGGTATGCGCGAGCAGCGTGTTGATCAGTTCCTGCTGACCAATGCGGCTGGTCTTGGGCTCGCACACCAGGCGCACGGCGGCGTCTTTGCTGGACTCGTCACGCACGCAATCCAGCACCGACAGCAACGTGGCTTTGAGCTGGTTTTGCTCCAGCGTGAGCGCCTTTTTGCCAGCCTTGACTTTGGGGTTGCTGAGTTCTTCAATTTCCTCAAGCACGCGCTGGGTGCTGACGCCCGGCGGCAATTCGGTCACCACCAGTTGCCACTGGCCGCGTGCCAGGTCTTCAATCTTCCAGCGCGCACGGCATTTGAGTGAACCGCGACCGCTGCGATAAGCCTCGGCAATCTCGCCCGCACTGCTGATGATCTGCCCGCCGCCGGGGTAATCCGGGCCTGGGAGCAGCGCAAACAACTCGTCATCGGTCAAGTCCGGCGACTTGATCAGTGCCACGCAGGCATCGGCCACTTCGCGCAGGTTGTGGCTCGGGATTTCAGTGGCCAAACCGACGGCAATGCCGCTGGCGCCGTTGAGCAGCGCAAATGGCAGCCGTGCGGGCAACTGGCGTGGCTCTTCGGTGCTGCCGTCGTAATTGGGCTGAAAATCAACCGTGCCTTCGTCAATTTCGTCCAGCAACAAGCTGGTGATTTTGGCCAGCCTCGCCTCGGTGTAACGCATGGCCGCAGCGCCATCTCCGTCGCGGCTGCCAAAGTTGCCTTGGCCGTCGATCAGCGGGTAACGCTGTGAAAAGTCCTGCGCCATCCGCACCAGCGCGTCGTACGCGGCGCTGTCGCCATGCGGGTGGTAGCGGCCCAGCACGTCACCCACCACGCGCGCGCATTTGACCGGCTTGGCGCCGACATTGCCATTGGCCCCGCCAAAGCCCAGACCCATGCGCGACATGGCGTACAGAATGCGGCGTTGCACCGGTTTCTGGCCGTCACACACGTCAGGCAAAGCCCGGCCCTTGACCACGCTCAGGGCATATTCCAGGTAGGCGCGTTGCGCATAGCTGGCGAGATTCAGCGCGTCGTCGCCTTCGGGCTCGACCGGTGGGAGGGTGTCAATAATCAGTTGATCAGTCATGAGTTAATCAGTTAAATGCTCACTTAAACGTAGCTACTAGCGCAAGTTGCAAAGGGGCTAGAAGCCAATTTTCTATATAAATATCTATTTTGGAAACCATGGCGTGATGAACTTCGTATAGAGCAAACGCTTGGCTTCATACCCGCAAGGCTGTCCCTGCGGGCAGCTTCCTCATACTGGAGTACCAGAAATCGTCAGCCGCCCACAGGGACCACCTCGCTGGACGCAATAGTGAGACATGTTGTGAAGATCGGCTGAATTCAAATTGAACATGGATTCTGGTTCCCCATTACAAAGCCTGGCGATCAAAGAACTCGCGTGGCGGATGGTTGGGGCGGTTGACGATTTCTGGTACTCCAGTATGAGGAGACCGCCCCAACCGGCCGCCATGCGGCGCGTACCAACAGCGTCATCCATCAACCAACCCAGCCAATACCAAGCAAATTGGCAGCACCGCAACAACATATATACAAAATCACTCTCTATCCCTTATTGATAAAGCGTCGACAGCTACAAACAACAGAGCTACACATCAACCTCGACCGAATCTCCATGCAGTTCCATCAGGTCGCGCCGCGCACCGGCTTCGCCTTTGCCCATCAGCTTGGTCATCAGCTCCGAGGTCTGGGCAAAGTCCAGTGCTCCCAAATGCACCGGCAGCAAACGCCGCGTGTCCGGGTTGAGCGTGGTGTCCCACAGTTGCTCGGCATTCATCTCGCCCAAACCTTTGAAGCGGCTGATGGTCCAGGCGCCTTCACGCACACCTTCCTTGCGCAGCTTGTCCAGAATGGCGGTCAACTCACCGTCATCCAGAGCGTAGGCTTTGGAGGCAGGTTTTTTGCCGCGTGCCGGGGCATCCACGCGAAACAGCGGTGGGCGCGCCACGTACACATGTCCAGCGTCGATCAGTTTGGGAAAATGTTTGAAGAACAGCGTCAGCAGCAGCACCTGGATGTGTGAGCCGTCCACGTCCGCATCGCTCAGGATGCAAATCTTGCCGTAACGCAGGCCGCTCAGGTCGGGCGAATCGTTCGGGCCATGCGGATCGACGCCAATGGCCACCGCAATGTCGTGGATTTCGTTGTTGGCAAACAGCCGGTCACGATCCACTTCCCAGGTGTTGAGCACCTTGCCGCGCAGCGGCAGGATCGCCTGACTTTCCTTGTTGCGGCCCATCTTGGCGCTGCCGCCAGCCGAGTCACCTTCGACTAGAAAAACTTCGTTGTCGGCAATGTCGCGGCTTTCGCAATCTGTCAGTTTGCCCGGCAGCACAGCCACGCCGGATCCTTTGCGTTTTTCGACTTTCTGCCCGGCCTTTTGTCGACTCTGCGCGGCCTTGATGGCCAGCTCAGCCAGCTTTTTGCCGTACTCCACGTTCTGGTTCAACCACAGCTCCAGCGCGGGGCGCACAAAGTTGGAGACCAACCGCACCGCATCGCGCGAGTTCAGGCGTTCCTTGATCTGCCCCTGAAACTGCGGGTCGAGCACCTTGGTGGACAGCACATAGCTGGCACGCGCAAACACGTCGTCCGGCAACAGTTTGACACCCTTGGGCAACAGCGAATGCAGCTCGACAAAGCTTTTCACCGCGGTAAACAGGCCATCGCGCAAGCCCGACTCATGCGTACCACCTGCGGTGGTCGGAATCAGGTTGACATAACTTTCACGCACCGGCTGGCCGTCTTCGGTAAACGCCACACACCAGGCCGCACCTTCGCCGTCGGCAAAGCTGTCGTTTTGCGCGTCAGCGAATCCATCGCCCTCAAACAATGGAATCACCGGCTCACCGGTCAACGTTTGCGTCAGGTAATCGCGTAGACCACCCTTGAACACCCAAGTCTGCGTTTCTTTGGTCTTTTCCTGTGTCAACGACACGGTCACACCCGGCATCAGCACCGCCTTGCTGCGCAACAGATGTTCCAGATGTGCCATCGGCAGCGCCATCGATTCAAAATACTTGGCGTCCGGCCAGACGCGCACGCAGGTGCCGGAGCGGCGCTCGCCGTCTCCCGCCGGGCGAACGGTCAGGGGTTCAATCACATCACCCGCGGAAAACACCAGTCGTGCCACCTGGTTGTCGCGGTAAGTGGTGGCTTCCAGCCGGGTGCTGAGCGCATTGGTCACGCTCACCCCCACGCCGTGCAAACCGCCCGAAAAGCTGTAGGCGCCGCCCTTGCCCTTGTCAAACTTGCCGCCAGCGTGCAACTGGGTGAACACCAGTTCGATCACTGGCGCGTTTTCGGTGGGATGCAGGCCGAACGGGATGCCGCGGCCATCGTCTTCGATGCTCACCGAACCGTCGGCATGCACCGTGACCTTGATCTTTTTGCCGTGTCCGGCCAGCGCCTCGTCAGCAGCGTTGTCCAGCACTTCCTGGATGATGTGCAGGGGGTTGTCGGTGCGTGTGTACATGCCCGGGCGCTGCTTGACGGGCTCCAGCCCTTTCAAAACGCGGATCGAGCCTTCGGAATATTCAGAGTTCATTTTGGTTGCCATAGCGCGCGATTGTAGTCAACGGGCGAGCATTTAACTGGATGCATAACCAGTTCTTCAAGTCTGGAAATTTTGCGTCATTTCGGGGGTGATTCAATCGGATGCGGGCTGATGGAAGACCTCCTCTACGCACGCCGGGGCGACCGGGCCAGGCGCATGCGGTTTTGGGGCCAAATCACGCGCGAGCGGTGTCGATCAGTGCGCCTATACCAGAGACCCAGAGACGCGCGCCTTTGGTGCCAAAGCCCGGTCACCTGCCCCAATCACCCTGTCTCAACAGTGTGGGTGTTGACGGACTGAATACAAAAACAGACGCTAGCCCTCATAACAAAAGGGCTGACAGCTACAAAAACAGGTGCATATTTCGCCAGCTTTGCATGTTTTGCCTGGGTTGTCCGGGTTTCTGCAGGCCACGTGCAGCCTCAAAAACCGATAAGGCGTGGTGATTGGGTCAGGTGACCGGGCTTTGGGGTGAAATGCGCGCGCCCTGGGTTTTCGAATACCGCTACGTAGCCTCGCGCGTGCTTTCACCCCAAAACCGCACGCACCTGACCCAGTCGCCGCGCCGCGCGTCGATGCTGCTGGTTCATCGCTCGGGACGCACGCCCCATGACATCCAACGGCAACACAAGCGCGCGCGTTGGCGGCATGACGGTCTGCGCCAACACGCCACTTCACGTTGAATCACACCCTATCAATTCCCGGTTTCGAAAAATGCCACGCCGATTCGCTATATTCCAGCGATGTCAAAAACCGCTCCAAAGCTCTCCCTACAGCAGATTCTGATCTGTGGCGCGGCCATCGTTACCGTGTCCATGGGTATCCGCCATGGCTTTGGTCTGTGGCTGCAACCCATCGTCCAGGATCGGAGCTGGAACCGCGAAACCTTTGCGCTGGCACTGGCGCTGCAAAACCTGGTGTGGGGCTTTTCGGGCATTTTTGCCGGCATGCTGGCTGACCGGTTTGGTGCCTTCCGGGTGATTGTGGCCGGAGCCCTGTTTTACGCGTTGGGTCTGGTGGGCATGGCTTACGCGACGAGTGCGCTGATGTTCTCCCTCACCGCCGGGGTGTTGATCGGTCTGGCACAGGCGGGTACCACCTATGCCATTGTGTATGGCGTGATTGGCCGCAACGTGACTGCCAGCAAGCGTTCCTGGGCCATGGGGATTGCGGCAGCGGCCGGGTCGTTTGGCCAGTTTCTGATGGTGCCGACCGAAGGTTTTCTGATCAACAGCCTGGGCTGGCAACAAGCCTTGATGGCCCTGGCGCTGGCCGCGCTGCTAATGGTGCCGCTGGCCGGCTGGCTGCGCGAACCCGATTTCCGAGGTGGCGCCGGGCATTTTCGCGACCAGTCCATCCTGCAGGCGCTACGCGAGGCTCTTCACCACCGCAGCTTCCTGTTGCTGATGGCGGGTTACTTTGTCTGCGGGTTTCAGGTGGTGTTCATCGGCGTGCACATGCCCAGCTACTTGAAAGACCACGGCTTGGCGCCCCAGGTGGCGAGCTATTCACTGGCACTGATCGGGCTATTCAATGTGTTTGGCAGTTACGCCTCGGGCGCGCTGGGGCAACGCCTGCCCAAAAAGTACATTCTGGCGTTCATTTACCTGACGCGGGCAGTGGTGATCAGCGTGTTCTTGCTGGTACCGCTGTCGCCGATGAGCGTGTATATCTTCTCGGCGGTCATGGGCTTGCTGTGGCTGTCCACCGTGCCGCCCACCAATGCGGCGGTGGCACAGATTTTTGGCGTGGCGCATTTTTCGATGCTGGGTGGTTTTGTGTTTTTCAGCCACCAGATTGGCTCGTTTCTGGGGGTCTGGTTGGGTGGCCTGCTGTATGACAAGACCGGCAGTTATGACATCGTCTGGTACATCGCCATTGCCCTGGGCGTGTTGGCCGCGCTGCTGAATCTGCCCATCAAGGAAGCTGCCATTGAACGCGCTCCCCTGCCACAAGCGACCTGAGACCATGAAACCTGCCACCAAGTTCTTCTGGTACATCGCCATGCTGGGACTGTTGTTGCTGGTGTTCGCCATGTACGGCCAACCCGATTTTCTGATGACGCTGGCGAATCAGGTCTGGGGCTGCGTTTGAGCGTCTCCAACCTGGCTTCTGCCCCACCACCCCGTCCGCACGGTTTGGGTGAGCCGTCGGCCTGGGTGCGGCGCTGGGCGCATCTGGCCAAGCCCCATGGCAGCGTGCTGGACATCGCCTGCGGACAAGGCCGACACATGGCCTGGTTTGCTACACAGGGGTTTGAAGTGACTGGTATTGACCGTTCTGCGGAGGCAGCGCAAGCCGCCCGTGCACACGGTGAATTCATTCAGGCAAATATCGAAAACGCCCCGTGGCCACTGATGCAATCTGGCTTACCTCGCCAATTTGATGTGGTGGTGGTTACCAACTACCTGTGGCGGGCGCTGTTTCCGACCATCCTGCAAAGCCTGACCCCAGGCGGCGTACTGCTCTACGAGACGTTTGCGGTGGGCAACGAAACCGTCGGCAAGCCTTCGCGGCCGGATTTTTTGTTACGACCAGGTGAGCTGTTGCAGCTTTGTCAAAACCTGAACGTGGTCGCCTATGAAAGCGGATTTTTGACCGCCCCCGAACGCTTTGTACAACGCATCGCCGCCGTGGCGCCAGCACCAGGTAAAGTCCCAGAACCCGCCCCGGCGCGTCACCCACTCTCGCTAGAATAACGCGCTAACCTAGGAGCCAGCTCTCAAGATGACATCTCTACCCCGCCCCATCACCGGCAGCATCGTTGCCTTGATCACCCCCATGCTGCCAGACGGCGCGGTAGATTACCCGGCCTTGCGCAAGCTCATTGACTGGCACATCGCTGAGGGCACCGACTGCATTGGCGTGGTGGGCACCACCGGCGAATCACCCACGGTAAGCATTCAGGAAAACTGCGAGGTGATCCGCGTATCGGTCGAGCAAGCCGCCGGTCGCGTGCCGATCATGGCTGGCTGCGGGTCCAACTGCACGGCCGAAGCGATTGAAATGGCTGGTTTTGCCAAAAGCGTCGGTGCCGACTGCCAGTTGCAGGTTGTGCCCTACTACAACAAACCCACGCAGGAAGGCCAGTACCAGCACTTCAAGACCATCGCCGAAGCTGTTGATCTGCCGATGGTGCTGTACAACGTGCCTGGCCGCTCGGTGGCGGACATGGCCGTCGAAACCGCTTTGCGCCTGGCGCAGGTGCCTGGCGTTATCGGCATCAAAGAAGCCACCGGCGACATCGGTCGCGCCCAGTGGCTGATTCGCGAAGCACCCGAAGGTTTTGCCATTTATTCAGGCGACGACCCGACTGCTGTGGCCCTAATGCTGTGCGGCGGCCAAGGCAACATCAGCGTCACCGCCAACGTGGCACCCCGTTTGATGCACGAGCTGTGCATGGCAGCCATCGCTGGCGACGTGAAGCGCGCGATGGAGATCCAGTTCAAACTCATGCCACTGCACAAAAACCTGTTTGTCGAGGCCAACCCGATTCCCGTGAAGTGGGCGGCACACCGCATGGGTCTGTGCGGCCCCACGCTTCGCCTGCCGATGACTGAACTGACATCCGCCAACCAGCCGGTGGTGGAAGCAGCCCTGCGCGCCGTGGGCTTGCTGTAATCGGGTACTGCCAATCTTTTTTCCTGAAGGATCTTTTGTGAACCATTTCTCCAAATTTGCTCTGCTTGGCCTGACGCTAGCCTTGGGCGCTTGCTCGGTGCTACAGAGCGACAAGATTGACTACAAGAGCGCAGCCGCTGCCAAAACCCCCACGCTGGAGGTACCGCCTGACCTGACCCAACTGTCCAAGGACAATCGATACAGCGTGCCCGGCGCTGCGGTCACAGCGTCAAGTTATCAATTAGGCCAAACTGTCGTCCAGACAACACCTACAGCCGCCTCCTCCATGGGCGACGTACACGTTGAGCGTGAGGGCACACAACGCTGGCTGGTCGTCAAGCGTCCAGCCGACAAATTGTGGGAACCAGTAAAAGAGTTCTGGGAAGAAAACGGCTTTTTGCTGGCCATGGATCAGGCCAACCTGGGCATCATGGAAACCGACTGGGCCGAAAACCGTGCCAAGATTCCGCAGGATTTCATCCGAAACACGCTGGGCAAAGTGTTTGACTCGCTGTATTCCACCGGCGAGCGCGACAAGTTCCGCACCCGGCTAGAGCGCAATGCCGACGGCAGCACCGACATTTTCATCAGCCACCGTGGCATGGTCGAGGTCTATGACAGCGCTCAAAAAGACCGCACCATTTGGCAGCCCCGCGCGACCGACCCCGAGCTCGAAGCTGAATTTTTGCGCCGCCTGATGGTGAAACTGGGTGTCACGCAAGAGCAATCCAAGGCCTTGATCGCTGCCGGTGTTACCCAAGACACCTCAAAAGTCGCCACGGTGGGTGGTCAACCTGTCGTGCAACTGGCCGACGGGTTTGACCGTGCCTGGCGCCGTGTCGGCCTGTCGCTGGACCGCACGAATTTCACCGTGGAAGACCGTGACCGCAGCAAAGGCCTCTACTTTGTGCGCTATGTCGCACCCAATGCAGACAAGGCTGAGCCGGGTTTCCTGACCAAGCTTTTCAGCAAATCCAAGCCCGATGCCAAACCCCTCCAGTTCCGGGTGTCGGTGGTCAGTCAGGGCAATGCCAGCACCGTCTCGGTGCAAAACGCCGACGGTTCCGCTGCCGACCAGGCAGATGCTCAACGCATCATCAAGGTGCTGGCAGACGACCTGAAGTAAGCGCTTGCGTGCAAGCCACCTGTCACGACATGGCAGGTGGTTTTTTTTATGGAATATTGACCTCTAGCCCCTATTCCATAAAGGTTAGTAGCTACAAAGACAGCAGCACCTCAGTAATCGCCAACCCCATATCCCGCGTGCTGGCGGTGCCACCTAGATCAGGTGTGCGCGGTGCACCGCTCCCCGGTTTCAACACACCCTCAATGGCTTGCAACACCGCATCATGCGCGGCACGGTAGCCCAAAAAGTCCAGCATCAGCGCGCCGCTCCAGATCTGCCCTATCGGGTTGGCCACGCCTTGGCCAGCAATGTCCGGCGCTGAGCCATGCACCGGCTCAAAGAGCGATGGGAATTTGCGCTCCGGGTTCAAATTGGCACTCGGCGCAATGGCAATCGTGCCGGTACAAGCCGGACCCAGGTCGCTGAGGATGTCGCCAAACAGGTTGCTGCCGACCACCACATCAAAAAAATCCGGCCGCTGCACAAAGTGCGCGGTCAGGATGTCGATGTGGAACTTGTCCACCGTCACATCCGGGTAGGCTTTGGCCATCTCGGCCACCCGCTCGTCCCAGTACGGCATCGTGATGGCGATGCCATTGGACTTGGTTGCGCTGGTCAGGTGTTTTTTGGGACGTGACTGAGCCAGATCAAACGCAAACTTCAGCACCCGGTCCACGCCGACGCGCGACATCACGGTTTCCTGCACCACGATTTCGCGCTCGGTGTCGGCATACATACGCCCGCCAATGCTGGAGTATTCACCTTCGGTGTTTTCACGCACGATCACCATGTCGATCTCGCCAGACGCTCTGGCGCTGCCGTCGCGCCGCACCACCGGGCAGGTGATACCGGGCATCAGCCGCGCCGGGCGCAGGTTCACGTACTGGTCAAATTCGCGACGAAACTGCAGCAGAGAGCCCCACAGCGACACGTGATCCGGAATTTTCTCGGGCCAGCCGACCGCCCCGAAATAGATGGCGTCGTGAGCACCAATCAGCGCTTTCCAGTTGTCGGGCAGCATCTGGCCGTGCTGCTCGTAATAGTCCCAGCTTGAAAAGTCAAAGTGGTCAAACTGCAGCGGGATGTTGAACTTGCTGGCGGCGGCCTGCAGCACCCGCAGGCCCTCGGGCATCACCTCTTTGCCAATGCCATCACCTGCAATCACCGCGATCTTGTGGCTGACCATGTTGTCACCTTATGCGAAGTCGAAATCATGATTGTCTATTGGTATGGTTCAATGAATGGTTGACTCAAATATCAGCTTGCAAAGTCCTGAGATTTTGAGCACTGATGGAGTGCCAAATCCGAAGTGTTGGCGCTCACAATGCCCCATTTTTACGCATTCTTTACAGCACTTGAGGCACTCTCTTCCCCATTTTTACGCCCTGAAAAATATGCTTCTCCCATCGATTTGATAGGAGAAAGACCATGGATATCGTGTTTGTGTTGGGTGGCGCCCTGCTGTGGGGTACGACTGCCCTGCTGGTGCTGGGGTTCAAGCGGCTGGAGCCAACCACCAAGGGGCAATCATGATCAGTCTGACTGTGATTTACGGCGCAGGCGGACTCTGCGCCGCACTGCTGCTGGCCTATTTGGTATACGCGCTCATTCGTGCGGAGGAGTTTTGATGAGTACCTCAGCCTGGGGCCAACTGGCTCTTTTCCTCGGTGTTTTAGGGGTCACGGCATGGCCGCTGGGCATCTGGTTAACCCGCATCAGCACGGGGCGATTGCCTGGCTGGATGCACCGCGTGGAATCTCCCTTGTACCGGTTGGCTGGCACCTCTGCCGATCGCACCATGAACTGGTCGCACTATGCTTTGTCGCTGCTGGCCTTCAACGCACTGGGTGCGTTGGTGGTCTACCTGCTGCAACGCTGGCAAGCCTGGTTGCCGCTGAATCCGGCGGGCATGGCCGCAGTGTCACCCGACTCGGCTTTCAACACCGCCATTGCCTTTGTGTCCAACACCAATTGGCAGGGCTATGCGGGGGAGTCCACCATGAGTTACCTCACGCAGATGCTGGCGCTGGCGGTACAAAACTTTTTCTCAGCAGCCACCGGCATTGCTGTGGTGTTTGTGCTGTTTCGCGGTTTTGCGGCCAGGTCTACCGGGGTGATTGGCAATTTTTGGGTCGACATCACGCGCCTGACGCTGTGGCTGCTGCTGCCCTTGTCGCTGGTGTTTGCCGTGTTTCTGGCAGGTCAAGGGGTAATCCAGAACTTTGACGCATACCAGGACGTGAGCACGCTGGAAGCCACCAGCTACCAGACACCCAAAAATGGTGCCGATGGTCAGCCCCTGAAAGACGCGCAAGGCAACCCGGTCATGGAAGACCAAAAGACCGACAAGCAAACCCTGGCCATGGGCCCGGTGGCCTCGCAAGAAGCCATCAAGATGATTGGCACCAACGGCGGTGGGTTTTTCAACGCCAACTCGGCGCACCCTTATGAAAACCCGAATGCGCTGACCAACTTCTTGCAGATGTTGAGCATCTTCCTGATACCTGCCGGGCTGTGTTTTGCCTTTGGGCGCGAGGTGGGTGACCCTCGCCAAGGCTGGGCGGTGCTGGCGGCCATGACGCTGATTTTCGTGGTGGCCGTCATAGCCATCACCCCTGCAGAACAAGCAGGCAACCCGCTGTTGACACCCTTGGGCGTGGATCAAACCAGCAGTGCCTTGCAGAGCGGCGGCAATATGGAAGGTAAAGAGGCGCGCTTTGGCATCAATGCGTCCACCCTGTTTGCCACCATCACCACGGCGGCATCGTGCGGCGCGGTGAATGCCATGCACGACTCGTTCACACCGCTGGGGGGCATGGTGCCCATCGTGATGATGCAGCTTGGTGAGGTGGTGTTTGGCGGTGTCGGCAGTGGCCTGTATGGCATGCTGATCTTTGCCATCCTGGCGGTGTTCATCGCGGGCTTGATGATTGGCCGCACGCCGGAATACCTGGGCAAGAAGATTGAGGTGCATGAGATGAAACTCACCTCCATTGCCATTTTGGTGACACCGATCCTGGTGCTGGCCGGTACGGCAATCGCTGTCATGGCCAGTGCGGGCCAGGCCGGTATTGCCAACCCCGGCCCGCATGGTTTTTCGGAAATTCTGTACGCCCTGAGCTCAGCGGCCAACAACAACGGCAGCGCGTTTGCCGGGCTGTCCGCCAACACACCGTTTTACAACACGCTATTGGGCATCGTTATGTGGCTGGGCCGCTTTGGCGTGATCGTGCCGGTTCTGGCAATTGCCGGTGCCTTGGCTTCCAAAAAGCGGCTACCGGAGACAGCGGGAACCATGCCGACCCATGGCCCCTTGTTTGTGTTTCTCTTGATCAGCACGGTGCTGCTGGTGGGTTTGTTGAACTATGTGCCAGCCTTGGCGCTGGGACCGATGGTCGAGCACCTGATGCTATGGCCAGCGGCGTGAAGCACACCCATCCAAAAAGCGAGTAACTTTTATGAAAACAACAACTCTGAACCTGCTGGATGCGGCTTTGCTCAAGCCCGCAGTCCTGGCCGCTCTGACCAAACTCAGCCCACGCGTGCAGTGGCGTAACCCGGTGATGTTTGTGGTCTACCTGGGTAGCATCATCACCACCTTGTTGGGCTTGTTGGCCCAGCATGACGCGGGTTTCATCCTCGCCATCTCGGCCTGGCTATGGTTCACCGTGTTATTTGCCAACTTTGCCGAGAGCCTGGCCGAAGGGCGCAGCAAGGCTCAGGCCGCCTCCTTGCGCGGTCTGAAAACCAGCACCTGGGCCAAAAAACTCAAGGCGCCGGTACACGGATCCACCTGGTTACCGGAACAAGCCGAAAACCTGCGCAAAGGCGATGTGGTACTGGTGGATACCGGCGAAATGATTCCGCTGGATGGCGAAGTGATTCAAGGTGTGGCCACGGTGGATGAAAGCGCCATCACCGGAGAATCGGCACCCGTCGTACGCGAGTCGGGGGGCGATTTTGGATCCGTCACCGGCGGTACCCGGGTGCTCTCGGACTGGCTGGTGGTGCGCATCACCGTCAACCCCGGCGAATCGTTCCTGGACCGCATGATCAGCATGGTGGAAGGTGCCAAGCGCCAGAAAACACCGAATGAAATCGCCCTCACCATTCTGCTGGTGGCCTTGACCATTGTGTTTCTGGTGGTCACCGTCACGCTGCTGCCCTTCTCCATCTTCAGCGTGGGCGCTGCGGGCTCTGGCACCGTGGTCAGCATCACCGCGCTGATCGCCCTGCTGGTGTGCCTGATTCCCACCACCATTGGCGGCCTGTTGTCTGCCGTGGGCGTGGCAGGGATGAGCCGCATGATGCAAGCCAACGTGATTGCCACCTCGGGCCGTGCGGTGGAGGCCGCCGGTGATGTGGATGTGCTGCTGCTGGACAAAACCGGCACCATCACCCACGGCAACCGTCAGGCCTCGGCCTTTTTGCCCGCACCTGGCGTCACCGAAGTGCAGTTGGCCAACTGCGCCACACAGTCTTCCATGGCGGACGAAACACCCGAAGGGCGCAGCATTGTCACGCTGGCACAGCGCCTGGGTGCCCACGCCGCCTTGACAGGAGAAACAATGGAGGTCGCCTTTACTGCCCAAACCCGGATGAGCGGCATGGATGTCAAAAATCCGGATGGCAGCACGCGCCAGTTGCGCAAAGGTGCGGTAGATGCCATCCGTAAACACGTGGAAGCCTTGGGTGGAAGTGTTCCCGCTGAAGTAGCACGTGCCTCCGATGAGGTGTCGCGGCGCGGCAGCACGCCTTTGGCGGTGGCCGATGGCAACCTGGTGCTGGGCATTGTCGAACTCAAAGACATTGTCAAGACCGGTATCAAGGAGCGTTTTGGTGAGCTGCGCCGCATGGGTATCAAAACCGTGATGATCACCGGTGACAACA
This sequence comes from Rhodoferax sp., assembly GCA_031291305.1. Lineage (GTDB taxonomy): Bacteria > Pseudomonadota > Gammaproteobacteria > Burkholderiales > Burkholderiaceae_C > Rhodoferax. The sequence goes on along the minus strand of JARLJH010000040.1, from coordinate 136,136 downwards.
AACTCACAGCGGCGGCGATTGCGGCCGAAGCCGGTGTGGACGACTTTTTGGCCGAGGCCACGCCGGAAGACAAACTCAAGCTGATTCGTCAATACCAATCCGAAGGCCGCCTGGTGGCGATGACCGGCGACGGCACCAACGACGCCCCGGCGCTGGCACAGGCGGATGTAGCGGTGGCCATGAACAGTGGCACCCAGGCCGCCAAGGAAGCGGGCAATATGGTCGACCTGGACTCGAACCCCACCAAGTTGCTGGAGATTGTGGAGACTGGTAAAGCGCTGCTGATGACCCGTGGCTCGCTCACCACCTTCTCGATTGCCAACGACGTGGCCAAGTACTTCGCCATCATCCCGGCCATTTTTGTGTCGACCTACCCGCAGTTGGGCGCACTCAACGTGATGCACCTGGGCAGCCCGAACTCGGCCATTTTGTCAGCGGTGATCTTTAACGCGCTGATCATCATATTTTTGATTCCGCTGGCCCTCAAAGGTGTGGCCTACCGCCCGGTGGGTGCTGCCGCACTGTTGCGCCGCAACATGGCCATCTATGGATTGGGTGGTTTGGTGGTGCCATTTGTCGGTATCAAACTCATCGACCTGCTGTTGGTGGGACTGCACATGGCATAGGGCATGACCGGCTGAATACTATTCAAACGATAGCTTCTTGCGATTGATTCATAAGGGCTAGAGGCCTATTTGATAACAAATTCAGCCACCCTGCAATACCAACGCCAACCTCACAGGAAATTTTATGAAACACATACTCAGACCCGCACTGGTGCTATTTTTTGCGCTCTCTCTTTTGACCGGCATTGCCTACCCGCTGCTGGTGACCGGCCTGGCGCAAAGCTTGTTTCCGGCCCAAGCCCACGGCAGCCTCATCCTTCGAGACGGCAAAGCCGTCGGATCGACGCTGATCGGGCAGAGCTTCACGGACCCGGCCCATTTTTGGGGGCGCCCTTCTGCCACCGGCCCGATGGCCAACAACGCTGGTGCGTCTAGCGGATCCAACCTGGGCCCGATGAACCCAGCCCTGACCGATGTGGTCAAGACGCGGGTGGCAGCACTGCGCGCGTCGGACCCATCAAACCCGGCTGCAGTTCCCGTTGACCTGGTCACCGCGTCTGCCAGCGGGCTTGACCCCCACATCAGTCTGGCTGCGGCGCAGTACCAACTGGGCCGCGTTGCCAAGGCGCGCCAGTTGTCCCCCCAAGTGGTGCAGGCGTTGATTGACCAGGCCACGCAGCGCCCGATACTCGGGCTGATCGGTGAACCGGTCGTCAACGTACTGCAACTCAACCTGGCACTTGATGCACACTCAAGTCATGGCTCTACACCCTAATTCAGCAACTGATTCCCGACCCGACCCCGACGCGCTTCTGGCGCAATTGCGAGAGGATGACCTGGCGGTCATGCGTGGCAAGCTGCGGGTCTATTTCGGATCGAGTGCCGGTGTGGGCAAGACCTACGCCATGCTCAGCGCTGCGCAAGGGGCGCAACAGGCCGGAAAAAACGTGCTGGTGGGGCTGGTGGAAACCCATGGTCGCAAGGAAACCATGGCTTTGGAGGCCAACCTCAAACTCTTGCCGCTGCGCAAAGTGTCACACCGGGGGCAAGTTTTGCTGGAGCTTGATCTTGATGCCGCCCTGGCCGCCAAACCCGACATCTTGTTGGTTGATGAGCTGGCACACTCCAACGCGCCGGGCTCTCGCCATCCCAAACGCTGGCAGGATGTACAGGAGTTGCTGGATGCGGGCATTGATGTCTGGACGGCGATCAACGTCCAGCACCTGGAGAGTTTGAACGGCACGGTGGGCTCAATCACCGGGGTCAGGGTCAATGAAACCGTGCCCGACACGGTGCTCGATGGCGCTGATGAAATCGTTTTGGTGGATGTCACCGCCGATGAGCTGCTGGCCAGGTTGAAGGCCGGCAAGGTCTACATTCCCCAACAGGCGGAGCGGGCCAGTCAAAACTTCTTTCGCAAGGGTAATCTGATTGCGCTGCGGGAAATCGCCCTGCGCCGCACCGCCGAACATGTCGGTGACGATGTGCGCACTTACCGCTCACAACACACGCAAAGAACCCTCAACAGCCACGCCAGCGGAACACCGGCCTGGAACACCTCCGGCGCGATGCTGGTGTGTGTGGGGCCACAAGAAGGTGCGGAGCACGCGGTTCGCAGCGCTGCACGCTTGGCCGGGCAGCTCAATGTGCGCTGGTTTGCCGCCTATGTGGAAACCCCTGGCCTGCAGCGTCGCCCTGCACCCGAGCGCGATAGAACGTTGACGGTGCTCAAGCTGGCCGAAGAACTCGGTGCCAGCACCGCCGTGTTAACCGGCGAGGATGTGGCCAAAGCCTTGATGGCGCATGCGCAGACCTTGAACTGTGCCACCTTGGTCATTGGCCGACCGGACCCCTCGCGTTGGGGGCAACTGCGGCGGATGATCCGACCCAGCATCACGCGTCAATTGGCCAACTTGGCCCCCACCATCGATGTGGTGGAGGTAGGGGCCTCTGAAAGCGTCCGCAAACTGCCCACCGCCCTACCCAGACCTGTGCAGGACGACACCCAAACCAGTGTCTGGATGGAGGAATGGCCGCGTTATGCCTTGGCAGGGGGAGCGTGCTTGCTCACCACCCTGTTGGCGTTTCCGCTGGCGCGCTTGTTTGACTTGGCCAACATCGTCATGTTTTTCTTATTGTGCGTGGTGCTGGTCGCTGTCAAGCTGGGTCGGGGCCCCTCCATGCTGGCAGCGGTGCTGTCCGTGGCTGCCTTCGATTTTTTCTTCGTGGCACCCCGCTTTTCGTTTGCGGTGAGCGACGTGCAGTACCTGCTGACTTTTGTGGTCATGCTGGCCGTCGGCCTGTTGATCGGCCAGTTGACCGCCAACCTGCGGTTTGCTGCCCAGGTGTCGGCCACCCGTGAACGGCGAGCGCAAACCCTTTTTGAACTGTCACGTGACTTGTCCGGTGCGTTGCTCACCTCCCAAGTCGTGGAAAGCGCAGAGAGTCTGGCGCGTCGCACGTTTGAAGGTGATGTCCGGGTGCTCTTGCCAGACGCCAATGACCAGCTGAGTTTTGATGCCCAGCTGCCTGTATCACTGGATACCAGCGTGGCTGACTGGGCGTTTCGCAACGGGCAACGGGCGGGTGTTGCCACCGCCACCCTGCCCGGCAGCCTATGGCATTTTGTGCCTTTGCAAGCCCCCATGCGGATTCGTGGTGTGCTGGCCTTGTTACCGGCCAAGCCCCGCTGGCTATTGATTCCAGAGCAGATCCAGCAGTTGGAGACACTGGCACGACAAATTGCCATTGCCCTGGAGCGGGTGCACTACGTGGATGTGGCGCAGGCAGCCGTGGTGCAAATGGAGTCCGAGCGACTACGTAACACTTTGCTGGCCGCCATGTCCCACGATATCCGCACGCCGTTGACCGCGTTGGTGGGGCAAGCCGAGGTCTTGGCGGCCTCCACCCCTTTGACACACGAGCAACGCCATTCCGCCCGGAACATCAGCCACGAAGCGCGCGAATTGAGCACGTTGGTGACCAACATGCTGGAAATGGCCCGCTTGGAAAGTGGTCAAGTCGAGCTGCGAAAAGACTGGCAATCCGTGGAAGAAGTCGTCGGCAGCGCCATCCGTTCTTCTCGCCATGCGTTGGGCCCGCTGTCGGTGCGAACCGAACTGCCTGACGACTTGCCTTTGGTTGAGTTTGATGCCAGCTTGATTGAGCGGGTCTTGGTCAACCTGTTGGAGAACGCGGCCAAGTACGGCGTGGCGAACCCCCCATCCGAGCCAGCGATCATGGTGAGCGCCAGCATCACACCCACCACGTTGGTGATGACTGTGCGGGATTTTGGTCCCGGCCTGCCTTTGAGTGTCAAAGGAAAAGAAGACGACCTGTTTGCCAAATTCACGCGCGGCAACAATGAATCTTCGACGCGAGGGGTGGGTTTGGGATTGGCGATCTGCAAAGCTATCATTGATGCCCACCGTGGCAAGATCAGGGCCGCTCAAGCCGCAGGCGGCGGTGCCGAATTCACATTCACCTTACCCAGAAATCCACCCCCAGAGACACCATGACCCAACCTGTCGTCATTCTGATCGAAGACGAAATTCAAATCCGCCGGTTTGTGCGCGCCGCCTTGGAGGCAGAGGGTTGGCAAGTGCATGAAGCGGATACTGCCAAACGGGGTCTGGCCGATGCAGGTACCCGAAAACCTGAGCTGCTGATCGTTGACCTGGGCCTGCCAGACGGTGATGGCATCGATGTGATCCGCGATGTGCGCGGCTGGTCGAACGTGCCCATCCTGGTGTTGTCGGCCCGCACCAACGAGCTTGACAAAATCGCCGCCCTGGACGCGGGTGCCGATGATTACCTGACCAAGCCCTTTGGTTTGGGCGAACTGATGGCGCGCGTGCGCGCCAACCTGCGTCGCCCCAGAACGGTCGCCACTGAAGCGCAGCACGACGGCGTGGCGCAAGCTGACGCGGTCTTCCGATTTGGTGATGTTGAAGTCAATCGGGCGGAAAGAATTGTTCGCCGTGCGGGTGCCGAGGTTCATCTGACGCCGATAGAGTACCGCCTGCTGGCGGTTCTGATGGCGAATGTCGGGCGGGTGATCACCCACAAGCAGATGCTTCGCGATGTGTGGGGGCCGTCCCACTCTGAGCAAAACCACTACCTGCGGATCTACATGGGCCACCTCCGGCAAAAGCTGGAGGGTGACCCGGCACAGCCTCGCCACTTACTCACCGAGAGTGGCGTCGGATACCGTTTGTTCCCTGATGCATAGGTCGTGGGGGTAAGCGTCCTCGCTTGATGGCTGATCCGCCCGTGAGCCGCCTCACTTCACCTTGGCGCGGATCTCGGGCAATGCCTTTTGCAGGTAATACACCATGGACCAGACGGTCATGATGGCGGCCAGCCAGATCAGCCAGACGCCCCAGGCATGGGTGTCGATCACCCCGAACAACATGCCGTCAAACAGCAGGAAAGGGATGGCCACCATCTGCGCCGTGGTTTTGAGTTTGCCAATCATGTGCACCGCCACACTGCGCGAGGCGCCGATTTGCGCCATCCACTCACGCAGCGCCGAGATGGCGATCTCGCGACCGATGATGATCAGCCCGACAAACACATCGGCGCGACCTAAGTGCACCAGCACCAACACGCAGGCGCAGACCAGAAACTTGTCGGCCACCGGGTCCAGAAACGCACCAAAAGCCGACACCTGATTGAGTCTGCGAGCCAAAAACCCATCCAACCAGTCGGTGGCGGCGAACACTACAAACATCACCGTGGCAATCTCGTTGCGGTGCATGGGCGCGATGGGCAGGTAAAACACCCCGACGATCAAAGGAATGGCCGCGATGCGCGCCCAGGTCATGAGGGTGGGAATGGTCCAGAACATGCACCAATTGTGGCATGCAGTCGTGTGCGTTGCGTCACATGGCCCTGCAATTGAGCAGCCTGCCATGCAAGACATGGTTCGGTATTCGGCCCCTCAATGCAACGCGCGGTAAATTTCCTCCGCCAGATCGTGCGAAATGCCTTCCACACTGGCCATGTCATCCACCGACGCCATCGCCACGCCGCGCACACCGCCAAAACGCTGCAACAAGCGTGCGCGGCGCTTGGGTCCGATGCCGGGGATTTCTTCGAGCTTGCCGCCATCCATGCGAACCTTGGCGCGGGCCGCGCGCATGCCGGTGATGGCAAAGCGGTGCGCCTCGTCGCGAATTTGCGCCACCAGCATCAGCGCGGCGGAGTCCTTGCCCAGGTAGACCTTCTCGCGCCCGTCGGCAAACACCAGTTCTTCCAGACCGATGCGTCGGCCCTCGCCTTTTTCCACGCCGACGATCAGCGACAGGTCCAGCCCCAGTTGCGTGAACACCTCGCGCGCCATGCTGACCTGGCCTTTGCCGCCATCGACCAACACCAAGTCCGGCAGACGGCCGGTGCCCGCAGGCGTTTCGCCGGTGCGTTTGGCTTCATTCAACACCTCAGCCAGCTTGCCGTAGCGGCGCAGCAGCACCTGGCGCATGGCGGCGTAATCGTCGCCGGGCGTGATGTCGGTGATCTTGTAACGCCGGTACTCGGCGTTCTGCATTTTGTGGTGGTGAAACACCACGCAGGAGGCCTGGGTGGATTCGCCGGACGTGTGAGAGATGTCAAAACACTCGATGCGCAGTTCGTCCAGGTTGTCAATCAACAAGTCCAGCGCTTCGTAGAGTGCACGCGTGCGCGCCTGCTGCGAGCCCTCTTCGGACAGCAGGCGGGCCAGTTGCAGGTTGGCGTTGGTCTGAGCCATCTCCAGCCAGACACGGCGCTGCGAGCGCGGGTTGTTCTCGGCGCTGACCTTGATACCGGTCTGCACCGCCAGCGCTTTGAGCAAATCCTTGTCCACCGGGCCGCTGACCACCAGCGAGGGCGGCACCGGCACGTTGAGGTAATGTTGGGCGATAAAGGCGTCGAGGATTTGCGACTCCACGGAGCGCTCGGGTACATCGTCGTCAGCAACGTCCAGCCCTGCGCTGTCCTGCACCTGCACCGGGAAGTAGGGTCGATCGCCCAAATGTCGGCCGCCGCGCACCATGGCCAGGTTGACGCAGGCGCGACCGCCCTGCACCTTGACGGCCAGAATGTCCACATCGCGATCGCTCACGTTGTCCACCGACTGCTGGTGCAACACGTTGGAGAGCGCCGACACCTGGTTGCGCAATTCGGCAGCCTGCTCAAACTCCAGCTTGTCGGCGTGCGCCATCATGCGGGCCTCCAACTCGGTCATCACTTCCTGCGCGTCACCGTTCAGGAAACGCTCGGCATCCGCCACGTCTTGCGCATACCCGGCGGGTGAGATGTGCCCGACACACGGACCGGAACAGCGCTTGATCTGGTACAGCAGGCAAGGCCGGGTGCGGTTGCTGAACACGCTGTCCTCACAGGTGCGCAGCTTGAATACCTTCTGCATCAACAAAATGGCTTCCTTCACCGCCCAGGCACTGGGATACGGGCCGAAGTAATGGTGTTTTTTCTCGACCGCGCCACGGTAATAGGCCACGCGGGGGAACCAGTTGCCATTCACCTTGACACCGGTTTTTTGTAGACCATTTTGGCCTTTAGCCCCCGTCTTTAAAAGGCTATCAGCTATATCTTTGATATCTTTCGGCAAAGGTGCCGCTGCGCTGATCTTCAGGTACGGGTAGCTTTTATCGTCCCGAAACAGGATGTTGTACTTCGGGTTGAGCGTCTTGATCAGGTTGTTTTCCAGCAGCAGCGCCTCAGCCTCGGAGCGCACCACGGTGGTCTCCAGCCGCACAATTTTGCTGACCATGTGGCCGATGCGCGTGCCGCCGTGGTTCTTCTGGAAATAACTCGACACCCGCTTTTTCAGGTTGATGGCCTTGCCCACATAGAGCACCTGGCCCTGCGCGTCGAAGTAGCGGTAGACCCCAGGCAGCGCAGGCAGACTGGCCACGTCGCTGAGCAATTGCTCAGGGTGGCTGCCAGCCTCAATCGCAGCCTCCGGCGAGTCGGCGACAGCGGGCAAGGTGGGTGTCATAACAGGCGACGGGGCCGCATCAGGATTCACCGCCAGTGGTGATTTTGAATTTTCAGGCAAATCAGACATAGGCCGCTATTGTGGACAATCCCGACCATGCATCTGCCACCTGTTCACCCCACTTTGTGTTGGGACATTTTTTGCCAAGTGATCGACAACTTTGGCGACATTGGCGTCTGCTGGCGTCTGGCCGTCAATTTGGCGCAGCGCGGGCAGACGGTGCGGCTGTGGGTAGACGACGCCAGCGCACTGGCATGGATGGCCCCAGAGGGTGCGCCTGGCGTACAGGTATTCGCCTGGACCACACCATTTGACGCACATGGTCAGGCACCCGGCGACGTGCTGGTGGAAGCCTTTGGTTGCGATACTGATCCTGAATTCATAGCTGCTTATGCAAGCCATATAAGGGCTAAAGGCAAAAAAAGCTTGTGGATCAACCTGGAATACCTGAGCGCCGAAGGCTATGTGGTGCGCTGCCACACCCTGCCCTCACCGGTGATGCAGGGTCCGGGCCAGGGACTCACCAAGCGCTTTTTTTACCCCGGCTTCACACCTGACACCGGCGGCCTGCTGCGCGAGCCCGATTTGCTGCAGCGCCAGGTCGGCTTTGACCGCGCCGCATGGCTGGCTGGGCAAGGCATCGATTGGCAAGGCCAGCGTCTGGTATCGCTGTTTTGCTACGAACCCCCTGGCCTGGCCGCGCTGCTGCAGGCACTGGCAGCGGATGCTGTACCCACCTTGCTGCTCGTCACACCTGGCCGGGCGGCTGCCGCAGTGCGTCAACTTATTGGTGACAAAATTGACCTCCAGCCCTTATGTAATAAGGGCAGCATGCTCTCTATTTCATACGCGCCAGTGTTTTCGCAGACAGATTACGACCAACTGCTGTGGGCCTGTGACCTGAATTTTGTGCGCGGTGAAGACTCACTGGTGCGCGCCTTGTGGGCCGGTAAACCGTTTGTCTGGCAGATTTATCCGCAGCACGACGATGCTCACCACAACAAGCTCAACGCCTTTCTGGACTGGCTGCAAGCCCCGCCTTCACTGCGTCGCACACATGCGATCTGGAACGGACTTCCTGGAGCGTCAACCACGGAGCCTGTCGCACCGTTGATGAAGCAGGAAACGCTGCTCGAATGGCCAATCACGTTTACTCGCGCACGCCAATCTCTTCTGGCGCAGAATGATCTGGCAAGTCAGTTGCTCGATTTCATCGCAAAAACCCATTAAAATAGCGGGCTTTGCGGCGTGTGATCGATTTTTCATCGAGTGCTAATGCCGCCCTCGCCGCCAGATGCGCGGCCTAACTTCACTCTGACTTTATGAAAATCGCTCAAGAAATTCGCGCCGGCAACGTCATCATGCACGGCAAAGACCCCATGGTCGTCCTGAAAACAGAATACGCCCGTGGTGGCCGTGGTGCCGCTACCGTGCGCATGAAGCTCAAAAGCCTGATCGCCAACTTTGGTACCGAAGTCGTGTTCCGGGCCGACGACAAGCTCGACCAGGTCATCCTGGACAAAAAAGACTGCACCTATTCCTACTTTGCCGACCCCATGTACGTGTGCATGGATGCCGAGTTCAACCAGTACGAAGTCGAAGCCGAAAACATGGGCGACTCGCTGAACTACCTGGAAGACGGCATGGAAGTCGAAGTGGTGTTCTACGACGGCAAGGCCATTTCTGTCGAACTGCCGACCACCGTGGTGCGTGAAATCACCTGGACAGAACCCGCTGTCAAAGGCGACACATCTGGCAAGGTGCTCAAGCCCGCTAAGATCGCCACCGGCTTCGACGTTGGTGTGCCGATTTTTGTGGCGCAAGGCGACAAGGTCGAAATCGACACCCGCACTGGTGAATACCGCAAGCGCGTGTAAAGCTTCGAGCAACAGGCTTCGCGGCCGGAACGAGCAGGGCTTCACGATGTGAGGCCCTTTTTCTTTGTATGACAATTCAGGCCATGGATCACACTCAACCCCTGCCCCAACACATCGTGGAAAACAAGCTGGCCGATGCCCTGGCCGATCTGCTCAAGCATCCGATCGACGATACGGTCCTGCATCCCAATGCTTACCGTCTGGCCTTTGCCGACCCCGAATTTTTGCTGCGCCGTGAAACCCGTGGCATCCGCATTCAGCTCGAAATGCTCAAACCCGATCTGGACCAGATCGAACAAGGCATCGACAACACCGTGGTGGTTTTTGGCAGTGCCCGTTTTCCATCGCCGGAAACCGCTGATGCGGCCATGGCGCAAGCCCAGGCAGACGGCGATGCTGCGGCCATCAAATTGGCCGAACGCCATCTGAGCAATGCCCGCTATTACGATCAGGCGCGACTGTTTGCCCGGCTGGTGGCGGAACACAGTACAGATCTGGATTCAAAGGCCAAACTTTATATCTGCACCGGCGGTGGCCCTGGCATCATGGAAGCGGCCAACCGGGGTGCCCACGAAGTGGGTGCACCCACTGTCGGACTCAACATCGCCCTGCCGCATGAGCAACGTGCCAACCCCTACGTAACCCCCGCACTAAGTTTCAAATTTCATTACTTCGCCCTGCGCAAGATGCACTTCATGATGCGTGCCAAGGCGCTGGTGGCCTTCCCTGGAGGATTTGGCACGCTCGATGAGCTGTTTGAAGTGATCACACTGGTGCAGACGCGTAAATCGCAGCCAGTTCCCATCGTGCTGTTTGGCAGCGACTACTGGAAGCGCCTGCTCAATACCGACGTGATGCTCGAAGAAGGTGTGATCTCGCCCGAAGATCTGAAGCTGTTCCACTACGTCGATACGCCCGAGGCGGGCTGGGACGTGATCAAGCGCTTTTACGCGCTATAAACGTTCAAGACTCAACCATCGGAAGCTTGTGGGCCGGTGGTCGCAGTCGCCAAGCCGAGCGAGCCCCATCCTCACGGCCGTGTCCACCGTCCAGAACACCAGCGCTTCTCCGTGGCGCGCCTCGGGTGTGATCTGGTGCAGCATGCTCATGATCATCGGCTGCACCGACCCCAGCGACAGGCCCGGCACCGGAAACAACGGAAACAACACCGCCAACGCTGCACCGCTACAGGCGACGATCACGGCGCAGCTCACCGGGCGCCTGAAACCGTAACGATCCGCATAACGCCCCGGTGGCAAAGCCAGAAATACCTGAGTCAATGCAAACAGCGACAGCAGCACACCCACAGCCATGGCGCTGTAGCCTTCGCGCAAGGCCATCAGGTGTGCTGCCATGCGCATGCCGGCCATACAGGCATGCAAGCTGATCTGGCCCGCAATCAGCCGCACTAGGCTGACCCCACATTCAGCACTGGCGATGCCGCGTCATTCCCCGAGGGATCAAGGACACTCACGCACCCGACACACCTTCAACGCTGTCAAAATCCTTGTCCAGCGTGATCAGTGCCTGGGCTTGGGTGTCCGGCAACGCCTCTACAGTTTTAAGAGCACGTCCCATAGCACGGCTGCGGGTTTGGGCACTGTCGAGAGTTTTCAAGACGGTTTCGGTCTGAGACTTCACCTTGGCCAGCACATCGCCAAATTTGCCAAACTCGGTCTTCACCGCGCCCAGCACCTGCCAGACCTCGCTGGAGCGCTTTTCCAGCGCCAGGGTTCTGAATCCCATCTGCAGGGAGCTGAGCATGGCCAGCAGCGTGGTCGGGCCAGCCAGCGTGACGCGGCAATCGCGTTGCAGGGCTTCCATCAGGCCCGGACGACGCAGCACCTCGGCATACAGGCCTTCGGTGGGCAGAAACAGAATGGCAAAGTCGGTCGTGTAAGGCGGCTCCACGTACTTCTCGGAAATGGATTTCGCCTCCAGCCGGATGCGTTGCTCCAAAGCACGCCCAGCCAGCTCGGCGGCCACCACATCCGCGCGGCCTTGCGCGTCCAGCAGGCGTTCATAGTCTTCATTGGGAAACTTGGCGTCAATCGGCAACCACAGCGGCTCGCCGGAATCCGATTTCCCTGGCAGCTTGATGGCGAAGTCCACCACATTCTTGCTACCGGGACGCGTGGCCACCTGCGCGGCATATTGGTCGGGTACAAACACCTGTTCCAGCAAGCTGGCGAGCTGCGCCTCGCCAAAAATGCCGCGGGTCTTGACGTTGGTCAGCAAGTGTTTAAGGTCGCCGACGCCTTGCGCCAGCGTCTGCATCTCGCCCAGGCCTTTGTGCACCTGCTCCAGCCGGTCGGCCACCTGCTTGAAGCTCTCGCCCAGCCGGGTTTGCAAGGTTGCTTGCAGTTTTTCGTCCACGGTGGCGCGCATTTCGTCGAGCTTGGCGGCATTGCTGGTCTGCAACTGCGCCAGCTGCTTCTCCAGGGTTTCGCGAATCTCGCTCATGCGCCGCACATTGGACTCGCTCAGGCTGCTGAGCTGCGTTGACAGCGTGTCAGACAGCGTCTTTTGCAGCAGTGACAGTTGCTGGCCAAAGGCGTCGATCTGTGTGTTTTGTGTGCGCGTGGCTTCGGCGCCCTGCTGCACCAGCGTCTGCTGGAAGGTGGCCAGGTTTTGCGACAACTCCTGACGCGCATTGCGGGCCGACTCGGCGATGTCGCGCTGCAACTCTCGCGTGAGTTTCTCGGAGCTGGTGGCCAGTTGCGTCAACACTGCCTGGTGCCGGGCCAGCTGCGTTTGCTGCTCAAGCTGCTGCTGCGCCAACTGCGCCGCACTGGGCTCAGCCACCCGCCCCTGGCGCAGCAGCAGCACCAGCAACAAAAATACATTGATCACACCCAGCGCCAATGCGCCCCACATCGTCATTTCAGTCACGTTTGAAGTTCTCCAGTGCCGCCATTGTGTTTCAAAACGACAAGCGCATCGTAGAGGCGAGTAAATATTTTTATATGGAAAATGGGGCTCTAGCCCTTATTGATAAAGGACAAACAGCTATAACTAATGTAGTCACCAAGAAGCAGGCTTGCCGCTCACCTGGCCCACAGTGGCCGCCTTCACAGCAATTTCCCTCACGCAGTACGATGTCAGCGACCAAGCACCTGGGGGTTCAGCGGCGTCAGGGGTTGACCATGGATCAGGAAACCGATCAGGTTATCCGCCGCCAGATTCGCCATGGCGCGCCGTGTCGGGATGGTGGCGCTGGCAATGTGTGGAGTCAACACCACGTTGGACAGCGCCACCAAGTCCGGGTGGACGGTGGGTTCACCCTCAAACACATCGAGCCCCGCCGCCGCCAGACGGCCTTGGCGCAGGGCCGCGGCCAGCGCGACATCGTCCACAATACCGCCGCGCGCGATATTGACCAGCGTGGCCGTCGGTTTCATCTGCGCCAATTCCGCTGCGCCAATGGCGTGATGCGACTCGGCGCTGTAAGGCAACACCAGCACCAGATGGTCGCAGCGCTTGAGCAGTTCTTCCTTGCTGACGTAATGAGCACCACAGGCCACCTCCGTCGCCTCGTCCAGACGCGCGCGGTTGTGATAAATGACTTGCATCCCAAACCCATGCGCACCGCGCCTGGCAATGCCTTGGCCGATGCGTCCCATGCCCAAAATGCCCAGCGTGCTGCCATGTACTTCGGCACCGGCAAACATGTCGTAGCGCCAACGATGCCACCGGCCTGCGCGCAAGAAGTGCTCTGATTCGGTGATGCGCCGCGCTGTAGCCAGCAACAAACCAAAGCCAAAATCGGCCGTGGTCTCGGTCAGCACGTCGGGCGCGTTGGTGGCAAGAACACCTGCTGCGGTCATCGCCACCACGTCAAAATTGTTGAAGCCAACGGCCATGTTGGCGCAGATTTTCAAATCCGGGCAGGCGGACAACACCGCTGCGTCAATGCGCTCGCTACCCGTAGTGAACACGCCGACTTTGTCCTGTAATTGGCGAATCAACTCTACGGACGACCAGAGGGTGTCGTCCTGATTGGATGTCAATTCGAAATGCATGGTCAGTTTCTCCAGCACCTCCGGGAAAACAGCACGCGCAACCAGCAAGGAAGGCTTCATGACGCGCTCACCCCGGGAACAGCCGCATTTCTACGATGTACCACAAGGCACCGCCAAAATACCCCAGCAAAGCCAGGCCGCTGATGCGCTTGACGTACCAGAAGAAATTGATTTTTTCCAGCCCCATGGCCGCTACACCCGCAGCCGATCCAATGATCAGGATGGACCCACCTGTTCCGGCACAGTAAGCCATGAACTCCCAAAGGAAGGTATCAGGCGGGAACTGCTGCAGGTCGTACATGCCCATCGACGCGGCCACCAGCGGCACGTTGTCAACGATGGCGCTGATCATGCCGATGATCAGCACAATCACGTCCTGACGGCCCACCGTGCGGTCCAGCCATTGCGCCAGCGAGGTCAGAATGTGCGTGTGCTCTAGCGAAGCCACCGCCAACAAAATGCCAATGAAGAACACGATCGAGCCCATGTCAATTTTCGACAGGGCGTGCAACAGGGTCAGATGATTTTTATCCTCATCACATTTGTTGCGATGCAGCACGTCGCCCACCAGCCACAAAATCCCCAAACCGAACAGGATACCCATGAACGGCGGCAGATGGGTGATGGTCTTAAACACGGGCACCGCCACCAAAATAGCCAGGCCCAAGAAAAACATCAGGTTTCTTTCGAAATCCGTCGATTCCAGTCCGTGCAAATTGACAGTCTTTTCAGGCGACTCAACCTTTTTGCCCTTCAAGATAAAGGCGGTTACGGCTAACGGCACCAGCAGGTTGATCATCGAAGGAATGAACAACTCTTTCATGATGTTGAGCGCCGTGATCTGCCCACCAATCCACAGCATGGTGGTGGTCACATCGCCAATCGGTGTCCAGGCCCCGCCCGCATTGGCCGCAATCACAATGATGCCTGCAAAAAACAACCGGTCATCACGCTTGTGAAGCAGCTTTTTCATCAGCGACACCATGACAATGGTGGTGGTCAGGTTGTCCAGAATGGCGCTAAGAAAAAATGACACAAAACCCACCATCCACATCAGCGTGGAGAGTTGGGTGGTCTTGATGCGCGAGGTGATGACTTCAAACCCGTTATGAGCATCAACAACTTCGACGATAGTCATTGCCCCCATCAGAAAGAACACGATCTGTGCGGTGCTCATCAACGACTCGGACAGGTTATCGCTGACCAGATGCGAATCACCGCTGGCCAGGGCATAGATGGTCCAAAGCAGACCCGTACCGATCAGCGCAGAGGCAGATTTATTGATCTTGAGAGGGTGTTCCAGCGCGATAGCAGCATAGGCCAAAACAAAAACAATAATCAGGGCTGTCAGCATGTATCAATACCGTTCCAAATGGTTTCAAGAAGATTTGTCCACATGCATTATGACGGCTGACGTTTCATCGGTCGGACAGGCACCCGGTTGGAATCAGCCGGGCACTTGTCAACGGAGAAATCAGTATGCGATCAGTGGGTACATCAGTGCAGCAAATGCGCTTCAGCAATGTAAAACAACGCCCCCCCAAAATAACCAATCAACGCCAGGCCACTGATGCGCTTCATGTACCAGAAGAAATTGATTTTCTCCAGGCCCATGGCAGCCACCCCAGCCGCAGAGCCGATGATCAATATCGAGCCACCGGTGCCAGCGCAGTATGCAACGAACTCCCACAAAAAGCTGTCATGCGGAAACTGAGCCATGCTGTACATACCCATGGAAGAGGCCACCAACGGCACGTTGTCCACCACGGCGCTCACCAATCCGATGACGATCACGATGATGTCCTGACGGCCAATGGTCTTGTCCAGCCAGTCTGCCAGCGCGCTGAGAATGTGTGTGTGCTCCAGCGAGGCCACCGCCAACAGGATGCCAATGAAGAACACGACCGAGCTCATGTCGATGCGCGACAGTGCGTGTCCGATCGTCAGATGGTTCTTGTCCTCGTCGGCCTTGCCTTTGTGCAATCGGTCGCCGACCAGCCACAGGATGCCCAAGCCAAACAGAATGCCCATGAAAGGCGGCAGATGGGTGATGGTTTTGAACACCGGCACCAACATCAAAATGGCCATACCCATGAAAAACATCAGGCTGCTCTCAAAGCTGCTGGTCAGCACGGCCCGACCATCTTCCTGACGTACTGGTGCAATTACCGGCTTACCCTTCAGCAGGTAGGCCGTCACCACCAGCGGCACCAGCAGGTTGATCATGGATGGAATGAACAGGGCTTTCATAATGCTCAGCGTAGTGATCTGGCCGCCGATCCACAACATGGTCGTGGTCACATCGCCAATGGGCGTCCAGGCGCCACCGGCATTAGCGGCAATCACAATAATGCCGGCAAAAAACAGCCGGTCGTCGCGCTTGTCCAGTAACTTCTTCATCAACGACACCATGACGATGGTCGTCGTCAGGTTGTCCAGAATAGAGCTGAGGAAGAAGGCCACAAAACCTACCAGCCACATCAGTGTTGAGAGTTTGGTTGTCTTGGTGCGCGAGGTGATCACGACGAAACCGTTGTGCGCATCGACAACTTCGACAATCGTCATGGCCCCCATCAGGAAAAACACGATCTGGGCAGTAGACATCAGTGAAGCACCTAAGTGCTCTTCAACCAGCGCCGCATCAGGTGCCAGCATGGCATAAATGGTCCACAACAAACCCGCGCCAATCAGCGCTGTGGCAGATTTGTTAACGCTGATCTGATGCTCCAGCGCGATTGACACATAAGCCAAAACAAAAACGATTGAGAGAATGGTCAACATGAGTTACACCTCAAAAAGGCCCCATATAATATAAGTTATTAATTATGTAACTTGCTCCAAGTCAAATCCTGCACACCTCAAACAGTTGATTGACGCAGATCAATATTTGTGACTCCGAACCAAAAAAAAGCCACCCGAAGGTGGCCTTTTTGGAACCGAGCTGCCAATTAGTTGGAAGCGGCTGGGGCAGCTGCAGAAGCGGCAGCGTCAGCAGGAGCTGCAACAGATGCAGGAGCGGCAGGAGCAGGTGCTGGCTCAGCAGCGACGGGAGCCGGCGCAGGAGCGGGAGCTTCTTCTTTCTTGCCACAAGCAGCCAAAGCAGCAGCGGCGATCACAGCAGCGAGTACGAGAGATTTGTTCATTTGTAAATACCTAATAAAAAAAGACAATTTTCGAAAATTGTTGATGCAGTTTCCTGCACACCCTAAGCACACAACGCTGACGCGAAATTTGCTCAGATTTTGATTATAGTCAGGTTCGTGATGGTTTTCACCATTGACGCGGGCGAAGGCTTGTGCTCGGGACTCAAACCAAGCTTAGCCATCCGGCCAAAACCCAGGTAGCAGCCAGATTTTTCGCCTGCGTACTGAACCTATCAACATCCTTACCACCCAGTCGACGCTGATTGGCAAAACGACGCATCAGCGCGGCATCACGTCCGCTAGCGTTGAAACTTTCACCGTTGATGAAAATATGCTGTTCGTCAAACATCATCCTGGTGCGGCGATCCAAAAGTAAGTCTCGTCCAGACAATTCCACATGATCGACGTCCAGCGCATCAAACCATACATGGGGTTTGGGCTCAGTCATGTACTCGCCCAGCCCCCGCGCTACTGCAAATGGGTCTTGCAAGGCATCGTGAACCGCCTTCTGCGCAAACTCCAACATAGCTGGTGGAATAGCTGCTGGCTGATCAACCGCGCACTGGTTGGCGTCTCGGTAGAGAACTTCGCGCGATTCATCCTGCGCCTCATCAGCTAAACGTTGCAACAGTTCGCGCGCAAGCTCAGCCTTCTTGGGAATGCGAAAGCCAACGGAATAGGTCATGCACTCACCCTGCGCAATGCCGTCGTGGGCATAGCCGGGTGGCAGATACAACAGGTCGCCCGGCTCCACCACAAACTCTTCTTCGGGCTCGAAGTTGGTCAGGATCTTGAGCGGCACGCCTTCTTGAAGGACCGGCTTTTTTTGCCGCCCGATGCGCCACCGCCTGTGCCCCTGGGCTTGCAGCAAAAACACGTCGTAGCTATCCAGGTGCGGACCAACACCGCCACCATCGGTGGCGTAACTGATCATCACATCATCCAGGCGAGCATCCGGCACAAACCGGAACTGGTTCATCAATTCGTGCACGGACTCGTCGTGCAGATCCACGCCCTGCACCAGCAGGGTCCAGCCCGCCTGCTTGAAGGGCGGCAAGGTCTTGCGCTGAAACGGTCCGTGCCTGAGTTGCCAGCCAGGCTTTTTGCCTACGTCGTGCACCACCAGACGTGCTTGCGCATCTTCATCGGCAGCCAGTTCAAACAGTGCCGCACGACTGAGCAGCGCCTTGAATTGGGGGATCGCCTGACGCACCAACAACGGCCTTTTTTGCCAATACCGTTTCATAAATTGCTGCGGGCTGATGCCCCCCAACAAGGGCAGCGCTTGGGTGATATCCATTGATGACTCCTGTGATGCGACAATTCTAGGTATGAAAATCAATCAACAATGCGTAGCTGCTTTAAGCTGGACGCTCAGTGATACGCTGGGTGAAGAACTGGATGTCCTCGACGAACCCGTCGAGTTTTTAATTGGTGGCGACGACCTGTTTGAGGTTATTGAAAACGCGCTGCAGGGCTATAGCGTCGGCAGCACAGTGAATCTGCAGATTGAGCCCGAACAAGGCTTTGGCGAGTACAACGAACAACTGGTATTTCTGGAACCGCGCGCGCTATTTCCTGCGGAACTTGAGGAAGGTATGACCTTTGACGGCACCGCCCTGCCCGCTGGCTGCAACCCGGAAATACCGCAAGACGCGCTCTATACCGTGACCGAAATTTACCCTGAACATGTGGTGTTGGACGGCAACCACCCGCTGGCTGGCATTGCCTTGCGCCTGAAACTCACCGTACGTGCGGTGCGTGAAGCCACCGAAGAAGAAATTGGCAGCGGAACAGCGGGTACCGGTTTTTTCAGAATCACGCCGATCATCCACCAGGCCCCAGGCAACGACACGTTGCACTGAGCCCCCTTTGACGGACGTCAGGTCCTGCCCGTGGAGCCGTAGCCGCTTTCACCGCGCTCACTGGCGGGGAATTCAGCCACAAGATTAAAACGTGCCTGCATCACCGGCACCACCACCAGTTGGGCGATGCGCTCCATGGGGGTGATGGTGAAGGCGACGTCACTGCGGTTCCAGGCGCTCACCATCAATTGGCCCTGGTAATCGCTGTCAATCAACCCCACCAGATTACCCAGCACGATGCCGTGCTTGTGGCCCAGACCAGAACGCGGGAGGATAAGCGCCGCATAACCAGGGTCTTTCAAATAAATGGCCATTCCCGTGGGCACCAGTTGCCAGGCATTGGGCTGCAGAGTCAGCGCCTCACTCAGGCAGGCGCGCAAATCCAGACCGGCGCTGCCCGGGGTGGCGTAAGCAGGCATTTGGTCCGCCAGGCGTGGATCTAGGATTTTGATGTCAATATCAAGCATTATTAGTCTCTAGCCCTTATTCTAAAAGCGATATTAGCTATTAATTGACGAGCAAGAGAAAGCTTGCTGTCACGCGCTAACTCAACCACACCGCGCTCATCCACCAGCAACAAGGCGTTGTCATCGCGCCCAAAAGTGGCAGGGCCAATGTTGCCTACCAGCAGCGGCACGCCTTTGCGCAGGCGTTTGGCCTGGGCGTTGGCCATCAGATCATGGCTCTCTGCGGCAAAACCGACGCAAAACAACGCTCCACTCTGCGCACGCGGCGACTGCGCCAGCGTCGCCAGGATGTCCTGGTTTTCCACAAAGCTCAGCACCGGCGTTGCGCCAGAGGCGTCCTTCTTGATCTTCTGTTCTGAAGCGTGCTCGGGTCGCCAATCTGCGACCGCCGCAGTCGCTATAAAAATGGACGCTACTGGCGCAGTATCCATAACGGCTGCGAGCATATTTGATGCTGAACGCACATCGACGCGGTGCACACCCCTAGGCGTTGGCAAACCGACTGGGCCAGCCACCAGCGTCACCTCTGCACCGGCTTCACGCGCGGCGCGGGCAATGGCAAAACCCATCTTGCCGCTGGACAGATTGGTGATGCCGCGCACCGGGTCGATAGCCTCGTAAGTCGGCCCGGCAGTCACCAACACATGTTGGTCCGCCAGGACTTTCGGCTGAAAAAAAGCGATCAGATCTTCCAGCAACTCATACGGCTCCAGCATGCGGCCATCACCGGTTTCACCGCAGGCCTGATCGCCACGCCCCACGCCCAGCAGCACGGCACCATCGGCAGCCACCTGCGCCATGTTTCGCTGAGTGGCGGGATGCGCCCACATTTCACGATTCATGGCCGGAGCAATCAATAGCGGCACCGCATTAGCAGGCCGCGCGAGACACATCAGGCTCAGCAAATCACCGGCCTGACCGTGGGCCAGCTTGGCGACGAAATCGGCGCTGCAGGGGGCGATCAAGCAAGCATCGGCCTCGCGGCTGAGATTGATGTGTGCCATGTTGTTGGCCTCGCGCGCATCCCACTGCGACAGGACCACCGGACGCTGGCTGAGCGCCTGCATAGTGACCGAGGTTATGAACTGCTCGGCCCCGGCGGTCATCACCACCTGCACGGTGGCACCAGACTTGATCAACAGTCTGCACAGCTCCGCTGACTTGTAGCAGGCAATACCGCCGGTCAGGCCTAAAACAATGTGTTTTCCAGCAAGGTCTTTCATGCGCCGCAATGTAACAGAGCTATACCCAGGTACCTCGCCACATGAATATCGGGCAGCGGCAGGCTTCTATAATCCTTCTTTACCAGCTCCATGAGCGTGCAGCTCCCCTCGACATGACCAAATTTGTCTTCGTCACCGGCGGTGTGGTGTCTTCCCTGGGTAAGGGAATCGCCTCCGCCTCACTTGCCGCGATTCTTGAATCACGTGGCCTCAAAGTCACCCTCATCAAACTAGACCCCTATCTCAATGTGGACCCCGGCACGATGTCGCCGTTTCAACACGGCGAGGTATTTGTGACCAACGATGGTGCCGAAACCGATCTCGACCTAGGCCATTACGAACGTTTCATCGAAACGCGGATGAAAAAGGCTAACAACTTCACCACGGGTCAAATCTACAAAAGCGTGCTCGAAAAAGAGCGCCGGGGTGACTATCTGGGCAAAACCGTGCAGGTGATTCCACACGTCACCAACGAAATTCAGGACTTCATCAAGCGCGGCGCCGACTTTGGTACGCCAGACGCCGTGGACGTCGCGATTGTCGAAATTGGCGGCACTGTAGGCGACATCGAATCGCTGCCGTTTTTGGAAGCGGTGCGCCAGCTCAGCCTGCGCTTGGGCCCCAACCAGGCAGCCTTTGTCCACCTGACCTATGTACCGTGGATTGCCGCTGCAGGCGAACTCAAGACCAAACCAACCCAGCACACCGTGCAAAAACTGCGCGAAATCGGCATCCAGCCCGATGCGTTGCTGTGTCGTGCCGACCGCTACATCCCCGACGATGAGCGCGAAAAGATTTCTCTATTCACCAATGTGGCGCAATGGGGTGTGATCTCCATGCCCGATGTGGACACCATTTACAAAGTGCCACGCGTGCTACACGAGCAAGGCTTGGACGGCCTGATTTGCGACAAGCTTCGCCTGAATACGCCGCCAGCCAACCTCAAACGCTGGGACGACCTGGTGAACGAGACCGAGCATCCCAAAGGCCGTGTCTCGATTGCCATGGTGGGCAAATATGTGGAGCTCAGCGACAGCTACAAATCTCTCAACGAGGCTTTGCGCCACGCTGGCATGAAGAACCACGTGCACGTCAACATCAGCTACATCGACTCCGAAACACTCACCTCTGACAATGTCGCGCAATTAGGCAAATTTGATGCAGTGCTGGTGCCTGGCGGCTTTGGCATACGCGGCGTCGAAGGCAAAATATGCGCAGCCCGCTTCGCCCGCGAAAACAAGGTGCCCTATCTGGGCATCTGCCTGGGCATGCAGGTAGCCACCATCGAATTCGCCCGCCACGTTGCGGGCCTGAAGGACGCCAACAGCACGGAGTTTGTGCCGCAATGCCCTAATCCGGTGATCGCGCTGATCACAGAATGGAAGGACGCCGACGGGAGCATCAAGCAACGCAGCGAAGACTCGGACATGGGTGGCACCATGCGCCTGGGCGCGCAAAGCTCAGACGTGCTCAAAGGCACCTTGGCACACAAAATTTACGGTGATGTGGTCACCGAACGCCATCGCCACCGCTTTGAAGCCAATGTGAATTACCTGGATGCACTTCGCAAGGCCGGCTTGGTGATCTCGGCACTCACCCAGCGCGAACAGCTAACCGAGATTGTGGAACTACCGCAGGATGTGCACCCGTGGTTCATCGGTGTGCAGTTCCACCCTGAATTCAAATCAACCCCCTGGAACGGACATCCGTTGTTCAACGCGTTCATTCGTGCCGCGCTGGACCAGCAAGTCAAAAACACCCCTGAGAAAGCGTTGGCCTGATGAAACTCTGTGGCTTTGAGATTGGCCTGAACCAGCCCTTTTTTCTGATTGCAGGGCCGTGCGTGATTGAATCTGAGCAGCTGCAGATGGACACCGCTGGTACTCTGAAAGAAATCACATCCAGCCTGGGTATTCCCTTCATTTTCAAGAGTAGCTTTGACAAGGCCAACCGTTCCAGCGGCAGCACATTTCGCGGCCCTGGCATTGAAAAGGGCCTGGATATCCTGGCCAAGGTCAAACGCGAGTTGGGTTTGCCGGTGCTGACCGACATTCACTCTGAAGACCAGATTGCCCAGGTTGCATCTATCGTTGACGTTCTGCAAACCCCGGCGTTTTTGTGTCGGCAGACGGATTTCATCCGCGCGGTGGCCCAAAGTGGCAAGCCGGTAAACATTAAGAAGGGGCAATTTCTGGCTCCGGGTGACATGAAAAATGTCATTAACAAAGCTCGCGCAGCCGCACATGAAAAAGGTCTTGAAGAAGACAATTTCATGGCCTGCGAGCGAGGGGTTAGCTTTGGCTATAACAACCTCGTCAGCGACATGCGATCACTGGCAATTATGCGTGACACGGATGCGCCAGTGGTATTTGATGCTACACATTCGGTGCAATTGCCCGGTGGCCAAGGTACCAGCAGTGGCGGCCAGCGTGAGATGGTACCCGTGCTGGCGCGTGCTGCAGTGGCTGTGGGTGTTGCAGGGTTGTTCATGGAGACGCATCCAAACCCAGCCCAGGCGATGAGCGATGGGCCAAACGCCGTACCTCTCAAACACATGAAAGCCCTGCTGGAAACCTTACTGGACCTTGATCAAGTGACCAAAAAGCATGGCTTTCTTGAAAATGACTTTTCTGCCTGATTCAATCGTACTTGCTTAAAATTTTTTACCGTTGTTTAACTACTGAAAGAAGCCAATGAGTGCAATCGTAGACATCGTAGGTCGTGAAATTTTGGATTCCCGTGGTAATCCCACGGTCGAGTGTGATGTGCTGCTTGAGAGTGGCACCATGGGTCGCGCTGCTGTACCCAGCGGGGCATCCACGGGCAGCCGTGAAGCTATTGAGCTGCGCGACGGCGACAAGACCCGTTACGGCGGGAAAGGTGTGCTCAAAGCCGTTGAGCACATCAACACCGAAATTTCAGAAGCGGTGCTGGGCCTGGATGCGTCCGAGCAAGCCTTTCTGGACAAAACCCTGATTGATTTGGACGGCACCGAGAACAAGTCCCGCCTGGGTGCCAACGCCATGCTGGCTGTCTCCATGGCCGTGGCCCGCGCTGCAGCCGAAGAGTCTGGCCTTCCGCTATACCGCTACTTTGGCGGCATGGGTGGCATGCAAATGCCAGTACCCATGATGAACGTGGTCAACGGTGGTGCTCACGCGAACAACAGCCTGGACTTGCAAGAGTTCATGATTATCCCCGTGGGGGCACCAAGCTTTCGTGAAGCTCTGCGCTACGGTGCAGAAACCTTTCACGCACTGAAGAAGATCATCGACGAAAAAGGCATGAGCACTGCCGTTGGCGATGAGGGCGGTTTTACCCCCAGCGTGGAAAGCCATGAAGCTGCCATTCAATTGATTCTGCAAGCCATTGACAAGGCTGGTTTCGTCGCTGGTGAGCACATCGCCATCGGCTTGGACTGTGCTGCCAGCGAGTTTTATAAAGACGGCAAATACCACTTGGCAGGCGAAGGTTTGGTGCTAAGTGCACAAGAGTGGACTGACATGCTGGCTGCCTGGGTGGACAAATACCCCATCATCAGTATTGAAGACGGCATGGCTGAAAACGACTGGGACGGATGGAAAATTTTGACCGACCGTTTGGGCAAAGACGTTCAAATCGTCGGTGACGACCTGTTTGTGACCAACACCAAGATCTTCAAGGAAGGCATTGACAAGGGCATTGCCAACTCGATTTTGATCAAGATCAACCAAATTGGTACCTTGACTGAGACTTTTGCAGCGATCGAGATGGCAAAGCGCGCCGGTTACACCGCCGTCATTAGTCACCGCTCTGGCGAAACCGAAGACTCCACCATTGCGGACATCGCCGTGGGCATGAACGCCGGCCAAATCAAGACGGGTTCCCTGAGCCGTTCTGACCGCATGGCCAAGTACAACCAGTTGCTACGTATTGAAGAGGATCTGGGTGACATCGCCACTTACCCAGGTCGCGCTGCGTTTTACAACCTGCGTTGAACAACATTGTGGGCAGCCGCCTTGTCCCCGCCATCCTGATTGCGCTGCTGGTGATTTTGCACGCGCAGTTGTGGTTGGGCCGGGGCAGTCTGCCCAATGTAGCTCATCTGCGTGCGGAACTCACTGCACAGAATCAGCAAAATGCACAAGCCACCCTCGCCAACAATCAACTTGAAGCTGAAGTTCGCGACCTGAAAGAAGGCCTGGAGATGGTTGAAGAAAATGCGCGCATGGAACTGGGCATGGTCAAGACTAATGAAATCTATGTCCAGATTTCGCGCTGAGTCCGAAAACGCCTAAGTCTTGTTGATCACCGGAGGCAGCCCTACAATGTCTCGGTCTGTCGCGTTCGCTGGGCTGTAAATTCCTTGAACCAATGCTCATTGAGCCAGGGCTTGGAACATAGTGTTGTCGGCGTGATCATCTCGCGTTAGATGAACCCAAGACGGTACTGACCTCGCCCACCTGAACCCCGGTTCAGGATGCCGGTCTGGTGGCGTGGCAGACACCCTTATCGGCAAACTCATGCACTTTGAACCCACCCTGATCCTGATTTTGTGCCTTCTGGGGCTAACAAGCGGATTTCTCGCAGGACTTCTTGGAATAGGTGGAGGCATGATCATGGTGCCTTTTATCACCGCCATTCTTTCTAGCCAAGGTGTTGCGGCTGATCTATCCATCAAAATGGCCATTGCCACGTCAATGGCCACCATTGTTTTTACGTCCATATCCAGCGTGCGGGCTCACCACAGTCGTGGCGCCATCCGCTGGGATCTTGTCAAAAGTTTGGCACCAGGCATTGTGGTGGGTGCTGCCATTGCCAGTGTGGGCATCTTTACCCTTTTGAAGGGTTCATCTTTGGCTTTATTTTTCGCACTGTTTGTGAGTTTCTCTGCGACCCAGATGTTTTTGGATAGGAAGCCAGCGCCAAGCCGATCGATGCCTGGCACGACGGGATTGATTGGTGCAGGATCTGTAATTGGGTTTTTTTCTGGCTTGGTGGGCGCTGGTGGCGGCTTCATCAGCGTTCCATTCATGACTTGGTGCAACATCCCCATCCGAAACGCCGTAGCGACCTCTGCCGCACTCGGATTCCCAGTAGCATTAGCCAATGCCACTGGATTCGTCTTTGGCGGCTTGGGGTTAACTCAGCGGCCACCATATTCTCTGGGCTATATCTGGCTACCCGCCTTGATCGTCATTGCTAGTTGCAGCGTAATGACGGCACCTCTGGGAGCCGCAGCGGCGCACAAGTTACCAGTCAAGAAACTCAAACGGGTATTCGCCAGCGTTTTGTATTTGCTTGCGGCATACATGCTTTACCGTGGTGTAAAGGCGTGAATCCAGAAATTTCTTCCCTATAAAAAACCCGGCTTGATGCCGGGTTTTTTATATCTGGTGGGATGTGCGGGGGTCGAACCCACGACAAACGGATTAAAAGTCCGCTGCTCTACCAACTGAGCTAACATCCCGAATTCTTTGCAATTTGCGTAGCCTTATATTATAGCCAATTTCAAACTTGATTCAAACGTCTGTCGCCTTTGTACGCCAGTTCATTCAAGACAAAACCTGCTGCACATTGGCCAAACGTGGCTGTCACTGTGACCAATGAGCCAAAACCATGACAATTGAGTGAACCGTCGCTACTTACTGCACAAGACGCGTCTGGTGGTGCCACTGGTTCGCGACTGAAAACACAAGTTACACCCATTTTTTTTCCTTCCCGAGGCGCACTAAATTCCTTGCGAAGTTGGTACCTTACTTTGGATAAGAGTGGGTCGTGTGTTACTTCGGACAAATCTTCAACGCTGGCAAGATGCGCTTGTCTTTTACCTCCCGCCGCACCAGAGGAAACAAAAATTGTCCGACTCTGGACCGCCCAGTTGGACATGATTGCTTTGACGTTCGATTGATCACATGCATCTATTACCGCGTCAACACCATCTGGCAACAACTGCGGCCAGTTAGACGGTGATGCAAACTCTTCGATGCAAGTCACCTCACAGGATGGGGAAAAGGTATGGATTCGATCACGCATGGCCAATACCTTGGCTTGCCCAAATGTGGCCTCCGTAGCATGAATTTGCCGATTGACGTTAGACTCGGCAACATGATCAAAGTCAATCAGGGTTAACTTTTCAACGCCGCTCCGGGCCAAGGACTCTGCTGCCCAGGAACCAACGCCACCCACCCCAACCACAACCACGTGCGACTGCCTGATCCCTCGGGCACCCGTCAAACCAAACAGCCTGTCCAGGCCAGCAAAACGCCTATCGTGCATGCTGAACTATGAAAAAACTATTTGATCGACGCCAAGCGTTCTTTGGCTGCAACTGCTGCCTCGGATTGGGGATAGGCCTTGATCAAGTTTGTCAAAGTTACGCGGGCACCTTTGGAATCTTTCAATTCAAGCTGACAGTTAGCTACTGACAAAACAGCTTCCGGAGCACGCAAATGCTCTGGATTTTTTGCTATCAGTGCCCTGAAGTTGATCACCGCTTCTTTGTAATCACGTGTGGCGTACTGTGCATTACCCAACCAGAACAAAGCCGTCACCGCATACCCACTGGTCGGGTATCTGGACAAAAAACCGGCAAAAAGGTTCTGTGCAGTCGCAAAATCACCATTTCTAAAAACGGCAAGTGCCGCGTCATAGTCACGTTTTTCTGCCGGACCAGCTGAAAACGCTACACCGTCTATAGTAATTTTTTCAGGCTCTAACTTGGAAAGCCGTTCCGACAGGCTCTGCAAGTCATCCTTATAACGCTGCTGCAAGTCAGTCAGGTCCTTGACCAGTTTCTCGTTGACACCACGCATTGCGGCTTGCTCTGAACGCAACAACTCTATTTGTCGCTGCAAATCAAGCAAACCACGCCCCAATCCAGCATTATCATCTTTGCTGCTCGACTGCATTTGATCAGTATCTGATCGGAGCTTCTCAACGCGTTGACGCAAATCCAAAATAGCTTTGCGTGCTTCGTCGTCTTCAAAAAGTGACGCATGCCCCAACGTTGCAACAAGCATGCAAAAAGTAAAAACAACATAAGACTTGACCAAACGCATAGGCATAACTTTCATCCGCTTTATTGATACCTGATTTCTGCCCGACGATTCTTGGCGTAGGCCGCCTCATCATTACCCAACACGGCAGGCTTTTCTTTGCCAAAACTCACTGCTTCAAGCTGGCTCTTTGGTACACCCAGCACACTAAGCGCACCGACCACCGCCTCAGCGCGCTTCTGACCCAACGCCAGGTTGTACTCCCTGCCGCCCATCTCGTCGGTGTGCCCTTCAACAGCCACTTTCTGGCTGGCTTTGTTCATGATTAATTTTGCATTTTCAACAATCAATGCCTGATATTCTGGCTTGACAATAAAGCTGTCATAGTCGAAATAAATGATACGTTTGGCGGCTGGCAAAGCAGCTTGCGCTCCGGACTGGCCCATATCCACTGAAGCGACTCCACCACTTTGGACACCTGAACCGTCGTATTGGCCCGCAGTAGCTGACACCGGAATCGCTGTGGCGTCAGCTACTGGAACATTGTTCAAAGGCACTGTACTCCCGCACCCCATCAAAAGTGCACTGGAAATTAAAGAAAACAGCAAACTCCTCATCAATCGCTCCTAGAAATCATCAATTCAAAAAAGGGCCCCAATTTGGCTCTCTGATGTCACCAGTCTGGCCATTGAGACGAGCTTTCACCTTACCGTCCAGCGTGGTGGTCATCAAGGCTTCACGCCCCTGAGACTGCGTCGCGTAAACTACCAATTTGCTGTTGGGCGCAAAACTCGGACTCTCATCTGCCGAGGTATCCGTCAGTGCCTTAACGGTACCACTTTCAATCTCCATCAGATAGAGTTTGAATGCGCCACTGACGCGAGAAATATAAGCCATCCAACGGCCATCCTGGCTAATGGATGGCGAAATGTTGTAAGCACCTGTGAATGTCACACGCTCAACATTTTGGCCGGATATTCCTACCTTATAAATCTGGGGAGACCCCCCGCGATCACTGACAAAGTAAATACTGCGACCATCAGGTGAAAACACGGGCTCTGTGTCAATGCTGTTGGACTGAACTAAGCGCCGTGGCTCGCCGCCTGCGGCACTCAACAGGAAGAGTTGCGATCCACCATCACGACTCAAGGTCACAGCCAGAGTCTTCCCGTCTGGAGACCAAGCTGGCGCACTGTTGGAACCCTTGAAATTGGCAATGAGTCGCCTCTTACCTGTGCTTATGTTGTGAACATAGATCACTGGCTTACGTGACTCAAATGACACATATGCGAGTTGATTGCCGTCTGGCGACCACGCCGGAGAAATAATGGGTTCGGAACTCGCCAGTGCCGACTGAGCATTTTCGCCATCGGCGTCGGCCACCCACAATTGGTATCGCGACCCGGACTTGGTGACATAGGCTATACGGGTCGAAAAAGCACCCTTGTCGCCGGTGAGCTTCTCGTAAACATAGTCAGAAACACGGTGTGCGGCAAGCCTCACATCCGCAGGCGCCACTGCAAAGCTCTGCCCACCCAAATCCTGACCCTTAACGACATCCCAAAGCCTGAACCGCACGTCTATTCGACCGTCGGCAAGCGTTCCCACACTGCCAGACACCAATGCATCGGAACCAGCTTGACGAAACACAGACAAATTCGGCAGGGAGACCTCATCAAGCACGCCAGCGTTCACCGCAACCCCACGAAACTGACCACTGCGCTCTAGATCAGCCTGCACAATGTCCGCGATTTTCTGACCTGAAGCCGATTGACCCTTGAAAGGCGCGATGCTAATGGGAACCTGGGTCAGGCCCACGCCAGAAACCTCGACACGAAATTGAGCAAAAGCGTGCATACTGAAAAACAGTAGCAACAAAGATGGAAAAAACTGGCGAATGAACTTAAAAAGTTGGCGGATCATTTTTTTGATTCAAACAATACAAAGCAAAATATTTGCCAAAAGCAGCTTGGGCCTGCATGGTACACACCGCAAAGCCCATCGCCCCATCCAGAAAACCCAACCGAAAAAAATAACTTCTCAAAAAAGCCGCGATACCGGCGGCACCAGCGCGCCACATGGATGTTTTTTGACCTCTCGTCACGCGTTGCGCCGCCCAGGCCTGGCTGTATTGTTCAAGTTTGCGCCAGTAATGTGAAGGCGCTGGATAGCTAAAGTGCAGCAGTGGAAATTTAAGCCGACCACACGTTGCGCCTGATGCAAGCAACACCCTTTCGTGCACCAAATCATCACTGAATTTTGCTGCGCCACGCCTGAACAAACGTAGCACATGATCAGGAGTCCAGCCGCAATGATGAATCCATTCACCACAAAACTGTGTCAAACGAGAAACCTCGAAGGCATCCCATTTCGCCTCTGCAATTACTTTTTGAATTTCCTTGACCAAGTCTTGATTCACGCGCTCATCAGCATCGATT
The DNA here is from genome assembly GCA_031291305.1 of Rhodoferax sp. Classification (GTDB taxonomy): domain Bacteria; phylum Pseudomonadota; class Gammaproteobacteria; order Burkholderiales; family Burkholderiaceae_C; genus Rhodoferax. Next base: position 106,558 of record JARLJH010000040.1, on the reverse strand, counting down.
GACAGAACCCACTCACAGTTGGCAAGAGCAAGCGCTCGGTTCTTCTGCAGGCCAAACCCAGGCCAGTCATCCATCGTATAGACCTTGGCTCTTTTGGCACGCGCCAAGCAAACAGTGTCATCTGAACTTCCCGAATCAAGCACAATCACTTCGTCGGCAAATGCAACCGAGTCCAGACAGGCCTCAATGTTAGCTGACTCGTTTTTGGAAATGATGATGACGCTTAACGTGGGCAACTTAGCCATTTTTAAATATATCCATGATCATCGTGGAGCATAGTCTAAGCGACACACCTGATCCGGTGGCAAGCAACGAGCACACCGATAATGCTGGCAAAACAGGGGCCTTCGACCCCGAACCCCACAACAACCAACTTGAGTACGCCTTCGCATGCCGATCCATTGCTAGTCCCGACACAGCATGACCACTATTCGCCAATGGATTGTGTACTTTTCCGCAGGCTCATTCAGACTGGGAACTGCTTTTTCTACACCAGGGTGAACGGTTTTATACCTGCTTGCACCTTGACACCAACGCCGCCGTTGCAAATTTGCCAACCAAAAAACCAAATGCAACCCTCATTCTCCATTCAATATGAATGACATCAAATCAAACAAAACGAGCAATGAACAATAAAAGAAAAATTACGAAATACACGCTACTGGCATTCTGTTTCGCCATTCCTTTTTCAAGCGCTTTATACAGAATTTCTATTTTCATACTATGCTGCATTTTATTCTTGGATATATTTAACATTATAAATCAAAGAATCAACACAGGAAATCTTGGTATAAATATCAGCAAATACAATACAAGAATACTTTATTTACCCGTGATATTGTTAGGCTGGATACTTCTTTCAAAGATTTGGACGGCGGCACCTCAGTCACTCTACGCCTATGAAGCCTGGCGGTACGAAAAACTTCTAATGATTCCAGCCCTTGCTTATTTACAGACTCAGTATTGTAGAAACAATTACAAACAACTCATCATAGCATTCTTGTGCGGCGTGGCTATGCTAATGCTACCAACTTATTTGGATTTTTTCGGTGTTTTCAACTGGTTTGGATTCGACGGCGCAAACTTCGCAAATGAAAGCTATATACGAGTAACAGACCAAGGGAGAAATCTTGTTTATTTTCGAAATCAGATTGTTCATGGATTTATGGCTTCTATTTTTTGTGCCATTCTTTTTGTTTTTTCTATTTATGATAAAAAGAAGGTTTTTCTGTATCTTATCGGAATTTCCTTTGGAATTTTTAGCCTTTTATTTCTAATAAAAGGAAGAATGGCATTGATCGGTCTAATCGGAAGCTATATCACACTATTATTTTTGTTGAATTTTAGCAAAAAAAATAAAATACTCGCTTCACTGGGAATATTGTTTTTTAGTACAATATTAATCATCAGCAACAATACAATTCAATTGCGACTTGAATCCATTTATAAAGAAGCGCATAATTATTTTGCACACTCAGATATAACGACGTCCGGTGGAATTCGCTTGCACTACTTGGCTATTAGTTGGAATTTATTTGTTCAACACCCTTTATTGGGCGCAGGCGGGGGTGCATTCAGAGACTTTCTGATCAAATCCAACGACCCTCTAGTACCACAAAATCACTACCACACACACAATGAGTATATGACCATGCTATCATTGTATGGTATGATAGGTATGGGGATTTTTTTATGGCTTCTCAGAGAGATTTATGTTGGATTGCGTCAGATAAATTCCCCGGAAATCAGATACTCTACATTAGCGGCAATCACCATTTTCTTGATTAATGCTCTAACCGACTCCTCTTTGAACAACCAATGGGAGGGTTGGACATTTATTCTATTTACTAGCTTTGTTGCAAGCAACTTGGTATTAAAGGAATCTGCATGTGAGCATCTTTAAAGATTGGCTTGAAAACCAGGGCAAACTCATCGTCACCCAACCGCTGAGTCATGCGGTACCCGCTCTGTCAGACTATGCTCAAACCGAAGGGCTTGCACATTTGGGCAAAAGATTATTGGCGCGTAAACTCTATTTATTTTTGACTGGACAAGGTAAGTTACGGAGGACCGTTACTGATAAACAATGGACCCACGGTCTCTGGATTTACGAACGAACCGCGCAAATCGGGGATTCTCTCATGGATCTAGCTGCAAGAAGCTTATTTTCTGAGTTTGGTTGTGAAGTAGATTTACTTTGCAAGCAGAACTTAGGTCCTCTTTATCAAAAGGATCCATGGTTTCGCCACATCTTCACGGCGCCTGAACAGGCTTTGGGGGACAAGTATGACTTTGTGATTATTCAGAGTATCCATCATCGATCATTGAAACATAAAATTAGATTTTTTAAATCGTTGCCATGGGTTTGTATCCAGGAGTTTTACGATGTACCTGATTTCTCAAGGGCACAATGGGGTGCGCAGCGAATTAGTGATCTCTGGACAAAACAACAAATACAACTTGAATGGCATGGAAAGCAGAAAATTCACTATGACGCTTGCAAGCAGCAGTCAAGAAAGGAAGGACTGCGTATCGTGCTTGCGCTCGGTGGCGTGGACAGTGTCCGCACTTATCAGAGTTGGAGTCAGGTTGTGAGCGGTTTAAGCGACGACATGCGACACCATATCACGCTGACAGGTACTGGTGAAATTGCTCAATTGCAGGCACAAAAAATCATGCAAAATAATTCATATTTAGATATCGAAAACAAAGTCAACCAGACAAGTCTGGATGACATTAAAACAATTTTTGCGTGTTGCGATATGTTAGTGTGTGCAGATGGTGGGTTAATGCATTTGGGCGTGGCCTGCGATGTAAAAATAATTTTGGGACTGTTTATCGAGCGCATACCGCCAGCGTATAGATTACCGCGAGATTATCATGATATGGCACTGGTCAGTCCGACTGGTTCTGTGAATGACATTGAAGCCAGTCATGTAGTTAATAAGTTGAGACAGCTGATGAGTGCATCACCTTCGCGTCCAAGATTTGTTTCTTAGCATGAGTCCAACAGCACTGATCCAACGGTTCCAGAGGGTATTTCCACATTTCAAACGTCCGCTGTACGCCTGGTTGACTTCGGGGGTGGCGGTGTTGGTGAGTTCTGCACTCGAACCGACCATTCCTGCACTGCTTAAACCACTGCTTGACAGTGGTTTTTCTTCACGCACGATGCCACCATGGCTGGTACCGATTGTGCTCATCGGCATTTTTTCTCTGCGCTCTCTGGCGTCCTTTGTTGCCGACGTGTCGCTAGCGAAAGTGGCGCAAACCAGCCTGCACGCCTTGAGAACGCGCATGTTTGCCAAAGTGACCTTGGCAGAGTTGGAGCTTTATCGCCTGCAACCGGCCACAGCACTGGCCAATACCCTTGTATACGAAACCAACATCGGTGCCATCCTGTTGCTGCAGTCGGTCACCACCATCGTCAAAGACAGCGTCACGATCATCGCCTTACTGGGTTACCTGCTTTTTCTGAACTGGAAACTCACTTTGATCGTCGCATGCTTGTTTCCAGTCATAGCAATTTCAATGCGTGTCCTTGCCAAAAGACTGTATCGGCTGACCAAAGATGCTCAGTCTGAAGTGGACAGGCTGGCCTATGTGGTGGAGGAAAGTGTATTGGCTCATAAAGAAATTCGCATCCAGGGCGCGCAAGCGCAGCAAACGGAACGCTTTGCCAAAGTAAATGAACAGATCATGCGTATTGCCATGAAATCCGCTATGGCGGGTTCGGCAGTGACACCAATGACACAGATATTTGCGTCTGTAGCTCTATCTGCGGTAATCACCATCGCGTTATTTCAGACCGATGCACATGCTCTAACGGCAGGTGGCTTCATGGCTTTCATTACTGCCATGTTGATGTTGATTGCACCTATCAAACATTTGTCCGAAGTGGCCAGTACGGTAACGCGTGGACTCGTCGCCATGGAACGGGCATTGAACCTGATCGAAACCGTCAAGGACGAGGAAAGCGGCGCGTTCAACATCGACCGATGTTCAGGCGCCATTCAGCTGAATCATGTTCAAGTTACTTACCCCAACGCGGACGCGCCTGCGTTGAACGACATCTGTTTAAGCGTCAAACCCGGAGAATTTGTCGCGCTGATTGGACTTTCAGGTTCTGGGAAGTCCACACTGGCACAGCTTCTGACACGTTTCGTCAACTACGACAAGGGGCATGTCTATCTGGACGGCATCGAATTAAGCGAATGGAACATTCAGTCTCTGCGCAGGCAGTTTGCCTTTGTTGGTCAGAGCGTCATCATGCTCAACGACAGTGTGCTAAACAACATTGTTCTGGGACAACCACTAGATCGGGCGCGCGCGCAAGAATGTGTCGAGGCAGCCAACCTTAAAACGTTCATTGATTCACTTCCACAAGGTATTGACACACCGGTTGGACATAACGCCAGCCTGCTCTCAGGCGGCGAACGACAAAGGCTTGCCATCGCGCGAGCCATGTACAAGAATGCACCCATCCTGATACTTGATGAAGTTACTTCGGCGCTCGATACAGATACCGAACGACTGGTGCAAGATGCATTGCGAAAAATCATGATAGGCCGGACCACCATCGCCATCGCCCACCGACTGTCCACAGTGAAGGATGCCGACAAAATTGTGGTACTGCAAGCCGGGCGCATCGTACAAACGGGCACGCACCAGACTCTGGAAAATGTTGAAGGTCCTTATCAGGATTTCCGTCGATTAAGCCAGTTCTAAAACCCTTCGCACTGCATCTACAAAATCGTCGGGCGATGGGTTGATCGCCACCGCAACACCTTTTTGACGATGATAGGACGGCGGCGTATCAAAATTGAACCAGCATACAGTGGGAACACCAAGTGCAACCGCCATGTGGTACGGCCCCGAGTCGCTGGAGATCACCAAACCCGAGGCACCCAGTAAACCGGTTAATTGACTCAGACTACATCGACCCGCCCAATCCTTCACTTCGCAGCACATACCTTGTTCACCCAAGGCCATAGAAAAATCTCGCCTGAAATCAGCGTTGACTGTGGCTTCAAAATCAGCCCCTGATAGATTCAGCCTAAACGGTCTAGCACGATATAGTGCCACCATACAGTCTATGAGTGCAGCCATTGGCGGACGTTTAGGCAAGGCGCCGTTGGTGCCACAACCAATATTCAATGTCACCGTAAATAAGTCATCTTGGCTCGACAAATGCTCCTTTTGCCAGGCCAGACCCGCTTGACTGACGCGCAGATTGATGTTGTTGTCCTTGCGATCAATGCCCAGAGCCACCAGGGCCACGAAATCCTTCTCGGTGTAATCCATGAGCAATGGCAAGTTCTTGCGCTTGCAATAGGCCCGAACTGAAGGTGCTGCATGGTCGTAAAAGCAACGACGTAGCGGAAACTGCGCGATGCCGACTGACTCAGCCTTCTTCTCATGCGCAAGTCGCCATGTCAGCAGCGTGGTACGCATGCCGCCTGGTTCGAAATCGACGATCAGATCAATCGGGATCCCCTTCAGCACCTCATCAATGGCCGCGTAGACCACGGACCTTGGCAAGCGTTGACTCGCAACAAAGCCTGGTACATCCGTGGTGACGGTGATAAAGTGAGCACTTTCCAGCAAGTGATGTTCGCGTATCAATTGCTCGGTGGGATAGCCCGGGTGGCGACTCAAAAACAGCAGATGCAGCTTAGCATTTGGCCAGCGCAGCTTCAAAGCCTGCCAGGCAGCAGAACTGCGCAAGACATCGCCAATGCCCATGCTGTGGGACTTGATGAGTAAGATGTTGTGGGGATTCATTGACATTTGCGCGTTTGGTTTGCGATAGCGTTATAAATTTTGTTGTAACCATCACCGACATCTTTCCAGCGATGGTTGTTCGCGAAGGCCATGCCATTTTTGACCAGCCGTTCATGCAACGGACCGTCTTCCAATACTCGCTTGATCGAATTCGCCAGTGCGCCGGAGATGGTTGGATTCTCCAATAACAATGCATCAACTTCGTGCGCCAGCAAGGCGGAAATACCACAATACTTCTCGTCGCTAACCACCACCGGCAGCCCATGGGCCATAGCCTCAAGGACGACCATTGCGAAAGTGTCCTCCAGGGTTGGATGAGCCAGGCAGTCAGCGGCCGAATACACATCGTTCATCTCTTTTCGCGAACCCAAGAAAAATACCCGATTCTTTAGTTCTGGTACCTTAGTCAGTGCTTTGAATTGGGGGATTTGACTGGGATTGCCAACCACAGCCAGATAGCAATTAGTAGGCAATTGGCTCATCGCGCCCAATAGCGCGAGCAATCCTTTTTTCCGGTAATCATTGCCAACCATCAGCACACATCGCCCGGTCAAAGGCAAGCCCAAACGTTGCCGGGCCATAGATTTTTGATCAGCTTCAGCGGCACCTGGGACCAGATCAACACCAGGGGGAAGAACTTGAATACCTGATCGGCAATCTGGATAAACTTCAATCGTTTGCGACAACAAGCTGCCAGAGGTAGCGACAATGGAACGCAACCTGAACATGTAAAGTCGCCGCCACTCAAGCCACAAATACACCAGCAAACGCGGGCTGGTCAGCACCTTTAGCCAGCGCACCCCTAAGGCAACGCCGCTTTTACCGTGAAACAAGTTGTATTTCACCGGTGGTACATGCATGGTCTGCACATTGCCATGCCACGTGTTCTCGTGTGAGTGCACCACATCAAAACCTTTGCGCGTGGCCCACCAGGTGGCTGTGGCGTACCACAATTGATTGAGCCATCGCGGACGGCTGATAGGCCGGGAAACGCGGTGATACGTCACACCAGGCCAATGGTGATCAATCTGTTGGGCAAACACATGAATGTCATGCTGCTCAGCCAACTTCTCCACCAAAGCAATCGAATACCGCTCAGCCCCACCTCCCGTGACCGAGAACTGCCGGTTCAATACAGCAATGCGAAGCCGCCTCTTCGACATCCAATCAGCCTCTTGATTCAATCTCTGCGCCGATCTTCGTAAGCTGTGGCCAGTTTGAGCCAGAACACCGGCAGCGTGGTAGACCGAACCACCGGTACACGTGGCAACTGCCATAAATCATCACCTGTCTTGCAACGTGCGCGCTCGGTGGTCGTCGCTGTCAAATATCCCGCCCGCTTTACCATGGCCGCATGCTCCGGCTTGAACTCGCCATAGGGATAACAAAAATGATCCACATTCACGTGGCAAACGTCCCTAAGCTCCGCCAAGCTGCCGGCTATTTCATGAACGCAATCTTCCTCAGACAATAACGGCAAATGCACATGGTGTCGGGTGTGGGCACCCACCTCTTGCCCGTGAGCCAACCACTCTTTGAGTTGCCCCGAAGTCATCAGTGGCGCTGGTGCAATACCAACTTCTCGGTCCCAATCATTGGTTTGCCCCAGACGCTGACTAACGTTATAGCACGTAGATGAGAATCCAAAACTGTGCAAGACGGGCATTGCATGCTCCAGATTGTTCACAAAGCCATCATCAAACGTGATGCCACACACCTTGCCCCGCTTCTCACCTCTGAGGTAAGGTAGCAGCGCTGACATTGACAGGCCACGATAGCCCAGCCATTTCAGCAAGCGCATCTGCCGCGCAAATGACTTTGGTGACACATACAGGCTGCGAAACGGAGCCCCCTTGGGCGGAGCCTCTGCAATCTGGTGGTAAACCAAAATCGGGATAGGCTCGACTGGTGCGCAAAAATCAGACGGCATACAACAGCTGCACCCTACATCAACACAATATCGTACTGCTCCTGCCCCATCGCCCCTTCGCTTTGCAGCGACACCGGCTTGCCGATGAACTCGGACAGGCCGGCCAGATGTTGGCTCTCTTCATCGAGAAACAGCTCGATCACTTTCGGTGAAGCGACCACGCGGAATTCCTTGGGATTGAACTGACGCGCCTCGCGTAGGATTTCGCGCAAGATGTCATAAGCCACGCTGCGCGGGGTTTTGACCACGCCTTTGCCCTGGCACAGCGGACACGGTTCACACAGCATGTGCGCCAACGACTCGCGGGTGCGCTTGCGCGTCATCTCCACCAGGCCCAATTGCGAAAACCCGCCACACATGGTTTTGACACGATCACGCGCCAGTTGCTTGCGCATCTCCTGCAAGACCGCCTGATGGTGCTCTTCGCGCTCCATGTCAATGAAGTCCACCACAATGATGCCACCCAGATTGCGCAACCGCAGTTGCCGGGCAATGGCCTGTGCAGCCTCCAGATTGGTTTTGAAAATGGTGTCGTCAAAATTGCGTGCACCGACATAGCCGCCGGTATTCACATCCACCGTGGTCAGCGCCTCGGTCTGATCAACAATCAGGTAGCCACCCGACTTAAGTTCCACCCGGCGTCCCAGTGCCTTGGCGATGTCATCGTCGATGGAATGCAGGTCAAAGATAGGCCGCTCGCCCTTGTAATGTTGCAACTTTTGCACTGCTGCGGGCATGAACTCAACACCAAAGGCCTTCAGCGCTTCAAATTGTTCCCGCGAATCCACCCGAATGGATTGCGTGCGCTCGCCCACCATGTCTCGTAGCACGCGCTGCAGCAGGCTCAAGTCCTGATGCAATAGTGAGGCAGCAGGCAGCTTCGTCGCCGCCTCCCGGATGCGTTGCCAAGCCTTGCGCAGGTAGGCGATGTCTTCGGCCAGTTCCTGGTCGCTGGCATCTTCGGCGTTGGTCCGCAGGATAAAGCCGCCGCCCATGTCACCCACCATAGCCTGCACGCGCTGGCGCAACGCATCGCGTTGTGCGGCAGGGATTTTTTGCGAGACGCCAATGTGGTCGTCCTGAGGCAAAAACACCAACATGCGCCCGGCGATGCTGATCTGCGTGGACAGACGTGCACCCTTGGTGCCAATCGGGTCCTTGATCACCTGCACCATCAGGCTCTGGCCTTCAAATACCTGCTTTTCGATAGGGATCTGCGCCGAAGCGGCTCGGGCGTTGGAGATCGTTTCTCCCTCAACCGGTGGGTGCCAGACATCGGCCACATGCAAAAAAGCCGCACGTTCAAGCCCGATGTCGATGAAGGCCGATTGCATACCCGGCAGCACGCGCGACACCTTGCCCAGATACACATTGCTCACCAAGCCACGCTCCAGCGAGCGTTCCACGTGCAGCTCTTGCAGCGCGCCACCCTCGACAATCGCGACCCGCGTTTCCTGCGGTGACCAGTTAATCAGAATATCTTCTTGCATAGTTGGCAGACTGTAACGCTTACAGGCCCAGCCCGAAGGCACGCAACAGTTGGTTGGTCTCAAACATGGGCAGTCCCATAATCCCGGAATAACTGCCGCTGATATGCGAAATGTGCGCTGCTGCCCTGCCCTGCACCCCATAGGCACCGGCCTTGCCCATGGGCTCGCCTGTGGTCACATAGGCTTGAATCTGCGCAAGGCCCATGGGGGCAAATGTCACTCTGGAGACGGACACAGCCTGTTGACGCTGCCTGTCAGTCCCCATGGCGACCGCCGTCAACACGCGGTGCGTTTTACCAGACAAAGCGCTGAGGATTCGCACGGCATCTGCAGCATCCACCGGCTTCCCCAGAATGGTCCGCCCCAGCGCCACGGTGGTGTCCGAACACAGCACGGGTGCAGCTGGCAGGCCACGGCGTTTGCGGCGTTGCAGCGCGGCATCCAGCTTGAGCTGTGTCACACGTTGCACATAAGCCAGGGGCGCTTCACGCGTCAGAACCGCCTCCAGGCTTTCAGCGTCTTCCTCAGCATCAGGCAACAGCAGTTCATGGGCAACGCCCAACTGCTCCAGCAACTGCCTGCGACGTGGGCTTTGGGAGGCCAAATAGACAAATGGCTTCATCTTTGGCTATTCCCGGTGATACGGGTGATTGGCGTTAATAGACCATGCGCGGTACAACTGCTCCACCAGCAGCACACGCACCATCGCGTGCGGCAGGGTCAGGTCAGACAGGCGAATACGCTCGTGCGCCGTCTGCCTGAAGGCCGGGTCCAGCCCGTCCGGGCCGCCGATCACCAGCGCCACATCGTCGCCGGACAACTGCCAGTCCTTGAGCTTGCCCGCCAACGCCATCGTGGTCAGTGCCGTTCCACGCTCATCCAGTGCCACGATGCGGCAGCCTTTGGGAATGGCTGCCTCAATACGAGCACGCTCTGCGGCGTAGATGGTTTCCAACGATTTCGAGGCGCGTGGCTCAGTTTTGACAGCCTTGAGTTCCACTTTGATCTCAAATGGAAACCGCTTGGCGTAGTCGTCCCACGCAGTTTGCGCCCAATCAGGCACGCGCTGGCCCACGGCAACGATCACCAGCCGCACGGTCAGGCTTTGCGCGATGCGGGCTTGGCAGCCCTTTTGGCGGGTGCAGATTTCACAGCTGACTTTTTGGCAGCAGGTTTGCCCGGTGCATTCACCACCAGCGTCTTGATTCGGGGTTTGGCCACAGCTTCAGCATCTTTTACACCTCTAGCCCTTGTCGATACTGCCTTAGCAGCTACTTTTTTAGCAGCTGCGGCTTTGGCTTCCTCCTGCTTCTTCAATTGCGCTTTGGAGGGGAAGGCTTCTTCGACACCCTTTTTCGCCGCACTGGAACGGCGCAAGCTCGTTTCGGGTTTGGCTGGTCTGGCGGGCTGGGTGAGTGCAGCCGCAACTTTGGTCGCCTTGGCCACCACTGGCTTGGCCGCACCGAGTTTCAGACGCACCGGCTTTTCACCCCACAACTCTTCAAGGTTGTAATAAGTGCGGTAGGTGGGCTGCATCACATGCACCACGGCCTGGCCGCAATCAATAATGATCCACTCGCCATTGGACTCACCTTCAACACGTGGCTTTGGGAACCCGGCGTCACGCACAGCATCCACCACACTCATGGCCAGTGCCTTGGTCTGGCGGTTAGACGTGCCGGAGGCAATGATCACCCGCTCGAACAGGGACGACAGCTCTTCGGTATCAAACACCACAATCTCCTGCGCCTTGACGTCTTCAAGACCGTCCACAATCGCACGCTGCAACTTCTGCACGTCTTTCTTGCCATCTGCCTTGGCAACCAGCTTGGCTGGTTTGACCACTGGCTTGGTGACCGCGCGCTGGCGCTCCTCGGCTTCAAAAGGCGTAGCTGCCGGAGCAGCCGCCTTGGCCGTGGTTTTGGCAGCAGTCTTAGCGACGGTTTTGGTGGGGGTTTTGGCAGCGCGTTTGGCAGCGGTCGGGGTGGTGGATTTGGTAGTCATCAAGGGATTAGGTAAAGGTGGTGGGCAGCAATATAACGTGCAACGCTCTCGCCCACCAGTGCTGTCACGTCTTGGTGGCTAGAAATGGCAGAGCGAATGTCGGTTGCGCTGATGGCCATCGCAGGCATTTGCAGGTGAAGAAAGCGCTGGGAATATGCATTTTCTACACCAAATTCGGCACTAGCCCCCGTTGATTGAGGGCGACCAGCTACACATATTGTAGCTGATTGAAGAATCTCCTGCCAAGCCCGCCAGGTGGTGAAAGATTGGGCCTGGTCGGCCCCGATGATCAGGAACATTTCCGCAGCGGGCATCTCGGCGCGCAACTCATTCAAGGTGTCGATGGTGTAGCTGGGGTCGTGGCGCTGGGTTTCACGCGCATCCACCACCGCTTGGGCAAGACCTGCAAAAGCCAGTTTCACCATACTTAGGCGGTGCGCTGCGTCGGTCAGCTTTCTGGATTTGTGCCAAGCCTGCCCCGTGGGAATCACTCGCAACTCGTCCAGACTCAATTGCGCCATGGCAGCCTGCGCCAAGGCCAGATGGGCCAGGTGCGGCGGATCAAAAGCGCCACCCAACACACCTACACGCCGTGGTGTGACCTCATGGGTCATCAAACCCAATCCCGGCGCACCAAGAACTTGTTGGTCAGCTCAGCCTCAGGCGTTCCCGGCTCAGGTATCTGGTTGTATGACCAGCTCACCAGCGGCGGCATCGACAGCAAAATCGACTCGGTTCGCCCGCCGGACTGCAGGCCAAAGTGTGTACCGCGGTCCCACACCAGGTTGAACTCCACATAACGACCGCGCCGATACAACTGGAAATCGCGCTCGCGCTGGCCGTAAGGGGTGTTTTGGCGACGCTCCACAATGGGCAGATAAGCCCCCAAAAAGGCGTCGCCCACCGACTGAGTCATGGCCAAGCTTTGTGCAAAACCCAACTCCGAAAAATCGTCAAAAAACACGCCGCCGATACCGCGTTGCTCGCCACGGTGTTTGTTGCAAAAGTACTCGTCGCACCAGGTTTTGAAGCGTGGGTACTTGTCCTCGCCAAACGGCGCCAACGCGGCCTTGCAGCTCTGGTGAAAATGCACCGCATCTTCTTCAAAACCGTAATACGGCGTCAAGTCCATGCCGCCGCCAAACCAGCACACCACCGAGCCATCTTTGGCCGTGGCCGAGATCATGCGCACATTCATGTGCACCGTTGGCACATAGGGGTTGCGCGGGTGGAACACCAGCGACACCCCCATGGCCTCAAATGGCGCCCCCGCCAACTCCGGACGATGCTGGGTGGCTGAAGGTGGCAGTTTGGGGCCATTGACGTGCGAGAAGCCGCACCCGGCGCGCTCGAACACCGGCCCACCTTCCAAAATCTGCGTCACGCCGCGACCCTGCAACATCTCTGTAGCGGGTTTTTGCCAGCAATCTGTCAGAAAAGAGCTGCCATCCAGCGCGCTGATGGCGCCGGTAATGCTGGCTTGCAGACCGCGCAAATACCCAATCACGACCTCGGAGGAAGTTCCCGCAGATGACGAACCTGTCATGCAGCACCTTTGATAGCGCGGTGGCCAATATCGGTGCGGTACTGCATGCCATCAAAGCGGATGCCAGCAGCCACCTCGTAGGCGCGCTGCTGCGCCAGTCGTACGTTGTCGGCCAGCACCGTCACGCACAACACCCGACCCCCACTGGTACGAACCTCGCCGCCAACCAGCGTCGTGCCCGCGTGAAACACGCAGGCATCTTCAACTTCCTTCGGGATGCCAGTGATGACATCACCTTTGCGCGGTTGCAACGGGTAGCCATGGGCCGCCAGCACCACGCCCAGTGCGGTTCGACGGTCCCACTGCAGTTCGATCTGATCGAGCTTGCCATGCGGGCCGGGCTCGGTGGCGGCCAGCATCACATCAACCAAGTCAGTCTTCAAGCGCATCATGATCGGCTGGGTCTCAGGGTCGCCCATGCGGCAATTGAATTCCAGCGTCTTGGGTTTGCCCTGCGCGTCAATCATCAAACCAGCGTACAAGAACCCCGTGAACGGGATGCCATCTTTTTCCATGCCGCGCACAGTAGGCAGGATGACTTCACGCATGACTCGCGCGTGCACGTCGGGCGTCACGATGGGTGCAGGCGAGTAGGCCCCCATGCCACCCGTGTTAGGTCCCATATCGCCGTTAAGCAGGCGCTTGTGGTCCTGGCTAGTGGCCAGCGCCAGCACGTTTTTACCGTCCACCATGACAATGAAGCTAGCTTCTTCACCCGCCAAAAACTCCTCAATGACAACGCGGGCGCCACCTTCGTTGTGGCTCACACTCAGGGTGTTGTCCACCAGCATGAAATCCACCGCCTGATGCGCCTCGGCCAGCGTCATCGCCACCACCACACCTTTGCCAGCGGCCAGACCATCGGCCTTGACCACGATGGGTACGCCCTTGTGGTCGATGTAGGCATGCGCATCCGCCGGGTTGGTAAAAGTCTCAAACTCGGCCGTCGGAATGCTGTGGCGCTTCATGAAGGCTTTGGAAAACGCCTTGGAGCTTTCCAGTTGCGCGGCAGCTTGCGTCGGGCCAAAGATGCGCAGGCCATGCTTGCGAAACTCATCCACCACACCAGCAGCCAGCGGCACCTCGGGACCAACCACCGTCAACGCTATCTTTTGTGCAGTAGCCCACTCCCGCAGTTGCTGGACATCCGTGATATTGACGTTCTCAAAATGCGGATCGAGCGCGGTACCCGCGTTGCCGGGCGCGACATAGATCTTGTGCGTTTTGGGCGACTGAGCCAGCTTCCAGGCCAGCGCATGTTCGCGGCCTCCACCACCAATGACGAGAATCTTCATACGACTTCCGAGTCCAGCTCGGCGTTGTGATAAACCGCTTGCACATCGTCCAGGTCTTCAATGGCGTCGAGCAGCTTTTGCATGCGCACGGCGTCCTCACCACTGACCTCGATTGGGTTTTCCGCACGCATGGTCACCTCGGCATCGTCGGGCGTCAAACCGGCAGCGACCAGCGCGTCCTTAACCGCTTCAAAAACAGCCACCGGCGTGATCACCTCAATCGCCCCATCGTCGTCGGTGATCACGTCATCGGCACCAGCCTCCAGTGCCACTTCCATCACCTTATCTTCGCTCTGACCTGGCGCAAAAATGATCTGACCACAATGTTTGAACTGAAACGCCACCGAGCCTTCGGTGCCCATATTGCCGCCAAACTTGGAAAATGCGTGGCGCACTTCAGCCACGGTGCGGACCTTGTTGTCGGTCATGGTGTCCACGATGATGGCCGCGCCGCCAATGCCGTAGCCTTCGTAGCGAATTTCCTCGTAGCTGATGCCATCAAGTGAGCCGGTCGCTTTGTCGATGTTGTACTTGATGCGGTCTGCCGGCATGTTGGCCGCCTTGGCGCGGTCAATGGCCAACCGCAGACGCGGGTTGGCTGACAAATCGCCGCCACCAGCACGCGCCGCAACGGTAATTTCACGGATGATGCGCGTCCAGATCTTGCCGCGTTTTTCGTCCTGACGGCCTTTGCGGTGCTGAATATTGGCCCATTTACTGTGTCCTGCCACGGGAATTCCTTTAAAAATTCGTTACGCTATTGGCTCGATTGTACTTTTTGAGCCCCGATATGCCCGAACCCATTCTGATCGCTCAGCACGGCCAGACGCAATGCTTCCTGCAGCCTGACAAGGCCAATCGGCATGGCCTGATCACCGGCGCCACCGGCACCGGCAAAACCATCACCCTGCAAACCATGGCCGAGGGTTTTGCCAAACTAGGGGTACCGGTTTTCATGGCTGACATCAAGGGCGACCTGACCGGTGTATCGCAAACCGGAAGTTCTACACAAAAACTAGCCCAAGTCCTCGCAGAGCGTGGGCTTGAAGCTCCTGAATATGCAGCGTTCTCCACGACACTGTGGGACGTGTTTGGCGAGCAAGGCCACCCGGTGCGCGCCACCGTGAGCGATCTGGGACCACTGCTGCTGTCGCGTATGTTGAACCTCAACGAGACCCAGGCCGGGGTGCTGCAGTTGGTGTTCAAGATTGCCGATGACAACGGTCTGCTGCTCTTGGACATGAAAGACCTGCGCGCCATGTGCCAGGAGGTGGGCGACAACGCCTCCAGCTACACCACCAGCTACGGCAACATCAGCGCCGCCAGCATTGGCGCCATCCAGCGCGGCCTGATGCAGATTGAGGCTCAGGGCGGCGACAAGTTCTTTGGCGAGCCGATGCTCAACATCGACGACCTCATGCAAACTGACGGCCAAGGTCGCGGCATGGTCAACATCCTGGCGGCCGACAAGCTGATGAACTCGCCACGCCTGTACAGCACGTTTTTGCTGTGGATGCTCAGTGAACTCTTTGAGAACCTGCCCGAAGTCGGCGACCTGGACAAGCCCAAACTGGTGTTCTTTTTCGACGAAGCCCACCTGCTGTTCAACGATGCACCCAAGGTGCTGATCGAGCGCATCGAACTGGTGGTGCGCCTGGTGCGCTCCAAGGGTGTGGGCGTGTATTTCGTCACCCAAAACCCGCTCGACATCCCCGACAGCGTGCTGGCGCAACTGGGCAACCGGGTGCAACACGCCCTGCGCGCCTTCACCCCACGCGATCAGAAGGCCGTCAAATCGGCAGCCGACACCATGCGCCCCAACCCCGGCCTGGACGTGGCTGCCGCCATCACCGAGCTGGCCGTGGGCGAAGCGCTGGTCAGCTTTCTGGACGAAAAGGGGCGCCCCTGTCCCACCGAGCGGGTTTATGTTTTGCCTCCAGCCAGCCAAATCGGCCCAATCACACCCGAACAACGCCAGGCGCTGATCGCCGACTCCATCGTGGCAGGCGTGTACGAAAAAACCTTGGACCGGGAATCAGCCTTTGAGAAGCTCAAGGGCCGCACCACGCAACGCAGCACCGCGGCAGCGCAAGCTGGCAACACTAAGGCACCCAGCCCAACACCGACCGAATCCGACGGCGGATTGCTCGACAATCTGGGCTCCAGCCTGGGCAGCCTGCTGAGCGGCGGCAATGGCCGTCGCACCTCGGCTGGCGAGCAACTTATCAAAAGTGCCGCCAGCTCCATTGGCCGCGAAGTCGGCCGACAAATCATCCGCGGGGTGCTGGGCGGCATCTTTGGCGGCTCCAAACGATAAACAAAAAGGAAAACACACCATGACCCAATCAGACCCGATGGTTCACGTCATCAACCACCCGCTGGTACAGCACAAGCTCACACTGATGCGCCGCAAAGACGCCAGCACGACCAGCTTTCGCACCCTGCTTAAC
Source organism: Rhodoferax sp. (assembly GCA_031291305.1). Lineage (GTDB taxonomy): Bacteria > Pseudomonadota > Gammaproteobacteria > Burkholderiales > Burkholderiaceae_C > Rhodoferax. Next base: position 90,059 of record JARLJH010000040.1, on the reverse strand, counting down.
GAATTGGCCATGTTGATGGCCTACGAGGTGACCCGTGACATGCCGACCCAAGAGGTTGAAATTGAAACCCCGCTGGAAACCATGACCGCCACCATGATCGACGGCAAGAAGCTGGCACTGGCCTCCATCCTGCGCGCGGGCACCGGGCTGCTCGACGGCTTTCTGGCCGTGGTGCCGGGTGCGCGTGTCGGCCATATCGGCCTGTATCGCGACCCAGCTACGCTGCAAGCGGTGGAGTATTACTTCAAGATGCCCAAAGACATGCCCGAGCGTGATGTGATCGTGGTCGACCCGATGCTGGCCACCGGCCACTCGGCCATTGCAGCCATCACCCGCATCAAGGCGCTGGCCCCTAGGTCCATCAAATTTGTCTGCCTGCTGACCTGCCCCGAAGGCGTCAAGGCCCTGCGCGAAGCACACCCCGACGTGCAAATCTTCACCGCCGCCATCGACCGCCAGCTTAACAACCACGGCTACATCTTGCCGGGGCTGGGAGATGCGGGGGATCGGATATTTGGTACGCAATAAGCTTATATGAGTTTTTTGGCTATAGCCCGCGCAGAATAAGCATAGGTAGATATTCTATTTATAGCAAAAACCTGTGTGCACGCCACCTTTTCTGGCGCCACAGGTCCGTACGTTACGGGATCAATTCAGACTGCGCTGACCACGCGGCATCGGGTTGCCAGGAAGCCACCCATGCGGGTATATCTTCGGCTGGCATCGGTCTGGCAATACCATAACCTTGCGCCAGATCACAACCCATTTGCGTCAGAACTGTGCCGTGTGCCACGGTTTCCACGCCCTCGGCAAGGATGTCACGGTGAAATGCTTTGGCCAGACCAATAGCAGCCTGCAAAATAGCCAAGTTATCCGAATCTTCCAGCATGTCGCTGACAAAACTCTGATCGATTTTGAGCAACGCTACCGGCAAGCGTTTCAGGTAGGTCAGCGATGAGTAGCCAGTGCCGAAGTCATCCAGCGCAAACGTCACCCCCATTTCGCGACAGGCCTCGATCACCATCGACACCCTGGAAATATCTTCCAGTGCACTGGTTTCCAGCACCTCAAGCTCCAGACAGGCATTCTTGATGTCAGGGTGCTCGGCCAAAATGCTTTGCAAGCGCGCCACAAAATCCGGCTGTTGCAACTGGCGCGCCCCCACATTGACGCTGACCGGCATATCCAGCCCGGCTTCATGCCAGACTTGCATTTGGCTCAGTGCAGCGTGCATCACCCATTCGCCAACTTCAACCGCCAACGGATGGTTCTCGATGGCTGGCAGAAACATTCCCGGGGCCAGCAGACCCTGCTCGGGATGCTTCCAGCGAATCAGCGCTTCTGCGCCAACAACCTGGCCGGTGCGCATGTTGACCTTGGGCTGGTAATAAAGCACAAATTCTTTTGCCAGGATGGCGCGACGAATGTGCTCCAGGTTTTCATGGTGACCACGCACATTGCGGTCATGCTCGGCATCAAAGAAATGGTATCGATTCTTGCCCATGACCTTGGCTTGATACATGGCCTGGTCAGCTTGTCGCTGCAGTTGGTCGGCGTCAATCTCCTCCCCCTGCGGGTAAATCGTGACACCCAGGCTGGCAGAGATCTGCAAAATATCATCACCAAACCGCATGGGGCCAGCTGCGGCACCCAGCAACCGCTTGAGGATAGGAAGACTCTCGGTGGTATCTGTCAAATCCACCATCACCGCCACAAACTCGTCACCGCCAATGCGGGCCAGAGTGTCACCGTCGCGCAGGGCCTGCTTCATCCGATTGGCCAAAGCCATCAACAAGTGGTCTCCAGCCTCATGTCCATAGGTGTCATTGATCGCCTTGAAACCATCCAGATCAAGAAACACAACTGCCAACTTCGTGCCGCGGCGCTGGGATTGCGCCATGGACTGCGTCAAGCGATCAGCCAACAAAGACCGGTTGGGCAAATTGGTCAAGATGTCGTAATGAGCAATGTGTTCGAGTTGCTGCTCGTGCTCCTTTGCAGCAGAGATGTCTGAGAACAGCGACACATAGTGCTGTGGCTTGCCCTGGGCATCACGCACCGTGCTGATGGTCTGCATTTCGGCGTAGACCTCGCCGTTTTTGCGCCGGTTCCAGACCTCGCCGTACCAGTGCCCTTTGGCAATCAAACCTTGCCACATGGCTGTGTAATAGTCTTTGGTTTGCCGACCTGAGTTCAGTATGCGCGGATTCTGTCCCACAATTTCTTCGCGACTGTAGCCGGTGATGAGACTGAACGCATCGTTGACATCAACGATGGTGCCGTCTGTCTCGGTAATCATGATGCCCTCACGTGAATTGTTAAACACGCTGGCCGCCAATTCCAATTTCGCTTCGTTATTTCTGTAGGCGGTGACATCCCTGCTGATGCCAAACAGCCCCTGAATGCTGCCGTCGTCGTCCAGCAGTGGCCATTTGTTGGTGCTGACCCAGCCCTTGTTTCCCGCTTCATCAAAGTAGGGGTCTATCTTGTTGAGCAAAGGCCTTCCATCATGAAATATAGGTATCTCTTCGTCACGATAGATCTTTGCCATCTCAGACGGAAACACCTCCTGATCATTCTTTCCGATCATGTCACGCCAACTGGCATGCCCGGTGATATTGGCCAAAGTCTGACTGGCAAACCGGAAACGGCTTTCTTTGTCCTTGAAATAAATGAAATCACTGGTGTTTTCCAGAAAGGAAACGAAATCGCGATTCAACTCGGCCATCGCTGACTCGTTCTGCTTGCGCTCGGTAACGTCAGAAAAGAAACCATGCCACAGCACCGAACCATCGGCCTCCAGCTCCGGCATCGAACGACCATGGAGCCAGCGAACGGTGCCATCGTCAAATTTAATCCGAAATTCATGCTGCCAGGGTGTCAGATTCTTTGCTGATTTTTGAATGCTGGTTGCGACACCTGCCATGTCTTCCTGGTGAATCAGAGCGAATGCCGCCGTGGCATCCTGCCGGATATCTGCCGGGGTAAGCTGGTTACCATAGATCGCACTGATGGAGTCGCTGGCATAGGGAAATGAAGCACTGCCATCAGACCGCAACCGGAATTCGTACAGCACGCCGGGTACCCGGCTGGCAATCTTCTTGAGCCGGTCAAGCGCATCATCTCGCGCCAGCTGTGCTTGCTTTCGGTCGGTAATATCGGTAATGACCCCCACATAATGCTGCAGTTGCCCGCTGTCGTCCCGTGAGATGCTGATGGACAAATGGGCGTCAAAAGCGGTGCCATCCTTGCGTCGGTTGACCACATCGCCCTGCCACCTACCGGTTTGCAGAAGTTCAGTCCACAGTTGGGTGTAAAAAAATTTATCTTGCTGACCCGACGCCAACAATTTAGGGTTTCGACCCAGCACCTCGTTCTCGGCATAGCCCGTAATACGGACAAATGCCGAGTTGACCGAAATGATGTTGGCATGCTGGTCGGTGATGACAATGGACTCGGAATTGGTCTCAAATACAGTCGCGTTGATTCGCGCCAAGCGAGCCGCTTCTTCACGCTGTGCCGCAGCTTCCATCTGCCGACGATAGGCAACGGTGCCCATTAGGAATATCACCAGGAGGGTCGGTAGAAGCACACCCAACAACGTTTGCGCCTCAATCTGCCACTGTCTCAGTGCTGCATCCCGATCAAGACGTGTGACCACCACAAAGGGATACAGCACGGATGACCGAAAGGCGGTCAAAGTGGCCGGAGCACCTGCATCAACTTGCTCAAAAAAGCCCGACTCAGCTTTTAACAGCTGATGGTCCGCCATCAATTGGGCAAACCTGGCGCCGACAGGCGCTTGCGGGTCCGTGGCCATCATCAGCACGCCGTCGTAACTCAGCAGCTCGGCATGTGAATTTTGTGCGTCCAGAGATCGCGTCATTTGGTTGATGAAATAGTCTGGATTAATCGCTATCAACAACGTGAAGGCCTGTCCGGCATCGGCCATCGGGTACGTTACCGGAATAAAAGTTGACGCGTCCATTGGGGCTGGCGCCTCAGGTGTGGCCTCATGGCCGTCAGCGAAATCCCGGCCCCACCATGGCTGGCCAATGCGCAATATTTCCCGCCTGGCAGCGGCGGAAGGCAGGTAAGACTGTGTCGCCACCCTGAGCCCCAGGTTACCTGGGTTGGAGCTGATCACAATGCGCCCGGACCTGTCCTGCAAGGAAATAGACCGCAAAAAGGGAGTTTGACGCAGGATTGAGACCAAGGTGTCTTGCATTCGCCGCTGGTCGGAGCCTACGTTTTTTGGTGGAGCCAGATTGGCTGCCATCTGCTCTGTGACGCGCAAACTCTGTGTCAGAAAGTTCTCGAAACTGCGCGCATGCAGCGCTGATACCTTCAACCCGTTGTTAATCGCATCAGAGCGAAGTTGCCAAAGTGCGTATGCTGCAAGGCCAAGCATTCCGAACACGAACACCAACAAACCCAACAAGTAGGTCAGGCGCAGCTGTCGCGGCGACGAACTCATTGGGCGACGATGGGGTCGAGTTTGTAGTGTTTGGCTGCGGCCATCAAGCGGCCATCACGTTTGATGGCAGCAACAAATTCATCCAGCCGTGCAAGCCAGGCGTCGTCACCGGGTTTGACAGCAAAAGCGTAGGGTGTGATGTGATAGATGCGGGGCGGGGACACCAGTCTCGCCCAGTCGGCATTGGCTAGGAAACGCAAGCTGTAGGGGTAGTCCGTCATGAACACGTCGGCGCGGCCGGACTGAACTTCCTGCTCTCTGGCAAACGGGGTGTCGAGAACCAGCAATTGCGCGGACTTGAGCATTTCTTTCATGATCGGCTCATGCAGCGTGCCCTTGGCAACGGCCACCACTGAGCCAACTTTGTCAATGTCATCCCAGCCTTTGATGCGGCGATTTGTCTTCGAAGTGACCGCATAAATATCGCTCGCCAGATGGGGCTGGGTAAAACGCAGTTTCTCTGCGCGGGCGGGGGTGATGCCAATGGCAAACATGGCAACGTCACAATGGTCCTGGGTCACGTCTTCAATCAGCTTTGAAAACGAACTATCCACAAACTGGACGGTAACACCCAGGTCTTTGCCCAATTCAGTGGCCAAATCGATGTCGATTCCGCTCAAAAGCTGTGTTTTTGGGTTGCGGTAGGTGATGCTGTAGTAGTCTGGCCAGATGCAAACACGCAAGGTGTGTGTTGCCAGTATGTGATCAAGGTGACCACCAACCGGGCTTTGTGCCAGGCATATGTGCGGGGTGAATATCGCCGCCACGAATGCCAACGACAAGGCGATCTTGCGCATGGTGTCTCCAACTTGTAATGCCTACTATTGTAGGCAAAACGAGTCTGAAATGCCCTTTGGCACATCCAAGGCACCGCGCAGTGCAGAAGTGCACATCGCCAGCAGGTTTATCATCAAAATTCGTTGGGAGCTATAAACAATGAAAAGGCCCTCAAACCAATGGTGGCCACAACAGGAATTGAGATGGAAAATCTTCCTCGCATACGCAGAGCGCAGTCCTGCAGAATCAATGCGCTGGAGGCCGTGCAAGAGTTTCACACTGCAGTAGCCCAGCCAGATATGGCGCTGGTTATTTTCTTCTGCTCCAGCACGTACGATTTGGAACTGCTGGCCAGGGAAATGAAGCGTCTTTTTGGTGGGGTTCAGGTCGTAGGTTGTACAACGGCCGGCGAGATTGGCCCTTCCGGTTATCAAGACAACAGTCTGACCGGTGCGAGCTTTCCGGCCAGCAGTTTTACCGCTGTCAGCGGTCACATTGATCACTTACAGCAATTTGAAGCCGACAGGGGCCAGACATTCGTACAGGAATTGCTGCAAAAGCTGGAAGTACAGGCACCGCACGCAACAACCCTTAACAGCTTTGGACTGCTGTTGACTGATGGTTTGTCGATGCGTGAAGAGCCGGTTACTCGCGCTTTGCAAAGTGCGCTGGGCAAATGCCCATTGGTCGGAGGGTCAGCTGGTGACGGTGTGAGTTTTGGGTGCACGCGGGTGTATTCAGAGGGCTGTTTCCATATTGATAGCGCTGTTCTGACGCTGGTTACCACACCATTGCCGTTCAGACTCTTCAAAACCCAACATTTTGTCGCCACAGATGAACGGCTCGTCGTCACCGAAGCAGACGCTAGCCATCGCGTCGTCAAGGAAATCAATGGATGGCCTGCCACCACGGAATACGCACGCATTCTGGGCGTTGATGCAAGCCATCTTGGTCCCGCCAGCTTCGCAGCCTCACCGGTCGTTGTACGGATCGACTCGACAAACTATGTGCGCTCCGTGCAATCAGTTAACCCGGATGGCAGTCTGACTTTTTTCTGTGCCATTGAGGATGGGTTGGTTTTTCGGGTTGCAAAGGGTGTGAACCTTTTGGAGAATCTGGAGCAAGCCTTCACCCGGATACGCGAGGAGATCGGCACACCACAACTGGTACTCGCCTGCGAATGCATTCTGCGCAAACTGGAGATTTTCCAAAGTCCGTCCAAAGACCTGATCGACGCTGTTTATCGGCAAAACAACACCGTTGGCTTCCACACCTATGGCGAACAGTTTCAGGGCGTTCACGTGAACCAGACCTTGGTCGGCATAGCGATCGGCGCCGACGCGATGAGGATCGATGATGTCTGAGCCAGGAGCACCAACGGCAACCTCGGAAGCCGAGGCCCTGAGAGGCGAAATCGCGCGAAAAAACAAGATCATCCGCTCCTTGATGGATCGGGCAGAACGTAGCACGAGTGTCGAGGGAACTGACTTCACCCTGTTCCAATCGGCAGTTGTGCTGGAGGAGCAGGTGCGTAGCCGAACGAAGAAATTGGAAGCGGCCCTGCATGAAAACGAAAAAATCACCTACGCTTTGCGCGAATCCGAGCTGAAATTCCATGGTCTGGTGAACCAATCCCTGGTTGGCATCGCAATCATTGAAGATGGCAAGTTCAGTTACACCAATGCGAAGTTCCATGAAATATTTGGCTACAGCGCCGACGAAGTTCGGGGAATGGCTGTACTCGATACCGCCATTGAGCAAGAGCGGTCGATGATTGCCGAGAAAATTCGCCAACGACTCAAAAACAAGGTGGCGCCGTCTAACTACGTATTCCACGGTTTGCGCCGGGATGGTGTCGTGATCGATGTCGAGGTATACAGCAGCACGATGGAGCACAACGGCAAATTGGCGCTGATCAGTCTGATCATGGACGTCACAGAGCGCACCCGCACAGAGCGGAAGGTGCAGGATTTGCAAAAGAGCCTACTACACCAGTCAACGCATGATGTACTGACCGGACTCTACAACCGGCGCTACATGGAAGAGACCCTGGTTCGGGAGATTGTTGCCGCCAGACGCCATGGTCACCCGGTCAGTGTGATCATGAGCGATCTCGACCACTTCAAGTTAGTCAATGACCGTTATGGACATCTGGCTGGCGACGAGGTTTTGCGGGTCTTTGGCGCGCTGCTGACGAAGCACGCACGCGGCAGTGATGTCTGCTGCCGTTACGGCGGAGAAGAGGTTCTATTGGTGCTGCCGCAAATGTCGAAAGGCAACGCAATCGAGCGGGCAGAGTTGTTGTGTAATGCACTGGCTGCCGAACCTGTGACCTGTGGCACCTCACTGATTGCAGTGACCGCCTCTTTTGGCGTGGCGACTTTTCCGCAGGATGGCCGCACTGTCGACGCGTTGATTGCTGCCGCCGACAGCGCACTGTATGCCGCCAAGAAGGCAGGCCGCAATCGTGTCAACGCCAGCGCACCGGGCTAGGCAAGACCAGCGTTCTCGCATGATCGGGCCGACCAAAGAAAACCGGCCAGGAGGCCGGTTTTTTCACTGAGGTGCTAATTTCAGTAGCGGTTGTTGCCACCACTGTAGCCACCGGTACGCGGCTCCATCGGCCGGGCTTCATTGACTACCATGTCACGGCCATCGACGGATTTGCCGTGCATACCGCTGATGGCCGCTTGGGCCTCAGCGTCGCTCGACATTTCTACAAAACCAAAGCCCTTTGACCGGCCACTGTCGCGGTCCATCAACACCTTGGCAGACGAGACAGTACCAAAATCAGAGAAGCTTTGATTCAGGGATTGGTCGTCAACTGAATAGGAGAGGTTGCCGACATAGAGTTTCTTACCCATTTTGGGATCTTTCAAAAAAGCGACCGCCGTTTTATTGAACAGCGTGACGCAGGGGGAATGACGGTTCTTGTTAAAAACTATCAACGAAGGTGCCGCTTGGACAGGACCAAGCAAACAAGAGGACCAGGTTCGAACGAATCAGGAAAAATCAAACCGTAAATTAAGCTCGCCGCGTGGGGAGTTTGACGGCCGGGACGACCGGAATTAGCGGTCAAAAAGGTGCGGAGGCGGCGTGTGGATTGCCGCAAACCGTGTCAGACTTCAGCTACTGCCAAGGTAAGCAAACTGCAGTAACGATCATATTTTACTCTCGCTCGTGGATTCGGGCCTGACGGCCAGACTATCCATTGACATTTGCCCTTTCAAATAGGGGCTGGATGCAATACATTTAACAGCCGTTCATGCAATGAATACATGATGGTCGTAGCCGATACAGGAGGAGTTTCGCCGTGCTTGAAAACAACCCGCAATTCAATGTCGTCAATCTGGCGTTCCCCCACATCGGCGTCAAACTCCAAGAGTATTGGGGGCGTGACAGTTTTGTAGCTTATATGGAAGGCTTGCTGCACGGCACCCGTGGTGGAACCCGGCGAGGCTTTCAGACCGATGTTCTCATGGCCCTGCACTATCTGGCCGAGCAACACAAGGCGACCTATCCGCAGTTTATGGTGAGCGATGACTTTTGGAGCCACGTCGACAGCAAGCCGGAAACTCACCCTCTCGTTGGTGTTTGAGCCAACCTGAGCCAACCGGTTCGCTCAATCCCCCTGCGGCGCAATCATCTCCGCGTAGTCATACAGCGCACCCAAAATGGCCTCGCCGCGCTCATCAGCGGTTTCGGCCAATTTGTCGAGTTCATCAAACAGCGCGGTCAGGGTGAGTGCGCCGCCCTCGCCTTCCAGCAGGCGCGCGGCCCTGTGGGCGTCCCAGCGGGTGGCTTCTTCGGCTGACAGACTCGTCGGGAAATTGCGGGCACGGTAGCGCCACAGCAATTCACTCAGCCGATCATCTTCAAAAGCCGGTCGGGCTTTGGCCAGCTGTTCGGGTGGGCTCTGGCGTAAGTCATTCAAGCGGCGGCGGTCGGCGTTACCGACAAAGCCGCCGTACAGGTCTTCGTCCACATCCACCGGCCCGTTGGCGTCACGCTTGAACACCTCGGCCCAGATGGCGCTCATGTCGGGCAGGTCGCGCGCCAGCGCCGCGTGTTGCAGTTGCGCGGCCACATCCACACCCCAGCGCCGCGCCTGGGTGTCGCTCAACACCTTCAGGTTGCTCATCACCATGGGCGATTTGTTCAGGTGTACGGATTTCAGCGGCAAGCGGCGCACGCCTTCGGGTAAATCTGCCGTTCGGGTGAACAGGCGCAAGCGCAGTTGCTCGGCATTCAAGCTGGCCAATTCGCTCGGGTCATGGGCCAGATCCCAGGCCAGCAGCTCGTTTTTGTTGCCCGGATGCATGGCCAGCGGCCACATCAGGGCCAGGCAACCCCGTTCGGGGGCGAACATGCCAGAGATGTGCCAAAAAGGCCGGGCGCTGGCCTGGGTGGTGGGCAGGCCCAGCTCGGCCAGCACGCGGTCTTTTTTGTGCAGGCCAAAGCAGAAGTCAAACAGCCGCGGCTGTGCGGCCTTGATCAGGCGGGCCAGCGCGATGGTGGCGTGCACATCGCTCAAGGCATCGTGCGCCGACTCGTGCACCAGGCCGTTGGCGGCAGTCAGGTCGGTGAGCTTGAAGCTGGGTTTGCCCTCGGGGGTCACGGGCCACTGGATGCCCTCGGGGCGCAAGGCGTAGGCGGTGCGCACCACGTCGAGCAAGTCCCAGCGGCCACAGTCGTTTTGCCATTCGCGAGCGTAGGGGTCGATCAGGTTGCGCCAGAACATGAAGCGGGTGATTTCATCGTCAAAGCGAATGGTGTTGTAGCCCACACCCACGGTGCCGGGCCAGGCCAGGGCTTGTTCGATCTGGGCAGCAAACTGATGCTCGGGTAAGCCTTTTTCCAGACACTCCTGCGGGGTGATGCCGGTGATCAGGCAGGACTGCGGCTCGGGCAAAAAGTCGTTGGCGGGCTGGCAGTACAGCATGATGGGCTCACCAAGCTGGTTCAAGTCGGCATCGGTGCGAATGGCGGCAAACTGGGCCGGTCGGGCGCGTCGGGTGTTAATGCCAAAAGTTTCGTAGTCGTGCCAGAGAAAGGTGTGGGTCATACAGACATCAATGTGTGTTTCGCTACTGAATATGCAGCTACTAGCCTTTGTTATACCTGGGCTACAGGCTGTTTTTACTTGCGACGTGCGGAATTCACGCCGGGCAGCTCGGCCACCAGGCCCAGCACCTTGTTCAGGCGCCCCGAGTCCGACACCTCGACGGTAAAGGTCATCCAGGCAATGCCTTTGATGGTCTGGGTCTGCACGCCAATCACGTTCATCTTTTCCTTGGTGAACACCTCGGAAATGTCGCGCAGCAAGCCCTGGCGGTCCTGCGCATGCACCGCCACATCCACAGGATAGACGGAGCCGGACGCCACCTGCGTCACGCCCCACTCCACATCAATCAGGCGCTCACCATTTTTGGCGACCATCTCACGCAGGTTGCTGCAGTCCTTGCGGTGCACGCTGACGCCCTTACCGCGCGTGACAAAGCCACAAATCGCATCGGGCGGCGCCGGCTTGCAGCACTTGGCCATCTGCGTCATGAGCGAGTCCACGCCCACCACCAGCAAGCCGCCCTTGGTAGGGTTGTCACCTGATCGCGGTTTGCGCAACAGCGGCGCATTGGCGTCAAAGTGAGGTGCCTCAGGCGGGCGCAGCACTTGTTCAATGCTACGCAGTGAAAACTCGTCCTTGCCCACGTCTTCAAACAAGGCGTTGGCATTGTCAAAGCCCAGTTGCACCGCCAGATCGTCAAGCTTGACAGCAGTCTTGCCCTCGCGCTGCAGCAGCTTTTCAACCGCTTCGCGGCCCTTGGCAATGGTCTCACTTTGCGCCAGCGCGTTGAACCAGGCGCGAACCTTGGTGCGTGCGCGGTGGCTGACCAGATAGCCCAGTTCCGGGTTGAGCCAGTCGCGCGACGGGCCGCCCTCTTTGGCAGCGGTCACTTCCACGGTTTGACCGTTCTTCAACGGGGTATTCAGCGGCACCATGGCCCCGTCCACCCGCGCGCCACGGCAACGGTGGCCCAGGTCGGTGTGCACAGTGTAGGCAAAGTCCACCGCCGTGGCACCCTGCGGCAGCTCGACGATATTGGCGTCCGGCGTCAGCACATAAATGCGGTCGTCCAACAGGTTTTGCGTCTGCACGCCCGACAGATCGCGCTCCCACGCCAGCAGCTGGCGCAGCACTGCAATCTTGGCGTCATAGGCGCCTGTGGCCGACACACCGGCATAGCCCTTGGCACCCGCCTCTTTGTAGGCCCAGTGCGCGGCAACGCCGTTTTCGGCGTGATCATGCATGGCCTGGGTGCGTATCTGGATCTCTGTGGGCAGCCCGGCCGCGTCGCGCACCACGGTGTGCAAGGACTGGTAGCCGTTGACCTTGGGCTTGGCGATGTAATCGTCAAACTCCTCAGCAATGGGGGTGAAATGGTTGTGCACCCAGCTCAGGACACCATAACACTCGGGCACGCTGGCCACCACAATGCGCATGGCCCGAATGTCATACACCTGCTCAAATCCCAGCGACTTGCCGCGCATCTTCTTGACGATGCTGTAAATGTGTTTGGGTCGCCCCGTCACCTTGGCATCGATGCCTTGCGCCTTGAGGTCGCGATCCAACTGGCTGCGCATGCGCTCCATATGCGCTTCGCGTTCAACGCGTTTTTCGTCCAGCAGGCGAGCCACCTGTTTGTAGGTATCGGGTTCCAGAAACCGGAACGCCAGGTCTTCCAGCTCCCACTTGATTTCCCAGATGCCCAGCCGGTTGGCCAGGGGTGCAAACACCTGCAGCGCCTCTGACGCCACACCCTGCGGCACCGGCAGCTTGGTGGCAGCAAAAAAGCGCAACGTTTGCAGGCGCGAGGCCAGGCGCAGCATCACCACCCGCAGGTCGCGTGAAAACGCCAACAGCATCTTGCGCACGTTCTCCGTCTGAACCGCCGCAGCCTGCTGTTCTGCGGGCGTCTCGGCAGGCGCCACGGGGCGGGCTGCCTTGGCTTGGCGCGTATGGCGTTGTACCCGCACCAGCTTGGTGGTTTCCATCGCCAGAGCGGCAAAATTGTCGCCAAAGGCCTTGGCAATCACCTCTTGCGGTTTGTACAGGTGGTCGCAGGCATAGACCAGGTAACTGGCGGCCTGCATGGCCTCCGAACCACCAATGTGTTTCAGGATGACGGCCACCGCATCGGCATGGGCCAGCGTGTTTTCGCCAGTGTCCAGCGTTTCGCAGGACAGCAGCGGCTCGGCAAAGGCGCGCGCACGCGTCAGCGCTTGCGGATGCTCAGGCAGGCTTTGCGCGATGGCGGCCACCACCGGCAAAACCGGTTTATCGACAGCCTCAGGGGCTGTCACATCGATTGCTGTACTTCTCATTAAAAACACTATCCCTGAATACTGTGCTTGCGCAAGCCATCCCGTGCCTTGTTATGGCAGCAGGAACGACACCACCGCGTCCACCTGATCGTGCGCCACAAATGTGGGCGCATGGCCCACGCCAGCAAACTCAACCAATTTTGCCTTGGGGCCGCGCTGCGTCATCGCCTGCGCCGTAGCCACCGACAGCAAGTCTGACGCCATGCCCCGCACCAGCAGCGTTTGCGCGGTGATCTGGTCATAGGCCTGCCACAACAGCGCCTCGCCCTGCGCAGCAGATTCTGGCGTGACCGCCTTGAATGGCTCCGCCAGGCCTGGGTCGTAGCGCAGCGTGAGCCGCCCAGACGCGTCACCCAATGGTTTGATCTGTGGTCGCGTCAAGGCCATCCATTGCTCGGGCGTGTGCGGGCCAAAACTGCTGGCGATGGCCCACAGCGCGTCGGCAGCCTGCTGCTCGGTTTCAAACACCGGCACATGGCCCAGATACTGGCCAATACGCTGCAAGGCCTGCCATTCGATCACCGGCCCGACATCGTTGAGCACCAAGCGGCGAATTTGGGCAAACGCAGGCAACTCCGACTGGCCAGCCATCACCATGCCGATCAGCCCCCCCATGCTGGTGCCCACCCAATCCAGCGTGGTGGCTTGCAGATGTGCCAGCAGCGTGAACATGTCTGCCGCGTAAAACGGAATCTGATAGCCCTGCGGGTCTTTCAGCCAATCGCTTTGCCCACGGCCCACCACATCGGGGCAAACCACCCGAATCTGCCCGCCCGCCTTCTCACACAAGGCTTGAGCCAGGGTGTCAAAGTCACGTCCCTGGCGCGTCAAGCCATGCACGCACAGCACCACATGGGCGCTGGTCGGATTACCCCACTGCCAGTAAGCCATGTTGTGCCCGCCGTCGGCGTCGGGGCAAGGGATAAATTGAAGGATAGGATCAGACATGTGGGACGTCACTGGATAATGACTGCATCCTAATTCAAACTGGTTACCCACTTTGGGTACCTGCTGCCAATCCAATCAATTTTCGGAGAAAACCCATGCTCAAAGGCAAAACAGCACTCGTCACCGGCTCCACCAGCGGCATTGGTCTGGGCATTGCCAAGGCGCTAGCCGCACAGGGCGCCAACATCGTCATCAACGGCTTTGGCGATGTCGACGGCCCCAAAGCCGAAGTCGCCGCGCTGGGCGCAAAAGTGGCTTACCACGGCGCCGACATGAGCAAACCCGCAGAGATTGAGGCCATGATCGCCTACGCGGCCGAACAGTTTGGCCGCGTCGATATCCTGGTCAACAACGCCGGCATCCAACATGTAGCGCGGGTTGAAAACTTCCCGCCCGAGCGCTGGGACGCCATCATCGCCATCAATATGAGCAGCGCCTTTCACGCCACACGCTTGGCCTTGCCCGCCATGCAAGCGGCGGGCTGGGGCCGCATCATCAACGTGGCATCGGTGCACGGGCTGGTGGCCTCGGCTGAAAAAGCCGCCTACGTGGCCGCCAAACACGGCGTGGTGGGCCTGACCAAGGTCACCGCGCTAGAAAACGCCACCACCGGCGTCACCTGCAACGCCATCTGCCCCGGCTGGGTGCTGACCCCGCTGGTGCAAAAGCAGGTGGATGCCAAAGCCGCCACGCAAGGAATCTCCAACGAAGATGCGACCAAGCTGTTGCTGGGTGAAAAAGAGCCGTCGATGCAGTTCACCACCCCAGAAGAACTCGGCGCGCTGGCGGTGTTTTTCTGCTCGCCCGCAGGCAACAACGTGCGTGGTGTCGCCTGGAACATGGATGGGGGCTGGGCGGCGCAGTAAGCACGCCAGCGCCAGCGCTATATTCTTGGAAGCTACCAGCTCAGATAAAACAAGGGCTAAAGCCCGATTTTTTATATATTTTCCAAGCCGCTCTCCTGGAACGAAATCAAGTCCCGAGCACTCACCTTCAGCCGCACTTCGGCAGTTGTGGCCTTTGAGGACATTTCTATCGAAGGTCCGCTTGGCTGGCAAGCGCGGCAGACATCAGCTTGCATAGCGATGACAACGGTTCTGAGCGTTCGGGTTGTGGATACCTTCAAGCCGGAACTCAGATTCGACCAGAATCCACGAGTTGACAACGATTCATCCTGCCGATTGAGCCCGTCGAAAACCGGCCCATCCGAGGTGTCGGCCGCAACCAACTCGCCCTGGGTTGCGTTGATGATTGTCTTGAGATCTCAAATGAAAATAGCTTCTAGCCCTTATAAGTAAAGGGCTAGAAGCTATTGAAATCACAGCAACCAGTCTACCCAACAACAGCGAAAGCGCCGCCACGACCCCCGCTGCCCGTCCCAGAATCAGGCGGTTGTGGTGTTGAGCACCTTGACAACATTGTCCTGCCAGCTAAAGGCTTCGTTCATCAGGTGCGGCGTGTGTTTGCCGGGGGATTCACGCAGGGCGCGCTCGTAATACTCGGTCAGCGCCGGGCGGTAGTCGGGGTGGGCGCACTTCTCGATGATCAGGCGGGCGCGCTGCTTGGGCGACAGGCCGCGCAGGTCGGCCAGACCCTGCTCAGTCACCAGAATCTGCACATCGTGTTCGGTGTGGTCCACGTGCGAGACCATCGGCACGATGCAAGACAGCGCACCGTTCTTGGCGGTAGAGGGCGTCACAAAGAATGACAGGAAGGCGTTGCGGGCAAAGTCGCCAGAACCGCCAATGCCGTTCATGATGCTGGTGCCTTTGATGTGCGTGGAGTTGACGTTGCCATAGATGTCGGCTTCGATCATGGCGTTCATGGCGATCACACCCAGGCGGCGCACCACTTCGGGGTGGTTGCTGATTTCCTGCGGGCGCAGCACGATGCGTTTGCTGTAGAAATCAATGTTGTCGTTGAAGTCTTTCAGCGCCTCTGGGCTGAACGACAGCGCCGTGGCTGACGCAGAGGTCAGTTTGCCCGAGCGCAGCATGTCGAGCATGCCGTCTTGCAACACTTCGGTGTAGGCCGTCATGTTTTCGAACGGACCCTTGTTCAACCCGGCCAACACCGCGTTGGCAATGTTGCCCACGCCGGATTGCAGAGGCAACAGGTCGGCAGGTAAACGCCCGGCTTTGACTTCTTGCCCGAGAAAATCGATGACGTGGTTGGCAATGCGTTGCGAGGTTTCATCCGGCGCGGCAAACGGGGTGTTGCGGTCTGGCTGGTTGGTCTCAACCACGGCAATCACCTTGCTCAGGTCGCAGCGCAGATAAGCTTCACCAATACGACCGCTGGAGCGCACCAGCGGAATCGGCTGGCGATCTGGTGGCAACTGGGTGCCGTAATAGATGTCGTGCATGCCCTCCAGACCAGGGTGCTGCATGCTGTTGACCTCCAGGATGATCTTGTCGGCCTGATCGATCCAGGTTTTGTTGTTGCCCACCGATGAGGACGGAATCAGGCGCCCGTCAGGCAGGATGCCAGCCACTTCGACCACCGCCACATCCAGGTTACCCAGGAAGCCGAACCAAACCAATTGCGCCACGTGCGAGAGGTGCAAGTCGGTGTATTGCATCTGACCGGCGTTGATCTGTTTGCGCACGGTCGGGTCGGACTGGTAAGGCAGGCGCATTTCAACACCTTGCGCGTCGGCCAGCACACCGTCGAGTTCAGGCGCGGTGGAGGCACCCGTCCACAGGCCGATACGGAACTCCTCGCCAGCAGCGTGCGCCTTTTTCATGCGTCGCGCCAGCGCCCCTGGCACCAGCTTGGGATAACCCGAGCCGGTAAAACCGCTCATGCCGACATTGGCACCGGCCGGGATCAATTCGGCTGCGGCTTCAGCCGACATGATTTTGGATTTCAGAAGGGGATTGCGAATGCGATCATCAGATAACATGGCCATAAGACTCTGGTTGGGGTTAAAACAACTGGTACTGTCTGGCAGGTGGCCAAACCGATCAAGTCTAGCAGTGACACCGCAAAATTTCAGGGTTTACCCTGATGCATATCTAAGGGTTTACCCTTGATTTCAAGCCAATTTTCCCCCACACCAAGCTGCCAAAGGGTCAAAGCAGGCGCCACATGTGGACCTTGGCAACAAAGTCATTCCCCACCGCCACGGCCATGGGTTCCAGGCCAAAAGTCACAAAGCCATGACGCTCATACAGCGCCTGGGCCGCGTGGTTGCCCTCTGTCACGGTGAGTTGCACCAGTTTGACATCGACACGGCTGCGGGCACATGCCAACGCCCGCTGCACCAGCGCCGCACCCAGACCTTGCTGGCGCGCATTGGGGGCAACGTACATGCCAAACAATGTGGCTTTGTGACGGGCTTTTTCACGCACATCAAAGCCCAGACCCACTGCGGCCACAAGATGATCGTCACGGCGGACACCCAAAACCACTTCGGCAGCCCGGCTTGCGTCACTCAGCCGTTGCTCCCACCAAATCAGCGGCAGCGCCGCGCGTTCTGCAACACTGGAGGTAAACGCCTGCGGGTGCTGTGCATACGCCTGCAGCATGAGCGCGCGATAAGCGGATGCATCCCCGGGCGTGAGCCGGACTGTATGAGGCACCAGATTACTCCATATTCAATAGTAGACAACCCTTATGAAAAAAGGGCTACAGCCATAAAAGGCATAAGACACTCAGGCAGATTGCTTAAACGCCATCACCGCCTGGTTTCGCAGGGTGCGCAACAAAGACAGCTCTTTGTCATCGACCACCAAACCACCTTGTTGCGCCTTGTCGGCGTAGATCATGCCAAAGGGCTTGCCCTTGAGCAACAGCGGCAGTATCAGAAACGTAGGCGCGTTGTAGGCCTTGAGATACCACGCCGGCAGGCGCTGCATGATGCGCGGGTCGCTGGCATCGCTGATCAGGGTGTCGGCACCTTTGCCGCAAATGGCCGCAAACAGGTCAATCGACCCGGAAGGTCTCATCGGCACGTTGAACTGTTTGACCACCGCCTCAATGCCCTCGCCCAGCCCGAAACGGCCAGTCAGCGTGTCGGTTTTGGTGTCGCGCATGCAAAAAACAATGCGGTTGAATTCCAGCGCGCGGAACATGGCCTCCAAAATCATGCGTAGCACATCGCTCAAGCGGAAGTCGTCCACCATGGCATTGGTGATGTCCTGAATGCCCGCTGTGAGCGTCTGCGCCGCTTGCTCCGATTTGGTTTGTAATTCCCCTAACGCCGGGGATACGCCTTGTGGCGCAGTAGGTGAAACCACAAGATTGGTCTGTGCAGGCATCACCTGGGTAGCACGCAACTCATTGGAGCTGATCGTATCGACATCGGTGTTGGCTTGATGATCCAAGTTGGATGAATCCGGCAGCGCAATGTCCACTTTCTGATTCAGCAGGTGAGCCGCCAGCGAATCTGAGTGCACGGTGATCTCCATGGCCTCGGCCAGTTCCACCAGCTTTATGCGTGCGGCAGCTGTGGCTGCGTGCACCTGGTCAATGTTCATGCCGAGTGTCTTGCAGTAGTTCTTGGTGACCTGAGCCAGCCGTGCATCGACCACCTTGGCATCGGTGTGCAGCATCGCGTCAGCCATCTCGTTGGCGGCCCGAGTGCTCCAGCGCAGGCGCGCCTGCGAATCTTTGACGGGCTGACTGGGCGGGTCGCCCGAGGGTTTGACGATGCAGCGCTGAATGCTCTCAGGCAAGCCCCAGGCTTTAGAGACCCCCAGACCCAGTGCCTCGTAGCTTAGGCCCAGGACACGGGTAGAGGCAGCGTCCTCGCTGATCGGATCGCGCGGTGCACTCACCAGATTGCGAACACTGGTTGCCTCCTCTGGGAAGTAGAACTGCGACAGCATGCGCCCCAGGCTCTGAAACAGTGCGCCGATGAAAGCCTCTTCGCTTTCCATCTGGTTCGCGCCCAGTTCGGCCGCAATGGAGCCAGCCATCAGTGCACGCAAAAACTCTTCCTTCAGCAGGTGGGCATTGGTCTTGTCCTGCATGTGCTCTAGCAGCACCAAGCTTAGCGCCATGTTGCGAATGCCATTGAAGCCCACCAGGCTGACGGCGCGCGATACCGTGCCGACACTGCTGCCACGTGCGTAATGCGCACTGTTGACCAGACGCAGCAGTTTGTTGGTCAGCGCCACGTCTTTCAGGATTTCGTTGGTGACACTGCTGATACTTTCCTTCTCGGACGTGGCCATGCTCTGGATGCGGCCAATCGATTCCGAGAGCGCGGGGAAATCGCTCTTGTTGCGCATTCGGCGCAGCAAAAATTCCAGGGTGCTGTTCTGTTTGCCCGCGCCGGTAGCCGCATCGTGATCGGTGTTTTGCTTTTGCTTGCCAGACCACGCCAGCAAATCATCCAAAAAAGCCTGGGCACTGGGGTAACGCAAGCCAGGTTCAAACGCACAAGCGCGCAGCAAGACACTGCGCAGTGCGTCATCCAGGCGCGCCATCATCTCGGGCGGAAAAAGTTGCGGTTGGGTGGCAATTTTTTCCAGCGCCAGTTGCAGGTTGCCACGTTCGCGAATCTGCTTGCCCCAGAGCAACTCAGCAAGCATCAGACCGGCGCTGTACACATCCATCAGCGGGGTGATGGCCTCGCCACGTACCGCCTCGGGGGCCATGTAGGCAGGTGTGCCGGCCACTTCAGCCAACTGCTCGGGGGCGGCTTGCACGCTGATGCGCGCGGCAATGCCGAAGTCCATCACCCGAGCACGCCCGCCGCTGTCCATCAGCACGTTGGAGGGCTTCAGGTCGCGGTGCACCACACCGCTGGCGTGCGCCGCGACCAGGGCGCCCAGCACATCCTGCATCACCGCGACCGCCTGGGCGGGCGGCATGGCGCCCTCCTGCGCAAGTTGCTGCGCCAGTGTCTGACCGGGCACGTACTCAAACACCAGATAGGGCTGATCGCCTTGCACGTCGGCCTCAAACACTGGCACGATGTTGGTGTGCGTCAGGCGACTGACACTACGTGCCTCTTGCAGCCACTGGTTCACCGCGTTGTAGTCCTGCTGGGCGGCAGGCTTCATCAACTTGATGGCCACCTCACGTTCCAGTCGGGGGTCAAAGGCCAGCCATACCTCAGCCTGTGCGCCCTGGCCGAGAACACGCTTGCGCTCAAAGCGACCAATGGCGCCGTTCATTGGAGCTGTACAGAGCCTGAGACTGTGACCGACACCGAGGTTAGACCCGCCTCGACGGGCACAGGCGCGGTGTCCAAGCCGACAGCGCGTGCGGCCATCATCTTCGGCTGGTAGAACGGCGCGCCTTCGTCGTCATTGACACTCACCTCAACTAGCGCGTAGCTGCCAAAGTCAAATCGCTTGGCTATCTCGGCGGCACGCTGACGAAACAGTGCAATTGCCTGATCCTGCGCCTGCGCTCGCGCGCCATCGCGCTGCGTTTGTGTCAAACCAAAGCTGGCATTGGCCACCGTCAGGGTGGTGAGCTTGCCAGCGGTCTCGCTGATCCGCACAAAATCCTGCCCCTCCAGCACCAGTTCAGCGGTGCCCTGCCAGCCGGTGATTTTGCCGTCACGGCCGTAACGGGGTGCCAGACCAAAGCGACCAGTATGAACATCCATGAGCTTGGGTCGGGCATCTTTTTTTGCCACTATCAAGGCGGCATCCAACGCACTTTTGAGCTGGGCTTGCACCGCCTGCGCATCTGCGCCTTCACGCACGGTGGTGAGTGTCATGGTCAGCAGGTCTTGGACTACCTGCACACTGGCACGGGCAGACAAATTCACCCGATGCAGAGGAAGCGATGGCGAAATGTTCTCAGAAAAACAGGTCCCAGCCCAGGTAAATAGAGCAATGCTTGCTATGATTATCTTCAAGTTCTTCAAGACATCTCTTTCACGAGTCAGGTGATACAACGACATTGCAGCCGACCTCAAATTTGTAACAGCGTGTGAATGTGACGCAAAAAACAGCTTCAACGCACCACATCGCACGCAACAATCGCGCTTGTTACAAATTTCAAATCAGATAGGTCGTAGTATGGCTGCAAATTCACGTGTTGACAAAATTCTGGTGGTAGACGATGACGCGCGCATCCGCGACTTGCTGCGCCGCTACCTGACGCAGGAAGGCTTTGAGGTACTGCTGGCCGAAGATGGTCGCGCACTGACCCGCGTGCTGACGCGTGAGCCTGTGGACCTGATCGTGCTGGATCTGATGATGCCGGGAGAAGACGGCCTGTCGGTATGTAGACGACTGCGCAGCGTCAATGACCGCACCCCCATCATCATGCTGACTGCCAAAGGCGAGGACATTGACCGAATCGTTGGACTGGAAGTCGGCGCCGATGACTACCTGGGCAAGCCATTCAATCCGCGCGAGTTGCTGGCGCGCATCCACGCCGTGCTGCGCAGGCGTCCACCCGTTGAAGTGCCCGGCTCGCCATCGGCTGACAAGGCCATTGTCCGTTTTGGCCCGTTTTGCTTTGACATGGGGGCACGCACACTGCTCAAAGACGATGAAGAGCTGGCGCTGACCACCGGTGAATTTGCCATGCTCAAGGCGCTGGTGCGCCATCCGCGACAACCCATGTCGCGCGAAAAACTGGCACAGCTGGCCCGTGGTCGCGAATTTGAACCCTTTGACCGAAGTCTGGACGTGCAGGTGTCGCGCCTGCGCAAGCTCATCGAACAGGATGTGTCCGTGCCGCGCTATATCCAGACGGTATGGGGCATAGGCTACGTCTTCATTCCTGATGACAGCGAATAGCCCGACCATGCCTGCGCCGCTGGACGAAAGCGGATTACCCAAGCGACGGGTTGGCGTCAGCCTGTTCTGGCGTACCTTTTTCCTGTTGGCCTTGTTGCTAGTAGGTAGCGTCTTTGCCTGGACACAGACTTTGCTGGAAACCGAGTTGGAGCCACGCGCTATCCAGGCAGCCACGCAAATCGCGTCATTGGTCAACCTCAGCCGTGCGGCGGTGATGCATGCTGATGCCATCGCCCGTGTCTCGCTGTTCAAAACCATGAAGGATGAGGAGCACCTGACCATCCGTCTGCGTGAGCCCAAAGATGTTTACGAACCCCTGGAGCCAACCTATCTGAACGGGCATGTGGTGGAGACCATGAAGTCCCGCTTGGGGCCTGACACGGTGGTGGCTGGCAGCGTCAATCAGGTCGAAGGCCTGTGGGTCGGCTTTTCCATCGACAAAGACCGCTATTGGCTGCAGACCGACCGCGACCGCTTTGACCAGCCGACGGAGCAAACCTGGACCATCTGGTTGCTGACAGCTGCCATCCTGTCACTGACTGGTGCAGCAGGCATTACCCGGCTGATCAATCGACCGCTTAAAGATCTGGCCCAGGCGGCGAGTCGGGTGCGCGAGGGCGACTTTGAAGCCACGGCACTGGACGAAGGTGTGAGCACGCAGGAAATTCGTGCGGTGAATGTCGGCTTCAACCGCATGACGCGCAAGCTGGCGCAGATCGAGCATGACCGCACGGTGATGCTGGCTGGCATCTCGCATGATTTGCGCACACCACTGGCCAGGCTGCGTCTCGAGGCAGAAATGAGCGTCCCCGACCCGCAAGCGCGCGAGGCTATGGCAGGCGATATCGCCCAGCTTGATGCCATCATTGGCAAATTTTTGGACTACGCACGCCCAGGCAGTGTGCATTTGAGTCCCGTCTCACTGAACGACACCATGGAAACCAGCCTGGAGCCACTGCGAAAGCGCCAGGACATCGAGTTCAAGGTGGCGTTGCAAGAGGGGCTGCTGGTCCAGGCAGACCCGGTAGAACTTCAGCGCGCTTTAGGTAATCTGCTGGAAAATGCCCTGCGCTACGGAAAGTCCGAGGGGCTTGATGTCGTCTTGGTGGACATTTCAGCGCGCTACCGCGACGACAAAGTGCTGCTGCGCCTGCGTGATCACGGCCCAGGCGTGCCGCCAGACCAGATCAAACAGCTCACCACACCGTTTTTCCGGGGAGAGTCGGCGCGTACCTCTACCCACAACAGCACAGGACTGGGGCTAGCCATTGTGGAGCAGATCATCTCGCGCATGGGCGGCAGCTTTCACCTGAGCAATGCCAACGGCGGCGGGCTATGCGCCAACATCGTGCTGCAAAAGGCAAATTCCGGTCCGGCTTGATGCATACGCAGCGGATAGTGCCCTGGCGGCCATAGGCTTTGAAAAAGCAGGCATCATCGGCACCTAAAATATGTAACTGTTGGACCTGAGTAGCGTGGCTGACGACTCCTGATCGACACAGCGGTCTAGCTGACCGCTCATCCCCACCACATTGCTGCCCTTGCTGTACATGAAACTTCACCGCTTTTGGCCGCGATCGCTCAAAGCCCGGCTGACTACTCTGACGCTACTTATCGTTGTGGTCAGTTTCTTGTTGCTTGGGTTTTACAGCAAGTCTCTGTTGCGCGAAGAATTGTTGCGTTTTACAGGGGAACAACAACGCTCAGCGCTAGCTCTGGTCAACACCGAAGTCACCCAAGGTCTGCAGGACCGGCTGGCCTCGCTGAGCGCCGTTGCTTCACACATAACACCATCCGCGCTGAGCACCCATGCGATAGCCCAGGATTTCCTGCGCGAGCGTCCTTTTCTGGACGGTCTATTCAATGGCGGTGTGGTGCTTTGGAACGCAAAGCACCAATTGCTAGCCGATGCCCGCTTCAAAGAGCGCAATGCGATCGCCGATGCGCTTGACTCGCAAGACCTGGCCCAGATTCTGGATGCAGAGACTACCGTCATCGGCAATGTGCACATGCTGGAGCCGCTGAAGATCGGTGTTTTTGCCATGGGTGTACCGGTGCGCGATCCGCAAGGCCAGGTGATAGGCGCGCTGGTGGGCACCATCCGCCTGGATGAACCCAATTTTTTGAGTCAGGTCACCAGACACACCTACGGACAAACCGGCCACTTTTTTTTGATAGAACCCCGGCACCGGCTGATTTTCGCCACCTCGGACACTTCACGGTTGATGGAGGTCCTGCCGCCGCCAGGTAGCAACCCGTGGATTGATCGGTTCATGCAAGGTTTTGAAGGCACTGCACGCGTGATCAACCCGCATGGCGAAGAAGTGCTGGTCAGCATCAAGCAGATTGCACTGACACACTGGTATGCCTCTATCACCCTCTCGTCTGACGAAGCCTTTGGGATGATCACTGCGGTTCAGCCGCGCGTCAGGGCGGTGGGTGTGGTGCTGATGCTGGCCTTGGTAGCCTTGATTGGCTGGATGGTGCGCTGGCAACTGGCACCCATGACCTCTGCCGTTCAAACCATGGCAGGCTTCGTGCACCAAGAACAACCGCCACAGGCGCTTACGGTTGTCCGGCAAGACGAAGTTGGCGAGTTGGTGGGCGGCTTCAACCGCTTGCTGGACGTCATGGCACAGCAGCAAAAAGTGCTGAGAAACAGTGAATGGTTCAAACAGTCCATCTTGAATTCAGTGACAGCCAAAATCGCGGTTCTCAACCACGAAGGTGTGATCATCGAGGTCAATGATGCTTGGCAACAGGATCGTGTCCTCGACGGTTTGGACCAGGAGGCTGGCGAGTTCGCCAACTCCGCCGTTGGCACCCATTTCCTGGCGACCTGCGAGTCGATAGGCACCTACGCTGAAGGCAGTGAAACGCTCTCCATCGCCGATGGGATTCGGGCGGTGCTCGGCGGTCGCCTGCCACGTTTTTACATAGAATACGCCAATCACTCTGCACAGCAACGACGCTGGTCGAGTATGAGCGTGACGACAATGCTCACGGCTGAAAGCCGGGGCGCAGTGATTTCCATTGAAGACATCACCCAGCGGGTCGCGGCGCAAAACCAGGTGCGCGAACTGGCGTTTTATGACCCGCTCACGCGCTTGCCCAATCGTCGTCTGGCATTGGAGCGTCTGACGCAGCAGATATCACACGCGAAACGCACATTGCATCGCATGGGCTTGCTGTTCATCGACCTGGACAAGTTCAAACCCGTCAACGACACCCTGGGCCACGAGGTGGGCGACTGGTTACTGCAAAACGTGGCGCAACGCATTCAGAGCTGCCTGCGTGCATCAGACACCGCAGCGCGTATGGGTGGCGATGAATTTGTCATCCTGCTACCCGAGGTCGCCAACCGCGAGGCAGCAGTGGCGGTCGCGGAAAAAATTCATGCCGCGCTGGTGCAGGAATTTGTCACGCCAAAAGGGGTTGTCCTGCAAATATCGGCCAGCATTGGCGTGGCGCTTTACCCGGATCATGGCAGAACCGACAAAGACCTCCTGCGCGCCGGTGACGAGGCCATGTATCTGGCCAAGAAACGCGAAGGCAACGCCGTGGTGGTGTGTGAAACACAGACATCAGCACCGACTCCGGCCGATACCGACGATGCATTGGAGTCCTTTGTCCACCTGCGCTGGAAGCCAAGCTTTGCCTGCGGCAACGCCAGCATAGACGATGAACATAAAACGCTCTTTGAACTTGTCAATACACTGCTGGACCGCGCAGCAGTACGTCATGAACAGGAACACCAATTCGAAGCCGCGTTTTCAGAATTGATGGCGCACACCCGTGAGCATTTTGCGCACGAAGAAGCCATATTGCGCGCACGGGGATGGACTGACATCGATCAACACGCGCAGATCCATGAAAAGCTGCTGGTAAAAGCCCAGACCTTGTACACCCAGGCCCATGCAGCACCTAGGGACAAAACCGCAGCGCGTAGCCTGATCAAATTCCTGGTGTCAGACTTGGTGGCCAACCATCTGTTGCACGACGACAAGGATTACTTTGCTTTTTTTGCCCAGCCAGATTGACACCACAAACCGACGCACTGATGCCCGGTTGCGGCATACCGCCTGATCAACGTGGTCGATGGTTGTTGTAGTTTTTGGGTGCCTTGACCCCCGCGCGTGGTGGCAGCCCGGTGTGTTGCGTCAACACTTGGCCCTTCACGGGTTTGGTCACAGCCCTGGAAGCAGGTTGAGCCGTGTCCCGCGCTTCAGCTTTCGAGCCTGAAGGCGTGGAATTCTTCTTGCGCGCACTGGTATAGCCCGCATCAGCCAGCGGCTGCCAGGCCGGAATCAGGTGGTGTTTGCCGTTGCCGATCAAATCTGCACGCCCCATCGCCTTCAAGGCCTCGCGCAGCAAGGGCCAGTTGCTTGCATCGTGATAGCGCAAGAAGGCCTTGTGCAGGCGCCGGCGTTTGTCGCCGCGCACCACATCCACCGTCTCATCATCGCCCTGCACCTCGCGGCGCACGCCGCGCAGTGGGTTGCGCCCGGTGTGGTACATGGCGGTGGCGGTGGCCATTGGGCTGGGGTAGAAGGTTTGTACCTGGTCGGCGCGAAAACCGTTTTTCTTGAGCCAGATCGCCAGGTTCATCATGTCTTCATCGGTGGTACCGGGGTGGGCGGCGATGAAGTACGGGATCAGGAACTGCTTTTTGCCCGCCTCTGCGGTGAATTTGTCGAACAGCGTTTTGAACTTGTCGTAGGTGCCGATGCCGGGCTTCATCATCTTGGACAAGGGGCCGGATTCGGTGTGTTCCGGCGCGATCTTCAGGTAGCCGCCCACATGGTGCTGCACCAGTTCTTTCACGTATTCGGGGCTTTGCACAGCCAGGTCGTAGCGCACGCCGGAGCCAATCAAAATCTTCTTGATGCCCTTGAGCGCGCGACCACGCCGGTAAATGGCGATCAGCGGTTGGTGGTCGGTGCCCAGGTTGCTGCAGATGCCGGGGAACACGCAGCTCGGCTTGCGGCACGCGGCTTCGATCTGTGGGCTTTTACAGCCCAGGCGGTACATATTGGCTGTTGGCCCGCCGAGGTCGGAAATCGTGCCGGTAAAGCCTTTGACCTTGTCGCGGATGTCTTCGATCTCTTTGATGATCGAGTCTTCCGAGCGGCTCTGAATGATGCGGCCTTCATGCTCGGTGATGCTGCAAAACGTGCAGCCGCCAAAGCAGCCGCGCATGATGTTGACCGAAAAACGGATCATCTCCCAGGCCGGAATCTTGGTGGCGCCGTCATGGCTGCCGTGCTCATCGGCGTAGCTCGGGTGTGGCGCCCGCGCATACGGCAGGTCAAACACGTAGTCCATTTCCGCTGTGGTGAGCGGGATCGGCGGCGGGTTGATCCAGACATCACGCGCTGTGGCGCCATCACCGTGCGCCTGCACCAGGGCGCGCGCGTTGCCAGGGTTGGTTTCCAGATGCAGAACCCGGTTGGCATGGGCGTAGAGCACCGGGTCGGCCTTGACCTGCTCGTAACTGGGCAGGCGGATCACCGAGCGCTCGCGCGGCGGCACTTTGAGCTTGGACGGGCTGCTGGACAGCGCCGGGTTGGCGTAAAAGGTCAATGGCTGGGTGCTGGCAGTGGCCTCCGGCTTGTCTACATTTCTTAAGGAAAATTGGCCTCTAGCCCTGATATCTTCTGGGCTGACAGCTACAGAATCTGCAGTATTCTGATTCACAGCCGCGTCTTCCTTGGCGCAATTGCTGCCCTGCCCTGCCGCTTGTTCAGAGGTGGTCTGGTATGGGTTGATGTGCGACTCGATGCGGCCCGGCTCATCGACGCTGGTGGAGTTGATCTCGAACCAGCTCAGGCGGCTGTCGTCATCTGACCGACGCACAAAGGCGGTGCCACGCACATCGGTGATGGTCTCGATTGGCTCACGTGCTGCCAAACGATGTGCCACCTCGACCAGGGCGCGCTCGGCATTGCCGTACAACAGCAGGTCGCACTTGGCGTCCACCACAATGCTGCGGCGCACCTTGTCGCTCCAATAGTCGTAATGGGCAATGCGACGCAGGCTGCCTTCGATGCCACCCAGAATGATGGGCACCTCCTTGAAAGCTTCGCGGCAACGCTGGCTGTAGACGATGGCCGCGCGGTCGGGCCGCTTGCCACCCACATCGCCGGGCGTGTAGGCGTCATCGGTGCGAATTTTGCGATCTGCCGTGTAGCGGTTGATCATGCTGTCCATGTTGCCAGCCGTCACGCCCCAGAACAGGTTGGGTTTGCCCAAAGCCCGAAACGGCTCGGCACTTTGCCAGTCGGGCTGGGCGATGATGCCGACGCGAAAACCCTGGGCCTCCAGCATGCGGCCTATCACCGCCATGCCAAAACTCGGGTGGTCCACATAGGCATCGCCGGTGACCAGCACGATGTCGCAGCTGTCCCAGCCCAGTTTGTCCATCTCGGCGCGGCTCATGGGCAGGTGCGGTGCCGTGCCAAAGCGCGCCGCCCAGAACTTGCGGTAACTGGTCAGCGGTTTGGCCGCGCGCGGGAAAAAAGACACGTCAACAGGGGCGTTCATGCACACTTCAGGGGATTGGGGAGGCGCTGAGTGTAAGGTTTTAGGCTTGCCAACACCCCCAGCAGGGCCAGCAGGGCCAGCGCATCTGCCGCTTCTGGCCTCAACACCAATGATTGCGGAAACGGAATCAAAGTCTGTTTGCCGCTACAGTGATACTTGACTTTCCAATAGGTGATTCACATGACCGCATCTCACAACTGGTTTTATTGGGCCTTGCTCTCGGCTGTGTTCGCAGCGCTGACCGCCATCTTTGCCAAGATCGGCATCCAGGGCGTAGATTCCGATTTGGCTACGCTGGTACGCACAGCCATCATCATGGTCGTGCTGAGCGCTTTTGTGATGTATGCAGGCAAATGGAGCAACCCGCTGAATCTGCCCGGCAAGACCTGGCTCTTTTTGGGCCTATCGGGGCTGGCGACCGGGGCCTCGTGGGTGTGTTACTTTCGTGCCCTGCAAATTGGTGAGGCCTCCAAGGTGGCGCCGGTGGACAAGCTCAGCTTGGTGCTGGTGGCCATCTTCGCCGTCATCTTTCTGGGCGAGCGTCCGTCGCTGCAGCAGTGGACCGGCATCGCCATGGTGGCCGGCGGCGTACTGGTGCTGGCCATCAAGCGATGAGCTAGTGTCTCCCGATGCCCAAGGTGCCGTACTGCACCGCTACCTTGGTATAAAAAAGACGGATGTCTTCCTTTTCCAGCAGATCGAACAGCTGGTCAGTTTGTGCCTCTGAGAGCACAAATGTGATTTCCACCGGCTGATCGGCCAGCTCAAAAAAGTGTGCCGAGTGCAGGCGATGGTCATGGCCCAGCCCTTCTGCAGCCGCGATCGCTGTGCCACCGGCGATGCCCAAGTCCTTGGCGGTTTTGAGCAGCCACTCGGCCAGCGACAAGCCATGATTACGCCGGTCCTGCTGGGTAAAAAATGTCACCTGATATCCATTCATGATGATCTCCCGTTATCTTGCTCTGGCGCGTCAGGATAGCGCCGACACCGTGGCCATGCCAAGCATCGTCATCGCCAGGGAACCCAGCACGTGAACGGCGATACCGGCAAAGGCCCACACCAGATTACCTTGCTGAAGCTGTGTCACCACCTCGGCAGAAAAGGTTGAAAACGTGGTCAACCCACCCAAAAAACCGGTGATCACCAGCAGACGCCACTGCGGAGGTAGTTCGACATGCAGCGCGAAATACGAGATGGCCACGCCGATCAAGTAGCCACCGATCAGATTCGCCGCCAGCGTCCCCAAAGGCAGCGCAGGAAACAGACTATTGAGCCGGGTGCTGAGCAACCAGCGCATAACCGCACCTAAGGCAGCACCCAGGCTGATGGAAAGAATCGAAGTCATCAACAAAATCACTCCACGAAACTGCATGAACCACCAAATCTTACTCTGGCACGCTGCGTGAACCGATCATCACCAACGATTGCTATCCAGGTGGCTATCCATAGTTGACTGTGACAGTGACAACCACGACCAGTCAGACCAGTCAGAACACTCAACCCCTTGTTTCAAAATTTCCGAAAGTTTGGTTAGGGTACAGTTGCAAGGCAATGGCACCCCCCGCGGCAAAGCGGCCAACTCATGAGGTTTTATGTCCACAACAAATACTTCACTTTCCGAGTCAAACAGTTTCTCGGCGTCATCTTCGAGCAAGCTGGGGGCTTTGCGTTTATCACACCGCATGATGCTGGCCTTTGGGCTGATTCTGCTGATCTTGCTGTTTCTGACAGGCATTGCCATGCAGCGCGTTCATACCATGAGCAGCGCACTTGACGCAGCTGCAGGTACTGGCGCCCTGCGCAGCCAGGCGGTCAGAGGCATTGAACGCAGTGTCAGCAGTTATGGCACAGCGCTGCGCATGTTGGCAGCATCCATGGAGAATGCCAACGCCAAGGGATACACGCAACTAAACACTATTTACAAGAGTTTCAGTGACAGTGCGACCAAGGCGCGCGCAATGATCTCTGACCCTGCGGGTATTGCACTGATCAACGACGTTGAAACGCGCGGCACAGCCATGCAGGAGTTGCTAGCGCAAGCGACCAAGGAAGGCGCTGATCGTGGTTTGGATGCCGTCGGTTTCAACATCCGCATCATTTTCACCACGGATTTGGTTAAGTGGACCAAACAACTGGACGAATGGACGGCCAGCTCCGAGCGCCTGACGGCCTGGGACGAAGAGCAAAGTCGCTTGACAGCCCAGAGTTCGGTTGGACTGGGTAACTCCACGCAACTAATTTTGCTGAGTGGCGCGGCCATCGCGCTGATACTGGCTGCCAGCCTGGGCTGGTGGATTACCCGCAATGTCACACAAGGTGTCGAGCAAGCGGTTCAAGCCGCCAGACGTATGGCGGATCACGATTTGTCTGAGCCCGTGCGCACGCAGCGTCGTGACGAGATTGGGCAACTTCTTTTGGCGCTCGAAGAGCTGCGTTACAAGCAGGGCGCGCTAGCCTTTGACGTGGTTCAGAGCTCACGCTCCATCCTGCAGGGGGCCAACGAGATTTCCCAGGGCAGTACCCAGCTGGGTTCACGCACAGAGGACGCGGCCAGTACTTTGCAGCGCGCCGCCACCGCCATGCGCACACTGGTGACTTCCGTCGAGCAAACCACAGAATCTGCTCGCAACGCGAACCGGCTCGCCGACTCCGCACGCAATGACGCAGCGCAGGGTGAACAGGTGGTCTCAGGCGCCGTGTCCATCATGGCCAGCGTCAATGCGGCCTCGCGCCAAATTGCTGAGATCATCGGCCTGATTGATGGTGTGTCGTTCCAGACCAATATTCTGGCGCTCAACGCGGCGGTGGAGGCCGCACGTGCGGGTGAACAAGGGCGGGGCTTTGCGGTAGTCGCAACAGAGGTGCGCCAACTCGCCAGCCGAAGTGCGGTGGCTGCCAAGGACATCCGGGCGTTGATCCAAGACTCGCAGGCAAAGGTGGAAAAGGGCTCGCAACAGGTGGTCATCGCCGGCGATTCGACGCACAAGATCAGTGAATCCATCGGCCAGGTATCGCAAATGATGGGGGTTATCCATCAAGACACCGCCAACCAGCTACAGGCCATCACTGAAACGCGAGAAGCCATGCAAGGTCTCGAAGATGTGGCACAGCAAAACGCGGCCATGGCCGAAGAGGCCAGCGCGGCGGCCTTTTCTCTCACCGAACAAGCAACGCGTCTGTTGACGCTGGTCGAAAAATTCAAGCTTGAACCCATGAACGTTCCCAGGCTTGCCAACTGACACGAGTTACGGCCCTGCACTAATCGTACTGGCGCCGTCGCATAGCCCAAGAGTACGGCGGCCTTGAGCAGCCAAGACCGACACAGCTCAGCGTAGCGAAACCACGCGCCCCTGACTGGCACTTTGCTCCCCAAGGGTCAGCACCTGCATCACCGCACGCACCTGCTCAGGCGTCACCAGCAAATCAGCCCGCCCCGCCAGGTGATCGCGCAGGTTGGCATACCAGGCCAGGTAATTGCCCGACGGCCTGGGTGCTTCAAAGCGCACCGAGACCGGGCTGGCGACACCGGGCATGACTGCCATCTGCAACACCGTTCCGGGATGAGAATCACGGCCCCAGTCCATCAATGCATCAAGCTGAGGGCGCTGACCAGCTTTCAGGGTATCTTCCTGCGTGTCCAATCCAAATTTGGTGAAGCTTCCGCTAGTGCCATGCACCGTCCAGCGCGGCCCCAGGTCGGCCACCAGGGTGCTGGCGTGCAGGATCACCCGCAGACCGGCGCGCGTCGTGTCATAACGCAGTACGGCATGAAACCAGTCGTTGACCTCGGAGCCGTCGCGCATACAGGCCAAGTCCAGGCTGATCGCATCCGGCAAACCCCACAGTACCAGTGCCTGGTCCACCAAATGTGAACCCAGGTCAAACCACAGGCCTGAGCCTGGCAAGTCTTCCTCGCGCCAACGGCTCGGTACCACCGGGCGATAACGGTCAAAGTGCGAATCCACCTGCACGACCCGGCCCAGAGTTCCGTCGGCAAGCACCTGCTGCAGCGCGAGAAAGTCGCTATCAAGCCGCCGGTTCTGGAACACCGTCAGCACCCTGCCCTGCTGGGCCGCGACCTGCAATAGGTGTTCGGCATCGGCCAGGGTCACAGTGCACGGCTTGTCCACCACCACGTGTTTGCCAGCTTGCAGCGCTGCCAGCGCCAGTGGGTAATGGCTGTCGTTGGGGGTGGCGATCACCACAATGTCGATGGTGGCGTCGGCAAATACTTCGGCTGGTGTCGCCACCACGCGCAGGCCAGGCCAATCGGCATGAACCGCATCAGGTCGGCTGGAACAGACGCACGCCAGCTCAAGGCCCGGCACACCGGCCAGCAGCGGCGCATGAAAAATTCTGGCGGCAGAGCCGTAGCCGATCAGGGCCACGCGCAGGGTCGTGTTTGTCGACATGTTGATTGCTCGCTTTTTCAAGATTCACGGGGAACGTCTGTCGGGGCACAGGCTGCAGCCCGCCGCTTTCGCCAGACCAGCCAGACCACCAGCACAGCCACTGCAACCAGCAGGACAAGCCCGTCAGCACCTGACAACCACTGCACCGCGCCCGCAGTGAGCTGATCGACGCTATAAAAGCTCAGCAGCAGCGTGGCCAGAATCAACAGGGACAACACGATCATCATCTTCGGGCACCCTTTTCCAGAAAACCGTCCTACAAACAGTGCAATCATCCCTGAAAATAGCCCATCGGTGCAGCCCCTGTGCCGTGAAATGTCATTCATCATGCTTCACTTTTTACCTGCACCGTTGCTTGGGGTTATCGCCAGCGCCCTGATGCTGCTCAACATCCTGCTTTGGGTGCCTCTGCTTCTGGCGGTCTCGGTCATCAAGCTGCTGCTGCCATTCAAGGCGGTGCGCCTGGTGGTAGATCCACTACTGCTGCGCATTGCCGAAGCCTGGATTGCCGGTAACAGCGGCTGGATGCGACTGACCCAAAAGCTCGACTGGGAGGTCAGCGGTATCAAAGACCTGAGCCCGCGCCAGTGGTATCTGGTGCTCTGCAACCACCAGAGCTGGGTCGACATTCTGGTGCTGCAGCATGTGCTGAACCGGCGCATTCCGCTGCTGAAGTTCTTCCTGAAAAAAGAGCTGATCTGGGTGCCGATCATGGGTCTGGCCTGGTGGGCGCTGGAGTTCCCGTTCATGCGCCGCCATAGCGAGGCGTATCTGAAACAACACCCCGAGGAGCGCGGCAAGGACGCCACCACCACCCGCAAGGCCTGCGAGAAATACGCCTTGGTACCCACCAGTGTGATGAATTTTCTGGAGGGCACACGCTGCACCTCGGCCAAGCAACAGCGCCAGCAGTCGCCATACCAACACCTGCTTAAGCCCAAGGCGGGCGGCATCACACTGGCGCTCGATGCCATGGGTGAGAAATTCGGCGCGGTGCTCGACATCACCATCGTCTATCCCGATGGGCGCCCCACCTTCACCGAGTTTCTGATGGGCCGTGTGAAGAACGTCGTGGTGAGAGTACGCACCCTGGCCGTACCACATGCCCAGCCAGCCCCCGGACAAAACGCCGAGCAGGCGCTGCGCGAAACCTGCCAGCTGTGGGTAAACCGCCTGTGGGCTGAGAAAGACACCCTGATCTCGCAGATACTTGCAGATAAAAACAGGCTGTAGCCCCCGTTTTATATGGACTATCAGCTATTGAATATGTAGTTAACTATTCTGCGGCAACGATGCCAAAAACGCAGATGTTGCAGCAATTCTTGTCAACAAATTCTGAAACCATAGACCCATTGCTGCCATACAGCTTTTCGATGTGGTCGCCCCATACCGGCCGTTCGACTGCGCCCCGGTGTGCCAGCAATATGCATTGATATCACCACTAGGAATACCCGGACTCGACCAGTCGCGCGCATTGGTACGCGTCTGTCGAAACTACCGGCTATCGACCTAAGTTCTCGACCATTGTTCGAGCAACGCTGCTCGAGCTTCAAGTGATGGTTCCATGGGGCACTTGTGCCCACGATTAGCAGATGTTAAGCATGCCTTAAGGAAGTTCTAAGAACCCTCTGAGTGCCACCAATTGGGTAGGGTTCACCCCCATCTTTGGCTCGGGAAACCCCTCCACAAATTGTTACTCCTGATACTAATCTATACATCACAGATTGTGCTTTTCGGATTTGTCAAGAAGCGCAATGTGTCGACCACGATGAAGCACCGCGCGTCGTGGTCGCCCTGGCCAAATGGGTGGTTGGTAAATGTCTCCAGGGTAATTTGCGTGCTTGTTTCGCTTCTGAATGGCTTCGTTAAAAAAGCTTGAACGAACACCCCCAAAGGAAAACGGAGGGATGAAATGTTGAAACTAAGTAACAGTCAAGCCGTACAACGCTTTGCGTGTGTGGTGGCAATATGTGTGATCAACGCCTTGCTATGCGGTGGAGCCCAGGCCCAGCTGCTGCGAACGCAATGTCCAACGAGCACAGTACTTCACCCGCTCGTGCCTGAGTTAATAAATGGCGTGCCCACGGGCAAGATGTTGCCCAATCCCAGCATCAAGTGCCAGGAGATATCCGGCGGCGATGGGTACGCCACCATGGCTGACGGCAGTCAGACCTATTTGTTTGGCTTTGGGCCGCTGTCGGGAATCGACCTGATCAGCCAAGGCAAGCCCGGAACGCAAACTGCAGCCGAATTCAATACTGCCTACAACATGCCAAACTTACCAGGTCTGGATGCAGGCAACGCAATGAATCCAGTGCCCGATCCGACCTACGTTTCGAGCAGCCCTCCAAGCCCCAATGGTGGCGTGCTTGACGCAGCGGCGATGATGAACATCGGCGTACTGGCTGCTCAACAACCAGCGCCGCTGATGGCCATCAACGAAGACGACGAGTATTTTCTGACGCTCAGCAACGTCGGGATGATCATGCGGCCCGATCTATTTGAGCAGCACACGGTGCACTTCCACGGCTATCCAAACGCCTCGTCCTATTTTGACGGTGTTCCCGATGCGTCGATTGCCATTTCAATTTCCGGCAGTATGACCTATTACTACACCGCACCGGATGCCGGCACCTACTTCTTTCATTGCCACATCACCCCGCCAGAACACCTGCAGATGGGCATGGTGGGTCAGCTGTATGTGCGACCCCGCCAGGACGTCCTAGCCCCCGGTGACTCACTGCGTGTTGCGCTGGTTGCTAACAATACAACGCATGGCTTATCTACCGACGGTGTGCATTGCGCCGACATTTTGTGCACGGGTGCGACGCCGGCCCCGCCGACCAACGTTGCTACCCGCGAGCCGGGCACTGTTCAATACGCCTACAACGACGGGGACGGCTCCACAGCCTACGACGTCGAGTACCCGATGCAGCTCATGGGCTTTGATCCGGCCTTCCACTTCGTAGGCATGACATTCAACCCGGAAGACTTCTCGGGCATGAAGGACAAATATTTCATGATCAGTGGTCGCAGCTACCCGGACACCGTCAGCACCGACCAGATTCGCACGCAGGATTCGGACGGCTTGGCCAGGCCGAGCCAACCCATTTCGTCAAAGATCGTGCTGACATCTTGCACGTCGCCGTGCGCTGCAGGCATCACGCATCGCGCTTTGTTGCGGGTATCAGACCTCAACGTCACCGAATTCCACACGCTAGCTACCAACGGCATCCCGATGAAGGTTATTGCCTGGAACGCGCGCTTGCTGCGTGACATGGCTGGCAACAACCTCGCTTACGACACCAATTCGATCACGCTGGGCGGAGGCGAGTCGGCCGACGTGATCATCGATTCTGCGGACGTGCCCAAAGGTACGTATTTTGTTTACACCACCAATCTGGATCATCTGTCCAACGACGCCGAAAACCTCGGCGGGATGATGACCGAGATACTTGTTCAGTAGGGGCACGACATGAAGCACGCACTCACCCGGGCTCATCAACTGGCGTCGATACTTGTCTTTGGCGGCCTGCTGACGGTCGCAGCGGGCACATGCCAAGCTGCAGTACCTGGCATCACCGGGTCGAATTTCAACCTGGTGGCAACAGAGGCCTACACATCGCAGCCTGACGGCGCGACCATCTACTCCTGGGGTTACGGCTGCGCAAGCGCACCCTCTGGATTCCTTCCGTCGACCGGCACCTGCCCCACCATGCAGACGCCAGGCCCGACGATGATTGTCACGGAGGGGCAGACAGTTACCGTGACGCTCACGGACCAGTTGCCGCGCGCGGCGGGCAACACGTCGATTGTGTTTTCGGGATTAAATGTCATTGCATCGCCTGCAACATCGCAGCCGTCCACCTGTGTTGCGAGTGTGCCTGCTCCTCAAGGGTTGATTGCCGTCGAAGCAGCGCCTGGCTGCTCGGTGACCTACACCTTTACACCCAGCAAGCCCGGCACCTATGCCTACTACAGTGGCACACAGGCGGACCTGCAGATTGAGATGGGCATGTTCGGCGCCATCATCGTGTTGCCCTCGACTGTGCCAGTGGGCTGCAAAGCCACACCGGGCGAGTTCTCTCTCGCCTCGTCGGCGTATGACAATCCGAACACCTGCTACGACCGCGAGTACCTGTTCCAGTTCAGTGAAATGAACGCCACCATCCACAGGCTTGCAGAAGCTGGCAAGAACGGCGAACCGGGGTCGCTCAATATCGCGACCGATCCCTACCAGCCGCAGTATTTCCTGGTCAATGGACGCTCCATGCCAGACGATATGGACACGCCGTATTCGCCGGCCTATCCCCATCAGCCCTACAACGGCAATCCGCACATGCATCCTGGCGACTTAGTGCTGATGCGCATCATCGGGCAGGGACGGATGCAGCACCCATTCCACTTCCACGCCAACCATGCACGTGTGCTGGCACGCGACGCCAATATGATCGTTAGCGACAGCGATGGTGTGACATTGGCCGGGCCCTTGCTGTTCACCACGGCGACGGTTCCAGGCCAGACGCAGGATCAGATCTTCACATGGACCGGTCAGGGTCTGAATTGGGATGTCTATGGGCGTACCCAAGCGCACACATGCAATGGTGTCACACTTGCCGCGGCAATCGCCAATATCACAGTGCCAGATGCTACGGTCACGGCGCAGCTGGCAGGCAAGGGTTTTGGATACACCAGCCCGTTTGATGCAACCACGCACGAGTGGTGCCCCGATCATGGCAAGGACATTCCCGTAGCGCCACCCGATCCGCAAGCGGTGGCCAATGGGCTTTGGTACGGCGGTACACCGTATTTGGGCCTGCAGTCCTCCAACCCCACGCCCTTGCCCCCCGCAGCGGTGGTACAGAACCCCAATGCAGGCTATGCCTATATGTGGCACTCGCATAACGAGCGGGAGATCACGACCAACAACGTCTTCCCGGGCGGAATGATGATGATGCTCATCATCGACCCCCCGACCTCGCACATCGACGAGACACAGTGATGTCACCCGCAGAAACCGTAGGAGGAAAAACCATGTACAAACACCTCTTCAGAGCGTTGCTGCCAGCGGCAGTTATTGCGCTCTCCGGGCTGCTCGCCAGCGGTGCAGCTTCGGCACAAACCGTCGCGAACATCACTGCTGCGCCCATGGCAGCCACTTTGCCTGACGGCAGCCAGGTGCCGATGTGGGGCTATTGCAGCACCGGCACATGCACGTCCGCGTGGCAGCCCGGGCCAATCATTGTCGTACCCACAGATTCAAGTGGCTTCGGCAGTCTGACCATCAACTTCACCAACACGTTGCCGACGGCGACTTCGCTGGTGATTATTGGCCAGCTCGGAGGCGGGCTTGGATCTGGTGGTACGGGAACGGATGTTCCCCGTGTGGATAGCCCGGTGCACAACGGTACACCCGCAATTACTTGGCCGACAGTGGATAACTCAGCCAGTTTCACGCCACCGAAACAGGGCGCGCGCGCGCGGGCCTTTTCCCCGGAAGCGGCTGCAGGTGATGTTGGCGCTACCTCGATAACCTATACCTGGTCTAAGTTGCGTCCCGGAACCTACCTGTACGAAACCGGCTCGGTGCCTTCGCTGCAAGCGCCCATGGGGCTCTATGGCGTGGTGGTGGTGACCCAGGCACCCGCCGCCTCTGCAGGCGAGGCCTATCCGCTCTCAGGCGTGACCAAGCCGCGCGTGCCTTATGACGCAGACATTACGCTTTTGTTCAGTGAAATCGATCCGCGTCAGAACGCTGCTGTGAATGCTGCAGCACTCGCACACGCCAGTGTGACGACGCTTTTTAGTGATGCGAGCTGCGCCACATCAGCCTGCTACCCGCCAGCGGTCAACTACGCGCCTACCTATTTCCTGATCAACGGGCACGCTTTTGATCCGACCCAGCCCGCCAACTCTGGCTTTCCCGTCTCTGACAACACGGTGTTGACCTCGGGGGGCGGACAAATACTGTTGCGCCTGCTCAACGCTGGCCTGCGCACCCACGTGCCGTCAATTGTCGGCCTGCAGACGCCTTTGCGCGTCGTTGCCGAAGACGGCTATCTGTTGCCCGGACGCGCCAAGGCCCAGTCCCAGGTGCTGATGCCGGCAGGAAAGACCATGGACGTGGTGTTCACCCCGGTGCTGGCGTCAGGGGCGACCAGCTACACGCCCAGTTCGTATCCGGTATTCGACCGCGCCCTGAGCCTGACAGGCAGCAACCTGACGACGCACACCGCCCAGATCAACAGCGGCATGCTGGGCTTTGTTGCCGTGCAAGCGGCCGGAACGACTGCGGGCACGACTGGTGCTACGCTCCCGGCAGGCCTTGGCGCGCGTGCCGTACCCGACATGTTCGCAACGCCGGCAAATACCAGCTTCAACGGCAATGTGTTGAAGAATGACATCAATGTTGTCACCGCAGCAATCGGAGCGACAACGCCGAGCCATGGAAGCGTCGTGATCGCCAGTGACGGGTCTTTCATCTACACACCCAATAGCGGCTATGTGGGAACTGATACGTTCACGTACCAGGGCAATGGCAACGCTGCTGTCTCCGCCCTGGTAACCATTACTGTGGGTGCCACCGGTGGGGTTCCGGTTGCGCTGGCCGACTCCTTCACCAGCAAGCTGTCGAGCTTTTACAAATCCAGTTCGCCGGGGGTGCTTGCAAATGACAGCGATCCTTCCAAACTGCCTTTGAAGGCCGTGATAGATGTTGTCGACCCATCTTGCAAGGCTGTCAGTCTCTTGTCTGACGGCAGTTTCACCGCCACGCCGACGACCTCCGGTGGTGTTTGCACGTTCACATACCACGTGGTAAACAGTCAGGGTGCATCAAGCGCATCCCCGGTCAGTGTGACCGTCAATTTTACAGTCGGCTCCGGCTTGGCTATCACGGTGCAGGACTCACAGGACAAGTCGCCGCTTAGCGACTACAGCTGGGTGATTGAAGAAGACACCACGTTCTTTCACGATCCAAAAAATCCGGCAGCACAGAACACGCTGGCAACGAATTTTCACAAGAGTTATATGCCAGTCATTGCCTCAGGCTGCACAGGCCCCAACAGTTGTGGTGACCTCAACACGGGTGCGAAGTTCTCGCCACGCGTGCGCACCATGCCAAGCGATGTTGCACTTGATCCACTCAAACGCTACTACATTTCCGTTTTGCCGGGTGACGCTGATCAGGGCAGTGCTTCGTACAACGCTGATGGCACCATTGCAGCAGGCGCGACTTACGGCCACACCATGGGGGGCGTGTCTGTTGCTGCAGGTCAGAATGCAGCGACCGTGCTGGTACCGCGCAATGCATTGCCGCCATCCCAGCTGAGCGTGTTTGTCTTTGAAGACAACAACCCAACCAATGGGGGGGTGGACGACAACGAGCCGGGCTTGGGTGGCTTCACCATCAATCTGTACGACACACGTGGCAGTTCCGGCGATCCGGCAGGCCTGATGACCTACGACCTCTCGGGCATGCCGTTTACCAATTCCCTGGCCAACCAGAAAGACAGCGTGACGGGTGTGAACATGTGTCCCATGAACACGCCGTCTGGCACCATCATCACCTGCCCCGCATTGGACAGCGCTGGCAATGTGTCTACCCTGGCCGGCATGGCCTTGGTCAAGAACATCATCCCTGGCCGCTATGACGTATGGGCCACGCCGGGTGCCGACCGCGCTGTCAAGGGAGAGACCTGGATCCAGGTGTCCACGCTGGAGGGAACCCCTGCCAATGACACCTTTGTTAAACCGGGTGAGAAGCCGTACTGGCAGGAGTTCGGCCCACCCGGATTCCACTCGTTCATCGGCTTTATCAACCCGGATCACATCAACGCCGTCAATGCGGCGCAAAAGGGAACGGCCACCGTCAATGGTCGCGTGCCCAGCCTGCACATGGATCGCCCGACCCCGTTGATGGCGAACCTGAACAACAGCTGTGCGACGGGAACGAATGCTGACGGCTCGCCTGTCAATCCGACTGACCCGAGCTGCCGTGCGAGCCTGAACGCAACGACTTGTTATGTGGGGGTGAATTCCTCAGGTGGCACTGGTGCCACGGTCGCGCTTGCCACCTGCGACGAGTTTGGAAACTTCTCACTGAAGAATGTGCCTGCTGGCAGCCACAGCCTGGTCATCTGGGACCAGTGGCTTGACCAGATCATTGCCTACAAGGCACTTACCGTGCCCGACACGCCCTCTGCCGTTGTCAATGCTGGCGACATACCTGTCTTCAGTTGGTTCACCCGCATCGAACAGAGCGCGTTTATTGACACTAACCAGAACGGTGTGCGCGATGATGGCGAGCCCGGTGTGTCGCAGATTCCCATGAATGTGCGCTTTCGCGACGGCAGCATTGCCAGTTTTCTGACCACTGACTCGTCCGGCTCGGTGACGGCAAATGAGTTGTTCCCGCTGTTTAACTGGTATGTGGTTGAGTCTGACACGACCCGCTACACCGGCACCGGTGTACACACCGTCTATGACGCTGGCGGGAAACCCGACATTGCGACGATCAGCGTCACAGACCTGAACAATATGTCAGTCACCAAAGACTTCCGTGGCGTGCTCAATTCCAAGGAGACCGTCTCGTTGCCCTCAGCACTTCAGGTGCCAGGTGCCGTGTACTCGGCGGGATTGACCAGCCGCATTGACCCTGGTACGACCCTGACCGAGGGCACCCAGGGATTCATCAACCAGACCGCTTCGATTGACTGGGGCAAACGCCCCTATGTGCCAGGCGAAACCGGCGGCATCACGGGCCTGGTGTATTACGCCTCTACCCGTGGTTTTGATGACCCTAGCCTGGAAGTGCAGTTCTCCTGGGAGCCAGCAGTGCCTCGCGTGGCGGTCAATCTGTACCAGGAAGTTCAGAACGCTGACGGTAGCGTCAGCCGCATACTGGTGGACCACACCACCACCTGGAGTTGGGATGACGCTGCGGCAGCCATACATTGCCCAGGTGATCCAGCCACCGACCCCATGGTCCAGGTGACGCTGGGCGCGGCGAACCAGTTCAAGTGTTACGACGGTCAGCACAACTTCAACCAAATACAACCTGCCGTATATGACGGTCGCTACCGTTTCCCGAGTGCCAATTGCTCAATCTGCAAGCCCAACCCGGCAAACACCGTACTGACCAACAAGCCAGCCAGTGTGACCTACCCCGACGTGCTGCCCAGCGGCAAGTATGTGGTTGAACTGGTGATGCCAGACGGTTATGAAATCGTCAAGGAAGAAGACAAGAACATCCTGATTGGTGATGCATGGATTGCCCCGTATGCGGCGACTCAGTTCATGGGCTTGGGCAATATCTTTATCGTGCCAGATCAGGCCACGCTGAACGACGCCAAGGTGGTCGGCTCCAACCTCAACACATCGTTCCCGCCCTGTGTTGGTGAGATGCACCGGGTGCCCGACTACCTGACTTTGTTCCCTGATAACCAGCAGGTTGCGCCCTACGCCGGACAAGATCGGCCGCTGTGCGACCACAAGGAAGTGAACTTGACTGATCAGTCGCAGGCTAGCGCAGATTTCCAGGTATTCACGCAAACCCCGATCGCAGGCCATATCAGCGGGATCATGCTCAACGACGCTGCGGCCGAGTTCGACCCTTACAACCCTGCTTTTCTGGAGAAAGCCTCACTGCCAAACGCGCCCGTTTCGGTACGCGATTACAACGGACTTGAAATCGCCCGTGTCTACAACGACAAATGGGGTACCTTCAACCACCTGGTGCCATCGACCTGGGAAGCCAACGTTCCCAATCCGAGCGGCTACGCGCCCAACATGCTGACCTTTTGCATGAACGACCCCGGTCCCATACCGGATCCATTGGGCACGCTCGACCCGAGCACGGGCAAGGTACGCATGGTCGTGGACCCGAGCTACAACCCGATGTTCAGCAACTTCTGCTATGTGTGGCCGTCCATGCCAGGCATCACGACCTACCTGGACACGCCCGTGTTGCCAGTGTCGGCCTATGCCTCAGGCTCCAGCTATGAGCCGGTGGACTGCGCCTATCCGGACAGCACGCCTTCCATCTTCCGTGTTGACGGCACCGGCACGCTGGTGGCAGCCCCTGGAACCACGACTGCCAAGAACAATGTGGGCCCCTTTGTCGACGTTGCGCCCAGTTCCACGCGCCAACTGACGATCACTGCGCTGGGTGATGTGATGGTCAACAACCCCGCCTACGAAGGTCCAACTGCGCTTGCAG
This sequence comes from Rhodoferax sp., assembly GCA_031291305.1. Lineage (GTDB taxonomy): Bacteria > Pseudomonadota > Gammaproteobacteria > Burkholderiales > Burkholderiaceae_C > Rhodoferax. The sequence continues at coordinate 47,585 of JARLJH010000040.1, read as the reverse complement.
ACGCTACCCATCCAACGGTCAACCAGCCGAAGATCTCGCGTCACTACGGCTTTGGCGCTGCGCCCGGAACGGTGAGCATCAACGGCACCATCGTCCCCGTGCTACCAGCCAACTGGAGCGACCAGAAGATCACGCTCACGGTGCCATCGACTGGCGTGAGCACGGGCGAGTTGGTCATCACCACCTCTAGCGGTGTGAAGTCGATCGACGCCGTGACGGTGACCATTGCCGATTCGAGGTCCAGGGGCTATCGCGCACCCTTCTATGTTGGCCCGCCGGACCTTTCCACTAGTGGTCCCGACACGCTCAAGCATCCCATTCAGGATGCGATTGACAACGCTGCACCGGGCGACCTGATCATTGTTGATGCGGGCAACTACAGTGAACTCCTGGTGATGGATCGTCCCATTCGCCTGCAAGGCGTAGGCGCGGCCGCCACCGTGGTCAATGCAGCCAAGTACCCGAACCAGAAGCTCGATGCCTGGCGCACACGGGTCAACAATCTATTCGGTCTTGACAACCAGGGCAACACCTTGCCCGGCGTGCCACCAGTTGACCCACTGCCTGGCCAGGAGATTACCGGTGGCATTCTCCTGCTTGAACCATCAGTGCTTGCCACCGAAGAGGGCGCAGGCATCACCGTACTGGCCAAGGGCTATCGCAACGATGGCACGACGCCGCTGAACGCCGGCGCCGCCGACTGTCGCAATATTCACAACTTCCGTTGCAGCAACGCACGCATAGACGGATTGAGTTTCACAGGCAGTGACGCCGGCGGCGGTATCTACGTCAATGGCTGGGCGCATAACCTGGAGATTTCCAACAACCGCGTCTTTGGCAACGCGGGCACACTGGCCGCAGGTATTCGCGTTGGCCAGCCCTACTTGGAAGGCCAGGCACTGACCAATGCATTCTCGGGGTTCAAGTACGACGAGAATGTCAACATCCACCACAATGCCATCACCAACAATGGCACCGTGGAGGCCGCTCCCGCAGCAGGAGCGATTGCTGCGGCTGCCGGTGGTGCCGGTGGTGGCTTGTCCATCTGCGCCGGTAGTGACGGCTACAAAGTCACAGGCAACTGGGTCTGCGGTAACTACTCCAGCAGCGACGGTGGCGGCATTGGCCACATAGGGCTGAGCATGAACGGCACCATCAGCAACAACAAGATTCTCTTCAACGAGAGTTACCAGCAAACCGGCGTGCAGTCCGGCGGTGGTCTGGTGATTGAAGGCGAAGGTGCCACTGGCACAACGCTTTCATTAGGTACTGGCAATGTGCTGGTGGACGCCAACGTGATCCAGGGCAACTTTGCCCGTGCTGGCAGCGGTGGCGGTGTGCGACTCGCGAGCGTCAATGGTTCTGAAGGAGTCGGGGCACCCACGAGAAGTTGGAAGATCACCCTTACCAACAACATGATTACCAACAACCTCGCGGCCTATGCGGGTGCAGGCATCTCGATGTCTGACACACTGTTCAGTAACATTGTGAACAACACGATTGTGTCCAATGACAGCACCGGCATTGCCGGCAGTCTCTTCAGTACACAGGTTGGCACTGTCAACACCGGCCCAACCACGGCTGTGCCAAGCCCTGCGGGCATCAGCTCGGAGATGACTTCCGCGCCGTTGTTGGCAGCACTTCCATCGAGCCAACGTACTGCCAATGCCGTCTCGAACCCACATCTGGTGAACAACATCGTCTGGCACAACCGCTCGTTCTTCTTCACGATTGTTGACGGCACCTCGCAGCTGAGCCCCTCCAACAATTGGACTGATGCAGCAGCAGCGACCAAACCGGCCGCTCTTGGCACGCCCGGTGTCGACGGTTGTGTTCCTGCGCAAGAGAAGTATTGGGACCTGGGCGTTGTGGGTGACACATCGGCCGCGGCGACTGCAAGGTTTGCAGTCGGCAACACGGTGCTGTCGACAACGGCTGGCAACCCCGGTCTGGTGAAGGTCTATTGCAACGCGTCGCGCACGACTCCTGGTTTGCAGTTTGAGCCTGGCACACCATTCCAGCCACCTTTCAATCTGGCGGTGGCGGCTACTCTGGACGAGTCGGGTAACTTCGTGGACCTGCACTTTGGCCCGCTGTCGGTGATGGACCAGGCCACTGGAACCAAAGTCAACGGCGACTACCACTTGGCAGCCGCCTCTGGGAGCGCTTACAACACGGGTACCACGACAACTGTGACGAACCACGACATCGATGGTGATGCACGTCCGCAAGGTGGCAAGTTCGACATCGGCGCTGATGAATTCGTGTCGGCGGCCAACCTTGCGGTCGGTAGCGTCAGCCCAGGCTCGCTGTCCTTCGGATCTGTCGCGGTGGGCACAAGCAGTCTGGCCCAGACCCTCACCCTGAGCAACACAGGCACCGCTGCCCTTACCGGCATCACCGTGACGCCGTCAGTGCCTCAGTTTGCGCGGTCGGGTGGTACTTGCACCGCAACACTTGCCGCAAATACAAGTTGCACGATCACCGTCACCTTTGCACCTAGCGCTGCGGGTACGGCTACGGCAACGCTGGCGATCAGCGCCAATGTTGCCGTCACGGGTGCGCCGGTCAGTCTCAGCGGAACAGGCGTTGCAGCAGTCAACAGTGCGTCCTTGACACCGACAACATGGAGTCCCACCATGACACGCACCTGCCCTGGTACAAACTTTCTTCAGAGGGCTGCATGCGCATTGGGTCCTGTGCAGGCCTTCACATTGACTAACACAGGCAATGTGCCGCTGATCGGAATCACGAACGGGGTTCTCGGTGGTACCAGCCCAGCTGACTACACCGTGGTTAACTTGCTGTCAACCTGCGGACCGAACACCACGCTCGCACCAAACGCGACCTGTGTGGTCACCATACAGTTCAAGGCAAGGACCGCCGATCCTGCTAGCAGTGTCCGTGCCGCAACCATCAGCGTGACCGACAGCGCCGGAACGCAGACATCGACCCTGTCGGGTACGGCGAAGTAGTGTCGTCATGATGTTTGATCACATGCTTTCGCTTTGCCCCTCGGCCAGTGGACTTGACACTGGCCGACCACGGCGGCTCTGCCGACATCGACTCGCCGTGCTGGGTTCTGCTCTATTGCTGTTTGGGTTCGTGTGTTCGGTGTTTTCTGCCTATGCAGGCGACACCCAGGCCATGGCCGACAGCACGACCGCACAGCAAACCTGGCATGCGCGCTACAGCGACCGCTACAAGCGCAATTGGGGGGTTGACATCGCCGGTGTGCACCGGGTTTCGTCCGGCTATATGCTCAAGCTGAGCTACCGCGTTGTGAATGTGCTGCGGGCGCTGCCTCTGTTTGACAACAGGCTGCGACCGTACCTGATTGATGCAAAAACCGGTGCCCGCCTGGCGGTGCCTGCGATGGAAAATATCGGGGAGCTACGCCAGACAGCCACGCCCTTGGCGGACCGCACCTATTTTGTGATCTTTGGCAATCCAGGCAAGCTGGTGGCGCCCGGAGACCGTGTCAGCATCGTCATTGGCGATTTTCGCGCCGATGAAATCATCGTCGACTAGGAGCTTGCAACCATGACTCAATCGATCTTTTCACCTACCCGTCGAACGGCGCTTGGCTCCCTGGGCGTGACGCTGTTGGCGGGGTCCTTTCCCGCGTTCAGCCATGCCCAAAGCAAGGCGGCCACATTGTCGCTGGACACCATCCTGGCCCGCAACATCTCAGCGCGTGGCGGCTCCGCTGCCTGGCACTCGGTGCAGACGCTGTCCATGTCCGGTTTGATGGATGTCGGTCACACCACGCCAGACACCCGCAAACTGGTTGAGGAAACGCGCGGCAGCCCGGACCGGCCGCGCAAGCGCCTGCATCCTGAATTGACTGCCGCTGAGGCCCATGCGGACACGGTTATACGGCTGCCATACTTAATCGAGTTCCGTCGCCCGCGGCAGATGCGCGTGGAGATCGAAGCGCGGGGAGCAAAAGCAATCCAGGTCTATAACGGCTCGGTTGGCTGGAAGCTGCGGCCATACCTGGGTCGGCACGAGGTCGAACCATACAGCGCCTATGAGCAGCGCTTGGCGCAAAGCCAACAGGAGCTTGACGGCCCGTTGATCGACTACGCCGCCAAGGGCACGCACGTTGAATTGGCTGGCGTGGACCCTGTTGATGGACGTGAGGCCTACAAGCTCAAGCTCGCCCTGAAGAACGGCGACCAGCTCACTCTCTGGATTGATGCGCAGACCTTTCTGGATGTCAGGCTTGCGGTGCCACATTCGTTTGGCGGCAAGGAGCGTATTGTTGTCACGACGATGAGTGACTATCGCAAGGTGGGCAATCTTATGTTGCCATTTGTGCTGGAGGACAGGTACGCCGGGGCTACAACATCTCAGCGTATCGATATCCATCAGGTGTCGGTGAATCCCGCGCTGCCAGATTCCCACTTCTCCAAGCCGACCTGACGTAGATGAGGTCGGCACCGGAGGTTGGCGCGCTCTTGTGCCCAAAACCCGGAACGCACGACTCTTGGTTTGCCAAACCAAATAGCTGGTGTCGGACCAATATTCAAACGGAGGTTCATCATGAAGTTTCACGCTTTCTATCCCAAGAAGGCCATCGCTTTAATGCTTTTTGCATCTGTAACGATGGGAACCAACGCATTCGTCGCGCAAGCCCACGGTCTTCACCCGGAAAAAGGCCTGACTGTAACCACGGCTCAATACACCGTGCCACCACTTTGGCTGATTCGTGACGACGGTCAAAAGGTGCTGTTGACGCAAGAGCTCAACGATGGCCGCCCGGTTATCCTAAATTTCATCTACACCACCTGCACCGGAATTTGTCCGCTCATGAGTCAGGTGTTTTCGGAATTCCAGTCGCGTCTGGGCGATCAACGCGAGAAAGTCCATATGGTGTCCATTACGATTGACCCGGAGCAGGATACGCCCGCACGCTTGCGGGTGTATGCGCAACGGTACTCCGCTGGTAGCCAATGGCAGCATTACACAGGTACTGTCAACGCAATTATTGCGACAGAGAAGGCTTTTAACGTCTACGGCGGAGACAAAATGAATCACAGCTCATTGACACTGTTGCGCTCTGCCCCTGGTAAATCATGGGTACGGATGGACGGCTTTGCGTCGTCTCAAGATTTGATGGACCAATTTGCGAAGCTCACGGCGTCGTCGGCATCACTTACCTCGACAAACTGAGTCACTCTACGGCGATGCAAACGAAATGTTGGTTAGCGTGCCTTGTTCTGTTGCTGTCTTCGCCCATCGCATTTGGGAGGGGGCTGGACACCAGCGCAGGAGAGGCCATTTACCGCCGTGGTGAATTGCCTTCAACCGTACCGCTTCGGGGCTATCGCGACGAGGGTGGCGTGGTGGAGGGCTTGCATGCAGCTTGCGTGAACTGTCATCGCCCCAGTGGCTTGGGTACCACCGAGGGGAGTGTTGTTGTACCACCAATCATCGGAAAATATCTGTTTCGGTCCCATTCAACCAATGTACAGGATATGAGCCTGCCGCACGTGTCTGGTTATCGATCCACAAGAGAACCCTATACCGATGAAACCTTGGCGCGCGCTATCAGAGAAGGAGTTGGCCCCAATGGCCGCACATTGAGCTATTTAATGCCGCGATATCCAATGGACGACCTCAGCATGGCGTCTCTCACAAACTATCTCAAAGGCCTGAGCGCAATGCCGACTCGTGGGGTCATTGGAGATACTTTGCACTTTGCCACCATCATCACACCGGATTCTGATCCGATCAAGCGTCAGGCGATGCTTGATGTGATGGAGCATTTTTTTGCAGATAAAAATCAATTCATTCGTGGTGGTGTGCGTCCCTTGCAGTCTTCGCGTGAAATCGAATACCGGGTGTCACGCCGCTGGCAGTTACACGTCTGGCAACTCAGCGGTGAATCCGATCAGTGGGAGCAACAATTGCGTGCACGATTAGCAGCGGAGCCCGTATTTGCGGTGATTTCCGGATTGGGTGGACGTACTTGGGCACCAATACACCACTTCTGTGAAGTTGAGAAGCTACCCTGCCTGTTACCTAACGTTGATTTGCCGGTGGTGGCTGAAAATGATTTCTATCCAATCTATTTCTCTCGTGGTGTGTTGCTTGAAGCCGACTTGATGGCTAAGGGGCTTTTTGGACAATCGGCAAGCTTGACGGACTCACCCCATATAGCGCGGCTGGTTCAGGTGTACCGACAAGGTGATGTCGGTGAGTCAGCGAGCAGCGCCTTGGCTGCGTTGGCAAGGGCTTCAGGCATCAAGGTGGAAAACCGTCCTCTGCAGCACGAGTTGTCTGATCAAAAGGAGATGACGTTGGCGCTGGGCGGCCTTGCACCTGATGATGCACTGGCGTTGTGGCTGCGCCCGGCAGATATTCAAAAGCTTGCGTCGATCACGCCGATACCCACGCGGGTCTTTATTTCAGGCATCATGTCTGGCATGGAGAACGCACCGTTGCCTGAGGCTTGGCGAACTGTGGCCCGATTAACCTACCCGGTGGATTTACCTGAGCTGCGCAAGGTGAGGATGAATTTTCCGCAAAGTTGGCTCCGGATCAAACATCTGCCAATCGTGGATGAACGGATTCAAGCGGACACCTACGTTGCCTGTGGCATTCTGGCTGAGACATTAACAGGAATGCTGGATAGCTTTGTCCCAGACTATCTGGTTGAGTGTGTTGAAGCCATGGTGTCTCACAGGCTTGTCAATGGGTACTACCCGCGGTTGAGTCTGGCGCCAGGGCAGCGCTTTGGGTCCAAGGGCGGCTACGTGGTTCGTTTTGATACTCAAAAAGATGGGGGTAACAGGCAAAGTATCGTGGCTGACAGTGAGTGGACTGTCCCGTAAAGATTGTCAGGTTCTGCAGCGCTCTGAAGGTTTGGAGGGTTCACTCAATGTGTTAATTCTGAATATTCGGCTATTTACCTGAGGAACCTGTTCGAATATTGTGGGCTCAATGAATTTTGGTATTTAGAGATGTATGATTTTTTCCGCAAGCGAGCGATAAGGGAGTAAACATAGGGCTGCTGCACGATGTGTGCTACTGAATTGAACACGGAATAGTTCAAAGGAGCAATAAATGAAAACCCGGATACTTTTGGTCGACGACAACATGCTTTTCCGCAAAGGCATTGCAGCGCTGATCTCGTTTTTATCGGATTTTCAGGTTGTGGGAGACTTGGACTCTGGCAAGGCGGCCGCATCGGCCTTGGATCATATTGATGCTGACCTAGTCTTGATTGACGTCAAGTCCCCGGGAGGCAACGGACTTGAAGCGATCAAGCAGATTAAACACCGTCACCCTCAGGTTAAGGTTGTATTGCTGACCAGTCTGCGGGCTGAAGATTACGTGCGCGCCGCCCTGCGTTTAAACATCGATGGATTTGTTTTAAAGGACGCCAGTGTGGATGAGTTATGGGTTGCATTGCGCAGCGCTGCAAGAGGCAAGTTATACCTTACCCCGGATATCTCTCATTATGTTGTTGATCGTTTTGTCTTTCCTAATAAACCGAATAGTGATTTGCCAGAAGTCGATAAGCTCACCGTCCGTGAACGGGGCATACTTCAACTGATTGCGGAAGGAAAATCCAATTTGGACGCAGCCAAAAGTCTATGCATCAGTCCGAAGACGATCGAGAAAGACCGCGCCAGTCTTATGCGCAAACTTGGCGTTCGCAACGCGACTGAGATGACGCTGATTGCCATGCAGGTCGGATTGGTAGATTTGCCAGAATGGATGACGCAGTTACTCATAAGTCAGTAATGTAGGAAACAGTCGTTACATTCATGACCGTCTCCGTGACGAAAGTGAGCAAGATCGCCAGCATCAACTTTGGCGACTACATTCGATACATGCGTCACTTGGCTCGACACCGACCGGACCCGTGCAATATCTGTCATATATTCGGGCCGGAGCCAACTGATAGCCAACCCCACGGACGGTATGAATCAGATCAGGGCAAATTTTTCGGCGCAGCATGTGGATATACACCTCAATCGCATTGCTCTCCACTTCCTCGCCCCAGCCATACAGAGCTTCCTCGATCTGCGCGCGTGTCAAGACCTGGTTCTTTCTGCGAACCAATACCTCCAGCACCCAGAACTCGCGGTGGGTCAGAGGGATGGGCTTACCCTCCCATGTTGCTGAAAATCGCAAGGGATACAGGCACAGTGGCCCATGCACGGACGCACCGGCATCGGCGTCGTCTGATGGTTGTCGGCGCAGTACAGATCGAATGCGCGCCGTCAATTCATCCAAATCGTATGGCTTGACCAGAAAGTCATCGGCACCCAGATCCAAAAGTTTGATCCGATCAAACACGCTGCCGCGCGCCGTCACCACAATCACAGGAACGCGACGTTGCTGCTGTTGCACTTGATTGACCAATACCTCACCGTTGCAGTCTGGCAGACCCAGGTCCAATACCACGAAGTCATAATGGTGGCCTCTGACGGCTTCAGAAAAATCATTGCCACATCCAACCCAATCGACGGCGAAACCCGAGCGGTTCAGATGAGTTTGCACAGCTTCGCCCAGCATCTTGTCATCTTCAACAAGTATCAATCGCATGCCAACCTCTCAATCACAAAAGCTTTCCTAAAACTTCTTTTGCAAAGTCACCAATCAGCTACAGGAAGATACCCGGATAGTCCATTGTCAAGTTATGCAACCCTAGCGTCTCTATAGCCGACACTACCATCCGAAAGCTGCCATGTCAGCCAATAGCCATTCGCAGATCGTTTACTTTTTGAATTCTGTCAAATGAGTGGACGCGCGGTTCGCTTCATTTCAAACTCAACGAACCAATACAGCAATTTTTATGCCATAAAAAAAATTGATATTTGTCAATTGGTTAGATTGTTGTGCATCGTTCTTTCCAAAAAAGTGGAAGAAAATTCGACACTCAAGATTTCAGATGGAGTGCAAACCAGGATGGTCAGCAAACGATCCATGCATTCATGCCTACTGTCCAAAAGTACCACCCAAGGTTAGATCGTGAATCCCGTCAATCCACCTGGTGTCTTGGTCATGACGTATTCAGCGTGGTCTGCCACACCAACGAGTTAGACAGGCGGCCATCTGCTCCGGCTGGGTTGGTTTGATGAGTACATCATCGATGCCAATTTTTTGCCACAACATTTTGTCATCCATGGTCCAACCCGACGTATAGGCGATGATCGGACAATGACGATGCACTGGACACTTGAATTCGTCGCGCCGAATGAGCATAGTCGCCTCCAGGCCGTCCATGATCGGCATCGCAATATCCATCAGGACAATATCAAACTCCTGTTCCCGGTAAAGCTTGACCGCCCTTACACCGTTGGACACGACAGCTGGTTTGATGCCCCATCGGCACAATAATTTGCAAGCATCACGCTGGTGCTCTTGGCAATCCTCCACTAGTAAAACTCGCAAAGCCGCTGTATCCGGCCCAAGGGCAGTTGTACTATTGCCACCCAGTCCATTAGGCAAATCTGTGACATCCGTCGACATCGGCGCCTGTAATGCAAGGGAGATAATGGAATTTCTCAGATTGGCTCCAAACATACGAATTCAAAAAACCTGTTGATCAGCGATTTCCATATTGGTTCAATCTTGTAGACGCTTGGTGGCTTTAGTATGCGCGGTAACCCACACACCTCCGAGATTCGCATCGTGCTGTTCGTTGTTCCCGAGGCAGGACGACTGAAATGGGGATGGCGCAATACGAGTTTCGGATTGCCGTGGAATTCCTGATCCAGAGGCGCCACGAAGACACAGGGTAGCGACTCGAATAGCCGTTAATCACCTAAAAATCACCTGAACTCGCAGACCACCCAGTGGGGAGTCCAAGAGGTGAATGTCCGCGTGATGCAATTCAACAATTTGCGCTACGATTGAAAGGCCAAGTCCGACGCCTTCCGGACCATGCTGCCCGAGACGATTAAAGCGCTCGAATGCACGTTCGCGCGAATCAGCAGGTATTCCTTTTCCAGAATCATCCACGGTCAATGTGACATCCTGACCATTTCGATAGATACCAACATCTACTCTGCCCCCTTCTGCGGTGTAGAGAATCGCGTTCGACACCAAATTCTTCAGCAAAAGAAAAATGGCGAAATCCATGCCCTTTATGTCTTCTTCGGGAAGCTGCTTTGTGATGGATATCCGTTTAGACGCCGCTTTGCTGCCCAGATCTTCCAGAACCTCGGTGTAGATTCCGGCCAGCTGCACGCGCTGAAAGCTCGACGAAATGCCTTTTGACATACTGTCGACCCTTGTCAGGTCAAACAATTGATCAAACAGATGCGAGGCGCGATCCACGCCGCGTACGATGGATTGCAAGGCAGCATGCAACTCTTCCTGATTCTGAGAATGGGAGGCAATTTGCGCCTGTGCGCGGATGCCTGCCCAGGGTGTTCGCAGTTCATGTGCGGCTGTGGATGTGAATCGCTGCTCCATCAAAAACGCTTGCCCGGTCCTTTGAAACAAGGAGTTCACGGCTAGAAAAACGGGGGCAAACTCGTTGTTGGGAATGTCGTTTGTCACCGGTTTAGCATCCAGAATATGATGCTGGTGCATTTGCTCGGCCAACTTATCCAGCGCGCGAAACGAACTTCGCAGCAAGAACCTGGTCGCAGCCATTGAGAACCCGAAGGGAAGCAATAGCGTAGCTAGGTAAAACCCAAAGGTCACTCTGAAATTGTCAACCCGTTCCTTAAGTGGTTCTGCAACCTGTATAACAACCGATCCACTTGGGGACGCCAACGAAAACACCCGGTTCATTTCTCCGTTGATGGAAACCGAGTCAAAGCCGAAATTGTCTAGCTTGGTTAGCGGTTTTGATATCGGTGATCCGGAGCTCTGTGACAACAGTTTACCGGTGCTCGACCAAGCCTGATAGATATAGATCGATTGTTCTTTCGTTTCATCACTTTGGCGCAAGAGTGATTCCGATGTCACCGCTGCCAATTTTTCAGGTTTGTCATCGACAAACTTGAGAATGGTTCTGGCCAAATGTTTCAGACGTCCGTCAAGCATTTGTTCATGCTCGAAGCCTTCAACAAATTCCATACCTATCACTCCAACTGTCAGCGCAACACCGACGACCACGGCCGACACCAGCGCCACTCGGCGCTGCACTGACCGGACCATCACAACTTCAGGCATACATTTGGGACTGCGCCATCAGGTGGTCCCCCTCGGATTGTGTGCATCAATTCCGCACATATTTAGCGCCGCGGCTTGCGGCTATATTCCACCACTGCATTGCCCTTGCCTTCCGCGCCCCGGCTACACAGGTCTTCGTCAAACTGGCTAGGTGTCAACCTCTGGTGTTTCTTACGAACCAGAGCCTCTACCGCCCTGAACACTCGAGTTACGAGCGCTTCGTCATTCACGACACGTATCAAATGCATGCCCGACTCCATCGCAAAAAGTTGCAGCTTTTCAACATTGTTGCCAACTTTGTAAATATTTACAACAAATTTGCTCCCCCGCACAGGCGCCAGGTTTTCGGCTATGGTAAGTCGAGTGGCGTGTTCATGGAAGCAAAGCGGGAGAACGAACTAGGTCGCTCAATCAGTCCCATTTCAATGGCGGCCAGCGTCATTTCAGTCGCATTACGCAAGCCCAGCTTTTGCATCAAACTGGCGCGGTGTTTCTCAACCGTTTTGGGGCTAACACACAAAAACTCTGCCGCACTGCGGTTAGTCCTCCCTTCGGCAATCAATTGCAGGATGCCTCGCTCACGGTGTGTGAGTACGTCTAGCTGAGAGGACTTTCCGTTGGTTTGTTCCGGATGCAGGAAGCTTTCGACCACGTGGCCTGAAACGTCAGGGCTGAGGTATTTCTTGCCCTTGGCCACGCTGCGTATCGCGATCAGGAGCTCTTCTAGACTGGCATCTTTCAGAACGTAGCCATCGATGCCCATCCGCAGTGCTGCGCGAACGTACTCTTCGGTGCGGGAAGCCGTCAGCATGACCACCTTAATCTGCGTATGTCGGCGTTTGATTTGTGTCGCGATATCGAGTCCGCTGACGCCTTCAAGGCGCAAATCCATCAGCAACACGTCGGGTTCGAGGCGGGCAGACATCTGCTCTGCTTCTCTGCCAGTACTGACATCGCCAGCCACGGATATGTCGGGTTGTTGCGACAGCAAGGCGGACAGCCCTTTGCGAAACAGGGTGTTGTCGTCAAGAAGAAGCAATCGAATGCTCATTTCGTGTTCCCCAAATCTGGTTGTGACGAAAATGCTGCGGGAGACGTGGATGATGTTGCATCGACTTTCCCCATGGCGCCTGCCACGCCTGGCGCCTGCGTAAAAACGAACTCCCAATCCCTATAGCTTGTCTTGCCGTCAAAGCTCGCATCTGCCAATGAAAATCCGGCTTGTTTGATAGGGTGAACTTCTGACAGGCTGAACACCCCGGCGATGACATCTCCAACGCGAAGCTCACCCCACTCCGTCTTTCCGGTTATCGGATCGGGATACAACCGGCGTAGGTGGTGTACCGGCATCGGGTAGCGGTCATCATCCAGCAGTGCGTTAAGACTGGTGGGCAGCTTGCGCGGTGACCCTGGAGGTGCCCCAAAGTAGTAATGTCGAATGGCTTGCCGGTAGGCGTCACCCACGAAAAGGAGCTGCTGCTCGCGCTCGCGTTGGCGCTGTACCGTCCAGAATTCCACAGCTGCCATCAGCGCGATACCGGCCAGCACCATGATGACTAGGATGCCCATCAGCAGGAAGCCGTGCTGTTGCGATACCCGCTGTGCTGGGGATGGGTAGGTTCTGCGTTGCATTCACTTGCCCTCAGCCGCCGAATCGGTGGGCAACGGTGGTGGCTGTACGTCATAGACGTTGCCTTCAGAGTCGTCCGTTGGCGCTACAAGCACCCAATTGGCCGTTTCAGACACCGGGTCAATCGGGATCTGACGCAGGTATTTATTGGTGACAATCTCCTCAAGATCGGCAGGGTAGCGACCCTTGTCTGCGTGAAACTTGTCGATGGCATCACGAAGCGTGGCGACGTTCTGCTGTTGTACCCGCAAGCGTCCCTTGTCAAGCGCGCTGAAATATCGCGGAACGGCCAGTGTCAACAGCAGGGCAATCAGGGTCATGACCACCAGAATTTCTATCAGGGTAAAGCCACACTGCAGGCGTATTCTGGCTGAGCAGACGTCTGCTTTAAGACGCGGGGGGGGAGGGTGAATAGCGGGTGTCATGGGTCTCACCAGCTTGAGTAGCTTGTCCCGTCCAGAGCCATTCGATCGGACTTGGACGAAACATCGAACACGTCCTCACCCGGTTCGGGATCATCGGTACGACTTGCATAGGCGCGGGTTTGCCAGGTCTGCGCGGCAGGAATGTCTGGATCGTTGTTGAACGGATCACGAGGCAATTGACGCAAGATGACCATGCGCTGCGACTTTTGGCTGCCCGACAGGTCACGCTTGCTCACCAGCTCCAGAGGTTCGGTCAGCAACTCGAGTGAGGGTGGATAGCCTGACGTGCCCGCATCACTGGCCAGGCGACCATCATCCACGGCGGCTTTGTAGGCATCCAGACCCTCTCGGATCGTGCGCAAGGCGTGACGCAGCTCGGACTCTTTCATACGCGTGGTTGTTACCTCATACAAGGGCAGGACCATCATGGCCATCAGCCCGACTAGCGCGACCGTGATCACCAACTCGATGAGTGTGAACCCGGCTGATGTCAATGACTTGCGCGGTGTGCTCATTGCGGCACCTTGCTATCACCTTCTGTTGCATCGGCTGGCGACGTCTCTGTGGCCGAATCGGTCGCAGCCGGGACGGGGTCCGGATTGATTCTGGGGGCGCCATTCATTAGTGGCAGTAGTTTTCTGATGGTGGGCTCCGGTGTCGCGGTCGGGTTCGCGTCAGCCGATGGGACCGGTAGCGCTGGTGGTGACAAGGACCTGCTGAATGAACGCATCGCGGGAGGCGGAGATCCCGTTGGAGCACGGTTGGTGGTCGCCACTGATCCGAGATTGGTTGACTGCATGCTGACCGCCCCAATCGGGTCCAGTTGCAGTGCTCGTTCACGCAGGTTGCCTTCGGTACCGGAAAAGAAATTGCGCGACGAGGCATCGAGTACGGCCGGAGCTCGCAGAATGTGAGGGGTGATGGAGAGAATGATCTCCGTCTTGTTGTCGGTACCACTGTTGTTGCTGAACAACTTACCCAACACGGGCAGCTGACCAAGCCCAGGCACCTTGTTGCCGGTGTTGCGATCTGCCGTTGAGATCAGCCCACCAAGAATCTGCGTCTCGCCATCCTGCAGACGTACCGCAGTATTGGCGTTACGGGTGCCAATCTGGTAGGCCAGCGACCCGCTGGGGCCGGAAATTTCCTTGACGATGGAGCTGACCTCCAGAGCAATGCGGATGCCGACTTCATGATCGTTATAGACCTGTGGCTCAAATTCGAGCTTCAGCCCCACATCCTGATACTGCACCGAACCGGTGACCACCGAAGATCCGGATGATGTTGGAGTGACTGAATTGGTAATGATAGGCACGCGATCTCCGATCAGAATTTTTGCCTTTTCCTTGTTGCGAGCACGAATGCGCGGGCTTGCCAGAATGTTGCCATCCGTGTCCTGCAGCTTGAGGTTAATGCCCAAGGACAAGGACGATACCAACAAGTCATTACTGGTCAGTGCCCGAAGGCCACCCAACGTCAAGCCATCCGTGGGTGTCGGTGTTGACAAGGAGATCGAGTCCGGAAACTGGATGCCCAAATTGGTTAGCCGGTCATGTGAAACTTCGAGCACTTCCACTTCCAGCATGACCTCCGGGTCGGGAACATCGTGCGCAGCAATGACCTTGGCCGCCACGGCAATGGCGTCGGGGGTATCGCGCATGACCAATGTGCCACTGCGTTCGTCAACGGACACATCCTTGATTTTGAGCACGTTCTTCAGAACGGTCTGCAGGTATTTCACATCTGCATTGGCGATCTGAAAGCTGCGAACTTCCAGGTCCTGGTACTCTTTTTGTTTGGCTGGTGTAGCAGGATAGATAAACAGCGTATTGGCGTTGATGGCGCGTTTTTCGAGCTGGTTTTGCATCAGGATCATATCCACCGTGTCTTCAACCGCTGCGTCCTTGACAAAAATGGTGGTTTTTAGGTCGGCGCGAACGTCTCTGTCCAAGATAACGTTCAGGCCGGTGGTGCGTGAGAGCGCTTCAAACACCATGCGTAGGTTGGCATCACGAAACTGCAGGGTGACTGGCTTTTTCATGATCGAATTGGCGGCCGCCTTCGCAGCGCGATCGTCGCGCATCTTTTCTTCTTTTTCGATGATGATCGCGAGCTGACGCCGTGCCCCTTTGTGGGACGGGTTTTCTGCCAGCGCCGTCTCGACTTTTTTACGAGCTGCATCTAGACGACCCTCCGCAAGCAAGCGCTCGGAATCGCTGACCAAGCGTGCGCTGCGTACATCAAGTTCAATGCTGGACGAGCCGCGAATGGCCTTTGGGTTGTCTGGATCGAACTTCAGAGCTTGGTTGAAGAGTTCTCGCGCTTCAGCGACCTTGCCACCTTGCAATGCAGTCTCCGCCAACGTCGACAGGTCAGCAGCATAGGCAATTTTGGCCTTCATCATGTCCATGCGGAACTCGCCGTTGGTGGGCTCGATTTGTGTCGCCTTCTTGAGACTGCTCAAGCCTTCCTCTTGCTTGCCTTCAGACAACAGCTTCATTCCTTCGTCGTGGTAGCGCATGCCAGCGCAACCGCTTAGCAAAACACCCACAGATGTCACGAGACCGGCCTGTTTGAGCGCTTGAATGAACCTCGTTGTTTTCATTTTGATGTCCCCAAAATAGAGAGCGTTTGTGGCGTGTTCATGGGCAAATACGTGACAACAATCTGCTGTGCGCTGAGGGAATCGACCCGATAGGTGTTGTTGTCGATCACATCTCCTGCGGCGACCACCAGCAACGTGTCGCCTTTGGACAAGAAGGCCTGGGGTTGAGACGTACCGCGTTCTATCAAACCGACAAAAGTAAACGGTATCGGCGGAGCGACGGGTACCGGCGGCGCGACCGGCTTGGGTGGCGTGACATGTACCACGGGTGGCGGTGGCAGCCAACTCAGCCTGACAAATGCGTCACCACCTGACTGTGGCACAACATGCGTGCGCTCAGGCCGTACGATGGTGCCGTCGCGTCCCGACGACGATGCTGTCTTGTCGGACGATGGTGCTATTGAGTTTGTCGCCGTTGGGGTACGGGTTGTGGTGCGGATGTGTGGCCCCACCAGATCACGATGAGAAGCTTCAGCGCCGCTACGCCACCGCATGGCACCATAAAAGCTAGCCGACCCGGCGGCAGCAAGAAATAACCATTGCATCAATTTTTTGGTGCCACTCATCTCATGGCCTCCGATACACAAAACTGAAACGAATGGATGTTTCTAACGCACTGTCCGTTGCTGTGCCGCGTGACATGCTGAGTTCATCCATCGAAGCATGCGGAAGTGCTCTCAGCACGTCAGCGGCAAATTCCTTGGTCTGCGCGTAGCTGGCGGTCAACGGGAAAGTGGCTGTCAGGGTGAGCAACGCGGAATGCGCTTCGTCTTTGAGCTGGTAGTCTCCCCGGTTAAGCTGGATGTGACGCCGTTTGGCGCTCTCAAATACTTCAGTCAGATCATCTGCCGTTTGTGATACCGGTGGAAATGTGGCTACGAACTCGCCAATCTGTTGTTCAACGGGTAACGTCGGCGCCTTGACAATAGGCACAGGTCTCGTGGGTGACTTTGCCTGTATCTGAAGCGTGTTGCGCAGGGATTTGCCTTCACGATCGAGCCGGACCGACCATGCTGCCAAGGTCGCTGAAATGAGCAGAATCATGGCGGCAGCGATGCCCACTGACCCAACGCGACGCAGGGTGCGGCGCCAAATACGCGTTAGTGCGCCGGTCATGGTGTTTCTCCCCAATTGGCGCGCACCTTGAAACGCCATGGCGTACCCGGCGCCTGAAGCTGCACCTGATGCGACACCAAAACCACGTTGGAAAGCCGCTTGTCTGACTGGAGCGTTTGCAGGTAGTTCAGCATTTCCGCAGGGCCGGCGGCTTCGGCGGTCAATGACAGACTGCGTTTACTTGCCGACGGATCAAGCTGCAGTAAAGCGACATTGGAGGGGGCCGATTCAAGCACCAACAACAAATCTGCCCAGGGTGTTGCCAACGTGCTTGAGGTCTGGCGCACGAACTTGATGCGGGCGGTCTCTGAGGCGCTGAGGCGTGCGGGTTTGACTGGTGCCGTGGATCGACTTATTGCTGAATTTGCATTCGCGATCAAGCCTGACTGACGCGCGTTTTCAGCCACTTTGAACGCCGCCTGCAAGACGGTCAGGATGAAAAGCAGGATCGCCGTTGCCAGCACCCCCAGGGCTGGCAACGACACTTTCCGTCGCTTCGGTGCGAAATCCAGGTCAAGGTGAACGTTCTTCATCGCGGCACCTCGCACTGGCCAAACGCTTTCCAACGCGAAACGCCAGGAATGAACTCGGGCGCGGTTGTGACAAGAAAGAAGTTCGATACTGCACTTGGGTTTTGCCCCAAACTCGCCAGCAAGCGGTCAGTGCGCTCATCAGTCAATAGGGTCTTTTGTCGGCCGTCTTCCAGTGAGTTGTCGCCACAAAAGCACGGGCCAGAACTCAGCGCGGCAATCGTTCCCTCCTGGGCGTAGGCGACCGTGGCATATCCCTCGTTGACCGTTGCAAAAACACACGGACGTGCCGGCAACACGCTGGCATACTGATTCCACTGGACGCAAAAGTCCGGTTGAAGTGAATGCAACTGTAGCCCGTGACGCTTGGCGGCCTGGGTTACCGCCGCAGTGTCTCGCGAATCGATGCAGGAAATCAGCAGGTGGCGCAAGTCCGGCTGCAATTGCCAACGCACGATCTGACTCGATTTGGCGTCGCCCAATATTTCGGCAATGCAGGCATTGGCAATAGACTGCAGATGTCGGTCACTGGCACCGCTATAGTTACCCTGAACCACATCAAAGTGGACACAAGCGTCGCCCATCACCACCCGCAAGACCGGCTTTTGACGGGCTGCTTTGGTGCCTAACTCCGACAACACGGCGTCCATCGCGGCCATGCAAGGTTTGTTGATCGCGCTCATTGGCACGGCCCCAGGCGTCACAGGCTCAGTGTCCCTGAATTCGTGATGCGATCGCGCGAACACCTTATGAGGCGAGCGTTTCGCGCACAAGGTGCCACGTACCGACAAGGTGCCGACGTGCAACTGCAAGGACCTATTCGACAGGAGTGACACGATTGATTTCCTCCAGAGTGGTTTCGCCTTTCAGTGCCAGTGCCACGGCAGCGTCGCGCAGGCTGACAAACCCGCTGTTGCGGGCGGCTTGACGGATGTCCGCAATCGGTGCACGCTGAACCAACAGGGCCCGAAGCGAGTCGGTCATGGGCAGGGTTTCGGCAATCGCACGGCGTCCCCTGTAGCCGGTGCCTCGGCAATGCGCACAACCCAGGCCTTGTTTGAAAGTTGCGCCCTCCAGCGCTGAAAACATCAGGCCACTGCGACGCAGCAAATCGCTGGGTGCATCGGTGACGACGGCGCATGACTGACAGTTCACGCGAAGCAGTCGCTGCGCCACAATCCCGTTGAGTGCCGCGACCAGGCTATAGCTGTCGACGCCCATATTGGCGAAACGGCCTATCACGTCAAACACGTTGTTGGCGTGAACGGTGGTGAATACCTGGTGGCCAGTTAGCGCGGCTTGTACAGCGATGTGCGCCGTTTCAGCATCCCGAATCTCGCCCACCATGATTTTGTCGGGGTCATGACGCAGAATGGATCGCAGGCCCCGCACAAAAGTCAGCCCTTTTTTCTCATTCACCGGGATCTGTAGCACCCCAGGCAACTGGTACTCAATCGGGTCCTCAATGGTGATGATTTTGTCTAACCCGGTGTTGATTTCCGACAGAGCTGCATACAGCGTTGTGGTCTTGCCACTGCCTGTTGGACCTGTCACGAGCAACAAACCGTATGGCATCTGTGACGCATCACGAATGAAAGTCAGGATATCGTCGTCAAAACCAAGCGTGTCAAGCGTGAGCGCTTGAAATTGTCCGGTGAGGTGCTTGCGGTCCAGCACCCTCAAGACAGCGTCTTCACCAAAAAGATTGGGCATGATGGAAACACGGAAATCGATCTCACGTTCGTCAACCACCACTTGAAAACGCCCGTCTTGGGGTATGCGTCGCTCCGCAATGTCCAGCTCGGAGACCACCTTGATGCGCGAAATGGCTTGATGGGCAAGCTCAATGTTGTCGATTTGTTTGATCACCTCCAGAACGCCGTCTAGCCGGTATTTAATGACCATGCCTGCCGGATGTGTCTCCAAGTGAATGTCGCTGGCACCGCTGCGTAGCGCGTCATATAAAGTTGAATCCACCAGCCGCACCACCGGGCTGGCTGTGGCATCAATACGTGAGATGGAGATCGCAGAGACATCTTGCGCTGCCACCGCTGCGTTGTCACCATGCATCTTCACCGCATCCATGGCGCGAACTGATTTCTCCGCAGTCACCAGGAACGCGTGCAGATCAGCGCCGGTGGCCAAGCCCATGTGTACACGCTGATGCCGCAGTCGCGACTCCAACCAGCTACGCATCCGGGCATCCATGGGATCCGTCACCACCACCGTCAGTTCAGACTGCGCAACGACATATCCCACCACGCAACCACGACGCTGACAGTCGGCGAAAGACACCACGTTGAAATCGGGGGTCAATGTTCGCAACATGGCCATGTCAAAGGCTTCCAGTTCGAAGTGCGTCGCAGCCAACGGCAACAGCGCATCTTCAGTGAGCTTCATCTGATCCGCAATCCAGACCATGCGAGGCCTGGAGCCTGCGCTACGCAAGGCCTGCTGTACCAGCGCCGCATCCAGCATTTGAGGGGCTTCAAGCATGGCGTTCATGGTTCGTTTCCTTGAAGGGGTCATTGAAGACTGGAGGCGAGGTCAAAAATAGGCAAATACATCATCACCACGATGGCAGCCACCACCAGGCCAATCACGATCATCAGTAGGGGCTCAAACAGCCTGCTGGTGATTTCTACGGAGCGCTGCAAACGGGATTCGTGAAACGCCGCAATGCGCTCCAGCATGTCGGCCAAATCGCCGGTTCGTTCGGCGACAGTCAGCATACTGGTTGCAACCGGGTCGGCGAGTTGTGCGCCTTCCAGGGCGTGGCTGAGACTACGTCCTTCGTGGATCAGGCTGATCGCCTGACCCAGGCGTGTCCGGTCGGCATCACCAAGCAAGGTGGCGCCTAGCTGAAGAGCTTTTGGTACAGCAATGCCGCCGCGTACCAGCATGCCGGTGGTCCGGTACAACTGGGCGTGCCGAAATTTGCGCATCGTTGGGCCGATGAACGGAACTTTTTCCAACCAAGCAGATTTGGCCCCGGATCGCAACACATGCCGACCTGTCATCAACAGCGCGACCAACAGGAACACGCCACCGGACCTGATCTGCCATGCATGCTGTGCAGCAAAGCTACCCCATGACATGAGTAACTGCGACGTCCATGGCAACTCATGTCGGCTGCTTGCAATCAGTAGCGCAAACTTGGGCACCACCACGGTCATCAGGAACATGACGACCAGACAACCCATCGTCAGTAACAGCACAGGGTAAATGGTTGCACCCACCACCTTGTCCCGCAAAGCCTTGATGAGAAGTTGATGCTCTGCATAGCGGCGCAAGGACGCGCTCAGGTCCCCGGTCTGCTCGCTGGCGCTGACCGTGGCAACCAGCAGTGGCGGGTATCGGCCTGGCGCGCGTTGCATGGCCGCCGACAAGGGCAGTCCCTCACTGACCCCGGCGACGATATCGAGCAGTGCGCGGCGGGTTTGATCATGGCTTTCCTTGGCAGCCAGGGTGCGCAGCGCTTCCATCACGGACAAGCCAGCAGCCATTAGGGACGCCAGCTCAAAAGAAAAGTTGGCGACATCCATGCCCATTCTTGTAACGGTTTGCTGCTCAGTGGGCGTGCTTTCCAGACTGCCACGCGCATGACACGCCAACACCTGAAGGCCGTCTTGCGCGGCCAGAGCGCAAGCCGCATTGGCGTCGGCAGCACTGAGGTCCAGCGTCTGTACGCCGCCATGCAGATTTCGAACAACCAGTTCGAAATTGGCCCGTGTTGCTGTTGAACTGAAGCCAAGCACAGCTTGCTCCTCAACGTGACCAGTTGCTTACGTCAGCGGCTTCGCCAGTGCCGCCTTCTTGCCCGTCAGAGCCCAGCGAGGACAGGTCGTATTCGCCATGCTCTCCGGGAAATTTGTAGATATAGGGTCGATCCCATGGATCAGGGGGAACCGCCGATTCCAGGTAGGGTCCTGCCCATTTCTCCATGTTTTGCGGGCGGGTGTTCAATGCCGCCAATCCCAGTTCGGTGCTGGGGTAACTACCTACATCCAGCCGATATTGATCCAGCGCTTTTTTCAGCAAATCAATCTGGGCACGGGCGATGCTCGTGTTGGATTTGCTGACCTGACTGAAGTAGCGCGGTGCCACCATGCCCGCGAGCAGGCCGATGATGACAATCACCACCAGCAACTCCAACAGTGTGAAGCCTCTGGAAGGCTCACGACTTTGACCAAGCACGTTTGATCTTTTGTCACCCGGACAACTCACGCTCACCGTTGTGGATGTCAATTGCTGCGCATCAATTGCAGTCATCGTGATCCCCTTCAAATTGAGTGATCTACCCAAAAGGCCGCGCGCCCTACCCGCCATCCAATATAGGCATCGACCTTAAGGATTCCTTAAATTTCCGGGTGATTTGCCTACCATGGGTGGGTGGGTCCTACTCCCTTGACAAATGCATTGCTCAGGCGTTGAAATGCAGCGCATGTTGTATTCACTAACACCGTTTCATCGACTACGTCGCCCCTCCGTTTTGGGCGCGGTGATGGCATTTCCCTTGTGTGCCATCGGGCAGGTTTATGTGAGCGAAGCCTCTGCATCAGGCGCGATCGTGCTCTCCAACTTTCAGTCCGATCAAACGCCGGTGCTCTTGCTGGCGCCGGTGATTGAACCCCCAAGCGCTAAACCGATGGCCAGCTTGGGTACCAGTTCGGTGCATGCCATGCCTGCCAGAGCGGCGAAACTGCGGCCCATGATTGATGGGGTCGCCAATAGCGTCAAACTGGCCCCCGGTTTGATTAATGCGGTCATTTCGGCGGAGTCCAACTACGATGCCAGGGCCGTGTCCCCGCGTGGTGCCATTGGTCTGATGCAGTTGATGCCAGCCACGGCCAAACGCTTTGGTGTGACGAACCCTTTTGTCGAGCGTGACAACGTCTACGCGGGCGCGAGCTATCTGAAGTGGTTGCTGGATTTCTTCGAGGGTGACTTGGAACTGGCGCTGGCAGGATATAACGCTGGTGAGCAGGCTGTGATGAAAGCCGGACGAAAGATACCGCAATATCCAGAAACGCAAGCGTATGTTCGTCGTGTCATGGCAAATTTATAGAGCATTCGGGTGTTGACGTTGTGAAAGTAGAAAGTATTTAGTCAGTTGAATCGCCGCAATTGGATCGACAAGAAATCTGGTTCTGTTTCTACAAGGGATTCGGCCATCGGCCAAGCTATGCTGAGTGTGAACGACTCGGACCCGTTGATAGGACAGTCACTCCATCAATTTTGGATTCACCGTCAACCACAGGAGAACAGAATGAAGATATGGAAATCAACAGGCATATGTGTGATGGCCTTGTTCGCAGGGACCTCGATGGCATTTGCAGATGTGGTCGTTTCAGAGGCGTGGGTTCGCGGCACGGTGAAGGGGCAAACCGAAACCGGAGCTTTCATGACGCTGAAAAGCAGCGAGCCAACCCAGTTGCTCCATGTCACCTCGCCGGTCGCCAAGATGGTGCAAATTCACGAAATGAGCATGACCGCAGGCATGATGAAGATGCGGCCCATCAAAGCCTTGAAAGTTCCAGCAAATTCACCGGTCAAACTCCAACCAGGGTCCTATCATGTCATGTTGATGGGACTGAGTAAGCCACTGTCAAAGGGCGAGCTTGTACCCCTGCAGTTGACGTTTGCGACCAAAGACGGTATCAAGAGCACAGTGGACGTGACAGCCGAGGTTCACGATTTGGCCCAAGCAAACCCGCCCATGAAAATGGATGGGATGAACATGTCGCAATAGGCAGTAGTGAGATATGTTCCGCACCTTGGTGGCCGTAGGCCTTATAGCAACGGCGACGACCTTCAACGCTGCAGCCGTTACACCCCCTAACCCAGCAGGGATAGCGCTGTATGGCAAGGATGTCAGCGCCGAGCATATTGGCGGTCAGTTGGATATGACGGACCAAAATGGACGGCGGCGAAAATTGTCAGATTTCCGCGGCAAGGTTGTCTTGATATTCTTCGGTTACACGAGGTGTCCAGATGTCTGTCCGACGACACTTTCCAACTTGGCGCGGGTCATGAACCTCTTGGGTCCGGATGCAGATAAGTCTCAAGTGCTGTGGGTGACGGTTGACCCTGAACGCGACACGGCTGAAATCCTGCGCAATTACGTGCCAAACTTCAATCCCAAATTCATCGCTTTGCGTGGCAGTGCGGCAAAGACAGATGCGCTGGCCCGTAGGTTTCATGTCAACTACCAAATCCTTGAATATCAGGGCGCGACGCTGGTCGACCATTCGGCATACGGCTATCTCATTGATACGTCCGGCAAGACTCGAGTAAAACTTCTCTATGACCTGACTGCGGAGCAAATCGCAGCAGATGTTCAGAAGTTTCTGACGCACGACTGAAAGAAGTTGACCCGTTTTTTTGAACTACTTATTCCGTTTCCAAATCATTTGTGTCTAGGCGCGAAGCCGCAGGCAGTGCTGACGCACGACAAGGCGATGCAACAACGACACGGATGATTTGGAAATGGAGTTACCCCTGAGTTTGAATTGAAATTCGTACCCTTCGCCGTTGGTTCGGAGCTGTCCACAGTGGTGCGGTGTCAAGCATCGGCGTAGAGCGTTTGCGCCATGGGTGATCTCGCAAGCCTAGCTGGCTATCGGACTTCCCTATTGCTGCTGTTGATGAAAGGTGGGGGCTACGCTGCCCCGGTGCCATCGGCACTCACCCATCGATGCCTGCGAGGTCCAGACTTTATTGCGCAGCCGAAAACGGCGCAGTGTCAGCGGCTGATTCAACGCAGGTGCTTAACCATCTTGGCCCGAAAACTCTCGGGAATGCCTAGGCCCCGCTTGCCGGGAATCACTTCAAACGACTCCCCCGCCTGCAGGCTGCCAGGCTCCTGCACCGCCAGATAAAAGCCGCAACAGCCTTGTTGCGCCATGATTTTGGCCGCCGTGTTGAAGCCCATGGCCGCGTTGAACTTGTAGCAAGGCTCGCGCGGCTGGGTGACACGTAGCGCGCAGTTGGCAAAGCGCAATACGTCACCCACCCACACGTCGCGCTCCAGCAGGCCTGAGAGTGTCAAGTTCTCACCCATGCTGCCCCAGGGCAAGGCATCGTCAATACCGGTCAGGCCAGCAGCTTGGCGTGCGGCCTGCCACAGCAGATAATGCTCTGATGGGTAGGCGTAAACCGCCTTGTCCAGACCGCCGTGCACCGACAGGTCGGCTTGCTCGTCGCCCAGCAAACCCAGGGGCTGCATCGCCACCGCGCCGAAAACGGGCTGTTTGTGAATCGCCGTGAGCACGGAGCGGCCGTTGATCAAGATGCGCCGGGCACGGGCTGTCTGGACGCTGAGAAGTTGGGTCATGGTTCGTTACGGGTGAAGAGGACTTTGAACTGCGTTGGTCGCTTCACCGCTGACGGCCGCAGTCCATACGCAGTAAACCGAGTTGACAGACAATTGTGACCCAGAGTGCCTTTCACCCCCCCTTTTCGCCCATGCTTGCTTATCTTCTGCGCATCCTTTACGTCTTCCAACTGATTCTTGGGGCACTGCTGGGCAGCTATGCGGCGGTGCTGTCTGCCCAGCATGGTGGTGGCGCTTTGTCCCTACTTTTGATCCCCTTGTCGGCTATAGCGCTGCCTTTACTGCTACAGTTTCTGGTGATACTGACCTCGATGATCCAGTCTCGCACGGGTGGGGCAGCCCTGCTATGGTGGCGAATTCTGTGGGCCGAATACCAGTCCGCCGTACTCATTTACATGCTGCGCCAGCCCTGGCCGCGCCGCCGTAACGGGGTCAGGATGCCGCGCGCCAACGCCACCGGCGAGACGACGCACAGCGCCGTACCAGTGGTGCTGGTACATGGCTTTATATGCAACCACCGGCTTTGGGACAACATGGCGCGGGCTTTGCACCGAGCTGGCCACCCGGTGCTGGCGGTAGATCTGGAGCCGCTGTTTGTCTCCATCGACGATTACGCCAGCCTGATCGACGCGGCCGTGATCACGCTGCAAAAGCAAACGCGGTCGCAGCAGATCGCGCTGGTGGGCCACAGCATGGGCGGACTGGCCATCCGCGCCTGGCTGCGCACTTTGAAACCTGCCCGACTGGCACGCGTTGCCCGCGTCATTACCTTGGGCACGCCTCACCAGGGTACCAGCATCCCGCAGCCGGTGACCACCCCCAACGGGGTGCAGATGCACTGGCACAGCGATTGGCTGCAGGCGCTGCAGGCCAGCGAGGGCTCCCGCCTGCCGCCGCTGATGCAGATTGCCTTGAATCTGCACGACAACATCTGTTTTCCGCAACCCGAGCAGGTGCTGCGCGATGTGCCGGTGACCGAGTTCCGGGGCATCGGGCATCTGGAGATGTGCCTGAACCCCCAAGTGATTGACTGGACCTGCCAGCAACTGGCCGACACGCCAGCCACCAGCGGCCCGTCCAGCGAGCTACCGTCAAGCCAAGCTGATGAAGGACGTTGACCAGAACCCACCCGGCCCGCTGCGCCCACGGAGCCTGGGCGAGTTGTTCTGGGCCTTCTCGTGGCTGGCGTTACAAGGTTTTGGCGGCGTGCTGGCGGTGGTGCAGCGGGAGTTGGTGGACAAAAGGCGCTGGCTCACCAACGAGGAGTTTGTCGAGGAATGGGCGGTGGCGCAGGTCTTGCCGGGTGCCAACGTGGTCAATTTGTCGCTGATGCTGGGCGACCGCTACTTTGGCTGGCGCGGTGGGCTGGTGGCCCTGGCTGGGCTGTTGACTTTTCCGCTGGTGATCGTGATGGTACTGGCGGTGCTGTTTGCCGGGCTCTCCGATCAGCCACAGATGCAGGGTGCCATGCGCGGCATGGGTGCCGTGGCCGCTGGCATGATTGCGGCGGCGGGGCTGAAGTTGCTGCCGTCTTTAAAGAAAAATGTACTTCCAGCCCAGATTTTATCTGGGGTAATAGCTCTGACATTTGTAGCAATTGCGCTGCTGCGCATTCCTCTCATCTGGGTGCTGCTGGGGCTGGGCGGTCTGGCTGCGCTGTGGGCGTATCGCCTGCTGGGACAGGGTCAACGTGACACTGCGTCGGACAAAGCTGCTGGCAAGGACCAACCATGACCATCCACCTGACGGCTGCCGACTGGCTCTCGCTGCTGACGCATTTTTTGTCCCTGTCGCTGCTGGCCGTTGGCGGCGCCGTCAGCACCCTGCCCGAAATGCATCGCACCCTGGTCGACGAACAACACTGGTTGCTGGACAGTCAGTTCAGCGGTTCAGTGGCACTAGCGCAGGCTGCCCCCGGGCCAAACGTGCTGTTTGTGGCGCTGTTCGGCTGGAATGTGGGGCTCAACGCCAGCGGGGTTGCGGCGGGCAGCTGGCTGGCCTGGGCTTATGGGCTGGCGGGGATGCTGCTTGCCATGCTGGGGGTATTGATGCCCAGCACCACGCTGACGCTGTTGGCCTCGCGCTGGGCGCATCGCAACCGCGAGCTGCGCGCCGTGCGGGCGTTCAAGCAAGGCATGGCGCCCGTGGTGGTGGCGCTGTTGCTGTCCACCGGCTGGATCATGTGCGTCAATCTGGGCAAAACGTCTGCCAGTTGGCGCCTGTGGGTCATATCGATGGTTTGCGCGGTGGTGGTTTGGCGCACCAAACTGCATCTGCTGTGGTTACTGTGCGCTGGTGCATTACTGGGCTGGTTTGGCCTGGTCTAACTTACATTTATCGACTCACACAACTCGACATTCCTCATGAAAAAGATCCTGATCCTCCTGACTTTTCTGTCTGCCACACTGGGCGCATCCGCCGAAACAATTGGCAATGTCAGCACCACCTTCAAGCTGCTAAGCCCTAACGACAAGGTGGTGGTGGAAGTCTTTGACGACCCGCAGGTGGACGGCGTGGCGTGTTACCTGTCGCACGCCAAAACGGGCGGCTATGCCGGTGCGCTGGGTTTGGCTGAAGACACCTCCGACGCCTCGGTGGCTTGCCGTCAGGTCGGAGCCATCGCGTTCAAGGGCAAGGTGGAGCACGAAGAAGAAGTGTTCAACACGCGCTCATCCTTCCTGTTCAAACATGTGCGGGTGGTGCGCATGGTGGACGTCAAGCGCAACACGCTGGTCTACCTGGTGTACTCCGACAAGCTTGTTGACGGTAGTCCCAAAAACAGCGTCACCGCCGTTGCCGTACCGGCTGGGCAGCCGATTCCCCTTCAATAAATCTATAAGTCAAATTGACCTCTAGCCCTTGTATATAAAGAGCAAATAGATATCAATAATATAGCATCAAAACGCCAATTCGCGCAGTACCTGTGACAGGCGGTGAAAGATCGAAGCTCACGGCATTCTTGGTGGGTCCTGAGCGGCATCGTGCGCCAATGCAAACAGCTGATTGGCTTGACGTTCATCGTGCGGCAAACCCATCTCACCATGCTGATAGGCTAAGGCCAGGGCCAATATGGCTCCAGGATGTTCATGCATGGCCGCCTCTTGGAAGCACCGCACGGCCTCGCCCTCGTTTTTGGCGATACCGTCGCCACTTCTGTAGGCGTTGCCAAGCAGGAAGAGTGCGTCCGTTACCCCCCCTTTGGCAGCAAGGATCAGCTCCTTTGTAGCCTTGCCAGCGTCAACTGGGCCAGCCAGTCCATTTTTATCCATCAGCGCCAGATAGTAGGACGCCGCGGGCAACTTTTCGGCAACCGATGGCAGCCATGCACGTGCTTGTTGGTAATCAGGTCTTTCACCGGGGCGGCCATGAAAATAGAGTCGCCCCATGTCAAGTGCGGCTTCGGGCTCTCCTTTTTTGGCTGCCTCTGATAAAAGCGCCACGCCTTGGTTGACGGAAGTCGCATCTTTTTGCGCCAGCTCATACAGTCCTTCGGCCCGCATGGCTCGGGCATTGCCTGCATACGCGGCAGCCTGAACCTGTATGCGCGAGGAGCGCAGACCTTGCGCCGCCTGCATCGTCAACAGATCGACCTGCTCGCTGGAAAGACGGGCATAGTGAACATATCCATAGACCAATACGCTACCGAGTACAACTGCAGTAACAAGCATCATGGAAACAGGTTTCATGGGGAGATATAAATTAAAAAAGCGCCGGAAAAGCCCGGCGCATTAGCCAAACAACAAAAACAACTGGGCTTATTTGGACAAATCGATTTGGTAAGTGGATGTTCCCTTGCCGGTGCCATCGTCTGCCAGCAGCACTGAAATATTGGTCAGGCCGACAGTCTGCGCCACGCTCAGCATATTTTGAGCAGAGTGGAAAACGACCGGTGCAGTCGTCGTGACTGGTTTGAAGCTCCAAGAGCGCGCCGCGCCATTGTTGGTGCGGGTCAAATGTTGCACCTTCTTGATGTAAGCGATCAGCACGTCCCGGTTGGCGTCGGGTGACGCATAAATAGTTTTGCTGCCATCCAGACCTGGGAAGCTTCCACCGCCACTAGCGCGGTAGTTGTTGGTGGCCACGATGAATTCTGCGGTTGGATCAACGGCAACGCCCTTGTAGGTCAGGTTGACGATGCGACTACCGACTGGCTGGGTCACGTCAATCTGGTATTGGATGTCGGGCGAACTGAAGACGTCAAAGTTATAGCCTGGGAAAGTGCTGACCAGCTCCTGTTGCGTTGTTGCGCTCGGATCGATTTTGTTGAAGCGTTGCGCCGCCGTTTCCATCCAGTGCTTAATGTCTGCCCCGGTCACTTTCACCGCGTAAACGGTGTTGGCGTAGAGGTAAAGATCCGCCGCGTTGTTAATCGCCATATTGCCTTGAGCAACATCGGTAAAGTCTGAACCGCCACCGAAACCGCTCTTGAACGGTGCCGATACCGACAAAACTGGCAGATTCTTGTACTGAGGCAGATTGGCCTGAACGTAATCCGAGACATAGGCGGCTTGAGCCTGGTTCACCACTTCAATGGCGGACACATCACCTACATCCGCAAAATAGGTCGTCATGCGGAAATCGGTATCGCCGATCGGGGTTTTCACGTAGTCGATGGTGGCCTGATGTTCTGTGGCAACCAGCGGAGCGATGCTGGGATCAACGGGGACGTAGGTTTTGTCAGCATTTTGGGTTGAGCGTGATTCCATCTTGGATTTAGCTTTATCAACATACCAGCCATTTTTTCCATAAGCCAGAGCCAGATTCATCACGCCAAGGTTCTTGCCCCAATACCCACCCATGACGGTGGGGACACCATTCACATAGCCATTGGTCTTGTCCACGCCGGGCAAGTTGAACATGCCAACCGTGCTGGTTGAGAGCGGGAAAACCTGGTGTGAGTGACCGAGGAACATGGCATCCACACCAGAAACCTGTGACAGGTAATACCCCATGTTCTCAAGGCTGGCGGTATAGGTTGAGTTGTCAAGACCGCCGTGTTCCAGGAACACGACCAGGTCGGCACCCTTGCTGCGCACCTCATTGACATAGTTCTGTGCAGTGGCAACCGTGTCGGTGACGGAAACCTTGCCATCCAGCCAGCGCTTGTCCCAGTTCAAGATGGGCGGAGGGGTGAAGCCGATGACCGCAACCTTGACCGGCACCTGCACACTCTTGCCATCCGGGTCGGTGGCGGTCAGTGTCTTGGTAACGATGGTGTAGGGATCGAACAGCGGCTTGCTGTCCTTGTTGCTGTTGACGTTGGCCAATACCAACGGAAAATTCGGACCGGCACAATTCTTGGTTGGCAGGCCGTCAACAGCAACATTGAGCTGCTTGCCGGTCACCTGACTCAGGTAAGCCAAGCCATAGTTGAATTCATGGTTGCCAATGGTGCCCGCGTCGTAGCCCATGGTGTTCATGACTTTGTACATAGCTTCGGTCGTGGCGCAATCGATGGGTTTGACGATCGCCTGATAATCCCCAAGCACCGTTCCTTGAATGGTGTCGCCGTTGTCAAACAGCATGGAGTTGGGGAATTCGCTGCGGGCGCTCTTGATCAAGGTCGCCACACGTTCATAGCCAAGCGATTTGTCTTCTGCCAGCTTGTAGTAGTCGTAGCTCATGATGTTGACGTGCAGGTCAGTGGTTTCAAGCAGAGCCAGGTTCGCTTGCGTACCTTCGGCGACCGACGCGATGGGTGTAGGGTCACTACTACCCCCACAACCCGAGAGAAGCCCGGCAGAAAGCAGGCTGATTGACAGAATCGATAATTGCTGTTTCATGGTGATACTCCAGAGATGCGGTCATTTTTGAAATCCAGTGGCAGATAGTTACATTAGGAAATGACGATATAGTGACCGCAAAGGGAGATAGGAAACCCCAAGGCAAAGCGTTTTGCTGATCCTGAACGTGTCAATGCTGTGCGATTGGCCATCACTGCGGTCTACGTTTCCAAATCAGCGATGTGGCGGACTACAACCATCAACACTTTTCTGAATGACCTTGCTGTATTCAAAGAACGGTCATCCCTGAATGCAAGATATTTTTGACCCGTCAACATGCCAATGAAGCTACAAAGCGCCTGGACGCCGGATGTTCTGCCCGGCTTTGAGCAGACCACGCTCACCGGATGCTCGGCCCCCGATGGGCCAGTCGAGGTGGTGCTGGTGCGCCGACGCTGCAGCGTGGCCAGCACACAAGCCGTTCTGTATATCCACGGATACGTGGACTATTTCTTTCAGACCCATCTGGCAGATTTTTATAACGGCGCTGACATGCATTTCTATGCGGTGGAGCTTCGTCGGCATGGTCGGTCCATGCGCCAGCATCAGTTGCCCAACTACACCACTGACATCGACGAGTACCTGCAGGATGTGGATGCTGCGGTCACAGTCTTGCGCGGGACGGAACATATCGACTGGCTGCTGCTCAACGGCCATTCCACGGGAGGACTGGTGGCTGCCTTGTATGCGCACCGCGGCCAACAGCGTGCGGCAGTCAATGCGGTGTTTCTGAACAGTCCGTTCCTCGACATGAACTTACCCGCCTGGCAGCAAAGGACCTTGGAGCCCATCCTGTCAGCCTTGGGGGCGTTTTTTCCGCATCTGCCGATTCCCGATATGTCGGTCGTTTATGGTCAGAGCTTGCATGCCAGCCAGCATGGCGAGTGGTACTACGACACCCGCTGGAAGCCGATCAAAGGATTTCCGGTCTACGCGGGTTGGCTTCGCGCCATTCACCGTGCCCATGCGGAAGTGGCCCAGGGGCTGGCGATTGCCTGCCCGGTGTTGGTCATGCACGCGGCGCGCAGCGCCTGGCCCAAACAGTGGAGCCCCGATGTGATGAGCGCTGACATCGTGCTGGACGTGGCCGATATACGACGCTTGTCACCTAAACTGGGGCCTCACGTCGTCATGTGTGCCATCGCAGATGGTATGCATGAACTGACCCTGTCGACACTGAAAACCAGAGAACGTGTTTTCAAAGAATTGCGCGATTGGCTGGTGGTGATTGGCGGCATTCAGTCCAAGGACTGAGCGCTTGAAATTCTTGTCTGTTTCAATCTTTTTTCAGGAAACCCATGGCTTTGTTCTCACAAGATAACCTTAACCCCGGCGTGCGCAAGCGTGAAGTCTTTGGCTGGGCAATGTACGACTTTGCCAACTCCGGCTATACCACGGTCGTCATCACGGCGGTGTTTGCCGCGTACTTCGTGGGCGGCGTGGCTCAGGGCGCAGATTGGGCCACGTTCGCTTGGACAGCTGCGTTGAGCGTGTCGCACGCCATTGTGATGATCACCATGCCCAGCATGGGTGCTTTTGCCGATTTGCGTGCGGCCAAGAAGCGTTTGCTGGCCATCGTCACCGGTGCCTGCGTTGTCGCCACGGCGGCGCTGGCATTGGTAGGACCAGGAAGCGTTGCGCTGGCGATCGTGTTGATCGTGGTGTCCAACACCTTTTACTCGTATGGCGAATCGCTCACCGCTGCGTTTTTACCCGAACTGGCGCGCACCGAAGCCTTGGGCAAGGTCAGCGGTTGGGGCTGGAGTTTTGGCTATTTTGGCGGCATGTTGGCTCTTGGATTGTGTCTGGGTTATGTCATGTGGGCACAAGGCAAAGGCATGCCCGCCTCGCAATTCGTGCCCGTCACGATGTTGATCACGGCAGTCATTTACGGCTTCGCCTCGTTGCTGACTTTCGCCTTGCTGAAGGAGCGCGGTCACGTGAGTGCGGCGGTCGCGGGTCAAAGTGGTTTCATCGCCTCGCTGATGCAGTTGAAACACACGGCGAGTCAGGCACGAGATTACAAAGACTTCATGTGGCTACTGGCCTGTGCGGTGTTTTACCAGGCGGGCGTGGCCGTGGCGATTTCTCTGGCCGCCATCTATGCGGAGCAAGTGATCGGCTTCAAGCAGCAGGAAACCATGGTGTTGATCTTTGCACTCAATCTGGCGGCTGCGTTTGGGGCCTTCGCTTGGGGCTATTTTCAGGATCGGGTGGGACACAAGTTGGCGCTGGCGACCACGCTGGTGGGATGGATCGCCACCTGCGTGATCGCTGCCATGGCCACCACCAAAGGAGAGTTCTGGTATGCCGCAGCGATTGCAGGCTTTTGCATGGGTAGCAGTCAATCAGCGGGTCGTGCCATGGCCGGTGTGTTTGCACCCAAACGCCAGAGTGCCGAGTTCTTTGGGCTGTGGACGTTTGCCATACGCCTTGCCAGCATCGTCGGCCCACTGACCTACGGCATCATCACCTGGATGACCAATGGCAACCAGCGCACGGCCATTCTGAGCACCTCAGTGATGTTTGTCCTGGGTTTGCTGCTACTGATTCCAGTGAATATTCGTCGGGGACGAAACGCGGCACAACACGCCGATGAACAGGCGCATGCGCTGCATCGCAGCCCGTCAGACTCAGCGGCTAACAGCAGCCCCCTGCTAACCAGCCGTCCCTGAACGCTGGCGCAGCGCCTCATACAGGCACACGCCGCTGGCCACCGACACGTTCAGGCTTTCCACCGCGCCACGCATCGGGATGCTGACCAGCTCGTCGCAGGTCTTGGCGGTGAGTTGACGCATGCCGTCGCCCTCGGCGCCCAACACCAACGCCACCGGGCCTTTCAAATCGGTCTGATACAGCGTGCGCGGCGCCACGTCGCTGGTGCCGATGATCCAGATGTTGCGCTCTTTCAGCTCATTCAAGGTGCGCGCCAGGTTGGTCACCATGAAGTACGGCACCGTCTCCGCCGCGCCGCTGGCCACCTTGGCCACCGTGGCGTTGATGCCTGCGGCGTGGTCCTTGGGGGCAATCACCGCATGCACGCCAGCGCCATCGGCCACGCGCAGGCAAGCACCCAGGTTGTGCGGGTCGGTCACGCCATCGAGCACCAGAATCAGCGGCTGCTCACGCTCGGCCACAGGTTTGTCTGCGTTGGCGGCTTCGAGTTGCTCCAGCAGTTCGTCGAGTGATTTGACCAGCGTCAGCTCGTGCACGCGCGCGGCCACCCCCTGGTGCCCGTGGCTGCCGCACATCTTGGCCAGGCGCATGCCATCAGCCTCGATCAGACGCACACCGGCCTCCTGGCAGCGCTCAACAAACTGGCGCATGCGCGCGTCGCGGCGCGTCGGGTCAACAAAAATTTCAACGATGGATTGGGGCGCAGTTTTCAGGCGCACGCCCACGGCATGAAAGCCGAACAGAACTTTGGGGGTAGACATGGGCTGATTATCGCTGGCGTGCCCTGGCGCAAAAGGCCTTTGTGTGCACGGGTCTGATGGCACGCTTACCATGCCCGCCTCAACCCCAACCAACAAGGAGATCAAGCAATGGGAACCATGGTGAACTTCAAACGTCCGGACGGACAAACCGTGCAGGGTTATCTGGCCGAGCCCGCACAGACGCCCCACGCCCCGGCCATCGTCGTCATTCAGGAGTGGTGGGGGCTCAATGAGCAGATTCGCGGTGTGGCAGACCGGCTGGCTGCCGCTGGCTACCAGGCTCTGGTGCCGGATCTGTACCGTGGCAAGTCAACGCTGGAAGCCCAAGAGGCGCACCACCTGATGGAGGGGCTGAATTTTGGCGACGCAGCCTCGCAAGACATTCGCGGTGCCGTGCAATACCTCAAGACCCGTGCGCCCAAGGTCGGCATCACCGGCTTTTGCATGGGCGGCGCACTAACGCTGCTGGCCATGACGCAGACCCCCGAGGCCGATGCCGGTGTCGTCTGGTACGGCTGCCCGCCGCTGGAGTACATCGACGCCAGCAAAATCCAGGCACCACTGATGGGCCACTGGGCCACGCAAGACGAGTTTTTCAAAATCGACACCGTTGACGCGCTGGAGGACAAGCTGCGCGGCGCCAAAGTTCCATTTGAATTCCACCGCTACCTGGCGCACCACGCCTTTGCCAATGAGACCGCTGTAGGTCCACGGCGCACACCGGCCACGCAGTACGACCCGGTTTGGGCGCAGCAGGCCTGGGACCGTAGCTTGCGCTTTTTGGGCCGCCACCTGGGCTGAGCCTGGCCCACCGATTGGCCTTGTTTCGCAAGGGCAATCTCAGTACGATGTGCCCAAACGCATCACGCCGCATTCAGGCTGATTGCACAGGGCACCTATGCAACCGCTTTCACAAAGCAACACCAACCCGATCTTTGAAGCCCGTGGCCTGACCAAGGCTTACGGAGCAGGCGAAGCGCAAGTGCGCGCCCTGCGCGGAGTCGATCTGGACCTGTATGCGGGCGAGTTCATCGTGTTGCTGGGCCCCTCGGGCAGCGGCAAATCCACGCTGCTAAACATTTTGGGCGGACTGGATACTCCCACCTCCGGCACCCTGCGCTATGCCAGCCAAGACCTGAATCTGGAAGATGACGCGTCCATGACGCAGTACCGGCGTGCGCATGTGGGCTTTGTCTTCCAGTTTTACAACCTGATTCCGAGCCTGACGGCCCGTGAAAACGTCGCCCTGGTGACCGAGATTGCCAAGAACCCGATGACGCCTGAAGAAGCGCTGACGCTGGTCGGGCTGGCGCAACGCATGGACCATTTCCCGAGCCAGATGTCGGGCGGCGAGCAACAGCGTGTGGCCATAGCCCGGGCCGTGGCCAAGCGGCCCCAGGTGCTGCTGTGCGACGAGCCCACCGGCGCGCTTGATGCCCAGACCGGTGTGCTGGTGCTGGAGGTGATTGACCGGGTCAGCCGCGAGCTGGGCACCACCACCGTGGTCATCACCCACAACGCGGTAATTGCCGCCATGGCCGACCGGGTCATCTATGTCAATGACGGGCTGGTGTCGCGCATCGAGCGCAATACCCAGCGTCAACCCGCACGGGAGCTGCAATGGTGAGCGCGCTGGACCGCAAGATGTGGCGCGACCTGTGGCAGATGAAGAGCCAGGCGCTGGCCATTGCCCTGGTGGTGATGTGCGGCGTGGGCACCTACATCATGTTTCTCAGCACCTTGGGGGCGCTGCGCAGTACCCAGGACAACTATTACCGCGACTACCACTTTGCCGATGTGTTTGTCAGCCTGAAGCGCGCACCCGAATCGCTGCGCCAGCGCGTCCAGGCCATGGCTGGTGTGGACCAGGTCGAGACACGCGTCAAGGCCCAGGTGCGGTTGGACATGCCAGGCTTCTCTGAGCCGGTGACCGGCCTGATGGTGTCGGTGTCGGCGGGTGATCGCCAAGGGCTGAACGCGCTGTACCTGAGCGCGGGGCGCCTGCCATCGCCCGAACACGCCGACGAAGTGGCCGTCAGCACGCCTTTTGCCCAGGCGCACGCCCTGCAACTGGGCCAGCGCTTTGATGCCATCCTCAATGGTCGGCGCCAGATGCTGACGCTCGTGGGCACGGCGCTGTCACCCGAATTCATCCAGCAGATGCGCCCCGGGTCAGCGTTTCCGGACTACAAGCGCTACGGGGTGATGTGGATGGATCGCCGCGCACTGGGTCAGGCCTATGACATGCAGGGCGCGTTCAACGATCTGGCCTTGAGCCTGCGCCCCGGCGCAGCCGCCCAGGATGTCATTGACCGGCTGGATGATCTGCTCAAACCCTATGGCGGACTGGGTGCCTATGCGCGCAAGGACCAGCTCTCGCACCGCTTTCTGAGCCAGGAGCTGGAGCAACTCGGCACCCTGGGCCGGATGTTTCCCTTGCTCTTCATGGGTGTGGCGGTGTTTTTGCTCAATGTGGTGATCGGCCGACTGGTGGCGATGCAGCGCGAACAGGTGGCCACGCTCAAGGCCTTTGGCTACGGCAATCTGGATGTGCTGTGGCATTACCTGAAGATGGTGTCGACGATCGTGCTGCTGGGCATCGCCGCTGGTACCGCGCTGGGTTTCTGGCTGGGCCACGGTCTCTCCAGCGTTTACATGGACTTTTATCACTTCCCGTATCTGAAATTTCAACTGGCACCGCTCACCTTGCTGCAAGCCACCGTGGCCAGCCTGCTGGCTGCCGCCAGCGGTGCCGTGCTGGCGGTGTGGCGAGCCGCCAGTCTGCGCCCGGCCGTGGCCATGCGCCCCGACCCGCCGCGCAGCTACGGTGAGTCCTGGGTCGAGCGCCTGGGTCTGAAACATTGGTTGTCGCAACCCAACCGCATGATTCTGCGAAGCGTCCAGCGCCGGGCGTTCAAGTCCGCATTGACCGTCTTGGGCGTGGCCATTGCCTACGGCATCATCCTGACCGGGTTGTTCCAACGCGATACGGTGAGCTATATGGTCAATATCCAGTTTGGCATGGCCCAGCGCGAAGACCTGTCGCTGACCTTCACCGACCCGACCGCCTACCAGGCGAAATTTGATCTGCTTGGCTTGCCGGGCGTGGCGCATGTGGAGGTGTTTCGCGCAGTTCCCGCCAGATTGCGACACGGCCCGCTGAGCTACCGCACCGGCATTCGCGGCATTGAACCCGACGGCGATCTGAGTCGTCTGCTGGATGCCGATCTGCGGCCCGTGGCCCTGCCTGCGCAGGGCATTCTGCTCACGGACTTTTTGGCCAAACTGCTGGATGTGCGGGTTGGCGATCAGCTGACGGTGGAGGTGCTGGAGGGCAACCGCCCGGTGCGCAACGTGACGGTTGCCGGTATGGTCAGGGAATACCTGGGGGTATCGGGCTACATGGACCTGGCGGCGCTGAACCATTTCATGCAAGAAGGGCCAACGCTCTCGGGTGCCTACCTCAGTGTGGACAGTCAGCAGATGGGCACCCTGTATGAGCGCCTGAAGGGTATGCCGCGCGTGGCAGGTGTGGCCGAACGCGTGCAGGAAATCCGCAACTTCAACCGGGTGATGCAGGAAACCATGCTGTTTTTCACCTACGTTGCCACCGCATTTGCCGTGGTGATTGCCTTTGGCGTCATCTACAACAGCGCCCGCATCGCCCTGACCGAACGCTCCCGTGAACTGGCCAGCCTGCGCGTGCTGGGGTTCACACGCGGCGAGATTGCCTACATCCTGCTGGGTGAGCTGGGCCTGCTGACGCTGCTGTCCATCCCCCTGGGCCTGTGGCTGGGCCGCTGGATGTGCTACTACATTGCCTACAGCATGCAAACGGATCTGTTTCGCGTGCCGGTGGTGCTGGTGCCGCAGACCTACACCTTTGCCATGGCCGTGGTGCTGGTGTCGGCGGTGGTATCGGGACTGGCGGTGCGCCGCCGGATCGATCAACTGGACCTGATTGCCGTTCTGAAAGCAGCGGAGTGAGCTTATGAAAATCAATACTCTCTGGAAACGCCGCACTGTGCTGTTGCTGACGGGCGTGATCGTCGTCTGGGGCCTGTACGCTGGCCTGCGACCGCAAGCTGTCGAAGTGGACATGGCGCAGGTCAGCCGGGCGGCACTGCGCGCCACGCTTGAGCAAGAGGGACGCACCCGCGTGCTGGAGCGCTACACGGTGACAGCACCCGTGGCTGGCTATGCGCGTCGCATCGCTTTGAACGTGGGCGATGCGGTGCAGCGCGACGACGTGCTGGCTGTGCTGGAGCCGCTGCGTGCCGAACCCCTGGACCCGCGCCAGCACGCCGAAGCCCTGGCCCGCATCGCCGCCGCGCAGGCCAATGTAAGCGCCTTGCAACAGCGCGCGAATGCCAGTGCCAGCACCGCGTCACTGGCGCAGATGCAACTGCAGCGCACACAGTCGTTGCGCCTGCAAGGGCATGTCAGCGCCGCCGCCGAAGACCAGGCCGCCGCTCAGGCACAAAGCAGCCAGGCAGACTTGCGCTCGGCCCAGTTTGCGGTGACGACCGCACAACATGACCTGGAAGCGGCACGCGCCGTGCTGCACTACGCCACCACCGGCAGCGCCAGTCCTCAGGTGGCGGTGCGCGCACCCGTCGCGGGCCGCGTACTCAAGATCGTGCACAAGAGCGAAGGCTCGGTCGCCACCGGTCAGGCCCTGGTGGAGATCGGTGACCCGCACGCGCTGGAGGTGGAGGTGGACTTGCTGTCGGCCGACGCCGTGCGCATTCACCCCGGTACCCGCGTTGTCTTTGAGCGCTGGGGCGGCGACGGCACTTTGGAAGGTGTGGTGCGGCTGATTGAACCTGCGGCCTTCACCAAGGTGTCTGCGCTGGGCGTCGAAGAGCAGCGCGTCTGGGTCATTGTCTCGTTCACCTCACCGGCCAGCCGCTGGCAAGGCCTGGGCGATGGCTATCGGGTGGAAGCCAGCTTCATCCTGTGGGAGGGGCAGGACATTCTGCAGATTCCTGCCAGCGCGCTGTTTCGCGAAGGCAACGGCTGGGCAACCTTTGTGGTGATGAATGGCAAAACCAGCAAACGCGTGGTACAGGTCGGCCAGCGCAACGGCTTGCAGGCGCAGATCCTGTCAGGCGTTCAGGTAGACGAACAAGTCATCAGCCACCCGGATGACCGCGTGCGTGAAGGCGTGGCGGTGACGCAGCGTTAGCGCACCCGGCGCTCACTCCAAGGCATGAAACCCGCGTGCCACTTGGGCGCCACAGGCACCTGAAAGCCGCTTCGACGTCGCGCAGTTGCTACCGCTCGGTGAGTGCCAATCGCACCGCCAAGCCCAGAAAGATGGACCCGGCAAAGTAATTCAGCCCCCGCTGCGCCCGCGCCGACTGGCGCAAACCAGCGCTGAATGTGGCGGAAAAATAGGTGATGGTGCCAAACGCAACCAGCGTGGCCAGGATAAAAATCAAACCCAGCGCGCAGAGCTGTAGCGTGACCGAGCCACGTTCCGCTTGCACGAACTGCGGCAGCAGCGCCAGAAAGAAAAACACCACTTTCGGGTTCGTCAGGTTCATCACAATGCCGCGCGTGAACATCTGAAACGGTGAGGCCGCTGGACGCGCCCCCATGGTTGCATGACTGACAGGAGCCCGAAACGCGCCCCAGGCCAGGTACGCCAGATACGTCGCCCCGAGCACTTTCAGCACCGCAAAAGCGGTGGCCGAAGCCGCAAACACTGCGGCCAAGCCGAGCGCCACCGCCAGCGTGTGGATGACCAAACCACCACACAAGCCCAGGGTGATGAACAGCCCCGCCTTGCGTCCATGTGTGGCAGATTGCATCAGCACCGCAATGTTGTCTGGCCCCGGCGTGAAACCCAGGGCCAGAGAAACAGCGAAGAATGTGAGGGTGGTATGAATCGACAGCATGATCCGGCTATGTTAGCCGGGTCTTTGGGTATTACGCCAAAATGGTTGCCATGAACAATGCTTGCGACACCGCCATCCTCCTGTTTGCCCACGGCTCACGCGACCCGGCCTGGCGTTTGCCGCTGGACGCCGTGCTGGAACAGGTTCAAAGCCAGCACCCAGGGCCGTGCCGGCTGGCGTTTCTGGAGCTGATGCAGCCCTCGCTGCCTGACGCGCTGGCCGAGTTGGCCGGTCTGGGTTGCCAACATATTCGGGTGATGCCGCTGTTCTGGGCAGCGGGCAAACATGTCAACCGTGATCTCATCGACATCGTCGCGGCCTTTCTGGAGGCACAACCCGATGTGCAGGTGGAGATTGCGCCGCCGCTGGGTGACAACCCGCAAATGCGTCGCGCGATTGCCGACTGGGCGTTGGCCCCCAATCCTCTTTAGATTTAAATCAATATATATAAATCACAATAATGTAGTTTGAAATATATGGACTGGACCGTAAAGTCCAGCCCATGCATGACATCACTTTCATTTTTGCTGGTTTTTTTGTAGGCACCGTGGTCGGTTTGACCGGGGTCGGCGGCGGCTCGTTGATGACGCCGATTCTGATCTTTGCCTTTGGCGTCAAGCCCTACATGGCCGTCGGCACCGACCTGCTGTTTGCCGCGTTCACCAAGATGGGCGGCACCATCAAGATGACACGCTCGGGTCTGGTACCGTGGCGCGTGGTGTTGCAATTGTCCGCGGGCAGCATTCCAGCCGCCCTGATCACGCTCTGGGTGCTCAAAACCCTCGGCCCCGCCAACCCTGCCGTGCAGCACCTGATGACCTCCACGCTGGGTGTGGCACTCTTGCTCACCGCGGCGGCCACCCTCTACAAGGCGCTGCGCGGCAAGGCTGCCCCTAGGCACGTTGCTGCTGGGCAAGAGGCGCAAGCCGTGACCGCCCGCCACTGGAGCCTGCCGCTGCTGTTTGGCGCATTGATCGGCACGCTGGTGTCGCTGACCTCGGTGGGCGCAGGGGCCATCGGCGTCACTGTGCTGATGGTGCTCTACCCCATGCTGCCGTTGCCGCGGATTGTGGCGGCCGACATTGCCTACGCCGTGCCGCTGACCCTGGTGGCCGGTCTGGGCCACGCATCCCTGGGCTCGGTGAACTGGTCGATGCTGACCCTGCTGCTGGCCGGTTCGCTGCCAGGCATCTGGCTCGGGTCGCATTACATGGCGCGGGTGCCGGAGCGGGTGATCCGCTCACTGCTGTCTCTGTTGCTGGCGTATGCCGGGCTCAAACTGATTGCCATCTGATGCCACACACGCAAGCTCAGTGGCTGGCTTTGGCGGCCGGCGATTTCTGGTACTCCAGTATGAGGAGGCCGCCAGAGACTGCCACTGAGCGGGTCAAACCTCAAATCTTCGGATAAGCCCCGATTTTTTACACGGATATCGCCATGTACCAATACACAGACTTTGACCGTCAATTCATCCATCAACGTGCCGCGCAATACCGCGACCAGTTGGAGCGTCACCTCAATGGCGAACTGCCCGACGAGAACTTTCGCCCCCTGCGCCTGCAAAACGGCTGGTATGTGCAGCGCTACGCGCCCATGCTGCGCGTGGCCGTGCCCTATGGCGAACTGGCCAGCCGCCAGTTGCGCGCGCTGGCCACCATCGCCCGCGAGTTTGACCAGCCCAGCGCCGAGGTCTTCAACACGGCGGCCAGCACGCAGGCCGAACTCGGCACCCCGCATCTGCCGGTGGGCCATGGCCACTTCAGCACACGGCAAAACGTGCAGTTCAACTGGATCCCGCTGACCAAAAGCGCCGACGTGATGGACCTGTTGGCCAGCGTCGATATGCACGGCATCCAGACCAGCGGCAATTGCATCCGCAACATCACCAGCGATGCCCTGGCCGGGATTGCGCCCGACGAGCTGATCGACCCGCGCCCCTACGCCGAAATCATGCGCCAGTGGAGCACGCTGCACCCCGAGTTTGCCTTTCTGCCGCGCAAGTTCAAGATCGCCATCACCGGCGCGCGCGAAGACCGGGCGGCGGTGGCCTGGCATGACGTGGGACTGCACCTGCTGCACGACGCGGACGGCCAGGTCGGCTTCAAGGTGCTGGTCGGTGGCGGCATGGGACGCACGCCGGTGATTGCCCGCACCTTGTGCGAATTTCTGCCGTGGAACCAGATCCTGAACTACCTGGAAGCGGTGGTGCGCGTCTACAACCGCTGGGGTCGGCGCGACAACCTGTACAAGGCGCGCATCAAGATTCTGGTCAAGGCCGAGGGCCAGCGTTATATCGACGAAGTGAACGCCGAATACCAAGCCATTCTGGACAACGACGGCGGCGAGCACACCATTCCAGCCTCCGAGCTGGAACGAGTTTCAGCATCATTTCAGCCTCCAGCCCAGCAAACACGGGGGCAAGCAGCTCCTGATTCTGCAGCATCCCAGTTCACACCGAAAGAGACAGCGGAGTACCAACGCTGGCTCGGGCAGAACGTGCATGCCCACAAAAACCCGGCTTTGCGCGCCGTGACCCTGTCCTTCAAGCGCCTTGGATTTGCACCGGGCGACGCTACGGCCGACCAGTTGGACGCCGCTGCCGATCTCGCGGACCGTTTCAGCCTGGGTGAGGCGCGCGTCACCCACCAGCAAAACCTGCTGTTGCCCTGGGTCAGCGCCGACGATTTGCCCGCGCTTTGGCAAGCTGCCAAGGCACTGGGCCTGGCGCGCGCCAACATCGGCCTGCTGACCGACATGATCGCCTGCCCCGGCGGCGACTTCTGCGCGCTGGCCAATGCCCGCTCGATCCCGATTGCCGAGTCCATCACCCAGCGCTTTGCCGACCTGGACGAGCTGTTTGACCTGGGACCGATCGATCTGCACATCAGCGGCTGCATCAACTCCTGCGGCCACCACCACAGCGGCCACATTGGCGTGCTGGGCGTGGACAAGGACGGGCGCGAGTGGTACCAGGTGTCGCTGGGCGGCTCGGACGGCTCCACGCTGTCAGGCCCGGCCACACCGGGCAAGGTGATCGGCCCGTCGTTTGCAGCCAGCGAAGTGGCCGACGTGGTGGAGGCACTGCTGGACACCTACCGGGTTTATCGGGACAGCGGAGAAAACTTCATCACCTGCGTGCGACGCTTGGGGCTCGACCTCTTCAAGTCAGCTGCCAATGCCGTGCGCCACGAAACCGGCGATGCCGGGCAAGTGTTGCATGTGCATCTGGCGACCGCTGACGCGCTGGTCGACTGAACCTCCAACCCTTTGAATTCAACACGGACAACACCCACCATGTCTGAAACTATACGATTAATAGCTGAAAGCCCTTTAAATACGGGGGCTACAAGCCTCGACTTGGGGTTTTGCCAAAATATTCTACAAGTCGCCAACGATGCCGACCCGCGCGAGTTGGTGCTTACCGGGGTGGACTGCATTGAGCTGCACTTTCCCAAGTTCACCGACGGCCGCGCCTACAGCCAGGCTTACCTGCTGCGCCGCCGACTGGGCTTTACCGGCGAGTTGCGCGCCACCGGCGACGTGCTGGTAGACCAATTGCAGCAATTGCAACGCAGCGGTTTCAGCAGCGCCGTGCTACGCGACGACCAGAACTTGGCCGCAGCACAACGCCAGTTG
Organism: Rhodoferax sp.; assembly: GCA_031291305.1. GTDB lineage: Bacteria > Pseudomonadota > Gammaproteobacteria > Burkholderiales > Burkholderiaceae_C > Rhodoferax. The sequence continues at coordinate 4,036 of JARLJH010000040.1, read as the reverse complement.
GCCCGGTTTACAGGCTTTTATCAAGGCGATGCGATACACCCACAGCCGCTGTTTGCGCACACTGCCGCATCGGGCAGCACGCCAGCCACTACCACCGGAGCCGCCGCATGAGCGCCATCGACCTCCACGCCCGCCCGTCCGCCAGTTTTGCGGCCAAGCTGGCGCAAACCATCGAGCTGCTGCAACAGGCAGCGCTGGACTATGCACCCACCGCACCCGGCGCCGCACCGCGCATCACCTTGGCGTGCAGCCTGGGCGCAGAAGACATGGTGCTCGCGCATCTGGTGAACCAGTTGCAGCTCAACATCGGCATTTTTGTGCTCGAAACCGGTCAATTGCACCCCGAAACCCTGGCTCTGCTGGAGCGGCTCAAGACCAGTTCCCGCACCCCCGTGGAAGTGTTCACACCGGCCACCGAAGCCGTGGTGCAGTTTGTCAGCCGCGAAGGCAAGGATGCGATGTACAAGAGCATCACGCTGCGCAAAGCCTGCTGCAACATCCGCAAGATGGAACCGCTAAGCCGCGCCTTGGCCGGCAAAGACGCCTGGATCACCGGCCTGCGCCGTGAGCAGTCCGGCGCGCGCGCCGAGGTACCGCTGATTGATACCAGCGACAGCAAAATCACCAAGCTCAACCCGCTGGCCGACTGGACCTGGGGCGATGTCTGGTACTTCATCGCCATCAACCACGTCGACTACAACCCGCTGCACGATCAGTTTTACCCCAGCATTGGCTGCGCGCCCTGCACCCGTGCCATCAGCCTGGGCGAAGACTTCCGCGCCGGGCGCTGGTGGTGGGAAGACGAAACCGCCAAAGAGTGCGGCCTGCATGTCAAAGCCGAATCCATGACCAACCAACAAGAGGTTTCCGCATGAACGCCCGTATCGCCCCCGAACTACTGCAATCCATGAGCCATCACCACCACGCGGACCACCTGAGCAACGCCCACCTGGACGCCCTTGAAGAGGAAACCATCTTCATCCTGCGCGAAGTCGCCGCCGCCTTCGAGCGCCCCACCTTGCTGTTTTCGGGCGGCAAGGACTCGCTGGTGATGCTCAAGTGCGCCGAAAAAGCCTTTGGCACCCCAGCCACCGGCGGCAAGATTCCCTACCCGCTGCTGATGATCGACACCGGCCACAACTTCCACGAGGTCACCGACTTCCGCGACTTCCGCGCCAAAGAACTCGGCGCCGACCTGATCGTGCGCAGTGTCGAAGACTCCATGGCGCGTGGCACCGTGCGTCTGGCCCACCCGGGCGAGAGCCGCAATGTGCACCAGTCGGTGACGCTGCTCGAAGCGATTGAAGAATTCCGCTTTGACGCGCTGATTGGTGGCGCCCGCCGCGACGAGGAAAAGGCCCGCGCCAAGGAACGCATCTTCAGCCACCGCGACAGCTTCGGCCAGTGGCAGCCCAAAGACCAGCGCCCCGAACTCTGGACGCTGTTCAACACCAAACTGCAACCGGGCGAACATTTCCGCGTGTTCCCGATTTCCAACTGGACCGAGCTGGACGTGTGGCAGTACATCGAACGCGAGCAGATCGCCCTGCCCTCGCTGTACTACACGCACCAACGCGAGGTGGTGGAGCGCAAAGGCCTGCTGGTGCCGGTGACCGAGCTGACCCCCCTGAAGCCCGGCGAGGTGGCCGAGCTGCGCGACGTGCGTTTCCGCACCGTGGGCGACATCACCTGCACTTGCCCGGTGGAAAGCCTCGCCGCCACACCCGGTCAGATCGTGCTGGAAACCCTGGCCGCCGACGTGAGCGAACGCGGCGCCACGCGCATGGATGACAAGACTTCTGAGGCGTCGATGGAGAAGCGCAAGAAAGATGGGTACTTTTGATGGCTTTGGCTGCCAACGGTATTGCTCTTAACCCGGCGCGGCGACAGGGGCATGTGCATGCGGTTTTGGGGTGAAATCACCCGCGAAATTGGCGCTTCAGTTCGCTACCGACTGCAGGCGCGCGCCTTCCACCCCAAAGCCCGGTCACATACCCCAATCACCGCGCCTGGCGCCAACGATGCAATGAACCGGACAACGCCAATGCCCATACCAACATCAACAACAGCGAAGACAGTGATGGCAATAACGACTAGCGGAGTGCGTTGGGTGTCTGACGTAGCGAGGACTTGGGGTTTTGCCAAATCAAGGAGGAGGCCCAAAGGGCCGGGGGACATCCGCGGAGTTAGATACTCAATGCGCGCTGCGGGTTAAAGCCACATAGACACAACGAACTGGTATCCCAAGTTAACGAATCGTCCGCAAAAATTACCACGGAAGAACCTGATGAACACTATCAACACAGTAGCTGCTAGCTTAGAAGATACAAGGGCCACAAGCCAAAATGACCATCAATCCGCCCTCAAGTTCATCACCTGCGGCAGCGTCGATGACGGTAAAAGCACCTTGATCGGCCGCCTGCTGCTCGACAGCAAAAGCGTGCTGCAAGACCAGCTGGCCCACGTCTCCCGCAGCGGCGAAACCGACCTGGCCCAATTCACCGACGGCTTGAGCGCCGAACGCGAACAAGGCATCACCATCGACGTCGCCTGGCGCTACTTCAACACCGCCGAGCGCAAATTCATCATCGGCGACGCCCCCGGCCACGAGCAATACACCCGCAACATGGTCACCGCCGCCAGCAGCGCCGACGCCGCCGTGGTGCTGGTCGATGCCACCAAACTGCAATGGCAAAACCCCGACCTGGCCCTGCTGCCGCAAACCCGCCGCCACAGCCTGCTGTGCAACCTGCTGCGCGTGCCCAGCATCGTCTTTGCCGTCAACAAGCTCGACGCGCTCGAAGACCCTGCCAAGCCCGAAACCGCTGGCCAGGCCACGCTGGGGTTCAACAACATTCGCGGCGCGCTGGAAAAGTTTGCCGAACACGCCGGGATTGAGGTCGCCACCATCGTGCCCATCTCCGCCCTCAAAGGCCACAACGTGGTGGACGAGGTGCCCGGCTGGTGCGGCTACAACGGACCGAGCCTGCTGGACATTCTGGAACTGCTGCCCGTGACCCCGGCTGACACCGGGCTGGCGTTTGCCTTCCCGGTGCAGTGGGTGGAGAAGTTCTCGTCGTCTGCGGACACCTCGCAAGGTCGCCGCATCTTCTGGGGCCGCGTCGCCAACGGTGTGGCGCAAGTGGGTCAGCAGATCAAGGTCTTGCCCAGCGGCCAAACCGCCACCGTCGCCCAGGTGCTGGGCACCACCCGCCAGCCCACCGCGGTGCAAGCCGGTCACAGCGCGGGGATCGTGCTTGACCGCGAAGTCGATGTATCACGCGGCGATTGGCTGCTAGCCCTTACCGCACCTGCGCCATCCGCTATTGTTTCTGATGATGATTTCGGCGACACACCCAGCGCCACCAGCCTGCGACCCAGCCGCGAGATCAGCGCCACCGTGGCCTGGATGGATGACGAGCCGCTGGTCGCCGGGCGCGTCTACTGGGCGCTGCACGGCCACCGCTGGGTCAAGGCGCGCGTCAAACGCGTCGTGCACCGGCTGGAGATCAACACCCTGGCCGAAGAAAACGCCGATACCCTGGGCGCCAACAGCATCGGCCACATCGAGTTGCTGCTGCAAGAACCCATCGCCGCCCTACCCTTTGCCCAGTCACGCGTGCTGGGCTCCCTGGTGCTGGTAGACACCGCCTCGCACCGCACGGCGGGGGCTGTGCTGGTGAATGGGTGAGAGTGGCACGGTGGGGGCATCACGGCTTGCCGCGCTGCATAGAGAACTCGCCTGGTCGTCAAGCAATCAGGCCGACCTGAAAGCAATGGCCAGCCCAAACCAAACAAGCCTCTAGCCCAAGTTTTACCTGGGCATAAAGCTATTAAACATGCAGTATTTCAATCGTAATGGATGTGCAGTGGTGCCTCAACCGAGTATCGGCACCGTAGTATTTTCCAATCCAGGTATGAGCCTGAAGGCGGAGGAAGTTGAGAACTTCTGACTGGTGGCTTGACCGGGTTAAAGCTGGAAGTTTACGGTGCCCGGTTTTTGGGCTTGGTTTCTCTTGGCTTCTTTTTCTATCAG
>JARLJH010000039.1 GCA_031291305.1 Rhodoferax sp. | reverse complement strand
TGCGCAGTTTGGCCTCGTCCATATTGATCACCATCCTTGGATGATCAAGCAACAAGTTCAACCGTAAATTCGTCGACTCAGGCTCACTCCTGGGTGGAAATACGCAAACCGTTCAGGCTCATACCTCATTGGACAAGGCTGATGTGGGTGTGAACGCAGTGAATGTGCTACAAGGCTTTGAGCAGGGGAATGTCATCAATAAAAGTAGCAGTTTATCCTTATGAAATAAGGGCTTGCCGCCTATTTGATGTAGAGGTGCGTCCTTCGTGTCTGTAGCCTGTCATGGCGTCGCAGACAGTCGCGGCAAAACTACGGTGGCCATCAGGCCGCCGCCGCTCCCGTTTTTGAGCTGCACCTCGCCGTGCAGGCGGCGGGCAATGTCGTTGGCAATTGATAGCCCCAGGCCTACCCCACCGCTGTTGCGGTTGCGTGAACCTTCAGCCCGATAAAACGGCGTCAGCGCTTTGTCCAGATCTGCAGGCGTCATGCCGGGGCCGGGGTCGCTGACTTCGATGCAAAGCAGGTCGCCCTTGTCAAAATAGCGCAGCTGCGCAGAGCCGCCGTAACGCACTGCGTTGTCCACAAGGTTGCTGATGCAGCGCCGCAGGGCCTGGCCTTGTGTTAGCAGCGGCGCCATTGGACGGGAAGGGGCAGGTTCGACCAGAGTCACTGGGTGACCCCATGCAAGGCAGTCATCCACCAGGCTGCTCAGCAGCGAGCTGACATCCAACAGCTCCATCGGTTCGCCCGAGGCCACACCGCGCAGGTGGTCCAGCGTGGCGGTGATCATGTCGTTCATCTCGGCAATATCGCGCCGGAAGCTAAGGCGTTGCTCGGTATCTTCCAGGCTCTCGGCCCTGAGCGTCATGCGTGTCAGGGGCGTGCGTAGATCGTGCGAGACGGCGGCTACAAAGCTGTCTCGCTCACTGAGTTGCTTGCAAATTTGGGCCTGCATCTGGTTGAAAACGCGGGTTGCCTGGCGGCATTCGTCGCTGCCTTCTTCAACCAGAGGGGTGCGGTGAATGTCGCGCCCCAGCTCGCGTGCTGCATCGGCCAGGCGCTGGACCGGCTGTGCCAGCCAGCGCGCACCAATCCAGGCAGCCAGCATCAATGCCGATAACCGTACGCCAATATCGAGTAACAAGCCGAGAAGCATGGGGCCGGGTACCTCACCGGGTCGTGGGGGGGGCAATGGCGGTCCGCCGCCGGGTGGCGCATGGCCAAACAGGTCTGGGCCAACTTCAAACATCAATTTGAGTGCCAGGACGTGGCTGACCAATACCGCGACGCCGAGCAGCAGCGCCAGACGACCGAACAGCGTGCTGGGCAGCAGCCGCCACCGCAGCCAGGTCAGCAGACGTTTCATACCGACTGGCCTAACTCCACGGCAGCGGTAAACAGGTAGCCGTGGCCCCGAACGGTCTTGATCATTTCCGGCCCGTTGGGAGATTCGGCAAGCTTCTGACGCAGCCGCGACACCAGCAGGTCAACGCTGCGCTCACCCGCCCCATCCACGTGGCCGTGTGCGAGCTTGATCAATTGGTCCCGCCTTAACAACTGTCGCGGGGTATGCAAAAAACTGCACAGCAGTTGGAATTCTGCATTCGACAAGACCACTTTCACGCCGCTGGGAGCAAGCAAACTGTGGTCGTCGGCATTGAGCCTCCAGCCATTGAAACTGATGACATCTCGCTCACCACGCAATGGGGTGTTCACACGGAGTCTGGCGCGGCGCAGCACCGATTGGATACGTGCCACCAGTTCGCGCGGCTCAAATGGCTTGGTGATGTAGTCGTCTGCGCCGATTTCCAGCCCCAGTATCCGGTCGTAGTGGTCGGAGCGTGCGGTCAGCATGATGATCGGAATCTTGGAGTGTTGCCTGACTTCGCGCGTCAGGCTCAAACCGTCCGTTCCCGGCAACATGATGTCCATCACGATCAGGTCAATGCTTTGACGCTCAAGCTGGCGGTGCATGTCTTCACCATCACAAGCCACATGGATGACGAAGCCATAGGGGACCAGATAATTGGCCAGCAACCGATTGATGTCTTCGTCATCGTCAACAATCAGTACCTGAGCATTCGAATTCATCTTGAAATTACAAATGATTTGATTGTAAGTATGTTATGTTCGTGTATGCGTAAAAATTCTGGTTTGTTTGTGCTCAATGGATATTGAATGTTCTTTGTATCTAAGAATATATAAATAATTTACAAAGATGACATATTGCGTTGACATTTGATGGGCGCCTCAGCCAAACAATCCCGCCGTACTTCCGTGGGGCGGCCCAGAAGTTTCATTTTGAGGTCAGAGTCGGTCGGCTTGTCACCGAGCCAGATGTTGAGCAAAGCCTTGTAAAAAGCAATGTCACGCATGGGGGCCGTGAGTGGTTTGTTGTTGAGTCCGACGAGGGTTCCCGTGCCAGGTACCCAGTCTAGGGTAAGGGTGTCGCCCTTATGCAAACCGTTCGATTGCCGGTCGATGGCTTGAATCACGCGCTGCATATTGTCCAGGATCAAGGCGGGGATCGAAGCACCTTCTTCCACGGTATATTGCCGTAACTTGTCGTAGAAGTCTGATCCACTGACATCCCGTAGCATGGTGATCCGCAGACGTCTGGGGCCTTCTGCATGCAGAACTTCCTGTGCAGAGTGCTCACGGTTTGGCAGATAGAGGCCAATCACATACACCTTGAAAATCAAGCGCATACTGATGCCGGCGCCATTGAGTTTGAGGTCATTGCCAGCAACCTGCACAGACTCTTCCAAGGCGACGCCATCCATTTGCATGGTTGCCGTGGCGGGCAGGCTTGCTGCCACCCAGGATGCGGCGATCAGCGTTGTTTTGAGTATTGAGAACATGATTACCTCCAAGTGAGCTACCAAACCGACTCGATGCGGCTGAGTACCCGTTGCATCCAGGTACGGGACGCGATCTCTGACACATCACCCTGCGCGACGACTTCGAGTCGCGCATTGACGACATCGCTGGACTGGATGACGTTGCCATCCCTGATGTCCCGCGGGTCTACCACACCGGAAAAACGCAAGGTGCTGCCACCGCCGTGTAGGGCGATACTGCGCTCGCCAGCTACCACCAAATTGCCGTTAGCCAGTACATTGATCACCGAGGCGGCAAGTTGACCGGTGAAGCTGCTGTCATTTTTGGAAGTGCCATCGCCCTTGAACGTGTTGCTGCCAGAGGCGGAAGCGCTCTGGTTGAAGATGCCGGCCAGCGCTGAATCGGTCCGCATGTTGCCGGGTCCTTTGGACGAGAGGGAGCTTTCGCGGCTGGCATCTTCCTTGATCGTGTTGCTGGCACTCAGAGTCTCCGAAATGTTTACCTTGACGGTGTCACCTATAGCGCGGGGTTTGCGCCGTCCTGTAAAGAGCGACCCTGAATTGGCCTGAAACAGCGAGCCGGTGTTGACGCGTTCGATATTCGCTGGGCGAGCCACGGGCAACGCCGTCAGTGGCCCCTGGACCAGGGCCACAGGCTCACTGGCGCAGCCCATCAGCATGCTGATCAGACTGAGAGCGCCCAGAAACGGGCGAATATGGGAGGGGATCATGAGGACTCCTTGGGTGGTGGGACTGGAGGGCGGTTCGTCGGGGTCGTCTTGGTGATCAGGGCGCTGACCACAGGTGCCAACTTGTCCCGGGTCGAGGCCCATTTGTTGTTGCCAAAGCCGTCGCCCAAGATGTAGTAGCTGCTTGACAGCACTTGGCCTTTGTCGTTTTGGAGGGTCAATGCGGCTTTGCTGATGTAGCTCTCGTAGCGTTCCGTGTGGGGCGAGATGTCCCAGTCCATCTGCGCGCTGTAGTGCAGCCAGACCGGGCAATTTGGTGTATTGATCGCGCTTTCGTACACCCGGCTTTCAATCTGGTGGGCCTGTAGCTCCAGTTGCAAGGCGGGTACCACGTCAGCTGTTTGGGTTTGCGGATTGAATTCGATACATAAGCTGGAAAAAGGGGCGTGTTGGTAGTACACGGTGTCACTGGCCTCACCAGAACTCAAGTTCAAGGAGCGTCTGGTCAGCGTCCCAGCGGCCTTGGCCAATTCCCAGAGGGGTGTTGGGCTGAGGATGGAGCAGCCCGACAGCGACAAGCTCGCAACAGCCAGCGCTACAAGGTGTCTGCGGGGTTTCATGTCAAGCCGCTGCGCTGATTGCTTGTGTGGCGTATCCGACCACGCTGTTGGTGGCAGAGCCGATGCTATTCGCCACCGAAGAGGCTGCGGAACTGACGGTGTCAGCCGCTGAAGAGGTGGCGTTACTGATGGCCGTCTCGCCCTTGGAGGCCATGCCCGCGACATCGGTATATAGCGAGGTAAGACTGTTCTCCGCGCTGGTAACGGCATCGCCTATGGCGGCTCCGGCATCGTTGATAGCGCCTTTGATGGCGTTGTAACCCTCGTCAGCGAGCTGGCTGAGCTTGTTCAAACTCTCTTCGCTAAAGCTGACAACGGCGCTCGCACCGTTGTCAACGTTGTCCACAGCGTTCGCCATTGAGGCCCCCACCGAGTCACAAGCTTGGCTAAGGGTGTCGTAGTTGGATTGCACCGATTTGAGTGCCGTCGATGACGGCGTATAGGAAGTCAATGACGGCGTATAGGAAGTCACCGAACTAAAATTACTCACTATCATCTCCTTGGGTTACGTGGAAAGGTGATGAAATATTAGGACGGTTGATTTACTTTAAGCCTTTCATTAAAAGCACTAAAACTAATTACATTCGCTGCTGGAAATAATTCATTAGCTAATGGTTATTGGTATCGATGCATTTGAATTAATTCATTAACTGGATTGATATATATTGGACTAATTGTGTCCATTTGGACACAATTGGGTGCAGCGGTGTCGCCGGGTTGAGTGCTCACCAACAACGGTGAGCTTGGAGGCAAAGCCTGGTTTGCGGGGTATCAACGTTGTTGGCGAGGCCAGACCGACCGCCGATCAACCCGGTTCAGGCTTCCAACCGGTAATGCAGTCGCAGATGCTGCCTGAACTGGCGGATGATGGCCAGCGCGTCCTTGAGCAGATCGCGGTCCAGCGTGCCCAAGCTGTTCAACTGCACCAGGTTGCTGATGGGGTCTCCCAGCGAGCGCTGGCGTAGGTTGTTGCGTAGTTTCAGACCCATGAGCAGGTGCAGGGTTTCGATCAGGTCGCGTGCCAGCGCTGCAGGCAGCGCTTCCAGGCTGGACAGGGCTTGCAGCCGCTCTGTGGTGCTCAGGGCTTCCAGCCGGTGCTCCAGTGCCAAAGCGCGGGCACCATGGACGATGGGAAAGGTGCCGATCTTCTTCAAATCGAAGGTCTCGGGCTCGTTGGCCTGCAGCTTGGTGATGCGACTCCACCAGCCGACGGTGGGTTCTGAGAATTGATTGATGGCACTGGCCATGCGACCGACGTAGGTGTTGCTGCCAATGGCCAGGTTGAGCGCATGCTCGCGGGCGTTGGCCAGCAGGCTGGCGTCACCGCACACCGCACGCGCATCCAAAAAAATAGCCAGGTTCATGGTGCCTTCGGCTTCGCCAGCAAACAGCCATTGGCCAATGGTTTCGCGAAATGCTCCCAGGTTCTGGCACCACTGCGGGTTGGTGATCATGATGTTGCCGGGGCACGGCGGGTAGCCAAACGTGAGCAAAGCGGCGCTGAACTGCTGCGTGGCCTGGCCCAGACTGGGGTGCTCAAATCCATCGCGTAGCAGCAGGGCGTTGTCTTGGTCGGTTTTCAGAATCTGCTCGCTGCGGCCTTCGCTACCCAAGACCAGCAGGCAGCTGTTGTGCACCAGCTCCGCAGGGGCCACCAGAGACCAAAGACGGGCAAATATCTGGCTGTTGAGTTCGCTGACCAGCCGCGAAATAATCTCGATGCGCAGTCCGGCGCGCTGCAGCAGTTTGATGGCGTCGTCAACCTGGAGCGCTGCCGTCCGCAATTCGTCCACCGTTTGTGCATGTTCCACCTGCAGGGTGATCAGGTGTGAGTGTGTGGACATGAAACTCATCAGGTCGAGTTGGCTCAGGATACCCAGGATGGTGTCACCGTCCTTGATCAGAATGCGGTGCACGCGGTGGCGCAGCATGATCAGCAAGGCATCAAACAGCTCGGCATCCGGTGGCAAAGTTATGAGATCAAAACGGGCTACATCCCTTGCCAATAAAGCGTTTGGCGCTATTGGTTTGAGAATGGCATCGCGCAAATCGGTGGTGGTGAACATGCCAATGCGCTCGTGACCTTCCAGCATGTCGCGTACCAGCGCCTGAGTCATTTTCTTCTCGGACAGGATGCGGCAGACGCTGACCAGATCCTGCTGGCCGTCCACATACAGCGGTTTTTGCAGGTAGGCATCTTTCACGCGTACCAGCATCAGAGACATCATTTCGCGGTTTTGGTCGGCATCCGAGTCGCTGATCAAGTGGCGAGCTACCTCAGCAAATACCAGCGCACTGAAACGCGCGTTATCAGCCAGCAGGCGCAGCAAGATGTCTTTTGGTAGTTGCCAAGCCATCACCTCGTCGAGCGCGGTGGTGGTCGCCGGGTGGCGGCCAGTCAGCAGCGCGCGCCAGCCTGTGCACTCGCCTGCGCCGAGCACATGGACATGGCCGTCTTCATCGCGCTGCACATGGCCACGCTGTACCACCCACAGGTGGTCGGTCGCGCTTTCTGCCAGATCCAGGGCTTGGCCCGCCGATCGGTGCACGCATACGGCGGAGTCTGCCAGCAGGGTTCGCTCGGTGGGGCACAGTGCGTCAAATGGTGAAAAGTCGAATGAAAAGACGTCAGCCACAAGTCACCTTCGGAAATTGAAAAAGGACTGCAAGCCCGTGGGCCAGCAGTCCTTTGAATTATCGCAACAGCCACCCACGGGGCGCTGTTGCGTCAGGGCGTCGGATCAGTGACCCGAAGCGCCCGATGCACCGATACCAGTTTCAGAGCGCACTTGCTGGGCCAGGAAACCGTCGCGGTCGATCTTGGCGCGCTTGCTGTTGTCCATGATGGAGAACAGCCAGATGCCGACAAAACCGATCGTCATGGAGAACAAGGCAGGCGAGGTGTACGGGAACAAGGCAGAGCCCTTGGGGTTGTGCAGAGTAGCTTCCCATACCGATGGGGAAACGATGGTCAACACCACGGAAGAGATCAGGCCCAGGAAGCCGCCAATCACCGCGCCTTTGGTGGTGCAGTCTTTCCACAGCACGCTCATGAACAGCACCGGGAAGTTGGCCGATGCTGCAATCGCAAAGGCCAGCGACACCATGAAGGCGATGTTTTGCTTCTCAAAGGCAATGCCCAGCACCACGGCCAACACACCCAGACCCAGGGTCGTGATTCTGGAAATGCGCAGTTCGTCGGCACTGTTGGCCTTGCCACCCTTAATGACCGTCGCATAAATGTCATGCGACACCGCAGAAGCACCCGACAGCGTCAGACCCGCTACAACGGCCAGAATGGTGGCAAACGCCACGGCCGAAATGAAGCCCAGGAACACGTTGCCGCCCACGGCGTTGGCCAAGTGAATAGCCGCCATGTTGCTACCGCCGAGCAGGGCGCCCTTGGCGTCCAGGAACGATGGGTTGGTCAGCACAAAGGTAATGGCACCAAAACCGATGATGAAAGTCAGCAGGTAGAAGTAACCGATCCAGCCAGTGGCCCACATGACAGACGAACGTGCTGCTTTGGCGCTAGGTACGGTGAAAAAGCGCATCAGAATGTGTGGCAGACCAGCGGTACCAAACATCAGCGCCATACCGAAGCTGATGGCCGAGATCGGATCTTTCACAAAGTTGCCGGGTCCCATGATGGCGGTACCGATCTTGGCAGCCTCTTCGGCCAGCTTGCCGTTTTTCAGGGCCAGATCGGTCCTGACCTTGATGGCATCCGCGAACATGGCTTCCGGGCTGAACCCGAAGTGCCACATCACCGCGCCGGCCATGAAGGTGGCGCCGCACAGCAGCAGGCCGGCCTTGATGATCTGCACCCAGGTGGTGGCCGTCATACCGCCGAACAGCACATACACCATCATCAGCGCGCCAACGATTACCACGGCGATCCAGTAGTCCAGACCAAACAACAGCTTGATCAGCTGACCGGCACCCACCATCTGGGCGATCAGGTAGAACGCCACCACCACCAGCGTGCCGGAGGCCGCAAAGATGCGCACAGGTTTCTGTTCAAAGCGAAACGCTGCCACGTCGGCAAAGGTGAACTTGCCCAGGTTGCGCAGACGCTCGGCCATCAGGAAGGTGATGACAGGCCAGCCAACCAGGAAGCCGATCGAGTAGATCAGGCCGTCATAGCCATTGGCCATCACTGCGGCAGAAATACCCAGGAAGGAGGCCGCAGACATGTAGTCGCCAGCAATCGCCAGGCCGTTCTGGAAGCCGGTGATACCGCCACCAGCGGTGTAGAAGTCGGCTGCCGACTTGGTTTTGGCTGCTGCCCACTTGGTAATGAACAGCGTCATCACGACAAAGGCGATAAACATACCGATAGCCGTCCAGTTGGTGGCCTGCTTCTGGGTTTCACCCAGATCCGGGCCAGCCGCAAAGGCAGCAGAAACGGCGAAAAGTGAGATCAGCGCCAACGCGCTCTTTGTTGTGTTTTTAAACATCATTTCAGCACCGCCTTGGTGATTTCGGCGGTCAGATCGTCATACGTGCTGTTGGCGCGATTGACGTAGTACGCTGTGATGGCGACGGTGAAGACGATGACTCCAAAGCCGATCGGAATGCCGATGGTCATTGGGCCTTCGCCCATTTTTTGCGCGAGAAAACTCTTGTCGAACGCAATCAGTCCGATGAAGCCGTAGTACACGATCATCATCGCCCAAGTCAGGGTCCAGCCAAAGCTGCTTCGCTTGGCTTTGAGCTCCTGGTATTTGGGGTGACTGACCACCCTTTGTAGTAAATCGTCTTGCATGTGTTTGTCTCCTGTAGTTTGCGGACGGCGCGAGGCTAAGTGAGCCTTCTTACCAATTGCTGACCAATTTCTACGGAGATGTTGCGTTTGGTCTTTCTGGACTGCTACAGGCCTTGGTAAGGTCCATCCAGGGCCTGGTTGCGGTAAAAAAATAGGCAATATTTGTGGGCGATTGTTATCCATTAACTACTATTAATGTAGCTATATACCTAGAAGATGCGGGGGATGTATGGGGTTTTGTGCAGATTCTTAGATTTGCAGATGGATGTAGGACTGTGCTGCAAAGTCGCGTCGCAAATTTTGATGTCGGTGTTTTCCCTAGGTTGGCTTGCGCAGTGCCGATTTGGCATCGTTGATGTGCCCATTGGGATGCAATCGTGTCAAGTTTTGCTTTGCTCCGGCACATGATTCACCTGCACAATAGCGCCCAAAATCAGACAAACGGAGACCACCATGCATGCTGTGAGAACTTGCCCGCCAGCTGTGGCGCGTGACCCAGGTTGTGTGACATGAGATTTGACCGTCGCCTGGTTGGGGCTATGAGTGTGATTGGTTTGGCCACGCTCGTTTGGTTGATGGTGACGATGGGGCTGATCGTGGCGGCCCTGGCGGCTGACCAGCGGGCACTGGTTCTGGAACGGTTGGTGCCGCAGTTGTGGCTGATCGGCTTGACTTGGGTGGCCGGGTTGGCCACCATTGGCGTGACGGTACGCTGGTTGTTCCGTCGCTATGTCAGTGCACCAGGGCGCTTGCTGGAGCAAACGCGGGTACTGTTGGCCGCACAGCACGCCACCCCGATGAATCACCGTGGTACCAAAGAGACCAAGGCTCTGGGAGAGGTGATCTACCAACTAGCCTGCCAGCGAGATCAGTTGCGTACAGAGGTCAGCACCCAGGTGGCTCTGGCCAGCCAGAGTGTGCAGCAGGAAAAAGACCGCCTGGCCGCGCTGATGGCCGAGCTCACCCAGAGCGTGGTGGTGTGCAATCTGGACGGGCGCATCCTGCTTTACAACAACCGCGCCAGACTACAGTTCAAGGCGATGTCCAAAGCGCCTGGCTTGGCGGGTGGCGCAGAGCTGGTAGGCATTGGCCGCTCGATTTACGCGGTGTTTGACCGCGCGCTGGTGGCCCACGCTATTGACAGTATTCAACAGCGCCTGCTGCGCGGCGCAGCCAGCCCGTCGACGCAGTTCGTCACCACCACGCAAGGCGGGCAGTTGCTGCGTGTGCAAATGGCACCTGTGCGCACCAGCAACACGGGTGATGCCGACCATGTGCTCAGCGGCTTTGTGCTGATGCTGGACAACGTGACCCGTACCTTTGACGAAGAAAATCGCCGTGACCAGATGGTGCACGCGGTGACCCAGGGCTGCCGTGCCTCGCTGGCGGGCATGACCACCGCATTGCGTACTCTGGAAGCCTCGGAGTTAACCGGTGAGGCACGAGAGCGCCAGCGCGTGGTTCTGCGCAATGAGATCAACAACATGGGGCAGCGCATCACCGATCTGGACAAGCAGGCCACCCACGGCCTCAAGACACGCTGGCCGATGGAAGACATGCTGGGCTCGGACGTCTTGCTGGTGGCTCAGCAGCGCATTCAAAAACACTGCCAGCGCGACGTGGCCCTGGAAAACGTGGACGACAGCGTCTGGCTGCGCGTGGACAGCTACAGCCTGGTCCAGGCGCTGGTGTATTTGTCGGCACGGCTGGTGGACGAGTTCGAGGTACGTTTCCTGCGCTTGCGCCTGTTTGCCGAGCAAGGCATGGTCAAGCTTGACCTGATCTGGACCGGCCAGGTGATGAGCACCGAAACCGTAATGAGCTGGGAGATGGACGGCATGCAGTTTGGCGCCGAGAGCACGCCTTTGAGCGTGCGCGATGTGGTGGAGCGCCATGGTGGCGAACTCAGCTTTGCCCGTGAACGCGTGCGCCATGAGGCGTTTTTCCGCTTTGCCTTGCCACAGGTGAGTGCTCAAGAGCAGGTGGAGGCGGCAGCCCTGCTGCAAAACGATAGCCGCCCCGAGTATTACGACTTTGATCTGTTTCAGACCACTGACCAGACCAGTGCGCTGGACGACCGGCCTCTGAGCGAACTGGCCTACACCGTGTTTGACACCGAGACCACAGGGCTGAACCCGTCCGATGGCGATGAGATCATACAGATTGGAGCCACGCGTTGTGTTAACGGCAAATTGCTGCGCCACGAAAGTTTTGAACAGCTGGTCAACCCTGGGCGGCTGATCCCGGTGGTCACCATCCCGATCCACGGTATCACGCAGGACATGGTGATGGGCATGCCACTCATCACCGATGTGCTGCCAGCGTTTCACCGTTTTGCGCAAGACACGGTGCTGGTAGCGCACAACGCGGCGTTTGACATGAAGTTTTTGCAAATGCAGGAAAAACACACCGGGCTGGTGTTTAACCACCCGGTGCTCGACACCTTGCTTCTGTCAGCTGTGGTGCACCCGAACCACGAAGAGCATCGGCTGGAGGCAATAGCCGAGCGCTTTGGCATCACCATTCTGGGTCGTCATACAGCGCTGGGCGATGCGTTGGTGACCGCTGAGGTCTGGCTGCGCCTGATTCCGCTGCTGCAAGCCATGGGCATCCACACCTTGCGCGAAGCGCGCGAAGCGGCTCAAAAGACTTACTACGCCCGGCTGAAGTATTGAGGATGCGGTCGCTGTGCCGACCCCCCCCACAGCCGAGGTCACCCTTTTGCCGAAACTGGCTGTCACCACACCCGTCACCTGCGGTACGGATTGTCTGGGAAGCGGTCATAGCGATTACGAACACCGTCGCCATCACGATCATGGTCCCGCCGGTTCACAATGCCATCGCGGTCAAGATCGCCGTTCGGACCATAAAGGCGTACTGGGTGCCACGGGCCGCGCGGATCAAAGTTGTCGACGTAGCCTTCGCGGAAGTCATGCGGGCCACGATGTTGCCACCGTTCTCCCTCATTGCGTCGGCCATCGTCGTAGCGTCGCTCGTAGAGGGGCGCGGGCGTGTAGACCGGCCGGGGTAGCACGTACACAGGTGCTGACTGCACGTAGACACCGGGTACCTGAACACCGACAGAAAAGCTCACATCGCTACGGGCCTGCGCCGATGACGCAGCAGTGAAAGCAGCCAATGCGACAGCAGTTGCAGCAAGCCATTGGCCGGAAGTGAGATGTTTCATGAAAAACTCCTTGAGTGGGTATGGGGCGTATCTTGCGCGGCCATGTATGAACGCAAGCTGAACCGATTCAAGAAAGTTGTTTGATTCGTATCGACGGCTGCCATGCCGCCCAGGTGAACATCCTCAGCTGCAGGGCGGCACCGTCGATGGGTGGTCTATAGCCCTGACCTACGAGTAGGCCAAGCCTGCCGCCACGCCGCCAAACAGGTCGCCCTCCACCAAGGCAACGCCCGCAAACTCCGCCTGCAACGCGGCCTGAAAAGGCCTCAGTGCCGACGAACCACCCGTCAGGTAAATGGCGCCCAGCGCCGCGTCACCCACGCCCGCGTGCTGCACACAGTCACGCGCACAGGCCACCACCCGCTTGAGCAAGGCGTCCAGATGCGCCCGCATGT
Organism: Rhodoferax sp.; assembly: GCA_031291305.1. GTDB lineage: Bacteria > Pseudomonadota > Gammaproteobacteria > Burkholderiales > Burkholderiaceae_C > Rhodoferax. The sequence goes on along the minus strand of JARLJH010000039.1, from coordinate 164,459 downwards.
CGCTGGGCGCCAGCTCAACGGCAAAGCCCTTTTCAACAAAAGACAGATCCAGCGTCGTGCTGTCGTTGAGGTTCGAGCAGCGGATTTTGGCCTGCTCCAGCTCATGCGCCATGTGATGCCCCAGACGGTGGTTGAGCACCTTCATCAGCCGCTGATGCAGATGCGGGTCTGAATAATTGCTGCGCAGGTCACGGGCCTGGCTCAGGGCGCGCGACTGGTACAGCCAGTTGATCAAATGCCAGGTGGACAGGTCGAAGAACACGCGGCTCGGTACCTCGCGCTGCTGCGGCCCAAGATGCCGGTAACCCAGCATCGGCATCACCTGCTCCAGACTCAGCTTCTGGTCAAAGTCCGTGCCGCCAATGTGCACCCCCGTGGTGGCCAAGATGTCAGCGGCACGATCAGCCCGTGCCATGCGCTGCGGCCCCAATCGCACCACGGTGAAGTCCGAGGTGCCGCCACCAATGTCCACCACCAGCACAATGGTCTCAGTCTGCAGGCGGCGCTCATAGTCCAGCGCGGCGGCAATCGGCTCCAGCTGAAACGTCACATCTTCAAACCCGACGGACTGCGCGGCCTGTAGCAGTGAGCGCTGGGCCAGCGCATCGCGCTCAGGGTCGTCATCGACAAAGTGCACCGGGCGACCCATCACCACCCGCTTGGGCGGCGCCCCGAGCGACGCCGTGGCACGCTCGCGCAAGGTCGCCAGAAAGATGGCGATGATGTCCTGAAAGCTGATCTGCCGGTGGTTGATCAGCGTCGTCTCTTGCAGCAGCGGGCTGCCCAGCAAGCTCTTGAGCGAGCGCATCAGCCGCCCTGTCGTGCCACCCAGGTACTGCGCCACCGCGTCGCGCCCGAAGTGCGTGCTCAGGTCCTCCGCGTTGTAGAACACCGCCGTGGGCATGGCGCTGGCCTGCCCCTCCAGCGGCAGAAGCCGGGCAACACCCTGTTTGTCAGCCCAGGCAATGGCGGAATTGGAGGTGCCGAAGTCGATGCCCAGCGTGCCTTGGGGGGAAGAAGTCATGGAAATATAGAGGGTTGGAAGCAAACCGGCCCGCCCGATGGCGGGGCTACAGGACGGGCGATTCTGCCAGCAGATGAGTTGCCCCCTTCCAGCCCCGCCGCCGGCCAGAAGGTCATCCAGTTAGCTACGCTAAACGCAGCGTCGTGAAGGTCAGTTCTCGCCCCCTTCCACGGCAAAGTATCGACGCGGTTCCATGCCCAGTGCACGCTTGAACATAGCGGTGAAAGCGCTGGCACTGTGGTAGCCGAGCTTTTCGGCGACCCGTGCAATTGGCACGCCGTTGGCCAGGTGGCCAAGTGCTTCGACCAGGCGCGCCTGCTGTCGCCATTGCCGAAAACTCATGCCGGTTTCACTCTGGAATTGCCGGGCCAAGGTGCGACTGCTGACGGCTTGTTGCGCGGCCAGCGTTTCCAGCGTTTCGCGGCTGTCCGGGTTGGCAACCAGCTCTTGGCACAGGCTGTGCATGCGCGCCTCGCCCGGCATGGGCAGGTACAGCGCCGGGATTTTCAGGAAGTGCAGCTCAAGCAATGCCAATTCGGCGATGCGCCCCGCCCGTCCAGATTGGTCATACGCCAAGGGCTCGTCAAGCAAGGCCAAGATCAAGGCCCTCAGCAGCGGGCTGACCTCCAGCAAACAGCAGGTATCAGGCAAGTTGGGTGCGGCATCGTGGCGGATGTAGAGCGTGCGCATTTCAACGCTGCCGAGCATGATCACGCGGTGCGTTGTATTGGCCGGAATCCAGACGCCACGCACCGGTGGCACGACCCAGCAGCCGACCTCGGTCTCAACCCGCATGACGCCACTGCCCGCATAAATCAACTGGGCACGCGGATGACTGTGCGCTGGTGTCTCGCCACCGCGGTAATTGCGTGCCTTGGCGGTGACAGGGTGCGGCAGTGTCTGGTGCTCATCGTCATGGGCACAATTAGCGGCATGGCTGGAAGATGTCCAATTCACGATATATTTTGTCAGGACAGTATTGAATCAGTCATTCTAGACTCTCGCCTCCTCCCTGAATTGAGCACATCTCTATGGAAATAAAGCTTGCGACGGCGAATACCGGCTTGGCCATACCGCCCACACCCGATGCGCTGAGCCGGACCACCTACCCGGTGATTGCGGCCATCAGCTTCTCACACATGTTGAACGACATGATGCAGTCGGTGCTGCTGGCCATCTATCCGATGTTGAAGGCGGGTCTACACCTGAGTTTTGGTCAGATTGGCCTGATCACGCTGGTCTATCAACTCACCGCGTCACTGCTCCAGCCGCTGATTGGCCTCTATACCGACCGTCGTCCCATGCCCTATTCGCTACCCGTGGGTATGGGCTTCACCCTGTTTGGCCTGCTGTCCCTGGCGCATGCGAGCAGCTTCAGCTCTGTCTTGATGTCAGCCATGTTGATTGGCATGGGCTCCTCGGTGTTTCATCCTGAATCCTCGCGTGTTGCCCGCATGGCAGCCGGCAGTCAGCCTGGCCTGGCGCAATCGCTGTTTCAGATTGGCGGCAACCTGGGGTCGTCCATCGGACCGCTGCTCGCAGCATTGATCATCGTGCCGCGAGGACAAGGTAGTGCGGCCTGGTTCTCGTTGTTCGCGCTGGTGGGAATTGTTGTTCTCAGTTTCGTAGGGCGCTGGTCGAGCCATCATGTGGCCAATTTCAGGAAGCGCATGAAGGCGCAAACTGGCCATGGCCTGAGTCGCCGCCAGGTCGGCTGGTCGCTGGCCATCCTTGGCCTGCTGATCTTCTCAAAGTTCTTCTACATGGCCAGCTTGAGCAGCTACTACACCTTCTACCTGATGGACAAATTTGGTCTGCCTATCGACACCGCGCAGTTTTACCTGTTTGCCTTTCTCTTTGCCGTCGCAGTTGGCACCGTGCTCGGTGGGCCGATTGGTGACCGGGTAGGACGCAAGTGGGTGATATGGGTATCGATCCTTGGTGTGGCGCCCTTCACCTTGCTGTTGCCACATGTCAACCTGTTCTGGACGGGCGTGCTTTCTGTGGTCATAGGGATGATCCTCGCGTCTGCGTTCTCGGCCATTCTCGTCTACGCTCAGGAACTTGTTCCTGGCAAGGTTGGGGCGATCTCCGGGCTGTTTTTTGGTTTCGCCTTCGGCATGGGCGGCATTGGTGCGGCGCTGCTTGGTCAGTTGGCTGATGCAACCAGCATCGAAACGGTGTATCAGGTTTGTGCCTTTCTGCCTTTGATCGGTCTGCTGACCGCCTTCTTGCCAACGTTTGAGAGGCGCTAGTTGGTGGTTTCAAGGTGTGGATGGAAGTCTGCAACTTGGGTAACCTCACCACGGAACCGTCTTGCCCTTGCGGTCGAGATATTGCAGACCCGGCTTGCCCTGCTTCCCGATGACCACGTTCACAATGTCCGGAATGGCTTCCTCCATCGTGAAGGGCGCGTTCTCCCCTCCCAAGGCAGTGCGAATCCAGCCAGGTGCCATCAGCAGGAGCGAACGCGCACCGTCGGCATGGCGGGCGGCGTAGCTGCGCATGTACATGTTCAGCGCGGCCTTTGTGCCACGATAGACTTCGTGTCCGCCCTTTTCGTTGTTGGCCACGCTCCCTTGACCCGAGGACATGATGCCAATCAGTCCTTTTTCTTTGACAAGGCCTTCGAGGGTCTCAATGGTTCGCATGGGACTGAGTGCATTGGTCACCATGACGCGGACAAACTCTTCGGTCGAGACTTCGGTGATCGTGGCTTCCTGGTTTTGATTCGCGGTACCCGCGTTGACGAATAGCACGTCGAAACGACGTTGGGCAAGGCGATCACGCAGGGCGACGAGTTGATTCGTGTCCGTGATGTCGGCGAATTCGACCGTGACTTGGTCAGGGTATCTGTCTGCAAGTTTGTGCAGTTCGGTTTGGGTCTTGCCGCGGACCGTGCCGACGACGTTCCATCCCCGCTTCACGAACTCTTCGGCCATCGCATGGCCAAGGCCGCGCGATGCGCCAACAAGGAGAATCGATGGATTGAACGATGTTGATTCACTCATGGGTGTCTTTCAATATGGGGGGTGAACGAAGTATGTATGGCGTCCCTCTTTGACGCCAGACGCACAGGTTGCACAATATAGTTGCATCCGACGCCATGCTGGCGTCAATCGACATGGATACCGGCATGAACGACATGGATCTGAACCTTCTCCCGGCCCTGGATGCCTTGCTCACTGAAGGCAGCGTGACGGGTGCAGCGCGCCGCCTCGGGCTAAGCACCTCCGCCATGAGCCGTACCCTGGCGCGACTCCGATCAGTGACAGGCGATCCGCTCCTGGTTCGAGCCGGCAGCAGGTTGGTACCCACGCCACGGGCCATCATGATCCGAGACCAAGTGCGTGACGTTGCTCGTGACGCACGCACGCTTCTCAGCCCTCAAGTCACCGAGGTCAATCTCGCCGCACTGGAGCGCACTTTTGTCGTACGAGCGAACGAAGGATTCATTGCTCTGTTCGCCGCATCATTGGTTGCCGCTGTCGCGAAGGCCGCACCCTGCGTTCAACTTCGATTTGAGCCGAGACTGGTCAAGGATGCGGTTTTCCTGCGCGAAGGACGGGTTGACCTCGAGATCGGCGTTTTGGGAAATTCCGCGCCGTGAGATACGGACTCGGTCCATTTTTCGTGACCGCATCGTCGGCGTAGCTCGCGCAGGGCATCCTTTATTGGCGAGTCCAGTGACGCCGACTAGTTATGCGGCCTGCCAACATGTCGTGGCTTCTCGCAAGGCGGTTTTCGAGGGGCCCATCGACCGAGCATTGGCAGAGCTCGGTCTGCGGCGCAAGATCATTGCCGTTGTCCCCGGTTTTCCGGATGCGGTGCGCATTGCTCGCGAGTCGGACGTGATCGCGCAGGTGCCGGGAAGCCTGATGCGAGCCGGGTTAGCCAGCGCAGTGGCGCTCGCGGAGGGGCTTGCCATTTTCGAACTTCCCGTCATTGCGCCAGAGATTGTGATCTCGGCGATGTGGCACCCACGGCTAGATGCGGACCCTGCACATCGCTGGTTGCGCGAAACATTGATGACCGTATGCCGGGACGCGCTCAAGGCGTAATCGACACGCATCCGTAAGCGGATTCGGCAGTTCGGGTGCGGGGGCCTGTCCACACTGACCGCTGGCGAGGTGTTGCTGCTGGCATAGTGTTTGCAAGCCAGTGGGTCGGCAGTATTTCAATGGCAGCACTGGTGGCGGTGATGAAGTCAGGGGTTTTTCTTTGCGCTCGAGGTGGTGAGAATTGGCCGAGTGCTATCCTCAACGTCAGTGTATAGGGACGTCAGACATTAACTGGTTCTACGTAGTTGACCCGGCGCAATTTTGTACAACCCATGTTTGACCTCATGTCCAAATTTCCAACTGTCATCGCCGCGTGCGGGATTTTGCATAAGTTGCGTTCCAAAATAGTATCTAAATCAAGCGTGTTTGTCCGTGGCGAAATTAAGGCTGGGGTGATGTCTCATTCACCGGATGCAGCGCCACATTGGTCTATGGACATGCAAACGGCGCATGTTCGATTACTGCACCGCTTCTACAGCATTTTTCTTTTCGTGGGTTCGGTCCTGCTTGTGATCGGCGTTCCGTTTGTCTTCTACCGCAAGGCGGCCAGCACCGTTGCCATATTGGCCATGATCGTTGCGGTATTGATCGCGTGGCGCATGAATCACCGTGGACAGCCCCGGAAGTCACTCATATTCTTTGCAGTGGTGATGTGGCTGATTATGGTGGCCTTGATTTATGCAGGCTTGACCCCGACGACCGCGGGTGTCGTGGTCATGGTGACGATGCTGGCCATTGTGGTTCACGTGGGTGCAGCGGCTGTTTTCGGGGTCACCTATATGCTCGCCTGGCTGCTCTACCTCGTGTTGCGTACCGCCGATCTGATACCCGCACCTTATTTTCCAGCTCCCATGATATCGGCATGGTTTGTTGCCGCGGTCGCTATCGGGCTGGTGTTGTTGCCGATTCCCGAGTTGGTTCTCAATCTGCGCAAAGCGGCATCACTGCAGCGCGCCGTGATTGAAGCCGCCACCGATGGCGTTCTGGTGGTGAGTAACGACCGCAAGGCAGTGATCTATAACCAACGTTTCATGGACTTCTGGCACCTTACGACGGAGTATTTAAACGCTCACAGTTACGGCGACTTGCTGGATCATGTCTCACTGCGCCTGATTGATCCAGCGTCTTTTCTGCAAAAAGTGCAGGAGATGTATGCGCATCCCGATTTGCCTAGCTTTGACACTCTGCGTTTCAAGGACGGCCTGCTTGTAGAGCGATATTCCCAACCTCAGCGTCTGGACGGACAAGTCGTGGGCCGTGTCTGGACTTTTCGTGACATTACCGAGCGAGAGCGGGCCGATGCGGAAATTCGCCGTCTGGCCTTTCATGACGCTCTTACCATGTTGCCCAACCGGCGTTTATTCACTGACCGGCTGCAGCGGGCGCTCACCATCGGGGCGAGACGCGGTTATCGCGGGGCCCTGCTGCTCATCGATTTGGACAACTTCAAGACGTTAAACGACACGCTTGGGCACGACAAAGGCGACCTGCTACTGCAACAAGTCGCGCAACGGCTGGTTGCCAGCGTGCGCGAGAGTGATACTGTGGCGCGTTTGGGCGGTGACGAGTTTGTGGTGATGCTCGAAGGCCTGAGCTTACAAGCCACTGGAGCGGCGGCGCAAGCCGAAACCGTGGGTAAGAAAATTCTGGCAACGTTGAATCAACCTTACCAGCTCGCAGAGTACCAGAACCGTAGTACCCCGAGCATCGGCATTGCCCTGTTTTTCGGCCACCAGACCTCGATCGATGAATTGCTGAAACAGGCCGATCTAGCCATGTACCAATCCAAGACAGCTGGTCGCAACACATTGTCTTTCTTTGATCCAGCGATGCAGGCCATAGTGGATGACCGTGCTGCCTTGGAGATTGACCTGCGAGCAGCGGTGCAGGACAAACAGTTCCTCCTGCACTACCAGCCGCAGATCATCGGTGGCGGCCACCTGACCGGCGCGGAAGTCTTGGTGCGCTGGCGGCACCCGCAGCGCGGCCTGGTATCACCGGTCGAATTCATCCCGCTTGCCGAGGAAACCGGCCTGATTTTGCCGCTGGGACTCTGGGTGCTGGAAACGGCTTGTGCCCAATTGGCGACATGGGCTATGCAACCGACAACAGCCGAACTCTATTTGGCGGTTAATGTCAGCGCCAACCAACTGCGCCAAGCCGACTTTGTGGATCAAGTGCTGGAGGTACTCCGCAAAACGGGGGCAAATCCGAAGAGGCTCAAGTTGGAACTGACGGAGAGCTTGCTGGTATCCGATTTGGAAAACACCATTGCCAAGATGCTAGAACTGAAGGCACACGGTGTGGGGTTCTCGCTGGATGATTTTGGTACCGGCTATTCGTCGCTGTCATATCTGAAACGACTGCCGTTGGATCAACTCAAGATTGACCAGGGTTTTGTCAGGGACATTCTGACCGATCCTAACGATGCCTCTATTGCCAAGATGATCATCGCTCTGGCCGACAGTCTGGTGCTTACCGTTATTGCCGAGGGGGTTGAAATTGAGGCGCAGCGTGATTTCCTGGCTGGCCTAGGTTGCCATGCCTATCAAGGCTATTTGTTTAGCCGACCTCTGCCGCTGAAGGAGTTCGAGGCATTCATGAGCCAGAACGAAGTGGCATCGGCGACCGCAAGAAGGTGAAGGTGGTGGCCATCCATGCCCTGTCGAGACTGGTTGAAACCTGGCGCGCCCAGGACTTGATGCTTCATCGGATCACCTCAATATTTAAGAAATTGGCCTTCAGCCCTTATTTGGTAAGGGCTGGTAGCTATTGATTTGATACAAAAATGGCCACTCTGTGGCGGTTGCTCAGGATCCTGCAGGGTTCGTATCACCCCCACAACATTTTTGAGGTGACTGCGTCCAAAGTTGGACAATCATCCAGTGCCCAAGACTTCGGAGCGTCGCGCAGGTCGCGCGCATTTTGCTCGCTGACCTCGCCAGCGTTGGCCGAGATATCCAGCCGGTAGTGCGTGTTGGCCACCGGTACCCCGGCGACCAAGGTGTAGATGCGCGCCAGATCCACGATGAGCATGATGCTGATGTGCTTGAAGTCGATGGTGTTGGGCTGCGCGATCCATATGCGGAAATACTCGGCCCAGACTTTGCGCAGCCGGAAGTAGTGGCCGTGGCTGGCTTTGTCAAAGGCGTTGTCCAGGATCAGGCAAATGGTGCGTGCATCGGTGATGGCGGTGACGATGTGGCCAGTACTGTTGGCGCTGACTCTAAAACCGCTTGGAATGGCGTACCAGCGCCACGCAACCCGCCAGCGCTAGGGCGGTAAGCAGCAGCGGAAACCCGAGCGTAGGTGAAGATTCGATCAGCGCCCCCGAGGCCGCCGAGGCCACCAGCCCACCCAAGGTGTAGGTCAACACCAGCACGGCGGTGCTGTTGACCAGGGTGATGCCTTTTTCGCGCGCGCCGATGTCGATCATGGCCAGCGTGTAGAGCGCGCCACCCGCCGCGCCCCAGATCGCCACCACCGGCCAAATCAGGCTGGGGGCCTGGGCCACCCACGGGCTGGTCAGGGTGCTGAGCAGGATCAGCCCGGCAAATACGGCCATCATGCTACGCCGCCCTCGCTCGGGTGAGGCAAAGCGGTCAGCCAGCATGCCTGAGGGCAGCGCCATCAGCGTGCCACCCGCACCGCTGACAGACACCAGCAGCGTTGCCGCGCTGGCACCCAAGCCCAGCGCCAGTCCATACAGCGGCAGGATGGAGGCTAGCCCCAGCTCATAAAAGCCGCCCAGAAACCCCGCCAACATGATCACCGGGTGCGCCAGTACCGCCTGCCACAGTCCTTGCGGGCCGACGCTGGCGCTATGGCTGTCATGGTCGGGCGGCAGTCGGGGGATCAGCGCCGTCCAAGCCAGGCCCACGCCCAGCATGACGATGATCACCCACATGGCGTGGGCGCTGCCGATACCCACCCAGGCCAGCAAGGCGGGGCCAACGACAAAGGTCAATCCGACCATGGTGGCGTAGCTGCCAATGGTGCGGCCAATCTGCTCGGGTGGGGCGAATTCGGCGATGAAGGCCTCGGCCAGCACCCAGCGCAGGCCACCGGCCACACCGGCCATCAGCTCCAGCGCAAACCAGAGCCACAGCACATCGGTGGCCATGAAGCCGATGGCGGACAGCAGTGGTGCGGTGGAGGCCAGCCACATGGCTTGGCGGCGGCCGATTCTGCGGGTGAGCTGCGATGCAAACGGCGTGATGATGAACACGCCCAGCCAGGTGGTAGCCGCAAACAGCCCGGCCACGGTGGTCGAGACCTGTGCCCCTTTGAGCATCAACAGCAGCAGCGGCGATAGCATGAAGATGCCACAGAGCTGGAAGAAGGTCGATCCAAACACCGCCAGCAGACCGACGCCCGAGCCCTTGCTCTGTCCAGGCGCGGTGGCTTGGCCCCCGGATGCTATGGGGGCAAGATCGGCGGTAGGGCTTGGGTCGGCGGTCATCGGCTGGCGGGCATCATGCATCGCGAGCCTCCAGAATGGCACGTGCCACCTCGGCAAAACCGGCACCTCGCTCACTCGGTGCTTCGTAACGCGGCCAATGCAGCAGTTGGGCGTCAAAGCGGTGGATGTTGGCCACGCCGATGCTGTGCGGGAAGTGTTCAAACATCAGTTGGTCGTTGGTGGAGTCGCCCACATACACCCAGTGGTCAAGCTCATTGTCCAGGGTGCAGTCAAACAGCAGGCGCACCATCCAGCGGGCGGCTTCGAGCTTGTTGTGCGTGCCGTACCAGCCGTTGATGTGGATGCTGCTGACGGTGGCCTGCATGCCCTCGGATTGCATCAACGCCACCACCTGCGCCACCTTGTCGGGTGGCAGCAAAACATGCTCGGCGTAGTCGATGGCGATGTCGGTTTCGCGGCCCGCTGCGTCACGGGAGATGGCAGCACCCGGCACTTCACGCAGCACGCGCTGCGCCACCTGCTGCATTTTGAGCCAATTGACGCTGCGGCTAGCGGCATCTGCGTAATATGCTTTTGATAGCTGCTTGCCCAGTTGATATCCGGGCTGGAGGTCAATTTGTTTTAAAGAATCTGGCACAAAGGCGACGCCACCGTTTTCTGCCACCATGGCGTCTACTGACCATCTTGGAACGCCACGCGCGGCATCGCCCAGCGCATGCGGCTCGCACCAGCCGACCGGCCGCCCGGTGATCGGAATCACCGCCAGTCCGGCCGCTTTCAGGTCGGCCAACGCCTGCAAGGCGTCGGGCGTGATGGCCTGATGCGTGGTCAGCGTGTCGTCAATGTCGGTGAACACGCCGATGATGCGCTGGCGCTCTGCCAGTGGCCAGCTGGACAGCGGCAACATCGGCTGGGGCATGTCAACCCGCGCTTTGCAAAGCCAGCCCGGCGTGCTCGCGCAGCGGGTGGAAGTGGATTTTGGGGAAACGCTCTTGCGCCAGGCGTACGTCGTACGGGCTGGTGCACAGGTAAGCCAAGGTGTCTGCCGCATCGCGCGCCATGCGCTGCGGGTAGGCGTTGACAAAGTCTTTCAGCTCTTGCGGCGTATCGGCGGTGATCCAGCGTGCGCCGGTGTATTGGCTGCTTTCCAGGCGGATGTCGGCATCGTATTCACTCTTGAGGCGGTGCTGCACCACTTCAAACTGCAGTTGGCCCACGGCACCGAGCAGCATGTTGCCGCCCATCTCGGGCCGGAAGACCTGAATCGCGCCTTCTTCACCCAGTTGCGCCAGACCCTGCTGGAGTTGTTTGGTGCGCAGCGGGTTTCGCAAAATCACGGTGTTGAACATTTCCGGCGCAAAGAAGGGCAGGCCGGTGAACAGCAGATTCACCGAGCCGTCGGTGATGGTGTCGCCCAGCTGCACGCCGCCGTGGGTGGTAAAGCCGACGATGTCACCCGCATAGGCTTCTTCCACAGCTTCGCGGCGCTGGCTCATGAAGGTCACCACGCTGGTCGGGCGCAGCTCTTTGCCGGTGCGCATCACCTTGAGTTTCATGCCCGGCGTGTACTTGCCACTGGCCATGCGCACAAAGGCGATGCGGTCACGGTGGTTGGCGTCCATGTTGGCCTGCACCTTGAACACCACGCCTGAAAACGCGTCGTCTTCGGGGTGCACTTCTTTGATGACGGGCTGCTTGTTGACGACAAAGCTGCTGGTGCGCGGGCCCGGTGAGGGCGCCAGGTCCACCAGCGCGTCGAGCACTTCCATCACGCCGAAGTTGTTCACGCCAGAGCCGAAGAACACCGGCGTTTGTTTGCCAGCCAGAAAGGCTGCGCGGTCAAAGGCCGGTGAGGCGCCGGTGGCCAGTTCCATGCTGTCCACGGCGGTTTCAAACTCGTGGCCAAAGCGCTTTAACAGGGTGGCCTGATCGTTCATCGGAATAGTGGTGAAGTCCTTCGGGCCACGGTCGCTGCCGGGCTCGAACACCGTCATGGCTTCGGTGCGCAGGTTAATGATGCCGCCAAAGGTTTTGCCTTGTCCGACCGGCCAGGTCATGGGCACGCAGGGCATGCCGAGTTCGCGCTCAACTTCGTCCAGAATGTCCAGCGGGTCACGCACCTCGCGGTCCATCTTGTTGACGAAGGTGATGATGGGCGTGTCGCGCTGGCGGCAGACTTCAATCAGGCGGCGGGTCTGTGACTCGACACCGTTGGCCGCGTCGATCACCATCAGGGCGGAGTCCACAGCGGTCAGCACGCGGTAGGTGTCTTCAGAAAAGTCTTTGTGGCCGGGGGTGTCAAGCAGGTTGACCACGTGGTCGCGGTACACCATCTGCATCACGCTGGAGGCCACCGAAATGCCGCGCTGCTTTTCGATTTCCATCCAGTCGCTGGTGGCGTGGCGTGTGGCCTTGCGTGCCTTGACCGATCCGGCGATCTGGATGGCACCCGAGAACAGCAGCAGTTTTTCGGTCAGCGTGGTTTTACCCGCATCGGGGTGGGAAATGATGGCAAAGGTGCGGCGGCGCCGGGTTTCAAAAGCGTAGGTCACAGGGGTTTCTCAGGTCTGGCGCTGGGCGTGATGGGGGGTTAAACAGGCGGCTCGCGCTAAAGGTGATTTCATTGAGCCAAGTCAATTCCGAGCGGCTTATACGCCTATTTTAAAGGTTGTCAGCTATTGTTCCCGGGCTGGTATTGGTGCTAAATTCGAAGCGCTGCAACAAATGTTGTAGCGCAATCCGAAGCCATCGTCCGTGCACTTATTTTTGTAGCCCTCTTCACAGCACCCATCAGGGACATCCCACATCATGGCCATCCAGAATCTGCCTACACACGTTTTTTCCGGGCAGCGCCCGGGTACCTCTGGTCTGCGAAAAAAAGTGACCGTTTTCATGCAACCGATGTACCTGGAAAACTTTGTCCAGGCACTGTTCGACGTGCTCAATGGCGTGGCCGCAGACGGCCAGATCGGCACGGCACTGCATGGCCAGACGCTGGTGCTGGGCGGCGATGGCCGGTTTCACAACCGGACGGCGGTGCAAACCATCCTCAAACTCGCAGCTGCCAACGGTGTGCAGCGGGTGTTGCTGGGTCAGGGCGGCATTTTGTCAACTCCGGCCGTCAGTGCGGTGATTCGCGGTCGTCAGGCTTTTGGCGGCATCGTCCTGTCAGCCAGCCACAACCCCGGTGGTCCAGACGGTGACTTTGGCATCAAATACAACGCCAGCAATGGCGGGCCAGCCAACGAAACTCTGACCGAGGCTGTCTATGCCCGCACCCAGACCCTGACACAGGTTGTCCTGAGCGACGCGCCGGACATCGATATCAACACCCTGGGAACCTGCCAGATGGAGCAGATGCAGGTGGAGGTGATTGATCCGGTGGCCGACTACGCTGTGGTGATGCGCCGCCTGTTTGACTTTGACATGCTGCGCGGCATGTTCAAGCGCGGCTTCACCATGCGGGTGGATGCCATGAACGCGGTAGGCGGCCCGTATGCCAAAGCGATTCTTGAAGACGAACTGGGTGCGCCTGCTGGCACGGTGGTCAATGCCACGCCGCTGGAGGATTTTGGTGGGCTGCACCCCGATCCGAATCCAGTCAACGCCGAAGACCTGATTGCCCACATGATGCGCGCCGATGCCCCTGATTTTGGTGCGGCGATGGACGGTGATGCGGATCGCAATATGGTGGTGGGGCGCAATTTTGTCGTGTCGCCGTCGGACAGTCTGGCGCTGATGACGGCGCATGCGAGGTTGATACCGGGCTACAAAGAAGGCCTGCTGGGCGTGGCGCGCTCCATGCCGACCTCAGCGGCTGTGGATCGGGTGGCCAAGGCCATGGGCTTGGACTGTTTTGAGACACCGACTGGCTGGAAGTTTTTTGGCAACCTGCTTGATGCAGGGCGTGTGACCCTGTGTGGTGAAGAAAGTTACGGTACCGGCTCAAGTCACGTGCGCGAGAAAGATGGATTGTGGGCTATTTTGTTCTGGCTCAGCCTACAAGGCGCCACAGGTCGCTCCGTGGAGTCTCTGGTGCGCGAGCACTGGCGTACCTATGGGCGCAACTACTACTCACGGCATGACTACGAAGCCATTCCCACCAGCGTGGCCGATGCGCTGATGGCCAATCTGAGAGAAACATTGCCCGCCTTGCAGGGACAAGTCTTTGGCTCGCGAATCGTGACGGTGGCCGACGATTTTGCTTACACCGACCCGGTGGACGGTTCTGCGTCAGTCAAGCAGGGTGTGCGGCTGATTTTTGACGATGGCGCACGGGTGATTTTCCGCTTGTCGGGGACGGGTACCGAGGGCGCCACGTTGCGCGTTTATCTGGAACTTCACGAGCCCGACGCCGCGCAGCACGACAGACCCGCGCAAGACAAACTGGCCGATCTGATCGCTCTGGCAGATCAGGTGGCCGGGATACACGCCCGCACTGGCATGGCCGCGCCAAGTGTGGCTACCTGAGCCGCAAACCCCATCAACACAAGGAGTGATTCAAGATGCATACGTTTGAAAGTACGACCCAGGGAACCCACCAACTGGTGCGTCACACAGTGGCTTTGGTGCTGGCGGGCGGGCGCGGGTCACGCCTGAAACAGTTGACGGATAGCCGGGCCAAGCCGGCGGTGTATTTTGGCGGCAAATTCCGCATCATTGATTTCCCTCTGTCAAATTGCGTGAACTCGGGTATTCGGCGCATGGCGGTGGTCACACAATACAAGTCGCACTCGCTCATGCGGCATATGCAGCGCGGCTGGAGTTTTCTGCGTGCTGAACTCAATGAAATGGTGGATTTGCTGCCGGCGTCTCAGCGGACTGGAGAAGAACACTGGTACCGCGGAACAGCGGACGCCATTTTTCAGAATCTGGACATCATCCGTTCCAGCAATCCGAAGTACATCGTCATTCTGGCAGGTGATCACGTCTATAAGATGGACTATTCCATCATGCTCAAGGATCACGTTGTGAGTGGCGCTGGTTGCACCGTGGGCTGTATTGAGGTGCCGCGCGCTGAGGCGACGGCATTTGGTGTGATGGCGGTCGATGCCACACGCAAGATCACGGCGTTTGTTGAAAAGCCGGTCAATCCACCTTCCATGCCGGGCAACGATGCGATGTCACTGGCCAGTATGGGCATCTACATCTTCGACGCCGATTATCTTTACCGGCTGCTTGAAGATGATGTGACCAATCCGGATTCGGAACATGATTTTGGCAAGAACGTGATCCCAGCTGCAGTGGGCCAGGGGCGCGCCGTGGCGCACCCATTTGGCATGTCATGTGTGTCGCGGGTCAAGGGCGTGGAGCCTTATTGGCGCGATGTCGGCACGATCGATGCCTTCTGGTCGGCCAATCTGGATCTGGCATCCACGGTCCCTGAACTTGACATTTACGATACCGATTGGCCCATCTGGACCTACCAGCGTCAGTTGCCTCCAGCCAAGTTTGTGCCCGACACACTGGGTCAGAATGGTGTGGCTGTGAATACGCTGGTCTCTGGTGGGTGCATTGTGTCGGGCTCGTATGTGGCGCATTCTGTGCTGTTTTCCGAGGTGCGGGTGCACTCGTTCTGCCGCGTCGAAGAGGCCGTGGTGTTGCCCGATGTGACCATCCAGCGCAATTGCCGCCTGCGTAAGGTGGTGATTGACCGGGGATGTCTGATTCCCGAAGGTCTAGTGGTGGGGGAGGATCCAGCCTTGGATGCGCAACGATTTGAGCGCACCGAAGGTGGCGTGGTGTTGATCACCAGCGAAATGTTAGCCAAGCTTTGATTAGAAAGTGTTTTCGATGAATGTATTGCAAGTCAGTGCCGAGATTTTTCCCTTGCTCAAGACGGGAGGGCTTGCCGACATTGCTGGGGCTTTGCCTGCCGCGTTGCAGACGGTGGGTTGCCAAGTGCGCGTGGTGTTGCCTGGCTTTCCGGCCATCCTGGACGATCTGGGTGATTCCTGGGTGATGGCGGAGTTGACAGCGCCTTGGGGTGAGCGCCTTCAACTGCGTCAAGGCAGGCTGCGCACGCTGGCACTGGATGCTTATGTCATTGACTTGCCGCATCTCTATGCCCGTCCGGGCAGCCCCTACGAAGACGCCTGGCGACAGCCCTATGCGGACAACCACAGGCGCTTTGCTTTGTTGAGTTGGGTGGCGGCGCAGTTGGCACATGGGTTGGACACACATTGGCAACCACAAGTGGTGCATAGCCACGACTGGCATGCTGGCCTGACGTCGGCCTACATGGCTTTCATGTCACACAGCTCTTTGCGCGTGGCTACGGTATTCACCATCCATAACTTGGCTTATCAAGGCGTGTTTTCGCCTGCGTGTTTTTACGAACTGGGTCTACCACATGAGGCGTTTGGTGTAAACGGCGTGGAGTTTTATGGTCAGTTGTCCTTCATGAAAGCTGGGTTGTATTACTCAGACTACATCACCACTGTCAGCCCCACCTACGCCAGAGAAATACAGACGCCGCAGCAGGGCTGTGGCTTTGACGGCTTGTTGCGTACACGCTCGGGGTCACTCTCTGGCATTTTGAACGCAGTAGATGATGCAGTCTGGAACCCTGCGATCGATCATCACCTGTCAAACCGGTACAACGTGAGCGACATGATAGGCAAGTCGAATTGCAAAGCGGCTTTGCAGGAAGAGCTGGGTTTGACGATACAGGCAGATGCGCCCCTGTTTGGCGTGGTTAGTCGCCTGACAGACCAAAAGGGCTTGCATCTGGTGATGGGGGCGATCGATGCTATTTTGTCGCGTGGTGGGCAGTTGGTGGTGCTGGGGACGGGTGATGCATATCTTGAGTCACTGTTCAAGGCGCGGGCAGCACAACACCCCCAGACTGTGTCGGTACGTATTGGCTATGACGAGGCCTACGCGCATCGCATTTTTTCTGCGACCGATGTCACGCTGGTGCCTTCGCAGTTTGAACCCTGCGGCTTGACGCAGATGTACGGTCTGAAATATGGCAGCCTGCCACTGGTTCACAGCGTCGGCGGTCTGGCCGACACCGTGGTGGATTGTTCGCTGGAAAACATGGCGGAAGGCCGAGCCAACGGCTTCGTGTTTGATGATTTCAACCAACAGGCGCTGGAGAGGGCCGTGGCCCGCGCTTTTGCGTTATATGCACGCAAGCCGGAATGGAAGAGGGTGCGCGCCTGCGGTATGCGTCAGGATCTTGGCTGGCAAAGCGCCGCCCGGCAGTACGCTGCGCTTTATCGGCATTTGTGCGCATAGGTTTGTGCCTATGTTCACGCGGTGTCGACTGGGAATCGATGCACTTTTTTACTAGTTTGGGACAACTGAATGCCAAGTTCTTTGATGGATCTGCGTCGCGCTGGTGTGGTGTTGCACCCCACCTCCTTGCCAGGCCCTCATGGGTCGGGAGACCTGGGGCCAAATGCCTACTACTTTGTGGACTGGCTGCATAAAGCCGGACAGACTCTCTGGCAAACTTTGCCACTGGGGCCTGTTGGTCCGGGGTATTCGCCGTACATGGGGGGCTCTGTGTTTGCTGGCAACCCGATGCTGGTGGCTTTTGAGCCTTTGATGGAGCGTGGCTGGATTGCTGCAGCCAGCTTGCAGAAAGACTTTGATGCCTTGAAGGTGAATTACCCGGAGGTCATGCCCTGGCGTATGAGGCGGCTACGTGAGGCGTTTGCTGGGTTTGTCGCGCTAGCAACCCCACAGGACTTGCAGGAGCAGGCACAGTGGGCAGCCTCCCACCAGGTTTGGCTGGAAGACTACGCCCTGTTCATGGCGCTGGATAGGGTCCATGCGCCTTTGTTATGGCCTCAGTGGCCAACTCCGCTGGCGCAACGGGATGATGCGGCATTGGCCATCGCTCGCCTGGCGTATGCAGATGAACTGGCTTTTTGGCGTTTTGTGCAATGGCAGTTTGACATCCAGTGGCAGGCGCTTAGAGCTTACGCGCACAGCAAAGGTGTTTTGATGGTGGGGGATTTGCCGATCTTTGTTGCTCATCACGGAGCTGACTGTTGGTCGCGCCCCGATTTATACCTGCTCGATACCAGCGGTCAGCCACGCGTGGTGGCTGGTGTACCACCGGATTTTTTCTCGGCGACAGGCCAGCGTTGGGGAAACCCTCTCTATAACTGGGAAGCCATGCAGGCAGATGGTTACCGATGGTGGGTGGAGCGAGTCAAGCGTCAGTTGACCCTGTCCGACGTGATTCGCATTGATCACTTTCGGGGTTTTGTCGACTATTGGGAAATTCCGGCCAATGAGCCGACCGCCATTCAGGGGTGCTGGCGAAATGGACCGGGCGACGCCTTGTTTGAAGCTCTGACGCAGTCGTTGGGACCGTTGCCCATCATTGCCGAAGACTTGGGCATCATCACCGAAGAAGTTGTTCGGATGCGTCAGAGAACTGGTTTTCCAGGCATGCGGGTGCTGCAATTTGCTTTTTCGGGCGATGCTCATCATCCGTTTCTGCCGCATAACTATGAACCCAATACGGTGGTTTACACCGGCACCCATGACAACGATACCCTGCTGGGCTGGTGGGTAGGTTGCAGCCCGCATGAGCGGGCTTTTGCGCAAGCCTATCTTGACGTGGTGGATGGTGCCGATTTCACCTGGGCTTTGCTGCGGGCTGCTGCCATGTCGGTGGCGCGGCTGTCTTTGTGCCAGTTTCAGGATGTATTGGAGCTCGGATCGGAGCACCGCATGAACGTGCCGGGCACCATGGTCGATTGCTGGACCTGGCGCTTCAGTTGGGACTGGGTGGCGCCAGAGACGTCAGTGCGGCTTGCACACATTGCGGCGGCGAGTGCTCGTGTTGGTTTTGAGCGTCTCGATTTGACGGTCTGACCAGCTTAGCGCGGGGGCCTATTTGCGGGTAACAATCTGCTGCAGCAGTAGCAGGCTGTGCGCCGCCACAGGCAGTTCGCTGGTGCCTGCACCTTGCCAGTCGGCTAATCCCAGCGGGTGGCTGGTGTCGAGCAGGCCCTGCCAATGGCCGCGCGGCAACACAAAGTGTTCTGGGTGCGCAGAGTTGTTGACCAGCAGCAGCAGAGGTGAGCCCGATTGTCCGGGTTTGCCGATCAGACACCCCAGAGCGCGGCGCTGAGGTAATTGCCATGCAGAGCCCTGCAAGACGCTGCCGTCGGCATTCCACCAGGATAAGTCGTAAATGCCATCGGCATCCGCAATGCCGCTGTACCAGACATTGGCAAACGGTTGCAGGCGTTGCCGCAGGCCGATCACATGTCGAGTGAACGCCAGCAACTCGGTGTCCATATGTGACCAGTCGAGCCAGGTGTTTTCATTGTCCTGGCAATAGGGGTTGTTGTTGCCGCCCTGAGTGTGCCCCAACTCATCCCCTGCACACAGCATGGGTGTGCCCTGGGCCAGCAGATTGGTGGCAAGTAAAGCCCGCTGCAACAGATGGCGAAGCTGATTGACTTGCGCATCAGCGCTGGGGCCTTCCATTCCGCAGTTGAAATTGAGGTTGTTTCCCTGGCCGTCACGGTTGTCTTCACCATTGGCTAGGTTATGCCGGTGGTTGTAGCTCAGCAGGTCCAGTAGGGTATAGCCGTCGTGCGAGATAACATAATTCACCGACTCCGAGGGCTCGCGGCGACGGGCCTGATACAGGTCGGACGACCCGCACAAGCGCATGGCGAACTCGCCCAGCGTACCACCGCTGCCGGTAGCATGGGGAGAGGCGACACTTTGCACCCAGAAACGGCGCATGCTGTCGCGGAAATGGTCATTCCACTCCAGCCAGCCGCGCGGAAACTGTCCTACCTGATAACCTCCTGGGCCGATGTCCCAAGGTTCGGCGATCATTTTGACGCGGCATAGCACCGGGTCCTGAGCCACTGCTGCAAAAAAAGCAGCTTGAGGAGAAAAGCCGCTGTCTGTGCGGCCCAGCACCGTGGCCAGGTCAAATCGAAAGCCATCCACATGCATGTCGCTGACCCAGTAGCGCAAGCTGTCCATGACCAACTGCAATACACGGGGTTGCCGAATGTCCAGGGTGTTGCCGCATCCACTGAAGTTTTCGTAGTGGTTCAGGTCGTTGGGAACCAGACGGTAGTAATTGGCATTGTCGAGTCCGCGAAAACTCAGAGTGGGGCCGTTGTGGCCAGCTTCAGCGGTGTGGTTGTACACCACGTCGAGGATGACTTCCAGTCCCGCCGCATGCAGTGTGCGCACCATTTGGCGAAATTCATCTCGCGATGAGAGTCCATTTTCCCCGCTGGCCAGTCGGGGGTTCGGACAAAAGAACCCCAGGGTGTTGTAGCCCCAGTAATTGCTCAGGCCCATTTCCACGAGGCGTTCTTCGCTGAGGTGGTAGTGCACCGGAAGCAGGCTCACCGCCGTGACGCCCAGCGCCTTCAGGTAGCCGATGGAGGCAGGGTGCCCCAGGCCAGCAAAGGTTCCTCGCAGCTTTTCGGGGATGTCTGGGTGTGTCTTACTAAAGCCCCTGACGTGGCACTCGTAGAGGATGGAATTCGCCATGGGTATGGCAGGGGGGCGGTCGTCTTTCCAGTCGAAGTTGTCGTGGATAACGCGTGCCTTGAGTGCCACAGCGGCGTTGTCTCGTGTCTCGAGGTGACGCGGATGTGTGCGGTCTGGCGCAAAGTGTTCGTCGCGCCAGATGAACTCGCCAACAATGTCGCGGGCATAGGGGTCCAGCAGGAGTTTGGACGCGTCAAAACGATGGCCACGGTCGGGCCGCCAGGGGCCCGAGGCGCGCAGGCCATAGACCAAGCCAGGCTGGGCATTGGGCAGGTAACCGTGCCAAATGTCACCGGAGTGGCCTTTCAGGCGCAGTCGAGCCAGTTCCTGAGTCCCGATGTTGTCAAAAAGGCACAGGTCAACGGCCTGAGCGTGGGCAGAAAAGACGGCAAAGTTAATACCCTTTCCATCGAAATGGGCGCCCAATGGCCAGGGCTGCCCCAACTGTGTGGTGGCAATGTTCAGACGGTCCATTTCAGGAAGACTGTGGCCAATGGAGGCACGGTGACTAGGATGGAGTTCAATTTGCCATGCCAGGGGGTGCTGGTAGCCTGATTTCCGGTGGCCAGCGAACAGACGTTACTGCCGCCATAAGCGCTCCAGTCTGTGTTGAGCAACTCCTGGTAGGTGCCTGGGCGCGGCACGCCCAGGCGGTAATCGGTCCAAACAGAGGGTGTGAAGTTACACAGCACCACCACAAAGCTGCTTTGATCGGTGGCCCAACGGATAAAACTCAGCACTGAGCGCTGGTTGTCGCTGTGCTCGATCCACTCAAAGCCAGCAGGAACAAAGTCCTGGCTGTATAGCGCAGGGGTGGCGCGGTAAAGGTGGTTGAGGTCGCGCACCAGACATTGCACACCCGCGTGTTGGGGGTTGTCCAGCAGATGCCAATCCAGGCTGTGGTCGTGGTTCCACTCGCGATCCTGAGCAAATTCGCAGCCCATAAACAGGAGCTTTTTGCCAGGGTGGCCGAACATATAGCCTAGGAAAGTTCGCAGGTTGGCGAATTGTTGCCAGCGATCTCCGGGCATCTTGTTGAGCAGTGAACCCTTGCCGTGTACCACTTCGTCGTGTGAGACGGGTAGAACGAAATTTTCGTTGAACGCATAGACCATGCTGAAGGTCATCTCGCCTTGATGGTGTTGCCGGTAAATCGGGTCGCGCGCCACATAAGTCAGGGTGTCATGCATCCACCCCATGTTCCATTTGTAATGGAAACCCAAGCCACCTGCGAAGGTGGGGCGCGATACGGCTGGGTAGGCGGTGGACTCCTCGGCGAGCGTGATGGCTTGCTCGCGCTCCACCCCCACCACCTCATTCATGCGCTTGAGAAAGGAAATCGCTTCCAGGTTCTCACGTCCGCCGTAGATATTGGGAATCCACTCGCCCTCGTTGCGGCTGTAGTCGCGGTACAGCATGGACGCCACCGCATCCACGCGCAGTCCGTCCACTCCAAAACGCTCCAGCCAATACAGCGCGTTGCCGACCAAAAAGTTGCGAACTTCGGTGCGTCCCAGGTTGTAGATCAGCGTGTTCCAGTCGTTGTGAAAACCCTCGCGCGGATCAGCGTACTCGTACAGATGAGTGCCGTCAAAGTTGGCCAAACCATGGGCATCGGTGGGGAAGTGGGCTGGAACCCAGTCCAGGATCAGACCGATATCGGCCTCGTGGCAGCGCGCTACCAGTCGGCCAAAGCCAGCAGCGTCGCCAAACCGCGAAGTCGGAGCGTACAGACCAATGGGCTGGTAGCCCCAGGAACCATCAAAAGGATGCTCACTGATGGGCAGAAGCTCCAGATGGGTGAAGCCCATGTCTTTCGCGTAGGGCACCAGTGTGTCAGCCAACTCATCCCAGGTCAACCAGCGGTTGCCGTCTTCGGTCACGCGTCGCCAGGAACCCAGGTGTACCTCGTAGATACTGATCGGCGCATCCAGTGCATTGGCACGCTTGCGTTCATTGCTGGGGAGGATTTTGCTGGGCAACGCACCGACCACACTGGCTGTCGCCGGGCGCAGTTCGGCTTGCAGTGCATAGGGGTCCGCCCGGTCGGGCAGCACATCACCGTATCGACTGCGAATTTCATATTTGTAGAGTGCGCCCGCCTGAACGCCAGGCAGGAATATTTCCCAGACACCGCACTCCCGGCGCAGTCGCATGGGGTGGCGTCGGCCATCCCAAAAATTGAAGTCGCCCACGACGCTGACGCGTGACGCATTGGGTGCCCACACGGCAAAGCGGGTGCCTGCGACACCTTCCATGGTGCAAAGCTGCGCCCCCAGTACTTCAAAGGGTCGCAGATGCGTGCCTTCGCCCAACAACCAGACATCCATCTCACCCAGCACCGGTGGAAAGCGGTAAGGGTCGTCCAGCAAGCTGGTGAAGCCACTGGCCCATAGCACCCGGAGCTGGTAGGGCGAATCGGGCTTGGCGCTGACCACGCCTTCAAAAAAACCATCCGGATGACGCTGTGTCAACTCACCCAGCGTTTGGCCATCCAGACTGACCACCGTGACGGTGCTGGCTGTCGGCAGGAAGCAACGTACAGAGGTCTTTCCACCTTTGGTTTTATGTGGCCCCAGAATGGCGAAAGGGTCGCTGTGGCTGGCTCGACAAACCCGGTCGATATCTTGAGAGGACAACATAGAAATCTTTCTTGAGGCAGGAGCCACCCGGGCAATTTGCCACACCGGGTCCGATCAATAGTGGATAGGTGTGACATTCCATATTTGGCGAGCATACTCCCCAATGGTGCGGTCTGATGAGAAAACGCCCATACCCGCAACATTGGCGATCGCCCTCTGGCTCCAAAGTTCTGGTTGACGGTACAGGTCATCGACTTTCTGTTGGGTGGCAATGTAAGAAGCGTAGTCGGCAAGCAACATGTAATGATCGCCACCCCAAACCAGTGAATTGACCAGAGCGCTGTAACGTCCGGGTTCGCTGGGAGAGAAAACGCCTACGCCAATGGCGTTTAGCACGGCCTTGAGTTCAGGATTGTTTTCGTAATAGTTCAGGGGGTGGTAACCCTCGACGCGCAGGCTGCGCACCTCCGGTGTTTTGAGGCCAAAGATGAAAATATTGTCATCGCCGACGTTCTGGCGAATTTCGATGTTGGCGCCGTCGTCTGTGCCGATGGTCAGCGCGCCGTTGAGCGCCAGTTTCATGTTGCCAGTGCCAGAGGCTTCGGTACCCGCAGTTGAAATTTGTTCGGATAAATCTGCCCCCGGCATGATGATTTCAGCCACAGACACGCCGTAGTTGGGAATGAAAACGACCTTCAGCTTGTCGCCAATGCGTGGGTCATTGTTGACGGTCAATCCGACATCGTGAATCAGATGGATGATGGACTTGGCTGCTGCGTAGCTCGACGCTGCTTTGCCCGCGAAAATCACGGTCCGCGGTACCCAGGGGGCATCCGGATTTGCCAGAATCGCCTGATAACGGGTGACCACATGAAGAACGTTGAGCAACTGGCGCTTGTATTCGTGAATCCGTTTGACCTGCACGTCAAACAAGCTATCCGGGCTGACGACAACGCCAGTCGTTTGCTCGATGAGTTTGGCTAAACGTTCCTTATTCTCACGTTTGATGGCTCTGAACTGACTTCTGAAAGTGGCATCATTTTGCCGCTCCACCAGGCGGTTCAATTGAGTCAGGTCAAGCCGCCAGACTGGACCCAGGCTGGCATCAAGCAGTTTGGAGAGACCTGGATTGGCCTGTGCCAGCCAACGCCGGGGCGTCACGCCATTCGTCATGTTGGTAAAGCGGTGCGGCCACAGACTCGCAAAGTCGGAAAAAATGGTGTGCACCAGCAATTCGGAATGCAGTGCCGAGACACCATTGACCATATGACTTCCCACCACGGACAAATGTGCCATTCGGACCCGTCGATCACCTTCCTCGTCAATCAATGACAAGCGCTTGAGGAACTCCTGGTCACCCGGGCGAAAGCGTGCTGCCTGATCCAGAAACTCTTTGTTGATGCGAAAGATGATTTCCAGGTGGCGTGGCAATACATGCTGCATAAGCGACACCGGCCAGGTTTCCAGGGCCTCTGGCATCAAGGTGTGGTTGGTATACGAAAAGGTTTTGCCGCAAATGGCCCAAGCCTTGTCCCAGTGCATGCCATGCTCGTCACAAAGGATGCGCATCAGCTCCGCGACACCGATGGCAGGGTGGGTGTCGTTGAGGTGAATGGCAACGTGTTCGGCCAGATTGTCGAGAATGTGATGCTCCTCCAGATGCCTCTGGATCAGGTCCTGCATGGATGCAGCAACAAAGAAATACTCTTGCTTGAGGCGCAATTCACGTCCGGCAGGGGTGCTGTCGTTGGGGTAGAGCACCCAGGAAATGTTTTCATATTCGTTCTTGGCGCTGGCTGCGCGGGCGTAATCGCCAGCATTGAAAACACCCAAGTCGATATGGTCTGGTGCAACAGCCTTCCATAAGCGCAAGGTGCTGACCTTGTGCGTGCCATGACCTGGGATCACCATGTCATAAGCCTTGGCAGCAACTTCACCGGCATTTTTCCAGATGACTTTGCCGTCTTCGTGAGTCACCCAGCCTCCAAAACGGACTGGAAAAGTGAGCTCGGCCCGGGGAAACTCCCACGGCGTTCCGTCTTTTAGCCAGGAGTCGGGATATTCAACCTGGCGTCCATCCTGAATTTCCTGGGCGAACATGCCATATTCATAGCGAATACCATAGCCGATGGAAGGCAGCCCCAAGGTGGCCATGGAGTCCAGAAAGCAGGCCGCCAGCCGCCCCAGGCCACCGTTGCCCAGTGCCGCGTCGGGTTCGCAGTCGATCAAGTCTTCCAATACGCAGGCGTGCTGTGCTGCGCCCTGTGTGGCGGCGTCAGTGAGATGGAGGGCTGCCAGGGCATTTGACAGGGTTCGACCCATCAGAAATTCCATTGACAGGTAAACCACACGCCGTGCTTTGCTGCTGCGCTCTTCTCGTTGGGTATGTACCCAACGTTCAGACAGCTGCGCACGTGCGACCTGAGAAACCGCTTGCATCATTTCATTGCGTGTGGCGTGTGCTGGGTCAGCACCTACCGTATGCAGCAAGTTGGCGTTGATGTCTTTGCCGATATCCGTTATTTGGGTTTTGGCAGTGTTGTTCAAGGACGTTCCTTTGGATGGTTGAACGAGGCAACTCGTTTAGGGGATATTTTGCACGCTTGGGATGCCAAATCACGCGCGAAAATTACGGATAAGTTACAAAGCAATTTGCCGGCCAGTTCGCGCAGGCATAGCGGCAAGGGTCGTAATGGGACCGTAGGCTACTTATAATCCGCCATCCCGAGGAGCGTTGCAGCTCACACTGATGACTGAATCATCGTGCTGAGTGAGGCTCGGACCACGCTGTTGTTTTTTTGCGCAGCGTTTCACAACGGCGCTCACCCACAGTGCCTGTGCGGTGAGTCTTTTTTCCTGATTCGCGCACATGGCTGTGGTTGTCACCATAACTTCTGGAGTGAATCATGAGCGCAGCAAAGCCAACCACATTGAAACAAGACCACGTCATCGCTGACATCGGCCTGGCCGCCTGGGGCCGCAAAGAACTCAACATTGCCGAAACCGAAATGCCCGGTTTGATGGCCATCCGCGAAGAGTTTGCTAAAGACCAGCCGCTCAAGGGCGCACGCATTGCGGGCAGCTTGCACATGACGATCCAGACCGCCGTGTTGATCGAAACACTCACCGCTCTGGGCGCGACCGTGCGTTGGGCTTCGTGCAACATATTTTCCACACAGGATCACGCCGCCGCCGCCATCGCTGCCGACGGCATTCCCGTGTTCGCGATCAAAGGTGAGTCGCTGGCTGACTACTGGGACTACACCCACCGTATTTTTGAATTTGGTGGCAAAAAGGGCACGGCCGCCGAAGGCCCCAACATGATTTTGGACGACGGTGGTGACGCCACGCTGCTGATGCACCTGGGTGCCCGCGCCGAAAAAGACAGCAGCTTGCTCGACAAGCCCAGCAGCGAAGAAGAAACCTGCCTCTACGCCGCCATCAAGGCCAAGCTCAAGGTTGACCCCACCTGGTACAGCCGCCGCCTGAAGAACATCATTGGCGTGACCGAAGAAACCACCACCGGCGTGCACCGCCTGATCGACATGTCGGCCAAGGGCGACCTGAAACTGCGCGCCATCAACGTCAACGACTCGGTGACCAAGAGCAAGTTTGACAACCTCTACGGCTGCCGCGAATCCCTGGTGGACGGCATCAAGCGCGCCACCGATGTGATGATTGCTGGCAAGGTGGCTCTGGTGGCCGGTTACGGCGACGTGGGCAAGGGCTGCGCCCAGGCGCTGCGCGCCCTGTCTGCCCAAGTGTGGGTAACCGAGATTGACCCCATCAACGCCCTGCAAGCGGCCATGGAAGGCTTCAAGGTGGTGACCATGGAATACGCCGCTGACAAGTGCGATATTTTTGTCACCTGCACCGGCAACCTGAACGTCATCACCTACCAGCACATGGCGGCCATGAAAGACCAGGCCATCGTTTGCAACATTGGCCACTTTGACAATGAAATCGACGTGGCATCGCTGTCCAAATGCAAGTGGGAAGAGATCAAGCCGCAGGTGGACCATGTGATCTTCCCCGCCAAGGGTAAGAAGCCTGCCAAACGCATCATCCTGTTGGCAAAAGGCCGCTTGGTGAACCTGGGCTGCGGCACCGGCCACCCCAGCTTTGTCATGAGTTCCAGCTTTGCCAACCAGACCATTGCGCAGATCGAACTGTTCACCAAACCCAAGAGCTACAAGGTCGGCCAGGTCTATGTGTTGCCCAAGCACCTGGACGAAAAAGTGGCGCGCCTGCATCTGAAGAAGGTCGGTGCCCAGTTGTCTGTGCTGACCGACGAGCAAGCCGCCTACATCGGCGTGAGCAAGGCCGGTCCGTACAAAGCCGACACTTACAGATATTGAACCACCCCCGAAGCGCCTGCGGCGCCTCCCCCTCAATGGGGCGATACCAGCCGCCCGGCGAAGCCGGATCGGCGGTATCTCTGGCACGCAGACGGGCTGCTTGGAATAACTTGGACACCTATGCGAATTGACCAACTGCTGGTGCAACGTGGCTTGGCCAGCACCCGCTCCCAGGCACAGCGTCTGATTGCCGGGGGCGTGGAATGGCTGCAGACGGATGCTTGGCGCAAGGTCGCCAAAAACGGCGACGATGTGCCAGAAGACGCCCAGATTCGTCTGCTTGACGAGTCTGAGGCGCGCTATGTCTCGCGGGGTGGCTTGAAGCTGGAAGCGGCTTTGAAACAGGTGGGCCTGAACGTACAAGGCTTGCAATGCCTGGATGTTGGTCAGTCCACCGGCGGTTTTACCGACTGCCTGCTCCAGCAGGGTGCGGCCATGGTGGTCGGGGTGGATGTGGGCAGCGCCCAGTTGCACCCCAAGCTGCGCGCCGATCCACGTGTGCTGTGTGTGGAAGGGGTCAATGCCCGTGCACTCGATGCTTTAGATTTAATAGCTGCTTACGAAGACAGCACGGGGGCTGATGGTCATTTTTATCTTGAAGATGAAGAGCATCCAGCCGACGACGATCAATCTGGTCATGATGAAGATGCCGATGCCCCTCAGATCGCTGACGGTGATTTCATACCTGAGTTTGACCTGATCGTGGCCGACCTGTCCTTCATCTCGCAAACCCTGGTGCTGCCCGCCGTGGTGCCGCTGCTGAAACCCGGTGGTGTGCTGTTGACCCTGGTCAAGCCGCAGTTTGAACTGCAACCCGGCCAGGTGGGCAAAGGTGGCATCGTCAAAGATGCCGCGCTGTACGCCTTTGTGGAGCAGCGCGTGCGTGATGCCTGCGCCGCTCTGGGGCTGACGGTGACCGACTGGTTTGACTCGCCGATAGCTGGTGGCGACGGTAACCGCGAATTTTTTATCTGCGCGCGCCAAAGTGGCAGCGCAGACTGAACTGAAATCCTGAGGGCGGGCTGGCCCATGGCTGCTGCCAAGCGCTGCCCCCCAACCTTGTAAAGGCCTGTCATGACTGAAGCAACCCGTATTCCGGTCAGCGTCGAGTTTTTTCCACCCAAGACACCAGAAGGCGTTGAAAAACTGCGCTTGGTGCGCCAGCAGCTCTATGCGCTGAAACCCGAGTTCTGTTCCGTGACCTTTGGCGCGGGTGGCTCCACCCAGGAGGGCACGTTCAACGCCGTGCGCGACATCCTGGCCGAGGGCCAGAACGCTGCCTCGCACTTTTCCTGCATCGGCGCCACCCGCGCCGGAGTGCGTGCGCAACTGGCCACCCTCCAAGCCATGGGTGTCAAACGACTGGTGGCGCTGCGGGGTGATTTGCCCAGTGGCTATGGCATGGGCGGCGAGTTTCAATACGCCAGCGATTTGGTGGCCTTCATCCGTGCTGAGACCGGAGACGACTTTTACATCGAAGTGGCCGCTTACCCTGAAATCCACCCCCAGGCCAAGTCTCCCGAGAGTGATCTGAAAGCCTTTGCCGCCAAGGTGCATGCCGGTGCCAACTCCGCCATCACGCAGTACTTTTACAACTCGGATGCCTACTTCCGCTTTGTCGAAGATGCCGACGCGCTGGGTGTGCAGATTCCGGTGGTGCCCGGCATCATGCCCATCACCAGTTCCACCCAGCTGATGCGTTTCAGCGATGCCTGTGGCGCCGAGATTCCACGCTGGATTCGGCTGCGGCTGCAAGGCTTTGGCGACGACACCGCATCCATCAAAGCCTTTGGCCTGGACGTGGTGACCGACCTGTGCGAACAACTGCGCGCCGGTGGCGCACCGGGCCTGCACTTCTACACCATGAACCAGAGCGCGGCGACGCTGGAAATTTGCCAGCGGCTTGACATTGGTCGTTGAATCGGCGAGGTTGGTGACCCGCTGTAGCCAGAACTCGGCTGTTTCGTTCCAGGCGATCCACAGGCCCGGGCACCGCCTTGACACGCCCCACTCAGGTATCGCGGGTATTGCCGTGAGTGCCGTTCAGCTAGACGATGGGGGACACTCCCATCATGCGCACACTCAGTTATTTTGTGCTCTAGCCCTCGTGAAACAAGGATAGATAGCTGCGAATAGCATAGCGTGGCAAAGCCACTGCCACCCAGATCAGGACATCTGCGAGTTTCACGACAACTTAAAAACCGACACCACAGCGACCAGATCCTGCGCCTGAGATCTCAGGCTGCTGGCGGCCGCGGCCATTTCTTCCACCAGCGCGGCATTTTGTTGGGTGGCTTGGTCCATCTGGGTCACGGCTTCGCTGACTTGGGCCACGCCCTGGCTTTGTTCGGTGCTGGCGGCGCTGATCTCGCCCATGATGTCGTTCACCCGCCGGATCGAACTAACCACCTCGGTCATGGTGACACCGGCCTGATCCACCAGTGTGGAACCCTGCTCGACACGCTGCACACTGTCGGTGATCAGACTCTTGATTTCCTTGGCGGCGTCGGCAGAGCGGCCAGCCAGGCTACGCACTTCAGAGGCCACCACGGCAAAACCGCGGCCCTGTTCGCCGGCACGCGCCGCTTCCACGGCTGCGTTCAACGCCAGGATATTGGTCTGGAAGGCAATGCCGTCGATCACGCCGATGATGTCGGCAATCTTGCGTGAGCTGTCATTAATCCCCTTCATGGTGGCCACCACCTGGTTGACCACCTCACCCCCCTGGATCGCTACCGTGCTGGCACTTTGCGCCAACTGGTTGGCCTGCCGGGCGTTGTCGGCGTTTTGCCGCACTGTGGCACTGAGTTCCTCCATGGAGGCAGCGGTTTCTTCCAGCGCGCTGGCCTGTTGTTCGGTGCGCTCACTCAGGTTGTTGTTGCCCTGGGCAATTTCGGTGCTGGCCACCGATACCGCTTCAGAACCTTGCCGCACATGGCTCACAATGCCCGCCAACTGGTTTTTCATGGTGGACAAGGCTTGCAACAATTGCGCCGTCTCGTCCTGACCAACGACCTGGATGTCGGCGCTCAGGTCGCCTTCGGCCACCCGAGTGGCGATCGCCACCGAATTTTTCAGCGGTTTGGTGATGCCCACCGTGAGCAGCCACGCACACACCGCGCCCAAAGCCAGGACACTCACGGCGAGTGCGATCAGGAGGCTTCGACTGGTTTGTTTGATGTCGGCGATTTCAAGGGCCCGGGTGTCCAGGTTTTTGCGCTGCATAGTCAGAAATTCACCCACCAGCTTCATGTAGCCGTCGGCAGCGGGCAGGTAGTCTTTTTCAAGAATGCTGTTGGCCTCGTCGACTTGGCCATCGGCTTTGAGTTTGGTAACCTGGTCGCGGCTTGCCAAATAGGCTTTGCGCACCTCGGATATTTTTGAAAACAGCGCTTTTTCTTCCTCGGTGGCAATCAGCGGTTCAATTTTTTTCAGCAACTCACTGGTGCTTTTGGTAATTTCAGATGCATTGGCCGCAAAAAACGGCACCAGGCTCGCATCGGTGCTCTTGGCCACCGCGGTGGTGCGAATCACCGCCACGTTGATGTTGCGGTTCCAGTCGGCGATGTAGCGCTCTTTGGCTAGCGGTTCCTGCATCATGTCTTTGGTTGCCCGGGCCAGGGTGCT
Organism: Rhodoferax sp.; assembly: GCA_031291305.1. GTDB lineage: Bacteria > Pseudomonadota > Gammaproteobacteria > Burkholderiales > Burkholderiaceae_C > Rhodoferax. The sequence continues at coordinate 133,890 of JARLJH010000039.1, read as the reverse complement.
GAGTTGCACAACACTGACGGCGGTGATCACCACCGCCAAGGCCAACACCAGCGCAAAGCCCAGCGCCAAGCGCACGCCAATTTTCAATGAAGCCATCATGTTCATGCCAACTCCTAAAAAGATTGGAAGCTAAAGCGCCCTTTGCCCAGCTTTGGAGTATCGCATCAGCATGTAACAATATTTTTCAGCGGGCGGCACCGTGGGCGCACGCAAGGGATGTTTTTTCGTGAGTGTCTTGAGCAGCTCATTCTCACCGATGAGGTCTTCGGGTTTCTTGTAGCTGGCCAGCAGGTGACCTATCCATCTTGAATGGCCGATGAGGTCGCTTTGGCTGTTGATTGATTTAAATCAGTTTTTTTGCGTACCAAAACCCATAGACCCCCGCCTCTATCGAATACAGTCCTCGGTGCCTAAACAATCAAATTTGAAAGAGGAATGCCATGGCTGCTGATTCATCCAAAATTATTTACACCCTGACCGACGAAGCACCGTTTCTGGCCACGTGTGCCTTCTTGCCAGTGATCCGCACATTCACGACGCCCGCAGGCGTTGAGGTGGACGAGTGCGATATCTCGGTGGCGGCCCGGGTGCTGGGAGAGTTTCCTGACTTCCTGACCGAAGCGCAAAAGATGCCCGACAACCTGAAAGAACTCGGTCGCCTGACGCTGTTGCCTGATACCAACATCATCAAGTTGCCCAACATCAGCGCATCGGTTGGGCAGTTGGTGGCCTGCATCAAAGAGCTTCAGTCCAAAGGCTATGCCGTGCCAGACTACCCTGAGGACCCCAAGTCCGACGCGGACAAGGCCATTCGCGCCCGCTATTCCCGGTGCATCGGCAGCGCCGTCAACCCCGTTCTGCGGGAAGGCAACTCTGACCGTCGAGCCCCCTTGGCCGTCAAAAACTATGCGCGCAAGCACCCGCATTCCATGGCCGAGTGGAGCCAGGCATCACGCACCCACGTGTCGCACATGCACCATGGCGACTTCTACCATGGCGAAAAGTCCATGACGCTGGACAAGGCCCGCGACGTGAAGATGGAATTGATTACCAAGAGCGGCAAGAGCATCGTTCTCAAGCCGCTGACCAAGCTCCTGGCGGGTGAGGTGATCGACAGCATGTTCATGAGCAAGAAGGCCTTGCTGGCGTTCTACGAGAAAGAAATCGAAGATGCCCACAAGACCGGCGTGATGTTCTCGCTGCACGTCAAAGCGACGATGATGAAGGTGTCCCACCCGATCGTGTTCGGCCACTGCGTGCGCATCTTCTACAAGGATGCCTTCGAAAAACATGCTAAATTGTTCGATGAGCTGGGCGTGAACGTCAACAACGGGATGTCCAACCTCTACGAGAAGTTGGAAACTCTGCCGCAATCCTTGCGTGAAGAGGTCATCGCTGACTTGCACGCTTGTCACGAGCATCGCCCCGAACTGGCGATGGTGGATTCGGCCAAGGGCATCACCAACTTCCACTCGCCCAACGACATCATCGTCGATGCGTCCATGCCAGCCATGATTCGCAATGGCGGCAAGATGTGGGGCGCCGATGGTCGTTTGAAGGATGTCAAGGCGGTTATGCCCGAGAGCACCTTTGCCCGCATCTACCAGGAGATGATCAACTTCTGCAAATGGAATGGCAACTTTGACCCCAAAACCATGGGGACCGTGCCCAATGTGGGTCTCATGGCCCAGCAGGCCGAAGAGTACGGCTCACATGACAAGACCTTTGAGATTCCTGAAGACGGCGTGGCCAACATCACCGACATCGCAACCGGCGAAGTGCTGTTGACGCAAAACGTGGAAGAGGGCGACATCTGGCGCATGTGCCAGGCCAAAGACGCCGCCATTCGCGACTGGGTCAAGCTGGCCGTGACGCGCGCACGCAACTCCGGCATGCCGGCCGTGTTCTGGCTGGACCCGTACCGTCCGCACGAAAACGAGTTGATCAAGAAGGTCAAGACCTACCTGCTGGACCACGACACGACGGGCCTGGACATCCAGATCATGTCGCAGGTGCGTGCCATTCGTTATTCCATGGAGCGCGTGGTGCGTGGCCTGGACACCATCTCGGTCACCGGCAACATTTTGCGCGACTACCTGACCGACTTGTTCCCGATCATGGAACTCGGTACCAGCGCCAAGATGCTGTCCATCGTGCCGTTGATGGCTGGTGGTGGCATGTACGAAACTGGCGCGGGCGGCTCAGCGCCCAAGCACGTGCAGCAGCTGGTGGAAGAAAACCACTTGCGCTGGGATTCGCTCGGTGAATACCTGGCGCTGGCCGTCAGTCTGGAAGACCTGGGCCTGAAAACCGGCAATGAAAAAGCCAAGATCCTGGCCAAGGCGCTGGATGCTGCCACCGGAAAACTGCTGGACAACAACAAAGGTCCATCGCCGAAAACCGGCCAACTGGACAACCGTGGTAGCCAGTTTTATCTGGCCATGTACTGGGCCCAGGAACTGGCTGCGCAGACGCAAGACAAGGGCCTGCAGGAGCGTTTTGCCGCGTTGGCCGATTCCCTGGCGAAGAACGAACAGCAGATCATGGAAGAGTTCAAGGCCGTGCAAGGCAAACCCGCAGATATTGGCGGCTACTATCTGGCCGACAAGCAGAAAGTCAACGGCGTCATGCGCCCCAGTGCCACCTTCAATGCGGTCATGGCTGGCGTCACCGTCTGAGAGAGTTTGCGATTTGCCCCCCAGCGCGCGCTGGGGCGTGCATGGCTCGCCGATAGATAAGGGCTACAAGCATTTTATGCCTGTAGCCCTTATGGTTTATACATATATTGCTACATATTATGTAGCTATTTGGGATTGACGAGGCAGGCCTCTAGCGACCGTACACGTCCTCAAACCGCACAATATCATCCTCACCCAGGTAAGAGCCGGACTGCACCTCGATCATCTCCAGCGGCACGCGGCCCGGGTTTTCCAAGCGGTGGGTGGTGCCTAGCGGGATGAAGGTGGACTGGTTTTCTGACAGCAAAAAGCTGTCCTCACCTTTGGTAACCCGTGCCGTGCCGCTGACCACAATCCAGTGCTCTGCACGGTGGTGGTGCATCTGCAAGCTGAGCGTGCCGCCCGGTTTGACCACGATGCGCTTGACCTGAAAGCGTTCACCCGCATCCACGCCGTCGTAAGAGCCCCAGGGGCGAAACACCTTGCGGTGGATGCTGCCCTCAGTGCGTTTTTGCGCTTTCAGACGGTCGACAATCTTTTTCACGTCCTGGGTCTTGTCTTTGTGGGACACCAGAATGGCGTCGGCGGTTTCCACCACCACCAGGTCACTCACGCCGACACAGGCCACCAGACGGCCCTCGGACAGCGCCAGCGTGTTCTCGCAGTCCTGCAGCATCACATCACCCTGCGCCACGTTGCCAGAGGCGTCCTTGGGCAGCACCTGCCACAGCGCGTCCCAGGCACCCACATCGGACCAGCCCGCGTTCAGCGGCAGCACCACCCCGGCTGGCAGTGTGCTGCTGGGGCCGGCGGTTGCCAGGCGCTCCATCACCGCGTAGTCGATGGAGTCGCTCGGGCAGGCGGCGAACAGGTCTTTGCCGACGCGCATAAATTCACCGTCAGTCTGGCCCGCCTCCCAGGCGAGCTGGCACGCCGCCAGAATGTCGGCACGGCACACACCCAAGGCTGACAGCCAGACCGAGGCGCGCATCATGAACAGGCCACTGTTCCACAGGTAATTGCCAGCGTCCAGGTAGGACTGGGCGGTGGCCAAGTCAGGTTTCTCGACAAACCGGGCGATGGTGCGCGCAGCCGCGTCGGCTGAGCTGCCAAACAGGTCGCCGGTCTGGATGTAGCCGTAACCGGTTTCCGGTGCGTCCGGGGTGATGCCAAAGGTGACCACCACGCCCGCTGCGGCCAACGCCGCACCCTGGCTGACCACCTTCTGGAACGCCGCCACATCGGTGATGACATGGTCCGCTGGCATCACGAGCAACACCGGGTCTGCTCCTTCTTTGGTAGCTGCTAGTGCAGACAGGGTGAGGGCTGGTGCCGTATTTCTTCCACAAGGCTCCAACACCACGGCGCCACTGTCACCGAGCAGGCGTAGCTGTTCGGCGATAACAAAACGGTACTCTTCGTTGCATACCACCATCGGTGCGGTCAGGGTCACGCCAGGCGTGCCGGTCACGCGGCGCACGGTGGCCTGCAAAAGGGAGTCCTGGCCGACCAGGCTCAGAAGTTGTTTGGGATATTTTTCGCGTGACAGTGGCCACAGGCGGGTGCCGGAGCCACCGGACAAAACCACGGGCTGGACAAGAATGGGTGAGTTCATGCTGCAATAAAAAAGTGATTCGAAGTCAGTCGGATCAAGCGCGCGAGTCACCCCAGCGCAGTTGCACGGTTTCGTCGCCGCGGTACAGTGTGTCGCCAGCGTGGTCAACGCAATAGGTGGGCGAAACAATCATCTCTTTGAAGGTCATGTCCGCAGCGATGCGTGTGTATTCAAACAGGATGCTGCGTACCACCTTGGCGCCTGAGCGGATGTGGCAGCCATGGCCAATCCAGCTCGGGCCGATGATGCTGGCACCGGGTTCAATGCGCACGCTGGAGCCGATGTACACCGGCCCCTCAATGGTGACCTGATCCCACGGAATCTGCGTGTTCAGGCCCACCCAGATGCCGGGTTTGATCTCGCGCCCGGGCATGTTCATCTGGGCCACTTCGCCGCGCAGCACACGCTGCAACACCGTCCAATAGTCGCTCACGCGGCCGATGTCGATCCAGTTAAAGAAACGCTTTTGTGCAAAGAATGGCGCCTTGCTTTCCACCAGTTGCGGAAACAGTTGCGAGCCGATGTCATAGACGACGCCGGGTGGGATCAGATCGATCACCTCGGGCTCAAAAATATAGATGCCGGTGCTGGCTGCTGTCGATTTGGCTTCAGACGGCTTGGGTTTTTCCTGGAATGACTGGATCTGACCATTGCCGTCAGCGACCACCACGCCATAGTTTTGGACTTCGTTCAGCGGTACGTCCAGCGTCACCACACTGGCAATGGCGCCTTTGGCCTTGTGTTCGTGCAGGGCGGCACCGATGTCCAGGTCGATGATGGCGTCGCCGCACAGCACCAGGGTGGTTTCGTCAAAAAAGCCGCTGAAGTCCTGAATACGGCGCATGCCGCCAGCCGAACCAAAGGGCTTGGGCACCACCTCGCCATGCTCACGCACGCCCTCAAAGGCGTAGCCGATCTGTACACCCCAGCGGTGGCCGTCGCCAAAATACTGCTCGATCTTGTGGTGGTTGTAGGCCACGTTGACCATGATTTCCTTGATGCCGTAGCTGGCCAGGTGTTCGATCAGGTATTCCATCACCGGCTTGCCCAGGATGGGGATCATCGGTTTGGGCAAGTCTTTGGTGAGTGGCCGTACGCGGGTGCCTTGCCCGGCGGCCAGAATCATGCCTTTAGCCACAGTCGACTCCTTTGTTTCTTGTCATTTGAATACTCCCGAAAAAATCAATCTAAGCTGCTGAACTGTAACCGTTGGGGTTGGCGCTTTGCCAGCGCCAGCTGTCTGTGCACATGGCTTGCAAGTCGCGTTTTGCCTGCCAGCCCAGCAGTTCGCGGGCATAAGCCGGGTCGGCATAACAAGCAGCCACATCACCCGGGCGGCGCGGTGAAATCTGGTAGGCCACCGGCTTGCCGCTGGCCACCTCAAAGGCATGCACCATGTCCAACACGCTGTAACCGATGCCGGTGCCCAGGTTGACGGCAAAGCTCTGCGCATCGGCAGCTTGTAGTTTGTCCAGCGCGGCCAGATGGCCCAGCGCCAGGTCCACCACGTGGATGTAATCACGCACGCCGGTACCGTCTGGAGTGGCGTAGTCGTTGCCCCAGACGTTTAAAAATGCCCGCTTGCCGATGGCCACCTGAGCGACAAACGGCATCAGATTGTTAGGAGTGCCCTGCGGGTCTTCGCCAATCAGACCGCTGGCGTGTGCGCCCACCGGGTTGAAGTAACGCAGGATACCGATGCGCCAGCTCGGGTCGCTGGTGGACAGGTCGCGCAGCATGTTCTCGATCACCAACTTGGTCTGGCCATAGGGGTTGGTGGCTGACAGCGGATGATCTTCCGTCAAGGGCAGGCGTTGCGGGTCACCATAGACGGTGGCGGAAGAGCTGAATACCAGCGTTTTCACCTCGCATGCCTGCATGGCCTGCAGCAATTTCAGCGTGCCCAATACGTTGTTGTCGTAGTAGCGTAGCGGCTGGGCCACGGATTCACCCACGGCCTTGAGACCGGCAAAGTGGATCACGGCGTCGGCCTGGCTGGCTTTCAAGGCGGCTTGCAGGGCTGCCTGGTCGCGGATATCGCCCTCGATCAGCTGCACTTTTTTTCCGGTGATGCGCTCCACGCGTGCCAGCGCTTCAGGCTGGCTGTTGCTGAAATTGTCAAACACGGTGACCGCGTGCCCGGCGTTGAGTAACTCCACGCAAGTGTGGGAGCCAATGTACCCGGCACCGCCTGTGATAAAGATCATGATGGTCTGCTGTAAGAGTGGGGAATGGCCTTGAGTTTAGACCCGTTGACAACCCGTCCATCAAGACGACTCAGCGGGCTGCGGGTGGCCTTTCACGGTTCGCGTGACCAACGTTGCGTTATAACCCAATCGATTGACACAAACATGTTGGAGATCGTGATGTCTTTTTCCGTTGGTGGCCGTGCGTTTGCGCACATTGCGGCGTTTCACCCCGAAATCACCGCGTTTCGGCGTGATCTGCATGCCCACCCCGAACTGGGGTTTGAAGAGGTGTATACGGCCAGTCGTGTCAAGCAGGCCTTGCAGGTATGCGGCGTGGATGAGATTCACACCGGCATTGGCAAAACTGGTCTGGTCGCCGTCATCCGGGGCCAGCGCCACACTTCGGGCAGGATGATGGGTCTGCGTGCCGACATGGACGCGCTGCCCATGACCGAACTCAACGACTTTGCCTGGAAGTCTGCACAGCCTGGGCGCATGCACGGCTGCGGTCACGACGGCCACACCGCCATGCTGGTGGCGGCTGCACGCTACCTGTGCGAGACGCGCCAGTTCGACGGCACGGCGGTGCTGATTTTTCAACCCGGCGAAGAGGGCTACGCCGGTGCCCGGGCGATGATTGAAGACGGGCTGTTTGAACGTTTTCCGGTGCAGTCGGTATATGGCATGCACAACTGGCCCGCCATGCGCCCCGGTACCATTGGCCTCAATCCGGGTCCGATGATGGCTGCGGCTGACCACATCAGCATCGAGATCACTGGCCAAGGTGGCCACGGCGCCCATGCGTATCAAACCATTGACCCGGTGCTGGTGGCGGGCCACATCATCACCGCCGTGCAAAGCGTCGTGTCGCGCAACGTCAAGCCCATAGACAGCGCGGTGATCAGCCTGTGCGCGCTGCAGGCCGGTGATGTGAACGCCATGAGCGTGATTCCCGGCAGCGCCCGGCTGGTGGGCACCGTGCGCACTTTCTCAGCGGCGGTGCAGTCGCTCATCGAACACCGACTGACCGAACTGTGCAGCGGCATTGCACAGAGTTTTGGTGCCCGTGCCGAGGTCACTTACACGCGTATGTACCCGGCCACCATCAACACGGCGCCCGAGGCACGCTTTGCCGGTGACGTGGCCGAGAGTCTGGTGGGGGTGGCCAACGTGGTGCGTGACCTGGAACCCACCATGGGGGCCGAAGATTTTTCTTTCATGCTGCGCGTCAAGCCGGGAGCCTACATGCGTCTGGGGCAGGGCGCAGACAACGGGCTGGGCAGTTGCCACCTGCACAACAGTCGGTATGACTTCAATGACGAGGTGCTGCCGCTGGGGGCCGCGCTGCACGCCAGCCTGGTGGAGCAGGGCATGCCGCTGGCCGTCGTCTAAGCAATATCCATTTGATAGCTACTAGCCCTTTTGACATAAGGGCTAGAGGCCAAAAAAGCTTGCAAGTCAAGCGTAGCGTTTACTGCGCAGGTTGTCCTTCATCTCGCGCAGCAACGGTTGCAGTTTGTCGCTGCCAATGCGCAGCGCCACACAGGTGGCCAGAATGTCGATGATCATCAGATGCAGCAGGCGTGACACCATCGGGCTGTAGCGTTCATAGCCTTCGGGGTGGTCGGCCGCCAGATGGATGTCCCCGGCGCTGGCCAGCGGCGAGCCGCTGGCGGTGATCACGATGGTGGTGGCACCGTTCTTTCGGGCAATGTCACATGAGTCCATCAAATCCCGGGTGCGCCCGGAGTTGCTGATCACAATGACGCAGTCACCGCGCTGCATCAGCGAGGCGCTCATCACCTGCATGTGGCCGTCGCTATGGGCGACGCCGTTGATGCCGAGTCTGAAGAACTTGTGCTGCGCATCGCGCGCCACGATACCGGAGTTGCCGACGCCAAAATACTCGATCCGCCGCCCGGCGCTGTATGCAGCCACCAGGGCGGCTACGGCCTTGTCAATAGCACCCACGGAAGCATCATTGCGGTACTTCAAAAACGCGGCGACGGTGTTGTCAATGACTTTCACCATGATGTCGCTGGTTTTGTCGTCCACATCGACGCTGCGGTGAATGAAGGGCACGCCTTCGCTCACACTGCCCGCCAGCTTGAGCTTGAAGTCCGACAGACCGTCATAGCCGACGCTGCGGCAAAAGCGCACCACGGTGGGTTTGCTGACGTGGGCACGGTCAGCCAGTTCGCTGACTGGCAGCAGTGCAAAACTACGTGGGTCAGCCAGCACCAGTTTGCCCACGCGTTGCTCGGCGGGCGCCAGGGAGGGTAGGCAGGCGCGGATACGGTCAAGCATGATGCAGGCGGGTTGGGATCAGCATTCCTCGCTCCAGCAAAAACCGTCGCGCGCGATCATCGCGCTGGTCGCGCTGGGCCCCCAGGTGCCGCTGGCGTAGGGGCGCGGACCTTGGGTGTCGGCCTGCCAGTAATCCAAGATGGGTTCGACCCAACGCCAGGCTTCTTCCTGCTCGTCACTGCGCACGAACAGGTTCAACCGACCGTCAATCACGTCGAGCAGCAGGCGTTCATAAGCACCGACGCGCTCGGCACCAAAGCGCTTGTCAAAGTCCAGATCAAGCTGCACGGGTGCCAGGTTGTTGGAGTTCTGGCGTTTGTCCTGCGCCTGAGCCAGCAGGTGCAGCTCCAGTCCGTCTTTGGGTTGCAGATTGATCACCAGCCGGTTGGCCATGCCGATTTGGGAGTTGAAGATGGCGTGCGGTGTGGGGCGGAAGTTCACCACAATGCGCGCGTCACGTCCGGCCAGACGCTTGCCGGTGCGGATGTAAAACGGCACACCCGCCCAGCGCCAGTTGGAAATCTCGGTGCGCAGTGCCACAAAGGTTTCGGTCTGGCTGGCCGGGTTGACGCCCAGCTCTTCGCGGTAGCCGGGCACGGCCATGCCACCAATGGCACCAGCACTGTATTGGCCGCGCATCACGTCTTGCACCAGGGTCTCGGCCGTCCAGGGCTTGAGGGAACGCAGCACCTTGAGTTTTTCATCACGAATGGCGTCGGCGTGCGAGTTGATGGGCGGCTCCATGCCGATGGCACACAGCAGTTGCAACGCGTGGTTTTGCACCATGTCGCGTAGGGCGCCCGTGGTCTCATAAAACGCGCCGCGCTTTTCCACGCCCAGTTGCTCGGCAATGGTGATCTGGATGTTGGCAATGTGTTCACGTCGCCACAACGGCTCGAACAGGGCGTTGCCAAAACGCAGGGCAAACAGGTTTTGAACAGCGGGTTTGCCCAGGTAATGGTCAATGCGGTAGATCTGCTGCTCGGGGAACACCTGTCCCACCGTGTGGTTGATGGCGCGGTTACTGGCCAGGTCATGTCCCAGCGGCTTTTCAAGCACGATGCGGGTATGTGGCGTGTTGAGTCCGGCCGCACCCAGTTGTTCGGCAATGGTGGCAAACAGGTTGGGCGCGGTGGCCAGGTACATCACCACCGTGTCGGCCTGGCGCTGGTCCAGTTTGTTTTTCAGGTAGGTGTAATGCTCTGGCTTGGACAAGTCCATGCTGACAAATTCCAGCAAGGCAGCAAAGCGCTCAAACTCATCGTCGCTGGGGCGCTTTTCCAGTTCAACCTGGTCAAATCGGGCGGCAATCTGCGCCCGGTAGCGCTCGTCACTCAGATCATCTCGGCCAATGCCGATGATGCGCCCCCCCGTCGGCAGCGTGCCGTGCTTGAAAGCCTGGAACAGCGCAGGCATCAGCTTGCGCCAGCAAAGATCGCCGGTGCCGCCGAAAAGTACTAAATCAAAGCTCATGGTGTTGTGATGGTGGTTGCAGAAACTAGCCAGAGACTGTAACTTAGTTTCATGTTTTTCGTCAAAACCATGTAACTGGCGTTGCTTTGACACAATTTCTGGGCTTCTCAGCTAGATAATGGCGACATGAACCAACTTGATGCACTCAAACAATTCACGACCGTGGTTGCCGACACTGGCGACTTCAAGCAGATCGAGGCTTACCAGCCGACAGATGCCACCACCAATCCGTCCTTGATCCTCAAGGCGGTGCAAAAGGCCGAATATCGGTCTCTATTGACGGACACTGCCACCCGCTTTCAAGGCCGTGCGTTGGACGAAATCACCGACCGTCTGCTGGTACGTTTTGGCTGCGAGATTTTGTCCATCGTTCCGGGGCGTGTGTCGACTGAGGTCGATGCCCGCCTGAGTTTTGACAGCAGTGCCACCATCACCCGTGCCGAGCGCATCATTGAGCTGTATCAGGCCGAGGGCATTCACATCGACCGCGTGTTGATCAAAGTGGCCTCCACCTGGGAAGGCATTCAGGCTGCTGCCGAATTGCAGCGCCGCGGCATTCACACCAACCTGACCTTGCTTTTTTCGTTCTGTCAGGCGGTGGCATGTGGCCAGGCCAAGGTGCAATTGATCTCTCCGTTTGTCGGTCGGATTTACGACTGGTACAAGAAATCTGCCGGTGCGGGCTGGGTTGAGGCGGACAACGCGCTTGCCAACGACCCAGGTGTCAAATCGGTGACGCAGATTTACAACTACTACAAAAAGTTCGGCATTGCCACCGAGGTGATGGGTGCGAGCTTTCGCAACGTGGGTCAGATCACAGCGTTGGCCGGTTGCGATCTGCTGACCATCAGCCCGGACCTCTTGGCCGCGCTGGCGGGCACCAACGCACCGTTGACACGTGCATTGGACGCGCAAGCGGCACAGGCTCTGGACTTGGCACCGGTGAACTATGACGAAGCCAGCTTCCGCTTCGCGTTGAACCAGGACGCCATGGCCACCGAAAAACTGGCCGAGGGCATCCGTGCGTTTTGTGCCGATGCCGCCAAATTAGACCAACTCTTGCTGGGGCATTAGCCATGAATACCACAAGATGTGATCGCACGCCTGCCTGGCGTGCACTGCAAACCCTGTTTGACACCGCAGGTCGCGCATTCGATGTGCGCGAGGCTTTTGCCGCCGACCCGAAACGTTTTGGCGCTTTCAGCCAAAGTGCGCCTCACATCTTTGCTGACCTGTCCAAGAACCTGATTGACGAGGCAACTCAAACCTTGTTGCTTGATCTGGCGCAGCAAAGCGGCCTGCAATCACATCGTGAGGCGATGTTTGCAGGCGAAAAGATCAACAACACCGAGCACCGTGCGGTGATGCATTGGTTATTAAGAAATCCGCCTCTAGCCCTTATGAATAAGGGGCGAGAAGATATACAAAACGTAGCAAATGAGTTGACGGAAGTCCACGCCACGCTGGACGCCATGCTGGCCTACGCCGAAGTGGTGCGCGCCGACGCTGCCATCACCGATGTGGTCAACATCGGCATTGGTGGATCGGACCTGGGGCCGCAGATGGCGGTGCTGGCGCTGGACGAATATGTCACGCCCGGTAAGCGGTTTCATTTTGTCTCCAACGTGGACGGCCATGAATTGGCGGCGGTGCTCAAAAAGGTCAAGGTTGAAAGCACGCTGTTCCTGATTGCCAGCAAAACCTTCACCACCATCGAGACCATGACCAACGCGCACTCCGCCAAGGCATGGTTTGATGCGAAAGGCGGCACCAATGTGGCGCGGCATTTTGCGGCGTTGACCACCAACGTGGCGGCGGCCAATGCCTTTGGCATCAGCACCACCTTTGGGTTTTGGGACTGGGTGGGCGGGCGTTATTCGGTGTGGTCGGCCATTGGCTTGCCGTTGGCGATGGCCATTGGCGCGCAAGGTTTCCGCGAGTTTCTGGCGGGCGCGCATGACATGGACGAACATTTTCGCACCGCTCCGCTGGCGCAGAACCTGCCGGTGCGTTTGGGGTTGCTGGACGTCTGGTACCGCAACTTTCACAAGTTCACCAGCCGCAGCGTGGCGCCCTACCACTGTGCCCTCAAACGCTATCCGGCCTACCTGCAACAGCTGGAGATGGAAAGCAATGGCAAACAGGTAGATGCCCACGGTGAGGCGTTGCCGTATGGCACCTCGCCGGTGATCTGGGGCGAGCCCGGCACCAATGGCCAGCATGCTTATTTTCAGATGTTGCACCAGGGGACGGATGTGGTGCCGGTTGAGTTTGTGGCGGTCAAAAAGGCCAAACACAGCCTGCCCGGCCACCACACGCTGCTGCTGGCCAATGTGCTGGCGCAGGCGCAGGCGTTGATGCTGGGCAAAGCCGATGCAGGCGGTCACAAAAATTTCCCCGGCAACCGGCCTAGCAGCTTCTTGCTGCTGGATGAACTCAGCCCCACCACTCTGGGCGCGCTGATTGCCTTGCAGGAGCACCGCGTGTTTGTTAGCGGCTCACTCTGGGGCATCAACAGCTTTGACCAGTGGGGCGTCGAACTGGGCAAGGTGCTGGCGAAAGAAGTGCAAGCCCGCCTGGGCAGCGGTGATGCCACCGGGTTGGACGGCTCCACCGCCGGTCTGCTGGCCAAACTGCGCACCTGATGCCGGATATGTTGGTGTCCCGCTAAGGCTGGGTGCCGATGGTGGCGCTGACCCTGGAACAGGCCCGTGCTTTGCACTTGGCGGCGCAGGGATTGTTGCAGCCGCCAGTCAAGTCAGCCACCCCGGCCAGTCTGCGGGCCTGCGTTTCACGCATGGCATTGCTGCAGATTGACACCATTCATGTGGTGGCGCGCAGCCCGTATCTGGTGCTGTTTTCCAGGCTGGGGGCTTACCCGCCAACGTGGCTGGACGATGCATTGGCGACTGGCAAGCTGTTTGAAACCTGGGCGCACGAAGCCTGCTTTGCCCCCATGGGCGACTTGCTGCTGCATCGCAGCTACAACCGGCAGGCGCGCCAACATTGGGGCCTGACCAGTGCCCGCAAGACGCACACCCAGCAGCGTGAGCACCTAGACAAGTTGCTGGATCACATCCGCCAAAACGGCGCGGTGAAATCCTCTGATTTTGAGCGCAAGGATGATCGGGCCAGCGCCTGGTGGGGCTGGAAGGATGAAAAGCGTTGGCTGGAGGCGCTGTTTGCCTATGGCGAATTGATGGTGGCCCGGCGCGAACGGTTTCAGCGCGTCTATGACCTGGCTGAACGCGTGGCACCGCAGCTGGCCAGCGTGCCAGCCGGTGAGATGGCGCATGAAACCGTGCGCCAGCAGTTTATCGAGAGATCCGTTGCCGCGCTGGGCGTCACCCAGGCGCGCTGGATCAACGACTACTTTCGCATGAAGCCACGCTTGAAAGATGCCGATCTGGATGCGCTGGTGGATCAAGCTTGTTTGTTGCGCGTTGACGTGGAGGGCTGGGCCGCACCCGGCTATGTGCACGCCAGTCAGGCGGGCTTGCTGAAAATGGCCGTGGCGGGCAAGTTGGAGCCCACTTACACGACGGTGCTGTCGCCCTTTGACCCGGTGGTGTGGGACCGCGAGCGCGCCGCCACCCTGTTTGACTTTGACTACCGGCTGGAGTGCTATACGCCCGAGCCCAAGCGGGTGTATGGCTATTTCGTGTTGCCCATTCTGTGCCGCGGACAATTGATTGGGCGGCTGGATGCCAAGGCGCATCGCGCCCAAGGGGTGTTTGAGGTCAAGTCCTTGTTTGCCCAGCCCGGCCTGGTGTGGAGCGATGCACAGGTGCAGGCGGTGTCCCGCGCCATTGGGCAATGCGCCTTGTGGCATGGCACACCCGAGGTCAAACTGTCTCAAACCCACTCAACCAAGCTGGCGGTGCCCATGCGACGTGCATTGAAAACTGTGATGATGGAAAGCATTCAAACATGAATATCGTTTTTGACTTCGGCGCCGTGTTGTTCTCCTGGCAGCCCGGTGCCTTGCTTCTGCAGACTTTCCCGCAGCAGGTTCACACCCATGAAGAGGCCGCACATCTGGTGCACCAGATTTTTGGCCATCCGGACTGGCATGACTTCGACCGTGGCGTGCTGGACGCGGATGTGGTGATAGCGCGCACCGCCCATAGACTGGATTTGCCGCTGGAGCCCATGGGTGATCTGGTACACGGCATTGGTGAGCGATTGACCCCCATTGAGGAAACGGTCGCGGTGCTCCTGCAACTGCATCAACGGCGACAGGCGGGAGATGGCGTCCAAGGCCTGTATTACCTGTCGAACATGCCTATACCCTACGCCCGTCTGCTGGAAGAACGTTATCCGTTCTTGCAGTGGTTTGATGGCGGCATCTTTTCGGGTGATGTGCTGCATATCAAGCCTGACCTGGCCATTTACCAACTGCTGCATAGCCGGTATGGGCTGGTGCCTGAGCGCACCGTTTTTATTGATGATCTGAAAGCCAACGTCAAGGCGGCTCAGTCGCTGGGTTGGCAGGGCATTCATTTTGAGTCGGCGCAGCAACTGCAGGCAGATCTGGCGCTACTGGGCTTGTAACGTTGGGGTGCCTGTGGCTGGCGCTGGTGATGATTGGCTTTGCCCCAGATCCTTGCTCATGAACGTATGCAGCGCCTGTTGATAGGGTGTTTTGCCCACCTCATCCAAGTCGCTGTGATGTCCGCCTGCAATGCTCAGCCACTGTTTGGGCGGGTTGGCCGCAGCATACAGTTGCTCGCCCAGCTGAATCGGTATGGTCTCATCAAGATCGCCGTGGATCATCAACAGCGGTGCGTGCACTTTGGCGATCTTGTCGATGGAGTCAAACTTCTCAGTACTGAATGCCTGCAAAACACTGGCCCAAAAGCCAACTTGATGGGCAATGCCAGCAAAGCTGGTAAAGGCTGACTCCAGGATCAGCCCACCATAGCTGGCCGGGTAGGGCAGTTGGCTGGCCAGCTCCACCGCCACGCCGCTGCCCATGGAGTGGCCATAAATCACCCGCTTACCCGGCACCGGTTCGCGCCGAACCAGTTCCCGCCAGGCAACGCGTGCATCCTGCAGGATGGTTTTTTCGGACGGGACGAGCATCGTGCTTTGACCCCAGCCGCGGTAGTCCACGGCCAGCACCGAAAATCCGGCCGCGTACAGTGAAGCGATCTTGTGTTGGTTGCCTTGCAAGTTGCGAAATGTGCCGTGCAGATACAGCAGCGCGGGCGCTTGGGGATCCGGTTGCGGCATCCACCATATGGCGATGCGTGCTGCTGCGCTGGCATGCGGTACTTCCAGGAAAAAAAGTTGTGTAACGGTGGGTAAAGTTGGCAAGGTTGCTGCTGTGGACGGCGTGGGTCGGTAAATAATCAGCCGCTCCTGGTCATTCAGCCAAGCACAGCCGCTGACCGACAATAGCAGCCACAGCGCAGCGACTTTCGAGGCTGTTGTCGCAAAACTGTCAAGCTTCCCACATATCGATAACAACTGATCACCCATGAAGAGAGAATTTCATCTGGCAGCCATCTTACTGAGTCTGTCCTTGGCCGGCGCTGCCTTGGCTCAACAGGACAGTACGCAAGTCCCTGCATCGCCCAACAAGCTGACTTGGCAGTTCAGCCCCTTTACCTACCACTACAGCTATGACGAGAAACACCGGCCCGTTCATATGATTGGGCTGGAGCGCGAGAAGCCGGGTGACCAACTTGATGGTGTGACCTTTTTTACGAACTCATTTGGGCAGGATTGTGTGTATGTTTACCCTTGGGGTGGGGTTTACCATAACTTCTATGGCATCCAGCCGTTGTCGTTCAAGTGGACGGCCGGCCTGCTGTATGGTTATGTCGCCCCCTATGAAAACAAGGTGCCGTTGAATCACAACGGCTTTTCGCCCGGCGCCATCATCGCGTTTGAATACAAGTTCCAGTCCGGCTGGTCGGCCCAGGTTGACATGTTGGGTACGGCTGCCTTGATGTTTCAGGCCAATGTGCCGTTCAAGTGAGGTCTTGAGGTTGTGAATAAAAACAGCTTTCAGCCCAATAAAGAACTGGACTTGTAGCTATATATTCAGAAGCAAAAACCCCTGCAAGGCTCGCGCTTTGCGGGGGTTTTTGAACTTTAAGTCGAGCACTACAACGCTACTCGACGCAGCATGAGGCTTCAGGCCTAGGCGTAAGGGAGCAGACAGTACCTACGGTACGGCAAGCCCTTGCAACGACGGCATGGAGCCTCAGGCAAGGAGCCAGTTTACATGCCCATGCCGCCCATGCCACCCATGCCACCCATATCGCCACCACCCATGCCGCCGCCAGCAGACTCTTCCTTCGGAGCCTCGGCAACCATACATTCAGTGGTCAACATCAGGGATGCCACAGAGGCTGCGTTTTGCAGAGCCGTGCGGGTCACCTTGGTCGGGTCCAGGATACCCATGTCGATCATGTCGCCATAGGTGTCGTTGGCAGCGTTGAAGCCGTAGTTGCCCTTGCCACCCATGACTGCGTTCACCACCACAGAGGCTTCGCCGCCTGCGTTGTAAACGATCTCACGCAGAGGCGCTTCAATGGCTTTCAACACCAGAGCAATGCCGTGGTCTTGGTCAGCGTTGTCGCCAACAATCTTGCCAGCAGCTTGCTTGGCGCGCAGCAGAGCCACGCCACCACCAGCCACAATGCCTTCTTCCACAGCAGCGCGGGTAGCGTGCAGGGCGTCTTCGACGCGAGCTTTCTTTTCCTTCATTTCGACTTCGGTGGCAGCGCCAACCTTGATCACGGCAACGCCGCCAGCCAGCTTGGCCACGCGTTCTTGCAGTTTTTCGCGGTCGTAGTCGGAAGTCGCTTCTTCGATTTGCACGCGCACTTGCTTGACGCGGGCTTCGATGTCAGCAGCGGGGCCAGCACCGTCGATGATGATGGTGTTTTCCTTGCCCACTTCGATGCGCTTGGCAGAACCCAGGTCAGCCAAAGTCACTTTTTCGAGGGTCAGGCCCACTTCTTCAGCAATCACCTTGCCGCCGGTCAGGATGGCGATGTCTTCCAACATGGCCTTGCGACGGTCACCAAAGCCAGGCGCCTTGACAGCCACCACCTTCAGGATGCCACGGATAGTGTTGACCACCAAAGTTGCCAGGGCTTCACCATCGACATCTTCAGCAATGATCAACAGAGGACGGCCAGACTTGGCGACTTGTTCCAGGGTGGGCAGCAGGTCACGGATGTTGCTGATCTTCTTGTCGTACAGCAGCACAAACGGGTTGTCCAGCAAGGCGGATTGCTTTTCCTGGCTGTTGATGAAGTAGGGTGACAGGTAGCCACGGTCAAACTGCATGCCTTCGACGACGTCGAGTTCGTTTTGCAGGCTCTTGCCGTCTTCCACGGTGATCACGCCTTCTTTGCCGACCTTGTCCATCGCGCTGGCGATGATGTCGCCAATGGATGCGTCAGAGTTGGCGGAAATGGAGCCGACTTGGGCGATTTCCTTGGAGGTGGTCGTGGGCTTGGAGGCCTTGCGCAGTTCTTCGATCAGGGCGGCGACAGCCTTGTCGATACCGCGCTTCAGATCCATCGGGTTCATGCCGGCGGCCACGTATTTCATGCCTTCGCGAACGATGGCTTGAGCCAGCACGGTAGCGGTGGTGGTGCCGTCGCCAGCGTTGTCAGAAGTCTTGGAAGCCACTTCCTTGACCATCTGCGCGCCCATGTTTTGCAGCTTGTCTTTGAGTTCGATTTCCTTGGCCACGGACACGCCGTCCTTGGTCACGGTGGGGGCGCCGAAAGAGCGCTCCAGAACCACGTTACGGCCTTTGGGGCCCAGGGTCACCTTGACCGCGTTGGCCAAAATGTTCACGCCTTCAACCATGCGTGCGCGGGCTTCGCCGCCAAAAATTACGTCTTTTGCTGCCATGATAGGTTCCTAAAATATATATGAAATTGACTGCTAGCCCGCATGAATTCGGCGCAACTAGCTACTTATCTGATAGTGATTTGTTTACTTGTCAACGACAGCAAACAGATCGTCTTCTTTCATCACCAGCAATTCGTCGCCATCGACCTTGACGGTCTGGCCGCTGTACTTGCCGAACAACACGCGGTCACCGACCTTGACGCTCATCGCACCGAGTTCGCCCTTGTCGTTCTTCTTGCCTGGGCCCACGGCCAGCACTTCGCCTTGATCAGGCTTTTCAGCAGCGCTGTCAGGAATCACGATGCCCGAAGCGGTACGGGTTTCGTTTTCTACGCGCTTGACAATCACGCGGTCGTGCAGGGGACGAAGTTTCATAGAGATCTCCTAAGTTTTGAAACAGGGGTTAAAACCAAAACGCCAACCACTTGGGTTGGACGTTGTTGTCTTGAAGAGACAGGTGTCAATCGCATCAGACTGTTAGCACTCATCCCTATCGAGTGCTAATGATAAGGGCGTTTAGCGGCTTTTCAAGAGCCGTCTGGACATTTCCCTATCTTCTTCCGAGGAATGTGCGAGGCATGGTCGTCAGTATTCAAAGGTGCTGGCGCCCAGAATCTGGCGGGTGAGCTATGTTGGGCAGGTCGACGCAGATCTTGAAATACCTGGCTACTTCAGCGCTTTGTGCCGAATCCAATCACAGTTCGCCCATGGCTGCTTTGACACCGACCGCCTTGATTCGTGTGAGGGATGCGGCCGTTTGTTGGGCAAGGCCAGGAACTTGTGTCAGGTCTTCACTCCACAGGCGTTTGTCAGCAAGCAGGGTCGAAGTCACTTGAGACATGTCCGAGGCGCCGGTCCAGGCGGCGCTCATGATGGCCAGAATATCGGCGTTGTCCTTGATCAGATACGTCTGCTCCTGACGCTGTCCCAGATAGTCGCCGTTGTCGGCGAACTTGCCTTGGTAGAAATGAAGCAGAGCGGCCAGCGAGAACGCCAGTCCAGCGGGGGCTTGGCCGTGTTTGGCGGCGTAGTCCTTGACCGTCGGCAGTACCCGCACTTGCCACTTGGAGACCGAGTTCAAGGCGATCGAGATCAGTTCATGCCGGATATGCGGATTGGCGAAACGCTCCATGATCGTCTCGGCGTAGGCCTTGCGCTCGGCATCGGGCAGCGGCACAAACGGAACGATCTCCTCGAACATCACCTGGTTCAAGAATTTGGAGACGACCGGGTCTTCGGTCATCTCCCGCACGGTATCCAGCCCGGCACAGTAGGCTGCCAGCGAACTAGCGGTGTGTGCGCCGTTGAGAATGCGCACTTTGCGCGTGCGGTAGGGTTGCAGGTCATTCGTCCACACCACGTCCAGACCAGCCTTGTGCAGCGGTAGTTCATCGGCAATCTGGCTCGGTCCTTCGATGACCCACAGCAAGAACGGTTCGGCGGCTACCGTCAACGGGTCCCTGTAACCGAAATCGGCATACAGCGCTTCGGCCTCGGCGGCAGGAAAGCCTGGAACGATGCGGTCCACCAAGGTGTTGCAAAAGACGTTGTGCGTATTGACCCAGGCAACGAATTCAGCTGGTAGTTTCCAAGCCTCGGCGAACTGCAGTACATAGGCTTTGAGTTTGGAGCCGTTGGACTCGATCAACTCGGCTGGCAGGAACACCAGGCCCGATTCCGGTGAACCGCCAAAGGCCTTGAAGCGCGCCAGCAAAAGCGCTGTTACCTTGGCCGGGAAATTGGCTGAGCACTTGCCCTCGACCAAAGCCTCGTCGACATAGGTAATACCGGCCTCGGTGGTGTTGGAGATGACAAAGCGCAACGACGGGTCCAGCATAGTGGCCAGCGTCGCCTCCCACTGTGTATAAGGGTTGAGCGTGTCCTTGACGCAACTCACCAGACGCTTCGACTGGACCGCTTGGCCGTTTTGCACACCACGCAGCAAAACAGTGAACAACTGGTCTTGTGACTTCATCATCCCGGCGATGCCGCGCTCAATGGGTTGCACCATGATCACCTCGCCGTTCATCAGACCGGCGCCATTGGCCACATCCACCATCCAGTCCACAAAGCCGCGCAGGAAGTTGCCGTCGCCAATTTGCAGGATGCGCACGGGCTTCAATGTCGACGCAGCGGAAGTTTCCACGGCCAGCTTGCCCTCGGCAAGCGTCTTGCGATTCAGTTCAAACATTTTTGATCCTTTGCGGGGGTGTGGTTCAGGCGCGCTTCAACAAGTGCAGTCGTGGCAAGGTTTGCGCAAAGACCGGGTCTTCGGCAATCAGGTGAGAACGTTCGAGCCCGCGGCAGCCTGTTTATTTGTCCAACGGGAAGTTGGTGCAACCTAGCTGTGTGGAGATGTCTTTGGCCGCGGTCTGCAGCATGGCGACGGTCTCATCCTTCTTGGAATCGTCGTACCGGAACGTTGGGAAGGAAATGCTGAAGCCTGCAATCGGGCGATTGAGTCGGTCAAAAATGGGGACACCCAGGCAGCGGATGTGGTCGTCAAATTCTTCGCGGTCTTCACCATAACCCTGGGCTTTGACCTGTTCGAGTTCGGCGAGAAGCGCGCTGGCGTCAACGATCGTGTTTTCCCGATAACGCTTGAAGTCGGCACCCTTCAAGATACGTTCGCGGCGTTCGGGGTCCTCCCAGGCCATCAACACCTTGCCGATGGCGGTGCAGTGCAGCGGCGCCCGGCGGCCCACGCGTGAATACATGCCCAGCGTGTGGCGGGAGTCGACCTTGTGTATATAGATGATCTCGCTGTCGATCAGCGTTCCCAGGTGCACCGTTTCACCCGTGACGTCGGCCATCATCTGCATGCGGTGCTTGGCCATGTCGACCAGATCGGGGTACTGCAAGGCCTTGGTACCGAGCTCGAACATCTTCATGGTCAGGCCATAACGTTCGCTGTCTTTTTCCTGGCGCACATAGCCCACCGTCATCATGGTTTGCAAAAAACGATAGACCGTTGCCTTGGGCATCGCCAGACGGACGGACAGGTCAGAGATGCCGGTTTCGTTGTTTTCAGCCAGAGCCTGCAACAATGCAAAAACCTTCAGCACAGCCGCAACCGACTCCGGTTGCTTGAGGTCATAGGATTCATCAGCCATTTTGTTTCGTTTTCCCTGGAAAAGTGTTTCAAATTATATTCTTTGCGATCAATGAGGCTCGCTGGCGTAAGGGGCATGCCAAAAACGAAGCGCAAATATCGGATGTCACCTCATTGGAAGATCAGTTTGTGGAACATGGATGATCACTTGGACGGCGTCACTTTGTTAGCGTGCCAGCCAGCCGCCATCCACTGCAACGGTATAGCCGTTGACGTAATTCGCTGCGTCGGAGGCTAGAAACACCACCGGTCCGGCCATATCAGCCGGTACACCCCAACGACCCGCAGGAATGCGCTCCAGAATGGCTGCGTTGCGAGACTCATCGGCGCGTAGTGCGGCGGTGTTGTCAGTAGCCATGTAGCCGGGGGCGATGGCGTTGACATTGATGCCATGTTTGGCCCACTCGTTGGCCAGCGCACGGGTGATGCCCATCACGCCACTCTTTGAGGCGGTGTAAGACGGCACCCGCACGCCGCCTTGATACGACAGCATTGATGCCACATTGATGATCTTGCCGCCATTGCCCTGGGCCATGAACTGGCGCGCCACCGCCTGCGAAAAGAAGAACACTGACTTGAGGTTCAGGTCGACCACATCGTCCCAGTCCTTCTCGGTGAAGTGGATGGCGTCTTCGCGGCGGATGATGCCTGCGTTATTGACCAGAATGTGAATGCTGCCGGTCAATGTCAGAGCCTGGGTTACCAAGCCCTCAATGCTGCTGATATCCGATAGATTGGCACGCAGATCAAGAAAGCGTCGGCCTGTGGCTTCAATCTGAACCCGCGTGTCGTCCGGCGCGCTGACATTGACGCCGACGACGTCGGCACCCGCCTGTGCGAGTGCCAGAGCCATGCCCTGACCAAGGCCGGTATTGCAGCCGGTGACGATGGCCACGCGGCCGTCCAGCTTGAAATTGTTCAAAATCATGTTGCTTTCCAGAGTGTTCGAAAGGTGCGGTTACCGAAGCGCGCTCGTCGGCACGTGGTCCATGTCCTTGAAGACTTGGTTCTCACCCACCATGCCCCAGATGAAGGTGTAGGCCTGCGTGCCAACACCCGAATGAATGGACCAGCTCGGGCTGATCACGGCCTGCTCGTTGCGTACCACGATGTGTCGTGTCTGGGTCGGTTCGCCCATCATGTGAAAGACGGCAGCGTTGTCATTCATGTCAAAGTAGAAATACACCTCCA
Source organism: Rhodoferax sp. (assembly GCA_031291305.1). Classification (GTDB taxonomy): domain Bacteria; phylum Pseudomonadota; class Gammaproteobacteria; order Burkholderiales; family Burkholderiaceae_C; genus Rhodoferax. The sequence goes on along the minus strand of JARLJH010000039.1, from coordinate 111,441 downwards.
TGCGCCGATCATGGGTGTGACACGGCATGGTGTTCCACATGCTGCCTGGCTCCAACTGGGTCATGCCCATGGCCAGCTGGCAGGTGGGCAGCACATCGGGCACCATGAATTTGTAGATGGTGCGGCGATTACTGGTTTCTGGTGCACCCAGCGTCTCAGGCGAGGCTTGTGCGAGCGTGATGGTGCGACTCGGGTAGCTGGTGTGGGCGGGCGCACAGTTGAAATACAGTTTGGCCGGTTGGCTGGCGTCGACGCTGGTGAATTCAAGCCGTTTGGCACCCTGTCCGATATACAGCGCCTCACGCGGCCCGACCTCGAAAGACTGCTCATCGACTAGCACCAGGGCAGCCCCGCCAATGTTGATCATGCCGAGTTCCCTGCGTTGCAAGAAAAAATCTGTACCGGTAAAGCGGCCCAGCTCCGGCGAAAAACTCACTGCCTGGGCGACCGGCATGATGCCGCCGGCGATGATGCGGTCGATCTGGCTATAGGTCAGTGTGGCTTCATCGGGCTTGAATAGTTCTTCAATCAGAAAGTGTCGCCGCAGGCCTTCGGTGTCAAGAGTGCGGACGTGATCGCTGTGGATGGGTTGGCGAATTTCCATGACTTCTCTCGTTTTATGGCCTTTTTGGGGCGTTGGCTTGGTTCGGGTTGCTGCAGAAGTTAGCGCAGTCAGAAACATTTTTGAAATGAAGTTGCAAATTATTGAACCAGTGTTTCAAAATGCTTGTTGGATGATACATTATCGTGAGCATCTTGTCGTGACATTCGTGCAATTTTTTGGGCATCGTCTCGTTTTCAAACCGCAAGAGGACTGCAATGGCGCATTTTTTTGACAATCTCAACACACCATGGACTGAGCTGGGTGACGGCATCCGGCGAAAAATCGTGGGGCATACACCTGATCTGATGTCTGTGCTGGTGCAGTTCGACAAAGGGGCGATAGGTATTGCCCATGCACACGAGGCCCATGACCAGATTGCGTTTGTTGTCGCCGGGTCGTTCGAGATTGATGTGGCCGGTGTCAAGCAAATCCTGAAGGCTGGCGATGCATTCGTCGCGCCGCGCCTGGTATGGCATGGTGCGGTGGCGCTGGAGCAAGGCAGTATCCTGCTGGACCAGTTTTCTCCGCGGCGTGATGACTTCCTGTGAACGAGATGTGCGTTGAGGGCCAAGCTGAGGCAGGTGCCGCCGCGCTGATATGGGTCCGACAACCGATGAACCCCAATAATTTTGATAGAAAGTTTTGAAATGAATCATCCATACGATGTGGTGGCACTGGGCGAGGCCATGGTCGAGTTCAACCAGATTCCGCAAGGCGACGGCAGCATGTATTTGCAAGGCTTTGGCGGCGACACCTCCAACACCATCATCGCCGCAGCCCGCCAGGGCGCACACTGTGCGTACATCTCGCAGGTCGGCGACGACGCACTGGGTGAGATGTGCCTGAACCTGTGGAAGTCCGAGGGCGTGAACGTCAGCGCGGTGGGTGTGCGTAACGATGCGCCGACGGGTGTGTATTTTGTCAAGCACGACCAGGACGGGCATCACTTTTCCTACCTGCGCCGGGGCTCGGCAGCCAGTTGCATCCAGCCCTCAGATTTATCCACGGCGTTGCTGGGCAACACCAAGTACCTGCATGTGTCGGGCATCAGCCAGGCCATCAGCGCCAGTGCGTGCGACACCGTGTCGGCTGCCATGGCGCAGGCGCATGCGGCTGGCGCCCGGGTCTCCTACGATCCCAATTTGCGCTTTGCCCTGTGGTCGCTGGACGACGCCCGCCCGGTGATCATGGCAAGCATTGCCCAGACCGACGAGTTTCTGCCCGGACTGGAGGAACTGAGCAAAGTGTCCGGGCTGGATGATCCGCAGGCCGCCCTGGCCTGGGCACATCAGCAAGGTGCCAAGGTAGTGGTGATGAAAATGGGTGTCAACGGTGTACTGGCGTCGAATGGCCAGTCCATCCAGAAAATCGACGCGTTCGCGGTCAACGCCAGGGATGCCACGGGTGCGGGTGATTGCTTCAATGGCGCCTACTTGGCCAGACGCGCGCGCGGCGAAGATGTTTTTACCAGTGCCCGCTGGGCGGTGGCATCGGCAGCCCTGTCGACCCAGGGCTACGGCGCCGTGGCACCCTTACCCACCGAAGCGCGGGTGGCCGAGTTTTTGAAGTCCGCCACCACGATTGCCAGGTAGCGCCATACCCGTGCTGATCATGGTTGTATAAAAAATATGCATCTAGCCCAGATATTATCTGGGCTAGATGCATATTATTAATAGTACGCAGGCGCCATGCGAACGCCTGAACCGCTTGGTGGGTGTGCGAATCCAGTGCTTAGCGGATCACCCGCGCGCCTTTGCCCTTCATCGCCGCTTCCACTTCTTCGACCCGCACCATGGAGGTGTCACCGGGTGTTGTCATGGCCAAGGCCCCATGCGCGGCGCCGTACTCCACGGCCGCCTGAGGACCCTTGCCTTCGAGGAATCCATACGCCAAACCCGAGGCAAAGCCATCGCCACCGCCGACCCGGTCATGAATCTCCAGGTTGTCACGTTTCATAGATTGATATAGCTCGCCGTCGTAATACAGCAAAGCTGACCAATCGTTCAAAGTGGCCGTGGTGGCCTTGCGCAGGGTAGTGGCCGCAACTTTGAAATTGGGGTACGTCGCCACCGCAGTCTGAATCATCTTTTTGAAACTGTTGGTTTCAATGTGGGTCAGGTTTTCGTCTTCCCCTTCCACTTCAAAGCCCAGGCAGGCGGTGAAGTCCTCCTCGTTGCCAAGCATCACATCGACGTATTTGGCAATTTCGCGGTTGACCCGTTGCGCCGCTTCCTTACCGCCCTGGCTCTTCCACAACGATGCCCGGTAGTTGAGGTCGTAGGAAACTACAGTGCCGTACTTTTTGGCCGCCTGCACAGCTTCAATCACAGCTTCAGCCGTGTTGCTGGCCAGCGCGGCAAAAATGCCACCGGTATGGAACCAGCGTACGCCTTCCTCGCCAAAGAGTTTTTCCCAGTTCACCTCGCCGGGTTTGATCTGTGAGGCTGCAGAATTACCTCGGTCCGAGCAGCCCAGTGCGGGACGGATACCGTAGCCCTTTTCGGTAAAGTTCAGGCCGACTCGGGTGTTTTTACCCAGCCCGTCAAAGTCGCGCCAGATCAAGTGGCTCATGTCAACGCCGCCCTGCATGATCAGGTCTTCCACCAGCCAACCCAGATCGTTTTTGGGCAGGGCGGTGACCACGGTGGCACGTTTTCCCCAGCATTTGCGCATGGCGCGCGCCACGTTGTATTCACCGCCGCCTTCCCAGACCTGAAAGCTGCGGGCGTTGCGCACGCGGCCAAAACCTGGGTCGAACCGCAGCATGACTTCACCGAATGAAGCGCAGTCCCATTGGGTTTGCGAGGCCGGTTTGATGATGAGTTCAGACATTTTCATGACTCCAGTTCAGGGCTACTTGGCTGCCAATTCGGCTTTGATGGTTTTGGACAGTGCGATGGTCTTGCGCACGTTGTCTTCAATACCCTGGAAGTCTTTGGCGTCGAGCAGCTTCTTGGTGATCATGTTGGAGCCAATGCCACAGGCCACAATGCCGGCGCCAAACCATTTGCGCAACGACTCTTCGGTCGGCTCGACCCCACCGGTGGGCATGATGCGCGTCCAGGGCATTGGGCCCATGACGCTTTTGACAAAGTCCGGGCCACCGACCGAAGAGCCAGGGAACACCTTGACGATTTCAACACCCAACTCCTGCGCGTCGCCAATCTCAGTGGCTGAGCCGCAACCCGGGCTGTAGGGAATACCGCGCCGGTTGCAGACCTTGGCCACATCAGCATTGAGCAGTGGGCCCACCACAAATTTGGCGCCGTTGGCAATGAACAGCCCGGCCGTGGGTGCATCCACAATCGAGCCGACGCCCATGATCACCGACGGGTCAGCCTTGGCAAAGTGCCGGGTGACGTCCAGGAAGACCTGCGCGGCAAAGTCACCCCGGTTGGTGAATTCGACACATTTGGCGCCCGCGTTGGCGCAGGACTGGATGACGTTGACGCACAGTTCAAAGTCGGGGTGGTAAAAAACCGGGATGATGCTTTGTTCCATCATTGCCGAAAGGACTGCCATACGATCTTTTGCTGCCATGCTCATGCTCCTGAAAAGGGTTGTTCAAAAAAAGTCCTGGCAGCCTTGGAGAAGGCCGTCTGGTTTCGTGTCTAGTCGTGACCTACATCACCGCGCCCACTTGCCACGGCAAAAACTCGTCATTGCCATAGCCCAGTTCTTCACTGCGTACCTTTTCACCCGAGGCGTGGCGAACGATGGCATCGAAGATGCGCTGGCTGATCTCGGTCATGGGTGTGCCGGTGATCAGGTCGCCGCAGTTGACGTCCATGTCATCTCGCATACGTTCATAGAGCGCGTTGTTGGTGGCCAGCTTGATGGTCGGCACGCCCGCGCAACCGAAGGCCGAGCCGCGGCCGGTGGTGAAGCAGATGATCTGTGCGCCACCTGCTGCCTGGCCGGTGGCAGATACCGGGTCGTAGCCGGGTGTATCCATATAAACAAAGCCCTTGGCATTGATCTGCTCGGCGTATTGGTACACACCGTTGAGCGTGCTGGTGCCACCTTTGGCCACGGCCCCCAATGACTTTTCGAGGATGGTGGTGAGTCCGCCAGCCTTGTTGCCCACCGATGGGTTGTTGTCCATCTGGTTGCCGTTGCGGGTGGTGTAGGCCTTCCACCACTCAATGCGGTCAATCAGCTTTTGCGCAATCTCGGGGCTGGCGGCACGGCGCGTGAGCAAATGTTCAGCGCCGTAGATTTCAGGCGTTTCTGACAGGATCGTCGTACCGCCGTGGGCGACCAGCAAGTCGGACGCGCCACCTAGCGCCGGGTTGGCGGTGATGCCTGAATAACCATCTGAGCCACCGCAGTTCAACCCAACGATCAGGTGGCTGACCGACACCGCCTCACGCTGGTAGGTGTTGGCACGCTCCAGCATCGCTGTTACCAGGGAAATGCCTTTCTTGATGGCTGCCGTGGTGCCGCCCTCGGCCTGCATCACCACGCTCTGCAGCATGTCGGGCTCATGATCGCCAACCAATTGCACCAGTGGAGCGATCTGGTTCTGCTCACAGCCCAGTCCGACAAACAGCACCCCGGCGAAGTTCGGGTGCTTGGCGTATCCCACCAGCGTGCGGCGAAGAATGTCCATGCCTTCACCAGTGGCACCCATGCCGCAGCCCAGCGGGTGGGGCAGCGCAATGACGCCGTCCACATTGGGAAACTCGGTCTGGCGATTAGCAAAATGGCCGGCGATAGCGCGCACCACTGTGGCTGAGCAGTTCACCGAGGCAATGATGCCGATGTAGTTACGTGTGCCAACCTTGCCATTGGGGCGCTTGTAGCCCATGAAAGTGGCTGGATGCTCAACCTTGGGCAGTTCGCGAACCCCTTGTCCAATGGCGTAGTCGCGGCTGAATTCACCCATGCTCAGGTTGTGCGAGTGCACATGTTGACCTGCTGCAATGTTGACCTTGGCAAAGCCAATGATCTGGTTGTAACGGCGTACCGCCTCACCTGCAGCGATGTCATGCGCCGCCACCTTGTGGCCTGGCGGGATCAGATCGCGCACGATCAAGTTGCCGGATGGGACCGGGGTAGCAGGCAAGAGTTGCTGGGTGGCGATGAGTACATCGTCACTGGCATGCAGACGGATCACGGATGATGGATTCATAGTCTTACCTCAACATTGGGTTGACTGTGGAAGCAGGCAGACGAATCTGCGGCTCCCTTGCAGTCCAATTTCATGGCCGCTCAGGTTGCACCCAATCAGCCGTGTGTGCTTACAACACCGGGTGCCCGGTTATCAAGGTTGGCAACCAGGTGGAAAATGAGGGGACGTAGGTCACCAGGGTGATCGCCATGAAGATGGCGAGGTAATAAGGCCAGGCCGTTTTGGTGGCCTCACCGATGGAAATGTTGCCAATTGCGCAGCCGACAAACTGGACGGTGCCAACCGGTGGGTGAACCAGACCCAAGGCACAGTTGAGCAGCAGCATCATGCCGAACTGCACTGGACCCACGCCCATCTGGATCGCCAGTGGCAGAAACAGCGGTGTGGTGATCAGGATGTGCGCCGCCATGTCCAGGAAGATGCCCAGAAAAATCTGGATCAGGTTGATGTAGAGCAGCATGATCCAAGGCGTGTGGGTGGCGGCCAGCAATGCTGACTCGATCGCATCGGGTATTTCCAGATAGGCCATCTGGTAGCGCAACATGTTGGAGACACCGATCAGCAGCAGGATGACGCCGGTCGTCTTGGAGGCCTTGGCCAGGGACTTGAGCAGTTTTTGCTTGTCCATTGTGCGATAGATAAAGGTGGTCAGGATCAGCGAGTACGTCACCGCAATGGCAGCTGCCTCGGTCGCCGTGGCAATACCTTCTGTAATGCAAAAGAGAATGATGAAGACCACCATCAGACCCGGCACGGAGGCAATAAAGGCGCGCAATACCGCATTCCAGCCAGGAAATTTCTCAACCATCGTCGAGCCATCAGCCCGCTTGGGATAGCCGTAACGCACGGCCTGCCAATAAGCTGCGCCCAGCATGCAGACCATGATCCAGAACACCGGGATCAATCCGGCAAACATCAGGTCACCAATGGAAACCCCCTTGATCACGTGGCTGCCGATGATGCCGGTGGCCGCCTGCGCTGCAAACGCATAAATGATCATGTTGTGGGAGGTCGGCATCAAAGCACCGGACAGCGAGGCATGGGTGGTGACATTCACGGCGTAGGCTGCGCTGTAGCCTTCGCGTTTCATGATCGGTATCATCACCCCGCCCATGGCGGACGTGTCGGCCACGGGAGAGCCCGAAACGCCGCCAAACATCGTTGATGCCACGACGTTGGCCAGTCCCAGACCACCCTTCCAGTGCCCCACCAGGCTACGGGCAAAGCTGACAATTTTGTCGGCAATGCCGCCATGCAGCATCAGCTCACCGGAAAAAATGAAAAACGGAATCGCCAGGAATGAGAACACATTCATGCCCGAGACCATCATCTGGATGGCGGTCTCAAAGGGCATTCCCTCAACCGCAAACGTTGCCAGGCAACTCAGCCCGATGGCGAATGCAACGGGTACCCCGAGCAGCAGGAAAACCAGAAAGCTAAGACAGAGTACGGTCAGTGCCATGATTTGATGACCTCAGTTCCTGTAAATTGAGCCACCAGGTGCTCAATGGCAAACAGGGTGATGAGCACCCCGGCGATCAGCACTGGTACGTACCGCACTGCTTCGGATAAACCAATGGTTGGAATGGTGTTGTCCCAGGTCGAGGTAGCCATCTCTGCGCTGCCCGCAAACAGGGCAACGGCAAACGTCATGCTCAAAAGGTACACCAGGACCTTGCACCAGAACTGGATTCTTGCTGGAAGCACCTTGACCAGTGAATCCAGACCGATGTGGCCGGCATCACGCACCCCCGCCGATGCGCCAAACATCGACACTGAAATGATCAAAAGCAGCGCGACCTGCTCGACGTAAGGGGGCGCGTTGTTGAAGACGTAGCGCATGATGACGCCGTACACGACGATCATCAACAGACATGCCAGACACAGGCATGCCAGATACATCGTCCATCGTGACAGCCTCGCGTTCAATGCCGAAAGCAATTGCATTTGTTTCTCCTATTGAATCGGCAAAGAACCGTGCCGGTTAACTGATCAGTGTGATGTGGTCACTTGGTATTGACGATCTCTTGCACCAGTGCCTTGAGTTCGGGCGTGTTGGCGTACTTGTCCCAGACCGGTTTTTCGGCTTCAACAAACGCCTTGCGGTCAATGGCCGATGCCGGAATGATCGTGGCACCGTTTTTGACCACAAAATCCTTGGCCTCTTTTTCCTTGGCTTCCCACAGGTTCACGTAATAGGGCACCGAAGCCTTGGCGGCTTTGCGAATCGAAGCCTGTTCTTCCTTGGTCAGGGTATCCCAAATCTTCTTCGAGAAGACTAGCACCTCGGGTGTCATGACGTGCATGGTTTCGGAGTACACCGGGGCGGCTTCGTAATGCTTGGCTTCGTCATACGAGGGGTAGTTGTTTTCAGCGGCATCAATCAGCCCGGTCTTGAGCCCGGTGTAGACCTCGTCAAACGGCATTGGTGTTGGCGATGCACCCATGGCCTTGACCAGACTAACCATCAGGTCGGAGGGGATGACGCGCAGTTTTATGCCTTTCATGTCGGCTAGCGACTTGATTGGCTTCTTGGCATAGACCGAACGTGCACCGCTTTCATACAGGGCCAGGCCAATGAACCCGGCCTTGTCAAAACCCGCCAAGATTTTGTCGCCCTGGGCGCCGTACATGGTCTTGCGCAAATGGTCTATATCGCGAAACAGGAAAGGCAGAGAGGGAATGGTCGACTCGGGAACAATGCCGTTAAAGGCGGCTGAGCTAACGCGCACCATATCGAGTGCGCCGATCTTGACCTGCTCGATGGTGTCTTTTTCTGAACCCAGCGAACTGTCGCCAAAGACCTTGATGTTGTCTTTGCCGCCGGTGGCTTTGGACAACTCTTCACCCATGTGCACAACGGCCAGGTTGGTGGGGAAATTTTTGGCATGGACGTCTGCAGATCGGAAGGTTCTGGCCATGGCCGCTGTAGCGGAAAGAGCTATGACAGCAATGGCTATGTGACCGACGATGGTATTGAATTTGAAACGCATTTTTTCTCCTCAAAGGGTTTAAATGGACATGATTGCATTGCTTGATACGCTGGTCTTGACAAGCCTCCGCAGCAAGTGCGGCGAATATACGTCAAAATTAAACGGTGCAAAATATATTTTGAAACAAAATTTCATTTTTAAAATATGGTGCGCTGCACCAATTTTGAAGCACCTAGATGATTTATTAAAACACTGTTTCATTTTATTGAATTTGCATCCAGCTTGGTGTAAAGTTCGCGAGGAATCCCACCCAAACATGGAGTAAACCCAATGAAGCCCTTTATGAACGCCGACTTTCTTTTGCCAGACGACTGCTCCAGGCGGCTGTTCCATGACTACGCGGCGCAGATGCCCATCATTGACTACCACTGCCATCTTCCGCCTGCCGATATTGCCAACAACGCAGGTTTCAAAAACATTGCCCACGCCTGGTTGGGTGGCGACCACTACAAATGGCGCGCCATGCGCTCCAATGGCGTACCTGAAGCCGACATCACCGGTCATGAGCCCGACTACCGCACCTTTCTGGCCTGGGCTCAGACCGTACCGCGGCTGGTGGGCAACCCGCTTTACCACTGGGCGCATCTGGAGCTGCAACGCTACTTCGGCATCTTTGAGCCGCTGTCGGAAAAAACCGCCCCAGCCATCTGGGATGCCTGCAACGCACAACTCGTGCACCCCGATTTCGGTGCCCGTTCGTTGCTGATGCGTATGAAGGTCCGTGCCGTTGGCACCACCGACGACCCGGCTGACTCGCTGGAGCACCATATCGCCTACGCTGCAGTGCGTCAACCGGGTGAACCCGTGATGGTGCCCAGCTTCCGCCCGGACCGCGCGCTGGCCACCGACGACTTGTCCGTCTGGCAGGCCTACATTCACAAACTGGCTGATCGCGCCGATGTGGCGATTGGCTCCTATCAGTCGTTGATTGCGGCACTTGATGCGCGCCACGCGGTGTTTCACAGTCTGGGTTGCCGCGCCTCTGACCACGGCCTGACCGTGCCATTTGCCAGCTTCACCACGCCGCAGGCATTGGAAGCCATCTTTGCCAAGCTGCTCGGCGGCACCCCGTTGACTGCCGCCGAGGCGGATGCCTACAAGACCGCAGTGCTGCTGGACGTGGGCCGCATGAACGCCAAGCGCGGTTGGGCCATGCAGTTGCATCTGGCGGCCGTGCGCAATCTCAATACACGCATGTTTAACCAGCTCGGCCCCGACACGGGTTACGACGCGGTGAATGATGAGCAAATCGCCAGCAAACTCGCCGCCTTCATGAACGCGCTGCAAAGCGACAACTTGCTGCCTAAAACCATCTTGTATTCACTCAACCCGAACCACCTGGAAGTGCTGGGCACGGTGATGGGTTGTTTCCAGGACGGCTCCAGCCCCGGCAAGATCCAGATGGGTTCGGCTTGGTGGTTCAACGATCACATTGAAGGCATGCGTCAGCAGATGGTGAGCTTGGGCAACCTCGGTCTGCTGTCAAGGTTTGTCGGCATGCTGACCGATTCGCGCAGCTTTTTGTCCTTCCCACGGCACGAATACTTCCGCCGCGTGTTGTGCGCCCTGGTCGGTGGCTGGATGGAAAACGGCGAAATTCCACCTGACTTTGACACCTTTGGCAACATGGTGCAAGACATCAGTTACCGTAACGCCAAGGCCTACTTTGCTATTCCCGGCGTGACCGATTGAGCCACGAAAGATTGACCATGCAACTCTCTGACAAAAACCTCTCGATGCTGCCCGCTGGCGTGCAGCGGCCCACCTATGACCGTAGCCAGGTGACCAACGCCATCGTGCACCTGGGCGTGGGCGCCTTTCACCGTGCGCATCAGGCGGTGATGACCGAGGCCGTGCTGGCCTCGGGCGATCTGGGCTGGGGCATTGTGGGTGCTGGCCTGATGACCACCTTTACCCGCGACGCGCTGGCACCGCAAGACGGCCTTTACACCCTGGTCATTCGTTCAGAAGGCGCCGAGCAGCTGCAAGTGGTGGGTGCCATCACCCAGCTGCGGGGCGGCCCGGCTGATCTGGCGCAGGTGCTGGCCAGCATGTGCGCCCACAGCACACGCATCGTCAGCCTCACCGTCACCGAGAAGGGTTATTACCTTGACCCGGCCAGTGGTAAGCTGCAGTTGCAGGCCCCGGCTATTCAGGCCGATCTGGCCACACCTGCTGCGCCCCGAACCATTCTGGGTCTGATCGTGCAGGCGCTCCGTTATCGCAAAACCCATGAGATACCGCCGTTCACGGTCTTGAGTTGTGACAATTTACCCAGCAACGGCAAGACCGCCAAGGCAGCGGTGCTGGCGTTTGCCCGCGAGGTAGATGCTGAACTCGCGGCCTGGATTGAGGCCAATGTGAGCTTCCCCTGCAGCATGGTGGACCGCATCACCCCGGCCACCACCGACGCTGACCGAGCCTATGTCAACGACCAACTGGGCATGACTGATGCTTGGCCGATCATCACCGAAGGCTTTGTGCAATGGGTGATTGAAGACGACTTCACCATGGGGCGGCCCGACTGGACGCAGGGTGGCGCTGTTTTCTCCAACGAGATTGAAGCCTGGGAAAACATGAAGCTGCGCTGCCTCAACGGCGCTCACTCTACCCTGGCCTACATGGGTCAGCTCACCGGGCGCGACACGGTGGCAGAAGCCATGCAAATGCCGCTGATCACCCACTTGCTCGACGCACTCTGGGTCGAGGTGCTGCAGGTGCTACACGCCCCTGCCGGTGTCGACCCCCAGGATTATGTGGAGCAACTCAAAAAACGCTTTCGCAACCCTGCGCTCAAACATCGCACGGCGCAAATTGCCATGGACGGCTCGCAAAAACTGTCGCAGCGCCTGCTGGCCACGTTGCGTGAGCGGCTGGCGCGCGGTCTGCCTTCACCCGCCTTGGCCCAGGCCATCGCGGCCTGGATGCACTTTGCCGTGAAAACCGCGCATACACCCGGCGGCACACTCAACGATCCGCTCTCAGCTGAGATTCTGGATAAGGCAAAAATCAGCATCAAGCCCAATGAAATCGTGGGTAGCATGCTATCAATTCAGAAAATATTTGGCACGGATTTGATCCAGCACGCCGTCTTTGTGACCGAGCTGGTGCAAGCCTTTGTGCAACTGGCCGACCACCCCGACGTGGCCACCGCCGAAGCACTTACCCGCTGAGCCAGGCACCACCAACCTAACCTGCCCAGGAGCTGATCCCATGAAGATGACTTTTCGCTGGTACGGCGAATCCGACCCCGTCAAACTGGAATACATCCGCCAGATTCCGGGCCTGTACGGCATTGTGTCGGCCATTTACGACGTGCCGGTGGGCGAAGTCTGGCCGCTGGACAAGCTGCAAGCGCTGCGCGACCGCATCGAAGATGTTGGCCTGAAGTTCGAGGTGGTCGAAAGTGTGCCGGTGCATGAAGACATCAAGCTGGGCAAGCCGACACGCGACCGGCTGATATCCAACTTCCAGCAAAACATCCGCAACTGCGCGGCCGTGGGTGTCAAGGTCATCTGCTACAACTTCATGCCGGTGTTTGACTGGACCCGCACTGAAATGGCCAAGGAGCTGCCCGACGGCTCCTTCACGCTGGCGTTTGATGCCAAGGCGGTCGCCGCCATCAACCCGGAAAAAGGCATTGCGCTGCCGGGCTGGGATGCCAGTTACAAACCGGATGAGCTCAAGAGCCTGCTGGCCGAGTACCAGGCCGTCGATGAAGAAGCCCTGTGGGCCAACCTCGAATACTTCCTCAAAGCCATCATCCCGGTCGCCGTTGAGGTGGGCATCAAGATGGCCATGCACCCGGATGACCCGCCGCGCCCGATCTTTGGTTTGCCGCGCATTGTCAAGAACCGCGATGACCTGGCCCGGCTGGTCAGAATAGTGGACTCCACCGCCAACGGCATCACCCTGTGCTCGGGCTCGCTGGGGGCTGACTTGTGCAACAACATTGAAGCGCTGGTGCGCGAATTCGGTGGACAAGGCCGTATCCATTTTGGCCACCTGCGCAACGTCAAGGTGGAAGAAGATGGCACGTTCTACGAGTCCACGCACAATTCCTGCGACGGCTCGCTGGACATGGCGGCCATCATCAAGGCCTACCATGACATCGGCTTTACCGGCTATGTGCGCCCGGACCATGGCCGCATGATTTGGGGCGAAACCGGCAAACCCGGTTATGGCCTGTATGACAGGGCGCTGGGTGCGGTGTATCTGAATGGCTTGTGGGAAGCAGTCAGCAAATACGCCCCGACCAAATCCTGACGACCTGTTGAGCGGGTTAGCGCCGTTTGTAGTCTCGGCGCTATCAAATTAATATCTTCTAGCCCCCTGTAAACCTGGGCTGGAAGTCATTCTTTTATATATGAACTTCTGCGCGGCGACAAGTGCAACAAAGGCATGCTGAATGGCAGGAAATCTGCATAATGGCACGGCTGAAGGACTCGGCCTGCCAAATATCCGCTGCTTACCAATTCATGACTTTTCTTCCATTCCCGCTCCCAATCGGTGCTCATCCCGCCAGAAGTCGCCCAGAATGAATCCAGACGCACATCACCTGTGGCAAGCGCCGCGTTGGGCGCTGGCTGTGCTCTTGGCCATGCTGGGCATGCTTGGGCCGTTTTCCATCGATACCTATATTCCGGCTTTTTCCGGCATTGCCGCGTCGCTGGGCGCTTCGCCGGTGCAGATGCAGCAAACGCTGTCGGCGTATCTGTTTGGCTTTGCCTTCATGAGTCTTTTCCATGGTGCGCTGTCAGACAGCGTGGGGCGCAGGCCGGTGGTGTTGTGGGGCCTGGCGGCGTTTACCGCAGCTTCCGTGGGCTGTGCGCTGTCGCAAAGTATCGGGCAACTGGTGTTCTTTCGCGCGGTGCAAGGGCTGACCACCGGCGCGGGCATTGTGGTGTCGCGCGCCGTGGTGCGCGACATGTTCCCGCCCGCACAGGCGCAAAGGGTCATGAGTCAGATCACCATCTATTTCGGTGTGGCCCCGGCGGTGGCGCCGATGATCGGCGGCTTGCTGTTTGCGCATCTGGGCTGGCACAGCGTGTTCTGGTTTTTGACCGGTGTGGGGGTTGTCTTGTGGCTGGCCAATTACCGCCTGTTGCCCGAAACGCTGCACCAAAGTCATCGACACCCGCTCAAAGTTAGTAACTTGATGCAGGGTTACTGGAAGCTCGGTCGTGACCCGCGTTTCTTTTTACTGGCGCTGGCCAGTGGCGTTCCGTTCAATGGCATGTTTTTGTATGTGCTGTCAGCCCCTGTCTTTCTGGGGCAGCATCTGGGTTTGGCACCGACGCAGTTCTTTTGGTTTTTCATACTCACCATCAGTGGCATCATGAGTGGCGCCTGGGTCAGTGGACGCATGGCAGGCCGGGTTGCCCCCAAGCGGCAGATACGGCACGGTTTTGTTATCATGCTCGTCATCTCGCTGGTCAACTTGGCTGCCAACGCCGTGTTTGTGGCCAATGCGGCGTGGGCCATGTTTCCGGTGGCTATTTTTTCCTTTGGCTGGGCCATGATGGTGCCGGTGATCACGTTGCTGGTGCTGGATTTGCACCCCGAGCGGCGCGGCATGGCGTCAAGTTTGCAGGCGTTCATTGGCTCCAGCGCCAATGGCATTGTGGCCGGGGTGATTGCACCGTTGGTGATGCATTCCACGCTGGCGCTGGCTGCCACCTCGTTGACCATGCTGTCCATTGGCCTGGTCGCCTGGAGCTTGTTGCACCGGCGTTGGCCGGCGATTGGCAGTTCGACCTGAAGCGTCTGGTACGCATCATTGTGGTTGATTGATGCGGGTACTTTTTGGCATGGATAGCCGCTTTTCGGGCGCGCGCGCCGTGAGACCAACAACAACAGTCGCTAACATCACGAGCATTGCTTTTTCACATCCATAACCAGGAGTCACCATGTCTGACACATTGCATCCATGGCGTTTTTTTCGTGCTGGTGGTTTTGATCAGGTGCAACTTGACACCGCCGCTGATTTGCTGGCGCTGGGTGAGCTGGACCAGAAACTCTGGGTAGCCCTGTCCTGCCCTGTGAAGGGCATTGAGTTCGACTCACGCAGCTTGCAGTTCATCGACAGCGACAACGACGGTCATGTGCGCGCGCCCGAGCTGTTGGCCGCCATAGCCTGGGCCAATACGCGGCTGACCAGCCCCGAGGTGCTGGTGCAAAAGCGTGATGGCGTGAGTGTGTCCCAGATTCGCGATGACGACGAACCCGGCAAGCTCATCAAGGTGGCCGCGCAGGCACTGGCCAAGGCTTTGGGCAAGTCGGACGCGGACGAACTCAGCGTGGCCGAGACCAGTACCGCACAGGCAGGTCATGCAGCCCGTGCACTGGCTGCCTGGGAGGCTGCTGGCGCTGACGCTCTGCCATTGGGCGACGCCACTGCTGCAGCACATGCACTGGTGACTGAACTCGATGGCAAGGTGCAAGACTACTTCACCCGCTGCCAGCTGGCCGCCTTCGACGCGCGTGCGGGTGGCGTCTTGAATGCCTCGGAAGACGCACTCAAGGCGCTGGCGCCAGCTACTTTGCAGACGGGCAGTCAGGCCATCAGCGATTTGCCTTTGGCGTATGTCAGTGCCGAAGCGGTCTTGCCTTTGACCAGTGGCATCAACCCGGCCTGGGCAGGGCGCGTGGCCTCCTTGCGTGACACCATCGTGAACCCTCTGTTAGGGGTCCAGACTGGCCTCAGTGCTGCCGATTGGCAGGCCATCAAGGACAAGCTGTCCAGCTACACCACCTGGCTGGCGGCCAAACCCGACCCCACGGCCGAGGGCGATGGCCTGCGTGATTTGGAAAAGCTCGCCCGTTATGTGCGCGATCTGCACACGCTGGCGAATAATTTTGTCGCTTTCCGCAACTTCTACACCCGCCAGGGCATGGCCACCTTCCAGATCGGCACGCTGTATCTGGATGGCCGTTCGTGCGAACTGTGCGTGGCGGTCAATGACGCAGCCAAACACGGTGCGCTGGCGAATCTGTCGGGCGTCTGCCTGGTGTATTGCGACTGCGTGCGCGGGGCCGACAAGCTCAGCGTGGCAGCGGCTTTCACGGCAGGTGACTCGGACCAACTCATGGTGGGGCGCAACGGGGTGTTCTATGACCGCCAGGGGCGTGACTGGGATGCCACCATCACCAAAATCATTGACCACCCGATCAGCCTGCACCAGGCGTTCTGGTCGCCTTACAAAAAGGCAGCCCGGCTAGTGAGCTCGCAGTTGCAGAAGCTGGCGGCCAGCAAGGCCAACGCGGCCGATGACAAGCTGGCGAAGGCGGCGGTAGGTGCGGCGGAAAAGGGCGCGAAAGGCGAGGTGGCCAAAGCGCCACCACCGCCCTTTGATGTGGGCAAGTTTGCCGGTATCTTTGCCGCCATCGGCTTGGCTTTGGGCGCGATGGGCACCATGGCGGTGTCGGTGGCTTCGGGCTTGTTCTCGCTGGCCTGGTGGCAGTTCCCGCTGGTGATCGTCGGTCTGATGCTGATCATCTCCTTGCCATCGGTGCTCGTGGCGTGGTTCAAGTTGCGTGCGCGCAATCTGGGCCCGATTCTGGACGCCAACGGCTGGGCCATCAATGCGCGTGCGCGCATCAACATTCCGTTTGGCACCTCGCTGACGCAAGTGGCAAAACTGCCTGAGGGGGCCCAGCGGACCTTGAGCGACCCCTATGCCGAAAAGTCTTCGGGCTGGCCCTATCTGTGGGTGTTATTGGTTCTGGTGCTGGCCGTGGCCTGGTATCTACGCTCTCACGTCTGAATCTGCGTGAGAAATAGGCTTCTAGCCCTTATTTTGCAGGGGCTGGTAGCTATATTTTTTAGAGTTTTGATGGGCGTGAACGTGGTTTGACCTGTCAGCAGATTTCGGGGCTGGCGGAGTCGTCGTCCGGTTCTGACGTTGATGCTTGGGCTGGTCAAGCGGGTATGGATGCATAAAATACTGTTCATGCATACAGTATTTAAGGTCTAATGCGCCATGGCCGTGCGTTCTGTTTCCACCCTGATCGACACTTTGGGCGATGCTGTCTGGTGCGCCGATGCGCTGGCGCACACGGCCAGCACAGACGGTGCTGCCTTGTCCAGTGGCCACGTCGCGCTCGATGCGCAGTTGCCCGGTGGCGGCTGGCCGGTCGGTGCTTTGTGTGAAATTTTGCAGCCCACACACAGCCAGAATGAGTGGCGCCTGCTGCTGCCCGCCTTGCGCACATTGACCCAGACCATCCTGCTGGTGGGAGCGCCTTATGCGCCGTTCGGGCCGGGTCTGGCAGGGCAGGGGCTGGATGTGCGCAATTTGCTGTGGGTGCAGGCCAATGCCTTGTCCCAGCGGTTGTGGGTCACTGAGCAGGCCTTGCGCTGCGCTGACGTGGCAGCGGTGCTGGCTTGGCTACCGCAGGTGCGTGCCCATGCCTTGCGCTCAGACCATTTGCGCCGTCTGCATCTGGCGGCACAAACCCAGTCGAAATTGTTGTGGGTGCTGCGGGAGTCCACGGCCAAAGATGAGTCGTCGCCCGCCGTGCTGCGCCTGCTGGTGGCGCAGGCACCAGACGATGCCTTGGCCGTTGCGGTGCTCAAGCGGCGCGGCCCACCGCTGGCGCAAACTCTGTACTTGCCTGCGCGTCACGCCATGCTGGGCGCCTTGCTGGCTGTCGGTCCCACTACCTTTGAGCAAAATCATGCACTGGATCGCCTTGCAGCCGCAGCCTGAGGCAGCCGCGCCCGCCGACACGCTGACCGATCCGCTGACGGCTTTGGGCTGGTGGGCGCTGCAGTTCACACCCAAGGTGGCGCAGGTGTCGGGCGCCGTGCTGCTGGAGGTTTCGGCCAGCGCCCGCTTGTGGGGAGGCCAGACGGCATTGCTGCGTCACATTCATATGGAAAAAAAGCCTGTAGCCCCCGTGATATATGGGCAAGGAGATACATCTTTGATAGCATTTGCGCGACTGGATCAGCCGCACAGGGCGCTTGTTCAGACGGACGATCTGCCGCTGAGCGCGCTGCTGGCCGCCCAGCCACATCTGGGCACGCTGGCGCGGCTGGGCTGCACGCGCTGGGGCCAGTTGCGTGCCCTGCCGCGTGCCGGTGTGGCACGGCGTTTTGGTGCGGCGCTGGTCGATGCGTTGGACCAGGCCTACGGCACCCGGCCGGATGTGTACCCCTGGCTGACGCTGCCTGATGTCTTTGAGGCCACGCTGGAACTCACCGCCGATGTCGGCAGCGCGCCAGCCCTGTTGTTTGGCGCGCGTCGCTTGCTGGCACAGTTATCGGTGTGGCTGCAGATGCGCCAGCGCGGTGTTCTAGCCATTGAGCTGGGCTGGACGATGGATGCGCGGCGCAACACCGCGAAAGAAGGCGCGCTGGTGCTGCGCACGTCGCAAGCCAGCGCGGATATGACTCACTTGCAGCGCCTGCTGGCCGAACGCCTGGGTCAGGTCGCGTTGGCTGCGCCGGTGCAGTCGCTGCGCCTGCGCTCACTGGAAACCCAGGCACTCCAAGGCGTCAGTGCCAGCTTGTTGCTGGATGACCAGCCGCAGGGCGATAGTCTGGGGCACCTGTTGGAGCGCCTGAGTGCGCGTTTGGGTGCTGACAAGGTGCTGTGCCTGCAAGCGCTGGCCGATCACCGTCCGGAGCAGATGCAGGCATGGACACCGGCCGCGCGCGACGGCCACTCGGGCGCGGCAGGCGCTACCCCTGCGGTACGGCACAAGCAGAGTCAGGCTAATACTGCAGATTTAATAGCTGAAGGCCAAGGTGATACGGGGGCTGCAGGCCAAAAAATCTTCAAGAAGTCGCAGCATTCAAGTAGCCCGAAAAATCCTTGGGCCAGCGCCCTGTACCCCACCTGGCTGCTGGCTGAGCCTTTGAAACTGGCGGTGTACCAGCAGCAGCCGCATTACCTGGGGCCGCTGACCCTGCTGGCTGGCCCACAGCGACTGGAGTCTGGCTGGTGGGCTGCACCAACAGCTTCGCCTGTTCCGCAGGAGCGCTTGGCCGCAGCGTTGCAATTGCGTGAGAGCGCCCCTGCTGCCTTGCGCGACTACTACGTGGCGCGCAGTGAGCACTCGCCCCTGCTATGGGTTTACCGCGAGCGTCTGGGCAGCATGGGCTCTAAGCAGCCAGCGCCTGCGTGGTTTTTGCATGGGGTGTTTGGCTGAACTTCTTTCAACGTGTGTACAAGGCCCTGAACTGCGCATACCGGGGCATCAGAACCTCTTGCTCGGCTGGGTCAGGTGTGTAGATGGCCTCGACGGCGGGTGTCAGGCATACCGCCTTCGGGTCCGCACCGGTGGCCAGCCATCCCAGACGTGCAGCGCCCAAGGCGCCCCCCACGGTGGAGCTGGCATGCGTGACGATCTCAATGTTCAGGGCGGAAGCCAGTTGTTGTGCCCACATGGCGCTTCTGGAGCCGCCTCCCACCAAGGACAAGCGTTGCACGGTGCTGCCAGCCGCCTTCAGGGCTGCCAGGCCATCGTTCAGTCCAAAGGTCACACCTTCGATCACCGAATAGCCCAGTCGGGCGGCATCTGTCTCGAAGTTCAAACCGTGGAAACTGCCACGCACATCCGCATCGTTGTGCGGTGTGCGCTCGCCCGCCAGATACGGTAGAAACAGCGGGGCTGAGGCGCGTTCAGACAGGGTCAGGGCTGCTGCCTGAGCTGCCAGAGCGCCTTCATTGGGCATGCCGAGCAGATGGGTGGCCCATTGCAAGGCGCTGGCCGCAGACAACATCACGCTCATCTGATGCCATTGCTGGGGCATGGCGTGGCAAAACGCATGGGTCGCGCTGGCCGCATTGGGCTGGTAAGACGGGGTCACCACAAACAGCACGCCGCTGGTGCCAAGGGAGAGAAAGCCTTGCCCGGCCTGAATGGCCCCCATGCCGACGGCGCTGGCCGCGTTGTCGCCCGCGCCACCGGCCACCACCACATCTTTGGACAAGCCCAGCAGTTGCGCGGTTGCTGGCGTCAGGGTGCCTCCTGCCTGGCTGCCTTCCACCAGGCGGGGCATGTGTGCTTGTGTCAATCCGGTGAGCGCCAGCAGCTTGTCGGACCAGGCGCGCTGTTGCACATCCAGCCAAAGCGTGCCACTGGCGTCAGACATGTCGGTGACGTAGTCGCCAGTCAACATCAGACGCACGTAATCCTTGGGTAGCAGCACTTTGGCGACCTGTTTGAAGATATCCGGCTCGTGGCGCGCAACCCAGCGTAATTTGGGTGCTGTGAAGCCGGGCATGGCGAGGCTGCCGCCGAGTTGTGCAAGTTCTGGCAATTCAGCCATCATTTGCACACATTCCTCTGAACTTCGGGTGTCATTCCAAAGGATGGCTGGCCTCAATACGCGGTCCTGATCATTGAGCAAAACGGCGCCGTGCATCTGTCCGGACAGACCGATGACGCTCACCGCAGCATATTCGGCTGGATGGGTCTGACGCAGTTCGGTCAGTGCGGCCTGGGTGGCGGTCCACCAGTCTTGCGGGTTTTGTTCGCTGTGACCCGGGTGAGGGCGCGACACGGTCAGCACCGCGCCAGCCGAACCCACCACGCGGTGAGAGGTGTCAAGCAGCAAGGCCTTGACTTCTGATGTACCGATATCGATGCCGAGAAACATGGTTTTCTCCAAGAAGAATGAGCTTATGGGTTGGGGGCGGACGCTACGGACAAGGGATTGGAGGCATACCCCTTTGATGCCTGCAAAGGTCTGAGTTGGCGGTGCAAAACCAGTGCCGCTGCACCCACGGCCGATGCCAGCAGTCCATAGCGGGCAGGGCGAACCGGCGGGGCTGGCATGCGTGCACTGGTTGCGTAGGCTTTGAGGGTCTCCTCGGCTTTGGCAATGAGCCCAGGGTATTTGGCACAGGAGGGGCCGCCGACGATCAACACGCTGGGGTCGAAAGTCGTCCATAGATTGGCTAGAACTACCCCTAAATACTTGCCGCCGCTCAGTGGATCAGCGAGCTTTTCCAGAGCGCGGCCCCCGAAAAAAGTTTCGGCACAGCCGTGGCGTCCGCAAGAACAAAGGGGGCCATCGATTTGAAGAATGCCGTGGCCAATTTCGCCTGCCCCTCCGTATTGACCCGTGAATAGCCGGTCGTTGAGGACAATGCCGGCGCCGACACCCACGTCGCAGGTGACGAAGATCACCGAGTCGCTGATGTGGCCTTCAACAAACTCGTACTCGCTTAGCGCAGCAGTGTCGGCCTCGTTTTGCACATAAACCGGCATGGGTGGCAAGTTGACCTGTTTCAGGGCGTGTGTGAACAGCGGCATGAAGTCCACATTCCACCAACCCAGGTTGGCAGCAAAATGCACCTTGCCCGTGGTCTCGTCGAACGCACCCGGCAGCCCAACGCCCAGGCCGGTGAGTTGTAGACGCCAAGACAGTAGCAGTTCATGGGCGCGCGCCACCAGGCCTGCAATCTGTCGGCACACCTCGTCCGGCTGTTGCCCCTGCATTGGTTCTTCGGCAGACCAGAGGATTTTCCCGGCCAGGCTGACGCAGGCCACTCGTAGCACATCAACAGCCACCTCCACGCCGACCAGGGCACGGGTCCTGCCGTCAATTTGTAGCGGGGTGGATGGTCTGCCAGCGCCCGTGGAGTTGACGGCGTCACTCTCGGTCAGCCAGTTCTCGTCAATCAGTTCACGTACCAGCAAACTGACGGTGGATTTTGTCAGGCCGCTTTCCTGCGCTAACTGCGCGCGCGACTGCCCTGGCTGTAGGCGTAGCAGGCGCAACAGCACGCTGCGATTGAGCCGCTTGACGAGCTGCTGGTCACCGGTAGTTCTCATGATTTGCCATCCTGTGGGCGCTTGACTTGTGGGCAAAGATTTGACATCGAAGAGATCATCGAGTTCCTGGTTGGGCTGCCATCGCTATCGACGTGTGTTGCTGATGGCAATGGTTTCAAATTAGTTTTAATGATGAACTATTGTCTTCATCCATGTCATGAAAAAGGACTTGAATTCATCGTTTGATGTAACTGGTTTGTATCCCAATGGTACCAATGTGCACGCATGTACATTGTAAAAAAGTAACGAAATAGTCTACAAAAGCTAAAAAATCGGTTTGAGGGTCAGGAATCGGCTTCTGGTGGCCGTAAAACATAAGTTTCAGGGTTTGTCCCTATGTTTATTGCTTGGCAAAGAAATAAACTTAATTTGTTAGTCGAACTAAATGCGGATGAGTAGCATAATCTCTGCGAGAGTGAGCCTTCTGTAGAGGATCAATTACGTGGCAAGCCCACTTTTTTTAACCCGGATCTGCAAAGCATTCGTCATCAGGCTGCAGGCAGATTGATTAATTTCTGGAGAATTGACTTGGCAACTTATTTCAAAGACATTGCGCCGATTCGCTATGAAGGCGCAGACAGCAAAAATCCCCTGGCGTTTCGCCACTACAACCCAGACCAGATCGTGTTGGGTAAGTCCATGAAGGAGCAGTTGCGTTTTGCCGTTTGTTACTGGCACAGCTTCTGTTCAACCGGTTCCGACCCGTTTGGTGGGGGTACGTTCACGAGGCCCTGGTTTGAAGGTGGCACGCCGTTGCAATTGGCTGAACAAAAAGCCGAGGAGTCTTTTGATTTTTTCAGCAAGCTCGGCGCACCGTACTATTGCTTCCATGATCGCGATGTTGCTCCCGAGGGGGACACGCCGCGAGAGAGTCGCAATAATTTTCTGCACATCATCGACACATTGGCCCAGCTCCAAGAGCGCACCGGGATGAAATTGCTGTGGGGTACAGCAAACTTGTTCAGTCATCGGCGCTTCATGGCTGGTGCAGCTTCCAATCCCAATCCGGAATTGTTTGCCATGGCTGCCGCACAAGTGCGTGATGCAATGAATGCCACCCTGAAGCTGGGTGGGGAAAACTATGTGCTGTGGGGTGGGCGCGAAGGGTATGAGACGCTGCTTAACACCAACATGGCGCTTGAGTTTGACCAAATGGCGCGTTTTCTCAACATGGTTGTGGAGCACAAGCACAAAATTGGCTTCAAAGGTGCCATTCTGATTGAGCCCAAGCCTAGAGAGCCATCCAAGCATCAGTATGACTTCGATACTGCCACTGTCTATGGCCTGCTCGTTCGTGCCGGTTTAGAGAACGAAGTGCAGGTCAATATTGAGGCCAACCATGCCACCCTGGCGGGGCACAGCTTTGAGCACGAGGTGGCCACGGCACTGGCACTGGGTATCTTTGGCAGCCTGGACATGAATCGTGGTGATCCGCAGTTAGGTTGGGATACCGATCAGTTCCCCAACAGCGTGCCGGAACTGGCCCAAACCCTCTACCTCATCATGCAGGCCGGGGGGTTCAAATCCGGTGGTTGCAATTTCGACGCCAAGGTGCGTCGCCAGTCGCTCGATCCCGCCGACCTGTTCTATGGTCACATTGGTGGCATGGACGTGTGTGCCAGAGCGCTGCTGGCCGCTGAAAAAATGATCCAGGACGGGCAGCTTGCCGATGTCATGAGCAGGCGTTATGCTGGCTGGAGTCAGCCATGGGCGCAAGATGTGCTGGCTGGCAAAACCAGTCTTGACGCGTTGGCTGACAAGGTGCTGCAGGATAACCGTGACGTGTTGCCTGTTTCTGGTCAGCAGGAGTATCTGGAGAACCTGGTGAACCGTTTTGTCTGAAGTGTTTCTTTTATGTGCAAGTTTTTAACAGGAGATTGAAATGAGAAGAAGTGTTTTCACCTTGACATTGATCGTTGCCGCTATGGGCTTGACAGCCTGTGGCAAAAAGGAAGAAACCCCTGCCGCACCTGCCGCTGCACCCGTTGCTTCAGCGCCTCCCGCAGCGCCCAGTGTCCTGATCGGTTTGGCTATTCCTGAGACGAACGTCGAGCGTTGGGTGGGTGACGCCGAGTTCATGAAGAAAGACCTTGAGGGCATGGGCTACAAGGTGGATGTAGCTTTCGCCGATGGCGACCAGTCCAAACAAAACAAGCAAATCGAAGACATGGTCACCAAAGGTGCCAAAGTGATCGTTGTCGGATCGGTGACCGAAGCTGCGGCTCAGGCGGTTGAATCGGCCAAGAAAGCGGGCGTTCCGGTCGTCTCCTATGACCGTCTGATCACCGGCACTGATGCCTACGATTACTACCTGACGTTTGATAATTTCAAAGTGGGTCAGTTGCAAGGTCAGGCCATCAAAGATGCGCTGGCTTTGGATACAGCCAAAGGCAAACACATCACGCTGTTTGCCGGTTCTCCCACCGACAACAATGCGCGCTTCTTCTTTGACGGCGCCATGGATGTTCTGAAACCTTTCGTGACCAGCGGCGCATTGAAGATTTGCGGACCTGCACCCACCAATTCAGCGGACGCCAGCTGGTCCAAGATCACCACAGAAGGCTGGGCTGCCGACAAGGCCAAGGCACGCATGGAAACGCTGCTGTCTGGCGCTTGCAAGGCGGTCAAGCTTGACGCTGTTCTGGCACCCAACGACACGCTGGCACGTGCTGTGATTGGCGCCCTGGAACAAGACGGCAAATACAAGACGCTGCCTGTGATCACCGGCCAGGACGGCGAGTTGTTGTCTGCCAAGTGGATCATGGAAGGCAAGCAAACCATGACCGTTTTCAAAGACACGCGTGTGCTGGCCAAAGGCACGGCCGAAGCGGTTGACAGTATCGTCAAGGGCGTCGAACCTGTGCTGACGGTGAAGGCCCGTATTGACACCACAACCTACAACACTGGCAAGAAGGTCGTGAAGTCATTCCTGCTTGAACCCGTGGCTGTGACCAAAGACAACCTGACCAAAGAACTGGTTGACAGCGGCTTCTATACCGCTGAGGCAGTAGCCAAAGGGACCAAATAGTCTTGCCTTTGGATCGTTGGATCCGGCTGCGTCCTGAGTCAATCAGGCGTAGCCGCAGTTCCTCTGGCAGAAATGGATGTTGCGTTTGCAAATAGGTTGGGTTGATACTGAATAGCGACGGCCGGATGTGCGCCATTGCTGCTTTTCATTGACTTGACCACCAAAAAGACGATCATGGACAAGATCTTAGACATCAAGGGCATGCGTAAAACCTTCGGGCCGGTGGTGGCGCTGGATTGCGTGGACATGCAGGTGACGCGCGGCAAAATCCACTTTATCGTGGGTGAAAACGGTGCTGGCAAATCGACCATGATGAAGATTCTCAGCGGCGTCTACCCGTATGGGAGCTACGAGGGTCAGGTTGTGTACGAGGGAAAGGAATGCAAGTTCAAAACCCTCAAAGAAAGCGAAGCGGAAGGCATTGTCATCATCCATCAGGAGTTGGCACTGTCGCCCTATCTGTCCATTTACGAAAACCTGTTTCTCGGTAATGAGCGCAAAAAAGGTTTTTTGATTGATTGGGAGCAAACCCACATTGACGCCAAAGCGGTGATGGAAAAGGTGGGCGTGCATGAGGATTTGGCCACGCCGGTCAACAAGCTGTCGGTCGCCAAGCAGCAGTTGCTGGAAATTGGCAAAGCCCTGTCAAAAAATGCCAAACTGCTCATTTTGGATGAGCCAACGTCTTCATTGAATGAGGATGACAGCGGGAACCTGCTGCGACTGTTGTTAAGTCTGAAAGAGCAGGGTGTGACGATCATCATGATTTCACACAAGCTCAATGAAGTGATGGCCATTGCTGATGAGATCACGATCATCCGTGATGGTCAGACGGTAGAACGGGTTGATTTGCAGGCCCAGAAGGTGGACATCAACTACATCGTCAAATGCATGGTGGGACGCGAGTTGACCTCGATGTACCCGGCGCGAGAGCGGCATATTGGTGAACCCATCCTCAAGCTGACCAACCTGACTGTCAGGCACCCGGTGTTCAGCGACCGCGTCATCATTGACAACGCTTCGATGGACGTACGCCATGGCGAGATCGTGGGGCTGGCTGGGTTGGTGGGGTCGGGGCGAACCGAATTGATGTTGACGGTCTTTGGCCGATCCCTGAGTCCTAATGTGGAAGGTGACATCTGGTTTGACGGACACTCTGTGGTGTTCAAGAGCGCCAAAGACGCGATTGCCCATCAGATGATTTATGTCTCGGAAGACCGCAAGGATTTGGGCTTGATCCTGATTCAGACGATCAAAAATAACACCACTTATTCGTCGCTGCCTTGGCTGTCCCGTTTTAACCTGATTGACAAGTACAAAGAAATCGAAGAGAGCGAAAAGTACCGCAACGCACTGAGTATCAAAACCCCCAGCATCGATCAGATTGTGGGTAATTTAAGCGGCGGCAATCAGCAAAAGGTGGTGTTGGCCAGGTGTTTGATGGCACAGCCGAAACTGCTGATCATCGATGAGCCCACGCGCGGAATTGACGTGGGGGCTAAAAATGAAATCTACAAAATCATGAACGACTTTGTGGCAAAGGGCAACAGCATCATCATGATTTCGTCAGAGTTGCCGGAAGTGCTGGGCATGACCGACCGCGTGTATGTGATGGACAAAGGCCGCATCAAGGGAGAACTCAAAACCTCAGAGGCCAGCCAGGAAGCCATCATGAAGCTGGCGGTGGCTTAATGCCCTCCAAGTGACTCGTCGGACGACCCATAGAAACCATTCAAGCGAAGCCTATCATGTTCAAAATCATCAAACAAAACCAAAAACATTTCTCGATGTACATGGTTTTGCTGCTCATCTTCACGGTCTTCGGGTTCATGACAGATTTTGTCAATTTCACCCCGCGCAACATCACCAACCTGGTCATCCAGAATAGCTACATCCTGGTGCTGGCGATCGGCATGGTGCTGGTCATCATCACGGGCAAGATTGATTTGTCGGTTGGGGCCACGGTGGCCTTTACCGGCGCCACGGCTGCCATTGTCTATAACGCGACCAACGGCAGCATGCTGCTGTCTCTGGGCGCGTGTTTGTTGGCCGGTGCCGCCATCGGCGCCTTTCAAGGCTATTGGGTGGCGTACCTGAAGGTGCCTGCATTTATTGTGACTTTGGCGGGCATGCTGGGCTTTCGCGGTTTGACTTATGTGCTTACCAGCATCAAGCCGGTGGGGCTGATGGACGACAACTTCAAGAAAATTGCAAGTGGTTTCATTGAGCCGAGCTTTATGGATGGCAAGGTGCTGGCCCTTGTTGTCGGTGTTGTGTTTCTGGTCATCATGCTGGTGATGGACATCCACAACCGCAGAACACGCGCCAGATTAGGTTTTGAACTGTTGCCGATGTCGCTGTTCATCGTCAAGAATGTGTTCATCAGTGTCGTCATTTTCTGGATATTTCACAAGTTTTCATTGGACCGGGGAATTCCGAATGTGATCGTCATCATCGGCCTGCTGGTGATTGCCTTTACCTTCATGATGAATAACACGGTGTTTGGCCGAAGCATTTACGCGATTGGCGGCAACGCAAAGTCGGCCAAACTCTCTGGCATCAATTCGGAGCGGGTCGAGTTTTATGTGTTCGTCATCATGGGTGTCATGGCCGCCGTCTCCGGCTTGATCTTCACGGCCTACATGAATCAGGCCATGCCGCAAGCGGGCAACATGTTTGAACTGGATGCCATCTCGTCCGTGTTCATTGGCGGGGCCAGTGCAACGGGCGGTGTTGGCACCATCTTGGGGTCTGTCATTGGTGGTTTGGTGATGGGCGTGATTAACAATGGCATGTCGCTCATGAACATGGGGGCCGAATATCAGTTGGTGGTCAAGGCCATGGTTTTGCTCATCGCCGTTTGGTATGACTTGCAGAACAACAAGAAATCAGCCTGATCCAGTGACACATTGACGTGCCGTCTCATCGCTGAAAGGGTGAGCGTACTTCTGAATGCTGGTGAGCTTGACTGACTTGCCGTAAAGCAGGCTTGCGGGTCGACTCATCCAAACTGCCTCACAATACTGATTATAAAAACAGTATTGCGAGGCAGTTTTGTGTCGTATTCCACCAATGTTCAGTCACCGAAGTCGCCGACCGTCAGTTGTGCCTACGCCGAGCTGCATTGCCTGAGCAACTTCAGTTTTCAGCGCGGTGCTTCGAACCCTGAAGAACTGGTGGCGCGCGCCCATGCACTGGGCTATGCGGCACTGGCTCTCACCGATGAATGCTCGGTGGCAGGCGTGGTTCGGGCGCACCTGGAGGCCAAAAAGTGCGGGTTGAAGCTGTTGCCAGGGGCTGAGTTTCTGGTGCCCTTAACGGACGGCCTGGATGAGCGTGCTGCTGGCGTACCTGCACATGACGCAGTGGCGCATATGAAACACCAGCCGCCTAGCGACGGTTTTCGCCTCATCGCCTTGCCGCGCGACCAGCAGGCCTGGGGCGACCTGTGCGAATTCATCACCCTGGCGCGCCGCAGCGCACCCAAGGGGCAGTACTGCGTGCGCTGGCCAGACCCGAGCTGGGCTGGATTGCATGGTAGCGAGGTTCTGCTGAGTCTGCCATACGCTATATCTTTAGAAGCTGCTTGCGCTTTATGCATCTGGGCTAGGGGCCTATTTGGCATACATCTTTGGCTGACAGTGACGCTGCTGCTGCGCGCCGATGACGCATTGCAGTTGCACAAGTTGCAGCAGCTCTCACAGCTCACCGGTGTGCCCTTGCTGGCTGCGGGTGGCGTGCTGATGCATGTGCGCTCGCGCAAACCCCTGCAGGACGTGATCACCGCCGTGCGCCACGGGCAGCCGGTATCAAGCTGCGGCTATGCGCTGCAAGCCAACGCCGAGAACCACCTGCGCAGTCGTGAGCGGCTGGTGCAAATCTACCCGCCCGAGTTGCTGGCGAACACGCTCACGGTGGCGGCGCGCTGCACCTTCAGCTTGGACGAACTGCGCTACCAGTACCCGATGGAGGCGGTGTTGCCGGGCCAAACCCCGGCGCAGACGCTGCGCCAGTTCACCTATGAAGGAACGCAGCAACGCTACTCCGGTGGCCTGCCTGAATCCGTGCGCCAGCAGCTGGAACATGAACTGGCGTTGATCACCGAACTCAGGTACGAGATGTACTTTTTGACCGTGCATGACATCGTCGCCTTTGCCCGCCGCCAGGGCATTTTGTGTCAGGGGCGTGGCTCGGCGGCCAATTCGGCGGTGTGTTACTGCCTGGGCATCACCGAGGTCGATCCGGCGCGCAGCAGTGTGTTGTTTGAGCGCTTCATCAGCCGTGAACGCAACGAGCCGCCGGACATCGACGTCGACTTTGAGCACCAGCGGCGCGAAGAAGTCATCCAGTACATCTACGCCAAATATGGCCGCGACCGCGCCGCGCTGACCGCCGTGGTCACCAGCTACCGACCGCGCAGTGCGCTGCGCGATGTGGGCCGCGCGCTGGGCATCGACGAGGCGTTGATCACCGCCATGGCCAAGGAACATCCCGGCATGTACAGCCGCGAGGTGCTGGCTGAGCGGCTGCAGGCCGCGCTGGCGAGAGTTTCAGAGAGCGATCCAGACGGTGAGGGCGCTGGCCCGAGTCCGTTCTATGCCCGCCGCGAAGGGCGCTCAGCCGCCTCTCGTTCCAGCCACACGCTGGCGCTGTGGTTAGACCTGAGCCGCCAGTTGCAGGGATTCCCGCGCCACCTGAGCCAGCATCCGGGCGGCTTCGTGCTCACGCAAGGGCCGCTCACGCGGCTGGTGCCGGTGGAAAACGCCGCCATGCCGGAACGCTCCATCGTCCAGTGGGACAAGGACAACCTCGACGCCATGGGTTTGCTCAAAGTCGATGTGCTGGCCCTGGGCATGCTCAGCGCCATCCGCCGCTGTCTGGAACTGGTCAGCGCCCGGCGCGGCCTGCTATTTCGGATGCAGGACATCCCGGCAGAAGACCCCGCCACCTTTGACATGATCTGCGCCGCCGACACCGTGGGCGTGTTCCAGATCGAAAGCCGCGCCCAAATGAGCATGCTGCCGCGCCTGAAGCCGCGCTGTTTTTACGACCTGGTGATCGAGGTCGCCATCGTGCGCCCGGGGCCGATCCAGGGCGGCATGGTGCACCCCTACTTGAAAGCGCGCGAACATCCGGATCAGGTGGTCTACCCCAACGAGGCGCTGGAAACCGCTCTGGTGCGCACGCTGGGCATCCCGATATTTCAGGAGCAGGTGATGCAGATCGCCATGATCGCCGCTAACTTCACACCCGGTGAGGCCGATGACTTGCGCCGCTCCATGGCCGCCTGGAAGCGCAAGGGCGGCGTGCACAAGTTCCACGACCGACTGGTCAACCAGATGGTGCACAACGGTTATGAGGAAAGCTTTGCCGAAAGCATCTTCAAACAGATTGAAGGCTTTGGTGAATACGGTTTTCCAGAGAGCCATGCCGCCAGTTTTGCGCTGCTGACCTATGTGAGCTGCTGGCTCAAGTGGCATGAACCGGCGTGTTTTCTGGCGGCCATGCTCAACAGTCAGCCGATGGGCTTCTACGGCCCGTCGCAACTGGTGCAGGATGCCAAGCGGCATGGCGTGGTGGTGCTGCCAGTGGATGTCACGGTGAGCGATTGGGATTGCACGCTGGACGATGCACTGCCCCATGTCCGCCTGGGCCTTCGCCTGGTCAGCAGTCTGAGTGAAGCCGCCGCTAAGCGCATCTCAGAAGCCCGTCAGCAGTGCGACTTCAGCAGCACGGAGGATCTTGCCTTGCGCGCGGCGCTCGAGGCGGGCGACTTGAATGCCCTGGCCAGTGCCGATGCACTGGCCAGCCTATCGGGTCATCGTCGCCAGCAGGTGTGGGATGCCAGTGCCTTGCAGCGCGCGCCCGAGCTGCTGCGCGAAGCGCCGGTCAACGAAGCATTGCTGGTGTTGCCACCCGCGCCAGAAGGCGAAGAGGTTCGCTTCGACTACGCATCTATTGGGCTAACTTTACGCTCGCACCCCTTGTCCATGCTTCGTCGTCAGCTATCAAAAATGAAACTCATGACTGCTACACAACTGTGCGCGCTGCCGCATGGGCGGCTGGTGCGCGCCTGCGGCCTGGTCACCATGCGGCAAAGCCCTGGCACCGCCAAGGGGGTGACCTTTGTGACGCTGGAGGACGAAACCGGCACCGTCAACGTGATCGTCTGGAAAGCCTTGAAAGAGCGTCAGCGTTCGGAACTGCTGCACGCCCGGCTGCTGGCCGTGCACGGCACCTGGCAGCGCGATGAAGACAGTGGTGGCCAGGTGTGTCATGTGGTGGCCGGGTACCTGCGCGATTTGACCCCGTTGCTTGGGGAGCTGATGACCAGCAGCCGGGATTTCCACTGAGTGTTTATCGAACGCAACCAGAAGGAAGGTTGGCCAAAAATCGGTGTCCTTGGGATGTCACCGCTCGGAGACGGGTGGACGCAGCGTGCAGCTACGTTCCGAATTGCGCCGCGTTCTTGCCCTTGAACGGTGCGTAAAACGCCTTGATGGTCAGCATGTCAGCCTCCAGGTCGCCGGTGGGTTGAAACATCGGGCCCAGACCGCTGATTTTGTTGGCGTAGTCCATGTAGGCCATCACGATCGGCACCTGGGCGGCTTGGGCGATGTGATAGAAGCCGGTTTTCCAGTAGCGCGTTTTGCTGCGTGTGCCCTCAGGGGGCACGATCAGTTGCAGTGCGCCTTTGGCCCGGGTGATGGCATCGGCCGATGCTGCCACCAGGTTATTGGATTTGGAGCGGTCCACCGCGATGCCGCCCAGCCAGCGCATCACTCCCCCAAACGGGAAACGAAAAATGCTGGCCTTGCCCATCCAGTGCACGTTGAGTCGTAGCACAAATGCCACCATCAGCGTATAGGGCAGGTCCCAGTTGCTGGTGTGCGGCGCGGCGATGAGAACGCTTTTTCCAGCGTCGGCGGGCAACTTGCCCTGTATCCGCCAGCCAGCCAGTTTGAGATAGATCACCGACAGGATACGAAACAGGCCATTGATGACGGGGGTGGTGAAGATGGTGCGTTGCATGGCAAAACGGCGTACAAAAAAAAGCCCCTGGCGTCGCTGAGCCAGAGGCGCTGGTGACGAAAGACCTGCTTTACAGGCCCGCAGCTGCACGCAGTGCTGCAGCTTTGTCGGTGCGCTCCCAGGTGAACTCGGGTTCCTCGCGGCCAAAGTGACCGTAGGCTGCAGTCTTTTCGTAGATCGGGCGCAGCAGGTCCAGCATCTGGATGATGCCCTTGGGGCGCAGGTCAAAGTGAATATTGACCAAGGCGGCAATTTCGTCGTCCGGGATCACGCCGGTGCCTTCGGTGTACACGGTCACGTTCATCGGTTTGGCCACACCAATGGCGTAAGCCACCTGCACTTGGCACTGGCGCGCCAGGCCAGCAGCGACAATATTTTTGGCCACGTAGCGCGTGGCGTAGGCGGCTGAACGGTCCACCTTGCTCGGGTCTTTGCCGCTGAAAGCGCCGCCGCCGTGCGGGCAGGCGCCGCCGTAGGTGTCGACGATGATCTTGCGTCCGGTCAGACCGCAATCGCCTTGCGGGCCACCCACGACAAAGCGGCCGGTGGGGTTGATCAAGTACTTGGTGTCAGCGGTGAGCCATTCCTTGGGTAGCACGGGCTTGATGATTTCTTCACGAATGGCTTCGTAAAACGCATCGGTCATGCGGTGACCCAGGCTCATCTCTGGGCTGTGTTGGGTGGACAAGACCACGGTGTCGATGCTGTGCGGCTTGCCGTCCACATAACGCATGGTGACCTGGCTTTTGGCGTCGGGGCGCAAGAACGGCAAGCGTCCGTCCTTGCGCAGTTGCGCCTGACGCTCCACCAGACGGTGCGCGTAGTAGATGGGCGCGGGCATCAGTTCGGGCGTTTCGTTGCAGGCGTAGCCGAACATCAGGCCCTGGTCGCCGGCACCGGTGTTGAGATGGTCATCGCTGGCATGGTCCACGCCTTGGGCGATGTCGTTGCTCTGCTTGTCGTAGGCCACCAGCACCGCACAGCCCTTGTAGTCGATGCCGTATTCGGTGTTGTCGTAGCCAATGCGCTTGATGGTGTCGCGCGCCACCTGGATGTAGTCCACGTTAGCGTTGGTGGTGATCTCGCCAGCCAGCACTACCAGGCCGGTGTTGCACAGCGTTTCAGCGGCGACGCGTGAATGCGGGTCCTGCTTGAACACCGCGTCAAGAATGGCATCGGAAATTTGGTCGGACACCTTGTCGGGGTGACCTTCAGAGACAGATTCAGAGGTGAAAAGGAAGTCGTTCGCCATGTTCAAAGCTCCTGATAAAAAGTTAACAACCTAGTTGCGTTGCTTGGGCTTTTGGGGCTTTCGGCGAACGCTTTAGCAGATTTGCCAATCATTTGACAAGGCACAATGGCGACCCGTGTGGGGTGGCTCTTGTGTGTGTCGCCCTGCAAGTAGTTCCATAACTCAGCGACGCGCATAGTTTAGCCCACTCCATGACCGCCTTTTTTAGATTCTTGTCCGTGCTGCCGCTGGCCATGCTGCAGGGGCTTGGCTGGCTGCTGGGTTGGGCTGTGTTTGCCACATCCGGGGTCTACCGCAGGCGTTTTTTGGATAACGTCCACCAGGCAGGCATTGGCATGCGTGATTGGCTGTCTGCCGTTGGCGAGAGTGGCAAGCTGGTGAGTGAGCTGCCCCGTTTATGGCTGGGTCGTCCGGTGCCTGTGTTATGGGATGGTGCACCGCATGTGGAATCCGCGCTGGCGCTGGGGCGAGGGGTGGTTTTCCTGACGCCACACATGGGTTGCTTTGAAGTTACAGCCCAGGCCTATGCGCAGCGTTATGGACAGACAGGCAAACCCATGACCGTCCTGTTTCGCCCACCGCGCCAGGCCTGGCTGCGTGCGGTGGTGAATGCCTCGCGCCAGCGCCCAGGCATGCTGACTGCGCCCACTACGCTCTCAGGGGTCAAGCAACTGATCAAGGCGTTGAAAAAGGGCGAGTGTGTCGGGCTGCTGCCCGATCAGGTTCCACCACAGGGTATGGGCGTGATGGTTCCGTTTTTTGGGCGTGATGCTTACACCATGACGCTGTCAGCACGTCTGGTGCAGCAGACGGGTGCCACGGTGCTGCTGGCCTGGGGCGAGCGGTTGGGTTGGGGACGGGGTTACCGGGTGCATGTTCAACCAATGCAAGCGTCTTTGCCCCTTGATCTGACACTGGCTGCTACTGCGGTGAACCAGGCTATGCAGGACTTGATCCGGCAATGTCCGGGGCAGTATTTGTGGGGCTATGCGCGCTACAAACCGCCCCAGGCCACGGCGCACGAGTCATGACGACATTGTTATTACAAGCCCAAGTATGCTGAGTCGTTTGACGCTGATTCTGATGCGTGGCCTGGCGCACCTGCCGTTGGCCTGGGTGCGTGCGCTTGGGGTAGCTCTGGGCTGGATATTGTTTTTGGGGGTCAGATCCCGCAGGCGCGTGGTGCAGATCAACTTGAGGCTGTGTTTTCCACAACTGAGCGAGGCTGAAGTCCAGCACTTGTCACAGCGCATGTTTGTCCGTTTTGCGCAGGCCTGGCTGGATAGGGGCTGGCTCTGGCATGGCGCACCGGAGGTGGTGCGTGCGCGGCTGACTCTCACGGGGGCAGTGCAAGAGTTGGCGGGACAAGATCCGGTGGTGATTTTTGCCCCCCATTTTGTTGGGCTCGACGCGGGCTGGACGGCACTGACTCAGCAGGTGCCGCGCCACTTCACCACCATTTACACCAACCAGGCCAATCAGATCATGGACGCCTGGATTCTGGAGGGCCGCCAGCGGTTTGGTTCGGCTCGCCTCTTTGGCCGATCCGATGGTGTCAAGACCATCGTGGCAGCCTTGCGCGCTGGCGACCCACTGTATTTGCTGCCGGATATGAACTTCGGTCCACACGAGTCCGTGTTTGTGCCGTTTTACGGGGTCAGCGCGGCCACGGTGCCCAGCCTGTCACGCTTTGCGCGGCTGGGTCGAGCCAAAGTGGTACCCGTGATCACCCGTTTGACGCCCACTGGCTACGCGGTGGAAGTGCTGCCAAGCTGGTCAGACTTTCCTTGCGACGATGCAGTGGTAGACACCGCGCGCATGAATGCAAGCTTGCAAAGCTACATTGATTCCATGCCCGAACAGTACTACTGGGTGCACAAACGCTTCAAGGATCGTCCCAACGGCGAGCCAGATTTCTATCAATGAAATAGGCTTCTAGCCCTTATTTTATAAGCGCTGTCAGCTATCTAATTAGTATCAGTCAGGGGCGTCTCTTGGGGATGGTCCGGCTTTGCAGCGGTCACGTCGGGAAGCGGCGGATGGGCCCACTGCCACAGCAGCATGGCCACATCCTCAATGCCCTGGCGTTTGGTGGCCGAAAACAGGCGCACTTCGCCACCACCGGCCTGCAGTTTCATGATCGACAGCGCCTTGGTCTGCTCGGAGCGGGTCAGCTTGTCGGCCTTGGTGAGCACCACCAGAAACTTCAGGCCTTCTTCGACCCTGGGGCGTACCACGTCGAGCAAAATTTCATCCAGCTCGGTCAGGCCGTGACGCGGGTCGCACATCAGCACGATGGCTTTCAGGTTTTCACGTGTCACCAGATAGTTGGCCATGACCTGCTGCCAGCGGATCTTGTCCTGCTTGGGAACGGCGGCATAGCCGTAGCCCGGCAGGTCGGCCAGAACGGCATCGGTCACACCCTGCTTGCCCAGAGAAAACAAGTTGATATGCTGTGTTCGTCCCGGTTTTTTGGATGCAAAAGCCAGTTGTTTCTGCTGCGTCAGTGTATTGATGCAGGTGGACTTGCCCGCATTGGAGCGCCCGACAAAAGCGATCTCTGGCACGCTCAGGGGGGGCAAGAAGTGCAGCTGCGGTGCCGTTGTCAAAAATTTGGCCGTGTGCATCCAGCCTAGTGCCTCGGCAGGCGTGACGCCCGTGGCTGATGGAGTGGCGATGCCCGCCGGTTTTGTATCGGCTGTGCTGGATGGAATGGTCATGTGGGCAATCTGAAGCGGGAGCGCATTGTAGAATCACCCGGTTTTGTACTCATGACTTGACCGGAATCTCTATGAAGCTCATCTCCACTGTATTGATCGCTGCGTCGTTGATCGCGTCGGCTGTGTCTGGTTTCGCGCAAGAGGCTACAGCAGCCAAGCCGGATTTGGCCAAGGGCCAAGCCAGTTTTGCAGCTGTCTGTGCCGCCTGTCATGGACCAGATGGTAATTCTCTGGTGCCGGATTACCCCAAACTGGCCCAACAACATCCTGAATATCTGATCAAGCAACTCACCGAGTTCAAGGCTGGTAAACGTCAAAACGCCATCATGTTAGGGTTTGCCTCGACCTTGAGTCCAGATGACATGAGGAACATTGCCTATTGGGTGACGACCAACAAGGAATCTGCTGGCACAGCCGCCGACGCCGATCTGATCGCCCAGGGACAGCGTATTTATGTGGGTGGCGTGCTTGAGCGCAACATCCCAGCTTGCGCTGGCTGCCATGGGCCGACAGCGGCTGGTATTCCGGCCCAGTACCCGCGCCTGCACGGTCAGCAAGTGAATTACGTGCTAAACCAACTGAACACCTTTCGCAGCGGTGAGCGTAATAACAACCTGCAAATGTCGGGCGTTGCAGCCAAGCTCAATGACCGCGAAATCAAGGCTGTGGCTGAATACGTTGCCAGTCTGAAGTGAAGTCTTGCGGGGCAGGTGTGGCCCTGAAGTAGACCGGTTATCCCCCACCCCAAAAAAGCAGACCCTGATCAGGTCTGCTTTTTTTTTGCCTGTTGGCTGTTGCACGGGCGAGTCTTGAGCGTGCTGGTCGGCTTGCACCAGTCAATAGCGTTGAGGGGTCTTTCCCGCTCCAGTTGCGCGGTGTGGAAACTTTTGTGCGCCAATCATTCTCACAAGCACTTTCGTCATTGAGGATTTTCGGCATGTTGATCAAAAGCGATTCCCAAGGATTTATTCATGCCGCCAGCAGCGAGATCACATCGCTGTCGGCTTACCAATCGCGCCGCGACCTGATTCGGCTCATGGCCAGCGGTGTGGCGGGCGTTGCGATGGCGGGCTGGGCGAGCCGTGAGGCGCTGGCCCAGGGCTGGGTGTCGCCTGGGCAGAATGCCCCGCTGAAGCCAAGCAAAACTTCGGTACCTGGTGCCGTGAGTATGGAGAAAGTCACCACCTACAAGGACGCCACCACCTATAACAATTTTTATGAGTTTGGCACCGACAAGTCTGACCCGGCGCAGCACGCGCAGTCCATGCCTATCAGCCCTTGGTCTGTCGAGATTGAAGGGCTGGTCAAAAAGCCGGGTCGCTATGCGTTGGAGGACTTGCTCAAGCTCAGTGCCCAGGAAGAGCGTATTTACCGGTTGCGCTGCGTCGAGGGCTGGTCGATGGTGATTCCTTGGGTCGGGTACTCGCTGTCGGAACTGATTCGCAAGGTGGAGCCGCTGGGCAGTGCCAAGTATGTGGAGTTTGTCACGATGGCTGATCCGAAAACCATGCCGGGAGTGCGCTCCAATGTACTGGACTGGCCGTATGTTGAGGGCTTGCGCATGGATGAGGCCTTGCACCCGTTGACCTTGCTGGCATTTGGCATGTACGGCGAGGCTTTGCCCAAGCAGAATGGTGCACCGCTGCGGCTGGTGGTGCCGTGGAAATATGGTTTCAAGAGCGGCAAAAGCTTGGTCAAAATTCGCTTCACCGAAAGTCAGCCGAAAACCGCTTGGGGGCGGGCCGCTCCGAGCGAATACGGCTTTTATTCGAATGTGAACCCGCTGGTAGATCACCCGCGCTGGAGTCAAGCAACCGAGCGGCGCATTGGTGAAGACGGGTTATTTGCCCGAAAGCGCAAGACGCTGCTGTTTAACGGCTATGAGGCGCAGGTGGGGCAGATGTACGCGGGTATGGATTTGAAGAAGTTTTTCTGATGGGCGGTTTTCTTCAGCAGCGCTGGGTCGTTCGCGTTAACGGATGGTGTCTGCGCCCGTGGAGCAAAGCAACCTTGTTCGCTGCGATGCTGGTGCCGTTGATCATGCTGGTGTGGGCGGTGGTGTTTGACCAACTGGGCGCCAACCCGGCACAGGCCTTGGTGCGGCGAACCGGCGACTGGACGCTGCGCGCGTTGTGTCTGCTACTGGCCGTCACGCCTGTGCGCGTCACCTTGCAGCTGACTGCATTGGCGCGCTGGCGACGCATGCTGGGCTTGTTTGTTTATTTTTACGCTTCGCTGCATCTGCTGAGCTATGGCTGGTTCGATATGGGGTTCGAACTGACGGACATCACGCACGATATTGCCAAACGACCTTTTATCTTGGTGGGGTTCACGGGATTTATTTTGCTCAGCGCGCTGGCGCTTACCTCGTCGAACCGGGTTGTGCGGGCGATGGGTGGCAAAAACTGGCAGCGGCTTCACCGGACGGTGTACGCCGTGGCCGAATTGGCCCTGTTGCATTTTTTCTGGATGCGCGCTGGCAAGAATGACTTCACGCAGGTGTGGATTTATACGGCCATCATCGGTTTGCTATTGGGGTGGCGTATCTTGAGGTACTTGATATCAAGTAACAAATTGGCTGCTAGCCCCTTTTTACAAAGGGTTGGCAGCTATTTATTTTAAAGCAAATAAGCGGAATGTCTGTCTACACCTCAGCCGGTGTCGGCATTACTGGATGGGGGCACTCGCGGGTTGATCTGGCGAAGCAGCTTGTGTGCCGGTTGCCGGAGCGCTCTTCTTAAATGCCCCTGGTATCAGCGTTTCTGGTAGTGTGGCTTGGCGCGTTCCTGCAGGGGGTTTGGGCATATACAAATCGCCCGTTTGCCCGCAAGCTGCCAAAATGACAGCAGCGATGGTCATACTCACCAGAGCGAGGGCCCGAACTAAAATTTGCTTGAACAACATCATGGTGAAATTGTAATGACCGACACTGAATTTATGGACACTGCAGAGCGCGCACTCAAGGCCATCGAGGCCAGTTGTGACCGTATCAACGATGAAACCAGCGTGGACATCGACAACCAGCGCACCGGCGGGATGGTGACGCTGGTTTTTGCCAACCACAGTCAGATCGTGATCAATTTGCAAAAACCGCTGCATGAAATTTGGCTGGCCGCCAAATGCGGTGGCTTCCACTATCAATTTGATGGCAAACAGTGGATGGACACCAAGGGTTCAGGCGAATTTTTCGCCTCGCTCTCGCGTTTCGCTAGTGAACAGTCCGGTAGTTCGCTGGAATTTGCTGAGCGCTAATTTTTAAACAGATCGAGAATCTTCTTCTTCTCGTCGGCGACCGGCATAGGTATAACCTGCCCAGAGTCTGCCGCTTGGCCGTGGCCATCGAGTCCGAGGGTGGCAATGCCCGTGGTCTTGGTGTATTCGTTATAGAACCACTCGCCATCTATGTTGACCACGCCCTCAGGCACGGGCATTTCAGCCACGGGGACATCCTTGAGTGCATGGGCCATGAACTCAATCCAAACTGGCAAGCTCAATCCGCCGCCTGTTTCACGGCTACCTAGCTTACGCGGCGTGTCATAGCCAATCCAGGTGATGGCAGTCAAGCTGGGTTGGAACCCCGCAAACCAGGCGTCCATGGAGTCGTTGGTGGTGCCAGTTTTACCGTAAAGGTCGGGGCGTTTCAAGGTGGCTTGCGCTCTGGCTGCAGTACCCGAGCGCGTCACCTCCTGAAGCAGACTGTCCATGATGAACGCGTTGCGCGCATCAATGGCACGCACCGATTCGTTCAGATCCAATATCGGGGTCTGTTCGAGAATCTTGCCCCTTTGGTCCGTGATTTTCGACACCATCCACGGATTGACGCGGTAGCCACCATTGGCAAAGACTGAATAGGCGGTTGCCATTTGCATGGGTGTTACCGAGCCCGCACCGAGCGCCATGGTCAGATAGGCCGGGTGTTTGTCCGCGTCAAAGCCAAAACGTGTGATCCATTGCTGCGCATTTTGTGCGCCCACCACCTGCAGCACCCGAATCGAAACCATGTTTTTGGACAAAGCCAAACCGCGTCGCAGGGTCATCGGGCCTTCAAATTTTCCGTCATAGTTCTTGGGCTCCCATGGCTGACCGCCAGTCACACCCGCGCTGAAGAACAGCGGGGCGTCATTCACCACCGTTGCAGGGGTGACGCCGTCTTCGAGCGCTGCTGAATAAATAAACGGCTTGAAACTTGATCCCGGCTGCCGCCAGGCTTGCGTGACATGGTTGAATTTGCTTTTTCCGTAATCAAAACCGCCTACCAGCGCCCGGATTGCACCTGTTTTCGGGTCAATCGCGACGAAAGCGCCTTCGACTTCAGGAAGTTGGGTGATTTCCCAGGTTGATTTTGGCGTTTGCACTACACGAATCACCGCCCCGCGGAGGATTCTGATGTTCGCCGGTGCTTTATCAGATAAACCCGATTGAGCTGGTTTGAGGCCTTCGCCGGTGATCTCAATGACATCGCCGTTTTGTCTGACGGCCTTGATCATCTTGGGATTGGCTTCCAGCACGACGGCAGACAGAATGTCGCCATTGTCAGGATGCTCTATCAGCGCCTCGTCAATCACGTCCTCGATCCCTTGGGAATCTGTTGGCAGGCTGATGAACTTCTCTGGGCCTCTGTAGACCTGTCTGCGTTCATAGTTCATGATGCCGC
Organism: Rhodoferax sp.; assembly: GCA_031291305.1. Classification (GTDB taxonomy): domain Bacteria; phylum Pseudomonadota; class Gammaproteobacteria; order Burkholderiales; family Burkholderiaceae_C; genus Rhodoferax. Next base: position 71,232 of record JARLJH010000039.1, on the reverse strand, counting down.
GGCGCAGAGCCTGGTAAGCCACTATCTGGTCATCCGCTTTCAAGGTGGTGTAAACGTTCAGGCCCCGGGTATAGGTCGAGTCACCATATTGGGCATAAATCAATTGGCGCACGGTTTCCGTGAAGTACTCGGCATGAACCTGCGAACTGTCTGCGCCAGACTTGATTTTGATCTCCTCCGCTTTTGCGGACTCAGCCTGTGCTGGCGTGATGAAACCGTTTTCCAGCATTCGGTCAATGATATAAAGCTGGCGTGTCTTGGCGCGTTTGGGGTTGCTGATGGGGTTGTAGGCGGAAGGCGCTTTGGGTAGTCCGGCTAGCATGGCCGCCTCGGCCACACTCACGTTTTGCAGGGGTTTGCCAAAGTAGGTTTCAGAGGCGGCTGCAAATCCGTAGGCACGATTACCGAGAAAAATCTGGTTCATGTAGATTTCAAGAATCTGGTCCTTGCTCAGCAAGTGCTCCAGCTTGAAAGTCAACAACATTTCATAAATTTTTCGGGTGTAGGTTTTTTCGGAGGAAAGGTACACATTGCGGGCCACCTGCATGGTGATGGTCGAGGCACCCTGACTTTTGATTTGGCCCAGATTTGCCAATGCTGCGCGAGCCACGCCAATGTAGTCAACGCCGCTGTGCTGGTAGAACCTCGCATCCTCAATGGCTAAAACTGCATCCTTCATGACCTGCGGAATGTCCTGAATGGGGGTCAGGTGGCGTCGCTCCTCACCGAATTCGCCAATCAGCGTCCCCTCCGCCGAGTACACCCGCAAGGGCAACTTTGGGCGATAGTCAAGCAGCTCCGAGACATCGGGCAGGTTAGGATAGGCCATGGCCATGGCAATGGCTGCGATCATCAGCATGGCTAACACACCCGCCAGCAGCAAACCACCCGTAATCAGAGGTAACTTGATGGCCCAGTGCAGCTTCTGGCGCGCCGTACTGCCAGCTGTTTTGGTTGAGGCGCTGGATACTGGTGGGGTTTTTTCGGACATAAGATGCGGGAATCGGCGCAAACCCAAATAGAAACGGGAAAACATGACTGGATGAAGTATCGCATTCTGATCAAGGTCAGGTGTGATGGTTCAGTCCGGTATCTAGTCTTCGGTTGATTCAGTGGGGCATGACATCTGCATTTTGGCAACGTTTAGAGGGCGAGAAAAGTTGAAATATCTTTGCTGAACAATGATCTTGCTGATAGCATTGAAGTGATTTCTCAAGAAAAGCTCGATTTTCGTCATATCACATAGGGGACCATGTTGCTTTCTTTGGGCTCGTTATTCAGTCGTCAACCTGCAGCCATGCTGGGTTTGGATATCAGTTCCTCAAGCGTCAAGCTGGTTGAACTGGGTCGGGACAGTACAGGTCGTTTGATTTTGGAAAATTGCGCGATTTTGCCTCTGGAGCGTGGCTGGATCATGGACGGCAACATCGAAAAGTTCGATGAGGTGGCTGGTGCGGTGCGTCGGTTGGTCAAAAAAAGCGGTACCAAGACCAAGAATGTTGCTATGGCGCTACCACCTTCAGCGGTGATCACCAAAAAAATCGTTCTCCCAGGCGGTTTGTCTGATCAGGAGTTGGAGTTGCAGGTTGAGACAGAGGCTAATCAATATATTCCATTTCCGCTGGATGAAGTTAGTCTGGACTTTTGTATTGTTGGGCCGAGCGCCAACGCTTCGGGGGACGTTGAAGTGCTGATCGCCGCGTCCAGGCGTGAAAAAGTGCAAGATATTCAAGGCTTGGCAGAGGCTGCGGGCTTGAATCCGGTCATAGTGGATGTGGAATCCTATGCGTCCCGGCTAGCAACGAGTCGACTGATTTCCAATCTGCCCAACAAGGGGGCGGGCAGTATCGTGGCGCTTTTTGAGGTTGGCGCCATGACCACCAGCATGCAGGTGATCCGTAACGACGATGTTTTGTATGATCGAGATCAGGCATTTGGTGGCGCACAGTTGACGCAGATGATTATTCGCCAGTATGGTTTTTCGCAGGAAGAGGCTGAGAGTAAGAAGCGTACGGGGGACCTGCCAGATGACTACAAGGCCGTCGTGCTTCAACCATTTATTGAGAGTCTGGTGCAGGAAGTCGGGCGTGCTTTGCAGTTTTTCTTTACCAGCACCACTCATAACAAGGTGGACTTGGTGATGCTGGCTGGCGGGTCTGCTTCGCTACCAGGATTGACGGCAGCTGTTACCCAACAAACTGGTTTTGCTTGCAGTGTGGTCAATCCTTTTGAGGGCATGGAAATTTCCCCCAACATTCGGCTTAACAAGATGGAGCGTGAGGCACCGTCTTACCTTACCTCTTGTGGCTTGGCTCTGCGGAGATTTCTCCAGTGATACTGATCAATCTACTTCCCCACAGGGAAGCCGCTCGCAAGCGCCGCAAGGACATGTTCAACACAGGGTTGGGGTTGTCCGCCCTGACGGGGGGCTTGGTCGCGGGTCTGGTTTTCCTCTGGTTCCAAACCCAGATATCCAATCAGCAGGACAAAAACCAGATATTGAAGACGGAAATTACGAAATTTGACAGGCAGATCAAAGATATTGCGGGGCTGGAGGCGGAAATTGCGGCCTTGCGGGCGCGCCAGCAAGCCGTTGAAGACTTGCAAGCGGATCGCAATATGCCGGTGCACTTACTCACCGAACTGGTTAAGCAATTACCCGAAGGCGTGTACATCAACAGCATGAGGCAGGATGGGCAGAAGGTTTCGTTGCAAGGTGTCGCCCAGTCCAATGAGCGTGTTTCTGAGCTGTTGCGCAATCTCAGTACCCAATCAACTTGGTTGACTCGCCCGGAGTTGGTTGAAATTGTGGCGGGTTCTGTCAACTTGGGACCTCGCGATCAGCGCCGGGTGTCTAATTTCAAAATCAACGTCAAACTCTTGCGCTCTGGCGAAGCTGGCAACATTGCTGCGCCTGTTGGTGCGGCAAGCGCGGTTGTCAAGCCTGTGGCGGTGGTTCCTTCTTCCGCGGCAAAGTAATGGCGTCAACCATGGCAAAGTTCCCCAAAGTTTCTGTCGACATGAAGGCTTGGTTCGAAAATGTTTCGGCCCAGTTTCGCAATTTGGACAGCAAAGATCCGTCGAGCTGGCCTCAATTACCACGCTATGCCCTGTTTTCGGTGATCACCGTCGCCGTTGTTGTGTTGTTGTGGTTTTTGTGGCTTAGCGACTCGGAAGATGAGCTCGTCGTCGTTCAGGACCAAGAACTCAAGCTGCGCGACGAGTACAAGGTCAAACTGGCCAAGGCAATCAATCTTGATGCCTTGAAAAAACAGCGCGAGCAAGTTCAACAGTACGTCACGCAGTTGGAGAAACAGTTGCCCAGCAAGGCTGAAATGGATGCATTGCTGTCCGATATCAACCAAGCAGGTATTGGCAGGAGTTTGCAGTTTGACCTGTTCAGGCCGGGGCAGGTTGTCGTTCGCGAGTACTACGCCGAGTTACCAATTGATGTGCGTGTGACGGGGCGCTACCATGATATCGGCTCGTTCGCATCCGACATCTCCAATCTGTCGCGGATTGTGACGCTGAACAATATGTCGATCATGCCCAACAAAGATGGTGCTTTGACGATGGATGCGGTGGCAAAGACCTTTCGCTATCTAGATAAAGACGAGATCAGCGCGCAGCGCACGGCAGCAACCAAGAAAGGGGCCAAGTAATGACTGGCTTGCGTTGGATTTTTGCCGCCTTGCTGCCACTTGTCGCGTTGACAGCTTGTTCTGTGGGCTCCGAGGCTGAACTGCGTGACTGGATGGCGCAACAAAAAAGCCAGACATTCCCGAAGGTGGTCCCATTGGCTGAGCCCAAGCAGTTCAAGCCCGAAAATTACACGGAGACAACGGAGTTCGATCCGTTCAGCGTGAAAAAGCTCACGCTAGCACTGAAGAGGGATTCGGCGCAAGCGTCGTCCAATGCTGCACTGCTGGAGCCTGAACTGGCGCGTCGTAAAGAACCACTGGAAGAATTTCCGTTAGACACGATTGCCTTTGTCGGCAGCATGGTCAGAGACGGAAAACCGGTGGCGCTGGTGACGGTTGGCAAGTTGTTGTATCAGGTGCATACGGGAGATCATTTGGGGCAGAACTATGGCCTTATAACCAAAATCGTTGAGACAGAAATCACCCTGCGTGAAATCGTTCAGGACGCAGCAGGTGAGTGGATTGAACGCGCTGCGACATTGCAGTTGCAAGAGAGGTCAAAATGAAAACCCAACACAATTATTTTTTTGGCTGGCTGGGCCGCCGTGTTTGGCTTGTCGCCGGTTTCGTGTTTGCTACGGCGGCTGCGCAAGCGCAAGTCGCCATTGAAGCAGTAACGGGTTCATTGCAAGGTGGCTCTGAAGTCGTCAAGATCGATTTAAGTGCGGTTTTACCTGCATTGCCTACAGGTTTTTCCATTCAATCTCCCGCCAGAATTGCGCTGGATTTTCCAGGGGTGGTGAGCGCGATGGGGCGTTCCACCGTTGATATCAATCAAGGAAATCTGAAGTCGGTCAGCGTTGTTCAGGCGGGTGACCGTACGCGCGTTGTGTTGAACCTCAAGCAATATACCGCTTATAAAACGCAGATTCAGGGCAAGTCGCTGTATGTGTCTCTGGATGCTGTCAACAGCACGGCTCCAACAGAAGCGCCGAAGGTGTTTGCCGAAAACCTGAGTCGCGACGCCATGCCTTTGCGCGATTTGGACTTCCGTCGCGGTGAAGGCGATACGGGACGTGTCATCGTGTCCTTGCCCAATGATCAGGTTGGTGTTGATATCCGGCAGCAGGGACAGACTCTGGTGGTGGAGTTCATGAAAACCACCCTGCCAGAGGGGTTGCGCAGACGCCTGGACGTGGCTGATTTCGGCACACCCGTCAAAACCATCACCACCACTCAGAGTGGTGATCGGGTCCGTATGGTCATCGAACCACAAGGCCAATGGACCCATAGCGCTTACCAAAGTAATTCTCAATTTGTGGTGGAGGTCAAGCCGGTGAAGGTGGACTCCACCAAGTTGACGCAGGGACCAGGCTACACCGGGCAGAAGTTGTCTCTGAACTTTCAGAACATTGAAGTGCGATCTTTGCTTCAGGTGATTGCAGACTTCACCAATTTCAATGTGATCACTTCTGACTCTGTCAATGGGGCGGTCACGCTTCGATTGCAGGATGTTCCCTGGGACCAGGCGCTTGACATCATCTTGCAGGCCAAAGGACTGGGTATGCGCAAGACAGGCAATGTGCTGTGGATTGCACCCAAGGATGAGATCAATGCCAAGGAAAAAATTGATCTGGAAGCTGCGGCGTCGCTAGAGGGTCTGGAACCACTGCGGACGCAGGCGTTTCAGTTGAACTACACCAAAGCCACAGATGTTGCTGCCCAACTCACAGCATCAACCGGCACGTCTTCCAATAATGCCAGGCTGTTAACTCCACGAGGTAGTGTGATCTCCGAGGCACGCACCAATCAGTTGTTTGTCACAGATATTCCCAGCAAGCTAGAGCAAGTCCAGCAATTGATAGCCAAGTTGGATATACCCGCTCGGCAAGTGCTGATAGAAGCACGTATTGTTGAGGCTTCAGACACTTTTGGGAAGTCTTTGGGCGTCAAGCTTGGTGCCACAGACCTGCGCGCTCAGCAAGGCGGCGATGGTGGTTATTCCATTGGCGATGGCAATCGAGTTGCTGTTGGCACCAACTACTCGAATGCAGTAGCCAGCAGTGGTGCCGGTGGCACTGTTGATACCTCAAGCAATTTTGTCAACCTGCCAGCTACCGGGCAAAACGGTTACGATGCGGCGACTTTTGCCGTGTCCATCTTCAGTTCCGCCGCCAACCGGTTTTTGAACCTGGAAATTTCCGCGCTTGAAGCTGATGGCAAGGGCAAGGTGGTCTCCAGTCCGCGAGTCGTCACGGCAGACCAAATCAAAGCCTTGATTGAGCAAGGAACGGAGTTACCGTATCAGGTTGCGTCCTCAAGTGGTGCCACCTCCATTGCCTTCAGAAAAGCCAATTTGAAACTTGAGGTAACTCCTCAGATCACGCCAGAGGGCAATATCATCTTGGCACTTGATGTGACCAAGGATACGGTGGGTCAGTCAACGACAGCGGGCTACGCCATCAACACCAAACATATTCAGACCCAGGTGCTTGTTGAAAATGGCGGCACTGTAGTCATTGGCGGAATTTTTGAAATGACAGAAACCAACAGCGTCAACAAGGTTCCCTTCTTTGGTGACTTGCCGGGTGTTGGCGTCTTGTTCAGGAATAGCTCCAAAGTTGCCAATAAACAGGAAATGCTGGTATTCATTACCCCGAAGGTGATTGCTGACAAGACAGCTCGGTAAACCTCAACAAAGAATTTGAGTTACAGGAAGGTTTGTATGCGCTTTTATAAGTATGTTTGCGGATTTGGGTTGGTCATGGCGTTGGTCGCCTGCGGTGGTGGCGGGGGGAATCCTGGGACACCGTCGGGTAGTAGTTCAGGTTCTACGGCAAGTTCGCCTGCGTCGACGGCGAGCTCCCCTGCCGAAGTCGCGGCGGTAACTCCAGCAATCGTCGAAATATTGACGTCGACAAATACTTTGCCATCTGCTGGATCCTCAGCCGTTATTACCGCCCAGATCAAGAACAGTGCAAACGTCGGTTTGGCAGGACAGACAGTTACATTCTCCGCATCATCAGGTTCGCTGCAGTTGGTTTCCGCTAAGACGGACTCCACGGGTGTTGTCACTGCAAACTTGACAGTTGGCAGTGACAAGTCGATCAGGAACATCACAGTCACGGCGACTGCTGGGAGTGTCACTAATTCCATCATTATTTCGGTGGTCGGAACGAGCGTGGCAGTCTCTGGTCCGGGTTCAACTTTGGTGGGACCATCGGCACTGACTTATTCGGTCAAAGCAGTTGACTCGGGCGGTAAACCCGTGGTTGGTGCTGCATTGATAGTTTCCTCTTCCAATGGCAACACCATAGCGCCTGCCAATTTGTCGACGGACGTTAATGGGTCGGCAAATTTTAGTTTTACGCCGAAGGTGGCTGGGAACGATACGTTGACTGTCTCCGGACTTGGGACCTCAGCAACGACGACAGTCGCTGTGAGCAATCAAGACTTTGCATTTGTGCAACCCGCGTCAGCGGCTTCACTAATGGTTAACACTTCCAACATCGTCCAAGTCTGCTACAAGGTCTCGGGCGTTGTGACTGCCCCTACCAGCGCAGTTGCATTCAGTACCACAAGGGGCACTTTGGGCGTAACCACTTACCCTGATACGCAAGGTTGTACCTCAACAACGGTGACTTCAACTACTGCCGGTCCGGTCACCATTTCTGCGCAAATGGGCACGGCTCGTAGCAGCATCACTGCTGCATTTATTGCCACGGTGCCTGCCACCATTGTGTTGCAGGCCAATCCTAGTGCGGTGTTGCCCAATGCAGGCAGCAGTACGACCAACCAAAGCACATTGTCTGCCACTGTGCGTGATGCAACGGGCAACCCGGTGTCTGGGCAAGTGGTCAACTTCACGACAACGCAGGACGTTAGCAACGGATCGATTGTTCCGGGGTCAGGGACGACTGATTCCAATGGCATGACATCGGTGCAGTTCATTCCCGGTGCCTTGTCAACACCAGCCAATGGCGTTGTGGTTAAAGCCACGGTGGAATCAAATCCGACTTTGTTCAAGACCACCACACTAACTGTCAATGGCAACGCGTTGTTCATTTCGATTGGTATAGCAAACACTCTGGCCGCGCTTGATGCTGCGACCTACCAGAAACAGTTTTCAGTCTATGTGACCGATGCCAACGGTGCACCGGCAACTGGTCGTGCGGTAACGATTTCGGCGTATGCGCCAACTTATAGGAAGGGGTTTTTGACGTGGTTCGCTAATGCCACTCCAGCAACATGGGGGTATAGCGTCGTTGCCAGTGGACTGGCTTCACCTATTATTTGTCCTAATGAAGATGTGACTCGTAGTGGCATTATTGGTGGCCTCAATGTGGATATCAATGGCAATGGCAAGCTTGATCCGGGTTTGCCCGTGGTTATAAGCCCTGCAACGGTGACGACCGACGGCAATGGTTTCGCCACTTTCTACCTGAGTTACGGTAAGAACTATGCTTGGTGGCTTGATACGCAAATCACAGCACGCGCCACGGTGAGTGGGACAGAGTCTTCTCAAATAGCATCGTATTCTCTTGAGATGTTAACGGCTGATGCTACGAGCCAGAACACTCCACCAAACCAGAAGAGTCCTTTTGGTACGACCTGGACGGGAAGTGCTTACGACGGGCTTTGCAACAACCCAAATTGATTTCCCTCATCGGCCTCCCCGGCTCAGGTAAAACCACGGTTGGCCGTCAGCTCTCTCGGCGCTTGCGGGTGCCTTTTCTGGACTCGGATACGGTCATTGAGCAGCAGTTGGGCTGCTCGATCCGTGAGTTTTTCGAGCGCGAGGGCGAAGTACGCTTTCGTGATATTGAAGCCAGCGTCATCGACGAACTTACTCAATTACCTGAAGGAGTGCTGTCCACGGGAGGGGGCGCGGTGCTCAGGCCCGAAAACCGCGCGCATCTGCATCAACGCACCAAGGTTGTTTATCTGAATTCCTCGCCGGACGACCTGTTTCGGCGTTTGCGACACGACAAGAATCGGCCGTTGCTGCAGGTGGCCGATCCATTGGGCCGCTTGCGTGATCTGCATACCCATCGAGATCCCTTGTACCGAGAAACGGCCCATATTTTTGTGGATACCGGCAGACCATCAGTGGCCAGCCTGGTCAATCTGATCGTGACGCAGTTGGAGACGAACGGTGTGATCACTGCGCCGTCAAACCCTCTAAACTCTGATGCATGAAAGCTTCAGACCTTCAAACCGTTGCCATTGAACTGGCGGACCGCAGTTACCACATTGCCATACGGGGCTCACTCTTCGATAACCCCTTGAGTTACACGCAATTGCCCAAGGCGGGTGCCGCGCTGATTGTGACCAATACCACCGTGGGGCCGTTGTATGCGGAACGGCTGGAAAAGGCGCTGGCACCGCAATACGCTCAGGTGCATACCGTGGTGCTGCCCGACGGCGAGGCGTTCAAGACCTGGGAGAGCCTGAACCTTGTCTTTGATGCGCTGCTTGGCCATGGTTGCGACCGCAAAACCACGCTGTTTGCGTTGGGCGGCGGGGTGGTGGGTGATATGACCGGCTTTGCCGCCGCAAGTTACATGCGTGGCGTGCCATTTGTGCAGGTGCCGACGACGTTGCTGGCGCAGGTGGATTCGTCGGTGGGCGGCAAGACGGCGATCAATCACCCGTTGGGTAAAAACATGATTGGCGCGTTTTATCAGCCGCTCAAAGTGGTGTGCGATCTGGATACGCTGAACACCTTGCCGCAACGCGAACTCAGCGCGGGTCTGGCGGAGGTCATCAAATACGGGCCGATTGCCGATATGGATTTTCTGTCCTGGATCGAGGCCAATCTTGACGCGATTTTGGCCCGCGAGCCTTCGGCGCTTGCCTACATCGTCAAGCGCAGTTGCGAGATCAAGGCTTGGGTGGTGGGGCAGGACGAGCGTGAATCCGGCTTGCGGGCGATCTTGAACTTTGGGCATACTTTTGGACACGCCATTGAAGCCGGTTTGGGCTTTGGCGTTTGGCTGCATGGCGAGGCAGTGGGCTGTGGCATGGTCATGGCCGCGCAGTTGTCGGCCCGGTTGGGGTTGGTGGATGCATTTTTTGTGCACCGCCTGACAGCTTTGGTTTCCAAGGCTGGTTTGCCCGTGAAGGCGCCGGTGTTGCCCGGTGCCGATAACGCTGGGCGCTACCTCGAATTGATGCGCGTGGACAAAAAGGCCGAAGCCGGCGAGATCAAGTTTGTGCTGATTGATAAGCCAGGGTCTGCCTGCGTGCGCAGTGCGCCGGACGCGGTCGTGCGCCAGGTGATTGACGCTTGCTGTGTATAGATATTACTGAAAAGATAGCTGCTAGCTCTTTATTGACGGGGGCTAGAGGCTTATTTCTTATATGAATACTTTGCTGGCGCCGTATGCCTGTGATCCTGGACAGTCGCGTGGCAGGCGCTTTGCCCAAGCCCCAGCGCCGACCCGCACAGAGTACCAGCGCGATCGTGACCGCATTGTCCACAGCTCGGCGTTTCGTCGGCTCGTGTACAAGACCCAGGTGTTTCTGAATCACGAAGGCGACCTGTTTCGCACACGCTTGACGCACTCGCTCGAAGTGGCACAACTGGGGCGCTCCATTGCGCGCTCGCTCGGGCTTAACGAGGATCTGGTCGAAGCCATCGCGCTGGCGCATGATGTGGGCCATACGCCTTTTGGGCATGCCGGGCAGGATGCACTCAATGGCTGCATGGCAGCATTTGGTGGCTTTGAGCACAACCTGCAAAGCTTGCGGGTGGTTGATCACCTGGAGGAGCGTTACCCTGAGTTTGATGGTCTGAACCTGACTTTTGAAACCCGCGAAGGCATCCTCAAGCACTGTCCACGACCACAGGCACAGCTACTGGAGCTGGCTGAGCCCGGTGGTGTCGGTCGACGTTTTCTGGATCATCAGCAGCCCAGCCTGGAGGCGCAATTGTGCAATCTGGCCGACGAAATCGCCTACAACGCCCACGACATTGACGATGGCGTGCGCTCGGGCCTGTTGACGCCGGACCAATTGCACGAGGTCGCTTTGTATAACCAGTTTCAAGTTCAAACATTGGCCGAGCATCCGCATCTGGGTAGCAAGGATCAGGGGCGTCGCTTGCTGTACGAGTCGATTCGGCGCATGCTGAGCAGCCAGGTGTACGACGTGATTGCCGCGACCCAGGTAGCGCTTGACGCCGCACAACCTGCGAATGTGCAGGCGGTGCGTAGTCTGCCGCCGCTGGTGCAATTTGGGCCAGTCATGCGTGAGCAATCCAAGGCCTTGAAGGCGTTTTTGTTGCAGCATCTGTATCGACACCCACAGGTGGCGCATATCACAGGCCAAGCGCAGGTGGTGGTCAAGGATCTGTTTTCGGCCTTCATCTGCGCGCCCGACGAGTTGCCGCAGCGGTACCAAAATCGCATTCGTCTGGCACACGAATCCCGACCCGACCTGGATGATGACGCTCAGACTCGCGTAGCGCGTATCGTGGCTGATTACATTGCCGGCATGACAGACCGCTTTGCCCTGCGGGAGCATGAGCGCCTGACCGGCCAGCGGCTGCTGTCATGAACGCCACGCAATGGGTTGATGTGCCGAGCGGTAGGAGGGCCACCGTGCTTGCCGCATCACATCACTATGGTTTTATCCAACGGAGTCAATGAGCATGATGAACGACAAAATAGTGGTGGCAGACACGATAGCCTGGCTGGAGCGGGCCGTGATCGGGCTGAATTTGTGTCCATTCGCCAAAAGTGTGCATGTCAAGGGGCAGGTACATTACGCCGTCAGCCAGGCGACCACGCCCGAGGCCTTGCTGCTGGATCTGATGAATGAACTAAAAGGCCTTGTGGCCAGCGATGCCAAAGCGCGGGATACTACGTTACTGATAGCGCCTTTGTGTCTGCAAGATTTCATGGATTACAACGATTTTCTGGATTTGGCAGATCGGGCGCTGGTTGATCTGGAGCTGGATGGCGTGTTGCAAATTGCCTCACTGCATCCGCACTACCAATTTGCTGACACGCAGCCAGATGACGTCACCAACTACACCAATCGGTCGCCTTACCCAACCTTGCATCTGCTGCGCGAAGACAGCATCGACCGTGCGGTGGATGCCTTTCCCAACCCTGAATCCATTTTTGAAACCAACATGCATACCTTGAAAACACTGGGTGTGGCAGGGTGGCAGGCTTTGCAGGTTGGCCCCTCTGCGCCGCCAGACGGTAAGCCCGACATGGCATCATTCGCCCATGACCCAGCAAAAAACTGACACTGCACGCCAAACCAAAGCCTCCCGGCGCAATGCCGCCCATCAGGGCGTGCCTACTGGGGCGGCCACTGGCGCCGTCAATCCATTGGCCGATGAGCTTCGCCCTGGGCAATCCATCGAACTGCTCAAAGAACTGCACATCCTGACCCGTGAGGGCAAGCTCAACCAGGACTCGCGACGCAAGCTCAAGCAGGTGTATCACCTGTATCAGTTCATTGAAAAGCTGCTGCTGGAACTGCCTGGCGTGCTTTCGGGTCAGCCGAATGATTCGCACACGACTGCTGTGCGCAAGTCCGACGGGGTACAGCAAGCAGGGATTGCTCTGGCTGACCATGGGGCGGGCAAGTCTTACTTGGGGTTCATTCTTTACGACTTGTTCTTTAAGCATCGGGCCCAGGGGCATATCTATGGCATCGAGTCGCGCCCCGAACTCGTGCAGAAGTCGCAGGAATTGGCTGCACGCCTTGGGTTTGATCGCATGTCGTTTCTTAACCTGACCGTGGCCCAGTCGGCAATGTCAGAACTGTTGCCGCAGCGCATCGATGTGGTGACGGCCTTGCACGCCTGCGACACCGCAACTGATGATGCCATTGCTTTTGGGCTGCAAAAGCGGGCACGTGTCATGGTGTTGGTGCCGTGTTGCCAGGCTGAAGTTGCACGGGTGCTTAGCCAGCACAAGGCGCTGTCGCTGTCACGCACGCCGCTGTCGGAGCTTTGGCGACACCCGTTGCACACGCGTGAGATGGGCAGCCAGATTACCAATGTGTTGCGCTGTCTGTACCTGGAGGCGTGCGGCTACCAAGTGACGGTCACCGAGCTTGTGGGCTGGGAGCACAGCATGAAGAACGAACTCATCATTGCTCGCTACACCGACCACCCAAAGCACGCCAGCGCCCAGCGACTGCGCGCTTTGCTCGCCGAGTTTGACTTGTTATCCCTGCTTCATACGCGCTTTACATCGCTGCCAGACAATGACTCAGCCGTGGGCGAGGCGTAGCATTTAGATTTCCGTATTGTTTTTTGGGAGATAACCATGAGTGGTTTCATGAGGATGAGTTTGTCAGTGGCGTTGGTATTGGCCTTGGGTGCGTGCGCCACCAGCAGCCCGGATGTCGTGCAGCGCGGTGATGCACAGCGCATGGCGCAGGTGCAGGACGGTGTCTTGTTATCAATTCGCACCGTGACGATCGATGGCAGTCAAAGTGGCATTGGTGCGACGGTTGGCGGCGTCACTGGCGCGGTGGCAGGTGCCACGCGCGGCGGCTCCAATGCAGAGAGCAATGTCATCGGTTTGCTCGTCGGTGCTGCAGGGGCTGTGGCGGGCAATGCCATCGAGCGCATGAGCACCCGTGAAGAAGCCAACGAGTTGTTGGTTCAGCTCAAAGGCGGTGAGCGTCGGGCCATCATTCAAGCCAAGGGCAGCGAGACCCTGGTGCCAGGCGATGCGGTGCTCATCGTCACCACCGGCGGCAAGGTGCGCGTCACCAGGGCTCCGCGATAAGCGAAGAAGTCTTTTGCGCGTTGCGTTATGGCACGATTGCCTCGCCTGACTCTGCCCGGCTATCCGCATCACATCATCCAGCGGGGCAATAACCGCCAGGCGATTTTTGCGACACCGGCGGACTACCAGTTTTTGCTGGATCTGCTCAGGGAGAACGCCAATAAGTTTGAAGTGCATGTTCATGCCTATGTGTTGATGAGCAACCACTTTCACATCTTGGCCACACCCCAGATAGCGGACGGTCTGTCCAAAATGATGCAGGCTGTGGGGCGTAGCTATGTGCGCTACTTCAACCGGACACAGCAGCGCACCGGTACCCTGTGGGAGGGGCGCTACAAATCCACCGTGATCCAGACGGATCGCTATCTTCTGGCCTGCATGGCCTACATCGACCTGAATCCCGTGCGCGCGGGCCTGGTCTCACAAGCGCAGGACTACCCCTGGTCCAGCCACCGGCACTATCTGGGCCTCAACGTGGATCGTCTGGTCAAACCGCACGCTTTGTTTTGGGCGCTGGGTAACACGCCGTTTGCGCGCGAAGCGGCCTATGCTGAAATGGTGCGAGCGGGCATCAACCCGGTGCAACTGGCTGCACTCACTGAGTCAGCGCTGCATGGGTGGGCTTTAGGCGAGCCTGCCTTTGTCGCAGATTTACAAAAAGGAACGCAGCGCCGGTTGGCGAAAGTCAGCGCAGGGCGACCTTTGTCGGTCGGTATTTTGTAAAGAAAATTGCTGTCTAGCCCTTGTGTATAAAGGGGTTATAGCTATCTTTAATGTTGTGTCCCCAATTTAATGTGAATCAGTGACATATTCAATTAATTGGATTCTGACCCCAATTAATTATCTTGGCATTGATGTTGCAATGCGGTAAAGTTCACTTCTTTCGACATTTTTAGGAGCGCGCCCATGACGACGCCAGCTGAGATTTCGCATCTTCAGGACCAGGGTTTGTATTCTTCTGCTGCAGAGCATGATGCTTGCGGCGTTGGTTTTGTCGCCCATATCAAGGGTGTCAAGTCGCATGAGATTGTTCAAAATGCTTTGAAGATTCTTGAGAACCTCGATCACCGGGGTGCGGTTGGTGCTGACAAGCTGATGGGCGACGGCGCGGGCATTTTGATCCAGCTGCCTGATACCTTATATCGCGAAGAGATGGCCGCCCAAGGTGTGACCTTGCCGCCACCTGGCGAATATGGCGTGGGCATGGTGTTTCTCCCCAAGGAACATGCCTCGCGACTGGCTTGCTGCCAGGAGCTGGAACGTGCTGTCAAGGCAGAAGGCCAAGTGTTGCTGGGCTGGCGTGATGTGCCGGTGGACCGCGACATGCCGATGTCGCCCAATGTTCGCAAGAAAGAACCTATCCTGCGTCAGATATTTATTGGCCGCGGCAACGATGTGATCGTGCAGGATGCGTTGGAACGCAAGCTGTATGTGATTCGCAAGACCGCCAGCGCCCATATTCAAGCGCTCAAGCTCAAGCACAGCAAAGAATACTACGTGCCCAGCATGAGCAGCCGCACCGTCATTTACAAGGGCTTGTTGCTGGCGGATCAAGTCGGCACCTACTACCTGGATTTGCGCGATCCACGTTGCGTCTCTGCTCTGGGTTTGGTGCACCAGCGATTCTCAACCAACACTTTCCCCGAATGGCCACTGGCACACCCTTACCGCTATGTGGCGCACAACGGTGAAATCAACACTGTCAAGGGCAACTACAACTGGATGAAGGCACGCGAAGGCGTGATGTCCTCGCCCGTGCTTGGCGATGACCTGAAAAAGCTTTACCCCATCAGTTTTGCCAGCCAGTCCGATACAGCGACTTTTGACAACTGCCTGGAGCTGCTGACCATGGCAGGCTACCCCATCAGCCAGGCGGTGATGATGATGATCCCCGAGCCGTGGGAGCAGCACACCATGATGGACGAGCGTCGCCGCGCGTTCTACGAATACCATGCCGCCATGCTGGAGCCGTGGGATGGTCCGGCCAGCATTGTGTTCACCGATGGTCGCCAGATTGGCGCTACGCTGGATCGCAACGGTTTGCGGCCCTCGCGTTACTGCATCACCGACGATGATCTGGTCGTCATGGCTTCCGAGTCCGGCGTGCTGCCATTTCCGGAAAACAAAATCGTTCGCAAGTGGCGCCTGCAGCCCGGCAAGATGTTCATGATCGACCTGGAGCAAGGGCGCATGGTGGACGACGATGAACTCAAAGCCAGCCTGGCCAACGCCAAACCGTACAAGCAATGGATTGAGAACCTGCGCATTCGCCTCAGTGATGTGGCTGGAGGGGGTGAGCCCGCCAATGCCGCCGAATCTGAAGGCACACTGTTGGACCGTCAGCAAGCCTTTGGCTTCACTCAGGAAGACATCAAGTTCCTGATAGCGCCCATGGCCGCCAGCGGTGAGGAAGCCATTGGTTCGATGGGGAACGACAGTCCGCTGGCGGTGCTGTCGGATCGCAACAAGCCGCTGTACAACTATTTCAAGCAGTTGTTTGCCCAGGTGACCAATCCGCCGATCGACCCGATCCGCGAGGCCATTGTGATGAGTCTGGTGTCTTTCATCGGCCCCAAACCCAACCTGCTGGACATCAATCAGGTCAACCCGCCGCTGCGCCTCGAAGTGAGCCAGCCGGTGTTGGATTTTGCCGACATGGCCAAGTTGCGCGACATCGCTAAGCACACACAGGGCAAATTCCGCAGCTACACGCTGGACATCACCTACCCGCTGGCCTGGGGTCGCGAAGGTGTTGAGGCCAAGCTCGCGTCGCTGTGCGCCGAAGCCGTGGATGCCATCAAGGGTGGTCACAACATTCTGATCATCAGTGACCGCGGCATGACTGCCGCCCAGGTGGCCATACCAGCCGTGCTGGCCCTGTCTGCCATTCATCAGCATCTGGTGCGTGAGGGCTTGCGGACCATGGCTGGTTTGGTGGTGGAAACCGGCTCAGCCCGCGAGGTGCATCATTTCGGTGTGCTGGCAGGTTACGGTGCTGAGGCGGTTCACCCCTATCTGGCAATGGAAACCCTGGCAAGTATCTGCAAAGACTTGCCTGGCGAGCTGAACGCGGACAAAGCCATCTACAACTACGTCAAGGCGGTGGGCAAGGGCTTGTCCAAGATCATGTCCAAGATGGGCGTGTCCACCTACATGAGCTACTGCGGCGCACAGCTGTTTGAGGCGATTGGTCTGTCCAGCGCCGTTGTGGAGAAGTACTTTACCGGCACGCCTAGCCGGGTCGAAGGTATCAGCGTTTTCGGGATTGCCGAAGAAGCGATTCGACGCCACAACGCGGCATACGGTTCGGCGCCAGTGTTGGCCAACCGGCTTGACGCTGGAGGCGAATACGCCTGGCGAACCCGTGGCGAAGAGCACATGTGGACGCCTGACGCGATTGCCAAGCTGCAACACAGCACCCGCGCCAACAACTGGAACACTTACAAGGAATACGCAGAAATCGTCAACGACCAGAGCAAGCGCCACATGACGCTGCGCGGCCTGTTCGAGTTCAAGATCGATCCAGCCAAGGCGATTCCGATTGACGAGGTCGAAAGCGCCAAAGAAATCGTCAAGCGCTTTGCCACCGGCGCTATGTCGCTGGGTTCGATTTCAACCGAGGCGCACGCCACGCTGGCCGTGGCCATGAACCGCATCGGCGGCAAGAGCAATACGGGCGAGGGTGGCGAAGACCCGGCGCGTTACCGCAATGAACTCAAAGGCATCCCGATCAAACTCGGCGACACGCTGAAGAGCGTGATTGGTGCCGATGTGGTTGAGGTAGACATGCCGTTACAAGACGGGGATTCCTTGCGCAGCCGCATCAAGCAGGTCGCCTCTGGGCGTTTTGGCGTCACCGCCGAATACCTGACCAGCTCGGACCAGATTCAGATCAAGATGGCCCAGGGCGCCAAGCCGGGAGAGGGCGGTCAATTGCCTGGGGGTAAGGTGTCGGACTACATCGGCAAGCTGCGCTACTCGGTGCCCGGTGTGGGCCTGATTTCGCCGCCGCCGCACCACGACATCTACTCGATTGAAGATCTGGCGCAGTTGATTCACGACCTGAAAAACGTGGCACCACAAAGCTCGATTTCCGTCAAGCTGGTGTCCGAGATTGGTGTCGGCACGATTGCTGCCGGTGTGGCCAAGTGCAAGGCGGACCATGTGGTGATTGCTGGACACGATGGTGGCACGGGTGCCTCGCCCTGGTCGTCCATCAAGCATTGCGGTAGTCCCTGGGAAATCGGGCTGGCCGAAACCCAGCAAACGCTGGTGTTGAACCGCCTGCGTAGCCGTATTCGTGTGCAGGCCGACGGACAGATGAAAACAGGCCGCGACGTGGTCATTGGCGCGTTGCTGGGCGCAGACGAGTTTGGCTTCGCCACCGCACCGTTGGTGGTGGAAGGTTGCATCATGATGCGCAAGTGCCATCTCAACACCTGCCCGGTGGGCGTGGCGACACAAGACCCGGTGCTGCGGCAGAAGTTTTCGGGTAAACCCGAGCATGTGGTGAACTATTTCTTCTTCATTGCTGAAGAAGCGCGTCAGATCATGGCACAACTGGGTATCCGCAAGTTTGACGACCTGATTGGTCGCGCCGATTTGCTCGACATGCGTTCGGGTCTTCAGCATTGGAAGGCCAGCGGCCTGGATTTCAGCCGATTGTTTGCTATGCCTAATGTAGCGGCGGACGTTCCTAAGTTTCACATTGAAAACCAGGAACACGGTCTGGAGAAAGCGCTGGATAACGTGCTCATCGCCAAGTCCCGACTGGCCATTGACAAGGGGGAGCGTGTGCAGTTCATCGAGGTGGCACGCAACGTCAACCGCTCTGTGGGGGCCATGCTGTCGGGCGCTGTCACGCGAGTCCACCCTGAGGGCCTGCCGGATGACTCCATCCGTATCCAGCTTGAAGGTACAGGTGGCCAGTCATTTGGCGCATTCCTGTGTCGTGGCATCACGCTTTACCTGATCGGCGACGCCAACGATTACACCGGCAAAGGCCTCAGTGGCGGTCGCGTGGTGGTTCGACCAAGCATTGATTTCCGTGGCGAGGCCACCAAAAACACCATCGTTGGCAACACCGTGATGTTTGGTGCCACCAGTGGTGAAGCCTATTTCAGCGGTGTGGCCGGTGAGCGCTTTGCTGTGCGCTTGTCAGGTGCCACAGCGGTGGTGGAAGGTACGGGTGATCACGGTTGCGAGTACATGACGGGCGGTACCGTGGCTGTGCTGGGCAAGACCGGGCGTAACTTTGCCGCAGGCATGAGTGGCGGCATCGCTTATGTGTACGACGAAGACGGCCAATTCGCCAAACGCTGCAATACGGCGATGGTGGCGATGGAGAAGGTGCTGACCGCAGCCGAACAGAAGCTCAGCGTCAACGAAAAGCTCTGGCACCGGGGCCTGGCCGATGAAGTCCAGCTCAGGAAGTTGCTGGAAGACCATAACCGCTGGACCGGCAGCAAGCGCGCGCGCGAGTTGTTGGACAACTGGGAAGTCAGCCGCCAGAAATTTGTCAAGGTATTCCCCAATGAGTACAAACGTGCTCTGGGTGAAATGCATGCAAAAAAATCGGCGCAAGCCCTTGCTGAGCTTGCGCAAGCAGCTCATAAAAAAGAAGCAGTCAAGGCCTAGAACCAGACAACGTAGCAGGAAAAGATCATGGGAAAAGTTACCGGTTTCATGGAATACGAGCGCATCGAGGAGGGCTACAAACCCGTACCAGAGCGACTGAAGAACTACAAGGAATTTGTGGTTGGCCTGGACGACACTCAGGCCAAGACACAAGCCGCGCGCTGCATGGACTGCGGTACGCCGTTTTGCAACAATGGCTGCCCGGTTAACAACATCATTCCGGATTTCAACGATCTGGTCTATCAGGGTGATTGGCAAAACGCCATTGACGTGCTGCACAGCACCAACAACTTTCCCGAGTTCACCGGGCGCATCTGCCCGGCACCCTGTGAAGCAGCGTGCACACTGAATGTGAACGAGGATGCGGTCGGCATCAAATCCATCGAGCACGCCATCATCGACCGTGCCTGGGCCGAAGGCTGGGTCAAACCGCAACCTGCCTTGCACAAGACAGGTAAAAAAGTGGCGGTGGTGGGCTCTGGTCCGGCCGGTATGGCTGCCGCACAACAGTTGGCGCGCGCGGGTCACGATGTCACCCTGTTCGAGAAAAATGACCGGATCGGTGGCTTGCTGCGTTACGGCATTCCTGACTTCAAGATGGAAAAGTCGCATATTGATCGGCGTGCTGATCAACTCAAGGCAGAAGGCGTCATCATTCGTACCAGCGTGCTGGTCGGCGCCATGCCCAAAGGCAGCAAGGTCACCAATTGGTCCAAGGAAACGGTTTCTGCAGAGCAATTGCGAGCGGAATTTGATGCGATCCTTCTCACAGGTGGCTCTGAGCAGTCGCGCGATTTGTCGGTGCCGGGGCGTGATCTGGACGGCATCCATTTCGCCATGGAGTTTTTGCCGCAGCAAAACAAGGTCAATGCTGGCGACAAGCTCAAGCACCAACTGCGAGCTGATGGCAAGCATGTGGTCGTCATCGGCGGCGGTGACACCGGAAGCGACTGCGTGGGCACCAGCAACCGTCATGGCGCGGTCAGCGTGACCCAGTTTGAAGTCATGCCGCAACCACCCGTGCAAGAAAACCGGCCCATGACCTGGCCTTACTGGCCCATGAAGCTGCGCACCAGTTCCAGCCATGACGAAGGTTGCGTGCGTGAGTTCGCCATTTCCACCAAAGAATTCATTGGCGAGAAGGGCAAGCTCACTGGTTTGAAGACCGTGCGCATCGAATTCAAAGACGGCAAGATGGTGGAAATCCCGGGCTCCGAGAAAACCTACCAGGCCGATTTGGTCTTGCTGGCCATGGGTTTCGTCAATCCAGTGGCCACGGTATTGGATGCGTTTGGTATTGACAAAGACGCACGTGGCAATGCCAAGGCCAACACAGAATTGATGGGTGGATATGCCACCAATGTACCCAAAGTGTTTGCTGCGGGTGACATGCGTCGCGGCCAGAGCCTGGTGGTGTGGGCAATCCGCGAAGGCCGTCAGGCGGCACGTGCGGTGGATGAGTTTTTGATGGGGTTTAGTGACTTGCCTCGTTAAGCGTGGGCCTTTAGATCGCTGTGTGGGTGGGAAAGCAGCGGCTTCCTTTATGATCGCCGCTTCGGGTTTACCCGAGCACAACTCATTTATGCCCACCCATTCTTCACATTCACTGGTTGAAATGCGTCACCTGAGCTTCGGCTATGGTGAGCGCATGATCTTGGACGGCATTTCCCTCGCCATCCCGCGTGGCAAGGTGACAGCGTTGATGGGCGCCTCAGGCGGTGGCAAAACCACCATCCTGCGCCTGATTGGCGGACAGATTCGCGCGCAACAGGGTCAAGTACTGTTTGATGGTCAGGACGTCACACCCATGACGCAGCCTGAGTTGTACAAAATGCGGCGTCGCATGGGCATGTTGTTTCAGTTTGGGGCGCTGTTTGTCGACCTGAACGTGTTCGAGAACGTGGCCTTTCCGCTGCGCGAGCACACCGACTTGTCGGATGCCTTGATCCGAGACATCGTTCTAATGAAACTCAATGCCGTTGGCCTGCGAGGTGCACGTGACCTGATGCCCAGCGATTTGTCGGGAGGCATGGCCCGACGCGTGGCCATGGCGCGCGCCATCGCTCTGGACCCTGAGCTGGTGATGTACGACGAACCGTTTGCCGGGCTGGACCCGATTTCGCTGGGTACCGCTGCGCGGCTGATACGCCAGTTGAACGATGCGATGGGTCTGACGAGCATTTTTGTCTCGCACGATCTTGAGCAAACCTTTGCCATTGCTGATCATGTGATCATTTTGGCCAACGGCAAAATCGCTACACAGGGCACCCCCGATGAGGTGCGACACAGCACCGATCCGCTGGTGTACCAATATGTTCACGCCTTACCCGATGGCCCGGTGCACTTTCACTACCCTGGCCCTACAGTGGCACAGGATTTTGGTGCCGAGGTGGTGTCATGAGCTGGTACCAGCCCAAAGACATCGGTTTTGCCGTGCGCCGACATTTTGATGCCATGGGGTACGCGGCGCGTCTGTTTGGTCGCCTGCTGGCGACCGTGCGGTACGCGATCAAACGTAACGTGCTGATGCGCGACCAGATTCACTTCTTGGGCAACTATTCCTTGCCGATCATCACGGTGGCGGGATTGTTTGTCGGGTTTGTATTTGGTCTGCAGGGTTATTACGTTTTGAAACGTTATGGCTCAGCAGAGTCGCTGGGTTTGATGGTGACATTGAGCCTGCTGCGCGAACTCGGACCGGTGGTGTCCGCACTGTTGTTTGCGGGGCGCGCAGGAACGTCACTGACGGCGGAGATCGGTCTGATGAAGGCCGGCGAGCAGATCAGTGTGATGGAAATGATGGCGGTTGACCCGATTGAGCGGGTGTTGGCACCACGTTTTTGGGCGGGGGTGATCACGATGCCGCTGTTGGCGGCCATGTTCAGCGCAGCTGGTGTGATCGGCGGCTGGGTGGTGGGTGTGCTAATGATAGGCGTGGATGGTGGCGCTTTCTGGAGCCAGATCCAGGGTGGCGTGGATATATTTCAGGATCTGGGCAATGGCGTGGTGAAGAGCTTTGTGTTTGGCGTGGCGGTAACTTTCATCGCACTGCTTCAGGGCTACAACGCACAAGCCACCCCCGAAGGCGTTGCCAAAGCCACCACCCGTACGGTGGTGATGGCATCTCTGACAGTATTGGGGCTGGACTTTATCCTGACAGCCATGATGTTTACAGTTTGAGACTATGTTGGATATGCCAAAGCGACACACAGTGCGCCCGACCGAAGGGCGCACGCTCTGTCCTCAACTGATTAGAAAGGGTTTGAATGCAACGCTCCAAAAATGATGTCTGGGTTGGCCTGTTTGTGCTGCTGGGCGGGCTAGCGATCTTGTTTCTGGCGCTTCAGTCGGCCAATTTGCTGAGTCTGAATTTTCAAAAGACCTACGCTGTGACGGCCAAGTTCGACAACATTGGCGGCCTTAAGCCCAAGGCCGCAGTCAAGAGCGCCGGGGTTGTGGTGGGGCGCGTGGAAGACATCGCGTTTGATGACAAAAGTTTTCAAGCCAGAGTGACGCTGGCGCTCGAAGATCGTTACGTTTTCCCCAAAGACAGTTCGCTGAAAATTCTGACCAGTGGACTGTTGGGGGATCAGTATCTGGGTATCGAACCAGGTGCAGACGATAAAAACCTTGCCAAGGGCGATGTCATCTCTAGTACCCAGTCCGCTGTCGTTCTGGAAAACCTGATCAGCCAGTTTTTATACAGCAAGGCAGCTGAACCAGCAGCAGCCAAAACCAGTCAGTAGAACCGAACCAAGAGCGATTAGCTAAGCAAGTCATGAAGCCAAAAAAAATGAATCAGGGATGGAACCGCATCACGTCACCACTTTGCGTATGTGCTGCCGTATGGATGCTTACCGCCTGTGCCACGGGACCCAATGCCAACCCGCGTGACCCGCTGGAGCCATTCAATCGCGGGGTGTATGGTTTCAATGATGCTGTGGATCGCGCGGTGGTCAGGCCCGTAGCCACAGCCTACCGCGATGTCCTGCCTTCCCCGGTGCGCACCGGGGTCACCAATTTTTTCAATAATCTGCAAGACCTGTGGTCGTTTGTCAACAACACGCTGCAACTCAAGGGCGAGGGCGCTGGCAACAGCATCGTGCGCTTTGGCGTGAATACGGCGTTTGGTCTGGGCGGCTTGCTGGACATCGCCACCGAGATGCGTATCGAGCGCCACACCGAAGATTTTGGGCAAACGCTGGGCTATTGGGGTATGGGTTCTGGGCCTTACCTGGTGTTGCCGTTGCTTGGTCCTTCTACGGTACGCGACACAGCCGCGTTGCCGGTGGATATGTACGGCAACGCGGCGTCGCATCTCAACGACGTACCGACGCGCAATTCGTTGACGGTCTTGAATTTGGTCAACAAGCGTGCATATTTGCTCGATGCCACCAGGATGCTTGATGAGGTCGCACTGGACCCCTATACCTTTACCCGCGATGCATTCCTGCAGCGCAGGCGCAACGCGGTGTATGACGGCAATCCGCCGGATCAGGCAGATCCAGCGCCCGCAAACGACAATACTGCACAGTGAATATCTTGAAGGAAATAACCATGAAACGACGTTTTTTGCTGCATGGCTTGCCATTGTTGGGTGCTGCTGCCCTGGGTTTGCGCTTGAATGCTGCCTGGGCCGCAGAGGAGGCGCCTGATGCTTTGATTGGACGGCTGACCCAGGAGGCCCTTGACATCATTCAGGCAGACAAGGCTGTACAGGCCGGGGATGTCGGCCGCATCATGGAAGTGATGGACCAGAAAATCATGCCCTTCCTAGACTTCCAGCGCATGACGTCTTCTGCCGTGGGCCCGGGTTGGCGCCAAGCCACGCCCGAGCAACGCACCCGGCTACAGGCCGAATTCAAAACCTTGCTGGTGCGCACCTACTCCGGTGCCATGAGTCAAGCCAAAAACCTGACATTCAGCCTCAAGCCCATGCGCTCTTCGCCCGAGGACAAAGATGTCATTGTGCGCACCCTGATCAAGGGCCGTGGTGATCCGGTTCAACTGGACTATCGCCTGGAAAAAACGCCGGGTGAGGGCGCAGGCTGGAAGATCTATAACCTCAACGTTCTGGGCGTGTGGCTGGTGGATACCTACCGCAGCCAGTTCTCGCAGGAAATCAACGCCAAGGGCATCGATGGTCTGATCGCCACGCTTTCCGAGCGTAACAAGGCCAACGCAGTGGGCGATACCAAGTCCGCCAAGGGCTGATCCGTGCTGAAACTGCCGCAGACCCTCACGCAAACCACGGCCATGGCCTGTCTGCGTGATCTGAGCGCGACGCTGGGCGCACAACCCGAGCAAGTGGTGGTAGATGCCCAGGCGCTGAGCCGTTTTGACTCAGCCGCCCTGGCCGTGTTGTTGGCACTGCGCCGCCAAGCCTTGACGTTGCACAAAACTTTTATCACCGTTGGTTTGCCGCAGCGCTTGTCGGACTTGGCCGGTTTGTACGGCATTTCGGAGTTGCTGCCCGCCCAGGTGGGCAGCCCCGTAAAATAACGGCCCCATGCCCGCGATCTCCTTCCAGTCTGTCTCCAAAGCCTATCCTTCTCCCAATGGCCCGCAGGGCGGCACTTTCCTGGCGCTGGACAACGTCAGTCTGACGATCGAGCCCGGTGAATTTTTTGGCCTGCTCGGCCCCAATGGTGCCGGTAAAACCACCCTGATCACCATCCTGGCTGGCTTGGCCCGGGCCACTTCCGGCCATGTATCGGTGCTGGGTAGCGATGTGCAAACCGACTACGCTGGCGCACGACGCAAGCTTGGCGTGGTGCCGCAGGAGCTGGTGTTCGATCCGTTTTTCAATGTGCGCGAAGCCTTGCGTTTCCAGTCTGGCTACTTTGGGGTGAAACATAACGACGCCTGGATTGATGAACTGTTGGAGAGCCTGGGCCTTGCCGACAAGGCCAACGTCAACATGCGAGCCTTGTCCGGCGGGATGAAACGCCGTGTGCTGGTGGCCTTGGCGCTGGTGCACAAACCACCGGTCATCGTGCTCGATGAACCCACCGCAGGCGTTGATGTGGAACTGCGTCAAACCTTGTGGGCGTTCATTTCCAAGCTCAATCAACAGGGCAGTACCGTGCTGCTGACCACCCATTATCTGGAAGAGGCTGAGGCGCTGTGTGGCCGTATTGCCATGCTGAAAAATGGCCGTGTTGTCGCACTGGACAGCACCAGTGCCTTGCTCAAGGCTGCCTCCGGTAATGTGTTGCAGTTCAAGATTGATAGTGAGCTGCCCGCGTCCTTGAAGCTTGGTGCGCGTGTCACGGGTCGCGTGGTGCAGTTCCCTGCGGTGGATGCGCTGGCCATTGAAAACTATCTGGCCGCTGTGCGTCAGGCTGGCCTGACAGCACTCGACATTGAAATCCGTCGCGCTGATCTGGAGGATGTCTTTTTGCAAGTGATGAAGCAGCACGCCAATCCGGCCCCGTCCGCACAAAAGGTGAGCGCATGACCGGCTGGCAAATGTTGTTTTACAAGGAAGTCATGCGTTTTTGGCGTGTGGTTGGCCAAACCGTGGGTGGTCCGGTGCTAACCGCCATGCTGTATATGCTGATCTTTGGCCACGCGTTGGAGTCGCATGTCAAGGTCTATGGTGTCAGCTATACCGCGTTTCTGGTACCCGGTCTGGCCATGATGAGCTTGCTGCAAAACGCTTTTGCCAACAGTTCATCATCGCTGATCGCCAGCAAGGTCATGGGCAACCTGGTGTTTTTGCTGTTGACGCCGCTGTCATACTGGAACTGGTTTGTGGCCTATGTCGGTGCGGCGATTTTTCGCGGCTTGGTAGTGGCGTTGGGCGTGTTTGCCGTGGCATTTTTCTTTACTGATTTGTCGTTCGTGGCACCGCTGTGGATTGCTGCCTTTGCCCTGATGGGGGCCACCCTGATGGGCGCATTGGGCCTGATTGCCGGTCTGCATTCTGAAAAGTTTGAACAACTTGCCGCGTTCCAGAACTTCATCGTCATGCCCATGACTTTTTTAAGTGGCGTGTTTTACTCCATCCACTCACTGCCACCTGTCTGGCAGACGGTGAGTCACTTCAACCCGTTTTTCTACATGATTGACGGGTTTCGCTACGGCTTTTTTGGTGTGAGTGACGTGTCGCCCTGGCTTAGCCTTGGCGTTGTCAGCAGCACCATGCTGTTGGTGAGCCTGGCCGCGTTGCATCTGCTGCGCATTGGCTATCGCATTCGTTCCTGATCATTTTCTAGAGGTTTTTTTATGACCGCTGACCAACTCAAAGCCCTGATTGCTGCAGGCATGTCCTGCGAATATCTTGAAGTCGATGGTGATGGCCGCCATTGGAATGCCACCATCGTCTCCACCGAATTCGAAGGCAAACGTGCCATCCAACGTCACCAGCGGGTGTACGCCACGCTGGGCGACAAAATGAAAACTGACGAGGTTCACGCCTTGTCCATCAAAGCCGCCTCACCTGCTGAGTGGGCGGCGCTCAACGCCTGATGCCATGGACAAACTTCTGATTCGTGGCGGTCGTCCGCTGCAGGGTGAGGTCACCATTTCTGGCGCTAAAAACGCCGCCTTGCCGGAGTTGTGTGCCTGTCTGTTGACGGCGGAACCTGTCACGCTGCACAACGTGCCGCGCTTGAAGGACGTGGCCACCATGCGTACCTTGCTGGGCCACATGGGCGTCAGCTCTGAAACCTTTGGCGAGCGTGGCGGCATGCGTTTTCATGCCGCCGACCCGATTCGCCCCGAAGCACCGTATGAGTTGGTGAAAACCATGCGCGCCTCGGTGCTGGCCCTGGGGCCCTTGCTGGCTCGTTTTGGTTATGCCAAGGTGTCGCTGCCCGGTGGCTGCGCGATTGGTTCGCGCCCGGTGGACCAGCACATCAAGGGGCTGACCGCCATGGGGGCCGAGATTGTGGTCGAGCACGGCTACATGGTGGCCAAGTTGCCTGAAGGCCGTACCCGCTTGAAAGGTGCCCGCATCACCACCGACATGGTTACCGTGACCGGCACCGAGAACTTCCTGATGGCTGCCTGCCTGGCCGAGGGTGAAACCATTCTGGAAAACGCCGCGCAAGAGCCCGAGATTCCCGACTTGGCCGAGATGTTGATCCAGATGGGCGCACAGATTGAAGGCCACGGCACCAGTCGCATCCGTATTCAGGGGGTGGAAAAGCTGTATGGTTGCACCCACCAGGTGGTTGCTGACCGTATTGAAGCTGGCACCTTCTTGTGCGCCGTGGCAGCCGCAGGCGGCGATGTGCTGGCGCGCCATGCCCGCATCGACCATCTGGAAGCCGTTGTGGAAAAACTGCGCGAAGCGGGCGTGACGGTGACCGCCGTTGACGATGGCATCCGCGTGCAGTCTGGTGGCGCAGCGGGCCTGAAAGCTCAGAGTTTCCGTACCACCGAATACCCCGGCTTCCCCACCGACATGCAAGCGCAGTTTATGGCGCTGAATTGTGTCGCCCAAGGCACGGCCAAAGTCACCGAAACGATTTTCGAAAATCGCTTCATGCACGTCAACGAACTGGTCCGCTTGGGTGCCAACATCCAGATCGACGGCAAGATCGCGCTGGTGGGTGGTGTGCCGCAACTCTCTGGCGCGACGGTGATGGCCACGGATTTGCGTGCCTCGGCCAGCCTGGTGATTGCCGGTTTGGTGGCGAAGGGTGAAACCCTGGTGGATCGCATCTACCACCTGGACCGCGGTTATGACCAGATGGAAGAAAAGCTGCGTGGTTTGGGGGCCGATATTGAACGGGTGAAGTAACAGTCAATGGCGACAGCTTTCAAATGCTATTGTGTTTATAGCTGCTTGTGCAGGTTTTATAAGGGCTAGAGGCCAAAATGATCACTATTGCATTGTCCAAGGGACGCATCTTTGAAGAAACCATCCCCTTGCTCAAAGCGGCGGGGATTGAGGTGTTGGAGGACCCCGAGAAGTCCCGCAAACTCATTTTGACCACCAATCAACCTGACGTGCGCGTGCTGGTGGTGCGCGCCACCGACGTGCCGACCTATGTGCAGTACGGCGGCGCTGACATGGGTATCACCGGCAAAGACACCTTGCTGGAGCACGGCAGCCAGGGCTTGTATCAGCCGCTGGACTTGCAAATCGCCAAGTGCCGCATCAGCGTGGCGGTGCGTTCGGATTTTGATTACAAAACGGCCGTCAAAAAGGGCTCGCGCCTGACGGTAGCTACCAAATACGTGGCGATCTCACGCGAGTTT
Source organism: Rhodoferax sp. (assembly GCA_031291305.1). GTDB lineage: Bacteria > Pseudomonadota > Gammaproteobacteria > Burkholderiales > Burkholderiaceae_C > Rhodoferax. The sequence continues at coordinate 42,980 of JARLJH010000039.1, read as the reverse complement.
TTCGCCAGCAAAGGCGTGCATGTGGACTTGATCAAGCTCTACGGCAGCATGGAACTTGCCCCGCTGGTTGGCATGGCCGATGCGATTGTCGATTTGGTGTCCACCGGCAACACACTCAAAGCGAATCACTTGGTCGAGGTGGAACACATCATGGACATCAGCTCGCGTCTGGTCGTCAACCAAGCTGCGCTCAAACTCAAGCAAGCTCCGATGCGGCACATCATTGATGCGTTTGAGTCGGCTGTGCGGTGATGGGCGTTTGACGGTTGGCAATAGCTGCCATCAGATAGGTCGATGGGATGGGCGGTATCTGTTATGAGCCATGGACCGTGGAGCGTAGAACAATTCAACCACGGAGGTCGACTTGCCATCGTCGGCCAAACCCTTCCATTCAGAACGGAGCTGAGGTGATCCCAGCAAATCGACCGTTGTCTTGATGCACTCCGGGTGACTGGCGTCACACAGGACGGCTACGCCGGCCTTGCGCACACTGGCCTCGTCGACCCAAGTGGTTCGGGTAAAGTCCAGATCGGCCACCGCCACCGGATGATCTGTTGAGTAAAAGGCCGCGCTGAACGACAAGGCGTCATTGCCAGCGATGAACCGCAGGGGTTGCCCGAACTTGCGATGAAACACCTGGGTCACTTCGTCGGCGACGACATGACGCTCATTGCTGACATCCCGGTTCAATTCAAGCGACGGATTGATGTACGCGACATAGCCAAACAACCCCAACCAGTACAGGCCAATGATCCAACCCAATGGCCGAATCAAACGCTGTGCATTGCGCGTTTGTGGTGTAACAGTACAGAGCGACCATGCAAAGAAAAGCCATGCGGGTATCAACCATTTGCTGGCGACCGTAACTCCAGCCAGATGTGCACTCTCAATGGTAAGCAGCGTTGCAAAAACAAAGATAGGCAAGCCAAGAAACCAGGATGGACGCGGTGGTACATCCGCAGGAGACTGAGTCGTCACCTCAGCGGCGTGTCTGCCAAAGGTGGTTCGGATGTAGAGAATGCTGGCACCCCATGCCAATGTTGGCAGCAAGGCGACCAAACTGATATCGGTCAGCAAGTCCAATAGGCTTGCAGCGCTTGATGTTCCGGCTACAAAATTGTGTGCCGCGTGGGCATAGCGCAGTCCCGGCCAATGGTGCGTCACGGCCCAGGAGAAGTGGGGAAAGAACACCAACATCGTCAGCCCTGACACCGCTAAAAGCCGACCCAGTGTCGGTCGCCAGGTCAGTGTTTTGGATTGAAAGACGATCAGAATCGTCCCCAAAGTGATTGAGGAGAGCATCAGCGGCGCCCAATACTTGACCAGGCAGGCCGCGCCAGCGGCTATCCCTGCGACGAAAACATAGCGCTTGGCGCCAGTTTGCAATGCTGCCAGCAAACTCCAGGAAAAAATAGCTACCCAGGGCAACATGGCCGAGTTGGCATTGAATTTGAACCCCGTGTCCGGCCCGAACAGCGGAACCAAACTCGTCAGCATGACGGCCAAAAGCGCCTGGGCCGGTGTGAGCCAGCGCTTGCCAGCCAGAAAGATGAACCAGAAAGCAATGGCCTGGTTGATCATGGCGAGCAGGTAGTAGGCCCAATCACTGGCTGGAAAGAGTTCAAACCAGGCGGCAGCCATCCATCCTGAGAGTGGCGGGTGCTTGTCGTATCCCCATTGCCAGGAAATACCCCAGGAGTACGCCTCAGCCATATCGCCATAGGTATCCAGACTGGAGCGGCCCAAGGAGAACAGGAGCCACCACACCAATGCGTTGAGCGATATGAACGCCAAAGCCTTTCTGCTGTAGTTGTTGTCGTCTGATCGAACCTGGAAAGACATTTTCTGACGTGGGACACTTGTGGAAGAGACAGGCTTGGCGTGTCAAGCGGCGCGCATCAAGATCGATGCTGGGGGCGTATTTTGATCGATTTCAGGTGTAATCTGTGAGATCGCACGCGTCTCCTGGCAATGTGGCGGGATAACGACATACAGGCGAACCAGGGGCTTGGGCTTCAGGCAAGCATTTTGGAAGACAGTATGACTTTCGCCCGCTTGGTTTCGCACGAACTTTTGGCAGGTTCTGTGTGGTTAGTGCCTTTAGCCCTTATGGATAGGGTGTACATAACTATCTATTATGTAGCAAAAATTTTTTCTGGAGGCACTGATTCACCGCAGATGCCATTGTTCTCGCCGCTGGCCCGCTAAACTTGAGAAAACCTGAAGCCAATCACAATGAATTTCATAGCTACTCCCGCACGTTTATCAACCGCCAGCAGCACATTTGATGCTGAATTCAAGGCCCGCCTGCATTGGTCGGCTGACACCGATGCGGGCATTGAGCAGCGCGTGGCCGACATCCTGGCGGATGTGCAGCAGCGCGGTGATGCCGCCGTGCTGGACTACACCGCGCGGTTTGACGGTTTGAGCGCCAGTGCCATGGCCGAGCTGGAACTGACCCAGGCTGAGCTGAAAGCCGCGTTTGAGGGGTTGCCAGAAGTTCAGCGCAGTGCCTTGGAATCTGCTGCCAAGCGTGTGCGCAGCTACCACGTAGCGCAAAAGAAGGCCAGTGGCGAAAGCTGGAGTTACCGCGACGAAGACGGCACGCTCTTGGGTCAGAAGGTCACCCCACTGGACCGCGTGGGCATTTACGTGCCTGGCGGCAAGGCGGCGTATCCGTCAAGCGTGCTGATGAATGCCATCCCCGCGCATGTAGCCGGTGTTGGGGAAATCATCATGGTTGTCCCCACGCCCAAGGGTGAGAAAAATGCGCTGGTGCTGGCCGCTGCCTACGTGGCCGGTGTAACCCGTGCTTTCACCATTGGCGGCGCGCAAGCGGTGGCCGCGCTGGCCTACGGCACCGCCACGGTGCCCAAGGTGGACAAGATCACCGGCCCTGGCAACGCCTATGTGGCCAGCGCTAAAAAGCGCGTGTTTGGCGTGGTCGGCATCGACATGATCGCTGGGCCGAGCGAGATTCTGGTGCTGGCCGATGGCACGACACCTGCTGACTGGGTGGCGATGGATTTGTTCAGCCAGGCCGAACACGACGAGCTGGCGCAAAGCATTTTGCTGTGCCCGGATGCGGCGTACCTGGAACAGGTGCAGGCCAGCATCAACAAGCTGCTGCCCGAGATGCCGCGCCGTGCAATCATCGCCAAGTCGCTCAACGACCGCGGTGCGCTGATCCTGACGCGCAGCATGGAAGAGGCTTGTGAGATTGCCAACCGCATCGCCCCGGAGCATTTGGAAGTCTCCAGCCGCAACCCGCATCGCTGGGAGCCCTTGCTGAAACACGCCGGGGCCATCTTTTTGGGCTCGTTCACCAGCGAAAGCCTAGGCGACTACTGCGCCGGCCCCAACCACGTGCTGCCCACCAGCGGCACGGCGCGCTTCAGCTCACCGCTGGGCGTGTACGACTTTCAAAAGCGCAGCAGCCTGATTGAGGTCAGCGAAGCCGGTGCCCAAACGCTGGGTCAGATCGCCTCGGTACTGGCGCATGGTGAGGGCTTGCAAGCCCATGCACGGGCGGCTGAGATGCGGCTGAAGTAGGTTGGTGGCTGCTTGGTCAGTGCTGCTGGCAGACGACAAGCTGTTGATTTGCCACACTCGCTAGCGAGGCAGGCCCACTGGGCGGCTGACGATTTCTGGTACTCCAGTATGAGGAAGCTGCCCAGTGGGCCTGCCTCGCGGGTTGGGCTCAGCGTGCTTTTGATCCGATCCAAGGCGCTTAGAAACTCTGTAAAGTATCTGATTCTCTGGCGGTGCTTGCCGCGGGTGCTATCAAATATATAACTGTTAGTGCAGATAAATAAAGGGCTACAAGCGGTTTTTACGCATAAAAATAGTTGACTTTCTGGCCCTCGACGTGGTACACCTGACCATCTGCGCAGAGCTCAGAAGTTTCATTGCCGATACGCTCAGAGGTCATCCAGCCATGAATTCCGCCAACCCTGTTCCAGCGTTGCCATCCGCCGATATCGAGGCCTTGCTAGCGCGCCACAACGCTGATCCGCACGCCCTGGTGCAAATGCTGCGCGAGCTGCAGGCCCTGCATGGCTGGCTGCCCCGGCAGAACCTGGCGCAGATCGCTCAAGCACTGAGTCTGACGCTGGCGCATGTCGAAGGTGTGGCCGGTTTCTACCGGTTTTTTCACATGCAGCCGGTGGGCAGCTACCGCATTTTGTTCAGCGACAACATCACCGACCGCATGCTGGGCAGCGAAGAAATGCTGCGCCACCTGTGCCATTTGCTCAAAGTCGCACCTAGGCAGACACGCTCTGATGGCCGGGTCAGCGTGGCCACCACATCGTGCACCGGGCTGTGTGATCAGGGGCCGGCCTTGCTGGTCAACCACCAGCAGGTGGTGACCCGGCTGACCCCGAACCGCGTGAAGCATCTGGCCGAGCTGATTGAGCAGCAGGTGCCGGTCAATCAATGGCCTGCCGACTGGTCGCGGGTGGAAGACCACATTTGGCTTACTGACGTCAAGCTGGGAGCCCAACCCGAGCCCGGTCAGGCGTTGGCTTCCGCCGTGGCGCGTGGGCCATTGGCCGTTCTGGACGAGATCAAGCGTGCCAAATTGCGTGGGCGTGGTGGCGCGGGCTACGCCACCGGCACCAAATGGCAACTTTGCCGCAACGCGCCGGGCCAGACGCACTACGTGGTCTGTAACGCGGACGAAGGCGAACCTGGCACTTTCAAGGACCGGGTGTTGCTCACCCGTTGTGCGGATGCGGTCATCGAAGGCATGACGATTGGCGCGTTGGTGGTGGGCGCGCGCCAGGGCTTCATTTACCTGCGTGGTGAATACACCTACCTGCTGAGTCATCTGAACGCGGTGCTGGAACGTCGGCGCGCGCAAAACCTGTTGGGCCAGGCCATTTTGGGCAAGGCAGGTTTTGACTTTGACATCAGCATTCACGTGGGGGCCGGTGCTTATGTCTGCGGCGAAGAGTCGGCGCTGATCGAGTCGCTGGAGGGCAAACGCGGCACGCCGCGCATTCGCCCGCCGTTTCCGGTGGAGCGCGGTTACCTGGGCCAGCCGACCACGGTCAACAACGTGGAGACGTTTTGCGCGGCCACCCACATTGCGCTCAATGGTGGCGTTTGGTGGTCGGGCATTGGCACAGCGCAGTCCACGGGTACCAAAATCCACTCGGTGTCTGGCGACTGCGAGCGCCCCGGCATCTACGAATACCCGTTCGGTACCCGCATCGGCCGCATTCTGGAAGACTGCGGTGCCAAGGACACCCAGGCGGTACAGGTGGGTGGACCCTCGGGCGTCTGCCTGTCGGCCTCTGAGTTCGGGCGGCGCGTGGGTTTTGAAGACGTGCCCACGGCCGGTGCCTTCATGGTGTTTGACCGTTCGCGCGACATGTTTGAGGTGGCGCGCAACTTTGCCCACTTCTTTGCGCACGAGAGTTGCGGCTTCTGTACACCCTGCCGGGTGGGCAGCGAGCTAGTGGTGCGTCGGCTGGACAAGCTGCAGCGCGGCCATGGTTCCAGTCAAGATATTGACGAGCTGCATGAGCTGGACAAACTCATGCACGGTGCCACCCATTGCGGTCTGGGTGCTGCGGCTTGCAACCCGCTACGCGACACCATCGCCAAGTTTCGCCCGGCGTATGAAAGGCACCTGAAATCGTTGCATTTTGTGCCGGGTTTTGATCTGGACGCCGAGCTGTCGCAGGCCCGGCTGGCTACCGCCCGCGACGATGCGGGTGCGCACCTGGAAACCTTGTTATGAGCAGCCACCGCATCGACGCCCTGAGCCCGGGCACTTTCACGCTGGACGACCAGGAGATCGAATTTGGTCCGGGCGACACCATCATGCAGGCCGTGATCCGCGCTGGCGGCTACATCCCGCATTTGTGCTGGCATGAGGGCCTGCACGCCCACGGCTCGTGTCGGCTGTGCACCGTCAAGGTCAATGGCCGCATGGGTGCGGCTTGCACCGTCATGGCCAGCACCGGGCAAATTGTCGAGAGCAACACCGAAGAGCTCAACGCGCAGCGACGCACTTTGCTGCAAATGCTGTTTGTCGAAGGCAACCACTTTTGCCCATCGTGCGAAAAAAGTGGCAATTGCCGCCTGCAAGCCACCGCCTATGAGGCCGGCATGACCGACCCGCACTTTGAAGAGTTTTACCCGCGCCGCCCGGTCGATGCCAGTCATCCGGATTTGCTGCTGGACCTCAACCGCTGCATCCTGTGCGAGTTGTGCGTACGCGTCAGCCATGAGCTGGACGGCAAGGACGTGTTTGCCGTCGCGGGCCACGGCATTGAAACGCATCTGGTGGTCAACAGTCCCACGGGTTTGCTGGGTGACAGCACGATAGCCGCCACCGACCACGCCGCCAGCGTTTGCCCGGTGGGGGCCTTGCTGCCCAAGCGCCGGGGTTTTGCCGTGCCCATCGGGCAGCGGCGCTTTGATCTGAAGCCGGTGTCACAAAGCGAGGAGGGCGCGTTATGAGCCAAGTGCTGGTCCATCCTCGTGTTCCTCACCCCAAGCGCAAGTTCAAGCTGGCCACGGTGTCGCTGGCAGGCTGTTTTGGCTGTCACATGTCGTTTCTGGATGTTGACGAGCGCCTTCTGGCGTTGCTGGAGCTGGTGGAGTTTGACCGCTCGCCGCTGACCGATATCAAGACCATTGGCCGCTGTGATATCGGCCTGATCGAAGGTGGCCTGTGCAACGCCGAAAACGTGCAGGTGCTGCGCGAATTTCGGGCGCACTGCAAAACTCTGGTGGCGGTGGGTGCCTGCGCCATCAATGGCGGCCTGCCAGCGCAGCGCAACCAGCGCGATGTCGGCCAGATGCTGCGCGATGTGTATGGCAGCCACAAGGGCACCATCCAGGGCAGCCAGGTGCCCAACGACCCCGAGCTGCCGCTGCCACTGAACCAGGTGCACCCGATTCACGAGGTGGTGCATGTGGACTACTTTTTGCCCGGTTGTCCGCCCAGTGCGGACGTCATCTGGTCGTTTTTGAGCGATCTGTTGGCTGGGCGCTCGCCAGAGCCTGAGCCCGGGCTGATCCACTATGACTGAGTCGCCATCATGACTTTTGCACTTGAAACCGCCGCCCACCCCGAAGGCCTCAGACGTGTCGCGATTGACCCGGTGTCGCGCGTCGAGGGCCACGGCAAGGTGACGCTGCTGCTGGACGAGCACAACCGCATCCAGCAGGCGCGCCTGCACATTGTGGAGTTCCGTGGCTTCGAGAAATTCATCGAAGGCCGCCCCTATTGGGAGGTGCCGGTGATGGTGCAGCGCCTGTGCGGCATCTGCCCGGTATCGCACCATCTGGCCGCCGCCAAAGCGTTCGACCGCGTCATCGGAGCCACCCCCGTGAGTGCCAGCGCCAATGCCGTGCGCCGCCTGATGCACTACGGGCAGCTCATGCAGTCGCACGCGCTGCACTTCTTTCACCTGTCGTCGCCCGACCTGTTGTTTGGCTTTGATTCCGACGTGGCGCAGCGCAACATTGTTGGTGTGGCCCAGGCGCATCCCGACATTGCGAAAAAAGGCATTTTGCTGCGTAAGTATGGCCAGGAGGTGATTCGCATCACGGCGGGCAAACGGATTCACGGCACCGGCGCGGTGCCCGGCGGCATCAACAAACTGGTGACCGTGGAAGAGCGCGACACTTTGCTGCGCGACCTGCCGCAGATGCTGCAGTGGGCGCAGGACGCGGTCGACATCGTCAAAGCCTTGCATGCGCAAAACCCGGCGCTGTACAACGCGTTTGGCAGTTTTCAGTCGAATCTGATGTCGCTGGTGCGTGCCGACGGGGCGCTGGATTTTTACGATGGTGTGCTGCGCGTGCGCGATGCCGCCGGGAAAATCCTGTTTGACGGTGTCGAGGATCAGCGCTACTTGGATCTGATTGAAGAAGAGGTGCGCCCCTGGAGCTACATGAAGTTTCCGCATCTGCGCAGCCTGGGTAAAGAGCTGGGCTGGTACCGCGTGGGGCCGCTGGCGCGGGTGCAAAACTGTGACTTCATCCCCAGCGAGCGCGCCGAGATCGAGCGGCAGGTCTTTGTGGCCTGGGGTCATGGCGAACTGGTGCATGCTTCGCTGGCCTACCACTGGGCGCGCATGATCGAGATGCTGCACTGCGTGGAGGTTATTGGTGAACTGCTGCAGGACCCGGCCTTGCTCAGCGGTGATCTGCTCACCCATGGCACACGTCAGCGCAGCGGTATCGGCATCATCGAGGCACCGCGCGGCACTCTTATCCACGACTATGACGTGGGGGACGACGATCTGGTCACGCGCTGCAACCTGATCGTCTCCACCACCCACAACAACCAGGCCATGAACGAGGCCGTGCGATCCGTGGCGCGGAATTATCTGGACGGTCATGAGCTGACCGAGGGCATGCTCAACCACATCGAAGTCGCCATTCGCGCCTATGACCCCTGCCTGTCTTGTGCCACCCACGCGCTGGGCCAGATGCCGCTGGAAGTGACGCTGCTGGCGGCAGACGGCACTCAACTCGACCAGCTGCAGCGATCATCATTGGGTGAAATAACCCACATTTGATCTTTGGAATTTTATAAGCCTTTTAGCCTTCTAGCCCTTATGTTTAAAGGGATGATAGCTTTATTATTTGTAGTAAACATGGTCCCGAACGGGCTGAATGCATGAGCGCGCCGCTGCTGATTCTGGGCTGGGGCAACCTGAGCCGCGGCGACGACGCGCTGGGGCCACTGTTTCTGCAGCGGCTGCAAGCCAGCTTGCCTCTCCCGTTGCACACTCAGGTCGAGTTTCTGGATGACTACCAGTTGCAGATCGAACACGCGCTGGACATGGTGGGCCGACAGCAGGTGCTGTTTGTTGATGCCAGCCTGAGCTGCCCGCCACCGTTTGAAGTGACTGAACTGCACGCCGTGCAGGACGCCAGCTTCACCACCCACGCGCTGTCGCCGCAGGCGCTGATGCAGGTGTACCAGGATTTGCAGGGAGAGATGCCGCCACCGTGCATGCAATTGGCGATTCGCGGCGAGGCGTTTGAGCTGGGGCAGCCGCCTGGTGAGGCCGCGCTGGCGCATCTGGACGCGGCTCTGCGCTGGGTGCTGGATGCGTTGCAGTGTGGTGTGCTGAAAGCGGTTGCCTCCGAGTCGATGTGACAACGTGTGAGCTATTTGCAGGCCAGCGATCCTCAATCGTGTCACGCGGGCCTTTACACTGAGCCTCAGCGCCTTGGCGCACCATCCTTGTTGCAACACCTTTTCATGACGATGCCAGATTCAGACCGTTCGCCGCTTTCCCGTATTCGCCCCGACGTGCAAGCCATGCACGCTTACATGGTTCAAGACGCCACCGGCATGATCAAGCTCGATGCCATGGAGAACCCGCATCGCCTGTCGCTGGAGCTACAAGCTGAGCTGGGCCAGCGCCTGGGGGCCGTCGCGCTGAACCGCTACCCCGGCGTGCGCATCAACGATTTGATCCATGCTTTGAAACGTCACGCTGCGCTGCCAGAAGGCTATGCGCTGATGCTGGGCAATGGCTCGGACGAACTCATCAGCCTGCTGGCGCTGGCCTGCGCGGTGCCGCCCTCTGCGACCAACGACCTGAAAAAGGCCTGTGTGCTGGCGCCCGAGCCGGGTTTTGTCATGTATGGCATGAGTGCCCAACTGCAGGGTCTGGACTATGTGGGCGTGCCTCTGACGGCAGATTTTGAACTCGATGTGCCCGCCATGCTCGCGGCCATCGCCCAGCACCAACCCGCCATCACCTACCTGGCCTACCCGAACAACCCGAGCGCCAATCTGTGGGATGACGCGGCCATGGAGGCAGTCATCGCAGCGGCAGGCCAACACGGCGGTTTGGTGGTGATCGACGAGGCCTACCAGCCTTTTGCCGCCAAAAGTTATGCCGATCATCTGACGCGCCATAGCCATGTACTGCTGCTGCGCACGCTCAGCAAATTTGGTCTGGCTGGCGTTCGCCTGGGGTATCTGTTGGGGCCGCAAGCCTTGATCGCCCAGCTGGACAAGGTGCGACCGCCCTACAACGTGAGTGTGTTGAACTGCGAAGCTGCTTTATTCGCGCTCGAACATCAAGAGGTTTTTGAGCTTCAAGCCAAGGAAATACGTGGGCAGCGCGCTCTTCTTCTGTCAGCGTTGAGCCGGTTGCCATGCATTCGGGTGTTCCCCAGCGAGGCCAACATGATCCTGCTGCGCGTGCCTGATGCCGCCCGAACCTTTGACGGCATGAAGGCGCGTGGAGTGCTGATCAAGAACGTTTCTAAAATGCACCCACTTTTGAACAATTGCCTGCGCCTGACAGTGGGCACCGCGCCTGAAAACCGCCACATGTTGACAGCCCTGGAGGCATCGCTATGAAAAACTATCCGCTCACCGAGCGCACCGAGGCGCCAGCCACCTGCGCTCCCCGCATCGCCGAGCTGGCCCGCAACACCGCCGAGACGCAGGTGTCGGTGCGCGTCAATCTGGACGGCACTGGCGTGTCGCGCCTGCACACCGGCATCGGCTTTTTTGACCACATGCTGGACCAGATCGCCCGCCACGGGTTGATTGATCTCGACATCGATGCCGAAGGCGACCTGCACATCGACGGCCACCATACCGTGGAGGACGTCGGCATCACCTTGGGGCAGGCGGTGTACAAAGCCATGGGCAACAAAAAGGGCATTCGTCGTTATGGTCATGCCTATGTGCCGCTGGACGAGGCCCTGAGCCGTGTGGTGGTTGATTTCTCGGGCCGCCCCGGTCTGGTGATGGACGTGTCATTCAAGGCGGCCATGATCGGTAACTTTGACAGTCAGCTGGTGCACGAGTTTTTTCAGGGCTTTGTCAACCACGCGTTTGTCACCGTGCACATTGACAACCTGAAGGGTGAAAACGCGCACCATCAGTGTGAGTCCGTGTTCAAGGCCTTTGCCCGCGCGCTGCGCATGGCGCTGGAGTTTGACCCGCGTGCGCTGGGCAGCATTCCGTCGACCAAGGGAAGTCTCTAGGTTTATCATTAAAATCGGCCTCTAGCCCTATAGAAATCTACATAAGTAGCTATGAATGTTGTAGTTAACGGCAGTTCCAAAAAGACGGTGGCAGTGGTGGATTACGGCATGGGCAACCTGCGCTCAGTTACCAATGCAGTCATCGCCGCTGCCCGTGGTGTGTCTGTCGAGGTGGTCTGGACGCAGCGCCCCGAAGAAGTCATGGCCGCTGATCGCGTGGTGCTGCCAGGCCAAGGCGCCATCCGCGACTGCATGCGTGAGCTGCATGACTCCGGCATGTACCCCGCCGTGATGCACGCGCTGGCCAATAAGCCTGTCATGGGGGTGTGCGTCGGTATGCAGATGCTGCTCGATCACAGCCATGAAGGCCATGCTGGCGACGACGGACAAGGCACGCCTTGCCTGGGGCAGATTCACGGTGAGGTCGTCAAGTTTGACCTGGTCGGGCAGTTGCAGCCCGACGGCAGCCGCTACAAAGTGCCGCAAATGGGCTGGAATCAGGTCTACCAAAACAGCCATGGCGGTGCGCCACATCCGATCTGGGACGGTGTGCCCGACGGTAGCTATTTCTACTTTGTGCACAGTTTTTACGCCAAACCGTCTGATACGCGCCACAGCGTGGGCGAGACAGACTATGGTCAGCGCTTCAGTTCGGCCATTGCACGTGATAATATTTTTGCGACACAGTTTCACCCCGAGAAAAGCGCCGAGCATGGCTTGGCTCTGTACCGCAACTTTCTCCACTGGAATCCCTGATTCAGCTTCATCTGACACGCGTCATGTCACCGATCACTTGTAATGCCAGCGCATGGCGCTGGGCCTGAATCAGCACAGTTTTTTTCCTGATCATCGGTTTCCACCCGTTTTTTCCACCCTCCAACTCGAAGCATCATGCTTTTAATTCCTGCAATTGATCTCAAAGATGGCCATTGCGTGCGACTGCAACAAGGCGATATGGCACTTTCGACCACCTTCAGTGAGGAGCCATCGGTGATGGCACGCAGCTGGGTGGACAAGGGCGCTCGTCGTCTACATCTGGTCGATCTGAACGGGGCGTTTGCCGGGCATCCGAAAAATGAAGCCGCCATCCGAAAGATCCTCAAGGATGTGGGTAGTGAGGTAGATGTGCAGCTGGGCGGCGGCATCCGCGACCTCGACACCATCGAACGCTATCTGGATGCCGGGCTGCGCTACGTGATCATCGGTACGGCCGCAGTGCGCAACCCGGGCTTTTTGCAGGATGCCTGCACCGCTTTTGGTGGTCACATCATCGTTGGCCTGGACGCCAAAGACGGTAAAGTGGCCACCGATGGCTGGAGCAAGCTCACCCGCCATGACGTCATTGACATGGGGAAGAAATTTGAAGACTTTGGCGTCGAATCCATCATCTACACCGACATCGGCCGCGATGGCATGCTCAGTGGCATCAATGTGGAAGCCACCGTGCGGCTGGCACAGGCGCTGACCATTCCTGTGATTGCCTCGGGTGGGCTGTCGGGCATCGCCGACATCGAAGCACTGTGTAACGTGGAAGACGAGGGCGTGGAAGGTGTCATCTGTGGTCGTGCCATTTACAGCGGCGCGCTCGACTTCGAAGCCGCGCAGACGCTGGCTGATGCGTTGAACGGTTAGTCCCAATTTTCCGGTTTTGTGCTGTCGACTCTTGCCATAGCTAATTACCGGTCCTTGCGCAGCCTGGTCCTGCCACTGTCACAACTCAATATCGTCACAGGCCCTAACGGCAGCGGCAAGTCGAGCGTCTACCGAGCGATGGGACTGCTGGCTGAGATTGCACGTGGCGGGGTCAACTCCGCATTTGTGCGCGAAGGCGGTTTTGCTTCTTCACTGTGGGCTGGGCCTGCCGATATCTCCAAGGGCATGGTGCGGGGTGATGTGTCGGTGCAAGGGTCTGTGCGCAATGGTCCGGTGGCGTTGCAGCTCGGTATTGCCTGCAGCGACGAGGATGGTTTTGGCTACGCCATCGACCTGGGACTGCCGCCACCCGTTCCGCCCAGTGCCTTTTCCCATGACCCCCAGGTCAAATCCGAGTACATCTGGTACGGGCCGCACCGGCGTCCCTCCTGCACCCTTGTGGAGCGCCGCAATGCCCAATTGCGCTTGCAGCAGGGCAAAAAATGGGTGACCGTGGAGCGCCTGATTCCAGAGTGGGCCAGTATGCTCTCTGAATTCGCGGACCCGCAGCAAGCACCAGAAATGCTCTCGCTGCGCGAGCAACTGCGCTCCTGGCGCTTTTATGACCATTTTCGCTGCGATGCGCAGGCACCGGCGCGGCATGCCCAGTTGGTGACACGTACGCCCGTTATGAGCGCCGATGGGTACGACGTCGCCTCGGCTCTGCAGACTATTCTGGAAATTGGCGACGAACAAGCTTTGCAAGACGCCGTGGATGATGCCTTCCCAGGTTCTTTGGTGCGGATAGACATCCAAGGCACGCGCAATGAGCTGTGCTTGCAGCAACCCGGCATGTTGCGCCCGCTGCGAGCGGCTGAACTATCGGATGGTACGTTGCGGTTCCTGTTGTGGACGGCGGCCCTGCTCACACCACGCCCGCCATCGCTGATGATTCTGAATGAGCCCGAAACGAGTTTGCATCCGGATCTATTACCCGCTCTGGGGCGGCTGATCACCAAAGCGGCGAAGTGCTCGCAAATTATGGTGATTACCCATGCGCCGCGTTTGATTGCCGCCATTGAAAGCGCGGCAGAAAATATAGCCCTACAGTCCCTGGTGTTGAAAAAGGAACTGGGACAGACGCAGGTGGCCAACATCATGGACTGTGATGTTCCTTTCTGGGAATGGCCCAAGCGCTAACTCTTTTTAAAAATTGGATGGATTGCCATGCTCGCTAAACGAATCATTCCCTGCCTGGACGTCACCGGCGGTCGCGTCGTCAAAGGCGTCAATTTTGTTGAGCTGCGTGACGCCGGCGACCCGGTGGAAATTGCCGCGCGTTACAACGATCAGGGCGCCGACGAGCTGACCTTTCTGGACATCACCGCCACCAGCGATGGCCGCGATTTGATTCTTCACATCATCGAAGCCGTGGCCAGTCAGGTGTTTATTCCACTGACCGTCGGCGGTGGCGTGCGCACGGTGGAAGACGTGCGCCGCCTGCTCAACGCCGGTGCCGACAAGACCAGCTTCAACTCGGCGGCCATTGCCAACCCGCAGGTCATCCAGGACGCTTCGCGCAAATATGGCGCGCAGTGCATCGTGGTGGCCATTGATGCCAAGCGTCGAACTGGCCATGACGTGCTGGATCGGGGCGAAGGTTGGGACGTGTACAGCCATGGTGGTCGCAAAAACACCGGCCTGGATGCCGTGGCCTGGGCCACCAAGATGGCCGAGTTGGGCGCTGGTGAGATTTTGCTGACCAGCATGGACCGCGATGGCACCAAAGCGGGTTTTGATCTGGCGCTGACACGTGCCGTCAGCGATGCCGTGAGCGTGCCGGTGATTGCCTCGGGCGGTGTGGGCACGCTCGATCATCTGGCCGACGGTATCCAGCTCGGCGGTGCCGACGCTGTGCTGGCCGCCAGCATCTTTCACTATGGCGAATTCACCGTAGCGCAGGCCAAGGCGCGCATGGCCGAGCGTGGCATCCCGGTTCGCTTGTAGGTAAAAATAGCCTCTTACCCTTATCCAATAAAGGATAGATGCTATCAAATATGAAATTTCTCCAATCAAGGACAATTCGTCCATGAACTATCTCGATGCCATCAAATGGGACGCGCAAGGCTTGGTGCCGGTGATTGCACAGGAGCAAAGTAGTGGCGACGTGTTGATGTTCGCCTGGATGAACCGTGAGGCCTTGCAAAAAACCGCTGAATTGGGCCGGGCGGTGTATTTCAGCCGCTCACGCAACAAGCTGTGGTTCAAGGGCGAAGAGTCCGGCCATGTGCAGACGGTGCACGAGATGCGCATCGACTGCGATGCCGATGTCGTGCTGCTCAAGGTCACGCAAACCGGCCACACGCCAGGTATTGCCTGCCATACCGGGCGACACAGTTGTTTTTTCAGTGTCTTGAAAGACGGGGTTTGGCACGCATCTGACCCGGTATTGAAAGATCCGCAAACCATTTACAAATGATCACCATGAATGTTGCAACGCCGTTGAATGACTCCCTGGCGGCCCTGGCTGCTGTGATTGAAAGCCGTCTGCCGACGCGCGGTGGCGACCCGCAATCCAGCTATGTGGCGCGCCTGTTGCACAAGGGGCCGGATGCCTTCCTGAAAAAAATCGGTGAAGAAGCTACTGAGGTGGTGATGGCCGCCAAGGATGCTGACCATGGTGGCGACAAGGCCAAAATCGTCTATGAGGTGGCTGATCTGTGGTTTCACAGCATGATTGCGCTGGCACATTACGGTCTGACGCCTGCCGATGTGGTTGCCGAACTTGATCGCCGCGCGGGGATCAGCGGCATTGAGGAAAAGGCTCTGCGCAAGGTCATCGCGCGTGAAAGTGAGCATCAGGGGGGGGCGTCATGACGCAAAACTTCACCACGCACACTTCCACCGCCGCTGAATCGCGCCAGCTAGACCCGCAAACCCTCAACGGGCTCAATGCCTGGGGTACGGTGAGCTACATCCTGCATTTGATTGTGGCGGTGGCGGCGCTGATTCCTGGCGCGCAGATGGGTCCGGTGTTGCTGTTGGTGGCGCTGGTGATTGACTTGGTGAAACGTGGTGACGCGGTAGGTACCTGGCATGCCTCGCACTTTCGCTGGCGCATTCGTACCGTCATCATTGCCGGGGTGCTGTATCTGGTGACAGCGCCATTGTGGCTGCTGTTTTTGCTGCCTGGCTGGTTGGCTTGGCTGGCAATTTCAATCTGGTTTTTGTACCGCATCGTCAGCGGCATGGTGCGGTTGAACAAAGGTTTGCCGATGGAGAACCCCGCATGACCGAGCACGTTGTTGACCATGATCCGAATTGCCTGTTTTGCAAAATTGTGGCGGGCCAGATTCCATCCAAACTCGTGTACCAAGACGAGGAGATTTACGCCTTTCATGACATTCACCCTTGGGCGCCGGTGCATTTCCTGCTGATTCCCAAAGTGCATATTTCGTCGATGGCGCATTTGACGGATGAACATGCCGCGCTGATGGGCAGGATGATGGTGCTGGCCCCCCGGTTGGCACAGGAGCAAGGGTGTAATCCTTACCCAGAGGGGGGCTTTCGGATGCTCTGTAACACCGGTGTAGAGGGTGGGCAGGAGGTGCACCACCTGCATATTCACGTCATGGGCGGTCCACGGCCTTGGTTGCGGGGATAATTCCACTCTTTCGCCGCAGACGTCGCGCTGGCCCGTCTAAAATTTAAGCATTCGTTAGGAGAATCACGATGGGTTCATTTTCAATTTGGCATTGGCTGATCGTTTTGTTGATCGTTGTCATGGTGTTTGGCACCAAAAAGCTCAAGAACATTGGTGAGGATCTGGGTGGCGCGGTCAAGGGTTTCAAGCAGGGCATGAAAGAAGGCGGCATGACTGACGATGAGAAACCGGCTGTTCAGGTGACCGGCACAGCTACGTCAGCCGATAAAACCACGATTGACGTGGAAGCCAAGCAAAAATCCTGATGTGCGGGACGGGCTTGAAGCAAGGTTAGCATGATTGATCTGGGCATTTCCAAGTTGGCGCTTATTGGCGCCGTAGCGCTGGTCGTCATTGGGCCCGAGAAGTTGCCGCACGTGGCGCGTACCGTCGGCACCCTGCTGGGCAAGGCTCAGCGTTACGTCAGTGATGTCAAGGCCGAGGTCAGTCGCTCAATGGAACTCGACGAGCTCAAGCGGATGAAAGAGACCGTGGAGAGTGCCGCCAAGGATGTCAGCCAGTCGATCCACGACAGTGCCACCGACTTTGAGAAATCCTGGGCCGAGGCCACAGACGGTGCCTCTTCCGGACTGAGTGACTATGCTTCGTCACCCGCCCCAGAATACCGTCACCCCAAGAAAAACTGGCGTGTGAAACAGGCCGCCATGCCCAATTGGTACAAAGCCCGCACGGGTGTACGTACCCGGGCGCTCTCCGGCGCAGCCCGGGTGGCGCGTTATCGGCCGACGAACTACAAGTAATGACAGATTCTTCCCAAAAAGACGACGAGTTGGCCGGTACTGAGCAGCCGTTTGTGCAGCATCTGGTCGAGTTGCGCGACCGGCTGGTCAAGGCGGCGGCAGCAGTGATGGTGGTCGCCGTCGGGCTGGCGTTGTATCCTGGCCCCAGTGAACTGTATGACTTGCTGGCAGCGCCGTTGGTGTCGCATTTGCCCAAAGGCTCGACCATGATCGCCACATCGGTCATTTCGCCTTTTATGGTGCCGATTCAGGTGATGTTGATGACGGCGTTTCTGATTGCACTGCCGGTGGTGTTGTATCAAATATGGGCTTTTGTGGCTCCTGGGCTGTACTCACACGAGAAAAGGCTGGTGTTGCCGCTGGTGATATCCAGCACAGTGCTGTTTTTTATCGGGGTGGCGTTCTGTTACTTTTTTGTATTTGGACGCGTATTTACCTTCATCCAAAGCTTTGCACCAAAAAGCATCACGGCTTCTCCTGACATTGAGGCTTATCTGAGCTTTGTGTTGTCGATGTTCCTGGCTTTTGGCATGGCATTTGAGGTGCCGGTGGTGATTGTGGTGTTGGCTCGTATGGGAATTTTCAGCATTGCCAAACTCAAAGAGTTTCGTGGCTACTTTATTGTGCTGGCTTTTATCATTGCGGCGATCGTGACGCCACCTGACGTGGTATCACAATTGTCGCTGGCGATTTCGATGGTGGCGCTTTATGAAGTTGGCATCTGGGCGGCGCAGTTGTTTATCAAACACACGCAGGCACCCGAAGAAAAGGCCACCTCAACTTCTTCTACCTGAGGTTTATTGCACGCGTTGCTGCGGTAGCGGGCGCACGCCCGGTGCAATGTTCAAGGTGGTTGTGCCCGCTGCCCGCTGCACTTCAAAGGCCTGGGCTTCGCCTGGTTTCAGTGCTGCAACCAAAGACAGCATTTCCGCTACGTTGTGAACGTCCTGATTGGCGACGCGTACCACGACGTCACCTGGTTTCATGCCGCCCTGTGCCGCGGGCCCGTTTTGCAGCACGCCGGTGATGATGACACCATGCTCTGCCTGCACGCCAAACGTCTGCGCCAGCTCAGGTGTGAGCTCGTTGGGTTCCACGCCAATCCAACCGCGCGTGACCTTGCCGTCTTTCACAATGCCTTCCAGCACCATTTTGGCGGTGGATACGGGTATGGCAAAGCCAATGCCCATGCTGCCGCCGGAGCGCGAATAAATAGCGGTGTTGATACCCAACAGGTTGCCATTGGTATCGACCAGTGCACCGCCCGAGTTGCCGGGGTTGATGGCAGCGTCAGTCTGGATGAAGTTCTCAAAGGTGTTGATGCCCAGCTGATTGCGGCCCAGCGCGCTGACGATGCCGCTGGTGACAGTCTGCCCGACGCCAAACGGGTTGCCGATAGCCAGCACTTGGTCTCCAACCGCCAGCGCATTAGAGTTGCCCAGAACAATCACTGGCAGATGGTCCAGGCCGATTTTCAGAACCGCCAGATCCGAGTCGGGGTCGGTGCCAATCACCTTGGCGCGGGCATGTCGACTGTCATTGAGGACAACTTCAATCTCGTCAGCGCCTTCCACCACGTGGTTGTTGGTCAGGATGTAGCCGTCCGCGCTGACGATCACGCCACTACCTAACCCCATTTGGGCCTGGTCCTGCTGATCACCAAAAAAGAATTTGAACCAGGGATCATTGCTGTGCGGGCTGGGCCGGGCGTTCTTGCTGATGTTGATGCTGACCACTGCGGACGATGATTTTTGCGCCGCCAGCCTGAAACTGCCCGGTGGTATGGCGGTGGCCGCTGGGGCGGGCGCTTCAAGCACGGCCACGGAAGCGCTGGTGCTACGCTGTGGCAGCCATCCAGGTTTGAGTGTGCCCACCACAAAGTAGGCTGCCAAAAAGACGGTGACCGCTTGAGAAAACAACAACCAAAGACGTTTCATGGGCTTTTCAGGGATGAGCCTGGTTGGGTGATGGACTCAAATTGTAGGTTTACAGTCTGATTTCAATGTCCAAGCCACCAGAACAGATACTTATTGTTGCTCATGCGCCCGCCAAACCGGCGCTGGGTGAGCCCTGCAATGGCTGTGGGGTGTGCTGCCTTCTGGAGCCGTGCCCGCTGGGTGTGTTGCTGTCGGGCTACCGGCATGGGCGTTGCCAGGC
This sequence comes from Rhodoferax sp., assembly GCA_031291305.1. Classification (GTDB taxonomy): domain Bacteria; phylum Pseudomonadota; class Gammaproteobacteria; order Burkholderiales; family Burkholderiaceae_C; genus Rhodoferax. The sequence continues at coordinate 23,738 of JARLJH010000039.1, read as the reverse complement.
CTTGCTTTGGCAGGCGGAGGCCGGGTTGTACCGTTGCGGTGCGATGACCGTGCCGCGTGACGTGTTGGGTGAGCGTCTTCCACGGCTGCTGCAACCCGCAACGCCGCTGTTGGCTCGTGCACTGGGTGCGATGGCCGGGCGCTGGGTGGCGGCGGGCGCAGGTTGCGACTGTGATGCGGAAGTAGCTGATGACGTGCCGCCAGCCAAGCTGTCATAGCGCTTGGTGGCTGCGCGTATCATCGTTGGAACGTTTTTTATCCGGGTTTTCATGATTCACCGCACCGAACTTTTGAGCACGTTGGATGCCTTGCTGCAGCCCGAACGGTTTCGTGACTACGGTCCCAACGGGCTACAAGTGGAAGGCTGTGCGCAGGTTCGCAAAATCGTCTCTGGCGTGACCGCCAGCCGAGCTCTGATTGAGGCTGCCATTGCAGCAAAGGCCGACACGATCTTTGTGCACCATGGCTTGTTCTGGCGCGGACAGAGTGGCTGCGTCACGGGCTGGATGAAGCAGCGCCTGGCATTGTTGCTGGCGCATGACATCAATTTGCTGGCGTATCACCTGCCACTGGATGCGCATCCCGAGCTGGGCAACAACGCCCAGCTAGGCCGTCAGTTGGGGTTGGTGGGGATGTCGCGCTTCGGCGAGCAGGACCTGGGTTGGCTGGGTGAGCGTGCTGATGGGCAGACTTTTGCCTCTGCCCAGGATCTGGCGGATCATGTTTCTTATGTGTTAAATCGGCCTGTAGCCCTTGTCAATAAAGCGCAAGTAGTTATAAAAAATATAGCTTGGTGTACGGGTGGTGCACAAAGCTATTTTGAGGCAGCCATTGCCGCAGGTGCCGACGCTTTCATCACTGGTGAGTTGTCCGAGCCGCAAGCGCATCTGGCCCGCGAGTGCGGTGTCGCCTATCTGGCGTGCGGCCACCACGCCACCGAACGTTACGGAGCGCCAGCGGTGGCAGCCCATGTTGCCAGTCAGTTCGGCCTGGAGCACGTTTTTATCGACATTGATAACCCGGCTTAAACACATCATGCTTGAACTTGCCCAAAAACCTCCTATCGCCATCACCCAGGGTGATCCAGCCGGTATCGGCCCGGAAATCATCGTGAAGGCGTTTCGCGAAGCACCACTCGAAACGCGCGGCTGTTTTGTCGTCGGTGATGTGGCCACCCTGCGGCGTGCGGCCGGTGTTGTCGCTGATGACGGTGTGGTCATGCCGGTGCTGGTGCTATCTGATGCGCGTGAAGCGTTGAACTGCCCACCGCGTTGTCTCCCGGTGTTGCAGGTGGATGCACCAGCTGTGCCTCTGCCTCCTGCGCCGTTTGGGCAACTGAGCGCCCAGGCTGGCCGGATGGCGGGGGACTGCGTGGTGTGGGCAGCCAATGCAGCCTTGCGCGGCGAGGTGGCAGCCCTGGTCACGGCACCGTTGAACAAGGCCGCGTTGTCCCTGGCGGGCGCGCCTTATGCGGCTTTTCCGGGGCACACCGAGTTGTTGCAGTCTTTGGCTGCAGCGCATCAGGGCTTGAAGGTGGACCAATGCCCGGTGCGCATGATGCTGGCTAACGATGAGTTACGGGTGGTGCTGGTCAGCATTCATATGTCGCTTCGCGAGGCGCTGGCGGCGGTGACTTTTGACAATGTGTTGCAAAGCTTGCTGATCACCCATCGTTCGCTCAGCGCGCTGTTGGGCCGGGCACCGCGTATTGGTGTGGCTGCACTCAACCCGCACGCGGGCGAGGGCGGGCTGTTTGGCTTGGAAGAGCAGGACATCATTGCCCCAGCTATTGCCGCCGCCCGCCTGCTGGGGGTCCATGCTAGCGAGCCGCAAGCACCCGACACGATATTCATGCGTGGGCGCTCAACGCCAGACCGTTCCGGCGAATTTGACGTGGTGCTGGCCATGTACCACGATCAGGGCCTGATTCCCGTCAAGTATCTGGGTGTGGACAAAGGGGTAAACGTAACCCTGGGCTTGCCGTTGGTGCGTACCAGCCCCGACCATGGTACGGCCTTTGATCTGGCTGGAACAGGGCGTGCTGACGCATCCAGTTTGGTTGAGGCGGTGCGCGTGGCGCGGATGCTAGCCAGTCAGCGTGGCTGATGTCACAGTGTTTATCAGAATGTTCTTGGGTAAAAAGGGCTCGGCTACAATCCAACCTTTGATCTGTTGTGGTTTTTATCTTTGAGGATGCCCATGAGTGAATCTGTTGTCAAAAACGGTTTGGTTGACGCCGAAAAGCGAACGTGGCTGATTGCGTCGAGCGCTGTCGGTGCGTTGGGTACAGCCGCATTGGTGGTGCCGTTTGTCAGCTCCTTTTCGCCTTCCGAGCGAGCCAAAGCCGCTGGTGCCGCCGTTGAGGCTGACATCTCTGGCCTCAAGCCGGGTGAAAAAATGACGGTCGCATGGCGTGGCAAACCGGTATGGATTGTGCGTCGCACCCCCGAGATGCTGGCGGAGTTGTCCAAAAACGATCCGGAATTGGTGGATCCTCAGTCCAAGGTGAGCAGCCAGCAGCCAGAGTATGCGCAAAACGAAACGCGCTCTATCAAACCAGAATACTTGGTGGCCATTGGCATTTGTACGCATCTGGGCTGTTCGCCCAGCGATAAATTCACGGCTGGTCCGCAGCCCTCTCTGCCGGATGATTGGCGTGGTGGTTTCCTGTGCCCTTGCCATGGTTCGACCTTTGATTTGTCGGCGCGCGTTTTCAAGAATAAGCCCGCGCCTACCAATCTGGAAATTCCGCCGCACATGTACCTGTCAGACACCAAGTTGCTGATCGGTGAAGACAAGAAAGCCTGAGGATTATTGACATGGCAGAATTTCACGAAATCTCTCCGAACGCGCCCATGGCGGCCAAGGCATTGAACTGGGTTGACAACCGGTTTCCCTTGTCCAAGCTCTTCAAAGAGCACATGAGTGAATACTATGCGCCGAAGAACTTCAATATCTGGTACATATTCGGTTCGCTTTCCCTTTTGGTTTTTGTGATCCAGATTGTCACCGGCATCTTTCTGGTGATGCACTACAAGCCTGATGCAGCGATGGCGTTTGCCTCTGTGGAGTACATCATGCGTGATGTGCCTTGGGGATGGTTGATTCGCTATATGCACTCCACAGGCGCCTCGGCCTTCTTTGTGATGGTTTACCTGCATATGTTCCGTGGTCTGATGTATGGTAGCTATCGCAAGCCGCGCGAGTTGATCTGGCTGTTTGGCTGTGGCATTTTCTTGGCTCTGATGGCAGAGGCTTTCATGGGCTACCTGTTACCGTGGGGTCAAATGAGCTACTGGGGTGCGCAGGTGATCGTGAATCTGTTCTCAGCGATTCCTTTCATTGGCCCTGATTTGGCTTTGCTGATTCGCGGCGATTATGTGGTGGGTGACGCGACGTTGAATCGCTTCTTCAGTTTCCATGTGATTGCTGTGCCGTTGGTGCTGCTGGGGTTGGTGGTTGCGCACATCATTGCGCTGCATGAAGTGGGGTCCAACAACCCCGATGGCGTGGAAATCAAAGCCAACAAGGATGCCAATGGTATTCCGTTGGATGGGATTCCCTTTCATCCCTACTACTCTGTACATGACATCTTTGGTGTCAGTGTCTTTTTGTTCGTTTTTTCTGCGATCATTTTCTTTGCACCTGAAATGGGTGGCTACTTCTTGGAGTACAACAACTTCATTCCTGCTAACCAGTACGTGACGCCGCTACATATTGCGCCAGTTTGGTACTTCACGCCGTTCTATTCGATGTTGCGTGCAGTCACGACTGAATTGATGTATGTGTTGATGGCGACCGTAGCCGTTGGTGCTGCATTTGCGGTGACCAAAATCAAAATGCCCGCCTTGTTCAAAGCTGTGATTGCAGGTGGTGCAGTGGTGATCGCGGTGTTGATGTACACGCTTGAACCCAAGTTCTGGGGTGTGGTGGCCATGGGTGGCGGTGTTGTCATCCTGTTCTTCTTGCCTTGGCTGGATAACAGTGAAGCCAAATCCATCCGCTATCGCCCTACTTGGCACAAGTATCTGTATGCCGTGTTTGTGGTTGATTTCTTGGTGCTTGGTTATTTGGGTATATTGCCTCCTTCCGTGGTGGGTGGTCGCGTCTCACAAGTTGGTACGTTGTTCTATTTCGGTTTCTTTTTGCTAATGCCTTGGTGGAGCCGAATGGGGACCTTTAAGCCTGTGCCGAGTCGCGTTGTTTACAAGCCTCACTGACCCGGAGAATCCTCACAATGAAAACAGTTTTCATCAAAAAAGTCATCCTGGGTTTGTCGGTTGCTGCAGGCCTTTCGTTGTCGGCTTTTGCCAATACCGGTGGTCCGGCTTGGGACAAGGCTCCCGGCCACATCACTGACCAAACTTCGTTGCAAAACGGAGCAAGGACGTTCACTACCTACTGCTTGAACTGCCATGGTGCAGCCTACATGCGCTACAACAGGTTGCGAGACATCGGATTTACCCTGGATCAGATCAAAAATGAGCTGGTAAAGACTGATGCCAAGGTGGGGGACACCATGACATCTGCTATTTCTGCCAGTGAAGGTAAAGCGTGGTTTGGCAACAATCCACCTGATCTGAGTGTGATCGCACGTTCACGTGCGGGTGCAAATGGCACCGGTGCAGATTACCTTTACACCTACTTGCGTGGGTTTTATCGCGACAGCGCCAGTCCGACTGGATGGAACAATATCGTGTTTCCGAATGTTGGAATGCCCCATGTTTTCTGGGAGTTGCAAGGAAGTCGTAAGGCAGTCTATGAAGAGGAAGAAGTCGGTGGCCAGAAGGTTCATGTCTTCAAGGGCTTTGAGCAGTTGACTCCTGGAACAATGACCACTGAGCAATATGATCAGACGGTCGGTGATCTGGTGAACTACCTGCAGTGGATGGGTGAGCCTGTTCAGACGACACGTCGCAACCTCGGTATCTGGGTACTGATTTTTCTGGCCGGTTTTACTTTTGTCACTTGGCGTTTGAATAAGGCTTTCTGGAAAGACATCAAGTAAGCTGCCGCATGTTCTGGGTCGCGTTACCACGCGGCTCCGATCACTCAGAGTGGGGATGCTTTTTGCACCCCGCTCTTTTATTTTTTTAGGAGCCTCCACCATGATGGTGCTTTACTCTGGCACAACGTGCCCTTATTCGCATCGCTGTCGTTTTGTCCTGTTTGAAAAGGGCATGGACTTTGAAATTCGAGATGTTGATTTGTACAACAAACCCGAAGACATCAGTGTCATGAATCCCTATGGCCAAGTGCCGATATTGGTCGAGCGTGATTTGATTTTGTACGAGTCCAACATCATCAATGAATACATTGACGAGCGTTTCCCGCACCCGCAATTGATGCCTGGGGACCCGGTTGACAGAGCACGTGTACGGCTCTTCCTGCTGAATTTCGAAAAAGAACTTTTTACGCACGTGTCAACGCTGGAATCCCGTACGGCAAAAGCCAATGAGAAGGGGTTGGAAAAAGCTCGCGCTCACATTCGTGACCGTTTGACCCAACTTGCTCCCGTGTTCCTGAAAAACAAATTCATGCTAGGGGATGGCTTCTCGATGCTGGACGTTGCGATTGCCCCATTGCTGTGGCGGCTGGATTACTATGGCATTGAACTCAGCAAAAATGCGGCACCCTTGCTGAAGTACGCAGAGCGTATTTTTTCACGCCCGGCCTACATAGAGGCACTAACTCCATCAGAAAAAGTAATGCGCAAGTAAGTGGCAGATGAGTGAGACGATGGATACAGAGGCCACTTCAACACGACCTTACCTCATACGTGCTATTCACGAATGGTGCTGTGACAACGGCTACACACCACACATCACGGTGTCGGTCGATAGTTCGGTCCAAGTTCCGCACGAATACGTCAAAGATGGCGAGATTGTGTTGAACGTAGGTCTGACTGCCACCACCGGTTTGCAACTCGGTAACGACTACATCTGTTTCAAGGCACGTTTTGCTGGAGTCGCCAGAGACATCATGGTGCCGGTTGATCAGGTGGTTGCTATCTTCGCGCGCGAAAATGGGCAGGGTATGGCGTTTCCTAAAATCAGCAAGCCGGACTCTGCGCCGGAGCCGCACAAGCCAGCGGTGCACGCACGGCCAGCCCTAAAGCGTATCAAGTAGTGTTTTTTGCTGTTGTCTGCTCATGTAAACTATACCCCGTGCCGATTTAGCTCAGTTGGTAGAGCAACCGCCTTGTAAGCGGTAGGTCATCAGTTCGAATCCGATAATCGGCACCAATTTTATTGTTACCGACTCACCTTGAGTCGAATCGAAGTAACCGTCAGGCCACTGGTTCTTAGCTTTTCTTCAAAAATGGGCAGAAGCTGGCGTAGCTTGGCCGAGGTTGTATTGTTGGACAACATGATGCACCAAACGCCTTCGTCAAAGGGGCCGCATTTGACACCGGAGCGCAAAGCCGGTGGGATCAGGGGTTCGATAGCCCGTAACCTGGCCAGAGATTCCTTCTGCTGGGACATTAATTTGGCCAGCCCGGGGTTGTTTTCGCTGGCCTGAAGCAAGGTGAACTGATGCTGACTACGGGTGTTCATGCGTTTGGATGGAGTAACAGATGCAATTGATCATCACGGACGCCCGGTTTTCAAAGTCACGCGTTATTAACTTGGTTGGTTTGCGCTTGGTTGCTTTGGTTGTGGTGATCGCGTTCACGCTGATGTTAACCACACTAGGGCTTTACCACTGGGTGTTTCTCAAAGGGGCTCGTGAGGGATGGCCTGTTGTTGGCAGTTTGGTCAAGCTGGTGACCAAGGACGATGCCGAACAGCGTGATCGTTTCCTGCGGGAAAACCTGAACGTGATGGCGCGTCAGCTTGGTGAAATGCAGGCCAAAGTCCAACAGCTTGAATCCTTGGGCGCTCGCGTTTCTGGGCTGGCAGGTATTCCGGTACCGGCTGTCAAAGCGCCTATTAGTATGGGAGGGCCTTTAGTTGCCTCACATGAGCTCACCGTGCAGGAAATCCAGTCAGCAATGAGTGGGTTTGAGCAGTTGGTCACGCAGCATGACCAGTCCTTGTCCGCGCTGGAGTCCCAACTTTTTGACCTCAAGATGAAGCGCATGATGATCCCGACGCAAAAGCCGGTGACGTTCAGCGAGGTGGGCTCTGGATTTGGGTGGCGTATTGACCCGTTTACCGGCCGCTCAGCGCTACACACCGGTTTGGATTTTGGGGCATCGGTCGGGACCCCCATTCTGGCTGCTGCGGGCGGCGTTGTGGTGGTTCAGACTTATCACCCTGACTACGGCAACATGATCGAGATAGATCACGGCAACGACGTGATCACGCGATATGCGCATGTATCCAAGATCTTTGTCAAGAAGGGCGATTTGGTCAAGCGCGGGCAGAAGATCGCTGAAATTGGGACCACGGGACGCTCGACAGGGCCACATCTCCACTTTGAAGTGTGGGTTCAAGGTGTGCCCCAGGATCCTCAGAAGTTTTTGACAGCTGGGCAGCAGGGATCAACGGCGGTATTGACTGCTTTGGTCAAAAACCCGTCAACGCAAACGCCTTTGGCCCCGACAACCCTTCATAAGTAAGCTTTTGGCCGACTATCTGGTACAAAGGTAAAATCTCACACCTTCTGACAGTCGCCACGGGTGTGGCTTCTGTCAACAGCGCTTATTTCCATTTCAGTTAGATCGTAATAAAGGACTGCGTCCCGTGTCCGCCCTGATTGGCGGATCTGTTGCGCACCGCATTCATGGCCACCAATTTCCTTACCAAAATTTTCGGCAGTCGTAATGACCGTCTGCTCAAGAAATATCGCCACACGGTCAGCAAAATCAACGCCTTGGAAGTCGGCTTTGAGCAACTCTCAGATGAGGCTTTGCAGGCCAAAACTGAAGAGTTCAAGCTGCGTGTCAGCCAAGGCGAGTCTCTGGACAGCTTGTTGCCAGAGGCTTTTGCTGTTGTGCGCGAGGGTTCCAAGCGTGTCATGAAGATGCGCCATTTTGATGTCCAATTGCTTGGGGGCATGTCGCTGCATGAAGGCAAGATCTCCGAAATGGGCACCGGTGAAGGCAAGACTCTCACCGCGACTCTGCCGGTGTATCTGAACGCACTGACCGGTAACGGTGTTCACGTGGTCACAGTCAATGACTACCTCGCCAACCGTGATGCGCAGTGGATGGGTAAGTTGTACAACTTTCTGGGTCTAACTGTGGGCATCAACCTGCCCAATATGCAGCGCGAAGAAAAGCAGACGGCCTACCGGGCGGATATTACCTACGGCACCAACAACGAGTACGGTTTCGACTACTTGCGTGACAATATGGTCTATGAGGCCGCTGATCGCGTCCAGCGTGGGCTGAACTATGCCATCGTGGATGAAGTGGACTCGATTCTGATCGACGAGGCGCGAACCCCTCTGATCATCAGTGGCCAGGCGGAAGACCAAACTGACCTGTATCAGGGCATCAAACTGATCGTGCCGCGGCTTGAACAGCAGGAAGGTGAAGAGGACCCCCGCACTGGCGAGGGCATCATCAAACCTGGCGATTTCACCCTGGACGAAAAGAGCCGCCAGGTTTTCCTGACCGAACGCGGTCATGAAAATGCCGAGCGCATCCTCTTTGAATTGGGCATGTTGCCCGAAGGCGCCAGCCTGTACGATCCGGCCAACATCACCCTGATGCACCATTTGTATGCCGCGCTGCGTGCACAGCACCTGTATTTGCGCGACCAGCACTATGTGGTGCAGGGTGGCGAGGTGATCATCGTCGATGAGTTCACCGGTCGCCTGATGACGGGGCGCCGCTGGAGCGAAGGTCTGCACCAGGCCGTCGAGGCCAAAGAGGGCGTGGCCATCCAGCCTGAAAACCAGACCATGGCGTCGATCACGTTCCAGAACTACTTCCGTCTCTACGCCAAGCTGGCGGGCATGACCGGCACGGCCGACACCGAAGCCTATGAATTTCAGGAAATCTACGGTCTGGAAACGGTGGTAATGCCTCCCAATAAGCCCAGCCGCCGCGACGACCAGCTTGACCGCGTATACAAGACTACCCAGGAAAAATACGACGCAGCCATCAAGGATATTCGGGAGTGTTATGAGCGCGGCCAGCCTGTGCTGGTGGGCACCACCTCGATTGAAAACTCCGAAGTGATTGCAGAATTGCTGGAGAAGGAAAAACTGCCGCATCAGGTGCTCAACGCCAAGCAGCATGCTCGCGAGGCCGACATTGTGGCGCAGGCTGGTCGCCCAAAGGTGATCACCATCGCCACCAACATGGCTGGCCGCGGAACAGACATTGTGCTGGGCGGCAGTGTCAGCAAACTCGTTGAAGCCATCGAAGCCGATGAGTCGCTGGACACGACGCAAAAGCAGCAACAGATCGAGACCGTTCGCGCCCAGTGGAAGCAAGACCACGAGCTGGTGACCCAGCTAGGCGGCCTGCGCATCATTGCCACTGAAAGACATGAGTCTCGCCGCATTGACAACCAGTTGCGGGGCCGCTCGGGACGCCAGGGTGACCCGGGTTCGTCGCGCTTTTACCTGAGTCTGGACGATTCGCTGATGCGTATCTTTGCTGGCGACCGCGTTAAGTCCATCATGGAGCGGCTGAAAATGCCCGAGGGCGAGGCCATTGAAGCTGGTATCGTCACTCGTAGCATCGAAAGCGCCCAGCGCAAGGTCGAGGCGCGTAACTTTGACATGCGCAAGCAGTTGCTGGAGTATGACGATGTGTCCAACGACCAACGCAAGGTGATTTACCAGCAGCGCAACGAAATTCTGGACGCCTCCGATTTATCTGCGCAAATCCAGGGTCTGCGTGAAGGCTGCTTTGAGGACATCGTGCGCCAATATGTGCCTGCGGAATCGGTCGAAGAGCAATGGAGCCTGGCTGAACTTGAAAAAGTATTGCAAGATGAGTGGCAATTGACCCTGCCACTGCAAGCACAGGTCAACGCGGCCAGCGCCATCACCGATCATGACTTGGTGGAAACGGTCAGAAACCATGCCAATGAGGTCTTTGCTGCCAAGGTCGATCTGGTGGGCAACGAGAACTTCACCCAGTTCGAGCGCATGGTGTTGTTGCAGACCATCGACACCAACTGGCGTGACCATTTAAGCGCCCTGGACTACCTGCGCCAGGGTATTCACCTGCGAGGCTATGCACAGAAGCAGCCCAAGCAGGAGTACAAGCGCGAGGCGTTTGAGCTGTTTGGCCAGATGCTGGACTCGGTCAAAAACGAAGTCACCAAAATCTTGATGACGGTGCGGGTGCAATCCAATGACGAGGCTGCGCAGGCTGCTGCTGATCTGGAAGCCCGTGCCGAGCGCGTCACCAACGTCACCTACAGCGCCCCTACCGAAACCGGCGATGTCGAGACCATTGTTGACAGCCGCACGGTGCCTCAGGCTGTGCCGCGCGTTGGACGTAACGACCCTTGCCCCTGCGGCAGCGGCAAAAAATACAAGCAGTGCCATGGCAAGCTGAACTGATCAGCGCAGACTGCATGAAAATCGGGCCTTGCGCCCGATTTTGTTTATTAGCCCCCCTTTTTTTGAATGTTTAAAGGAAAACCATGCCTGTCAACCTGCCCGCCCCCAACCCCGCTGAACTGTTCCCCATTGCCGGTGTGCGTATCGGTGTGACCGAAGCGGGCATCCGCAAAGCCAACCGCAAGGATTTGACGGTGGTGCTGATTGACGAGGGCGCCTCGGTGTCGGGTGTGTTTACGCAAAACCGCTTTTGCGCCGCCCCGGTGCAGATTTGCCGCGAACATTTGGCAGGCGACCAAGGCATTCGCGCCATGGTCATTAACACGGGCAATGCCAATGCCGGCACCGGTGCCGACGGCTTAGCGCGCGCCCAGCAAACCTGTGTGGCGATGGCTAGCCGCCAGGGGTTCACGGCGCAGCAGGTGCTGCCGTTTTCCACCGGTGTGATCATGGAGACTCTGCCGGTGGATCGCATCGAGGCGGGTCTGGATGCCGCCATTGCTGACGCTAAGTCTGACAACTGGCTGCGTGCGGCAGAGGCCATCATGACTACCGATACCGCGCCCAAGGCCTTTGGCACGCAGGTAATGCTTGACGGGGCGCTGGTGAGCATCACCGGCATCAGCAAGGGCGCAGGCATGATCCGACCCAATATGGCGACCATGCTGGGTTTCATGGCCACCGATGCCTGCGTCGCGCCTAGCCTGATGAAACAACTGGCGCTGGAACTGGCCGAAGGTTCGTTCAACCGCGTCACAGTTGATGGTGACACCTCCACCAACGACTCGTTTGTGGTGATCGCCACCAACAAGGCTGCGCATAAAGTGATTGACTCGCTGTCCAGTCCCGCCGGTCAAGCTCTCAAAGCCGCGATGCTGGGTGTGGCACAAAAACTGGCACAAGCCATTGTACGTGATGGAGAAGGCGCTACTAAATTCATTGCAATCAAGGTCGAGGATGGGCAAACCCAGGCCGAGTGTCGTCAGGTGGCCTACGCCATCGCGCATTCGCCCTTGGTCAAGACGGCCTTCTTCGCCAGCGATCCCAACCTGGGCCGTATTTTGGCGGCGGTGGGCTACGCAGGCATCACCGACCTGGACCAGACCGGCATCCACCTGTACCTCGACGATGTGCACGTGGCCGTCAAAGGGGGCCGCAATCCGGCCTACCGCGAAGAAGACGGCCAGCGTGTCATGAAACAGAGCGAGATCACCGTGCGGGTGCTGCTGGGCCGGGGCACGGCGGCAGACACCGTCTGGACTTGCGACCTGAGCCACGAGTACGTCACCATCAACGCCGACTACCGATCATGAGCGAACGTTTTGACCACCTGCTGGCACGCGCCGAACAGCTGATCGAGCGCATCGAAGCCGTGCTGCCGCAGCCCTTGGCGCAGCCGGATTGGGCCGCGTCCAGCGCCTACCGCTACCGTAAACGCAGCGCCGGGCGCAGCAGCCTGGAGCCGGTGCGCCACATTGGTGCCATGAAGCTCAGCGACCTGAAAGAAATCGAGCCGCAAAAAGAAAAGATTCAGCGCAACACCCTGCAGTTTGTGCGCGGTGACCTGGCCAACAACGTGCTGCTGACCGGCGCACGTGGCACCGGCAAGTCCAGCCTGATTCGCGCCTGCCTGAACGAATACGCGCATTTGGGCCTGCGGCTGATCGAAGTCGACAAGGCCGATCTCACCGACTTGCCCGACATCGTCGATCTGGTGTCCGACCGCCCCGAGAAATTCATCGTGTTTTGCGACGACCTGAGTTTTGAAGACGGCGAGCCCGGCTACAAGGCGCTCAAGTCGATTCTGGACGGCTCGGTGGCCGCCACCACGCCCAATGTGCTGATCTACGCCACCAGCAACCGCCGCCATTTGCTGCCCGAGCACATGAAGGACAACCTGAGCTACACCCACACGCCCGACGGCGAGGTGCACCCTGGCGAGGTGGTGGAAGAAAAAATCTCGCTCTCCGAGCGCTTTGGCCTGTGGGTCAGCTTCTACTCTTTCAGTCAAGACGAATACCTGGCCATCGTGGCGCAGTGGCTTAGCGCATTTGGCGTCAATGCCAGCGCGATTGAAGCCGCCCGACCAGAGGCGCTGGTCTGGTCGCTGGAGCGCGGTGCACGCAGCGGTCGCGTTGCTTACCAGTTTGCCCGCGACTTGGCCGGTCGCCAGTGGGCCGCGCCCGGTGCCGCCCAGCCATGACCGAACCACGCAAGCCTCTGGTGGCTGATGGACACGAAGCACGAGAAGGTGGTCCCAACCGACCGGTGGTCGATGTGGCCGTGGGGGTGCTGATCCAACCCAATGGCGACTTTTTGCTGACCTCGCGCCCAGAGGGCAAGGTCTACGCGGGTTACTGGGAATTTCCCGGCGGCAAGCTGGAGGCCGGTGAAACCGTGGAGCAAGCTCTCGCGCGCGAACTGTTTGAAGAGCTTGGTATCCAGACCGGCCAGATTCAGCGCTGGCGTGACGAGTTGGTGGACTACCCGCACGCCCTGGTGCGGCTGCATTTTTGCAAGGTGCTGGACTGGTCGGGCGAGCTGCAGATGCGCGAGGCGCAAAGTTTTGCCTGGCAGCAAATTCCGGTGAAGGTTGGACCTGTATTGCCCGGCACCATCCCAGTGCTGCAATGGCTGGCTGCCGACATTGGTTGGATAGGTGCTCTGTATTAAAGAGCTGCTAGCCCCTTGTTTATAAGGGCTAGAGGCAAATTTTCCCTATAAACCAAAGCCACGCTGCCGCCACGCCTCAAACACCGTCACTGCCACCGCGTTCGACAAATTCAGGCTGTGCTGGCCTGCAAGCCTGACGCACCAGACCGCTCGGCCCTAGAACACTCAGTCGCGAATCTCCAGCGCACGGTTGATGCTTAAAGCCGCCAGTGTGCCCAGTGCACCCGACAACAGATAGACACCCACATAAGCCAGCCCGAAGTGCGCTGACAAACCCAGCACCACCAAGGGTGCGAAACCCGCACCCGCCAGCCAGGCCAAGTCTGAAGTCAGGGCGGCGCCGGTGTAGCGGTACTTGGCCGGGAAGTTGGCAGCCACCGCACCGGAGGCCTGGCCATAGGACAGACCCAGCAACGCAAAGCCGAGCAAAATAAAAAGGCGCTGACCCTCCCATCCATTCTCCAGAAGCGTCGGTGCCACGCCGCTGAATACCGCAATCAATATGGCCAGCGCAGCCAGTGTGCGGCGTCTGCCGAAATGATCGGAAATCAGGCCGGAAGCCACAATGCCGACGATCGCCAGGGCTGCACCCACCATCTGCGTCCACAAGATGTTGCTGGCCGATTGATCGTCGTGCAGGGTGATCCACGACAAGGGGAACACGGTGACCAAATGAAACAGCGCATAGCTGGCCAGAGCGGCCAAGGCACCAATGACCACATTGCGGCCCTGTGCCTGCACCACCTCGACGACACTGGCGGGCTCCAACTCGTTGACATCCAGCAGTCTGGCATATTCTGGTGTGGACACCAGACGCAGACGGGCAAACAAGGCCACGACGTTGATGGCAAATGCCACGTAAAAGGGGTAGCGCCAGCCCCAGTCCAGAAAGTCCTCCGTGCTGATATCGGTGAGCAGGTAGGCAAACAGTCCGGCGGCCAGCAAGAATCCGATGGGAGCGCCGAGTTGTCCCAGCATGGCGTACCAGCCACGCCGTGCGGGCGGGGCGTTCAGGGCCAGCAGCGAGGGCAAGCCGTCCCAAGAGCCGCCCAGAGCGATGCCCTGGCCGATGCGAAACAGCGCCAGCAGGACGATGGAGGCCAGCCCCACATGGGCATAGGTGGGTAAGAAGGCGATGCCGGCCGTCGATGCGCCCAGAAGAAACAGGGCGATGGTCAGCTTGGCTTCACGTCCCATCCGCCGCTGGATTGCCATGAAGGTGACGGTGCCGAAGGGGCGAGCCACAAAAGCCAGAGCAAACAGTGCAAAGGCCAGAAGCATGCCTTCCAGCCGGGCTGCAAATGGAAAGAATACGGACGGGAATACCAGTACGGACGCAATGCCGTAGACAAAAAAGTCAAAATATTCGGATGTTCTGCCAATGATCACGCCGATGGCGATGTCTCCAGGGGCAACGGGTGGTGCCTCGTTGGCGACATTGGCAGCGGTGTATGTGTTGAGGCTGTGGGGTGCTGTGGCAGTCATCATGTTGCATCTCCGTTCTTTTTGCCGGGTCGGTCATACACCGCCAGATATTTTTTGAATTTATTGACCTAGGACAATATGTCCAATCGCCAAATGGTATAGGAGCGGTTAGATTAGCCGCTTTTGACCTCAGTGAACCCCTAGGTTTTCCCCATGATCCTTTTTCAGCGTCTTCGCGGACGGCTCCTTCTTTTCCTGACCGCCTGTTTGGGGGGGTGCAACATGGTGGTGATGCACCCCTCAGGTGACATCGCATCACAGCAAGCCCATTTGATTGTTGTTTCCACGCTGCTGATGCTGTTGATCATCGTGCCGGTGATCGTGCTGACCCTGCTCTTTGCCTGGCGCTACCGGCAAAACAACAATCGTGCGACCTACACACCGGATTGGGACCATTCAACCTCGCTGGAGCTGGTGATCTGGGGCGCGCCGCTTCTGATCGTCATAGCTCTGGGATTGCTGACCTGGATCAGCACCCACACGCTGGACCCCTACCGACCCCTGCAGAGGCTGGATGCCGAGCGCACCATTCCCGCCGGCACCCAGCCACTGACGGTGGAAGTGGTGGCCCTGGATTGGAAGTGGCTGTTCATCTATCCCGAGCTGGGCATTGCCAGCGTGAACGAGCTGGCCGTGCCTGTGGATGTGCCGATTCGCTTCAAGATCACGGCCTCCACGGTGATGAATTCTTTCTACATTCCTGCCCTGGCGGGGCAGATTTACGCCATGCCGGGCATGGAGACCCAGCTGCACGCCGTGATCAACAAGCCAGGCATCTACAGCGGCTTTTCCGCCAATTACAGTGGGGCCGGGTTCTCTGGCATGCACTTCAAGTTCCAGGGCATGCCTGCCGCAGATTTCACGCAATGGGTAAAGCAGACCCAGGCCACTGCAGGCACGCTGGGTCGCGACGATTACCTGCGGCTGCAGCAGCCCAGTGCCAACGCACCGGTGCAACACTTTTCCAAGGTGCTTGCGCAGTTGTTTGATGCCGTGGTCAACCGCTGCGTGGAGCCGGGCAAGATGTGCATGAGCCAGATGATGGCCATCGATTCACTGGGTGGCATGGGTATGACCACCTTTGAGGTGGGAAACCACCTGCCGCAGCAGCTACCTGGCCGACGCTACGTCCTGGCGCAGTCCTGCACTGCCAAAGACGACCTTGCCTTCAATGAACGCTCTGATACCGCAACCCCCTACGTCACACGCCACTGAACCATGTTCGACCATCTCGATTTAACCAAAAACCTTCTCGGCCGCCTGAGCTGGGAGGCCATTCCATTGCACGAGCCGATTCTTGTCTGGACTTTTGTGTTCGCCGCCCTCGGTGGGTTGGCCGTCGTGGTGGCGGTGACTTACTTCAAGCTCTGGGGCACGTTCTGGCGCAACTGGGTGACCAGCATCGACCATAAGCGGATCGGTGTCATGTACATCGTGCTGGGCATCATCATGATGCTGCGCGGCTTTGCCGACGCACTGATGATGCGCGGCCAACAGGCGCTGTCGTTTGGTGACAACCTGGGTTTTCTGCCACCCCACCATTACGACCAAGTCTTTACCGCGCACGGCGTGATCATGATCTTCTTTGTTGCCATGCCCCTGGTGACCGGCTTCATGAATTACGTGGTTCCGCTGCAAATTGGTGCCCGTGACGTGGCTTTTCCCTTCCTCAACAACTTCAGCTTCTGGATGACCGTCAGCGGCGCCATCCTGGTGATGCTCTCGCTGTTTGTGGGTGAGTTCGCACGCACCGGCTGGCTGGCTTACCCGCCTTTGTCAGGCATCTTGCAAAGTCCGGATGTGGGGGTGGACTACTACATCTGGTCCTTGCAGTTGGCAGGGGTGGGGACGACGCTGTCGGGCATCAATCTGATTGCCACCATTCTCAAGATGCGCGCACCGGGCATGACGATGATGAAGATGCCGGTCTTTACCTGGACGTCGCTGTGCACCAATGTGCTGATCGTTGCCGCTTTCCCGGTGCTGACGGGCGTGCTGGTGTTGTTGTCGCTGGACCGCTATGTCGGCACCAACTTTTTCACGGCTGACTTGGGCGGCAACGCCATGATGTACGTCAACCTGATCTGGATCTGGGGCCACCCCGAGGTTTACATCCTGGTGTTGCCGGTTTTCGGCATCTTCTCGGAAGTGGTCTCCACCTTCAGCCGCAAAAGGCTGTTTGGCTATGCCTCCATGGTCTACGCAACGGTAGTGATCACCGTCCTGTCTTACCTGGTGTGGCTGCACCACTTCTTCACCATGGGATCGGGTGCCAGCGTGAACTCGTTCTTTGGCATCACCACCATGATCATCTCGATTCCCACCGGGGCGAAGATGTTCAACTGGCTGTTCACCATGTACCGTGGCCGCATTCAGTTCGACGTGCCGATGCTGTGGACCATCGGCTTCATGATCACCTTCGTGATCGGCGGCATGACCGGTGTGCTGCTGGCCGTGCCACCGGCTGACTTTGTGCTGCACAACAGTCTGTTCCTGATTGCCCACTTCCACAATGTCATCATTGGTGGTGTGGTGTTCGGGGCCTTTGCCGGCATCAATTACTGGTTTCCCAAGGTTTTTGGCTACAAGCTGGATGCTTTTTGGGGCAAGTGCTCGTTCTGGTTCTGGTTTGTTGGCTTTTACTTCGCCTTCATGCCGCTGTATGTCCTGGGGCTGATGGGGGTGACACGCCGCTTGAGCCACTTTGAAGACCCATCGTTGCAAATCTGGTTCCAGGTCGCTGCATTTGGTGCAGCGCTGATTGCCCTGGGCATTGGCTGCTTCCTGATCCAGTTGGTCGTGAGCTTCCTGCGCCGCGAGCAGTTGCGGGATCACAGCGGCGACCCGTGGGGTGCGCGCACGCTGGAATGGTCGACCTCTTCGCCACCGCCGGATTACAACTTTGCCTTCACCCCCATCGTGTATGACAACGATGCCTGGCACGACATGAAATCACGTGGCCACCAGCGCCCGGTGAGCGGCTTTCAGTCCATTCACATGCCCAAGAACACGGCCGCTGGCGTGGTGATTGCTGGCCTGTGCACCGTGATGGGCTTCGCCTTGATCTGGCAAATGTGGTTGATTGCCGCTGTGTCTTTTGCAGCGGTGTTGGTGAGCGCCATCGTGCACACCTTCAACTACAAGCGCGACTTCCACATCCCCGCTGACCAAGTGACCCGTACAGAAAACGCCCGCACCCAGGCCCTTGCGGCCCTGGCTTGAGCGGCGCAGGAGATTCACGCATGACTGCATCCACCAACTTCACCCCCGGCGGCATCGCGCCGCGCTTTTACGACGACGGAAGCCACCATCCGCAGCAAGGCACCTTGCTCGGGTTCTGGATCTATCTGATGAGCGACTGCCTGCTTTTCGCAGTGCTGTTTGCCACCTATGCCGTGCTGGGCCGCAGTTATGCGGCCGGGCCATCCGGCGCCGACCTGTTTGACCTGCCCGTGGTGGCCACCAATACGGCGCTGCTGCTGTTCTCTTCCATCACCTACGGCATGGCGATGATCGCCATGCAAGCGGGCAAGAAAACCCATGTGCTGATCTGGCTGGCCATCACCGGCCTGTTTGGTCTGGGCTTTTTGTCGCTGGAACTGACCGAGTTTGCACACCTGATCCATGAGGGTTCCGGTCCACAACGCAGTGCCTTCTTGTCGTCCTTTTTCACGCTGGTGGGCACCCATGGCCTGCACGTCACTTTCGGCACGGTGTGGCTGGTGACCTTGATGGTGCAAGTGGGCCGCGGTGGCCTCACGCCTGCCAACAAACGCCGCCTGACCTGCTTGTCCATGTTCTGGCACTTTTTGGACGTGGTCTGGATTGGCGTGTTCACTTTTGTTTATCTGATGGGAACGCTGTCATGAGCCAACAACCACATAGCGATCACCACGCCGACGCACACACCAGCCATGACGCAGGCCACGACGATCCGGGTGGCTATCACGCCACGGTCAAGGGTTACGTGCAGGGCTTCTTGCTGTCGGTGATCCTGACAGCCATCCCGTTTTGGCTGGTCATGGCCAAGGTGTTGCCCACGCCGGGTATCACGGCGGCGGTCATCTTGTTGCTGGCTGCGGTGCAGATTGTGGTGCACATGGTGTACTTCCTGCACATGGGGCCCAAGGTGGAGGGCGGCTGGTCGCTGCTGGCGCTGATCTTTACCGGCGCCGTGTTGGCCATCATGCTCTCCGGTTCGATCTGGGTGATGTACCACCTGAACACCAACATGATGCCCGTGGGCACGGCAGCGCACCGCATGCAGGAAGCGCCCTGACGCATGTCTCTCTTACCGTGACAACGCCAAGTCGGTCGGGCCGTCCCCTGCTCGGGGTGTTGTTGGCCTGTGTGGCCGCAACGCTGGTTGTGGGGCTGTTCGCGCTGGGCACCTGGCAGCTGCAGCGGCGCAGCTGGAAGCTTGATCTCATGGCGCGCATTGCGCAGCGTGTCCACGCCGTGGCAACACCCGCACCTGGGCCTGCGCAGTGGCCTCACATTGACGCGGCTGGTTACGAGTACCGGCATGTCAGTGCCCGGGGTGTCTGGATGGCAGGGCGCTCCACCTGGGTCCAGGCGGTCACCGAATTGGGTGGCGGCTACTGGCTGCTCACGCCCTTGCGAGAGGACGACGGGCACATTCTGCTGGTCAACCGAGGCTTCGTCCCTACCGACCAGCGCAGCGCTCTGGATGCTCAACTGGCACAAGCGCCCAGTTCGACGGACAGCGTGGTGGTGACCGGCCTGCTGCGCCTCAGCGAACCGGGTGGTGGTTTTTTGCGGCACAACGACCCGAACGGCAACCGCTGGTACTCGCGCGATGTCCCGGCGATTGCCACAGCGCACGCTCTGTCTGGCGTTGCCCCCTATTTCATGGACGCCGATGCGGCTCCCGCACAGCAAGCGGTGTCCGGGGCAACGCCCCAGTGGCCCGCTGCCGGAATGACCGTACTGGTCTTTCATAACAACCATCTGGTCTATGCTCTGACGTGGTACACCCTGGCGTTGCTGCTGGCAGGGGCCACCTGGAAGGTGGTGCGCGACGCGCGACGGGTGCGCAATAACTCGGAGTTGCCTCACTTGAATCAAGACGACACGCATGCAAGACATCTTTGAGCGCAAGCGTGCGGCTGGCGGCCCACTGCTGCTGGGGGATGCCGTAGGACACAAAAACATGCGGCAACTGATCCAGTTGCGTTGGATCGCCATCGTCGGGCAAATCGTCACCATCGCCGTGGTGACGTTGGGTTTTGGCGTGGCCTTGCCATTGCCACACATGGCGCAGATGCTGGTCCTGCTGGTGGCGTTCAACATTGGCAGCCAGTTGCGCTGGCAGGAACGGCCTCAGGTTTCCGATCGTGAGATATTTGTGGCGCTCTTGGTGGATGTGGCCGTCTTGACAGCCCAGCTGTACCTCAGCGGTGGAAGCAGCAACCCCTTTGCCTTCCTGTACCTGTTGCAAGTGATTTTGGGGGCCATGCTGCTTAAAGCGCGCTGGACCTGGATGCTGGTGGTCATCACCGTCAGCTGTTTTGCCGGGCTGACCATGTTGTCGCAACCGCTGCATTTGCCGTTGGACCACGACAAGGGCCTGAGCAGCCACTACGTTCAGGGCATGCTGCTTTGCTTTGTGCTGAACGCCACGCTGCTGGTGGCCTCGATCACCCGTATCAGCCGTAATGTGCGCGAGCGGGATGCGCATCTGGCTGATTTGCGGCAAAGCGCTGCGGAGCACGAACATATTGTGCGCATGGGTTTGTTGGCCTCCGGTGCAGCCCACGAACTGGGGACGCCCTTGGCGACGCTGGATGTGATTCTGGGTGATTGGCAGTACATGCCTGCGCTGCGCGACAGCCCAGAGCTGTTGCAAGAGATGGTGGAAATGCAGGCGCAAGTCAAGCGTTGCAAACGCATCGTCAGCGACATTCTGCAGTCTGCGGGTGAAACCCGTGGCGAGTTCTCGGTCAAAACCACCGTGGCTGACTTCCTGGACCATATCGTCTCGGACTGGCGTCGTAGCCGCCCCGTGGTGGTTTTTGACTGCACATCGCATGGCGAGGTCGAGCTGGCCATCGTGGGCGACTCGACCCTGCAGCAGATGATTTGCAATGTGCTGGACAATGCTTTGGAGGCTTCACCGCAATGGGTTGGATTGGAAGCGCTTTGTGTGGACGGGCGGCTGACCCTGACCGTCACCGACCAGGGGCCGGGCTTTTCGCCGCACATGCTGGCGACACTGGGCAGGCCTTACCAGTCCAGCAAAGGGCGCCCGGGTGGCGGCTTGGGATTGTTCCTGTCTATCAATGTGGCCAAAACACTGGGCGGAAGCTTGACGGCCCAGAACCGTCCCGAAGGGGGCGCCATCGTCCGACTGAGCTTGCCTTTGTCGGCTCTTAAAATCGTGCCCGATGCAAACCCCTAGCATGGAGCGCCAATTGCTGATCGTCGAAGACGACGCCGCCTTCGCACGTGCCTTGGGGCGCTCCTTCGGGCGGCGCGGTTACGAAGTGCTCCATGCGGCCAGTCTGGACGAGGTGACGGCGCAGTTGCAGGATCACAAGCCCGACTACGCGGTTGTCGATCTCAAACTCAATGGCGCGGCCTCGGGCCTGGCCTGCGTAGAAGCCCTGCACCGGCACGATGCAGAGATGATCATTGTGGTACTGACCGGATTCGCCAGCATTGCCACCGCCGTTGAGGCGATCAAACTGGGCGCCTGCCACTACCTGGCAAAACCTTCCAATACAGACGATATTGAGGCCGCCTTTGCCAGCAGAGAAGGCTGTGCTGGCGTGGCGCTGAGCCAGCGTGCCACCTCCATCAAAACCCTGGAATGGGAGCGCATCCATGAAGTGTTGGCCCAAACCGGGTTCAATATTTCCGAGACGGCGCGGCGTCTGGGCATGCATCGCAGAACCCTCGCGCGCAAGCTGGAGAAGCAGCGGGTCAGCTAGCACCTCATCACGCCAATTGATAAGAGTATTTCCATGCCGCGCACCTTGGATCGGATACTTGGTGAGTCCGATGTCGCAACAGCTGATCGTTGTAGCAGGCGGAGATGTTGCTCTCTTTTATGGAGCTATAAGCCTAGGTGTTATCTGGGCTATGGGTGGTTTTTTCTTGTAAACCAAAACCGTTTTGCCGCCAGGCCTCAAACACGGTCACGGCTACGGCGTTGGATAAATTCAGGCTGCGTTGCCCGGCCAGCATCGGCAACTTGATGGCGGTGGCAGGCGTGAAAGACTGGCGCACCGCGTCGCTCAGGCCTTTCGTTTCCGAGCCAAACACCAGATAGTCCCCCGGCTGAAAGCGTGCGTCGAACACGTTCTGTGTGGCGCGCGTCGTCAGTGCGAACAGGCGGTCGATGAGTGGGTTTTCTTCGGCCAGAAACGCCGCCCAGTCGGCGTGGCGCTTGACGGTGGCGTACTCGTGGTAGTCCAGCCCGGCGCGGCGCATGTGTTTGTCATCCATGGAAAACCCCAACGGCTCCACCAGATGCAGCGTGCAACCGGTGTTGGCCGCCAGACGGATGACGTTACCGGTGTTCGGTGGGATTTCGGGCTCGACCAGGACAATGTGAAACATGAGGTGGATTGTCGCCGGGGAATTCATTGGTTTTGGGCTCTGCAACCGGTTGATCTGTTCTTGCGAAGTCAGCCAGTATTTGCCACCGCGAACGCCAAACCTGATTTCTTGCGTCTGAGACCGAGTCGCCGACCTGGCTTAAGAAAGGTTTGCCTATGAATTGACATAGGCAATGAGAGGTGACGCACAGAGCACACCCGGGTGTCACTGCGATAGGTCCACAGTGCCTCTTTCTGTAGTTGTCGATGTTTGGGAAACGTTCTAACAGGTATAGTCAGCCTATGGACGCCGAACCTGGAAAATCCACTCTGCAGAGGCTTGTGGTTGGGCTGGGCGATCTGAGGACCCCCTGATTGCTTTTGTCAATGGCCTTGAAAGATCATCTGGCTGATGCGCCATCCAGTGCGAGAGATGAGATGAGGGGGATGGCCGAACGACAACTGGCCAGAATCCGTAGTGGGGTGACTGTGCAGTCTCTCGGTAGGAATATTCATCACCGGAAAAGTTCCAGGAGATCGCTTTGATGCGATGGCTGCTGTCTCGTATTTTCATTGCCAGCAATAGCCTGCTCATCTTGATCTGGTTTCTTGCGTCCCATGCAATGGCGACCAGCACAGAGCTGACGCAACTGAATGTTGTGGAGCGTCCCGCGCTGCGTTTTGGTGTCTTGGCATTTCGCCCAAAACCCGAGACACTGAAACGCTGGCAACCCTTCGCCGATTACCTGGCTCAGCAAATTCCGACGCATCGAGTCGTCCTTGAGGCCTTTGACTACCCGGAACTTGAGCAAGCGGTTCGAGAACGGCGGGTTGATCTTGTTTTGACTCAACCGGCACACTATGTTGCCTTGTCCGTAAAGCAGAATCTCTACTCACCTTTGGCAACCCTGGTTGAATCTGAACAGGGCTACGCATTGACCAGTTTTGGTGGAGTCATCGTGGTCAAGTCGCAGAACCAGACGATACGGGGTATTGCCGACTTGAAAGGCAAAAAAATCGCGGCCAGTTCGCGCGAATCGCTGGGCGGTTATCAGGCGCAGGCCTTCGAATTGCTCAATGCTGGCATTGAGCCGAACGCTTTTGATCTCGTTCAAACCGTTCAGCAGGACGCGGTGATTGATGCCGTCCTGTCGGGTCGCGTGGATGCGGGTTTTGTCCGCAGCGGCCTGATCGAACAGATGGCGCAGGAAGGGAAGATTTCTCTTTCAGACCTCAAGGTCATTAAGCCACATGAAACGCCAGATTACCCGTTGAGTCTGTCCACTGCCCTGTATCCCCAGTGGGCCCTTGCGGCCATGCCGTGGCTAACACCGAGCATCTCAAGACAGATTGCCGGTGCGGTACTCGCCATGCCGCAAGACGGAGAAGTTGCCAAGGCAGCAAGGATCAGCGGATTCACCATCCCGGGTGACTACCGCTCCGTAGATCGGCTGATGCGAGCCCTGCGGACGCCTCCTTTTGATGAGCGCGTTCCATGGGTCGTGATTTGGGAAGATCACCGATGGATCCTTGTGCTCACTGCTAT